>NZ_GG688320.1:272024-322719 GCF_000156195.1 Bacteroides finegoldii DSM 17565 | reverse complement strand
GCTTAAAGATACAAAAAAGGCAACTAATTCGCAATGAAGTAGTTGCCTTAAATTTTCCTATTTCAGGAATATCCCTAATATTTTATAGAATTCTTTTGCGATAATTTACCGTTAATCTGCATTCTGATACACTACTTTCCTGTATCTTCTCAAATCAGTGAGCGGATCATTCTTCAGTTTTTATTGATTCGTCAATTACCTTGATTTTCTGTAAAACCAAGTCCAGATCTGCTTTTAATTTGTCTACCTTGCGATTCAATTCAGTTAACAGGCTACTACCTTTCTTTGAAGTGGAAGTCAAGAAGCCCAGATTGTTCTCATATGTCTGTAGTTCGTTCTTCATATTCTCATAAGCACGTACCAGCTTTTCTCGTTCTCTGTATAAAGATTGCGGGCCACTTCCTTGAATATTGCTGATGTTAGAACGGAAATTACTTAGCTTCTTATTGGAAGTGTTGATGTTGAAACGATCAAACAATTGGTCAATCAAGCTGTGGTATTGCTTGTAAAGTTTATCTTTCTCTTTGAATGGCACATGACCGATAGAGTTCCATTCTTTCATTAACTCCCGAACAAGTGTACTGGCTTCTTCCATATCCATGTTTTCTTCGATGGCGGACAGCTTTTCGATCAATGCTTTCTTTTTCTCCATGTTCTCTACTTCCACAGAACGTTGTGAAGAAGTAGCTTTGTTTTTCTGGTCGAAGAAATAGTCGCAAGCGGAAATGAAACGTTTCCATACTGCATCCGAATGTTTCTTGGCTACCGGCCCGATAGTTTTCCACTCTTTTTGAAGTTTGGTGAGAGCGTCGGCAGTAGCTTTCCAGTCAGTGCTGTCTTTCAAGGCTTCCGCTTTCTCACACAGTGCTTTTTTCTTTTCCAGATTTTCGTTCATTCCTTCTTTCAAGCTCTTGAAGAATTCTCCTTTTTTCTTGAAGAAGTCATCACACGCATGACGGAAACGTTCGAATATCTTCACATTCATCTTTTGAGGTGCAAAACCGATTGTTTTCCATTTGTTTTGCAATGCAATTACTTCCTGAGTCTTGTTTTCCCAAGCAGAGAATGTTTTCAGTTCATTATATTCTATCGCTTCTACGATTTCGCAGATAACGGTTTTTTGGTCTAGATTGTGCTGTTCTGTTTCCTTCAGTGCTTCAAAATGTTGCTGATGGCGACGGTTGACAGCGGTAGAAGCCGCCTTGAAGCGGTTCCATATTTCATCACGCAACTCTTTGGCTACCGGACCCGTATCACGGAATTCCTGATGCAATTTTTGGAGTTGGTGGAAAGCGGAAACAACATCTTCTTCGTCAGCCAACTTTTCGGCAGCTTCGCAAAGGTGAGTCTTGATTTCCAAGTTCTTCTTGAAGTCATATTCGCGGAATTCGTTGTTCAGCTTCAATAAGTCGTAGAATTTCTCTACATATAATTGATAATTCTTCCACAGTTCATTTACTTTGCCTTGCGGAACCAGCTTTGTCTCATTCCACTGCTGTTGCAGCTTTTTGAATTCGGTGTAAGATTTATTGGCGTCATCTCCGGATTCTACTAATTCCTTCAGTTCTTCGATGATGGAAAGTTTGACTTGTAGGTTTTCTTCTTTTTGTCGTTCTAACTCGGCAGCCATTTTGCTTCGCTTTTCTTTGATAACTCCCATCAGACGTTTGAATTCTTCTTCTTCCGGGTCTTCTTGCGGAACAAAATCCTCAATGGCTCCACCGTTATCTGTGAACTCCTTTTTAGCAGCTTCCAGTTCGACGTTATGTAACTTGTAGAATGATTGTTTCAGATTATCGATATCCTGCTTGTTTGCATTTTCTGCATTCTGTGCAAGCTCCTTTAATAGGTTTAATACATCTTCCTTTGTAGCAGGTTTAGGAGCTGCTTCAGTTTGAACTTCGGCAGTAACTTCTTCAGTTGGAGTCTCTGTTATAGCTTCAGAAACCTCGACTTGTTTTTTTTTCTTCTTCTAATTCCCCTTGGTTCAAGGGTTGATTAGTGTCATGAGCGTCCATCATTGTATATTAGTTTTGGGTCACAAATTAATGAAATAAAACGATTACTTCATACTATTTTGCTTATTTTTTTTTGTTTAGCCTGTTTTTATGATAATAAAACCGTAATTCCCATGTACAACATCATGCCGATAATGTCATTTGTGATGGCAATAAAGGGACCCGTTGCAATGGCGGGATCTATTTTTAGCTTTTCGAGCGTCATTGGCACGAGTGTTCCAAAAATAGAAGCGAACATCACTACGGCAAACAGACTGATGGATACGGAATACGTAACCGTAGCCGTTGCGCCGAAGCGGATGAAATTATATGTATATACCAATAAAGAGATGATTGTAGCATTGATTAACGCCACTACCGCTTCTTTGGTCACTTGCTTGAATGTGTTTTTAGCATCCAGCGAGCTGTTTGCCAGCCCTTGCACGATGATAGCCGAAGATTGTGTTCCGACATTTCCACCTGTACCACCGATAAGCGGGATATAGAGTGCCATTTCAGGATGGGCGGCAAAGGTTGAATCGAAGTTACCCAGAATCATGGAGTTTCCGATACCACCGAGCATACCGATCAATAACCAGGGGAGACGGGCAGTAGTCTGCTTGAGTACGTTGTCGTCGGTTTCTACGTCTTGCGAAAGACCGGAAGCCAATTGGTAATCACGTTCCGACTGTTCACGAACCTCATCCATGACGTCGTCGACAGTGATTTGTCCTACGAGCCGCCCGATGCTGTCGATAACGGGAATAGCCACCAAGTCATACTTCTCAATCGCTTGTACCACTTCGTCGATAGGAGTGTCTACGTGCACGGAAATCGGATCTTTCTGCATCACATGCTTTACTTTGGACACGGATGGAGAAGTAATCATTTTCTTGAGTGGGAAGATACCACGCAAACGTTCGTCGTCGTCGATGACATATACATAATAGATCTCATCCAGCTCCTCCGCTTGTTGTCGCATCTCTTTCAGACACTCGGGCATACTCCAGTTCTCGTTGACAAGTACCATTTCCGTACCCATCAAACCGCCGGCGGTATTTTCGTCGTATTTCAACAAGTCGACAATATCTCCTGCCTGTTCGATGTCTTCGATATGCGAAAGAACTTCTTCCTGCTTGTCCTCGTCAAGTTCACGCATCAGGTCTACGGCGTCATCCGTATCCATATAGTCGACAAAGCGTTTGGCGATAGTCTCCGAAGGAAGCATTTCGAGAAGCTCTTTACGTGCATCCTCGTCCATTTCGACCAGCACGTCGGCGGCCGTTTCGTTATCGAGCAAGCGATAAATGAATCTGGCTCCTTCCGCATTCAAGTCATTGCATAACTCAGCGATGTCGGCCGGATGAAGGTCGATGAGGAGTTCTTTTACCTTATCAGCGTCTTTCTGCTCTATAAGGTGTTTTACGGTGTCAATGTATTCCTCGTTCATTGTTGTTTCAGTGCTTCTTCCACTTTATTGGTCAAGTCGATAAATTCTTCTACCGATAGTTGTTCCGGACGTTTATTGAATAATGAGTCCTCTGTCAACGGACAATCTTTGCCTAAGATCGGTTTGATGGAATTGCGCAAAGTCTTGCGCCGTTGGTTGAAGGTGGTTTTCACCACCTGCTTGAATAACTTCTCGTCGCATCCCAGCTCTTGGACTTCGTTGCGCGTCATACGGATAACGGCACTTTTGACTTTGGGAGGCGGGTTGAATACGTGTTCGCTGACAGTAAACAGATATTCCACCTTGTACCACGCTTGAATCAATACGCTGAGAATACCGTATGTTTTGCTTCCCGGTCCGGCGGCAATACGTTCGGCAACCTCTTTCTGGATCATACCTGTGCAACAAGGAATGATATCCTTATTATCCAACATCTTGAAAAAGATTTGGCTGGAGATATTATACGGGTAATTACCGGTCAGAACGAAAGGTTTCCCATCAAACAACCGGTGAAGATTCATCTTCAGGAAATCGTCTTCAATAATATGGTCTTCCAGTGACGGATAGGCTTCGCGGAGATAAGCAACCGATTCATAGTCAACTTCTACGACTTTTACCAGCCGGTCTTTCTTCACCAGAAATTGAGTCAGTACGCCCATACCCGGTCCTACCTCTAAAATGGGCAGTTCGGGAAAGGTGTCGACCGTATCGGCAATATCCTGAGCTACTTTCAAATCTTTCAGAAAGTGCTGTCCGAGAAACTTTTTAGGCTTTACTAATTTCATTTACCAACTAAATAATTACTTTTGCAGTCGACAAAGGTAATTCTTTTAAATGAAGAACGTGCCACTAATTAAAAATAAATGATATGCCAGTGCAGCTAATGAAGAATTAAGGATGAAGAAACTGTTAAAAAAGACGCTGAAACTGATATTACCGATTGTTTTGGGCGGCTTTATTTTATTCTGGGTGTATCGCGACTTTGATTTTGCAGAGGCGGGCGATGTGTTGAAGCATGGTACAAATTGGTGGTGGATGCTTTTCTCGCTGTTGTTCGGAATATTTGCGCAAGTGTTTCGTGGCTGGCGGTGGCGGCAGACGTTGGAGCCTTTGGATGCGTTTCCTAAAAGAAGAGATTGTGTGAACGCCATTTTTGTTTCTTATGCTGCCAGTCTGGTCGTTCCCCGTATCGGAGAAGTGAGCCGTTGCGGAATATTGGCAAAATACGATGATGTGTCGTTTGCCAAATCATTGGGAACAGTCGTGACGGAACGGTTGGTCGATACGTTGACCATTCTCCTGATAACAGGAATTACCGTCTTGCTGCAAATGCCGATATTTGTCACTTTTCTTCAACAGACCGGAACGAAGATACCTTCCATGATGCATCTGTTGACGTCCGTATGGTTTTATATTGTCTTGTTCTGTTTCATCGGAGTGGCGATGTTACTTTATTGTTTACGAAAGACATTATTCTTTTATGAACGGGTAAAAGGTTTTGTCTTGAACATCTGGGAGGGAATTATGTCCTTGCGTGGAGTGCGCAATATTCCTTTATTTATATTTTATACATTAGCTATTTGGGCTTGTTACTTTTTCCACTTTTACTTCACGTTCTATTGCTTTGCTTTCACTGCGCATTTAGGCATGATGGCGGCTTTGGTCATGTTTGTTGGCGGCACATTCGCAGTGATTGTGCCCACCCCCAACGGAGCGGGTCCATGGCACTTTGCCGTTATTTCTATGATGATGCTTTATGGAGTAAATGTGACAAATGCCGGAATATTTGCCTTGATTGTGCACGGTATTCAAACCTTTTTAGTAGTTTTGTTGGGCATATATGGTTTGGCGGCATTGCCGTTCACCAACAGACAGCGAAAGTAATCACTTAATAAAATAGATTTGTTATGAGTACTATTCTTTCTTTAGCTCCACAAAACGTATGGAAGCATTTTTATTCGTTGACTCAGATTCCCCGTCCGTCAGGGCATATGGAAAAAGTGACTGAATTTCTGATTAACTTTGGAAAAGGCTTAGGACTGGAATCTTTTGTAGACGAAGCAGGCAACGTGATTATACGTAAGTCGGCAACTCCGGGTATGGAAAATCGCAAAGGCGTGATTCTTCAGGCGCACATGGATATGGTTCCCCAGAAGAACAACGATACTGTACACGATTTTGAAAAAGATCCGATTGAAACTTATATAGACGGTGACTGGGTAAAAGCGAAAGGTACAACTTTGGGTGCGGACAACGGACTGGGGGTAGCTGCTATCATGGCCGTGCTGGAAGCAAAAGATTTGAAACACGGTCCTTTGGAAGCTCTGATCACTAAGGATGAAGAGACCGGGATGTATGGTGCGTTCGGTCTGAAACCGGGTACGGTGAATGGGGAAATCCTGTTGAATCTGGATTCGGAAGATGAAGGTGAATTGTATATCGGTTGTGCCGGAGGTATGGATGTCACTGCTACTCTGGAATATAAAGAGGTGGCTCCGGAAGAAGGAGATATTGCAGTGAAAGTAACATTGAAAGGATTGCGCGGCGGACATTCGGGACTGGAAATCAATGAAGGACGTGCCAATGCGAATAAATTACTGGTTCGTTTTATTCGTGAAGCCGTTGCCAACTATGAAGCTCGCTTGGCAAGTTGGGAAGGCGGTAATATGCGTAATGCTATCCCGCGTGAAGCGCATGCGGTAATTACAATTCCTGCCGAAAATGAAAAAGAGCTGTTGGGCTTGGTGAAATATTGCGAAGACCTGTTCAATGAAGAATATTCGGCTATCGAGACTCCGATCAGTTTCACGGCGGAACGTGTGGAACTTCCGGCTGGTGAAGTTCCGGAAGAGATTCAGGACAACCTGATTGATGCGATTTTTGCTTGTCAGAATGGGGTGACACGTATGATTCCTACTGTTCCGGACACGGTAGAGACATCCTCCAATCTTGCCATAATAACGATTGGCGAAGGCAAAGCGGCTATTAAGATTTTGGCTCGCAGTTCAAGCGACAGCATGAAGGAATATCTGACTACCAGTCTCGAATCTTGTTTCTCTATGGCAGGGATGAAGGTGGAGATGACAGGCGGTTACTCCGGTTGGCAGCCGAATGTCGATTCTCCGATTCTGAAAGCGATGAAAGCGTCCTATAAGCAGCAGTTTGGAGTAGAACCGGCAGTGAAAGTAATCCATGCAGGTTTGGAATGTGGCATTATCGGTGCTATTATTCCAGGATTGGATATGATTTCTTTCGGCCCGACCTTGCGTTCACCGCATTCACCGGATGAAAGAGCGCTGATTCCCACTGTGCAGAAGTTCTATGACTTTCTGGTGGCTACCTTAGAGCAGACTCCGATTAAATAAGAGCGTACCTATACCTATTATATATAGGTAGATATAATTTAGCAAAAGGCACGGATGAAATGTCATCTGTGCCTTTTTGTCTTATTAACTGCCACTCTGTTACAATTGCTTTTTATAACAAATAAATTAATTGACGCAAGTCAAGAAATATGCTATAAAACATAAATTTATCTCTTTTGGGGGTACAACGTATAAACAAAGGCCGTATTTTTGTGTTGTAAAACATGTAATTAGGAGGATAACAAAATGAAAAGGTTAAAAAGATTGTTTAGAAAGATCGGTGAAGCCGATGTACATGTTTGGGGATATTCGACAATTAATGCAACCCCTAACAAGTAAGTTTTAGTTTTCAGGAATTAGTAATTTAAAAGATTTAAGATTATGGCAAAGAAAATGAGTTCTTTAGTAAGAAAAATCCTCAGTGAAGTAGGTCGTAACGAAATGCTGTCATGGGGGTATAGAATTGAGAAATGAGAACGAGTACATTAACTAAGTTTAGAGTGGGGATACGTTATTGAAAACGATATCCCCACTTTGTTTATATTCTGTAAGGTCGGTTATCCGTTCTGTATATCTTTGAATTACAGTAAGGATGAAAGCAAAATTTAAGCTAAAAAGTACAAATCTTTAAACTTTATTTCTTTACTTTGTTGTTTAAGCAAAGATATCTATCAAACTTAAACTGGAGAGATTATGAAAGTAAGGCAGATTTGTATGATGGTGCTGCTTGGACTGGGAGTGATTCCGGCAATGCAAGCACAGACTTTCGACAAATTATGGAAAGAAGTGAAGCAGGCGGAGAAAAAGAGCTTGCCTAAGACAGTGATAAAACTGACTGATGAAATTTATCAGAAAGGAGAGAAAGAAAGGAATTCCGCACAAATGCTGAAAGCATATATGTGGCGGATGAAAACTCAGGATATATTGACACCGGATAGCTTTTATGTCGGTTTAAGAGACTTGGAGCAATGGGCGAAGCAGACAGAACAGCCGATGGATCGCGCCATATTACACTCTTTGATAGCGGAATTCTATGCCAATTATGCCGCCGACAACCAGTGGCAACTCCGGCAAAGAACCGAGATTGTAGGTGAGACTCCGTCCGCAGATATACGCGAATGGACGGCGAATATGTTTGTAGAGAAAGTGCGGACTAATGTAAAGGAAGCTTTGGCGGATTCTCTCTTATTGCTCAAGACTTCTTCACTCAATTACATTCCTTTTGTGGAGCTGGGCGAAACCAGCGAATATTATCATCACGATATGTACCATCTGCTGGCTTCCCGTGCCATTAGGGCTCTGAATCAGATTGAAAGACTCGAACGCGGCAGTTTCAATGGTATCACAGCTTCTCCTGTGAAACAGGATATTTCCAATATATATGAGCGTATGACTGACGCTTATGAGACGGCCGGGCTTAAAGAGGGGTATGTATTGACCATGCTTCAATATCTGGAATGGAAACGTGGCAATGATAACAAATTGCAGCCTGTCCAACTAAAAAAAGGATTGGGCGAATGGACGGCAGACACATATAATGCCGCTTTGGACGAGCTTAAAAGGCAGTTCAAATCAGAGCCGATATGTGCGGAAGTCTATTTGGCACAAGTCCGCTATGCTGTTGAGAAGATGCAGCAAGTCAATGCTTTGCAACTTTGTGATGAGGCGATCCGTCTTTATCCGGGTTATCGCAGGATAAATGCGCTGAAGAATCTCCGTGAAGAGATTTTAGCGCCTTTCTTGAATGTCAGTGCAGTGAGCCAGGCCTTTCCGAATGAAGAAATCAAGTTGAATGTGGGACATAAAAATCTGGATGGCTTTACTGTGCGGCTGTATCAGGCGAAGAAACTGGTTAAAGAACAACATTATTCCGTTCTTCGTCCGAAAGATTATCGGGCAAAGGATACTGTATTTACATTCAAAGCTCCGGATTTGGGAACTTACGTGATGCGTATTATTCCGGATATTCGTGCCAAGAGGGATAGCGAAAGCAAGTTTAACGTGACGCGTTTTAAAGTATTGACTTGCCGTCTGCCCGAAAACCAATACGAGGTGGTGACTCTGGACGGACAGACCGGACATCCCATTCCCAATGCGAAAGTTACACTATACAGTAGTGACGAGAAAGTGTTGCAAGAGTTTACGACCGATAAAGAGGGGAAAGTGGTATTCCTCAGGAATACCAAGTATCGGTATCTGAAAGCCTCGAAAGGCACGGATACGGCTATGCCGAAACAAGGAATTTATGGCGGAAGTTATGGATACTATGGCAATAAAGATAAAGCTGTTGAGGAAATGACGTTGTTGACCGACCGTTCTCTGTATCGTCCGGGACAGACTGTGTATGTGAAAGGTATTGCATTTGCCCAGAAATCGGACACAGCTGATGTGATTCCGAACAAAGCCTATACAGTGACTTTGTACGATGCGAACTATCAGGAAGTGGGACGGAAATCTGTACGTACCAATGAATTCGGTTCGTTTGCGACTGATTTTGCTTTGCCTTCCGCTTGTCTGAACGGAGTCTTTTCTTTAACGGCGGGAGAGGGTGGAACGACTGTTCGTGTAGAAGATTATAAACGTCCGACATTTGATATAACTTTTGAAAAGCAGACGGAAAGCTACAAGCTTGGAGATGAAGTGCAGGTGAAAGGTAAGATTCAATCTTATAGCGGTGTGTCGCTTCAGGATCTTCCGGTGAAATATACGGTAAAACGTTCTGCATATAACCTCTGGAGAATTTCGGGGGCTGTGCAGATTGCTTCCGGAGAGGTGACTGCCAATGAGAATGGAGAATTTACGATACCCGTCCGTCTGGAGGAAAGTGACGAGTATAAGAATAATGATAGAGTATATTACCGTTATTCCATCGAAGCTACTGTTACCAATGTGGCAGGTGAAACGCAATCTTCTACAGATGTGATTCCGGCGGGTAACCGTTCGTTGGTTCTACAGATGGAGTTGGACAAGAAGACATGCAAAGACCGGCCGTTTGATATTGTGTTTAAAGCTCAGAACCTGAACGAACAGCCTGTGGAGGTGAATGGCAATTACTATCTGTATCCCCTCGAAGAGACAAACGTGAAAGAGAGTAGCCTGAAAGAAACCGGCTTTAAGAAGGCAAGTGAGAATCCCGTTGCAACAGGAACATTTACTTCTAATAAGGAAATGACGCTTGACTGGAAGAATCTTCCATCGGGAACTTATATGTTGAAAGCGGTAGCGAAAGACAGTCAGGGAAAAGAAGTGGAGACGGAGGCTCAGACGATCCTATTCTCTATCGGCGACAAGCGTCCGCCGGTGAAATCACCTACTTGGTTTTATGCGGAAAATACGGAGTTTGATGCAACCCGCCCGGCAGTATTCTGTTTCGGTACTTCAGAAAAGGACACTTATGTGATGATGAACGTCTTCTGTGGTGATAAACAACTGGAAAGTAAGGCGTTGAACTTGTCCGATACGATTGTGCGTTTTACCTATCCGTATCTGGAGAGCTATGGAGACGGTATTTTTGTGAACTTCTGTATGGTAAGAGACGGGCAGCTTTATCAGGAACAGGTCTCCGTAGAGAAACGCTTGGCGGATAAGACGTTGACGATGAAGTGGGAGGTGTTCCGTGACAAATTGCGTCCCGGACAGAAAGAAGAGTGGAAATTGACGATTAAGACACCGCAGGGGCAGGCCGCTGATGCGGAAATGCTGGCTACGATGTATGATGCGTCATTAGATAAAATTTGGAATCGCCGACAGGATTTCCGGCTTTACTATAATCGGATACTTCCTAATTTCCGTTGGATGAATGGCTATTTGGGAAACAACTCATTCAATTACTGGTGGAACAATAAGACGCTGAAAGTGCCGGTGCTGGCGTATGACTATTTCGTAATGCCGTCAAGGATCGGAAATGTGTTCTTTGAATCCGAAATATTGGCCGATGGAGTGATGATTAGAGGGGGGGGAGTGCAGAAGAAAGCAGCAATGACGGGCAGTGTTGCAAGTCGGAGCAATGTGGTGGAAGTGAAATATGTGCCTGCCTTAGTCTCTGAGGCTACTGATGCGGAATTTGAAGAAGAAACCCTTCCTGATGCGCCCGCCGACTTGCGTACGAACCTTGCCGAAACAGCTTTCTTCTATCCGCAGCTTCGTACGAATGAACAGGGAGAAATATCCTTCTCTTTCACTATGCCCGAAAGTCTGACACGTTGGAACTTTCGTGGATATTCCCATACCAAAGGAATGCTGACGGGAACGTTGGATGGTGAAGCTACCACGAGCAAGGAATTTATGTTGACTCCTAATCTCCCTCGCTTCGTCCGTGTAGGCGACAAGACGTCTATTGCCGCTTCTATTTCCAATATGACAGGCAAGCCGCAGGCAGGTACAGTCAGTATGATTCTTTTCGATCCGATGACGGAAAAAGTTGTCAGCACGCAGAAACAGAAATTCTCGGTAGCTGCCGGAAAGACAATCGGAGTGAATTTCAGATTTACCGTGAATGATAAATACGAGATACTGGGTTGTCGGATGATAGCCGATAGCGGTACGTTCAGTGACGGTGAGCAACAACTTCTTCCGGTGCTGAGCAATAAGGAACATTTGGTAGAGACGCTTCCGATGCCTGTACGTGGAGAAGAAACCCGTACATTCTCACTCGACAGCTTGTTCAATCAGCATAGTAAAACGGCGACCGACCGCAAACTGACTATTGAGTTTACGGGAAATCCGGCTTGGTATGCCATTCAGGCACTGCCTTCGCTAAGCCTCCCAGTGAATAATAATGCTATTTCGTGGGCTACAGCCTATTATGCAAATACATTGGCTTCTTACATTATGGACAGCCAGCCGCGCATTAAGGCAGTTTTCGATAGTTGGAAACTTCAAGGCGGTACGAAAGAAACCTTCTTGAGTGATTTGCAAAAGAACCAGGAAGTGAAGAACATTCTGTTGTCCGAATCGCCGTGGGTACTCGAAGCCAAGACGGAAGAACAGCAGAAAGAACGTATCGCTACGCTGTTCGACCTGAATAATATCCGCAGCAATAACATTGCGGCTTTGACCAGATTGCAGGAATTGCAGAATTCCGACGGTGCTTGGTCATGGTTTAAGGGAATGAACGGCAGTCGTTATGTAACGGCTTATATTGCCGAACTGAATGCCCGCCTTGCGCTACTGACAGGTGCGCCATTGAGTGGAACCGCCCTTGACTTGCAGGCTAAGGCATTAACTTATCTTCATCAGTCGGCTTTAGAAGAATACAAGAATATACTGAAAGCGCAGAAAAAGGGAGTGAAACAGACAGGAGTTTCAAGCGGTATTCTGCAATATCTGTATATTGTCGCGATTTCCGGTGAACAGGTTCCTGCGGCAAGTAAGATTGCTTATGCTTATTATCTGTCTAAAGTGGGAGAGTTGCTTACCTCTTCTTCGATGGAAACGAAAGCGATTGCAGCCATTGTACTTGATAAAGCCGGGCGTAAGAAAGAAGCCCAAGAGTTTGTCGCTTCCTTGAAGGAACATCTGACGAAAACGGATGAGCAAGGAATGTTCTTTGCCTTCAACGAGAATCCGTATGCTTGGGGAGGTATGAAGTTGCAAGCCCATGTAGATGTGATGGAAGCATTGGAACTGATTGGCGGAAACGGAAACCGGGAAACAATCGAAGAAATGAAACTCTGGCTGTTAAAGCAAAAACAGACGCAGCAGTGGAGTTCTCCGGTAGCTACGGCGGATGCTGTGTATGCCCTGTTGATGAAAGGCGCCAATTTGCTCGATAATCAAGGGGACGTACGTATTGTGATTGCCAACGAGGTACTGGAAACGGTATCTCCGAGTAAGACAACCGTTCCGGGATTGGGTTATATCAAACGTTCGTTCACACAGAAAAATGTGGTAGACGCCCGTAAGATTGAAGTGGAAAAAAGGAATCCGGGTATCGCTTGGGGAGCTGTTTACGCTGAATACGATTCTCCTATCAGTGATGTGAAACAACAGGGTGGTGCATTGAATGTAGAGAAGCAACTGTACGTAGAACGCATAGAGAACAACGTTGCACAATTGCAGCCTATTACTTCAAAGACCGTTCTCACAGTAGGTGATAAAGTTGTTTCCCGTCTGACCATTAGTGTAGACCGTACGATGGACTTTGTGCAGTTGAAAGACCAGCGTGGCGCCTGCTTCGAGCCTGTCGGCAGTATTTCCGGTTATCGCTGGAACAATGGATTCGGCTATTATGTAGACATTAAAGACGCCTCTACCAACTTCTTCTTCGACCATTTGGGTAAAGGCGTCTACGTACTGGAATACGGCTACCGTGTGAGCCGTGAAGGAACTTACGAAACAGGACTAGTCACTATTCAGTGTGCATACGCTCCCGAATACGTTTCACATTCCGCATCAATGACAATTATTATTGAATAACCAAAAGCGAAGATTTTAGTTTGCAGACAAGGCATGACAGGCCTCGTCTGCATGTAAAGTCTTTTCCCAATCTGTGTTAATCTGTGTAATCTGTGGTGAGAAACTCATCTAAAAGTCCTACATTTGTGCACCAAAATAAAAAAGTATCGCATGAAACGTAGTTTGCTATTTATATTTTCTCTACTCACTGTCGCTTTGGCGGCCGTTGCCCAACCTCGCATCTCTTCCAATAAAGAGACACATAATTTCGGACAAATAGAATGGAAACGCCCGGTGACGGTGGAATATACAATTACCAATACCGGTAACCAGCCATTGGTGCTTACCAATGTCACTACCTCTTGCGCCTGTTCCGTAGCCGACTGGACCAAAGAACCGATTGTTCCCGGAGGAAAAGGAATTGTCAAAGCCTCCTTTGACGCCAAAGCTTTGGGACACTTTGAAAAAACAGTAGGAATATACAGCAATGCCACGCCCAGCCTGATTTATCTGAAATTTATCGGTGAAGTGGTGCAAGAGATAAAAGACTATACCAAGACTCATCCTTATGCAATAGGCAATATCCGTATCGATCGTGACGAATTTGCCTTCCCCGATGTGTATCATGGTCAGAAGCCCACGATGACTTTTAGCATTGCGAACCTATCCGACCGTCCGTACGAACCGGTGTTGATGCATCTGCCTCCTTACCTTAAAATGGAAGCGGAGCCTAAGGTTCTGCTGAAA
Organism: Bacteroides finegoldii DSM 17565; assembly: GCF_000156195.1. Lineage (GTDB taxonomy): Bacteria > Bacteroidota > Bacteroidia > Bacteroidales > Bacteroidaceae > Bacteroides > Bacteroides finegoldii. The sequence goes on along the minus strand of NZ_GG688320.1, from coordinate 308,764 downwards.
GGTAAAAAAGGCACTGTGAAACTGACGTTGGATGCCAACCAGTTGAAAGACTACGGATTGACGCAGACATCCGTTTACCTTTCCCGTTTTTCCGGTGATAAGGTGAGCGAAGATAATGAAATACCGGTTTCGGCTATTCTTCTTCCCGACTTCTCGCGTATGACAGCGAATGATTCTTTGAATGCGCCTGCTATACGAATCTCGGAAACGGACATCGATCTTAGCGTGCCGTTGATAAAGAAGAAGAAAGCCAGTCATGATATCCTGATCGCTAATGCCGGAAAAACTCCATTGGTAATTAGTAAGTTGCAGGTATTCAACTCATCGGTCGGAGTCAGTTTGAAAAAAACGGTACTTCCTCCGGATGGAATGACGAAGTTGAAAGTGACTATTCGTAAGCGTGATGTGGGTAATAAGAAACACCACTTGCGTATCTTGATGATAACAAATGACCCGTTGCGCCCGAAAGTTGAAATCAATATCAAACGTTAAATCCTATCGCTATGGAACATCCTGAGAATAGTGAAGAATATAAGGGGCTTGTTGTCAATAAAGGCATTGAACAGCCCTCGTCGGTGAACCCTTATCTGAAACGGAAGCCTAAGAAACGCCAGCTCTCGGTGGCTGAGTTTGTGGACGGCATTACAAAAGGTGATGTTACTATACTAAGTCAGGCTGTGACGTTAGTTGAAAGTGTGAAACCCGAACATCAGTCCGTTGCCCAAGAGGTGATAGAGAAGTGTCTTCCCTATTCCGGCAATTCGATCCGGGTAGGTATCAGCGGTGTTCCCGGTGCAGGAAAGAGTACTTCGATTGATGTCTTCGGCCTGCACGTGCTCGAAAAAGGCGGTAAGTTGGCCGTGCTGGCAATTGACCCGAGTAGTGAGCGTAGCAAAGGAAGCATTTTGGGAGATAAAACCCGTATGGAACAGCTTTCCGTACATCCTAAATCATTTATCCGTCCCAGCCCGTCGGCCGGTTCATTGGGAGGAGTGGCACGTAAGACGCGTGAAACGATTATTCTTTGCGAGGCGGCCGGATTTGATAAAATCTTTGTGGAGACCGTGGGAGTGGGACAGAGCGAGACGGCTGTCCATTCGATGGTCGATTTCTTCCTGTTGATTCAGTTGGCGGGAACAGGAGATGAATTGCAAGGTATCAAGCGTGGCATTATGGAGATGGCGGACGGCATTGTGATTAATAAAGCCGACGGAGATAATCTGGAACGTGCCAAGCTGGCTGCCACTCAGTTCCGTAATGCGCTGCATCTGTTTCCTGCGCCCGAATCCGGATGGACACCAAAGGTTCTGACTTATTCCGGTTTTTACAATATAGGCGTTAAGGAAGTATGGGATATGGTTTATGAGTACATTTGCTTTGTAAAAGAAAATGGCTATTTTGAATATCGCCGTAACGAGCAGAGCAAATACTGGATGTATGAAAGTATCAATGAACAGCTTCGCGACAGTTTCTACCATAATCCGAAGATTGAAGCCATGCTTCAAAAGAAGGAACAACAAGTATTAAGTGGTAATCTTACTTCATTCATAGCCGCCAAAAGTTTGCTGGACACTTATTTTGAGGACTTAAAGATGTAGTTCACCACAGATTACAGTTCTTTTCCTATCTTTTCGAAGTCGGCTCTTGATTTGCTCTGTGTCACGATATATACTCCCAAGAACACGAGTGCGATAGCCAGTCCTTTCTGCCAGCCGAAGCTTCCTATCCCCATGATGATGGCAGCGATTGTAGCTACAATCGGCTGCATATAGTTATACATACTGACAACGGTGGGACGGAGTAGTTTCTGTGCGGTCATGATGCAGAGATAGGCAAGGAAACTGCCTCCCAATACTACGTAAAGAACCTCTATGATGGCGATTGTGGAGACTGCCCCCCATTGAATGATGGAAATGTCGTGATAAGAGAACGGTATGTAACACATCGAAGCGTAAACGAACATCCACTTATTGATAGTGACTGCCGAATATTGCTGGGATAATCCCTTGAATACGGTTAAGTAGATGGAGAAACTGATCTGTGCCACCAAACAAAGCAGGTCGCCGATTAAGCTTCCGTTTCCGTTGTTTCCCGCTTGGCTGCTCATAATGAGGATAAGCGCTCCCATAGCGCCGACGAAAATACCCAGTACCTTTTTATTGGTAATCGGTTCTTTCAGATAAATAGCCGCTACGATCATAGTGACAATCGGTAAAGTAGTGGTTACGATGGAAGCGTCGATGGGTGAAGTCATTGAAAGGCCGAAAATGAATACTCCCTGATTGAACACCAAAGCAAATAGTGAAGCGAAGAATATCTTCAGCATATCCTGATGATTCACGTGTTCCTGTTTGCAGAAAATGGAAAGTATCCAAAAAGCCGCCGCCGCTCCCACCATCCGAAAAGTGGTGACGGATATTGCGGAGAATTCCTGAAGCGCTGATTTACCGATAGGAGACATCAGCCCCCACATGACGTTTGCCGTAAGTGCAAACAGATGACCTTGCAGATTCTTGTTATTCTTCATAAGTGTGTATACGCCTTTTTAATTGTTACCTTTATTGAAAACTGCTGCAAAGGTAGCTAATTTGTCGTATGATTTGTTTATATTTGCCTTGAATAAAATTGAATATTATGGAACAACAGGCCAACTATATCCGTCGTATCGAAATTCATGGACTCTGGGAGCGTTTTAATATAGGATGGGATTTGCGTCCCGATGTGAATATCCTTTCCGGTATTAACGGAGTAGGAAAAACTACCATCTTGAACCGTTCGGTAGGATATCTTGAAGAACTCTCCGGTGAAATGAAAAGTGACGAGAAGAACGGTGTTCGTCTTTTCTTCGACAATCCTCAGGCGACCTATATCCCATACGATGTGATCCGGAGTTACGACCGTCCTCTGATTATGGGTGACTTTACTGCTCGCATGGCCGATAAGAACGTGAAGTCCGAATTGGATTGGCAGCTTTATCTGTTGCAACGCCGCTATCTTGATTATCAGGTCAATATAGGTAACAAGATGATTGAAATGCTCTCCGATAATGACGAGAAAGTACGGGTCAAAGCAGCTACTTTGTCCATAGCCAAGCGTCGTTTTCAAGATATGATTGACGAACTGTTCAGTTATACACGCAAGAAAATAGACCGTAAACGGAATGATATTGCTTTCTATCAGGATGGAGAACTGTTGTTTCCTTACAAACTTTCTTCCGGTGAGAAGCAAATGCTAGTCATTCTGTTGACCGTGCTTGTGCAGGACAACAGCCATTGCGTACTGTTTATGGATGAGCCGGAAGCCTCTCTCCACATTGAATGGCAACAGAAGTTGATTGCCATGATACGTGAGTTGAATCCGAATGTACAGATCATCCTGACTACCCATTCGCCGGCCGTCATTATGGAGGGCTGGCTGGATGCAGTGACGGAAGTAAGTGATATTTCAACATTATATAATAATGGCAACTTCACTACGAGATAATCTGACATCTTCTTATTTCAATGCCGCTCATAAGCTTTATTCAAAGAAGGCCCGTCGGCGTATCATAGCTTATGTGGAAAGCTATGATGACATTGCTTTCTGGCGTACGTTGCTCGAAGAATTTGAAGATGACGAACACTATTTCCAGGTAATGCTTCCTTCTACTACTTCATTGGCTAAAGGGAAGAAGATGGTCTTGATGAATACGTTGAATACCGCGGAACTGGGAAGAAGCCTGATTGCCTGTGTGGACAGCGATTATGATTTCCTGTTGCAGGGCGCAACCAATACTTCCCGTAAAATCAACCGCAACAAATATATCTTCCAGACCTATACATACGCCATTGAAAACTATCATTGCTTTGCCGAAAGCCTTCATGAGGTATGTGTGCAGGCTACGTTGAACGACCGTTTTGTGATGGACTTCAATGCTTACCTGAAAAGATACTCTGAAATCGTATATCCGCTTTTCTTATGGAACGTGTGGTTCTATCGCCAACGGGATACTTACACCTTTCCGATGTATGATTTTCATGCCTATACTTCTCTGCGTGAGATAAATCTCAGACACCCGGAAAAGAGTCTTGAATCATTGCAGCAACGGGTAAATCAGAAATTGTCGGAACTGAAGAAACGTTTTTCCCGCAGCATGAATCAAGTAAATGCCTTAGGAACAGATCTGAGAGAGTTGGGGCTATTTCCGGAAAATACCTATCTGTATATGCAGGGACACCACGTGATGGATAATGTGGTGATGAAACTTCTGATTCCGGTTTGTACGGTATTGCGCCGGGAACGGGAACAGGAAATCAAGCGACTTGCCGAACATAATGAACAATTTAAGAACGAATTGACTTGTTATCAGAACAGTCAGGTAAATGTGGAAATCATGTTGAAGAAGAATGTAGCCTATAAGCGGCTTTTCCACTACGACTGGCTGCGACAGGATATTCGTGAATACTTGGAACGAGGGAAATAAGAACAAGAAAGAAGAATAGAGAGAAGATTACTCATGAAAGAAGTAAAAGAAATAGTTGATACCGTGACAGTTGAGTTGGCCAATGGCGGAACGCAGGAGGTGACTGATGTAGTGATTCAGGAAGTGAACCATGCATTGCTTTCGGCAGGAATGGATGAGGCTTTGGCGGATAAGGTGGACAACTTTGTCATTTTGTTGCTGATTATTGGTGTGGCCTTATTAGCTAATCTGATTTGCCGTAAGATCATTTTGCGTACGGTAGCGAAATTGGTGAAACAGACCAAAGCTACTTGGGACGACATAGTGTTCGACCATAAGGTGATGGTTCACGTCAGCCGGATGGTAGCTCCGATATTGATTTACCTTGCTATTCCCATCGCTTTTCCGGAACATGCCGACTCCAACTTGCTCGATTTCCTGCGACGGCTTTGCCTTATTTATATCTTGGCGGTTTTCCTCCGTTTCATCAGTGTCTTTCTGTCGGCGGTATATCATGTTTACAGTGAAAAGGAGCAATATAAGGACAAGCCTCTGAAGGGGTTGTTGCAGACTGCTCAAGTCGTTCTTTTCTTTGTCGGGGCCATTATTATCGTAAGTATTCTGATTAAGCAGAGTCCGATGGTGTTGCTTACCGGATTGGGAGCTTCGGCCGCTATCCTGATGTTGGTGTTCAAGGATAGTATTATGGGTTTTGTTTCTGGTATTCAGCTTTCTGCCAATAATATGCTGAAAGTAGGCGACTGGATTGCTATGCCGAAATATGGCGCCGACGGAACTGTGATAGAAGTGACTTTGAATACGGTAAAAGTGCGTAACTGGGATAATACGATTACGACGATACCGCCTTATCTGCTGGTCAGTGATTCTTTCCAAAACTGGCAGGGGATGCGGGAATCCGGTGGACGGCGTGTGAAGCGTTCCATTAATATCGACATGACCAGCGTTCGTTTCTGTACACCGGAGATGTTGGCGAAGTATCGTAAAATCCAATTGTTGAAGGAGTATGTGGAGGCAACGGAGAAGGTCGTGAAGGAGTATAACAAAGAGCATCATATTGACAACTCCGTATTGGTGAACGGGCGTCGCCAGACTAACTTGGGCGTCTTTCGTGCCTATCTTACGAATTATCTGAAGAGCCTGCCTACCGTCAATCAAGACTTGACGTGCATGGTACGCCAGCTTCAACCTACCGAAACAGGTATTCCGATGGAACTTTATTTCTTTTCCGCTTCTAAGGACTGGATTCCGTATGAAGGCATACAGGCGGATGTTTTCGATCATGTGCTTGCCATTATTCCGGAATTCGACTTGCGTGTCTTCCAAAATCCGTCGGGAGCGGACTTGCGCCGGATAGGAGTAAAGATAGAAAACTGATAGAGGATATTGCAGTGTAATAACATTGCAATGACTCTTTCAATTGATTGTATTTTCTTTGTCTCAATCTTGTAATACAGCCCATCTACCTTTGCCGACGTAATCAAAAACGTAGAGTAAAGGTAGATGAAAAAGCTATTTCTTATCCGATTTTCAGTGGTGGCCTTCTTTTGTCTGCTGTGTGTACTTCCTGCATTGGCTGCCAATATCAAGATTAAAGGAGCTGTAAAGGACAAGTTATCCAAAGAGCCTTTGATAGGTGCGACGATACGCTTGCTTGGAACCCAGGCCGGAGCGGTTACCGATATGAACGGTAATTTTGAGCTAAACGGTGTGGGAGTGTTGGAGGGTATGTATGATATCGAAATCAAATACGTAGGATATAAGACTGAAGTACGTCGGAAGGTCCGCGTAGAGAATGGGAATCTGGTCATTCTGAATCTGGAGATGGAGACGGATGCGCAAGAACTGTCGGATGTGGTTGTTGTGGCGAAAAAGAACCGGGAAAATGAGAATATGGCTTTGCTGGAACAGCAAAAGGCGGTCATTGCCGTGCAGTCAGTCAGTGTGAAGGAACTTTCACGCAAAGGAGTTTCGGATGCGGAAGGAGCTGTGACGAAAGTCACCGGAATTTCCAAGCAGGACGGTGTGAAGAACGTATTCGTACGTGGATTGGGTGACCGCTATAATACTACTACGTTCAATGGTTTCCCTGTGCCGTAGGAAGACCCGGAATACAAGAATATCTCTCTTGATTTTTTCGGAACCGACCTTATACAGTCCGTAGGAGTCAACAAAGCATTTACTGCCGGGAACGGAGGCGATGTAGGGGGCGCAAATATTGATATCTCGTCCAAAGAACTGGTAGGTGACGGTTACATTAGCGCCAGTGTATCGGCCGGTGTGAATACACAGACCCTTTCCTCTGATTTCTTCCAACCGGATGGAGTGAATCTGCTGGGATTTGCCAATCGGATGGAACCGGGCACGGATGTGTGGGGCTTTAAGAACAAACTCGCCCCGTCGGCGCAAAACTTCCAGATGGACCGCAGTTATAATATCGCAGGCGGAAAGAAGTTTTATGTAGGTCGGCAACGGGATGCTCTTTCGTTCTTTGCCACTGTGGGACATTCCGTTGATTATCGATATACGGATGAAATCATACGTAATACAAATACGGGCGGTACTATATACAAAGATCTGAACGGACATAAGTCAACAACGAATATCAGTCAGTTGGCATTGGCTAATGTAGATTATGATATGCACAATCGTCATCATTTGTCTTACAACTTCATGATGGTACATAGCAATGTACAGTCGGTGGGAAACTACGAAGGGAAAGACGCTACTTTCAGTGATGATTACGGTAATCTGGGAATGACCCATCGTCAGCAGGTGAACGACAATCTGTTATTAGTCAACCAGATCATGACGAACTGGGGATTGACAGACCGGCTGAGCGTTAACGCAGGAGCCTCTTATAATATGGTGCGCGGATATGAGCCGGATCGCCGTATCAACCAGATAACCCGGAATGAAACCGGATACGGATTGGTAGGAGGTAATACACAGTTCCGTACTTTTTCTTCTCTGACGGAGAATGATCTGAATCTTCGTGCCGGAGTGGTTTATCGCTTGAAAGACGATTGGGAAGAAATCTCCAGACTTCGGTTCGGATACACCGGACGTATCATTAACGATGATTTCAAACAGACGGAATACAATATGATTACCTTGAATGGTCCTTCATTTACTTCGGTGGACGATATTTCATTGGATGACTTTTATTCTGCGGCTCATTTCAACGACCGTTTCACGCTGGACAATGCGGTGGATAAATATACGGTGAAGAAGAACATACATTCGGTGTATGCGGAAGCGGTCTATCAGTTCACCCGGCATTGGGTGATCAATCTCGGTTTGAAGTATGATAATGTGGATATGACCGTAGACTACAATGTGGATAAAGGAAACTCCAAAGGCAAGAACAATATCCGGAAAAACTACTTCCTTCCGAGTTTGAACATGAGGTATAGGCTGAATGATAAGAACGCCTTGCGGCTTGGATTGAGCAAGACATATACTTTGCCTCAGTCGAAGGAAATCTCACCTTACCGCTATGTGGGTGTCAACTTTAAGAGTCAGGGTAACGCAAATCTGAAACCGTCGGACAATTACAACATAGACTTGAAATGGGATTTCAACCCTACATCAACCGAATTGATCTCTGTTACTGCTTTCTACAAAATGATAAAGAATCCTATTTCGCGTATCGAAACGCCAAGTGCCGGAGGTTTCCTTTCATACGAAAACGTAGCCGACCAGGCTACTGTGACGGGGATTGAACTGGAGATACGCAAAAAAATATTCTCACGCCCGACAGCCAACAACGGTATGAACCGCCTGACGGCAGGATTGAACGGATCGTATATCTACACGAATGCCAAAGTGAACGACCCCGATATTGCCGCTACCGATACGGATGGCTCGCAACTGGAAGGGGCGGCTCCTTGGATTGCCAACTTCGATCTGTCACACACCTATGTTTCAGCCGGATATTCATTTACCAATACATTGGTCCTCGGATATGTGGGAGAAAAAGTGTACACTATCGGTACACAAGGGTTTCAGGATGTGATGGAAGAGGGAGTGGCTACGCTCGACTTCGTATCGCAAGCGAAGTTAGGTAAACATATTGCCCTTACTCTTAAAGCACGCAACTTGCTTAATCCCTCCTATCAACTGAGCCGTAAGGCGAACGGTAGCGGTCAGAAAGTGATATTGGGCGACTATAAAAAAGGAATTAACGTGAGCTTGGGAGTGTCGTGTACATTCTAAGCCCTATATAAACAGAAATATTATCAATTAAACGCTAAAAAGATGAAAAGATTATTCTTAAGTATGATGGCAATGGCTGCTATCACAACAACTTTGACTTTAACTTCTTGTGGTAGTGATGATGACGGGAATGATACTTCCGACGGGGCTTCTATTCTAGCTGCCGACGGTAAAACATTGATGGGAAACCTGACCGGTAAACAAACGTTGGAAGAAGGGGAATACATTCTGGGTGGAACGGTGATTATCGAAAATGGAGGCGAACTGACTATTCCTGCCGGAACAACGATTAAAGCGACTAAAGGTTTCAGTAGCTATATTCTTGTAGCACAGGGTGGAAAACTTTATGCTAACGGTACGTCTTCACAACCTGTCACATTTACTTCTGGAGAAGCGACAAAGAAAGCCGGTGACTGGGGAGGAATTATCCTTAATGGTAAAGCTCCTATTTCCGGTGCGGGAGCAGAGGGTACTAATACAGCCAATGCGGAGATTAACAATGCTTACAAATACGGTGGTAGTGACAGAGCCGACAATTCCGGTGCGCTGACTTATGTGAATATCCTCTATGCCGGTGCACGTAATACGGCTGATATTGAGCACAACGGGCTGACTTTGAATGGTGTGGGTAACGGGACGAAAATCCAAAACGTTTATGTGTTGGAAAGTGCCGATGACGCTATCGAATTCTTCGGTGGAACAGTAAATGTGACTAATCTGCTGGCTGTCAATCCGGATGATGATATGTTCGATTTCACTCAAGGATATAAGGGCACATTGAGTAATTGTTATGGTATCTGGGAAGACGGGTATACCAGCACGGAAGAAGATCCGCGTGGAGTTGAGGCTGATGGTAATCTGGATGGAAACGGAGTAGACCATGTGGGACAGTCTGATTTTATCATAGACGGAATGACGATTATCAATAACACGGTAGATGGAAATACGACTACCGGACAGAAGAATGCAATGGACGATGTAATCAAGGTACGTCGTGGCGCGACTGCTACTATCAAGAATACATTGGTAGCTTCTACTTCGGCTGATGCACTGAAAGCGAAAGACCTGGTTGACGCTACCGACTCAAAAGGGGGAGGCACCGTGACTATCAATATTACGACTTCTTCTTTCTCATATACAAACGAAAAAGTGGTGGATTATGTTGATAAAACAAATCCCGATAAGAATGTCGTTGGGCAGGGAACTATCACACTGACTAATCCATCGGCCTCTAATGCCGGTGCAAACACTTCCGTTTTTGCTTGGACAAACTATTCTTTTCCGACTTTGAATTAATAAAAGATTAAAGAGGTTTTTCAATTGTTTGATGCGTGCGTCGATACCGACGTACGCATTTATTGTTCTGTTTGTCAACGATTTTGTTTATACAGCCTTGAATTTTGAGTTGTAAATAGCTGTTTGTAATGTATTTTTCTTATATTTGTGTCTTTAAAAATCAATATTATGCATACAGATTACGAGCGGTATCGCAAAATGGCTTCTTTGGCTCAAGTCGGATGGTGGGAAGCGGATTTGACGGGAGGATATTATCTTTGTTCCGACTTTCTTTGTGATCTTTTGGATTTGGATGGAGATACTATCTCATTTTCTGATTTTCTGAACTTGGTGCGTGAAGATTATCGTTGTCAGATTGCACATGAGTTCCGGGCAAATAGTTCTATCCATAAGGATTTTTACGAACAGACCTTTCCCATCTATTCGAAATATGGCGAAGTCTGGTTGCATACCCGTTTGGCTTCCCGTGAGAAAGGAACGGGGACTAATGGGGGAGACAAATCTTTTGGAGTGATTCAACGCGTGGAGGCTCCTGAACAAATAGAACAGAAGAAAGCTCTGAAACGTGTGAATGACTTGCTTCTCCGTCAGAACTACATTTCGCAGTCTTTATATCGTTTTCTTCGGGATGAAAGAGTTGAAGAATGTGTAACAGAGATTTTAAAGGATATACTGAATCTTTATAATGGAAAAGGACGTGTCTATATTTTCGAGTACAATAAAGAACACACTTATCGCAGTTGCACGTATGAGGTCGTTTCCGAAGGGATGTCGACAGAAAAACAATGTTGGCAAGACATACCGGTCGATCGGTCGGAATGGTGGAATCAGCAGATTTTGTCTGGCAAAGCTATCGTTTTGAATTCGTTGAAACAACTACCGGAAGAAGTATCGGAAATGCGACGAGAATTTGCTGAACGGGGAGTCTATTCATTCATGGTAACGCCTTTGATGGCTGGGGATCATGTATGGGGAGGAATGGGTATTGAATTGATAGATAGTTATCGTAACTGGAGTAATGAGGATTTTCAATGGTTCTCTTCGTTGGGAAATATTATAAGCATTTGTATTGAACTACGCATAGCAAAAGATAAAGTAACTTATGAACAGTCTTTCTTACGTAATCTTTTCCATTTTATGCCAATGGGGTATATACGTATGTCTGTTCTTCGTGACGAGAACAACAAGCCTTATGATTATCGGATAACGGACGCTAACCAGATCAGTGCCCATTTCTTTGGCAAACCTTTGGAACAATATGTAGGTGTGTTGGCTTCGGATTTGTTTTCCGATCATTCAGAGAAAATGGATTTTATCCTTGAAGTGCTTGATGGTAAGTCTTATAAAGAAAAGGATGAGTATTTTCCTCAAACGGGATTGTACACTCACTGGATTGTGTATTCACCGGAGAAAGATGAGGTGGTAGGATTGTTTACGGACTCAACTGAGGCTGTAGAGGCTAATCGTGCATTGGACCGTAGTGAGAAACTTTTTAAAAATATATTTGCTAATATTCCGGCAGGAGTAGAGATCTATGATAAGGATGGATATCTGCTTGATCTGAACAATAAGAATTTGGAAATATTCGGAATTGCCAATAAAGAGGATGTAATAGGTATTAACTTCTTTGAAAATCCGAACGTGCCGCAAACGATTCGTGATCGTGTACGAAATGAGGATTTAGTGGATTTCCGACTTAATTATTCTTTCGACCAGATTAAAGGATATTATCGTACCATGCGTTCTAATGTTATAGAACTGTATTCGAAAGTAACTAAACTGTACGATAGAGAGGGAGAGTTTATCGGGTATATTCTGATTAGTATTGATAATACGGAACGTATTGATGCAATGAACCGTATTCGTGATTTTGAAAATTTCTTTTTGATGATATCCGATTTTGCAAAAGTTGGTTATGCGAAATTAAATCTTCTGAATCGGAAGGGATATGCCATCAAGCAATGGTATAAAAATATGGGGGAAGAGGAAGACATTGCATTAAGTGATGTAGTAGGAGTCTATCGTAAAATGCATCCGGAAGACCGCAAAGGTCTGCTTGATTTCTATAAAGAAGTCAAAGTCGGGAAAAGAAAACATTTTCAAGGGGAAATGCGTATTCTTCGTCCCGGAACGGAAAATGAGTGGAACTGGGTAAATACGAATGTGATGGTAACCCAATATAAACCGGAAGAGGGTGAAATCGAAATCATTGGTATCAATTATGATATAACGAAACTGAAAGAGACGGAGGCTGAACTGATTCATGCACGTGATAAGGCGGAGATGATGGATCGTTTGAAAAGTGCTTTCCTTGCCAATATGAGCCATGAAATCCGTACGCCTCTGAATGCTATCGTAGGCTTTTCCGATTTATTGGTGGAAACTGCGGATATAGAAGAACGGAGAGAGTATATGAAGATCGTGCGGGAAAATAATGATTTGCTGTTACAGTTAATATCAGATATTCTCGACCTTTCCAAAATTGAGGCAGGGACATTTGAATTTTCGCATGGAGATGTGGATGTGAATCTGCTGTGTGAAGATCTGGTCCGTTCTATGCAGATGAAAACGAAAGAGAATGTAAAGTTAGTATTCGAACCAAATTTTTCTATTTGCCATATTACTAGTGACCGTAACCGTATATATCAGGTGATATCCAATTTTGTGAACAATGCGATTAAGTTTACTTCAGAGGGCAATATCCGTGTGGGATATGTGCTGAAAGATGAAGGATTGGAATTCTATGTTCAGGACACGGGGATAGGAATAGAGAAGAAACAATTACCGCACATCTTTGAGCGTTTTGTAAAGCTTGATTCTTTTGTGCATGGCACGGGATTAGGACTTTCTATTTGCCAAAGTATTGTGGAACAATTAGGTGGACATATTGGCGTTGATTCCGAAAAAGGTAAGGGATCGCGTTTCTGGTTTACGATTCCTGGAGTGGTCATGACGGAAGAAAGTCTTCAGTGAAAAACTACAAATCTAAACAAAAAAGCGTATGCCACTTTAAAGTGACATACGTCTTTTTTGTTTAGATTCCAAATGCCAGTTTGTCGATAGACTGGTATACAACGCTTGCGATACCTAGTCCGATGATGCCCAACGTACAGAGTGCCAGTCCCCACTTTGTGCATCGGTCACTGCGGAAAGTCGGAATCGGGTTTTCGGACGGGGTGATATACATCGCTTTCACGATCAGCAGGTAGTAATACAGTGAAATTACTGTATTGACCAATGCTATAAACACCAACAAATGGAAACCTGCATCGAAGGCCGCCATGAAGATAAAAAACTTGGAGAAGAATCCGGCAAATGGAGGAATGCCTGCTAATGAGAACAAAGAAAGGGTCATCAGGAGGGCGATCTTCGGATTCGTTTTATAAAGTCCGGCATAATCTTCGAGGGTGAACTTCTGGCTGCGCAATGCCACAATAGTGATTACGGCAAATACACCGAGATTGGCAGCTGCATACACAAGTACATAATATACTAGGGCTGTCATTCCCTGTGCCGTGCCACCGATTACACCAAGCATGATATATCCTGCCTGCGAGATACTGGAGAATGCCATCAGACGTTTCAGGTTCTGTTGGCGGATAGCGAATATATTCGCGATGGTGATGGAAGCTATCGTTACCCAATAGAGCACTTCCTGCCAATCGTTTATCATAGGAGCAAATACCTTGATGAGGATAGTCAGCAATACAAATGCCGCCGATCCTTTGGATACAACACTCAAGTAAGCGGTGACCGTACTCGGGGCTCCTTCGTAAACGTCTGCCGTCCAAAGATGGAACGGAACGAGCGATAACTTGAATGCCATACCCGTAAAGAAGAATACAAATGCCATAATCTGTAACGGGTTTCCGTCAATATGGGCGGGAAGGTCATCGAAATACAAGGTTCCGGCAGAACCGTAAATCATAGACAAACCGAACAGCAACAATGCGCTGGAGAAGAGTGCGGTAAGAATATACTTGGCTCCTGCTTCAGCGGAGTTGTGACGGTATTTATCGAAGGCAATCAAAGCTGCCATCGGAACGGAAGCAGTCTCCAGTCCGATGAAGAACATCAGGAAGTGTCCGGCGGAAATCATGAGATACATACCGAACAGAGTAGAGAGAGTGAGTACATAGAACTCTCCTTGCTTGAATGAAGTGTCTTCACGCTTCATCCATTCGTGCGCCATCAGAAAGACGATTAATGTACCTACGTTCAGGATTGACTTAATGACTGTATGCATGGGCACATAGTGGTACATACCGCCGAAAATGTCGGCAGTGGTACCCGGTATCAGGTTGATAGCCGTATGGATAGCCATCAGAATGACGGGAAACATTGTATTCAGTCGTGCCTTTCCATCGTTCTTGTGCGCATCCGGGCTCATGAAGAGGTCGGCTAGAAACAGTAGCAACAGAACTACTACGAGCGACAGCTCTTCTCGCATATGTAGAAATTGTGAATAATCCATCTTTATCAATTAAATTAGAGATTAAAAATTAAAGAGCTAGGGTATCAGTTGTGAGACAACGGGCAATACACTTTCACCAATCATGTGGCTTACCCAGAAAGGAGCCATACCCAGTCCGGCTACACAAACGATGAGGCAGATAACGGCTACACGCTCGTCCCAAGTTGCATCGGTCAGTTCGAGGTGATGCTTGTTGGTACAGGTCCCGTACAGAATCTTACCTACCAGACGCAAGATATAGACTGCTGTAATCACGATGGAGGAGCAGGCTATAATGGTCAGTGTGCGGTGGAATACATCATTGTCTTGGAAAGATCCAACAAAGATGGTCATCTCGGCAATAAAACCGCTCAATCCCGGCAGACCGAGATTGGCAAGGCCGGCAATGACATAACATACACTCAGGAAAGGCATGATCTTCATCAAACCGGCAAGCTCGCGTACGTCACGGGTGTGGGTACGTCCGTAAATCATACCGATAAGCGCAAAGAACAATGCTGTCATCAGTCCGTGCGACAACATTTGGAGGATAGCGCCTGTGGCTGCTGTCTGGTTCAGCATGAGGATTGCGAAAAGAACTAATCCGCAATGGGATACGGAAGAGTATGCGTTGATATATTTCAAATCAGTCTGTACACAAGCGGAGAAAGCTCCGTAAACGACAGAGATACCGGTCAGTATCAGGAATATCCAGGAAAGTTCGTTAGCGGCTTCCGGCATTAGATACATGGCGATACGGAAACAACCATAACCTCCTAATTTCATCAGCACTCCGGCATGAAGCATGGAAACTGCTGTCGGAGCGGAGGCATGACCGTCGGGACTCCATGTATGGAAGGGGAAAAGAGCGCCTAGCACACCGAAACCGAGAAATGTCAGCGGGAACCAGATACATTGTTGTGCAAAAGGTATGTTGTGCAACTGTGCGATTTCAAGAAGGTTCATGGTAGTGGCTCCTGCACCGAAATAGATTCCGAGAATACCGATCAGTAGGAAAGCGGAACCACCCATCAGCATAAGTGTCAGCTTCATCGCTGCATATTCCTTACGTCCCGAACCCCATACGCCAATCAGCAGATACATAGGTATCAAGGCTATTTCGTAGAACATAAACATGGTGAACAGGTCTACGGATATAAAGAATCCGAACACTCCCATCGCCAACAGCGTGAACCAAAGGAAATATTCTTTGGTCAACGGTTGCAAACGCCAGGAAGCGAATGTGCCGGTAAATACGATAATGGCGGACAGTAACAGCATAGCTACCGAGATGCCGTCTACGCCTACCGAGTAGGAGATATGAAGCGGTGCGTACCATAGTGTGTCTGCACGGAAAAGCATTTCCGCCGTGTTTCCGGCGCTACGCTCTCCCAAATACATGAATGTAAGTACGACAGAGGCTATCAGAAGCGCTGATGCGCCCGTAACCATAACCCCCCGGATAGCTTTAATTCCTCGTGCCGCCCAAAGTCCGGCCAACATCAGGAGGGGGATAAGTACGAATATTGATAAGAAATTCATCTTTATGATTTACTGTTTAAAGATTTACTATTACTTGTTTAGAGAACCAGCAGAAGAATAAGTGCCAGTGCACCGCAAAGGAACACATACGCATATTGTTGTACCTGACCGCTCTGTAGACCGCGAATCTCATCGCTTGTCGCATTTGTCGCCCATGCCAGGAAGTCGAAGAATCCGTCTACGACATGACGGTCCCACCATGCGATAGGAGTAGAGATGCAACGGAAAATAATCTTATGCGTAATGAACTGGTATATCTCGTCAATATAGAAACGGTGATAGGCAGCCTTATGCAATCCCTTGAACTGTTGAGCCAGCGAATCGGCGACAGGCTGTTTGGCGTTCTTATACATCCAGGTCGCGATGGCAATGGAAATAATCGCGATAACAACACTTGTGATAGCCACTGACGGGTCAAGATGAATGGAGTAGGATTCACCGTTGGAACTGATAAAGTGTCCGAAAGGAATAAATCCGGCTCCACAAGTCACTGCCGCCAGAAACATCAATGGGAAAGTCATAGCCAACGGACTTTCATGGGGAGTGTGATGCGCATGAAGTTCTTTGTTCTCTTTTCCCCAGAAGATACCGTAGTAAAGGCGGAACATATAGAAAGCGGTCATAGCGGCGATTACCGTCATCACCCAACCCATTACAGAGCTGTATTGGAAGCAAGCTGCCAGAATCTCATCTTTCGAGAAGAAACCCGAGAATGGGGGGATACCCGCAATGGCGAGACAAGCAATCAGGAATGTCCAATGGGTAATCGGCATATATTTGCGTAATCCGCCCATAGCCGACATCTCATTAGAGTGTACCGCATGGATAATGCTACCGGCACCGAGAAAGAGCAGCGCCTTGAACATGGCGTGCGTGAAAAGGTGGAACATGGATGCCATGTATCCCAAACCGCCTTCATGAGGATTCATTGATGTACAAACCCCTAAAGCCACCATCATAAAACCAATCTGCGAGATAGTAGAGAATGCGAGTACACGTTTGATATCCGATTGTACACAGGCTACACTTGCTGCATAAAAGGCAGTGATTGCACCTACCCAGGCAACCATATGCAACGTATTCGGAGCATATTCGATGAAGAGCGGAAACATACGTGCCACCAGATAGACTCCGGCAACTACCATCGTAGCCGCATGAATCAAGGCGCTGACAGGAGTAGGACCTTCCATTGCATCCGGCAACCAGATATGTAGCGGGAACATCGCACTCTTTCCGGCACCACCTACGAACATTAATCCGAGAGCTAATGGAAGCATAGCCGCTCCGCCGCTAACCAGCGATACCGTATCCGGAGTAAAACCGAACGTTCCTCCGTAATATCCGTAAATCAAGATACCGATGAGGAAGCCCAGGTCTGCAAAACGAGTGACAATAAACGCTTTTTTGGAGGCGGAGATTGCAGCAGGTTTTGTATAGTAGAATCCGATTAATAGATAAGAGCTTACGCCCACTAACTCCCAGAAAAGATACATCTGGAAAATGTTTGTAGCTACTACCAATCCCAGCATTGACATGGTGAACAGGGAAAGGAAAGCGTAATAACGTTGAAAACCGATCTCGCCTTTCATGTAACCGAAGGAATAGATGTGTACCATTAGCGACACGGTAGAGATGACAATCAGCATCATTACGGATATAGGATCGAGCAGAATGCCCAAATCGAAATGTAACGTCTCTGTAAAAGGTAGCCACGTAAAATTATAAGGTATCAATGTGGCAAATGTTCCGTCTTCCAGTCGCGGGGCTGAGAAATATTGGAAAGCAGTCACGTAAGACAGTACTGCTACCGCTCCCAGTACCAACGTACCGATGGCACCTGCCGTCCGGTGTGACATCCATTTTCCCCCGATTCCCAATAGGAGAAAGGAGAAAAAAGGAAGAAGGAGTATTAGAATTGTTAGTTCCATACAGTTTATTTTAATTACTTGAGTTATTATTACTTATACTTACCATTTCAAGTCGTCCAGATTGCGTACCTGGATGCTTCGGAGGTTACGGTAAATGTTAATCATAATCGCGATGGCTATTGCGGTTTCCGCAGCCGAGATGGCGATGGAAAACAATGCAAAGAAATAGCCCTCCATTCCTCCCGGAAAGATAAAACGGTTGAACACGGCAAAGTTGATATCTGTAGCGTTTAGCATCAACTCTACGGAAATCAGGATAGCCAGCGTATTGCGGCGGGTAAAGAATCCATAGATTCCTGCAAACATCATGATGGTAGAGACCACCAGATAATATTCCATGTGTATCATATCAGTGATTCGTTTTTTAGTGATTAATGATTAACGTTTGCGGGCGATCATGATTCCACCGATGATACAGGCCAGCAATAAGATACTGACTGCTTCGAAAGGCAGTACATAACCGTACTTGTCGCTACTCAACAAAGCGTGTCCGATCGTATGGATGTTTATCTCCTGCGGGGCAAGATTGGCTGTCTGCATGAAGTTATGCTTCAGCGTGATAAACAGGATTATCGCCAGACCGGCAATCATTGTAAAGAGTCCTGCCAGAAACCTGCTTCGTTTCAGCCTTTCGGCACGGTCACCTTCTCCACTGGTCAGCAGGATGGAGAATACATAAAGCACAACGATACCACCGGCGTAAACCATAATCTGGACAGAGCCCAGAAAGGTGTAGCCCAGCAAGAAGTAGATACCCGCTGTGCCGAAAAGCACGAAGAGCAGGTAAGTAGCCGAGCGGACAATGCGTTGGGTAGTCACCGTCATGATGGACATAGCAATAATAAATGCTGCCAAAAAGTAGAATACTACTGTTTCAAGTGTTGATCCCATATCTATACTTCTTTTTTCTTTTCTATTACTTTACTGCCGGGACGGTTCAGTTGCAAGACGAGCTTCGTCCGGTCGAATACTGCGTGTTCGAAGTTCTGGTCGAATGTGATGGCGTCATGCGGACACGCATTCACACAAAGTTGGCAGAAGATGCAAGATCCTAAGTCATATTCGTATTTTGCCAGAATTTTCTTCTTTTTGCCGTCTTCCGTTTCGATTGTTTCACCGGTCACTTTGATAGTGTCATTCGGACAAGCCATCTGGCACAATCCACAAGCTACGCAGCGATGTTCATTATTTTCATTGTGGGGCATGTTCAGTGTTCCGCGAAACCGGTCAAACATTTTCAGTTCCTTACGGTTCTCGGGATATTGCTCGGTCACTTTCTTGCGGAAGTACACCTTGATACTGGTTTTCATACCCGTTGCCAGTGTACTGATGCCATGCACCAGACCACCTAAATACGTATATTTTTTATCTTTATATTCCATAATCTAATCAAAAGTGGAGGCCGAAGGCTACGCAACATGCCATTAATAATAGGTTTACCATAGAGATAGGAACCAGATATTTCCATTCCAGATTCAGAATCTGGTCGATACGCAAACGTGGGAAAGTCCATTTGATCCACATCAGCAGGAATACTACAAAGAATGCCTTACCGAAGAACCAGATGAAACCGGGAATGTAATCCATCACGGCATTGAATCCATCCAGCCCGACAATGTGCAACGGCATCCATCCTCCTAAAAAGATAGTGGCGGCAACGCTGGCTACGATAAACAGATTCAGGTATTCCGCCAAGTAGAAGAAACCGAAACCCATACCGGAATATTCGGTGTGGTATCCGGCTGTCAGCTCACTTTCCGCTTCGGGAAGGTCGAACGGACCACGGTTACATTCAGCGTTTCCGGCAATCAGGTAGATGATAAAGGCAATCACGGCAGGAATATGTCCTTTGAAGATAAACCATCCGTTGGCTTGTCCTTCCACAATCTCAGAGAATTGCATGGTTCCCATCAGTACTACCATCGTCATGATACTCATGCCGACGGAAAGTTCATAACTGATAATTTGCGCTCCGCTTCGCATGGCGCCAATCAGAGAGAACTTATTGTTACTACCCCATCCGGCGAGCAAAATACCGACCACACCGATACTGGAAGCAGCCAGTAGAAAGAATACACCTACATTGAAATTCAGAATTGCCGCTCCCTTGTTGAAAGGAATGCAGGCGAAAGTGAGGAATGAAGCGATAATTACCATAAATGGAGCAAGGTTGTAGAGGAAATGATCGGCGCCTTTCGGCATGAAGATTTCCTTTGTCAGCATTTTCAGCACGTCGCATACCACTTGGATAGAACCCCATTTACCGACACGGTTCGGACCGAGACGGCATTGGAAGAAACCGCAAACCTTACGTTCCATGTAGATTAGGATGATGGCGAGGATGGCGTACAATGCAACAAGGCACACACCGACAGCCACACATTCTATAAAGATGGCCAATCCTTCCGGCATGACGGAGAGGAGTAGCTCATGTATCCAGTTTGTAACTATACTAAAGTCGAACATTTTTTAGTGTTTTAGTGGTTAGTGATTACCGGTCTATATCCGGAACTACGTAGTCTATTGTTCCGCCAATAGCGATCAAATCGGCTATCTTGGCTCCCCGACAAATCGTGTCTATCGCTGCAACAAGCGGCAAACCGGTAGAACGGTAGTGGAGACGATAAGGGGTTTTGTCACCCTGGCTTTCGAGGAATACACCGAACTCACCGCGACTTCCTTCCACGGCGGCATAATAACTTCCTTCGGGAACGCGGATGATGGGTTTCATCTTTTCCTGATAGGGTCCTTCGGGAATATTGTCTATCAATTGCTCGATGATATTCAGGCTTTCCATGATTTCGTCCATACGTACCAGATAACGGGCAAAACAGTCGCCTTCCGTATAAATGATTTCCTTGAAATCCACTTTGTCATATACACCGTATGGCATTCGTTTGCGTACATCGCAGGCCCATCCTGAAGCGCGGCCCGTACCTCCCGTACAACCAAAAGAAATCGCATCTTCACGACTCAATATACCGACACCTTTCATACGGCTTTGTGCAATGATATTGCCTGTAAATATATCGTGGTATTCGTGGATAACTCCTCTTAAATAAGGAATGAACTCTTTTACTCGTTTGACGAAGTTAGGATGAAGGTCAGCCTGTACACCGCCAATCGTATTATAGTTCATAATCAAACGTCCGCCACAAGTCTCTTCAAAGATATCAAGGATCTTTTCGCGGTCGCGGAATCCATAGAAAAAAGCTGTCAAGGCTCCTAAGTCCATAGCCAGACAGGAGTAGAATAACAAGTGAGAATCAATACGTTGCATTTCGTCCATGATCGTGCGGATATATTGCACACGTTCACTTACTTCGATCCCCATCGCTTTCTCAATACACATACATAATGCGTGACGATTCTGATGCGCACCCAGATAGTCAAGACGGTCTGTCAAGGCCAATGTTTGCGGATAAGTGAGGCTTTCATTCATCTTTTCGATACCCCGATGGATATAACCGCAGTTGGCGTCAATCTTACGGATGATCTCACCTTCTAGTGAAACACGGAAACGCATAACACCATGTGTAGCAGGGTGCTGCGGACCGATGTTGACCACATATTCTTCTTCCCCGAAAAGTCTGGTTTCTTTGTTTTTAATTGTTCCGTCAGGGTTCAGCTCGATTTCTTGAGTTGTATCGAACGTCTCCTCATTGGTCATGCAGAGCGGGTTGTCTTTTTCTGGATCATTGTCTTTGCGCATCGGATGACCTACCCAGTCATTGCGCAGGTAAAGACGGCGCATATCGGGATGACCTATAAAGGTGATACCATAGTAATCGAAAACTTCCCGTTCATAGAAGTCGGCTATTTTCCATATATCGCTGACAGACGGGATTTCCGGTTGTTCGCGGTTTGTTGTCGCAGTTTTCAGTGCTATCCGTTCGCCCGTAATGGTAGATTCCAAATGATAGACTACGCCTAATCCACGGAGCTTCTCCGGAGCGTCTTTCTCATCTGCCACTCCCCAGTCCATACCGGTAAGGCTTTCGAGAAAGTCCATCTGCTTCTCATTTCGCAAGCGCAACATCTCGTCGTGTAATGCTGCAGGGGCTATAAATTGTATTTCTTGCATAAATCCTTTTTAATACCTTATTCTTCATTATTTAAATAGTCCGGCTTCTTCTCTTTTCTGTTCACTCCACCAAAGAATCGTTCTATTTTCACTTTGCGTTGCAATTGCATCATGCCATAATAGAAAGCTTCGGGACGTGGCGGGCATCCGGGAATGTATACATCGACCGGGAGAATCTTGTCTACTCCATTCACCACATGATAGGATTTCTTGAAAGGACCTCCGCTAACAGCACATCCGCCTACAGCAATTACATACTTCGGATCGGGCATTTGATCGTACAGTCGTTTCAATACCGGAGCCATCTTATTAGTGATTGTTCCACATACCATAATCATATCAGCCTGACGCGGACTGGCACGGGCTACTTCAAACCCGAAGCGGGCCATATCATAACGGGCGGCACCAAGTGCCATAAATTCGATACCGCAACAACTGGTTGCAAAAGTAAGCGGCCACAGTGAATTGCTGCGTCCCCAGTTGATGAAGTCGTCAAGAACTCCGAGAGCGATGTTTGCCCCTCCGGCATTGAGCTCTTTGACCAACTTTTCCAATGATTCATTGTCAATGAACTCCTCATAAGGAATTGATTTTATTTTGGGCTTTTTGGTTATTTCCATTCCAAAGCTCCTTTCCTCCAGGCATACGCAAGGCCCAGAACTAAGATAATAAAGAAGAAGAGAATACTAACAAGTCCCTGCGGGCCTAAATCTTGCATGACCACTGCCCATGGAAACAGAAAAGCTGTTTCAACGTCGAACATCAGGAACAGGATGGCAAACAGGTAATAGCCCACACGGAACTGCATCCATGATTTACCACGTGTCGGGATACCACATTCGTAAGCCTCGAATTTTTGTGCGTTGTACGAACGGGGAGAGATAGCGCGTGAAAGAGCTATCACCACACCGACAAAAGCAAGCGCTGTCAGTAAAACAACAACTAAAAATGTAAAATTCATAATTCAATAGCTGTTTAGATTGAATATTATATAGAAATAAACAATTAGTTTGTCCACCCTCTGGGGGATAAAACCAACTGTAAGAGATGACGAATGAAAGTGTCGACTGTACCGTCGGCTAAACCACAATCTTTCTTAACCCATATATATAATAGGAGATAGGATCGTAGAAATATTCGGAAGAGTGAAGCGAAGATGAGGGAGGCGGACTTTGGAATTTATAATGTTCGCAAAAGTAAGTGATCAGTAACAGTATACTTTTATCTGCCGGAACATGTGCGACGTCCGTATGATTCATATCGCAGGATTGGGTGGAATAAAGATGGTAAAGGCGTTCCAAAGCATTATGTACCGGACGGTCCTGAGACACATAGCACTTCTCCTGCCGATAAGTCGGGGAGGAAGCTTTGCTATTGTTTTCCATTGCCCCGTCTGTAGCGCAATGAATGAGCAAAGCCAGTACCAAAAGTAGTCCGAATTTTAAGCTTTGTTTCATCTTTCTCTTTTAATGGCTGCAAATATAGAACTAATATTTATACTTTTTGCAAAGTCGGGGTGGCAAAAAAGGTTTTTTTAGCACTCCGGTTGATTTATATCAATCTTTGTTTAGTTCTTCTTCCAAAAGTCGGAAGTGAAAAGCAATAATACCGTAAATAATTCCAGACGCCCCAACAGCATTAAAAAAGAAAGCAGCCATTTGGCGGCATCAGGCAATTCACTCCATGAGAAGGCCGGGCCGCATGTACCGAGTCCCGGTCCCATATTACCCATACTTGAGATAACCGTTCCGATTGATTCCAGAAAACCGACTCCCAGCCCCATCATGATAAGTATGCTGATGATAGAAATTACCGCGTACAAAAAGGTGAAAGCCAATACTGTAGATTGGATGGAAGGGGAGATAACCTGTTTGTTCACCCGTACCGGAAGTACGGCATTGGGATGCAGGATATGTTTGAATTCATTTTTTACTACCTTGAAGAGGATCACCATGCGGATACATTTGATACCTCCGGTTGTACTGCCTGCGCAGGCTCCGATGATCATTACGATAAGGAGACACCCCCAAAGAATAGAAGGCCAGAGCATATAGTCGGCTGTGGCGAATCCTGTCGAAGTCTGTAGTGAAATAACTTGGAAGAGGGATTTGCGGAATGCTTCTTCCACGCTCATCGGAGAAGTCTGATAGAGCCAGACTGCAATGAATATGGTGAAGAAAGATACGCATAGGAAATAGAATTTCAGTTCCGCATCATGGATGAACTTCTTTATTTTACCATTGAACATGAGCAGTAGCAACGTAAAGTTGATACCTGAAAGGAACATGAAAATAGAGATTACATAATCTATATAAGGCGAATGGTAATACTCGATACTGGCCTGTTTGGTGGAAAAGCCACCTGTACTGGTTGTTGTGAAAGCATGACATACACTGTCAAATATGCTCATGCCTCCCACTGTCAGTAATATAATCAGAGTTCCCGTCATTCCGGCATAGATTCCCCATATCCATTTGGCGGTGACACCAATACGGGGATGCACTTTGTCATGCGTTGGTCCGCTGGCTTCCGCTGCAAATACCTGGATACCTCCCACACCGAAAATCGGTAGAACGGCAATGGTGAAGAATACAATTCCCAAACCACCTATCCATTGCGTCATTGCACGCCAGAATAGGATTCCGTGAGGCATTGATTCGATATTGTTCAAGATAGTGGCACCGGTACTGCTGAATCCGGACATTGTCTCGAAGAATGCGTCGGCGACATTGGGAATATATCCTCCTATATAATAAGGTAACATCCCGAAAAGGGAAAATGTAACCCACGCCACACTGACAATGACATATCCGTCACGTCGGTTGAGTGATTTTTCCGCCCCTTTGCCGATGGCGAGCAATACAACGCCTATACCGGCAGAAAGAGCTGATGAGATTAGGAAACTTTTTAAATCCCCTTCTTCATAGAAGAGCGAGACACCTCCGCAGCATAGTAACATGGCTGTTTCTATCAGAAGCAGAAAGCCTAGAATCCGGAATATCATCTTCGAGTTAATCATAACAATTACCTGATACTTACTATCTAATTAAAGAATTTAATTAAAGAACTTCTCAATTTTCTTAATCATCATACTCAGGCAGAACACCACTACGTGGTCACCCGGTTGAACCAACGTATCACCGGTTACCAGTATTCCCTCTCCATTACGGATCATACCTCCGATGGTAGTTCCTTTCGGAAGCCCTAAGTCTTTGATCAAATGCTTGGTTATCTTAGCTCCGGGGGGAACGGTAAACTCTGCAACATCCGCATTGGCGAATGTCAGGCATTTTACATTAGACACATCAGCATCCAGCATCATCTGGTAGATGTGGCTGGCGGCGATCATTTTTTTATTGATAACCGTGCCGATGTCGAGACTTTCCGCCATACCGATATAGTCGATATTCTCCACCTCCGCAACAGTCTTTTCCACTCCCATGCGTTTGGCGGCGAGACAGGCAAGGATGTTGGTTTCGGAATTCCCGGTCAGGGCAACGAAGGCTTCTGTGTTTTTCAGCCCTTCTTCAATAAGAAGATCCATGTCACGGCCGTCCCCGTTGATAATCATCGTCTTGTCATCCAATAATTCGGTCAGTCGGTTGCAACGATTGATATCATTATCGACGATTTTCACTTGCATATAGTCCGGCACATATTGGGCGGTACGGACAGCGATGCGGCTTCCACCCATAATCATTACATTACGCACGTCGGCATAATCCTCTTTCCCGGCTATCTTACGTATATAAGGAATATATTTGCGGGTAGTGGTGAAGTAAACAATATCATTTAGTTTGATTACATCGTCTCCGCGCGGGATAATGGTTTCCGTTCCACGTTTGATGGCTACTACGTGATATGGAATGGTGGGACCGCCTAACTGATGTAGGGGAATATTTAGAATTTCCGCTTTCTTACGCATCTTTGTACCGATCAGCACGAGTGCTCCTCCGCAAAACTCCCACCATTGACGTACCCAGCTCATACGCATGGAAGATACAATCTCTTTAGCAGCCAACATTTCCGGATAGATCAATGAATCTACTCCCAGTTTTTGGAAGAACTCTTTGTTTTTAGGCAGAAGATATTCGTAGTTGTCGATACGCGCTACTGTCTTCTTTGCTCCCAAGTTGGTAGCCAGCATACAGGCAGTCATATTGCGGCTCTCATCCGGAGTGACTGCGATAAACAGATCGGCCTCTTTGACACCCACCTCCTTTAGTCCGGAAATGGAAGAAGGAGAGGCGGCAACT
This sequence comes from Bacteroides finegoldii DSM 17565, assembly GCF_000156195.1. Lineage (GTDB taxonomy): Bacteria > Bacteroidota > Bacteroidia > Bacteroidales > Bacteroidaceae > Bacteroides > Bacteroides finegoldii. The sequence goes on along the minus strand of NZ_GG688320.1, from coordinate 282,528 downwards.
GTCAGCAAGTCGAAGTTAGAGCTGAGAGCGCTTAGCTTCTCTTCGTCATCATCCATCAAGATAATATCTTGCTTTTCACGCGATAACAATTTGGCCAAATGGGTGCCTACGTTTCCGGCACCGGCAATAATGATCTTCATGTCAGTTGATAAATTCTTTTATTTTAGTCAGAATACCTTCTTCGTCCATACCGCATAAATGATACAGCTCTGCAACTGAACCATGTTCCACAAATATATTAGGAATGCCGATACGTTTTAAGGTCGGCTTATATTCATTGTCGGCCATAAATTCAAGAATCGCACTACCCATACCACCTTTGATGATACCGTCCTCGATGGTGAGGATACGTTGATGCTTCCGTCCGATTTCATGTAATAGCCTTTCATCCAAAGGCTTCAGGAAACGTAAGTCGTAATGAGCGATAGACTTGCCCAGTTCCGATTCAGCACGGGAAATGGCACGGGCGGCAGTGTTGCCTATCGGGCCGATTGTTATAACCGCAAGGTTGTCACCATCTTTCAGTTTCCTACCTTTTCCTACCGGGATTTCTTCCAACGGACATTTCCAGTCAACCACTACCCCGCGTCCTCGCGGATAACGGATCACAAACGGACCTTTATCCGGCAGTTGTGCTGTGTACATCAATCGGCGCAATTCATGTTCATCCATTGGGGAGGAGATGGTCAGGTTGGGTATCGGACGCAAATAAGCCATATCGAAAGCTCCGTGATGAGTCGGACCGTCTTCGCCGACAAGTCCGGCACGGTCGAGACACAATATAACGGAAAGATTTTGTATGGCTACATCGTGGATCATATTATCATACGCCCGTTGCATAAACGAGGAATAGATATTACAGAATGGCAACATCCCGTCTTTAGCCATTCCTCCGGAGAAGGTAACGGCGTGTCCTTCAGCGATACCGACATCGAACGCGCGTTCGGGCATTTTCTCCATAAGAATATTCATCGAACAACCGCTGGGCATGGCGGGGGTCACACCGACAATCTTTGGATTAGCTTCTGCAAGCTCCACTAGGGTATGACCGAATACCTCCTGAAAGAGAGGAGGCATTCCCTCCGTGTTGGCTATGAAACGTTCGCCGGTGACAGGATCGAACTTGCCCGGAGCATGCCATTCGGTAGCGTGTTCTTCTGCCGGTGCAAATCCTTTTCCTTTGATTGTGTGCAGATGAAGGATTTTGGGACCTTGCAAATCTTTAATATCATGCAACACCCGGGCTAGGTTCTTCACGTCGTGCCCGTCTATCGGACCGAAGTAACGGATATTCATCCCTTCGAAAATATTCTGTTGTTGGGCAGCCATCGATTTCAAGCTATTGCCGAAACGTATCAGCGCTTTGCGGCGTTCTTCATTCAGAATACCGAGCTTGAACAACATCCGTGAAAGTTTGAAACGCAATTGGTTGTAACGGTTGGAGGTTGTCAGATTGAAAAGATATTGTTTCATTCCTCCCACGCTACGGTCAATTGCCATATCGTTGTCATTCAGGATAATCAGCAGGTTATTAGGCGTAGTGGATGCGTTGTTAAGTCCTTCAAAAGCCAGTCCGCCACTCATCGAACCATCGCCAATGATGGCTACGACATGACGTTGGATTTCTCCTTTCCGGGCAGCAGCTACAGCCATGCCGAGAGCAGCAGAGATGGAATTGGAAGCATGTCCGCAAGTGAAAGTATCATATTCACTTTCTTCCGGTGACGGGAAAGGGCGGATTCCCCCAAATTTGCGGTTCGTGGAAAAAGCCTCGCGACGCCCTGTCAGAATTTTGTGGCCGTACGCCTGATGTCCCACATCCCATACAATACGGTCGTATGGCGTATTGTAAACATAGTGTAAGGCTACAGTCAATTCCACCGTCCCCAGACTGGCAGCAAAATGTCCCGGGTTGCAGCAGAGCTCTTTAATAATGTCTTGCCTTAGTTCATCGCATACTTCCGGCAGTTGGTCTACGTCTAGTTTTCGTAGGTCTTCGGGGTAATTAATAGCATTTAGCAAGTTATATATCGGTTCATTCTTCATGATTCGAGGAAATTTAGCGCAAAAATACGAAAAGAAAGTATACTTTTGCCCACGAAACGTAATAAAATGTAGGAAAATCATGATGAACTTTCAAACATCTGTGGGATTGCCGGTCGGACTACCGCCTATCAGCCATATATCCCCTATTCTTTTGATGGGATCTTGTTTTGCTGAGAATATGGGAACTTTCTTGACAGAGGCCAAGTTTCAACTGGATTTGAATCCTTTCGGAATTCTGTATAATCCTTTGTCCATATCCTCAGCTTTGAAAGAGATTATTACAAAAAAAGAATATACGGAGAAAGATTTGTTTGCTTATAGAGGGCTGTGGCATAGTACTATGCATCATGGCTCTTTTTCGGCTATTACTCCAGAGGCTACGTTGCAGAATATCAATGCCCGTTTGCTGCAAGCCCATCAGACTGTGCCGAAGCTTGATTGGCTGATGTTGACTTTCGGAACGGCTTATGTTTATGAAGCAAAAGAGACAGGAAAGGTAGCCTCCAATTGTCACAAATTACCGGAGAATGATTTTAATCGCCGACTTTTGTCTGTGGATGAAATAGTAGATGAATACACTTCATTGATTACCGATATGGCTGCTTGCAATGCAACCTTGAAATTCTTGTTTACAGTCAGTCCCATCCGTCATATCCGGGATGGAATGCACGCCAACCAATTGAGTAAATCGACTTTGTTGCTGGCCGTCGACCGGTTGCAGCAATCGTTCCCGGAACAAGTTTTCTACTTCCCCTCTTATGAAATCGTATTGGATGAATTACGCGATTATCGCTTCTATGCGGATGATATGTTGCATCCGTCTCCGTTGGCAGTCCATTACCTTTGGGAACGCTTTTCCGAAACCTTCTTTTCCGCTGAAACAAAGCAGGTTATCCGCGAAGTAGAAGACATCCGCCGGGACTTGGCGCACAAGCCCTTTCATCCCGGGTCCGAAGCGTATCAACGCTTTTTAGGACAAATAGTGTTAAAAATAGAACGACTTATCAGAAAATACCCGTACTTAGATTTTCAAAAAGAAACAGAACTATGTCATACGCGATTGAATCCATAGCCCAAAGTATCGGCGCCCGCCGTGTGGGTGAATATGAAGTGACTATCGATTGGCTCTTAACAGATAGCCGTTCCCTGAGTTTTCCGGAAGAAACCCTTTTCTTTGCATTAACCACCAAACGCAATAGTGGAGTCCGCTACATCCCCGAACTGTACGACCGGGGTGTCCGAAACTTTGTGATCTCCGAGGAAGAGTTTAAACAAGTTGAGAATGGAGAGTTGAGAATTGAGAGTGCTATGCAGGATGATGATGCGCAGCCAATTCTCAATTCTCAACTCTCAACTCTCAATTTCCCCTCAACTCTCAATTTCCTCATCGTTCCCAACCCTCTGAAAGCATTGCAGAAACTGGCTGAGGTACATCGGGAGAGGTTTAATATTCCTGTAATCGGTATCACCGGAAGCAATGGAAAAACCATTGTGAAAGAGTGGTTGCACCAATTGCTGAGTCCGGACCGTTGTATCGTCCGTTCTCCGCGTAGTTATAATTCGCAGATTGGTGTTCCATTGTCTGTGTGGCAACTTTCCGAAGAAGCAGAATTGGGAATTTTCGAGGCGGGTATTTCTGAGATGGGGGAAATGGGGGCATTGAAACGGATGATAAAGCCTTCTATCGGTATTCTGACGAATATCGGTGGTGCTCATCAAGAGAACTTTTTTTCATTGCAGGAGAAGTGCATGGAAAAGCTAACCCTTTTCAAAGATTGTGATGTCGTGATTTATGATGGTGATAATGAGCTGATTAGCAATTGTGTGGCGAAATCAATGCTGACTGCACGTGAGATTGCCTGGAGTCGTACGGATATTGAACGTCCCTTGTACATCAGCTGTGTGACAAAGAAAGAAGACCATACCGTTATTGCTTACCGTTATCTGAATATGGATAACACTTTCTGTATTCCTTTCATCGACGACGCCTCCATCGAAAACGTACTAAACTGCTTGGCTGCCTGCCTTTACTTGATGACTCCCGCCGATCAGATAACGGAACGCATGGCACGCCTCGAACCGATTGCCATGCGCCTTGAAGTGAAAGAGGGAAAGAATAACTGCCTATTGATTAATGATAGCTATAATTCGGATCTGGCCTCTCTGGATATAGCTCTTGACTTCCTGGTACGCCGTTCTGAAAAGAAAGGACTGAAACGTACGCTGATTCTGTCGGATATTCTGGAAACAGGACAGAGTACTGCCACGCTTTATCGGCGTGTAGCCCAACTGGTGCAGAGTCGGGGTATTGATAAATTGATAGGAGTAGGGCCGGAAATCTCTTCGTGTGCCGCTCGTTTTGACGACGGGATAGAACGTTATTTCTTCCCTAATACCGAAGCGCTTCTTAAATCGGAACTGCTCAAATCCCTTCATTCGGAAGTGATTCTGATAAAGGGTTCTCGTGTGTTCAACTTTGATCTGGTGTCCGAAGCGCTCGAACTGAAAGTGCATGAAACGATACTGGAAGTAAATCTAGGCGCGATGGTGGAGAACTTGAATCATTACCGCTCCATGTTGCGCCATCCTGAGACGAAAATGATCTGCATGGTGAAGGCGTCGGCATACGGAGCCGGTTCATACGAGATAGCCAAGACTTTGCAGGAACATCATGTTGACTACTTGGCTGTGGCGGTAGCCGATGAAGGTTCCGAACTGCGCAAAGCGGGTATCACGTCCTCTATCATCATCATGGATCCGGAGCTTACAGCGTTCAAAACGATGTTTGACTATAAACTGGAGCCGGAAGTTTATAATTTCCATTTGCTTGATGCGCTGATTAAAGCCGCAGAAAAGGAAGGGATCACCAATTTCCCTATTCATGTGAAACTGGATACGGGAATGCATCGGCTGGGTTTTGAAGCGGAAGATATTCCCTTGCTTATCCGTCGCTTGAAGAATCAGAATGCGGTAATTCCCCGTTCGGTATTCTCTCATTTCGTAGGCAGTGATTCTCCTCAATTTGACGCTTTCACCCGGCAGCAAATCGAATTGTTTGAAAAAGGCTCGCAAGAATTGCAGGCGGCTTTCTCGCATAAAATTTTACGCCATATCTGCAATACGGCAGGAATCGAGCGTTTTCCCGGAGCACAGTTTGACATGGTACGGCTAGGTATCGGACTTTACGGAGTGAGTCCGATAGACAACTCGATTATACATAATGTCAGCACGCTCAAGACAACCATACTTCAGATTCGGGATGTCCCCGAAGAAGATACGGTGGGATATAGCCGGATGGGACACTTGATACGTCCGTCCCGTATAGCCGCTATCCCTATCGGTTATGCCGATGGCCTGAACCGACACTTGGGGCGTGGAAATGCTTACTGTCTGGTGAACGGCAAGAAAGCCCCTTATGTGGGCAATATCTGCATGGATGTCTGTATGATAGACGTTACGGACATCGACTGCCGTGAAGGTGACCAAGCTATAATCTTCGGTGACGACCTGCCGATCACAGTATTGTCCGACAAGCTGGATACGATTCCGTACGAAGTGCTGACTAGCATATCGACGCGGGTGAAACGGATATATTATCAGGATTAGTTCACCACAGAGGACACGGAGTTTTTTCAAAGATACAAATCAGATACTGAGGATACTGACAGCGTATTATGAAAAAAGGACTCTGTGCCCTCTGTGTCCTCTGTGGTGAATAAAAATCTGTGTTAATCCGTGTGATCTGTGATGAAAATAATTATCTTTGTACCGACTAATAAAAACCTCTTTATCAAATAAACTTATGACAAACTTATTATTGTTAGGCTTTTTGCCTAGTGGGTCCGAATGGATTATTATCGCTTTGGTTATCCTTCTTCTTTTTGGCGGAAAGAAAATTCCTGAATTGATGCGTGGCTTGGGAAAAGGAGTGAAGAGCTTCAAAGACGGAGTGAATGATGCGAAAGAGGAAATAAATAAGGCAAAAGAAGACCTGGACAAACCGGCGGACTCAAGTAAGTAAAGCAAGTACGGATGGCAGAAATGACCTTTTGGGATCATTTGGATGAACTGCGCAAGGTACTTTTCCGGGTGATCGGAGTTTGGTTTGTATTGGCAATAGGTTATTTTATTGCTATGCCTTACCTTTTTGATCATGTGATATTGGCGCCTTGCCACAATGATTTCATATTCTACGATTTATTACGGCATATCGGTCAGGCGCTTGATTTGACCGATGATTTCTTCACACAAGAATTTCAAGTGAAGCTGGTCAATATCAACTTGGCGGCTCCTTTCTTTATACATATGTCGACAGCCTTTTGGATGTCGGTAGTCACTGCCATGCCTTATCTTTTCTTTGAAGTATGGCGCTTTATCGGTCCTGCCCTTTATCCCAATGAAAAGAAAGGAGTGCGTAAAGCTCTGACAGTTGGAACGGTGATGTTCTTTGTTGGTGTTTTGCTGGGTTACTTTATGGTTTATCCGTTGACGCTCCGTTTTCTTTCCACCTATCAGTTGAGTGCGGAAGTGGAGAACATTCTGTCGCTCAATTCCTATATCGACAATTTTATGATGTTGGTACTCTGTATGGGGCTAGCTTTTGAATTGCCGTTAGTGACCTGGCTGCTATCCCTGCTGGGAATAGTCAATAAGTCTTTCTTGCGGAAGTACCGTCGCCATGCGATTGTCATCATTGTGATAGCTGCTGCCATTATTACTCCGACAGGCGATCCGTTTACATTGAGTGTTGTCGCTATTCCGCTTTATCTGCTATACGAAATGAGTATCCTGATGATAAAGGATAAGAAGAAAACCGAAGAGGAAATAGAAGATGAAATTGCCCTGTCAGAAGAGTGAAGCGATAGAATCTTATGAATTACTTCTAGCAGTCTGCAAGGCGGGAGAGGATGAACTGACCGTTGGTTACAAGCAGATGCGCGACTTGCTCGAACGTATTTGCCGGGCGCAAATGCAGAGCAGCAGTTTGCAAATGACCGACCTCTCGGCGCGAATCAGTTTTATTGCTGCCAAGACCGGACTTTCGGTAGGAGAGCAGAACCGGCTTCATACTTTCCGCCTGACTTCCAATCAAATCCTGAACCGCTGTCTCGAACCGAACAGGGAAAAACTCTTGCGGGATGTTAAAACACTGGCCTTTCTGGTCCGCAAACTTTCGGGAGAGAATATTCCGGATGAGTTATACCGTTTGCTTCCCCGTGCGGACGCTACCTATCTGGTTGCCCCTCCTGCCTGTGAACGAGTTCGGCGAATGCGTGTCTGTTTTCAATATGCGGACGAACAATATCTGTATGTGACTCCTTTGGACGAAGTCTCGGAGAGACCCTATCTTGTCCGCTATAATATACCTCAAATAAACGAAGAGTTTGCAGAAACCTGTAAGCTGCTTTGGCAACATGCCCAGATGAATCTGCTTGACGTTGCGATAGATGAGGCGGGAATCCTTACCCCTTCTTTTATCGTTCTCGAACCGGATTATCTGATTGATATCAGTTCGCTTGCAGAGTGTTTCCGCGATTACGGACACCATCCGGGAAACTACTTCCTTTCCCGAATGCAACCGATTGAGAATGCCCGTCCCCTGTTACTGGGAAATATTGCCAATCTTTTTCTGGATGAATGGATTCATGCGCCGAACGAGGATATTGATTATCGGACTTGTATGCAAAAGGCTTTCCGCCGCTATCCCATCGAATTGGCGGCTTGCCCCGATTTGCGGGACAGAGAGAAGGAACGTCAATTCTTTGATGATTGCAAATTGCATTTCGAGCATATCCGCGAAACGGTGAATGATACTTTTCATACTGCCGGATACGAATTGGACAAGACGGATGCGGTGCTTGAACCTTCTTATATCTGCGAAGCGCTCGGACTGCAAGGTCGCCTTGATTATATGCAACGGGATATGTCCTCCTTCATCGAAATGAAATCGGGTAAAGCTGACGAGTACGCTATCCGTGGTAAGGTGGAACCGAAAGAGAACAACAAGGTGCAGATGTTGCTTTATCAGGCAGTATTGCAATACTCTATGGGGATGGATCACCGGAAAGTAAAAGCCTATTTGCTTTATACCCGTTATCCGCTTCTTTACCCTTCACGGCCTTCTTGGGCAATGGTGCGCCGTGTGATTGATTTGCGCAACCGGATCGTAGCCGATGAATATGGTATCCAGTTGCATAACAATCCGGAATATACTGCACGGAAGTTAGAGGAGATCAATGCTTCCACATTGAATGAACGTGGCTTGCGAGGACGTTTCTGGGAAACCTATTTGCGGCCGCCCATTGATCGCTTTCAGGAGAAGTTGCAGAGGCTTTCCGCCATAGAAAAGAGCTATTTTTATGCGGTCTATAATTTTCTGACGAAAGAACTTTATACTTCTAAGTCCGGTGATGTGGATTATGAAGGGCGTACGGGTGCGGCTTCCTTGTGGCTTTCCACATTGGCCGAGAAATGCGAAGCCGGTGAGATTATCTATAATTTGCGGATTCGTGAAAATCATGCCGCCGACGAGCATAAAGCTTATTTATTATTGGTACGTTCCGATTTCGAAGAAAAGGAACTGCCGGAGACAGTAGCGGACAATGATATACAAAACGTACTTCCTAATTTCCGTCAAGGTGATGCCATTATCCTCTATGAACGAAACTGCGGGACGGATAATGTAACCAATAAAATGGTATTCAAGGGCAATATCGAACATCTGACCGATCATGAAATAAGTATTCGCCTTCGGGCTACACAGCAGAATCCTTCGGTGCTCCCTGCCGATAGCCTTTATGCGATAGAACATGACACGATGGATACGACATTCCGCTCCATGTATCAAGGATTGTACGCTTATCTCTCTGCAACACAGGAACGTCGCGACTTATTGCTGGCCCAGCGTCCGCCGAAGTTCGACGAATCATTGGATTCTCTTGTTTCACAGGCGAAAGACGACTTCACCCGTGTCGCATTGAAAGCGCAAGCCGCACAAGATTATTTTCTTCTTATCGGTCCTCCGGGAACCGGAAAGACCTCTTGTGCCTTAAAGAAGATGGTTGAAACATTCCATGCGGATAAAGGCGTTCAAATCCTTCTGCTTTCGTATACAAACCGGGCTGTCGACGAGATATGCAAATCGCTTGCTTCCATTCGTCCTGCCGTTGATTTTATCCGTGTGGGAAGTGAATTGTCGTGCGACGAGACTTACCGCACTCATCTGATAGAAAACGAATTAGCCTCCTGCAACCGCCGTTCGGAAGTTTACGAGCGTATTCGGAGTTGCCGCATCATTGTAGGAACCGTAGCGGCCATTTCCGGCAAACCGGAATTGTTCCGTCTGAAACATTTTAATGTTGCCATTATAGATGAAGCTACACAGATATTGGAACCTCAGCTATTAGGCATTCTTTGTGCACGTGGCGAAGAGGGTGGGAATGCCATTGATAAATTTATCCTGATTGGCGACCATAAGCAACTTCCTGCCGTTGTGCTGCAAAGTTCTGAACAGTCCGCTATCTACGAGGAGTCCTTGATGTCTATCGGACTGACCAACTTGAAAGATTCCCTGTTCGAACGTCTCTACCGCAACTGCACCGCTCGTCAGTCACCCCTGACCTCTCATCCTTCCTACGATATGCTTTGCCGTCAAGGTCGTATGCATCCCGAAGTGGCTCTGTTTGCCAACCGTGCTTTTTATGGAGGGCGTCTGATTCCCGTCGGTTTGCCTCACCAACTGGAAGACTCCGATACTGTTTGTCGTCTGGCTTTTTATCCTTCCATACCGGAGAAGACAGGAACATCTACGAAAATAAACCATTCGGAAGCCCGTATTGTAGCGGATTTGGTTGCCCGTATCTATGAGGATTGCCGGATAGATTTCGATGAGGCGCGTACGTTGGGAATCATTACCCCTTACAGAAGTCAGATAGCACTGATTAAAAAAGAAATAGCCGCATTGGGCATTCCGGCTCTGAATCGGATTATGGTTGATACTGTCGAGCGTTTTCAAGGGAGCGAACGGGATGTAATCATCTATTCCTGTTGCATCAACAGTTATTTTCAATTAAAGTTTGTATCGAATTTAACAGAAGAAGACGGTACGCTGATTGATCGTAAACTGAATGTAGCTCTTACCCGTGCGCGAAAACAGATGTTTGTGACAGGAGTCCCTAAGTATCTGAAGTCCAATCCACTCTACGAAAGTTTATTAAATTTAATGGAGTATAAAGAGTGATTTGCTAATTTTTGCAGATGTTAGTTTTTATTCTCTCTTTATGCGATTCATTAACACCTCTATGTTGAACAAACGCCTATATTTGCAACACGTTTTTTTCATAGAGATTTAGATTTAAGGTTAGAAGAATTGTGGAAGTCGTGAGACTTCCCTTTTTTTCATCTTAACGTTTACTATTCTTCATTATGAGAATGCAATGACACTTCATCTCAAGTGTTG
>NZ_GG688320.1:0-271924 GCF_000156195.1 Bacteroides finegoldii DSM 17565 | reverse complement strand
GGAAGATGGTGCAGAATAAGTAAACCTAAAAAGCCTTCTTCGTGAGAAGAGGCTTTTTTATTTTTTTCTTTTTCAAAGAAATTTATTGTTAATACAAGAGAGAGGGGGAACTCGTGATGAGTTCCCCCTCTTGTTTGTTATCTAACGTATGTGGATGAATTAATCCAATACGATAGGTTTGTATTTCGGAACTAATGCTTTCATAATCAACCATCCGAGCAGGTAAGATACTGCACAGATACAGAACATGATGAAATATCCGGCAGGTTTGCCTTCAAATCCCATGAATGTCATGTGGGTTTCGTCAGCATGCACAAATAATACGCCTGCACCGTATTGCATAAGCATAGAACCTACGCCACCGGCCATACCGCCGATACCTGTAATACTTGCAATTGCGGTTTTTGGGAACATATCGCCTACCGTAGAGAAGATATTGGCCGACCATGATTGGTGAGCCGCTCCACCGATACCGATTAAAATAACCGGGAACCACGGAGAAAGTGTTCCTAACGGCTGTGCCAACAATACTACCAATGGGAAGAATGCGAAAATTAACATCGCTTTCATACGGGCAGCATACGGGTTCATACCTGTCTTATTAATAAAGATAGTCGGAAGTTTACCACCGTAGATAGACAACATGGTCACAGCATACAACGTGAAAATCAATGCCATACCCAATCCATCGGATGTCTTAATATCAAATTGGGTGTTCAGATAAGATGGAGTCCAGAACAGGAAGAACCACCACACACCGTCGGTCATAAACTTACCGGCGGCAAAAGCCCATGTCTGCTTGTATGTGAAGCATTGGAGGAAGCTCATTTTCTTTTCTTCCTTTACTTCTGCATTTGCGGGGATCTCACCTTCCTCAAACTTATCTTGTTCGATATAGTCCAATTCGGCTTTATTGACGTGCTTGCTCTTGTCGGGAGAAGTATACATGAATACCCACATTCCCATCCAGATAAAGCCGAGAGCACCGATAACGATAAAAGCCATTTCCCATCCCCAAGCCTTGGCGAGCAATGGGATAGATACGGGAGCGATCAGAGCACCGATAGAAGCACCGGCATTAAAAATGGAAGTTGCATAAGCGCGGTCTTTCTTCGGGAAATATTCGGCTGTTACTTTGATAGCTGCAGGGAAGTTACCGGCCTCACCAAGTGCAAGGATACAGCGTGCAGCCAGGAAACAGTACATACTTACGGTAGCCAGCACGACAACAACGTCTCCGGTAGCGGCCATCAGTTCGGCTGCGCTGTGCATACCTACGTATTGCTCGGTCACGATTCCGCAAAGTGCGTGCATACAAGCACCTGCCGACCATACGCCGATTGCCCAGAGATACCCTTTCTTGGTTCCCATCCAGTCGACAAAGCGTCCGGCAAACAACATGCAAATGGCATAGACAATAGAAAATACGGAAGTGATCGTACCATAGTGTACCTCATTCCAATGAAATTCCGGTTTGATAAATTCGTCCCAGGTCAATGAAAGAACCTGTCGGTCGAGATAATTGACTGTAGTAGCAAAGAATAGCATAGCACAGATGGTCCATCTGTAGTTTGTCATCTTTTCGCCTGTTTTTTGAAATGCATTCATGATAATGGATTTAAATAGATTTTGATTCGCTGACAAAGGTCGGTATTTCGACTGGATTTCATTTGTAAAAATTGGTCGAATTCATGTATTATCCGTTACATTATGTATGTAATTTGTTTCAAAGGGGGCGTCATAACGAATAATAAAACGCAAATTAACGCAGATTATCACAGAAGTAATTTTATAGGCCGTTGGTTAACCTATATATAATTAAAACAATCTGCGATAATTTGCGTTAATCTGCGTATTAACACATTCTCTTACTGATATGTAATTCAGAGCTGCGCAACGATTAGCGCATTTCTGTATATTTAATCTTGTCCATGTCTCCATAGTCCAGATTTTCACCCGCCATACCCCAGATAAACATATAGTTGCTGGTTCCGGCAGCGGCGTGGATAGACCATTCCGGTGACATGATAGCCTGTTCGTTCTGCATCCAGACGATACGTTCTTCCTGCGGTTCGCCCATGAAGTGGCAGATTGCATTGTCTGCCGGTACGTTGAAGTAGAAATATGCTTCGATACGACGGCTGTGAGTATGTGCAGGCATTGTGTTCCATACGCTGCCCGGTTTCAATTCTGTCAGTCCCATCTGCAATTGGCAAGGACCTTCTTCAAGCACGTTGTTGACAATCAGCTGATTGATAACGCGGTCGTTGCTCTCTTCCATCTTTCCGGCAGGGAAAGAGTTCGCTTTCAGAGAACCTTTGCGTCCGTCGATTGTAATCAACTGAGTCTTGTATTCCTTGTGAGCAGTAGCCGAGTTGATGTAGAACTTAGCAGGATTGCTTGAATCTTTACTCTTGAAAGTCACTTTCTGTTTGCCTCTACCTATGTACAAAGCATCTTTGAATTTCAATGTGTATTCTTTACCGTCTACGGTTACGATACCTTCACCGCCAATGTTGATAACACCCAGTTCGCGGCGTTCCAAAAAGAATTTAGCTTTCAGCGGGTCGATAGTTTCCAATACCAGCTCTTTAGTTGCAGGAACTGCTCCACCGAAGATAAAACGGTCATACATGGAATATGTAACGTTGATTTCGTTCGGAACCATTACTTTTTCCATCAGGAAGCTACTACGCAGGCGGTTTGTATCATACGTTTTCACGTCTTGCGGATTGCAAGCCACTTGCATCTTGTAATTTACTTGGGCTGAAGCAGACATGGCTGCGATACCCAACATCATTGCAATTGCTACTCTTTTCATATTTCGAATTTTTATTGGATTATTATGTCATTGATTATTTGTTCTCTAATGCTTCTTTCGCATCTTTTCTAGTCATGCGGATACGGTTGTAAACAGCCATTCCGAGCGCAAGTATCACAAGGATAGCCGGGCCGACAATCTTCAGGCTGTAAGTCAGGTGGAAGATACCCCAGCAGAAGAGACTGGAAGCGAAGTCGAGCGCACCGCCTTCAAAGCCTGCGGGAATATTTACTGTCGGGTCACCCGTAGCTGCATATACGTCTTTGGCAGCCAGTGTGAAGAATCCTGCCAGTTCTGTAACGAAGTACAGACCTACTATCAAGGCTACCAGACCGATGATGAATGATTTCACCACATTGCCTTTTGTGATAGGCAGAATCATCGGGAACAAGTAGAACATACCTGCCAGAGAAGCTAGCGGTAAGAAACGGTTGCCCGGAAGGATAACAGCCAGGAAGATAGTGACAGGAATCAAAAGCAGAGATACCACCAGTGTAGTAGGATGTCCGATCACCAAAGCGGGACTCATACCAATGCTTAAACCGGTGCTGTTCTTATATTTCTTGGCAATCAACTCGCGGGTAGCGTCGGAGATTGGTTTCAAACCTTCGATAAAGAGGCTGGTGATACGCGGAATCAATTCCATTACGGCTCCCATCTTGATACCCAATCCTAAAATGCCGGGAATGCTGTCCACTACTTCTTGCCAGCTTGCGCAACCCAGCGCTCCGATACCGCAACCGATTACGATACCCAGGAACAACGGTTCGCCCATCAGTCCGAATTTCTTTTTCATACCTTCCGAATCGATATTCAACTTATCGAATCCCGGAATCATATCAAGTAATTTATTGATAACAATAGCGAATGGAACAAAACTTTGGCAGAACGGCTGAGGAATAGAGATACCGTCCATTTTGTCATAAAACTTCTGGAAAGCGGGAGCAGTCATATCCGCCATTACAAGCGTGATGATGTAGCAGATGATAGCGGCGAAGAATCCCCAAAGAATACTGTCGGAAGCAAAATAAACGATCGCTCCGATAAAAGCGAAATGCCAGTAGTTCCAAAGGTCAATGTTGACAGTGCGTGTCGTTTTGGTAAGCAGCATCAGCAAGTTGACCCCCAAACAAACCGGAATAATAAAAGCACCGACAGATGTATTATAGGCTACTGCTGCCGCAGAAGGCCAACCCATGTCGAAAATACCCAATTCCAATCCGTATATTTCTACCATTTTACTCAGTGCAGGACCCAGACTGCTGGTAAGCAACGCTGTGACTACCGACAAACCGACGAAACCGACACCTACTAATAAACCGCTTTTCAGCGCTTTCGGTAGTTTAATACCGATACATACTCCTAAGACTGTGAAAATGACCGGCATCATTACTGCCGCTCCAAGACCGATAATGTACTTGAATACTTCTTCCATTCTGTTCTTTTTTCTCTGTTTTAATGATATATTACTGTGTTTCCCCAGAGGGTATTAGTTGTAAACCGTGCCAAAAGTACGACCTTTTCCGCTTTCTTCCAAAACGAAACTCTTAATTTATCAGATATTGCATCAAAAATGGACATTTTTGACGTTTACGTGCACAAAATTAGTCGTTTCCGTGCACGAAAAACAAAAAATACACCTAGTTGACTAAAAAATCCTATAGGATTTGGAGGAAAAGCGCTACTTTCGTACCGTGAAAAGACCTGAATGTTTAATCCTTAAAATAGCAATCCATGAGACGAACTCTCTTTTCTGATTTTTTTATGTTGTTTTTATTCATAACAACCATTCCTTTAGTCTTGTCGGCTCAGCAGGTAGACAGCAAATTGCCCTGGTCGGTGAGGATGACTGAATCGGAAATGATCCGTTGCCCCGAATCCTGGCAGCTCGATTTCCAACCGAAGTTGAAGTGGGACTATTGTCACGGACTTGAATTGGGGGCTATGCTTGATGTATATGATGCGTATGGCGATGAGAAGATTCGTGATTACGCCATCGCTTACGCGGACACAATGGTACATGAAGACGGGACGATTACCGCTTATAAGCTGACCGATTACAGTCTCGACCGCATCAACTCCGGTAAAATCCTTTTCCGTATTTATGAGCAGACGAAGAATCCTAAGTATAAGAAAGCGCTCGACTTGCTTTACAGCCAGTTTGAAGGGCAGCCTCGCAATGCGGATGGCGGCTTCTGGCACAAAAAGATTTACCCGCATCAGATGTGGTTGGACGGCATTTATATGGGAGCTCCTTTCTATGCGGAATATGCGTTCCGCAATAATCTTCCGCAGGCTTATGCGGATGTAATCAATCAGTTTGTAACCTGTGCCCGCCACACATACGATCCAAAGAATGGACTTTACCGCCATGCGACGGACGTGAGCCGCACCGAACGTTGGGCGGATCCCGTCACGGGGCAGTCCAAGCACACTTGGGGACGTGCGATGGGGTGGTATGCGATGGCTTTGGTTGATGCGCTGGAGTTTATTCCGAAGCATGAAGCCGGAAGAGATTCTCTGCTGGATATTTTGAATAATGTTGCCGTACAAGTGAGGAAACTTCAAGACCCGAAGACCGGAGGATGGTATCAGGTGATGGACAGAAGCGGGGATAAGGGGAATTATGTGGAATCTTCCTGCTCTGCTATGTTTATTTATTCCTTGTTCAAGGCGGTACGGCTGGGATATATTGATAAATCATATTTGAATGTGGCGCTGAAAGGCTATAAAGGTTTCCTGAATAATTTTATCGAAGTGGACAAGAATGGAGTGGTAACTGTCACGAAGGCTTGCGCGGTGGCAGGATTGGGAGGAAAAGTATACCGTTCAGGCGATTATGACTATTATATCAATGAAACGATTCGCAATAATGACCCGAAGGCGGTAGGTCCGTTCATAATGGCGAGTTTGGAATATGAACGTCTTTTGTCCTATGAGCAACAGCAAAAGCAAGACACGTTGGTTGTGTCACGTGATGGAACGGGTAAGTATCGTAATATCCAGGACGCTGTGGAGGCGGTACGCGCCTTTATGGATTATACGGTGACTATCTATATAAAGAAAGGGGTATATAAAGAAAAGCTAGTGATTCCTTCGTGGGTGAAGAACGTGCAACTGGTAGGTGAAGATTCCGAAAAGACGATTATTACGTATGATGATCATGCCAATATCAATAAGATGGGAACATTCCGTACCTACACCGTGAAAGTGGAAGGCAGTGATATCACTTTCAAGGACTTGACGATTGAGAATAATGCCGCTCCTTTGGGGCAGGCAGTTGCCCTCCATACCGAAGGAGACCGGCTGATGTTTGTCGGCTGCCGCTTTCTTGGAAATCAAGATACCATTTATACAGGCTCGGAGGGTAGCCGTTTGCTGTTTACCAACTGCTATATAGAAGGTACTACTGATTTTATCTTCGGTCCTTCCACTGCACTTTTTGAGTATTGCGAGCTGCATAGCAAACGTGATTCGTATATCACTGCTGCTTCGACTCCTCAAAATGAAGAATTCGGCTATGTCTTTAAAAACTGCAAGCTGACGGCTGCTCCCGGAGTGAAAAAGGTCTATTTAGGCCGTCCTTGGCGTCCATATGCCGCTACGGCTTTTATTAATTGTGAGTTTGGCGGACATATCCGTCCCGAAGGTTGGCATAATTGGAAGAATCCGGAGAATGAGAGAACAGCCCGTTATGCGGAATTTGGAAACACAGGAGACGGTGCGGATACATCGGGACGCGTGGCATGGGGCAAACAGCTTACAAAGAAGGAAGCCTTGAGGTATACACCGGAGAATATTTTCAAAGAAAATAGCAATTGGTACCCTTACAAGTAAGAGAAATGGGGTAAACGGTCCTTTGCCGACTTGTTTCCACTTGTTTCGCCACAGCGAACTTTTTGTTTCACGGCATGAAACTTCGGTTTCATCGGTGTGAAACTGTAGTTTCACCGGTAAGAAACTCTAGTTTCATCAGTGAGAAACTTTAGTTTCAAGCGCTTGAAACTTTCTGTTCGGCTGCTTGAAACTCTTTGCTTTGTACCGGCAAACACTTAGCTTTACGGTGATAAGCACTTGGCTTCACGGTGATAGGTGATAGAGGAAAACGTTTTTTTGTATGTAGGAGAGTAGTATAATTAAAGTAAGATAAGTATGAAAATACAAGGAAATAAAATGATATGGCTGCTGGCGGCGGCTTTTATCCTTTTGTCTGCATTCCGTGCGGATAAACCTGTTGTCACTATCTTTATGATCGGTGATTCGACGATGGCAAATAAAAAGATGGATGGGGGAAATCCCGAAAGGGGATGGGGAATGGTGCTTCCCGGTTTCTTTTCCGAAGATGTACGGATAGACAATCATGCCGTCAACGGGCGCAGTTCTAAAAGCTTTATTTCTGAAGGACGTTGGGAAAAAGTGATTTCTAAAGTGAAGAAAGGAGATTATGTCTTTATTCAGTTCGGGCATAATGATGAAAAAACGGATTCTACCCGTCATACCGATCCGGGAACTACTTTCGACGATAATCTCCGTCGGTTTGTCAACGAAACCCGTGCGAAAGGCGGTATCCCCGTACTATTCAATTCCATCGTCCGTCGTAACTTTGTTCAGCCGAAAGACGCTTCTATTGCGAAAGACATCCGACGGATACCCGGTGCATCCAAAGAGCAGCCCAAAGAAGGAACCGTTCTGTTCGATACTCATGGGGCCTATCTGGATTCTCCCCGCAATGTTGCCAAAGAGTTGGGAGTGACCTTCATCGACTTGAATAAAATCACGCACGACTTGGTGCAGGGACTTGGTCCCGTAGAGTCGAAAAAGCTGTTCATGTTTGTAGAACCCAATCGGGTTCCGGCCTTTCCGAAGGGACGTGAGGACAATACTCATTTGAATATCTATGGGGCAAGAACCGTAGCGGGATTGGCGGTGAAAGCCATCGGCAAAGAGATTCCGGAATTGGCGAAATGTATCCGTCATTATGATTATGTGGTGGCTCAAGACGGCAGTGGTGATTTCTTCACTGTGCAGGAAGCCGTTAATGCTGTCCCCGACTTTCGCAAAAATGTACGTACCACAATCCTTGTCCGCAAAGGCACTTACAAAGAAAAGATAATCATCCCCGAAAGTAAGATTAATATCTCCCTGATTGGCGAAGATGGTACGATACTGACCAATGACGATTTCGCAAACAAGAAGAACGTATTCGGTGAGAACATGGGAACTTCCGGTTCGTCCAGCTGTTACATCTATGCTCCTGATTTTTATGCCGAGAATATCACCTTCGAGAACTCTGCAGGTCCCGTGGGGCAAGCAGTTGCCTGTTTTGTTTCTGCCGACCGTGCCTATTTTAAGAACTGTAGTTTTCTCGGCTTCCAGGATACACTCTATACATACGGCAAGCAAAGCCGCCAATATTATGAGGACTGCTACATCGAAGGCACGGTCGATTTTATTTTCGGCTGGTCTACGGCTGTCTTCAATCGTTGCCGCATTCACAGCAAGGGGGATGGCTACGTCACTGCTCCTTCTACCGATAAAGGAAAGAAGTACGGTTACGTTTTCTACGACTGTCGGCTGACGGCTGATGCGGAAGCTACAAAGGTCTATTTGTCACGTCCCTGGCGACCTTATGCACAGGCTGTATTTATTCGCTGCGAACTGGGTAAACATATTCTTCCTGTCGGCTGGAATAATTGGGGTAAGAAGGAAAACGAAAAGACAGTCTTTTATGCCGAATATGGCAGTAAGGGCGCAGGGGCCAATCCGCAAGCACGTGCGGCATTCTCCCGTCAGTTGAAAAATCTGAAAGGTTATGAGCCGGTAACAGTGCTGGCAGGAGACGATGGTTGGAATCCGGTGAGGGACGGAAACCGGTTGTTGGATGTGAAACGTTGATTATATCTCCCGATTCTGCAAAATAGCTGTTGAAGATAGCGCCAGAATGCAAGTATTTTTCTATCTTTACGGCACAGAATCGAGTGATATATGATAAAGAAAACCTTAATTTCCGTAATTCTATTGTTGGCTGTCGTATTCACGGCACATACACAGCAACATTGCTTCTTTACCCACTATTCTACAGAGGACGGATTGTCGCAGAACACAGTCATGAACATCCTTCAGGACCATAAAGACAATTTGTGGTTTGCTACTTGGGATGGTATCAACCGTTTTGACGGCTACACTTTCAAGACCTATAAGGCACGTCAGGGAGATTACATCAGTCTGACCAATAACAGGGTAGACCATATGTATGAAGATTGTTATGGTTTCCTCTGGCTGCTGACATACGACAACCGTGTCCATCGCTTCGATCCCAGAACGGAGACTTTCGAGCAAGTGCCCGCTGCGGGAGAAGAGGGAAGTACGTTCAATGTACATACCATTGAAGTAATGCCGAACGGGACTGTCTGGTTGCTGACCGACAATGACGGAGCGATCCGTATCCTGACCCATCCCGAAGAAAATAACCGCCTGACATGGGATATTTACTCCGGCAAGTCGGAATTGTTCCCTTCTTTCCATGTTTTTAAAGTCTATCAGGATAAAGCGGGAAACGATTGGCTGTTGACGGATAACGGATTGGGCTTGATTCGTCCGGGCACGCGGGAACCTGTTTCCTACTTTACGGAGACAAAAGGAAAGAACGGTGGCATGAACCAGGCTTTTTATGCGGCGCAGGAGAATGACGGACACATCCGTTTCGCTTCCGATCATGGACGCATCTGGTCTTATCGGAAAGAAGGTGGCGACTTTACATTGTTTGAACTGCCTACGAAGAGCCGCATCACCTCCATTCACGAAGTAGCTCCGGAGCAGACGGTGGTCACAACGGACTCGGATGGTTTCTTTACCTATCATCTGAAGACGAAAGCTGCCGTACATTATTCTTCTCTGACTTGCAAAGCGTTGCCCGACCGTCCGATTCTTTCGGCCTACGTAGACCGTTCTTCTGAAGTCTGGTTTGAACAGGAAGAACCGGGTGTCGTGGCTCATTTCAACCCGGCAACAGGAGTAGTCACCCGTGAACAGATTCTGATTGAATACAGTAATCCCGAACGTTCGCGTCCGGCTTTCCACATTTTTGAGGACGTGAACGGTTTCCTTTGGGTGCATCCATACGGTGGCGGTTTCTCTTTCTTCGACCGGCAAAAAGGGCGTCTGGTTCCTTTCTATAATGAATTGGGCAGTCACGACTGGCGTTTCTCCAATAAGATTCATTCGGCTTTTTCTGATAAACAAGGCAATCTATGGCTTTGTACGCACTCCAAAGGATTGGAAAAGGTGACGTATCGCAATGTTCCCTTTTCGATGATGATTCCTGTATTGCACGAGCATGAATCTCTGCATAACGAGGTGCGTGCTTTGTGCGAAGATAAGTTGGGTAACCTGTGGGTAGGAGTGAAAGACGGTATGCTCCGCCTGTATGATGTCCGCAGAACGTACAAAGGTTATCTGACGGAGAACGGTACTGTCTCTACCACTGGTACTCCGATGAGGGGAACCGCTTATTTCGTCATTCAGGATTCAAAAGGTATCATTTGGATTGCGACGAAAGGTGACGGACTGATCCGTGCCGAGTCCACCTCTCCGGACGGTATGTCCTACAGGCTGACCCGCTATCTTCATCAGGAGGATGATATGTACAGTTTGAGTGATAATAACGTGTATTGTGTGTACGAAGACCATCACGGGCGTATTTGGCTAGCTACTTTGGGCGGAGGTATCAATTATATCACGGAGGACAAGGACCGGAAGACTTTGTTTATCAATCATCGTAATAATCTGAAAGGTTATCCTATCGACCCTTGCTATAAGGCTCGCTTTATTACTTCCGACAATAACGGTCGCCTGTGGGTGGGAACTACTACGGGGGCTATCGCTTTCGACGAGAACTTTGAAAAACCGGAAGAGGTGGAGTTCCATCATTTCTCCCGTGTGCCGAACGACACGCAAAGTTTGAGCAACAATGACGTGCATTGGATTATCCCTACTCAAAATAAGGAACTTTATCTGGGAACATTTGGCGGCGGTCTCAACAAGCTGGTATCTATCGACAAAGACGGTCATGCTAAATTCGAGTCCTATTCGGTGCAGGATGGGCTTTCTTCGGATATTTTGCTTTCCATCCGCGAGGACCATAAACGGAATCTATGGATCAGTACTGAGAACGGGCTTTGCAAGTTCAGTCC
Source organism: Bacteroides finegoldii DSM 17565 (assembly GCF_000156195.1). Taxonomy (GTDB): domain Bacteria; phylum Bacteroidota; class Bacteroidia; order Bacteroidales; family Bacteroidaceae; genus Bacteroides; species Bacteroides finegoldii. The sequence continues at coordinate 260,911 of NZ_GG688320.1, read as the reverse complement.
GTCGGAAGAACGCTTCGAGAGTTTTGATGAACGCAGCATTACTTTTCCGGTGCGTTTCAGTGAGGCGGCCTCTACGCTGACTGCCAAAGGGAGTATGCTTTTCGGTGCCAGTGGCGGTGTCTTTATTTTCAATCCGGATTCTATCCACAAAAGCAGCTATGTTCCGTCTATCGTATTCTCCAAGTTGACGGTAGCCAATGAGAACGTCGTCCCCAGAAACGGCTCGTTGCTGAAAGTGGATATTGATGATACAGACCAGTTGGTGCTTTCGCATGACGAGAATATTTTTTCCATTCATTTTGCGGCATTGGACTACACCAATCCGCAGAATGTGCAGTATTCATATATTCTGGATGGTTTTGAAAAGCAGTGGACGTTTGCCGACAAGCAGCGGAGTGTGACTTATACGAACCTTCCGAAAGGGAAATATGTGCTCCGTGTCCGTTCTACCAACAGCGACGGGGTGTGGGTGGAGAACGAGCGTGCGTTGGATATAGTGATTCTTCCTTCGTTTTGGGAGACCCCTGTGGCGTATGTGATGTATGTACTTTTTGTTTTGATTATTATCCTCGTGGCTGTTTATATCCTGTTCACGATTTATCGGTTGAAGCATGAGGTGTCGGTAGAGCAGCAGATCTCGGATATTAAGTTGCGCTTCTTTACGAATATTTCCCACGAATTGCGTACGCCGCTTACGTTGATAGCCGGACCGGTGGAGCAGGTGCTGAAGAATGATAAATTGCCGGCCGACGCACGGGAGCAGTTGGTGGTGGTAGAAAGGAACACCAGTCGGATGCTTCGTCTCGTCAATCAGATATTGGACTTCCGCAAGATTCAGAACAAGAAGATGAAGATGCAGGTGCAGCGTGTGGATGTCGTGCCGTTCGTCCGTAAGGTGATGGATAACTTCGAGGCTGTCGCCGAAGAGCACCGGATTGATTTCTTGTTTGAGACGGAAAAGGAACATCTTTATCTTTGGGTGGATGCGGATAAGCTGGAAAAAATTGTGTTTAACTTGCTTTCCAATGCTTTTAAATATACGCCGAACGGGAAGATGATTACGATTTTTATCCGCGAGGATGAAGAAGTCGTTTCCATCGGTGTGCAGGATCAAGGTATCGGTATAGCCGAGAATAAGAAGAAATCGCTGTTTGTCCGTTTTGAGAATCTGGTGGATAAGAATCTTTTCAATCAGGCGAGCACAGGTATCGGGCTCTCGCTGGTGAAGGAACTCGTAGAGATGCATCAGGCTACTATCAGTGTTGACAGCCGTTTGGGAGAGGGCAGTTGTTTTAAAGTGGATTTCCTGAAAGGGAAAGGACATTACGGTAAAGAGGTTGAGTTTATCCTCGAAGATACCGGCGCTCCGATGGAAATGGGACAGGTGGTGGATTTGGCCAATTCCTCCATTCAGTCCGAAAGGTTGGTTGCGGACGCAGAGGAGGTGGGGACCGCTTCTTCTGTGGAAGAAGAACAGGAAACGGAAGAGGGAAACGCTAAGGAACTGATGTTATTAGTGGAGGATAATCAAGAGTTGCGGGTATTTTTGCGTAGCATATTCGCTTCAAATTATCGGGTGGTGGAGGCTGCTGATGGTATGGAAGGATGGAGCAAGGCGTTGAAGTATGTACCGGATATTATTATCAGCGATGTCATGATGCCGGAGAAGGATGGTATCGAGATGACGCGTGAACTCCGGGCGGATATGACGACCAGCCATATACCAATTATCTTGTTGACGGCCAAGACTACGATCGAGAGTAAATTGGAGGGGTTGGAATATGGCGCGGATGATTACATAACGAAGCCTTTCAGTGCGACTTATTTGCAGGCGCGTGTGGAGAACTTGCTGTCGCAGCGAAAGAAGTTGCAGAGTTTCTATCGGGAGAATTTGCTGAATATACCGGTTGCGGACTCGAACGGTAGTTTGTCCGGTGTATCCACAACGTCCGAAACGGTTGTCGGGGGTACCTCCGAAGCACAAAAGAACGATGTGGACGGACAGGTGTCGGAGGTTCCGGTGATGTCTCCCAACGATCGTAAGTTTATGGATAAGTTGGTCGAACTGATGGAAAAGAATATGGATAACGGAGAATTGGTTGTCGATGATCTGGTCAGTGAACTGGCAGTCAGCCGTTCGGTATTCTTTAAGAAACTGAAGACCTTGACGGGACTGGCGCCTATTGAGTTTATAAAGGAGATGCGTATGAAGCGTGCCGTGCAGTTGATAGAGACGGGTGAGTTTAATATGACGCAGATTTCGTATATGGTGGGTATTAATGATCCGCGATATTTCAGCAAGTGTTTCAAAGCGCAAGTGGGGATGACACCGACTGAATATAGGGATAAGAAACAGGGAAAATAGGATTTGTTTAAATGCGGATTAACGTGAATTAACGCGGATTTTCGCAAAGATAAACTCTTAATCTGGAGTCTGATCTGCGAAAATCCGCGTTAATCCTGCGTTTTATCCGATTGTGGTATCGCGGAATTTACTTTTGAGGAAACAAGTGATTGACCAGGCTGTTCATGTAGACTTCCAGATTGGTGTATTCTTTGCTAAGTCCATAAACCGTCCCGTCAGCAGGATCATTCGGATTCAATCCGTTCTTTTTCTCCCATTCGTCAGGCATACCGTCACCGTCTGTGTCGGCAGGTGCGGTGGTTGTTTTATATTCTGGCCATCCGCCTACATCTTTCGGTTGGTCGATCATTCCGTTGGTGCTGCCATGAGAACCTTCGTAAGTATACTTCCCTTTCTTTGTTTCTTCCACGATGCGTTGGTCTACCGCGTCGCGGCGATAAGAAGCTCCGGCAAATTCGAGAACATCCTTGTACGCTTTCTTGGCAGGTTGCAATGAGGCGCGTTCGGCTATATCAAATATTTTGGAAGAGAGAACCTCGTCTTCGGGTGCGAATTCCTTTTTGATAACCAATCCGTAAGCATTGTCCCGGTTCACTTTGTAGAGAGCTTCCTTTTGTTTGTCTGTCAGGCTGGAACAGGTAGGATCCATATAGTTGCCGTCAAAATAGAACACTCCGTGAACTCCGGCTTTATTATTGTTCTTTCCGTCATCGGCGTATGCGGTGAACAGGCGTTTGTAAGAACCTTTGGTGGCACTGAAAGGTCCCGGCTTGTAGTAGTTGTTGATGAAATTGTACGAACCGCCTTCTCCTGCGTATGCTCCGTCACTGCCGTAATTGTATATTACGTTATTGAACAGGTCTACCTTTTCTTCTTCCGGCTTGCCGGTATAACGGCTTCCGCAGAGACGCGGTGTGCGGTTGGTGTGGTGTGCTAGCAGATTGTGGTGGAAAGAAGCTCCTTGACCGCCCCATATACCTCCGTAGCCGTGTGCTCCTTTTTCATGGATGGAGTTGGCAAGGCTTTCGCTGATGATACACCATTGGAGGGTGAAGTTACGGTTGTCATAGAATGTGGCGCATTCGTCCGTGCTCCAACTCATGGAGCAGTGGTCGATGATGATATTCTGATGCGCTTTTGTTCCGTTCATGGCATCGTCACCTTTTTGCTTGATGTCAACTCCCATACGCGAACGGATAAAACGGACAATCACGTTGTCCGCTTGGATGGAGAATGTATAGTTCTTCAGACATATACCATCGCCCGGTGCTGTCTGACCGGCAATAGTCAGGTCTCCGTTATTCACTTTCAATGATTTCTGGAGTTCAATGATCCCGCTGACCGCGAAAACAATGGTACGCGGACCTTTTTGATTGATAGCCCAGCGGAGTGTTCCCTTTGAACCGTCGTCGGCTAAGGAGGTGACGGTGTAGACTGCGCCACCGGCACCGCCTGTGGTGTATTTACCGGCTCCATCGGCTCCGGGAAAGGCGGGGACTTTGGAGCGGTCGATGGGACTAGGACAATTTTCCCCTATTATTGCAGCACTTGCAGCAAGGGGAAGCATGAATAATATGCAGAGTGTTCCTAATAATACTTTGTTCATAATATGATTTTTATTTTATCGGATATAAGTTCTTGACTAGGTCGTTTATGTATACCTCCAAATTTGTGTATTCAGCACTCAATTGGTATTTTACGCCGTCGGATGTATCATTGGGATTGAGCTTGTTTGCTGTCTCCCAGCTGTCAGGAATACCATCGCCGTCAGTATCTAGTGGAGCACTTTCTGATTGGTAAGTAGGCCATCCGCCTACATCCTGTTGTGAATCGATGATTCCGAATTTGCCTCCATTGCTTCCTGGGTATGTGTAGCTCCCTTCCTGTGTCTCTTGTATGATACGCGTATCTACAGCGTCACGTTTATAAGAAGCTCCGGCATACTTTAATACATCTGCGTAAGCCTCTTGCGCTGATTGTGTAAAGGTACTGACATCATTTGAAATAACAAATTCCGTTTGTGATTTTAATGCATTTTCATCATTGTTTGGATAAGGAATGGTTTCGTCCACACCGTTGACACTGATTTTCTGGTTTGGCTGAAAACCTACCCAATTGTCATTGTTGACTTCTGCAATAAGTGATTTGTTGCTTTGGTCAAGAGCGGCTGACGTATCGTCAAAATAGTTTCCTTTCAGATGAAATACTCCCCATACGCCTTTTGCCTGGTTGTTAGTTCCATCATCGGGACCTGGAGCGACAATACGGTTAATGACAATTTTCTTCGTGTTGGTAGCAGCACCCGGCTTATAATAATTGTTGACGAAGTTGTAATTTCCTCCTTCTCCGGCATAGCCTCCGTTGCCTGCTCCCCAATTGTAAAATACGTTATTGCGTACGTCTACCTTTTCATTGTCGGGCGAGTTGCTATAACGACTTCCGCATAGACGGGGAGTACGACTGACGTGGTGAGCTAATAGGTTGTGGTGGAAAGTGGCGGGAGAACCACCCCAAATGCCACCGTAACCGTGAGCCCCTTTCGGATGTATGCTGTTGGCAAGACTTTCGGCAATGAGACACCACTGCATTGTGAAATTAGTGTTACCATAAAAAGAAGCGCATTCGTCTGTGCACCAGCTCATAGAACAGTGGTCTATGATGATGTTCTTTTGATTCCTGCCGAAAATGGCATCCGCGTCTTTGGTTTCTTCGTTATTGATTTGCTCGTCTCCTAGACGGAAACGCATGAAACGTATGATAACATTGTCAGCCTCTAGAATAACCGGATATCTTTTCAGGCAGATACCGTCACCGGGGGCTGTTTGTCCGGCGATGGTTACATTTCCTTTTTGTATAGTCAGGTTTTGTTGCAGGTCGATGATTCCACTGACTGCAAATACAATAGTGCGAGTTTCAGATTGGTTGAGTGCCCAGCGCAGAGTTCCTACTGCACCATTGTCTGCAAGTGACGTTACTGTGTAGACTTTGCCTCCCGCACCTCCTGTTGTGTAGCGGCCAGCCCCGAATGCTCCGGGAAAGGCTGCTATTTTGGTACGGTCAGGTGTTGGATAGTCTATTAACTCTTCATCATTAGGTTCTTCTGTCTTATCTGAATTTCCGGGAAAATACTGATAACTGTTGGTGAGTTTCGCTTCGTCTTCCGAACAGGCTGCGAATGAAATTAGTAAACCGGAAAGAAATGCTCCGAATAATAACTTGTGCATAACTTTAATATTTTATTGATTGTTTATTCACTAAGAGTTCCGTATTTGTTGGCGGCTTTTACGGTGTAGGTTGCATCTGCATCACTTACGGTAAAAGAAGTGTCAGTCGTTTGTCCTTCAAAACTTCCGTCTGCCTTGAAGATCAGGTAACAGATTGCTTTGTAACGGGCGTCCCAACTTAAGGTCGTTCCGTTGAGTGATACATTTTCCGGGGTTTCCAATTGTTCCATAAACTTCTTGGGATTCCAGCCGTCTGAACCGTTTACAATGTTCTCGTAAGTATATTTAATGTATTCGGAGTAACTTAATTCGGTTTTACCTTCATAATTATATGATGTACCATTGATAGTGTATTTAGTCTTTCGCTGACTCATATCTACCGCCTTTCCTTTTTTGTCCGTCGTGTTGTATTCAGCATACAAAGCAGGTACGGCGCCCATATCTCTCCATCCGGCAGGATCAATGTCGAATTTCAGTTTGGTGTTTAGAAATACAGTGATAGGATTGTTCTGCCAGGGTCTTCCTAATGTTTGAGCAGTTCCTTTACTCGGTTGATAGTCGAGGCTTTCTGTTCCATATTTGTCAGGATCTACTTTGTTGATACCGTCAACTGTGCAATTGTTGAATACATATCCCCAATTTGTGCCGGTAGTATGATTAGCGGCAGTTATAACACTTCCGTAGCGTACATTGTATAAGGTCGTGTTTTCTATCAATACGTTTCCGTTTCCATAGAAATAGTCAACGGCGCCTTCTATCCAGCAATCACTGGCATAATGTCTGGCATTGATACCATTCTCAGATGAAGACTGTACTTTGGTTTGCCATGTATCTTGGAAAGATCTGAATTTACAATTGTAGAAAGCAATTCTGTCATTGGCTGTGTACATTGCTTCCGCCATAGGACCGATCAGTTTTTCTGTTCCCCATGTATTCACAAAAGATATATTTTCTGCATAAAAATCGGTAGCATAGATCATAGTTACAGCTTCTTGGAATCTTTGGCTTTGGTTAGCCTCGTTTCTCCACGAATACTGCCATGCTTCTTCTCCGCCGTCACCGGTAGCATTGCTGGCACTGGTTAACTTACGTGCGATGATTGTCTTTTCTTTGTCCTGTCCGATCAAATGTATGAAAGGCTTGATTTTGGGAACATTGATGAATTCTTCATAAGTCCCATTCGCAACAAAAATAAGATAAGGTTCCGTACGGTTGCTTGGAACAGCATCAATGGCATCCTGAATACTGGTATAGTCACCTTTTCCATTAGGATCGACTATAACGTCGAACAGTTTTGGGGTGATCGCTTCTTCCATGATCTTGAAATTCAGAGTCAGTCCCTGATACGGGTTTCCGCTATAATCGAGCAATGCTCCGGAAGGTATTTTAAAGGTACAGTCTGTATTGTCTGATGTGCTGTATTTATAGCGCACCACATTATTAAGAATGATAATTCGTATATCGGCATCATTGAATGTGATGGATGTATTGGGGGCTTGGCGAACTTTCTTGTTGAAAGTCAGTTCTACATAGCCACTGTTACTTTCCAGTGTGGCACCTTCTGTAATGTTGGAAGATACGAGCGTCAATGCGCTCGTGTCTTCTGAATTATCATCGTCTTTGCATGCGAAAACAGCTAATGCCAGCATACAAATGAATAGGTAATTGCTTATTTTATAAATATATTTTGTATTCATAAGTTGTCTTTTTATTGTTATTTATTCCAACGTTGGTCACCGTAAGTTTTATAGGTGTCTATTTTTACGGTGAAGTCACCGTTCGCGGGATTCTCAAAAAGATCGGTTGCTGGTATAGTCAACATTTCACCCCATGATTTTCCGCTTTCGTAGCTACTTTCAGATGTTGTAAATATATTCTCTTCTGTAACGATGGTTGCTCCTTTTTCGAATACTTTGTTTGTGGTCAAACCTCCGACAAGGATATTTCTTGCATTTATATTAATACTACCAGATTGACCGTCAATTAATACATAGCTAGCTCCGTATATTGTACAATAATCAATATTGAGGGTTATACCAGTAGTTTGATTGGCTTTTATAATTTTGGTTGGATTATATAAGGTGGAATTATTTAAGGAGATTGTTTGTATAGTACCTCCCTCTAATGCGAAAAGTCCATAACTTCCTATTCCGTTTAAATCGCAATCTTTTATTGTGATAGATTGCCAAACTCCGGTATTTCTAATACGGAATAATCCACGAGCTTCATCAATGACACATGACTCTATAGAAAAATTAGTGATATTGTTATCGGCTTTTTTCTGATCGACTATATAGTTTCCAGCAGAACCATTGGAATATAAATGTAAATTGTAGAATTCTACAGTGCCTAATGTTCCGTTGAAATTGAATCCTTTAGTCTTGATACTCGGTTTGGTATTAGTGGGATTACCCTCTATATCAGCTCCCCATATCAATAGTGAAGTAATAGATTGTGGAATTTCGGGAGTTATTCCGGTTAAATCAAGGTCTGTGTTTTCCGGTATAAGGACAGCCACCTTTCCGGTTTTGCTAATAGCCTCATTCCATGTGGTGATATCAGTAACTGAAACAAGGGTATATCCACTAGGAATGCCTTTTGCTGTTGTAAAGGTGGTCAGTGCACGAACGTACGTTCCTCTCATTAAAGCTACTGTATAAGTTGTGCTAGGCTCAAGTCCATCAAAATTCAATTGTCCTTGACTGATTTGTTCAGCTGTTAATGCAGTATAATGATCACTGACGCTTGGTGTTCTGTCTCCTCCGCACCATGCATAATGAGAAACTGTCGTGGAACCGGTTTGGATAGCTTCGGGATCCCAAACAAGGCTGACAGATGTTTTGGTAGGCGTAACACTTGTGAAATCTACCATTTCGGGCATTACTGTCATCGCTGTAGTTTCGCCACGCTTAATTTCTCCATTATAGATGGAGAATGTATATTCTGTTCCCGGCAGTAATCCTTCAATCAGTTTCTGTCCGGCAGCGACTTCTTCCGAAGTTATTTCTTTTGTTATAGGAGCATCTATTCCTGCTTTGATGATGAAATGCGTTACTTCCAGACCGGCTTCCCAAGTAATTAAAATGGTTTCTTCCGTAATGTTTTCGCTTGGAATGATACCTAATATTTCTTCTTTCGAAGTTTCGAATGTTCCGTCTTCCAAATATATCCAACGGGATTCTTTTCCACTTGCTACGGATTTGATGCGTAGATAATAGGTCGTTTCACCTAACAGACCGGTCAGGGTATAAGGCGATTTTTTGATTGATTGGTCTTCACCGTATACGATACTACCTGAAGCACTGCCCATTGGCATATTATCATCCATTTGTTCCCTGCTTGCTTCGATGATGTAATATTCGGTATTGGGGGTTGCGTCCCATTTAGCTTCAGCTGTTATTGCAGCCGGTTCCACAGAGAAGCTTGTAGTACCGAACAGTCGGTTACCACTAATGGTTTCCCAGTCGTTACCGTCTATGCAAGCGGCAACACTTAGGGAAGTGAGGAGTGCGAAGGCTCCTGTTTTTATAATATGTGTTAATTTTTTCATGATTACTTATTGATTAGGTATTAGTCTGAAAATCCGTATGAATTATGTAACATTCCGTTAGAAGCGGAGATCGTAGTAGATGCGATTGGCAGTAAGTAACGGTTGATAACTGCTACATTATCTCCTACTAGTCCACTGGAAATGGAAGGTAAATTGACTGTCAACTGAGCTTGTCCTTTGGTATCTGTCCGTTCCTTTCCCCAAAAATTGTTGTTGTCATCATAATCGCTGCTACTTTTTCCACTAGGAATACCATGCCAAGTGACGCTGCTGATGTCTATGCTCGTCTTGTCGTCATTGGAATAGTTGAAATAAATTTTTTCCGGATATGAGTTCTTACTAGAAAACAGTTGGCTTTCATAATCGCTTTTAAACTGTTTGATTTTATCAATCAATAAATTCCAGCGAATCAGGTCATATTTGCGGAAACCTTCTCCAGCCAATTCCCAAGCATTCTCGTCTACAATTGCTTCAAAAAAGTCTTCCTTTCCATTGATAGCAGCAATATAATTTTCGGCTTCAGATTTGTTTGCATCTGCAAATGCACGTGTATGTACCAATTCCAATGCTTTTCTAGCGGTACTAATACGGGTGGAGGCTCCGTTGTAAGTTCCGTCAGGACCACTGGCCAATTCGTTTAGGGTTTCGGCATACATTAATAATACTTGGGAATAACGCATCCGGACGCAGTTAATACCGGACATCCATTTGGCTTTACCTGTAGCGATGGCAACTTGACGCCATTCTTCATTCATTTGGCGAATGTCCCATTTTCCACAGTAAATGGCGAATGGTGTATTACCGAGCATTTTTTCTTTTAGAACATTGTTCTCTGTTTTTAATTGCAGGTTACAGCAAGTAATGTCACGACGTTGGTCGCCATCCTGGAAAGACCAGAAGTATGGAGCTGTCATCTTAAGTTTACCGGAGGAGTTTCCTTGTTCACCGTATAAAGTACTAAAACCGTTCATTCGTACGCCGACTGTGTAGCCTAGTTCGCCACTGACTCCTAATCCCATCGGTATTTCGAAGATGTTTTCACGATAAGTTTCATCCAATTGGCGTTGGTTGATCAAATACCATTCATTGGCGAATGATGGATTTAACTGGTGGGTGCCATTATCTATGACAGTTGCCAGATGTTTCAGTGCCAATTCATACATCTTGGTGCGGGTAGCGTCATCGCAACGTTGGGTAGGATAGACCGGATCCGAGTTTTTGTCTGCGGTAACATAGCCGTTCTTCTGTTCTTCACGAATACTCCATCCGGCTCTTGACAAAGCGATATTTGCCAATAAGGAATGGGCATATCCTTTAGTCACCCGTTCTGTAGTGTATGCAGAAACTTCTCCTGCCCATGGTAATAGGGTAATTGCTGTTTCCAAATCTTTAATCAGCTCATCCATGATAACATCCCGATCACTTTTCCCTAAGTAAACATTGCCCAAATCCGGGTTGGAAGACTCGCTTTTATAAGGTATATCGCCAAAAAGGCGGATTAAGTCAAAGTAGACCATAGCACGTATTGTCAACGCTTCACCTTTGAAACGTTCCATCGCCCGTTGGTCACTGTCACCTGACGTTAATAAGGGGCTCTTATTAATTCCTTCAACAATCAGATTTGCATTTTCAATAATTGAATACATAGCATCCCATACATTGGACAGTTTTGACCATCCCGGACTTACATTGTAATTCATTGCACCACGTTCGTGAGTTGTATTGTTGGCATCAGTTCCTAGACCATCAACCAGTTCACAATCTGAATTTGTACTCAGAACGATAGGTATGTCACGAGAGTATGTGGCATCTTGTGTCATAAGTCCATAAAGCTTATTGACTGCCAGTTCTGTGAAGAAAGTAGATTCAAATACATTTTCTCCGGGTTGTTCGGATGGTGCTGTCTGGTCTAGGAAGTCCGAACAAGCCGTAGTACAGAAAAGGCTGGCGGACAGAAATAATATCTTTGCTATCTTTTTCATAAAATAATCTCCTTTGTGTTAGAATTAGAATGTTACGTTAATACCACCGACAAATGAACGGCTTTTCGGATAAGCAGCATAGTCAATACCTGGAGTCATCGGATTTCGTTTGCTGCTGGTATCAACTTCCGGATCGGTACCGGAGTAGTTAGTCAGGCAGAAAAGATTATACCCGGTTACGTAGATTCGTACGTTTTGCATATAACATTTGCGAATCCATGACTTAGGAAGTGAATAACCGATGGTAATGTTGTTCACACGTAAAAAAGAGGTATTTTCAACAGCATAGTCTGTCAACTGCATTTGAGTGACGGCTACCGGATTGTAAATGCTGGCATTTGCATTGATTTGATTCAAACGTGATATGATTCCTGCTTCACCACCATAGTAAGCAAGTGCGTCTGAACTTATAGATTTGCCTAAATTATAGCCGGTTGTCGGATCAATCCAAGTGTAGCGTTTTCCAGAACAGAAGTCTTCATTCAGGTTGTAACCGTATGAAGTTCCGGCAAAGAATGAGGTAGCTAGTTTGGTGGCATTAACAATCTTATTTCCAATAGAGAAATTGAAGAAGAGAGTGAAATCAAAGTTACCGGCGCGACCATTGAAGCCAAAACCACCATAAACCGGAGCTACTGTGTTACCTAGCTTTTGTTTGATCGGTTCTCCATTCTCATCACATTCTACTTTTAATCCTCCGGGGAAATAACTTCCGCCTGTAATGTTTACGCTATTGTCTTTCAGACCGTCCTTCAATACCCAGTTTGTTCCGTTTAGGATTAGTTCGCCTTCCGGATTTGTTACAGGGTCATAGGCTGTATAGAACCCGTTGGTTTTGTATCCCCAAATTTCTCCAAGTCGTCCGCCTTCTTCTACACGGAAATCCTCATATTTTGCGATGGTACTTCCGCCCCAACCGCTACTTTGCCACGGATTGTCCGTATTTAGTTTCTCAATCCTGTTACGGTTGTAGGAAATATTGAAATTAAAATTCAGTCCAAACTTCTTCTTGTCAGCAATGATCGCATTCATAGATAGTTCTACACCTTTATTGGAGGTACTTCCGAAATTTTGGTATTGGTAGTTATAGCCGGCATTAGCCGGTATTTCCGTTTTCATGAGCAAGTCGTTGGTTGTATTCCAATAAAGGTCAATAGAACCGGATAAACGATTATTCCAGAATCCGTAGTCGATACCAAAGTTTCTTGTGACGGTTGTTTCCCATTTTAATTTCGGATTGTATAGATAACTGCCCAATTCCATCATGCTGGTGCGATCACCATTGAAGAAAGGAGCACGGGCAGTATTGCTTGACAGTGAATATGCTGTATATGTCAGTCCTGAATTGATACGGTTATTACCTGCAGTACCATAGCTTAAACGTAATTTCAGACTAGAAAGCCAATTGCGCGTGTTTTGCATGAATTGTTCATCAGATATACGCCATGCCAATGCAGCTGATGGGAATACTCCCCATTGATTGCCTTTGGCGAATTTACTGGAACCATCTGCACGAACGGTTACGGTGAGAAGGTATTTGTCCATTAATGTATAGTTGGCTCGACCGAAAAAAGAAAGCAGATTTTCTTTGGCAGCAAGTGTTGTTTGATTGGGTAATGCTGTTCCTGCACCGGCAGTAGACAAAACTTCTTCAATGCTCATGCTGGTAGGAAATGCGACAGAAGTATTCTCCAATGTCTTTTTTTCGTTACTACTTACTTCGTGTCCTAAAAGTACATTGATTCTATCACGTCCTCCAAACAGCTTTTTGTTATCGTATGTCAATGTATTTGCATTACGCCAGTTTTTAGTAGTAACTCTAGTGAATACAGCTTGCGGTTGTCCGTTATAGCCTAACTTTGAATTTTGTGCACCATCGGCATTCCAAACCTGATCAGTATCTTCATACTTCCATCCGTAACCGAATTCAGAACGGAATGTGAAGTTTTTGAATGGTTTCCAGTTGACGCCTGCATTATAATTCTGATTGAAAGTAGTCTTTTTCTTATATACTCCTAATAGGCGTTCTAATGGATTCTTTGTGGTATAGGCATTATTTGCTTCATCATCACTTGCGTCATACGCCATTGGATTGACCGGGCGGAAACGGGTGGCATTGGCTACAATGGAATTAGCCGCATTTGATTCGTTCGTGTCAGCACCTCCACTCAGACCATCTAGTGTACTGTAGCTCATACGTACGTTGAAATCTAAAGAAAGCCACTTGTTTAATTCTGAATTGATCTTAGCATTCACATTGTCTTTATTGAAACCTGACCCTAACATTATACTCTTTTCGTCATTGTGAGCATAGCTGATGTTATATTTTAATTGCTTGCTGCCGCCACTGACATTCAGGTTATATTGGGCTTGGTTGCCGGTACGTCCGAATATCTCATCCTGATAATCAGTACCTTCCATTGTTTTCCAAATATCCATATCTTCAAAAAGACCGTATTCTTCCGTTCTTCCGGTTTCATATTGATAAGCCACATAGTCGTATGGGCTCATAACTTTATTGAGTTTAGTAACCTTTTTGAAACCATAGGAGGCACCGAAATCAACTTGTACTTTCCCTTCTTTGCCACTTTTTGTAGTAATGATAATAACACCGTTTGCACCACGGGCACCATAAATAGCAGTGGATGATGCATCTTTTAAAACATCAATACTTTGTATTTCGGATGGGGCAATGTCACTGATACTTGAAACCGGAAAACCGTCTACAATATATAAAGGTGAATTATCTTGGGATAAAGAACCACCACCGCGAACACGAATTTTTACGTCTGCATCAGGAGCTCCTTCGGTTGTTGTAATACTTACCCCTGCAAGTTTTCCAGTAAGGGCTTCGGTGGCACTGGATACCGGAACAACTGCCAGGTCCTTGGAATTGACAGAAGCTACCGATCCTGTTAAATCTCTTTTGTTAACTGTTCCATAACCGATTACGACTACTTCATCCAATGCTTTAGAATCATCGGTCATCTGTACGTTAATTACTTTTTTACCTTGAATTGCAATTTCTTGAGTTTTCATACCTATGTATGAAATAACCAATGTTTTCTTCCCATCAATCTTGATGGAAAAGTTGCCATCCAGATCTGTAATCGTACCGTTGGTCGTATTACCTTTTTCAACAACGGAAGCGCCAATAACAGGCTCTCCACTGGTATCTTTCACATTACCTTTTACAGTAATTGTTTGTGCAGATACGCTGAGCGATATTGCTGCAAATAGCATTAACAGCAAGGTACGCATGTTTTCCACTTTGTTAGACATTCTTTGCATGTTTATAAATAGTTATTAATTTGATTTAGCTGTATCACTTTCTTTTTCTGTGTTTATTTATCGCTACAAAAGTATATGAATGTAAATATAGCTATGTGTAATATTTGTTTTTCGCTTCGTATTTTTTGTTATTTAGTACTTTGAGAGTAGTATCTCTAGAAAAAACAATATTTCAACATCTTCTTTCCATTACTCTTTTACCTTTGTGCCGTCTGAAAGAAAACATTAATCTAATAATATGTAATTTGAATGATGAAAAAGTATTTTTATTTTTTATGTATTACCATTCTACCTCTTTGTGGCGTTTGGGCTTGTTCTAATGAAAACACGGAGTCTCATGATGAATTTGGTAATCAAGGAGAGAATATTCCTACTGCAATAAAGAAGTTGGATTATGGACAATTATTAGCTTTCCCCGGTGCAGAAGGACATGGACGAAGTACTACAGGGGGGCGAGGAGGGAGTGTGTATCATGTTACTACATTGGAGGATAATCCTACTAATCCTCAAAAAGGTTCTTTCCGTTGGGCGCTTACTCAAAAAGGAGCAAGGACAATCGTTTTTGATGTGGCAGGTACAATTAAACTAAAAGCTCAGTTAAAAACAACAAATGATAATTTGACAATAGCTGGACAAACTTCTCCAGGTGGTATTTGCATTGCTGATTATGACTTTGTAATCAATTCTAATAATGTAATTATTCGTTTTATGCGTTTTCGTCCTGGAAATGTAAATTTAGACTCGGATGGATTAGGTGGGATGGATAAAAAGAATATTATAGTAGACCATTGTTCTATCAGTTGGTGCACGGATGAATGCCTATCTGTATATGGAATGGAAAACTCGACAGTGCAATGGTGTTTGGCTGCTCAGGCGTTACGTGATACTCCTTCGAAAGATAAACCGCATGGGTTTGGAGGAAACTGGGGTGGTCATTATGCTTCCTATCATCATAATATGATTGCACATTGCGAGAGCCGTGTCCCACGTTTGGGACCTCGTCCTACTACGTTAGCTCTGACAGAATGTGTGGATATTCGTAATAACGTTTTTTATAATTGGGCAGGTGAAGGTTGCTATGGAGGGGAAGACCAACATGTCAATCTCGTGAATAATTATTATAAACCAGGACCTGCTACGGACAAGGCTTCTTCTAAAGTACAGTATCGTATTGCTAAAATAGGAATCTATACACAGGAATATGTTCAGAAGAACCCTTCTTTTGCACCGTATGCACAAAAATGGGGAACCTTTTACATTGATGGAAATGTGATGGAGGGTAATAGTGGAGTGACTGTAGATAATTGGACGAATGGAGTGTATGCCCAACAAACGAATGATGACAAAGTGGATAATATGTGGACAAGGGCTGCTCAAGCTGGGTTGAAATTATCTAAGCCATTGGATTACGGGACAGTGACTACCCATACGGCAGAAGTTGCTTATAATAAAGTAATGAAATATGTTGGGTGTTGTGATTATAGGGATAAAGTCGATAATCTGGTTATAAAGGATGTGAAAAATCGGGGGGCATCTTACACTGCTTCCGGCAATTTAGATGGGTATATCAATACACCGAACGATATAATAGAATTAGGAAGTAATTCATGGCCGGAATTATCATTGGATACTAAACGTTGTGTGATAGACTCTGATGGTGATGGTATACCGGATGAATGGGAAATAGAGTATGGCTTAGATCCCAATGATAGCTCGGATGGAAATAAGAAAATGATTGATGTAAATGGCAAATATACTAATTTGGAAATGTACATGAATAGTTTGGTGCACGGTATCGTTCAAGACCAAAATGCAGATTAGTAATTTTCTTCTTTCTATTCTTTGTTCCTTTGCCATTTGTTTTCTATTGATGAATTAAAAATCCTCTCCATATTCTTATTTGGAATATAGAGAGGATAATTTTATTGACGAGAGTTGCATGGGGTATGGTGAGATGAAATCATAATTGGGGAATAAATTGCACAAGACTTTCACAAGTATCCTCCCGTCAATGCCTAAAATCATGGCAAAACTAATTAAATAATTTTTTGAATCGCAATATTTATTAATTTATCTTATGGTAATTATGAAATATTTAATATATTGAAGATATTTTGCACTAACTTTCTGTAACTCACTGATTTTTCTTATGTTTGCCGATTAAATACTAAAAGAAGGGAGTAAATATGTCCACACCTATATTATATAATGACTTTCCAACGTTTTTGAGGAAATACTTTTCTTATAAAGTACAAAAGATATCATTAAATGCTGGGTTTACGTGTCCTAACCGGGATGGAACGAAAGGGTGGGGAGGCTGTACATATTGTAACAATCAAACTTTTAATCCCGATTACTGTCGGACGGAGAAGTCCATTACTACTCAGTTGCAGGAAGGAAAATACTTTTTTGCACACAAATATCCGGAGATGAAGTATTTAGCCTATTTTCAAGCATACACAAATACGTATGCGGAGTTGGAGGGGCTAAAACGCAAATATGAAGAAGCTTTAAAGGTTGACGGTGTTGTAGGGCTAGTGATTGGAACCCGGCCGGATTGTATGCCGGAAGGACTGTTGCATTATCTGGAAGAACTGAATAAACATGCTTTCCTCATGGTAGAATATGGTATAGAAAGTACTTGTGATAAAACTTTGCAACGTATCAACCGTGGGCATACGTATGCGGAAACAGTGGAGGCTGTAGAACGAACGGCTGCCTGTGGTATTTTGACAGGTGGGCATATTATTCTTGGACTTCCGGGAGAAACGCATGAAACGATGGTGGAGCAAGCCGGAATCCTTTCCCGATTGCCTCTATCTACCCTTAAAATTCATCAGTTACAGTTAATTCGGGGTACTCGAATGGCGCATGAGTATGCTGAAGTTCCGGACGATTTCCATCTGTTTACGGAAGTGGACGAATATATTGATCTGGTAATCGATTATATAGAACACCTCCGACCTGATATGGTGGTGGAACGTTTTGTTTCTCAATCTCCTAAAGAATTATTAATAGCACCGGATTGGGGATTGAAAAATTATGAATTTGTGGCACGTTTACAAAAAAGAATGAAAGAAAGAGATGCTTATCAAGGCAAGAAGTATAAGGATTCGGAAAAAAGGATTATTTTTGCAGATGATAAGTTTACCACTTAATAACTGAAGAATGGAACATAAAACAAGAATTAAAGGAAATGTCCACTATGTGGGAGTAAATGACCGTAACAAACACCGGTTTGAAGCGATGTGGCCATTGCCCTATGGAGTTTCATATAACTCTTATCTGATTGATGATGAAATGGTGGCATTGGTGGATACGGTAGATATCTGTTATTTTGAAGTCTACTTGCGTAAAATAAAGCAGGTGATTGGCGAACGTCCCATCAATTATTTGATTATAAATCACATGGAACCGGATCATTCCGGCTCTATCCGATTGATAAAGCAACATTACCCGGAAATTATTATTGTGGGTAATAAGCAGACCTTTGGTATGATTGAAGGCTTCTACGGAGTGACTGGCGAACAGTATCTGGTGAAGGATGGGGATTTCTTAGCTTTAGGACATCACAAACTGCGATTTTATATGACTCCGATGGTGCATTGGCCTGAAACGATGATGACCTTTGATGAAACGGAAGGAATTCTTTTCTCCGGTGACGGATTCGGCTGCTTTGGTACATTGGATGGCGGTTTTCTGGATACTGGCATGAATGTAGACAGATATTGGGGAGAAATGGTACGTTATTATTCAAATATTGTAGGTAAATATGGAAGCCCTGTACAAAAGGCTTTGCAAAAACTGGGCGGACTTCCTATTTCTGCTATCTGCTCTACTCACGGACCCGTATGGACAGAGAATATTGCCAAAGTGATTGGTATCTATGACAGACTGAGCCGTTATGATGCGGATGAAGGTGTGGTGATTGTGTACGGAAGTATGTATGGAAATACGGAACAAATGGCTGAGGCTATCGCTGCAGAGCTTTCGGCACAAGGAATCAAAAATATAGTCATGCACAATGTGACGAAGAGCCATCCTTCTTATATCATAGCAGATATTTTCCGTTATAAAGGATTAATCATCGGTTCGCCTACTTACAGCAATCAGTTATTCCCCGAAGTAGATGCGTTGCTTTCAAAGATTCTGTTGCGTGAGGTGAAAGGTCGCTATTTAGGTTACTTCGGTTCCTTTACATGGGCAGGTGCTGCTGTGAAACGTCTGGCTGAATTTGCGGAAAAGAGCAAATTCGAGTTAGTGGGCGATCCTGTGGAGATGAAGCAGGCGATGAGGGATATCACTTATACTCAGTGCGAAAATCTGGCACGAGCAATGGCGGACCGCTTGAAGAAAGACCGATAAAACAGTGAATGAGATATTATTTATTAACTAACCTATAAAACAATCGACTTATGAGATTAATTATTCAACCGGACTATCAGTCTGTATCTCAGTGGGCTGCACATTATGTTGCTGCAAAAATAAAAGCTGCTAACCCAACTCCTGAAAAACCATTTGTATTAGGATGTCCTACCGGTTCTTCCCCACTTGGAATGTATAAGGCTTTGATCGACCTGAATAAGAAGGGTATTGTTTCTTTCCAGAATGTCGTAACGTTCAATATGGATGAGTATGTAGGTTTACCGAAGGAACATCCGGAAAGCTACTATTCTTTTATGTGGAATAACTTCTTCAGCCATATTGACATTAAGCCGGAGAATACAAATATTTTGAACGGTAACGCTCCTGATTTGGATGCGGAATGTGCACGTTATGAAGAGAAAATTAAATCATACGGTGGCATAGACCTGTTTATGGGTGGTATCGGCCCTGACGGGCATATTGCTTTCAACGAACCGGGATCCTCACTGACTTCACGCACTCGTCAGAAAACATTGACAATGGATACAATTATCGCTAACTCCCGTTTCTTTGACAATGATATCAATAAAGTGCCTAAGACCTCATTGACAGTGGGAGTCGGTACTGTGCTTTCTGCAAAGGAAGTGATGATTATCGTTAATGGTCATAACAAGGCACGTGCTTTGTATCATGCGGTAGAAGGCGCTATCACTCAGATGTGGACTATCAGTGCTCTGCAGATGCACGAAAAGGGTATCATCGTTTGTGACGATGCTGCTACGGTAGAACTGAAAGTAGGTACCTATCGTTACTTTAAAGACATTGAATCCGCTCATCTGGATCCAGAGTCTTTGATTTAGTAAGAAGTGGAATATACTCTATAAAAACGGGCTGCAATCAATTCAACGTTGATGCAGCCCGTTTTCTATATGAACAATCAGAGTATGAACAATTATAAATGGTTCAATTCTCCTCTAGCCACCCTTTTCCCTGACGCACGATTTCCGGTTCGTTTTCTGTGCATTTTACGACAGTTGACGGTTCTATGCCTCCGATACCTCCGTCAATAACAAGATCCACGATATCTCCGAACTTTTCGTCTATAAGTTCCGGATCGGTTATATACTCCAAGTCCTCGTTTTCCTCATGAGGCAGGGTGGTAGTCATGATGGGAGCGTCCAGCAGCCGTGCTATCTCTCGGATAATATGATTGTCCGGCATGCGGATACCTACTTCCTTTCGGTTACGGAAAATCTTAGGCAACCGATTTGTTCCGTTCAGAATAAAGGTGAATGGTCCCGGAAGGTTATGCTTCATAAGCTTAAATACATTATTGTCGACTTTGGCATATTCGCTGATACTGCTCAGGTCATAGCAGATAATTGACAAATTATTCTTGCGCGGATCTATCTCCTTAATACGACATATCCGTTCTATCGCACGTTCTTTCAAACCATGACAACCGATAGCATACATCGTGTCGGTGGGATAGATAATAAGTCCGCCATCATTCAGGATATCAATGATTCGTTGTAAATCCTGCGGGTTATTATTTTTATCATATAGCTTCAGAAGCATAACCTTTTTCTCCTTTTTTATTTGAGTTTCTTCTTTAAGAAATCCAGTGCTTTCTCTGCCGCCTTTTCCGTCACTTTCTGCTTGACAGAATCTTTATTGGCGGTAGCGGCTGAATCCAGACCTAGTTTTTGTCCCAGTTTGCTGATAGCCTCGTCGGCTACGGCCTCAACAGCCTGACTTGCCATGCTCTTTGTATCAACACTGACTTTAGGAGAGGTAAACGAGCCTCCGATCTTCAAGTCAAGAGTCATCAGCTTGGAAATGTTACCGGCAGAAGCGGGCAGCTTGATCTTTCCTGTATAATCGATGGTTTGGTCGAGTCCCGTACTACCTGAAAGATTCAAGTTGTAGTCACCCATCTTGATATCAAACGGTTTTGTTTCCACACGTCCGTCTTTGATAGTGAACTCCAGTGTCATATCTTTCACTTTCATTTCCTTCAGACTCGGCTGTTTCACAGCGTCGGCAATCTGGTCAATCGCTTTTACTCCACTCAGACTGAGATCGCGGGTGGAGAGGCTGCCGTCTCCTTGCATTGTGTCCAATACAGGGCTCATAGTTGCGTCCAGATCAGTCAATACATTGATACTGCCGGAGAAATTACCTTTCAGGTTTTCAAAGATAGGAGCCATCTTCTGTATCATATCCAGTTCTTTGTAAGCCTGTGCGAAAACGATATTCGACAGTTTGAATCCGGCTTTCATCTCCGGTTTCTTCACGTTGGCGGTAGAATAATATCCATTCATTACTACATTTCCTCCCATTGTATTCATGGAAAGGTTTTTCATGTCTACCTTACCGTCTTTCACAATGAGTTTGCCATTCATGTTGTTGAAGACCATCTTATCGAACAATACTTCTTTCAGATTAGCGTCCATTTGGAAGTCAATGTTACGGGGGACTTCAAAGATTCCGGTTGAAGTAGCAACCGAGTCTGTAGTGGCGGTATTCGGTGTTGCGTCTGTTCCTTCGGCGGAATCACCCATGAAATCATTCAAATTAAAATGATTGGAGCGAATGTTCAGATTTCCTTTCAAGGTAGTTCCTTTCAGTACATATCCGATATAGTTCTCGAAGCGGCTATCGGCTGTGATATCATTCTTTCCGATATTGACGGTCGTTTCGCTCAACTGAAGATACTTCGGAGTAAAAGTGAAAAGGGATTTCTGGATTTCTACATCCGGCATATCCTTCATCTGAAGTTTCATGCCTGTCAATCCGATCGTACCGGCAGCCTGTATATGTTCATATTGTTCCTTTTCTATATAAGAAAGACGGCCGGACATCTGCATATCGGCATTGATCGTTCCATTCAGCTCCATATCACCGAGTGGATACACTTGTTTGATCATACCTAAATTAAGGATGCCCTTTGCTTCCGCTTTAAAGTCCGGGTCGCTGATTGGAGTTTTCACGTTGGCAGTCAGACTGAACGGATTTCCTGCCAGACGGAAGCTGAACGGATTGATGGTAACGGTAGTCAAGTCAATATTTCCTCCCGGATTCTGAACATTGGCGCTGATGTTGATTTGATCTACACCAGCCGGTAGAGCCGGATAGCGGAACATGGCATTCTTGATCTGCATATCGATATTGAATGCGGGTACGGTATCTCCCTGCAGAACGCCTTTGGCAGCAGCAGTCAGAGTAGCAGTCCCGTCAGTTTTCAGACTTGAGAACTCAGTAGCATAGATGGCCGGAATCAACGAAAGAATTTCTTTAAATCCGATATCATTCGTATTAAGTTTCAAATCCATGTCGATAGCGGGATCTTGTAGGGCAACCCAGCCGTCAATACCTGCCTGAATGGCATTAAGGCGGATAGTATTATCCTTCAATGTATATTTATTATTGGCTAAGTCGGCGTCTATATCCATTTTAGCGGAAATATTGGCATCTGCCAAGAAAGGAATGCCGTTCATCTTGTAAGTCAAAGATTGGGTTTCCGCTTCCAGTTGCAATGTGGTACGGTCACTTCCCAAATCGCCGGAACAAACGGCATTGAAGTCACGGATGTCAGCATACATTTTCCCTTGCTGATCGTCATAAACCAAGTTCATGTTTTTGATGACAAACTGTTGTAGCTTCACCTTGAAAGGAGAAGATTCCTCTTCTGCCGTAGGTGTTTCCTCTGTTGCTGTGGTGTCCGGCTTCATGATATCCCAGTTCACTTGCCCGTCCGGCAATACAATAGCGTGCAGCCGGGTATCTTCAATGAAGATTTTAGAAATATCATAGCCACTATCTCCGAAAAGTGAAAATAGATTGATAGCTGCGGTAACCTCTCCGGCTTGTACGAGAGTATCGTTAGCGAATTCTCCTGCACCTTTCAGCCAGAAATCTTCGAGTGTGACAGAAGCCTGTGGAAAGTTGCGGAACAGGCTAATGTTAAGTCTCTCAAAATCAAATTGTGCATTAAGCATTTTGTTGCCTTCTGTCTTTACGATATCGGCTATCTTACCTTTGAAGGCGAAAGGGAGAAGGAGCATGAGGATGATAATAACTCCTACAGTGATAGCTGCGATTTTCAAACCTTTTTTCATTTACTTTTATTTTAAGAGTTTGACGAATATACAAGAGACAAAACTAATAAAACTTTTTGATAATAAAGGATAAAAGGGGAGTTTTATGATTTCTTTTTCCTTAGTTCTTCCGCAATTCTCCATTGCAGTGCAGCTTCTCCTTCTTTTCCTGCTTTTATCAGTGCATCTCCGAAAAGTTCGTGTGCGCCGGCGTGTTCCGGTTTCAGACTGGTGGCTTTATCCAAATCGGCAATAGCCCCTTCCATATTTTCAAGTTTTAGACGGAGTTTTCCCCGGTTATATACAGCTTTGAAGTTGGCGGGATGGAGGCTTACGGCAGTATTGAAGCAGTTTTCCGCGTCAAAATATTCTTTATTATTAAAGAGGGTAATCCCTTTTCGTATCCAGGCGTCCACATAATTGGGATCGAGGCTGAGCGCTTTGTCATAATTGGCAATGGCGGCTCGTGCATCGTGGGCTTGGGTAATACATTCGTTACCCATCAATAAATATTCATGAGCATATTGCCGCAGACGCTCCTGCTGTTCCTGTAATTGTTCCTTGAGTCTCCTATTCTGTTCCTTCAGCGTATTGATGATACCCAGTTTGCGACGGATCAGCCGACGGGGAGCAGGTTTTTCTATATCATAACGGGAATGAATAGCACGGAAGAATTGTTCCAGGCATTCCTCCATGTCTCCTTTGTCGAAAGCACGTGCGGCGGCAACATATTGTACGTCGGCCTGTGCTTGTTTCAAAGCCTTGTCAATAGCCTGACGATTATTAAACCGTCCGGCAAAGTTCACAATCTCGGGCCGGACGAAAACATCTGCCCGGCTGATGGGCTTTTTAAGTTGAATCCCCTCCAGAGAAGTGCACCGGCTGAGTGCCACGTATGCTTGCCCTCCGGCAAATACACCACCTGTGAAATCGATGACTACCCGGCTGAAAGTGAGCCCCTGACTCTTATGAACAGTTATCGCCCAAGCCAGCCGAATAGGATATTGAGTAAAGCTGCCCAATACCTCTTCTTCTATTTCTTTGGTCTTTTCATTGTAACGGTAGCGGATGTTCCGCCATGATTCCCGTTTTACATCACATTCTTTTCCGTCATCGGTGATAACGTATATCGTTTCTTCTTCCTCATCAATTCCGGATATGACACCGATCGTTCCATTCACCCATCGGCGGTCGAAATTGTTTTTGATAAAGATAATCTGGGCACCGGGTTTGAGTACAAGTTCTTGCGAGGTAGGCAGGCTGCTTTCGGGAAAGTCTCCTTCGATAACTCCCTCGAAAGTGATTGGATCTCCCGGCAGTTCCGCCAACTTTTTCTCATTGATAGAGTCTACTGTATCCCGTCTTGTAGCAAGAGTGATGTACATATCGGCTTCCGATTCCTCAATCTGGCTCCCGTATCGGGTATTCAGCAGTTGCAGATCGGCTGCTCCGGCCGTATTCGTACGGATATGGTCGAGAACGCTGACAAAAACAGGATCGGTCTGTCTGTATACTTTCTGAAGCTCGATGGATACCAAGTCTATCTGACCGAATACTCGTGCGGAGAAGAAATAGGGAGTAGGATAGAAGCGGTTCAATATATCCCGTTCATCGTTCTTTACAACCGGTTCTAATTGAAAAACATCACCCACCAATAACAGCTGCTTTCCACCGAAAGGTTCGCGTAAGTTATGGGAATATACACGCAGAATACGGTCGATAGCATCAATAATATCCGCCCGTACCATTGAAATTTCGTCGATAATCACCAGTTCTATCTGTTCCAGTAACTTTCGATGCGGTTTTGTATATTTAAAGAATTCGTGGATGCGTCCCCGTTGGAGACTGAGATTCGGGTCGTCCGGTGGCAGTGGATGAAAAGGCAGTTTGAAGAAACTATGCATCGTACTTCCTCCGGCATTGATGGCGGCAATACCCGTCGGAGCAAGTACAACATATTTCTTCTTGGTGTTTTCGCAGACGTAACGCAAGAATGTAGATTTTCCTGTACCCGCCTTTCCGGTTAGAAAAACAGATTGGCGTGTATATTGAATCAGGTTCAAGGCATCTTGAAACTCTGCGTTGTTAGTGTCTACGCTCATGTTGATAAATAGAGTAAATCCCCCTTGTTAAATAATTCCGAAATGTTTCATCGCTTTGCTGATACCATCCTCGTCGATCGGAGCTGTTACGTAATCGGCGGCAGCTTTTACGTCCTTTTCAGCTTGCCCCATAGCCACACCGATAGCAGCATGACGGAGCATGCTGATGTCGTTTCCCCCATCTCCGAATGCCATCGTGTCTTCCAGTCTGATATCAAAATAACGGATTATTTCGTCTATGCCTTTTTGTTTGGTATCTCCTTTGGCGGTTATATCGGCAAAGGCGGGATACCAGCGGCCTATCTCGCAAGTTGGGATTGACGGGCGGATTTCTCTTTCTTCTTCCTCCGTAATGAAAGGAGTCATTTGTATAATCTCCTTGTCGGTCGCTTCTGCAAAAGAGACGGTCGGGATAACATCCACGTGTAGGAAATCATAAAAAATCTTCTTTACCATCTCGTTGGGCTGGCAAACGGAAATATGATGTTCCTCTACAAAAATGCAGGGTACTCCTTTCTTTTCGCAGAAATCTCCCATTGCTTTTACCTCTTCCTGGGGGATGGCGTTCTTATAAATAACTTGTTCTCCGACAAAACAATAGGCTCCGTTCATCGTGATGTATCCATCAATGAGATTCCGCTTCTGTAGCTCGGAGAGATTGTTGATAATGGCTTTCGGACGTCCGGTAGCGATAAATATTTTATGTCCTTTCGTATGGGCGGCTTCCAGAGCCTCGATAGTGGAAGACGGGATACGGTGAGTATGGAAGCTGACCAGTGTACCGTCTATATCAAAAAATAAAGCTTTCGTCATAGATTCCTTTTTGAATTGAAGACAAAAGTACTACTTTTGTCTCATATAACATAAAAACATCATGCAGTATGAACTATAATTTTGATGAAATAATAAACCGTAACGGTACGGATTCCGTAAAATGGGATGGAGTGGAAGGCCGTTGGGGACGCAATGACCTGATTCCTATGTGGGTAGCCGATATGGATTTCCGTACGGCTCCATTTGTGATAGAGGCTTTGAAAAAGCGGTTGGAGCATGAAGTGCTGGGATATACATTCGCCTGTAAGGAATGGGCGGCTTCCATTATCCATTGGTTGAAAGAACGTCACGGATGGTCGGTCACCGAAGAAATGCTGACGTTTACTCCCGGCATTGTTCGCGGGTTGGCTTTTGCTATCCACTGTTTCACGGAAAAAGGAGATAAAGTGATGGTAATGCCGCCTGTCTATCATCCTTTTTTCCTTGTGGCGCAGAAAAATGAACGCGAAGTTGTATTCAGCCCGTTAGTGTTGAGGAACGGACAGTATTACATTGATTTCGACCGTTTCCGCCGGGATGTACAAGGTTGTAAAATACTGATTTTAAGTAATCCTCATAATCCGGGCGGACGAGTATGGACGAAAGAAGAGCTTTCGCAGATTGCTGATATTTGTCAGGAAACCGGTACTTTGGTTATCTCCGACGAGATTCATGCAGACCTGACTTTGCCACCTTATAAACATCCCACTTTTGCTTTGACTTCAGAAAAAGCACGGATGAACTCACTTGTCTTTATGTCTCCGAGCAAGGCTTTCAATATGCCGGGACTGGCAAGCTCTTATGTAATCATCGAAAATGAGGAACTTCTTCGACGTTTCCGTACCTACATGGAAGCGAGTGAGTTTTGTGAAGGCCATCTGTTTGCCTATCTGAGTGTGGCGGCGGCTTATAGCCATGGTACGGAATGGCTGGATCAGGTGATAGCATATATCAAAGGCAATGTAGACTTTACCGAAAACTATTTGCGGGAACATATTCCTGCCGTCAAGATGATTCGTCCGCAGGCTTCCTATCTTATCTTTTTGGATTGCCGGGAACTGGGATTGAACCAAGAGAGTTTGAATCGCCTGTTTGTAGAAAGAGCGCATCTGGCACTGAATGACGGAACAACATTCGGCAAGGAGGGCGAAGGCTTTATGCGGTTAAATGTTGCCTGCCCGCGTGCTACATTGGAACAGGCATTAAAGCAATTGGAACGAGCAGTCAATAATGAATAAGAACTTTATCGGATATCTGACTGCCCTTGTCCATTACAGGTGTTCGGCGGTTCTGTCGTCAGAATTTGTCGGATTGGCGTAACTGAACTGGATATTGCTTTGTTCATTTTCTTTCAGTTCCATATCGTTTCTGTTTTTGGCATACAATGTAATGTCAGATAAATTAAAGTTTCTCGTATAACATATTTTTCCGAGACTGTTTGTCGTTGCCTTGATGGCATGGAGATAGAAATTCTCCAGGCGTAAGGAATCGTTCCATCCGGAAGCAGAGATAAATTCATTTACGTTTTCTGCTTTTACATCAGACAGATACACGTTCCGGAAATGTGGATATCCTTTTTCCGGCGGATTAACGGGAGTCAGCATTACTTTCCAATGCTCGGGAATTTCTTTGCCTTCATATTCTTTGGGCAGGATGCTGTAGCTGTAATTGGGATTCCAGTTTAGATCCGCCGCCAGAACCTGTTGCACATTCTTAGCATTGATTCGGGTCATGTAGATGTTTTCGACTGTTCCTCCGCGATTCATGGCACTTTTCAGTCTCAGTACCGTAGAAGTTCCTTCTGCATCCAGATTGTATCCTAATATATTACGGATACTTCCTGAAGTCTCACTTCCGCAAGTGATGAGGCCGGCGCCTTTGCGGGCTATACAGTTACGTATCACAATTTTTTCGGTAGGACGGTTCACCCGCAGGCCATCTGCGTCTCGTCCGGATTTGATGCAGATATTATCGTCATTGCAATCTATGTCGCAATTTTCAACTAATACATGGGTGGATGAGTCGATATCGATGCCATCCGTACTGGGACCGTGTCCTCCGATATTATTATTGATTGTTAATCCGTTGATGGTGCAATGGTCGGAATAAAGAATCTGACATCCCCAGAAACCGGTACGCATTAAAGTGAATCCGCTTAATGTGATATCCGAGCTGCGTTCAACGAGGATTCCCCGTACACGTTTGCAGTCATAGTCGACAATCCAACGCAGTCCTTTCGCCTCATATTCTTTCCTCATTTCCCAATATTTATCCCAAAATACCTTTCCCCGACAGTCCAGTGTCCCTTCTCCGCTGATAGATGCGTTTTTCTCATCTATGATATTGATAACTGCCGCTGGCCATGTCATTTCGATTCCTGCAACTCTTGAACGGAATTCCGGATAATGGTGAATTTGAGGACTGGCCAGTAAAGTCACACCCTTGTCCAAATGGAGGTTTACTCCGCTTTTGATAAAGAGTGCCCCTGTCTGGTAATATCCCGGTTGGAGAGTGACGGTTCCCCCGCCGGAGACGGCACAACTGTCGATTGCTTTTTGTATAGCTGTTGTACTGAGTACAGTACTGTCTGCTACCGCACCTAAAGAATTGGCAGATAGGGCTATATGATTGATAGGCTCTTGCCGACTACCGACACTATCAGCCCATGATAAATCAGGCTGTTGCGGAAGTTCTCCCCATTGGAAGTCTTTTCCGGTTTGTTTGGCAGGAGTGCATGCGATAAACAGAGGTACTGCTACACATAGGGCAAGTATGTTTTTATTTTTCATATACTATATCAGTTTATATACATATCAGTTACCATCCGGCTTCTCTATCTCTGTAAAAGGTGAATTGTTCCAGTGGAAAGTATCCGGATTGTCCGGGTATGCCGGATTGTATGCCGGATCTATTTTTAGGTGCTTCGCTAGGTTAGGTACGGCTTTCTTCATTCCTTCAATCACACATTGGGCTATCTGATAGGCACCGTAAGGATTAAAATGGGTATTATCGGCAAAATCTTGTTTTTGTCCCGGATAAGCCCCTGCCGGATAGTGTACGAAAGCACGCTTTGACGTTTCTGTTCCCAAAGCTTCATAAAGCGTACGGGTCATTTCGTTGAGGTCGATCAACGGAACATTTTCTTTAGCAGCCAGCCAGCGCATGGCTTCTGGATAATCTTCGTGTGTGTCACGGATATGTCCGGTGGCGTCAAAACTCCGGCGTTGGGTGGGAGTGACCAGTACGGGATATGCTCCCCGCGCACGGGCTTCATCAATAAATGTTTTCAGGCTGGTCATAAAAGAGTAATAAGCTCCTTTGCCTGGTCCTTTTTGCTTTTGGTCGTTATGCCCGAATTCCATGAAAAGATAATCTCCTTTCTTTATCTGGCTCAATGCTTTTTTCAAACGTCCTGCGGCAATAAACGTATTGGCTGATTCCCCCGATTCCGCATAATTGGCGATACAAACGTCCGTACCGAAAAAATGAGGTATCATTTGTCCCCAGCTGGCCCATGGCTCGTTGTCCTGGTCGACTACGGTACTGTTACCGCATAGAAAAACGGTAATCACCGACGGATCGGCAGGCTTGATACTGATACTCTGGCATACGGGTGCATCACCGTTAAATTCCAGCGTCAGTTTATCGTCCCAGTTCAGTTTGGCCTTTTCGCGGGGTTTGATTCGTACGGATTCTTTCTCGGAAATGCGGGGATTGCGTTTGTTGATGATAAATGTTTCATCTACGAATTGTCCCTTTTGGGTCGCAAGGTTATCAATGAACAGTCGGCGTGACTCGCCTCTTACTGTTGTCACTCCTGCCTGTTTCTTGTTTCCCAGACGAACGGTTACTTGGTAGTTACCGTCCGGTACACGGACAGAAAAGAAGAAGGGTGCCTTACTGCCTTTTTCCGGTGTATCGGTAAGATCATATCCGTATCCAGTTTCTTCGCTGTAACGCGGTGCATCCGACAGTTGAAAAGTTCGGATTTTCTCCTGTGCGTTTATATAAGGGGCTATCAGAAACAGAAGCCCTATGAAGGTAGTTTTCATATCAGTCTGCTTAATTAATTTTCGGTTTTAGCTCGTCCGGTGAATCTTTCGTATAAGATTTCACATCTCCGGCTATTTTAGTAAATAATGTCTGAATCTGTTCGGGACTTATGATTGTATTCGGGTGGAAAGCATCCGAATTCATATAATCAAGAATCGCTTTATGCATCTGACGGGCAACAATCCTTTTCTCCGGTTGGGAAGTGATGTCCATGCTGGTCATTATCAGTTTGCCGTTCAATACATTAGCCTCGAACAGCATTCCTATTTTACGGCTGATAAACCAAGTGTCTATGCTTTGAATAGTCGGTTGGAACTCAGCGGGGAAATGCGTAAACTGCATAACTTGCGCTTTGTTCAATAGTTCCCACCATTGCAGGTTACTGTGATATTCAGTCGGAAAATCACGGAAAAGCGGGTGATAATCATTCAGAAAAATACCTGTCGTATGTGGCGGGCGCATCTTGAACCAAGATGTATTCCAAAAAACGGGTGTGAAATATTGCTTGACCTCCCTGCCGTATTTTATTTTCCCGGCTGCTGTTATCAATACGTTTCCACCTTCCTGCAAGATGGATATCGCTTTCTCGTCCAATGTGTCCGTTGTGTATACGTTTCCTTGTGTAAGTTTCACTTTGTCAGGATATACCCAAAAGTCCCAATCGTTGACAATATCACTGTTTTCCAAACGTACTTCCAGATTCAGTTTTTGGGGAGTACGGATATCGTTCAGTTTCATGTCTATGCTGCCCAACGAGAATAGATTGCCGATAGGA
Source organism: Bacteroides finegoldii DSM 17565 (assembly GCF_000156195.1). Lineage (GTDB taxonomy): Bacteria > Bacteroidota > Bacteroidia > Bacteroidales > Bacteroidaceae > Bacteroides > Bacteroides finegoldii. The sequence continues at coordinate 230,291 of NZ_GG688320.1, read as the reverse complement.
ATATCCCGTGTACTAACCACTCCGCGAGCATATATCTTGCCGTATTTATCTTTTACGCAATAGACTGTATTTGCTTTTTGCAAAGCTTCTTTTCCGAAGTGGGATATTTCGATATCTGCATGGAACGTTTCGTTATTGGTGTATGTGAACTTGGGGATACGTGCCAATAGAACGGTCGGACTGCAAAAACGGCGGAACTCTGCGGCATTAATGTATCCTTTCTCTTCAAAGAATACATCCAGCAATCCTACCAGTGCCGTTCCCTGACCCGAATAATCATTGAGAGCTAATAATTGGAATCCCGCATAGTCGGGAGTACGCAATGTCTTTTCTATCTCATGCTTGTAACAGATCGCTTGCAGCTTGCCGGAAGCCATCATAAAATCGTGTCCCATACCTCCCATGTAGTTATCATTCAATATATCCCGAAAGATTTCAAAGTTCTTGGCTTTGTTTACTCCGGTATATTTACGTATCTCGTTGAAGTTCGGGAATGCACACCATTGTCCGGTTTCATGGGAAACATACGGCTGTTTTACCGTATCAATTCGGTTACGGTAGTCCGATGTGCTTTCCGGCTGCGCACCGGTCCAGCTGAGTCCGCGCGCACCGGCTTTTACATGATATTGGTTATGGGGCTGCCATTGCCAGCTGTTGCCTACGGAAGCTCCTGTATATACGTGGCGTGGGTCGGTTGCTTTCCAATAATCAACGAATTTGCTTACCCATGGCACCCAGCGTCCGGAAGGCTCATTTCCACACGCCAACATGCAATAAGAGGCATAGTTTCCATACTGCTTGGTCAAGGCAATCGTTTCGTCCATCAGATACTTGTCGATAGGCTGGCCGTTGCCCAGTCTCGGACCGTGATTAGGCCAGCTTGGACCTTCCGGCTGCAAATAAAAACCGACAAGGTCCGCAGCAATAAATGCGGCTTCCGGCGGACAGAAAGAGTGGAAACGCATATGATTCAGCCCGTAGTTGCGGCAAATGCGGAATACCCGTTCCCATGAAGCTACATCCATAGGAGCGTAGCCGGTAAGCGGAAAATCACAATTCTCTACTGTGCCGCGAAGCATTGTTTTCCGACCGTTCACATAGAACCATTTACCTTTGATGGTAAATTCGCGCATACCGAATTGTACTTCTTTGACTTCTCTCTCTTTGCCACAGGTCAGTGTCGCTGTCAGTTTATAGAGTGCCGGATCAAATTCGTCCCAAGTCAGAAAACCTTCTCCCATCGGTAGTTCCATTTTGATTTTGTTATCTCCGGAACGTACTGAGATATTCTGTTGTACAGTAGGGACGGAATGTTTTTTATCCGAGTTGAAACTTTCAGCGGATAATTGTAACGTTGCTTTGGCAGAGGCTGGTGCGTACAGACTGATTCGCACTGTGGCTTTCCGTTCTTTCAAGTCCGGATATATCTGTATGTCGCTAAAATGAACTTTAGGAGTGGTCTGTAACTCTATGCGTCCTACGATACCATTCCAATTGCCCTGAGTCTGGTCGGTAATACTATGAGAATCCGGTCCTACGTTGATATCCTTGATACGGTTATCAATGCGGATGGTAATCCGACAAGATTTTCCCGGAGCAACGGCGGCAGTTAGGTCATAAACGTGCGGCACACAGAGGCTATTCTGCATTCCTATCTCCCGGTTATTTACCCAAACGGTGGTTTCTATATGAGGACGTTCTAAAAATAAAATGATCCTGTCACCTTTCCAATCGGATGGTATGGTTACGTTTTTCTGATACCAGGCCACACCTACATAATGTTTGTCCGGAGTCAGGAAGAATGGTAGTTTTACTTGCCCTTCCATTCTGTATTTCTCCATATAAGGATTAAAATAGTAGGAACTGTCGTATAAACTTCCTGTCCATTGCGTGTGTACGGTCACTTCGTCGCCTTTTAACTTCTCGGGCATGGAACCGGGCAGATTGATGTGGTCTTCCAATATTTTTCGAAACCATTGCTCTTTTACGCCTGTATCTTCCCGGTCTATTTGGAAATTCCACTTACCGGATAGATCAAGAGCATTGCTTTGACCTGTAACGGTCGATATCGAAAGAAATGCAAGAATAATACTGCCTAGAAAATGTTTTATCATGATACGTAAGATTGATATATTTTCGTTATCTTTTAAATTCTGGTGCTAAAGTAGGGCTTTTTCGAACTTCTTGAAATATAAAGATGTACAGAAACATAAACAATCGTATCAAAAATGGGATGTATAGATGTATGTGTACAAAATTGTATGAATATACCAATTAATCTATCCCTTTGCTTTTCGGTATCTTTGGAAGATACGGTATCTTTGCGAACTGAATCTATTAATCTTAGAATGAACCATGAAAAATGTAATTGTCTGGATGATTTTGACCGTCTGGTCTATAATGAACGTTACCGCCGGAGATACCGTTTATCTCTTTTCCTATTTTATAAATAACAGTAAAGATGGCTTGCATCTGGCTTATAGTTATGATGGACTGACCTGGACGGCTTTGAATGGTGGTCGTTCCTTTTTAACTCCTACTGTGGGCAAAGATAAATTGATGCGCGATCCTAGTATTTGTCAAGCTCCCGACGGAACTTTTCACATGGTCTGGACTTCTAGCTGGACGGACCGGATTATTGGTTATGCTTCTTCCCGTGACTTGATTCATTGGAGTGAGCAAAAGGCTATTCCTGTGATGATGAATGAACCTGCCGCACATAACTGCTGGGCTCCCGAACTGTTTTATGATGAATCGTCACAAACCTATTATATCTTCTGGGCAACTACGATCCCCGGCCGTCATAAGGAAGTGCCTACCAGTGAAAGTGAAAAGGGACTGAACCACCGTATCTATTATGTAACGACTAAGGATTTCAAATCTTTCTCGAAGACTGCCATGTTTTTCAATCCGGATTTCAGCGTTATCGATGCTGCTATTGTGAAAGATCCAAAGAGGAACGATCTGATTATGGTAGTTAAGAATGAGAACTCTAATCCGCCGGAGAAAAACCTGCGTGTGACACGTACGGAGAATATAAGGAGAGGATTTCCAACCAAAGTATCGGCTCCCATCACAGGCAACTATTGGGCGGAGGGGCCTGCTCCTCTTTTTATAGGTGATACTCTTTATGTGTATTTTGATAAGTATCGTGACCATCGTTATGGGGCTGTCCGTTCCCTCGATCATGGAGAAACGTGGGAAGACGTTTCCGATCAAGTCTCTTTTCCGAAAGGAATCCGTCATGGAACGGCCTTTGCGGTGGATGCTTCAGTTATTCTTGATATGATACAATAAGGTTTCCATCATTTCATCGTTGTTTTCAAGGGTTCTCAGTGCGAAGATTAAAGATTTTCAGTGCATAAAACTAGTATAGTTTATGCATTCGGGTAGTTGTCACCTTATAATGGGACAATAGTCATCTTATAACGGGACAAATGGCACTTTATAGAATGACAAATGGCACTTTATAAGGTGACCATTTGTTTTTGAGAAGATGGAAACTTCTAAGATACAAAAATAATTAGTAAAAAGCAATAGTCGGACATGAAACTTGGACTGTATTACGGATAGATTCGACTTGTTTTTTCTGATCCGGGTTTTCTGAATTTATCAAAATATGTAATAGAACGGATATGAGATGTTCTTTTGGCCTGTTTATTCCATATATGTCCTATTCATCCCATGTTCATTTGTACAAAAGGCAGTATTTTTTATGCTTATGTACAATATTGTATTGTTAATAACTGTATTGTTCTCTAAGTTTGCATCAGTTTTTAGGTATATAATATAAATAATGATGCCTGATTAAAACTTAATCTAACTTTTGTTTAACTTAAGTATAATAAAAATGATACACAATGAAAAACAAGCATTTTCTACTTTAGTTGCGATGCAAAATGAATTTTGTCGGCAACTTCTTTTCATTCCATATTATAATGGATTTAATCAACAATACATATTTATAAAAACTTTAAAATGCATGGTATGAAGAAAAACTATGTAATGATTGCTATTATTCTGTTATTCTTAGCAGGATGTAGTACTGATGTTAAGGAATCTGACATCAAATTTGCGGGAGAGACGGGGGTGAAAGTCTCTTTTAGTGCAGTGATCAATAACTCAACAGGAAGTACGTTGGCACCGACTAGAGCAACTGATACCCAATGGGAAGTTGGAGATTCTATAGGGATCTCTTGTGGAAATAATCAACAGAACATTCACTACAAATACACCGGTGATGCAAATAATATGTTTGTAGCGAAAGGTGGAGTAGCAGAAGAAATTTGGGTGTTAGGTACACAAGAATATGATGTGGCTGCCTATTGTCCATTTGTTGGTACATCCGGTATCAGTCAAGGGGTAGTGCAGGTTTTGACTGATAGTGAAAATCAAGCTACGGAAGCAAAGAGGAAATACCTTGACTTTCTTTATGCTACAGCAAAAGCAAGTGCTACTCAGCCAAATGTGCAGTTGTCATTTAATCACAAGATGAGCCGCCTGAAAGTGGAGTTTAAAGCTGGTGATGGAGTTGAGCTTTCGGATATTGATTGCTATCTCATCGGTTTGAAACTCGAAGGTACATTCAATACAATGACGGGGGCAACAACTGTTAACGAAACTGCAAAGCCTACTGACATTTATTGGGGTAATGTGGGAGCGGTAGATGAATATAAGATGCAGGCTATTTTATTACCGCAAACTGTAGATAACAAGGTGAGTATTCAAGCACGAATGGAAGGTCGTTTGTATGAAGTAGAATTTCCCAAATTAACGAAGTTGGATATGGGCGTTTCTTATAATTATACAATTACGGCAAATATGTCGGTGGATCAAAAGGAGTATGTATTTAGTATCACGAAAGAGGGTACGCAAATAAATGATTGGACTACGGAAGAAGAAGATATTGAAGCCGAATCCACCGCCCCTGATACAGGAGCTACGACAGAGAATCCTAATTGGAATGTAGAAGAAGGGGAGATTACTGCTACTGAAAAACAATAGTCTATCTTTTAAACCTATTTATATATACATTAATTATTCAATAAAAAAGAAATACGAATATGAAAATATATAGTTATATATCAGCACTTTTAATTGCAGGTATTGCAAGTTTCTCTTCTTGTTCACAAGAGGAAGATGTAAAGGAAATGAACGGAGACAACTCTTCTAGTGGTTTACAAATCAGTGTATCTGATGGTGGATATTTTGATACAACTCCAGGTACACGTGCTATAGAGAAAGGATATGCTACCGAGTTTACCGAAGGAGACGAGATTGGTATTTTTGGAGTGGACGCTAATGGAATAGTAGAGAATATCAATAATCGGAAATGTATGATGACGGCAGACGGTAATTGGAAAATAGACGGTGAACAAATCAAATACAACGGAGCTGAATTCAAACAAATGAAGTTTTATGCATATTATCCATACGATGTCAATGTGAAATTTAATGTTACGGAGGGGGATCCTTTTGCTGAGTATATTAGTGAGTGGACACTTGGTAATGATCAAAGCGGTGAGAAATATACGAAATATGATTTGATGACAAGTTCAAGCAGTGCTGTGGTAGACAATCGTTTTAAAGGGGAAATCAACTTTAAGATGCAGCATTGTATGGCTTTAGCTGTATTGAAGATGCCTAACCTAGTCTATAACTTTATTAATTCGGATGTAACGATAGATGATTATGAGTTACCGATAACGAATGCTTCTTTCAAACTGAATAATAAAGAAGTAACTCCGTATTATCAAAAGAGTACAGGTGCATATCGTTTTTTGGTAAAACCGGGAGAGGAGTTTAAAATAGAAGGCTCTTATACAGGAGTAAAGGAAATGACGTGCACTGCTACTGCTAAGTTAAATGAAGGAACTGCTAAAGTGTATACAGTTAGCGATACGAATAAAAAAGAATATACGTTGTCAATAGGAGATTATTATTGTGCAGATGGTTCAATTGTAAGCAAGGGGGTAGATGATAAAGATATTCCTAATAATGTAATTGGTATTGTATGTTATATAGGTAATCCTCAGCCATCTATAACGCATCCCCAAAGTGGTAATACCGAAGACAATGATGCTCTAAAACGCGATTATCCGAATTGTAAACATGGGTTGGTATTGGCGTTAAATAATACATTAGATAATACGAATAAATTTAGTAGTTGGAGAACTGTTGGTGAAGCATATTGTGATTGGTTTAGCAAAGATGAAGAATGGATGGGTAAGTTCGTTGACTGTAATACGGGTAATAATAGTGCGACTAAAGATAAATGGGTGGAGCAATATCCTGCTTTTATGGGGTATAACAATACAATGTTGTTGACGATGTGCTATGAAGGGAAAGGACAGCCAACCATGTGTGATGATGCCTACAAGCAAATTACCTCTTATCGTGACAATGTATCTGTTCCTGCGAATACTACTCCATGGTATCTTCCATCTATTGCTTGTTTGGAACAGGTTGCTAAAAATCTGAGTGCAGTGAACAGTAGCTTAGGGAAAGTAGAGGCCGCTACACAATTGGAATCAGTCGAAGCAAGTGCAAAATTTGGTTTTTATTGGAGTAGTACTTTGCGAAATGGATATACACAATGGGTACACGCTATGAATGGTGGAAGTTATAATATAGTAAACTCGTATGGAAGTACTGCTGCCGGTTATTTCCGTTTGATGCTTGCATTTTAAACCCATACAATGTTTTTTCAAAGTAAATAAGGGCGGCGTATTTTGCCGCCTCATACTCCTCTATCATGAAAATAGAAATATATGAATAAGAAAAACTTAATAAAAGGAACAACTTTACCTGTTGCCCTGTTTTTCTCTTTCGCCCTGATACCGACTTTCGGCAATCAAGGACAGGCTGTAGCTGCTGTTGACATCGTTCAGCAACAAGGCAGTATTAAGGGAACTGTGGTGGACGATAAAGGCGAGCCGGTGATTGGGGCCAATGTCCTTGTTGTAGGTACTTCTGTCGGTACTATTACTGATATCGACGGTGTGTTTAAGATCAATGCGAAAGCAGGGGCGAAGCTGAAAATCACCTTTATCGGGTATACCGAACAAGTGGTAGTAGCCCAGAATAATATGCGAGTGGTTTTATCTGAAGACGCTACCACTTTACAAGAGGTGGAAATCGTGGCGTATGGTGTGCAGAAGAAAGTAACGATGACAGGTGCTGTGGCAAGTGTTAAGACCGAAGCCCTGACACGTACTTCTATCGGTTCTGTATCTAATGTATTAGGAGGTCAGATGGCTGGTCTGACTACTATTCAAACATCCGGTGAACCGGGTGCAGATGCCGCCGAGGTTTTTATTCGTGGTAAAGCGACGTGGGGAGATGCGTCTCCATTAATTCAGGTAGATGGTGTGGAACGTAGCATGAATGATATAGATCCGAATGAAATTGAGTCTATATCTATCTTGAAGGACGCTTCTGCTACTGCTGTGTTCGGTGTACGCGGAGCTAATGGTGTTATTTTGATAACTACCAAGCGCGGTAGAGAAGGAAAGGCACACATCTCTTTTAGTACTTCTGCTTCTATACAAATGCCTACTAAAATGGTGGAAACTGCCAACTCTTATGAATATGCAATGTTTTATAATCAAATGATGGCCAATGATACACCTGCGGGGGAAAAACCTGTCAAGACATTCTCGGATGGAGTTATTCAGAAATTCCGGGATGGTTCTGATCCTATCCGTTTTCCAAGTATCAATTGGATTGATTATATCATGGGAGACGCTACTCTGCAGAGCCAGCATAATCTGAATATTTCCGGAGGTACGGATAAGGTACGTTATTTTATCTCAGCAGGTGCTTATACGCAAGGCGGACTTTTCAATGAGTTTAGTTTGCCTTATGGTATCAGTTATCAATATCGCCGTTTCAATTACCGAAGTAATTTAGATATAGATGTAACGAAAACCACTACTATTTCGTTCAATGTGGCAGGAAACGTTAATTCTTCTGAGAAGCCACGCACTAGTCAAGGGTCATCCGGAATGGTTAAAAATATCTATTATTCTACTCCGTTTAGGAGTGCCGGCTTTGTAAATGATAAATTGGTATATACTACTACTGACTCACAGTCCGATGGGTTGAACTTGCCTTTTGTCGGTGATGCAGATCCATTCACTTATTATGGGGGTGGGGCAGCACATAGTATCAACAACTCGTTGAACGCCGACCTTATTTTGAATCAGAAATTGGATTTTATCACTAAAGGACTTTCATTCAAATTGAAAGGTTCATACAATAGCTCATTTACCATTAATAAGAATTTGTCGGGTGGTACGGAAATGACTTATACACCGGTATTGCAGAGTGATGGAAGTGTAGGACTACGACCGATAGACGGTAGTAAGTATACTAATGTGAGCTATGGAATTACTCGGGGAAAATCACGTAACTGGTATATGGAAGCCGCATTGAATTATAATCATTCGTTTGGTGATCATAATATAGGGGCATTGGTGCTTTATAATCAGTCTAAAGAATATTATCCTAAAGAATATTCAGATGTTCCGCGAGGATATGTCGGTTTGGTAGGACGTGTAACTTATGACTGGAAAAACCGTTATATGGTAGAAGCTAACATGGGTTATAATGGTTCGGAGAACTTTGCTGCGGGCAATCGTTTTGCTCTCTTTCCGGCAGCTTCCGTAGGATGGGTAGCGAGTGAAGAAAAGTTTTGGGAATCTGTCAAACCGGTAATAAGCTTTCTGAAACTACGCGCCAGTTTCGGTTTAGTAGGTAACGATAAAATCGGTGGCTCTCGTTTTATGTATACTGCTAATCCTTATCATGTTAATTTGAACGGATATGTAAGTAACTCTGGTTATGGAACTGGTAATCTTGCTCAATTACAGGCTGCCTATGGATATCTTTTCGGTCAGGGAGGACAGACTTCTACTGTGAGTTTAGGAGCACATGAGTGGGCGATTAACAATGCGAATGTGACATGGGAAAAAGCGTTTAAACAGAACTATGGTGTTGATATCAACTTTTTAAACGATCGTTTATCTGCTACAATAGAATACTATAAGGAACACCGGTGGGACATTCTTCTGCAAGACGGAACAGCTCCGAGTATGTTAGGTTTTGCTCAACCTTTCTCCAATTTAGGTGAGGTAAATAACTGGGGATGGGAACTTTCGTTGAAATGGAACGATAAGATTGGAAAAGATTTCCGTTATTGGGCGGGTATAAACCTTTCTTATAATCAAAATGAAATCATCGAGCGTAAAGAAGCTCCTCAGGAGTACGACTATCTGTACCAGAAAGGACATCGTATCGGTTCACGTAAGCAATATGCTTTCTGGCGTTATTATGATGAACAGACACCGGCACTGTATGAACAAACATTCCATCGTCCGTTTCCTGCTCATTCGGTTGTTCTGCAAGATGGGGATGCTGTGTATGTCGATTTGAATGGTGATCGAAAAATCGATGAAAATGATATGGGCTATGATTACGGATTTACGGATGATCCGGAATACATGGTAGGTATGAATCTCGGATTTTCTTGGAAGAATCTGGAAGTGAATACGCAATGGACCGGTGCATGGAATGTGAGTCGAATGATTTCGGATGTATTCCGTCGGCCTTTTTTATCTAGTTCCGGTAATGTTGCGGGTGGTTTGCTTGCCTATCACTTGACGAATACATGGACAAAAGAGAATCCGTCGCAAGATGCGAAATATCCACGTGCTACATGGGAGAACGCTGATAACAACTATGCGGAATCAACTCTTTACGAACAGGATTCCAAATATTTGCGTCTCAAGACCCTTACTATTGCTTATAATTTTCAGTTCCCTCTGATGAAGAAGTTGGGGATGAGTACTTGTCAGCTATCGTTTAGCGGTTATAATTTGTGGACTCTTACACCTTATTTATGGGGAGACCCGGAAGCAAGAGCTAGTAATGCACCTTCGTACCCATTGACAAAGACATATACATTGGGGCTGAAACTGGGATTCTAAAAACAGATTTAAAGATTGATTATTATGAAACAAAAATATAAATGGTTTATCGGAGCAATGATAGCAGGAGTGCTTGGTATGGGAGCGACTTCTTGCGTAGACGAGATTAAATTCGGTAACAGCTTTCTCGAAAAAGCACCGGGTGGATCTGCTACTCAAGATACTATATTTAATAGTGTCACTTATACCCGGCAGTTTCTGAACACCTGTTATAGCCGCCAATATTATGGTTTACCTTACGTAAATTCTTCTGTTGACGACTTTCCGGATTCTTCTAATCCTTATACAGGAAAGTTTGATGCATTGACTGATTGTTGGCAACTTCACTATTCGGGAACTACAATTTATAACAGTTATTATAGTGGTACACATACTGCTAATTACGGTGTTCGTGGGGATATTTTCGGATATACTCGTGAAGGTGTTTGGCAGACTGTGCGGTGGTGCTGGTTACTGTTGGAGAACGTAGACAGAGTACCTGGTATGGGAGAAGATGAAAAAGTGCAGATGAAAGCAGAAGCAAAATGCCTTATTGCTGCTCGCTATTTTGATATGTTCCGCCACTATGGCGGGTTACCGCTCATTTATTCATCGTTTACGGGAACAGAGACAAACTACCAATTTCCGCGCGCCACGGTGGAAGAAACCGTGAACTATATGGATAAAATGCTGGAGGAGGCTATTGGCTCCGGTGGCCTGAAATGGTCGTATGAAGGAGCTGATTTTAATTCCGATGGTGGTCATTGGACATTAGCAGGGGCTATGGCATTGAGATGTAAGCTATGGCAGTTTGCTGCTTCTCCTTTGTTCAATGATACTCAAGGATATGCCGGTGGACGTAGTGAGGCGGAGCAACAACATTTGGTGTGGTATGGAAGTAAACGCCCCGATTTGTGGAATAAATGTCTTGAATATTGCAGGCAGTTTTTCAACGCCATAGAGGCAAATGGCTTCTATGAGTTGCGGAAAGCAGCAGGTGACAATCCTACTCCTACTGAATATCGGTATGCTTACCGGATGGGATATATCCTTCTGGATAGTCCTGAGGTCTTGCATTCCGTACGTGTAGCGGGCTATGAATGTCCGGGTGGGTCCTCTACTTATATATGGCGTACTTGGTGTAATAATGGACGTAACTCTTATACTCCCACCCAAGAGTATGTTGAAATGTTTCCTTGGGCGGATGGAACACCTTTTGACTGGAATAAGGCAGATACAGAAGGTAAGTTGAACGATATGTTTTTGACTGGCGAGTTTGTTAATGGAGAAAATACTCTTTCCAATCTCATACTGACTCGTGATCCACGGTTATACGAATCTGTTATTGTGAACAATATACCTCGAAATTTGGGATGGTCTTCTCCTAAAATGAGTGATTACCCATGGGAATTGTGGGTGGGAGGTACAGATGCAAAGACGGCTCCTGCATTGGAAAATATGCGTTTTGCTACCGGATATGATAATATGAAATATTATTTGAGCGATAGTGATTATGAACGCCAACCTATTCATTGGGTATATCTTCGTTTGTCTGATCTCTTTTTGACGTATGCAGAGGCTTTATTACAAGCCGATAATAATTTCACAGATGCTCTTTATTGGGTGAATGAAGTACGTAAGCGCGTTGGTTTAGGTAAACTGGAAGATTGCCTCCCGAATAAAAATCTGACGAGTGATAAAGATGCTTTATTGGAGGAAATACTTCGCGAACGTGCCTGTGAATTAGGTATGGAAGACAGTCGATATTTTGACTTGATTCGTTACAAACGTGCAGATCGCTTTGAAAAGAAACTGCATGGGCTATTAATTTATCGCTTGGATGAGGCGGGTAACCGTATAGAGAAACCTTGGAGAGATGGAACAGATGCGTTTGGTAAAAATGCCATGCAGCCTACGAGATTCGAATATCAGAAATTTGAATTGCATAACAGAGCACGTGTTTGGTGGACGCAGGGATTCGATCCGAAATGGTATCTGTCTCCGTTTCCTCAGAATGAAATCAACAAAGGATACGGTTTGATTCAAAATCCCGGCTGGTGATGAGAAACATGAGTAAAATTGATTTTAGAACAGTGATATGAAAAATAATAAAATGCTGGTACTGGCTCTGTTGGCATCTTTGGGTATGCCGATAGGAGCACAGAATATGGATAATAAAGGAAGAGTGTCTGGAGATTCCGTCACTGTAGATGTAGGGGCTAACCGGACGTTCAGTCGTCATGAATCGACTGCGGCAGTCTCTACCGTTTATAATGAAGAATTTGATAAAAGGGCGTCAAAGAATATCTCTAACTCTCTTTTCGGACAGGGACTAGGATTAACAGCCTTACAGAATGCGGGTAACTTTTCCAGTACGGAACCTACTTTTTACGTACGTGGTTTACAAAGCCTATCTAGCAGTTCACCGTTAGTTTTGGTAGACGGGTTGGAACGTGATATGAGCCTTGTGTCACCGGAAGAGGTAGAATCGGTCTCTATATTGAAAGATGCCGCTGCAGTGGCGTTATATGGTTATAAAGGTATTAATGGAGCTATTCTGATAACAACCAAACGGGGAAAATATCATTCGAGGGAAATAAAGTTTACTTACGATCATGTAATCAATTTCCAATCACGTCGTCCTGATTTTGTAAATGCGGCTACTTATGCCGAAGCTGTGAACGAGGCACGAGGTTACGAAGGATTAGACGTACGTTATACTCCTCTCGAAATTCATGCGTTCCGTTATGGAAGAGTGAAGGGACTAGGTGATCGTATCAATGTGCAATTGCCTTATTTTTATCCGAATGTGGATTGGATTGATGAAACATTCCGTGATATGGGAGTTTCTAATAAATATAATATTGAGTTTACAGGAGGTGGCAGTAAATTCCGTTACTATGCTATGTTGGGGTTGATGACAGACAAAGGGTTTGTTGCCAATGCTAATATGAATGACGGTTATTCTACACAAGACAAATATTCTAGTGCTAACTTACGCACAAATTTGGATATTGACTTGACGAGTACTACCAAACTCAAATTAAATCTTCTCGGCTCATTGTCTGAATCAAGTCGTCCGGGAACCTCTAGTACGGATTTGTGGGATATGGTTTATTCGATTCCTTCCGCAGCCTTTCCTATACTATCAGATGATGGTTCGTGGGGAGGAAGTTCCACTTGGTCAGGTACGATGAATCCGGTGGCGCAATCGCAAGGAGCAGCTTATAGTAAGGGACATACACGTAGCTTGCTGGCAGATTTGACTTTATCCCAAGATTTGTCCGGATTAGTGAAGGGGCTAGGTGTGAGTTTTCGTTTGGCGTATGACAACTACTCTTCCATCTGGGAAGATCATAGCAAGACGTATGCTTATAGGGGATATATACCTAGCTGGCAGGATTCAAGCGCCGGTGGTCCGTTGTACACAGTTGTTACAGGTGGAAAACCCAGTGAGATGGCAACCGGTGCCGATACAAACGATTGGGCGCGTCAGTTCAATTTCTCCGGAGGTTTTGATTATAATCGTTCGTTCGGCAAACATGATGTTTATTCGCAGTTGAAATGGGAGTATGAATTTCGTGACACTTATGGAGTGAATACCAGTATATATCGTCAAAATATATCGTGGTATACTCACTATGGCTTCAATAAGCGTTATTATGTAGATCTGGCATTGGTCGGATCGGCCTCAAATCTATTGGCTCCAGGACATAAATGGGCTTTCTCACCAACTGTTTCTGCAGCTTGGGTGCTTTCGGAAGAAGACTTTATGAAAGAGGTTTCTTGGGTTGATCTTTTAAAGTTACGTGCTTCGTTTGGTGTTATTAATGCTGATTATCTACCGAAAGACGGTGACAACTCAGTGTATAACTATTGGGAACAAATCTATACGACAACGGGTACACGCTATCTGTTTGATGTCGGTTATGGATCCAATTTTGGAACTACTTACATGAATCGGTTGGCTACAATAAATTCGACACATGAGAAAGCTTATAAATATAATGTGGGGGTGGATGCGACACTGTTCAAAGGATTGAATTTGACGGTAGAAGGATATTATCAACGTCGAAAAGATATTTGGGTAGACCCTAGCGGTCAATACTCAACAGTACTTGGTATGGATTCTCCTTATGAAAATGCTGGTATTGTGGATAGTTGGGGCACTGAGTTCGGTTTGGATTATACGAAGCGATGGGGTGACTGGACTGTTAATGCCGGAGGAAACTTTGCTTTTAACCGGAATGAGATTAAGGAACAGAGAGAAGAACCGCGTTTATATGATAATTTGAAACGGACAGGACACCGGTTGAATCAAGTATATGGCTTGGTAGCGGAAGGAATTTTCAGAGATGAAGCAGAGATCGCGAGTAGCCCGGCACAGAACTTCAGTACAGTAGTTCCCGGTGATATCAAATATAAGAATGTAAATGGAGATGAAGTGATTGATGCAAACGATGTGACCGCTATTGGATATAGTACGGCTGCTCCGGAAATTTATTATTCTTTCCATTTGGGAGCAGAATGGAAGGGGATTGGATTAGATGCTATGTTTCAGGGAACAGGAAACTATTCTGCCGTCTTGAATACAAAGAGTATGTTTTGGCCGTTGATTAACAATACATCACTTTCCACGCACTATTATGAAAATCGCTGGACTCCGGAGAACTTGAATGCAAAATATCCGCGTCTGAGTTCGCAGAGTAATGCCAATAATTATCAGACTAATACGATCTGGCTTGCCGACCGTTCATTCTTGAAATTGCGCAATGTGGAGGTTTATTATAAATTCCCTCAACGTCTGATGAAGCGAACAAAAATATTAGGTAGTGCCAAATTGTATGTACGGGGAGTGGATTTGCTTTGTTTTGATCATATCGACGTGGCAGATCCGGAATCTTACGGTGCGACAAATCCATTGACCAAGAGTGTGGTAGTAGGTGTTAAGATAGGATTTTAATCATTAAAAACGAGGTAAAGAATGAAACTGAATAATTTGATATATGGTGTTCTGACCATCTTCGCTTTTTCTTCTTGTGCGGACCAGATGGAATATTCGGAATACAATCCTTATGATGCGGGTTATGTAAAGCGTACTTTTTATGATGTAGGAGGATTGGTATCTAACATTTACCAGTCGCTCGACTCTGATTTCGGAAATTATAGTGGTGCTATTCTTGGTTCTGCTACGGATGAATCACAATATTCCTATACAGGTAATGCTATTGAGACTTTTTACAATGGGGCATGGAGTCCGGTAAATGCACAAAGCAGTATGTGGACTTCCTGTTATAAAGCAATTGCTAATTGTAACAATTATCTGGAGGAATTTACCGGACTGACATTCTCGGAGTATGAACAAATTTCTGACTATGAAGCTGAAATGTATCGCTATAATAACTATCAGTATGAAGTCCGTTTCCTGCGGGCGTATTTCTACTTTAATTTGGTAAGACAATATGGGGATGTACCATTTACCGACCATGTATTGTCAACCACTGAGGTGAATACGCTAACACGTAAACCTGCCCAAGAGGTATTCGACTGGATTATTAAAGAATGTGACGAGATAAAAGATCTGATAATACCGGATTATAATAACCTGGGGGCTTTGGTACCTTCCGGTGAATCGGCGGAAACAGGGCGTGCCAACAAGCGTACTGTACTAGCATTGAAAGCGCGTACGGCTCTGTATGCTGCAAGTCCGTTATTCAATTCTCATCAGGAAGGGAGTCAAGGGTACAAGGAGTTGTGGTATCGCGCAGCCAAGGCCAATAAGGAATTGATCGAGACTTGCGAAGATGCCGGTATGAGACTGATAGATGACTACGAGAATTTATGGGATGCAAAAAGTTATAGTATTGCAATCGATGAACTCATTTTCGGTTGTCGTGCCATACGTGCTACCAATTCTTTTGAGAAATATAATTTTCCTGTCGGACTGGAGAACTGTCGAGGTGGAAACTGCCCTACACAGACATTGGTGGATGCCTATGAGTTGAAGGACAGTGGTGAAAGGCCTGATAAAAAAGCGGATTATGATAAAAATAAACCTTATTACGAAGGACGTGATCCTCGATTTGAGAAAACTATTGCTAAGAATGGTGATACAAAATGGCCGAATTGGAATGAAACTGCGTTGGAAACCTATCAGGGAGGTGCAAATGCGGAACCCCTGAGCGGAGGGACACCTACAGGTTATTATTTGAAAAAATATTGCCAAACAAGTATTAATACTACGACAGCGAAACCTACGACGGATAATCATACATGGATTATATATCGTTTGGGTGAGTTCTACCTGAATTACGCAGAAGCGTTATTCAAATATTTAGGTACTGCTTATGCTACCAATAATGAGTTCCCTATTCCTGCCAATGAGATGGTGAGCAAAACTCGTCGGCGTACAAAGGTAAATATGCCTAAATTTCCCGCAGGTCTGGATAATAAGTTATGGTGGGAGAAATACCAGAATGAGCGTATGGTAGAGTTAGCATTCGAGGGACATCGTTTTTGGGATGTGCGCCGTTGGAAGGAAGGAGACAAACATTTCAGCAGTATTGATGAAATGAAAATATATAAGAGTGGGGATTCGTATTCATATAGGCGTGTTACTGTGAATAGACAATGGGATGATAAGATGTATTTCTTTCCTATTCCGCAAAGTGAGAAAGCAAAGAATCCTAATTTGACACAGAATCCGGGGTGGTAGAGGTTACCCCGGAATTGAAAAATGATTGTTTAATATTAAAAGCAGAATATGAAGAAGTTATTATATATACTAGGACTGTTTGGATTATTAACATTTGGAGCATGTTCGGATACTGAACCGATAGTGGATGAGGAACCGGATTTCAATAATAATATTGTGGAAGAACCATTGAAAGACTTGCCTACGGAGATTATTACGGGAAGCCGTGCAATGTGGGTGAGTTATGACCCTATGTCGGATACTAATGGACATAATGCAACAGGAATATCTTCTGCGTTAGTTAGTTGGAGAATGTTATTGACAGATCCGGAAGATGTAGGTTTCGATATTTATAAGTCGGAGGATGGGAGCGAAGAAGTTAAGTTGAATGAAGAAGCGATAACGAAGACTACTTGTTGGGTGGATGAGAATATTGATCCCACAAAGACTAATTATTATCGGGTGACATTGGCCGGTCAAGAAGAAACATTGTGCGACTATACGTATACTTCTGACATGGCAACAAAATTTTATCGGGAAATTGTACTAAGAAGTGATGTACCTGATGCAGCATTGACGTATGCTCCTGATGATATACAATTGGGTGAATTGGATGGAGATGGAGAATTGGAAATCGTAGTCAAGAGAGAGCCGTATGATGGAGCTAATCAAGGAGGATGGCACAATGGAACCACTCTTTTGGAGGCTTACAAAATGGATGGTACCTTTTTATGGCGTATAGATTTAGGACTAAACATTCGTTCCGGTTCACATTATACCTCTTATATTTTATATGATTTCGATGGAGATGGTTTGTGTGAAATTGCATTCCGTTCATCCGAAGGTACTAAATTCCCTAACGGAAGAATTATTACTGATGCCAATGGGTTCGTGAATGATTATCGTTTAAGAGATACGAACGGTGTGGGATGGTATTCCGGAAAAAGTTTGTATTCTACTGCCGGACTAGTGTTGGAAGGTCCTGAGTATATTTCTATCTGTCGTGGCTTTGACGGTTGTGAAATTACCCGAACTCCCAATATACCTCGTGGCCGTGAGGATGAGTCAAAAGTAGCACGTGCCCAATATTGGGATTCTTATTGGGGAGATGATTATGGAAATCGTATGGACCGTTTCTTTATCGGAGCAGCCTATCTGGATGGTATACCTGATGAGAAGACTGGTGTAAGAAAAAGCAATCCAAGCCTGATTATTTCTCGAGGTATTTATAAAAACTGGCAAGTATGGGCACTTGATTTGCAAAGTAACCAGTTAGTGAATCGTTGGAAATTTGATACTGCTGATCATAGCGAAAAATGGTTGGCAATGTGTTCGCACGCTTTCCGTGTTGCAGATTTGGATGGTGATGGAAAAGATGAGATACTGTATGGTTCGGCGGCGATTGATGATAATGGGAAAGAATTATGGTGTACCGGAAACGGACATGGTGACTGTCTGTATGTGGGTAAATTCATTCAAAATCGTAGCGGATTACAAATAGTTGCTAGCTTTGAAGAAGAGGATACTTATAGCGTGCAGGGGCTTGGATATGCTTGTCAAGTAATTGATGCGAGGGACGGCAGCCTGATAACCGGGCACGGAGCGGGTAAGAATGGTGATGTGGGACGTTGTATTGTTGGCGATGTAGATCCGGACAGTCCGGGATTTGAGTATTATTCATCTTTACAGTCCGGTATGTATAGTTGTAATGGTGGTGGAGTTGTTTCTACCAATTACCCGACAGGTATCGGTAGCGGGGTGATGTATAATGCTGCTATCTATTGGAGCGGGCAAGGAACACGGGAAATGTATGATCGTGCTTGTATTGTAAGTTATAAAGATAATCCGGATGTAAATAAAACGAATAAGAGCCGTTTAGTGTATTTTGGTCATTATGGTAGTAATGATGGAAATCATGGGACCAAATATAATCCTTGTTATTACGGAGATTTCTTGGGAGATTATCGTGAAGAGGTTATCTTAGGCTCTAGTGATTATCGTTCTATTTATATTTTCTCTACAAATCATCCGACTACTCACCGACTTCGCCATCTGATGACAGATCATAATTATGATATGTCTCAAGCTATGCAGAATATGGGATATAATCAAGGTACTAACCTAGGATATTATGTCGGTGCAGAAACAATGAAATAAAACATAAAAAATCCCTCGATATAATGTGGCTCTTACGTATATCGAGGGATTTTTATGTTTTATTTCTTCAAATAATCCTTCAACGGACAATTAACCATTTTCAATCCTTCCGCAATACTTTCGGCATTCATGTGTGCTCCTTTTAAAGAAGTATGCGTATGGTCGTGATTGTAATAAGCGGCTGTCTTTTCGATACCTTTTTTTTCCAGTTTGTCGGCACTGATTTTATTCAAATCAATAAAATAGGCTCCGGTAGCTTCTGCTGCTTCACGTGTCCATTTTCCAAAAGAATCGGTGTTGCGTTCTATCTTTCCGTCTTTCCATTTGTTGCGTGGAGTGTGGCTCAATACGATAGGTATTGCTCCTTTTTCCTGAGCATCCATGATGAATTTGCGAAGATACCAGCCAAAAGTATATACTACCTGATATTTGCCGGTCTTTTCCATCAGAAAGACTTTACTTTCCTCTCCGGAACCACGTAGTTCTGCACGGGCTTTTCCTGTATTGATAGCTCCTGCGTCGTTGTGTCCGAACTGAATGAGTACAAAATCACCGGGCTGCAAAGCTTCGTATACTTTATCCCAACGTCCTTCATCCAAGAAAGTGCGGGCGCTACGTCCTGCCATAGCACAGTTCTCGACGGATATTTTGTCAAGGTTGAACTCATCGGCTATTACGCTGCCCCATCCCCACATACCATTTTTGTCGTTATCTTTATTTTTCACCGTGCTGTCGCCGATGGTGAATAATACCGGTCGTCCTTTTTTCCGGCTGGAACCGGTCTTTGTGTCTTGCGAGACAGGCTTTAGGTAATTGGCAAGTTCCAGTCCCTCGTAGGCTCGTATACCGTCAGCGGCAGATTCGGCATTGACCTTTGCTCCGAATGCACTGGTATGAATACGGTCGATATAGAACATATACTTCACTTTGTTTTTACCGAACTTTTCAAATTTGCGGGCTGAAATGTCATTCAGATCAATAAAAGGTACGTTCTGTTCTTCTGCTATTTGCTTTGCCCATAGACCGAATGTTTTATTGACACGTTTGATGATAGTACTGTCTTTATCTTCATAGGCGTAACGTGGAGTAAGGGAGAACAAAATGGGATGTCCGCCTTTGGCTTTGACATCACGGATGAAACGACGCATATATTCTCCGTATGTATATACAGTTTCTTTCACTCCGGTTTCTTTGATTGTCACGTTCAGGCTGTCTGTGCCTACTCCCGGAATAGAGGCACGGGCACGACCGCTGTCATAAGGACCATTGTCGTTATGGCCAAGTTCTATGATAACCCAGTCTCCGGGACGTACCCCTTTGATGACATCCGGCCAAAGACGGTTATAAAAAGTACGGCTGCTGGTTCCTCCCAATGCGTGATTCTCTACTGTGATCTTGTCCGGATCGAAGTAGTCGCCCGCATAAAATCCCCATCCCCATTGTCCGTTGTTTCCGTTTCCCAATGTACCTGTACGCATGGTGGAGTTACCGACCAGGAATAATACCGGATTATCGCCTTTCCGGCTGGAACCGGCTATCGGTCTGGCTGTACGTGCCTTGTTCAGACTATCCAATGTGTTGTCGATTACTTGATTGACATCTTTCATCGGAGCAACCACTTTATTTTGTGCTTGCGCCTGCAAACTGCCTGTGACGGCTGTCAGCCAACATAAATAATAAAATAACTTGTTTCTCATGATTTATTTTTTATAGATAATTGGTGCAAAAGTACGATGTGTTCTTCTTCTTTTCAATATAAATTCATTCATATTTATTCAATATTGTGCATAGTACAGTCTGAATGAGGTTATATCACAATTTCTATATAATTACGTACAATATTCTATTTTAATAAAAAGCTATGGCCTGTACCTTTGTGTGTTGTTTTTTTAGTACTTTTGCCTGTCTAATTCATTATTAATCTGAAAATCTATTATGATAAACAGACATATCTTATTCTTCATCTTATCTATCGGTCTTGTGCTGAACATTTACGGGGCGACTGAACTTCGCTCTACACAAATGAGAACAAGTGATGGTTTGCCCAACAATTCTATTCGCTATATATATCAGGATACTAAAGGATTCTTATGGCTGGCAACCTTGAATGGACTGAGCCGTTATGATGGTAATTCGTTTCTGACATTCCGCCCGCAAGCCGGAGATAAAGTATCGTTGTCTGATAACCGTATTTTTGACCTTACAGAAGACAAGGATGGCTTTCTATGGATTTCTACGACACCGGAATTGATCAGTTGCTATGACCTGCAGCGTGCACGTTTCGTTGATTATACAGGTTGCGGAGATTTGAGGCAGAACTATTCGACTATATTCGTAGCGAACAATGGTGATGTGTGGTTATGGCATTCCGGAAATGGTTGTCGGAGAATCGTTCATAAGGATAACGGAGAGATGACATCGACTGTGTTTAAAACAGAACGGGGCAATATGCCGGACAATAGAGTGCGGTTTGTCAGTGAGGGTGCGGATGGACGGATATGGATTGGGACACAGAGCGGATTAGTATCCGTTTCTAACGGTCAGTACAGGATTGAAGACCGGTTGATTCATTTTGCTTTTTCTCAGTCCTATAAGAATGATATGTATTTTCTGACGGAAGAGGGAGATGTCTATTGCTATCAGGCTACTACGCAAAAGATGAAAAAATGTGCTTCTATTGCTTCTATTGCGGGAAAAACATCACCTACCGGGAATTTTCTGTTGAAGGACCAATGGGTGATCCTTACTACTACCGGAGTGTATATGTATGATTTCAGTACCGGAGAAATAGCTGCGGATTCCCGCCTGAATATCAAACATGGCAAATTAACAATGGACAATCGTGGTGATTACTGGATTTTTAATCACACAGGGTGTCTTACCTATATCACAGCCGATAGTGGAAAAATAAAGGAATTCCGGTTGATTCCCCAAGACAAGTTGAGCTATATCGATTTTGAGCGTTATCATATTGTGCACGATTCGCGTGGCATTATCTGGATATCTACGTATGGTAATGGTCTCTTTGCCTATGATACGGCTGAGGATAAATTGGAACATTTTCTGGCCAATATAAACGATAAAAGTCATATCGCTTCAGATTTCCTGCTTTATGTGATGGAGGATCGTTCCGGTGGAATCTGGGTAAGTTCGGAGTATTCCGGATTATCCCATATCTCTGTTTTGAACGAAGGTACTTCTCGTATTTATCCGGAATCTCCCGATTTGTTCGACCGTTCGAATACCATTCGTATGCTGACTAAGACATCCGACGGAGATATCTGGTTTGGTACGCGTAGGGGAGGACTGTATACCATTGACTCGGATTTTCATTCGAAGATAACAAATCAGTATTTTCATTCCAACATTTATGCCATTACTGAGGATAAAGAAGGGAAAATGTGGATGGGGACTCGTGGAAACGGATTAAAGATAGCGGATTCATGGTATGTCAATGATCCTTCGAATCCGACTACATTATCCGCTAATGATGTCTTTTCGATCTATCGTGACCGGAAAGACCGGATGTGGGTAGGTACTTTCGGGGGAGGACTTGATTTGGCTGAACCGACTGCGGACGGGGGATATAAATTCAGGCACTTTTTTCAGGAAAGGTTGGGCCTGCGGATGGTTCGTGTGATAGAAGAAGACGAGAACGGTATGGTTTGGGTGGGAACCAGCGAGGGAATATGCATTTTCCATCCTGACTCATTGATTGCCGATGCCGATAATTATCATTTGTTCAGCTACACGAACGGTAAATTCTGTAGTAATGAGATTAAATGTATCTATCGGGACGATAAGGGGCGTATGTGGATTGGTACGTCGGGGTCGGGATTGAATCTTTGTGAACCACAAGAAAACTATGATTTGCTGAAATATGAGAATTACGGAACAGACGAAGGGTTGGTAAACGATGTTATCCAATCCATTCTCGGAGATAAAAACGGTGACTTATGGGTGGCTACCGAGTATGGTATTTCGAAGTTTAATCCGGTTACTCATTCTTCTGATAATTATTATTTCTCTTCTTATACTTTAGGAAATGTATATAGTGAGAACAGTGCTTGTGTGGGAAAAGACGGCAAGTTGCTTTTTGGAACAAACTATGGAATGATTGTCATTGATCCGGAGAAGATACAAAACAGTGATTCTTTTTCTCCGGTTGTTTTCACTAATTTGTATGTGAATGGAATCCAGATGAATCCCGAAATGGAGGATTCGCCTTTGCAACAGTCACTGGCTTATTCGGACGAGATTTCTTTGAAATATTATCAAAGCTCCATTCTGATAGACTTCTCAACACTGGACTATTCGGATAGCGGACGTACGAAATATATGTATTGGCTGGAGAATTATGATAAAGGATGGAGTGCTCCGTCTTCTCTTAATTTCGCATCTTTTAAGTATCTCAATCCGGGAACCTATCTGTTGCATGTAAAATCTTGCAATGGCTCGGGAATATGGAATGAAAATGAGACTACTTTGAAGATTGTTGTGGTTCCTCCGTTTTGGAAGACTAATTGGGCGGTATTCGGTTATATTCTGGTATTGGTTATAGCCCTGTATCTTGCCTTCCGTATTATCCATAATTTCAATAGCTTACGCAACCGTATCAATATAGAAAAGCAACTGACGGAATACAAGCTTGTGTTTTTTACAAACATATCTCATGAGTTCCGTACCCCTCTGACATTGATTCACGGGGCTTTGGAAAAGATACAGCGTGTGACTGATATTCCGCGTGAGTTGGTACATCCGTTAAAGACAATGGATAAGAGTACTCAACGTATGCTGCGCCTTATTAATCAGTTGCTTGAGTTCCGGAAAATGCAGAATAATAAACTGGCTCTTTCCCTTGAAGAGACGGATGTAATTTCTTTCCTCTACGAGATATTTCTGAGTTTCGGTGATGTGGCGGAACAAAAAGCGATGGATTTTCGATTCCAGCCTTCCGTCCCTTCTTACAAAATGTTTATTGATAAGGGCAACTTGGATAAGGTGACTTATAATTTGCTTTCCAACGCATTTAAATATACTCCTTCTAAGGGTATTATTATCCTGTCTGTAAATGTGGATGAGGTGAAGAAGATTTTGCAGATTCAGGTTTCAGATACGGGAGTCGGTATTCCGAAAGAGAAGCAGAATGAGTTATTCAAACGTTTTATGCAAAGTAATTTCTCCGGTGACAGTATTGGAGTAGGTTTGCATTTGAGCCATGAACTGGTACAGGTACATAAGGGGACTATTGAGTATAGAGATAACGAAGGTGGCGGTTCTGTGTTTACGGTGTGTATTCCGACAGATAAGACAGTTTATGAAGAGAAAGATTTTCTGGTTGCCGGTAATGTGCTGTTGCAAGAAGCGGATAGCTGGAATCACCATTTGGAACAATTGCCGGAAGAACTGCCCGGACAGGATAAAATGACGACTCCTTTGAATAAACGGAAAATCTTGATTATTGAGGATGATAATGATATCCGTCAATTCCTACAGGAAGAGATTGGCGTGTATTTTGAGGTGGAAGTGGCTGCCGATGGAATTTCCGGATTCGAAAAAGCGACTACGTATGATGCGGACTTGATAATCTGTGATGTGCTAATGCCGGGAATGACAGGATTTGAGTTGACAAAGAAGCTGAAAACGGATTTTGCAACCAGTCATATACCGATAATTTTGTTGACGGCATTGAATTCTGCGGAAAAACACTTGGAAGGTATTGAGGCCGGCGCCGATGCATACATTGCGAAACCTTTCAGCATCAAACTATTGTTGGCACGGGTATTCCGTTTGATAGAACAGCGTGATAAACTGAAAGAGAAATTCTCCAGTGAGAAGGGAGTGCGCACTACGATTTGTGCTACCGACCGGGATAAAGAGTTTGCCAAAAGGTTGGATATTGTGATGGAGCGTAATCTGTCCCGACCGGAGTTCTCTGTGGATGAGTTTGCGCAATTTATGAAATTGGGGCGGACGGTATTTTATAGAAAATTACGTGGCTTGACAGGTTATTCCCCTAATGAATATCTACGTGTAGTACGTATGAAGAAAGCTGCCGAGCTATTATCGTCGGATGAACGGTTGACGGTTTCGGAAGTGGCTTATCGGGTAGGGATTAATAGTCCGTTCTATTTCAGTAAATGTTTTAAGGAGCATTTTGGTGTAGCGCCTTCTGTGTATCAGCGCGGAGTAGACGGAGATGCTGTACCGGAGGAAGAGCTACCAGAAGAGAAATCCGGTGAACAAGAAGAAAATAGACCGGAAAACTAATAGGAATGAACGATTTTATATGAATTATTAAAGAAGAATGTACAAAAGTGCATTCTTCTGTTATTTTAGTCCATTCCTATTTACGGTGGATGTGATAACTTTGCAATGTACAAGTTTAATCAAAAAAGTAATATCGAAGATGAAATTGATTGTTGCATTTATCACACTTTGCTGCTGCTTGCAGGTTTTGGGACAAGATAAGTTCCCTGATGGTAAACTGATTCCTGACTGGTTCAGGAATAATGAGAGCGTGAATATAAATTCGCTCGGTAAGCAGTATAGGATAACAGATTATGGGGTAGTTAATGACAGTGCAAAACTACAAACCGAACAGATACAGAATGTGATTGACCGGGCGGCGAAGAATGGTGGGGGAGTCATTGTAATTCCTAAAGGGACTTTTCTAAGCGGTTCGCTTTTCTTTAAACCGAAGACGCATTTGTATCTTGAAGAAAATGCCGTATTGAAAGGAAGTGATGATGCGGGTGATTTCCGAATTCAGCTTACCCGCATGGAAGGACAAACGGTAAAGTATTATACAGCTTTGATTAATGCAGACGGCATTGACGGTTTTACTATCTCTGGAAAAGGTATGCTCAATGGCAATGGTTTCCGTTATTGGAAAGCGTTTTGGTTGCGTAGGGAGTGGAATCCGAACTGTACGAATATGGATGAGCAGCGTCCCCGTATCATTTATTTGTCTAACTGCAAGAATGTTCAGATAGAAGGAATCAGTATTGCCAATTCTCCGTTTTGGACTACTCATTACTATAAATGCAGTTACGTGAAACTATTGAATCTTCATATAACATCTCCCCGCAAGCCGATGGAGGCCCCGAGTACGGACGCTGTTGATCTGGATGTCTGTAACAATGTGTTGATAAAGAATTGTTATATGTCAGTGTGCGATGATGCGGTGGCATTAAAGGGAGGCAAAGGTCCTTGGGCGGACAAAGATGTCAATAATGGCGGCAACTATGATATTGTTATTGAAGATTGCCGATATGGTTATTGTCACAGTGCTTTGACCTGCGGGAGTGAGTCAATACATAACCGCAATGTAATATTCCGTCGCAGTACGATGGATCAGGCACGTATTCTTCTGCATTTAAAGATGCGTCCCGATACTCCGCAGAAATACGAATATATCTTGGTGGAAGATATAAAAGGAAATGCCGGAGATTTTATCTATGTGGCACCGTGGACTCAATTCTATAATTTAGGAGACCGGAAAGATATCCCTATCTCATATTCTAATAATATTACTATGCGTAATATCGATCTGGATTGTACTACTTTCTTCAATGTGAAAAAGTCTGACCAATATCGGTTGTCCGATTTTTGTTTTGAGGATCTGGATATCCGGGCGAAGAAAGGCCAGTTTGATAAGGATATTGTTGACCGTTTTGTAGTTAAGAATGTAAAGGTCAATTCGCAAGAGGTACGCTAACGGGGTGGATGGAAATTCAAAAGTAAAACGCTGATTAACGCAAATTATCGCAGAAATAATGTTATAAGTCGTTGATTAATAACTGAAATAATACGATAATTTGCGTTAATCCTGCGTTTTTTATCACCCTCCTTCTTGTTTATTTAAAATAAACTTTGATTGCTTCTCCGAAAGGATTAAAATCGAATATGAATTTATCGCCAATTTTATGAACTGCCAGTTTTTTCTTTCCTTGTCTGGCTGTCATCTTTCTGACACCTTCTTTTTGAATGACCATTGTAAGCGGTTCTGTGAAAATCTCTTTATCCAGATCCAGTTGCGGGGTTATGATGAGTCCTTTCTTTTGTTGGCGAATGTCCAGGCGCGTATGTTTCTGTTCTTCGGTATAAGCTGCCACTTCTCGGAAAGTACCTACCCAGATCTTATCTTCCATAGCTTTTACTTTGTCCCAATGATCCCATAAACGTTGTGGATTCGGGAAGGCATCGTAACCATACGTCAAACCATGTGTCATACCCACTCCCCAATCATTTGTGGCAATTAATGTCGCCACCCATTTTTCCAAGTCTCGTGGAGTGGATTTTCTTCCTATGGAACGTTGTTTGGTCCTTGTTCCTACCCGGTTCTGTACGGCAATTCGTTTGCCTTCTTCTTTTTTGTTATTATTGGGATAAAAGAAAGTACGGGGCATGACGCCGGTATTGGCTAATATGGCACTATCATTCTTTACTATATCTTCCCGGATTTCCTCTAAGGGAAAACGGGAGAAATTCTTATGTGCCCATCCGTGATTTGTGATTTCATGACCTTTGTCGGACATTTCTTTTAACTGTGTCCAGGTCACTCGTGTGGTATCTGTGATGTGTTTGTTGTCTTTGTTGACTTTGGCGCCATTCACACAGAAAGTTCCCCGAAATCCCCGTTTCTCCAGTTGGGGAGCAGCCAATGTATATTGTTCTGCTAATCCGTCATCAAAGGTATAACTGATGGCACAAGCTTTGTCTCCTTTATATCGGGCGACGTAAATGCTATCTGAACTGAAAGCATAGTTTGAAAAGAGTCCTAAAGTAAAAAGGTAAAAAAGAAATTTCTTCATGATATTTGAGTTTATTATATTAACTATGCAAAAGTAGGGAATATGATTTAGCATTTCTATGGATATATGTGCGGATTTCATGAAAAATAGTACATGAGGAAGTTGTAAGTGTATTATTTTATATGTATTCGGTAGAATTTATATAGGGATAGATGATTTTCCGGTTTATCTTTGTTGGGTGAATGATAATTATATGGATCATCCGTACAATTATTTAAGAATAATACTAAGAAAACAATCTAAGATGAAAAATTTTATTCTATTATCCTTTTTAGTACTGCAAGCAGTGTTAGTCTTTGCGCAAGAACAGCCGCGTGTATCGCAATTATTTAATTTTGACTGGAAGTTTCGGGCCGGTGATTTGAAAGAAGCTCAATTGGTAACTTATGATGATGATGATGATTGGCGTGTGCTGGATTTGCCTCATGATTTCCAGATAGAGCAAACGTGGGATGAGTCCGCCGGAGGGGCACGTGGCTTTAAAGCTATGGGGACAGGTTGGTATCGTAAACATTTTAAGGCAAATCCTGCATGGAAGGGTAAACGTGTCTTGCTTGACTTTGAAGGCATTATGCTTGTTGGAGATGTTTGGGTAAATGGCAGGAAGGTAGGGAGTACCGATTATGGTTATCTTGGTTTTGAAACGGATATTACTGATTTGCTTAAATATGATGAGGATAATGTAGTGGCTGTCTGGGCCTCAACGGGCAAAAAAGACGGATCGCGTTGGTATACGGGCGGTGGTTTGTTTCGGGATGTTCATTTGGTCATCAAGAATCCCATTGCCATTGCAAGACATGGCGTATTTGTCTCAACTCCTAAAATCACGGAGCAAAGGGCGGAAGTCAGTGTACAAGTAGAGTTGGAAGGAATTCGCAATAAAAGTCTGGATATTGAAATCAATGCCCGAATATTGGCTCCTGACGGAAAAACGGTTGCCGGTACGAGAGGGAAGGCTCCTCAAAAATCGAAATTACAAACAGTTGAGGTTTCTCTTCCGATAGTAACGGTAGACAGTCCCGGGTTATGGTCTTGTGAGACCCCTAATCTTTATACTGCTGAAGTTTCTTTGGTGCAGGATGGTAAAGTTATTGATTGTGTGACGGAGACATTCGGCATTCGTACGTTAGAGTTCTCTCCTGATTTCGGATTTAAACTGAACGGCAAAAAATTGTTCCTAAAAGGTATTTCCAACCATCATGATTTGGGAGCTGTAGGAGTTGCCGCTTTTGACAGAGCTATCGAGCGGCAGTTTCAGCTAATGAAGCGGTTCGGTTATAATCACA
Source organism: Bacteroides finegoldii DSM 17565 (assembly GCF_000156195.1). Classification (GTDB taxonomy): domain Bacteria; phylum Bacteroidota; class Bacteroidia; order Bacteroidales; family Bacteroidaceae; genus Bacteroides; species Bacteroides finegoldii. Next base: position 201,370 of record NZ_GG688320.1, on the reverse strand, counting down.
TTCGTTCGTCTCACAACCCTTATTCCGAGTCGTTCTTGAAACTGGCTGATAAATATGGTATTTTGGTAGTGGATGAGCTGATTGATAAATGGAGCGACAATAGCTATTGGGGTGGTAGAGTGCCTTTCACACAACTATGGTATCAGATGATTCCCGAATGGATCAAACGCGACCGCAATCATCCGTCTGTTATATTATGGAGTTTGGGAAATGAATTGCAGATGCGGGAAGACTTAGCCGGATTTCCTACCGGTGATTGGGGTGTCACCACTTACCGTATCTTCGATGTGCTTGTCAAACGTTATGATAAGACTCGTAAAACGACTGTGGCTATGTTTCCGGCACGTGCCGGAGCTATCGGAAAGAATGAACCGGAATTTAACACCAAAGTATATCCTCCCGAGCTGGCAACTGTAACAGAAGTGTCAAGTTTCAATTATCGTTATCTGAACTATGCCCAATATCTGGAAAAGTGTCCGCACATGACCGTATATCAGAGCGAAGCTACAACGAATGAGCTTGCTGCTCCTTTCTTTGGCATGGATCATGATAAGATGGTGGGACTCGCCTATTGGGGAGCTATCGAGTATTGGGGGGAATCGAACGGATGGCCGAAGAAAGGCTGGAACTTTTCTTTCTTCAATCATTGTCTGGAACCTTATCCGCAAGCCTATCTGATAAAGAGTGCTTTCTGCGAAGAGCCTTTGGTGCATATCGGAGTGATGGATAATGGTAAGGAAGCCATTGAATGGAATGATATTATGGTGGGAAGTTTATCTTTGGCTTCTCATTGGAACTGGGCAACGGGCAGTATGCAGAACTTATATACATATACCAACGCTGATGAAGTGGAATTGCTGGTTAATGGCAAATCTATGGGGATACGTAAGAATGACCGGACGGATATCACCCGGCGCAATATCATTTATTGGGAAAACATACCATACGGTAAAGGAGGAAATATCATAGCAGTTGCCCGGAATAACGGAAAAGAGGTGGCACGTCATAGGTTGGAAACGACCGGTAAGGCGACTGCTTTGAAAATGGTGGTAGAGAATCCGGAGGATTGGAAAGCGGATGGGATGGACTTACAATATGTAAAGGTATATGCGGTGGATAATAAAGGAAGGGTAGTACCTGATACTAAAGACGAGGTTACTTTTAAGGTTTCGGGGGCTGCAAGGCTGATTGCTGTGGACAATGGGGATCATTTTACAGATGAGTTATTTACCGGAAATACGAAGAAGTTGCATAAAGGATTCATCATGGCGATCTTACGTTCGGACCGTTCCGGTGGCGAGGTAGTAATAACTGCATCCTCCAAAGGATTGAAGGATGCAGTAAAGAAGTTGGTTACAAAGTAGTTATCGGAATCAGTTTCACACCTCCATTGAGGCCTGAAGGAAGGACTTCCCAACTGTCGTATTTATTCTTTTTGTAGTTGAGTCCTACAAAGTTGATTTCTTTAAACTTGCGCCAGGGAACGTTTTGTCTGTCCAATTCTGCAATACGGTTAGCGGGAAGATTGGTCACCTCAATCTCAATCAGATTCTTGCCCGGTTGCAGATATTTGCCGACCTTTAACCGGAAAGGTGCGGCCCAGACAGTTCCCGCTTCTTTACCGTTAATGCGTATGCGAGCACTTTCCCGCAAATCTCCCAGATCGAGAATCCAATCATCAGCGTTCAGCGCAGGCAGAACTGTCTCAAGACTGTATAACCCTGTGCCCATATTGATTTTTGCGTTTGGATGGTTGATTTCCGTCCATGAAGTCGGGCTATCGATAGCGAAAGTTCCTTCGATAGCGGGGGTACTTTGTACAAAACGCAACGTCCAGTCATGGTCGAGGCTGAGGCTGACAGGTTGCTCTTGGATATATTTCCATGCTTGAGTCTCAACCGGATGATCGAATGTTTGAATAATCACACTTTCGCCGGACTGTAATTGCAGATATACTTGTAACTTTCCGTCCTTTATCCGGGTTTGCGCTTTTCCTTTTTCTCCGGTCATCGGATCAAACAGCATGGCTGTTGGTTCATTAACACTGAGAGTAATCCAATTATCTACTCCTTTGTCTTGCAAAGAAGAGATGAAATAATGGTGTCCGGTGCTGTGTTGGCGGCGGATATATTGCAGACCAAAGTTCGTCTTCATCTCTTCAGGCATTACCTTACATTTACCTAATGTCGCAGCATAATCCGTACCGGTTATGATATGTCCTTTTCCGAATGAACTGCTAATGCTTTGGTTAAAATCGCTGATGTCGGGAAGTTGTTTTTGAACTTTTGTGAAAGCATTTCTGCGACTTTCCAGATTACCGAATCCGGGAACATCTTTAGGATAATTCTCCATGAATACAATTGTTGCTCCTTGTTTTGCCAATGAGACTAGATGTGCCAATACTTTCTCCGGCATATATTTTACAGCGGGCACGATAATTGCTTTATAGTTACTGCCTCCTTCTGTACGGAGATTTCCTCCCTCGTAGCGGGTATTCTGGAGGTACTTGTCCGAAATATAGTCTACATCGTAACCATTGGAGGTTATCTGGTGGATGGTTTTTATAAACTTCGGAGCACGCTTGGCCATTTGGTGGATGTCGAATAAGAGAAGCCGTCCCGGTTGTTCTTCCCACATATCATATACCGGAAGATAAACAAGGAAGTCATTATCAGGCTTACCCATTTGCAGGAAACTCTGGCAACGGGTGATGTATTGGAAAAAAGCCGGGGCGTCACGCCAGATGCTATTGGTCGGTGACATATTGATAGTGGCGTAAAATAACCAGCCCGGCCATTCCGCCTCTTTGGGAGAATAGGGGGTGCCGTGAAAAAACATATGGTTCACTCCGGAGACAAACATCAGATCCATATCCGGTTTACATTGAGACAGTGAAGTCCGGAAATGTTCCGTCAACCAGGTAAACGTCTCACTGGATGTATATGGCTTTCCTGTGATATGGGCAGCGGAAGAGGCATATTTCAGCATTGAAATGTCCGAATCGTTCTTGCGGGTAAGTGAATCCTGGCGTAATCCTTTGATATGGAATTGGGAAAGTCCGAAACCTTCACATTCCGGAATATCTACGGAGGCATATACATCAATCAGATTGGCGGGTGAACCATGCCCTTGATTACGCGTGATACTTCCATGCTTATGTGCCCATGCAGTCCATTGCCGGGTAAAGTTCTCAATCAGTAAGTCGGAGATCGTCTCCCGGTAATCCGTTATGATGCGTGTCGTTATTTCCGGTCGTTTTTCATCCAGAAACTCGGGGAAGTAATTTTCTAATTTGTATCCTCTTCGGCGGGCGAACTCTTCCAATAGGGCAGGTGTCCAATCGGCTTGGTACACTTCATACGAATCATTGAAGAATGTTTTGGGGTAAGTGACCTTATCTCTTTGAAAAGCCCTGTCGAATTTGTCAAGATAACGTTTAACGCTTCCCTTATCCAAGTGGTTCATTACATAACCTTCTCCTCCGGGAGCGGCACGCTTTACTTTTTGCTGTGTCTTTCCTATATATAATGCAATAATTCGCCATTCTCCTTTGGGAGCTTTCCATGTGAGCCGGTAATCTTTTACTTTTGAGGTAATATCCAGTTTCTGTCCCTGTGCATTGTAGGCCATAACTTTATTCAACTTTGCAACCTTTGCTTGTTTAGGGTCTTTTACCTCCAGATTGAGAATGTTTTCTTCCCCTCCTTCTATCTTGTATTCCTGAAATATGGCTTTGGTGGCAGCGTCCTCCAACGTAACTTCCGGTCCTCCGAAAGGCCAGCCGGTTCCGGTATTCATATCAATCTGCATACCGTTTCTATTTGCTTCTGCCTGGGTATGCTTTAACATAGCCGTCCATTCGGGTGACAGGAATTTCAGTTCTTTGTCGTCCATTCCTTGTACCCCGTAGATTGGAGTCACTTCCAATGTTCCCAACCCGGCTTTAGCATATTCATCGATGTTGTAAGTCAGATTGGGAATATCGACTGTGTTTCCCATCCACCACCATCTGCTGCCGGGACGCGCTTCTGTTTGGACTGTCGGCCAATCTTGTGCCGCTAAGGTTCCGCTGACAAGCAGGAGACCTATCAATAGTGTATTTTTCTTCATGTTTTTATATATGTATCATTAGCTTTGTGAGGCTGTTTCTTTTCACGTTGCTAAATTACGGCATTCTTTCCTTAAAAAAATGCATATTTGTACTAATACATAGAATTATGTACAAATGTACATTGTTTCGTACGATTAATCCATCTACTTTTGCGGCATGAAGTTTAATTAATCATTTTGAATACACATGAAAAATAATTTAGTACTCTTATTCTTTCTTGCGTTGACGGTTTCTGTCAGTGCCCAATCTTTGCCCGACCGAAAGGAAACGCTGGAAGTCATGAAAAAAGTGAACGGTTACTTTATGAAAAAGTATGCCGATTACACGATTCCCAGTTTTTACGGCCGTGTACGTCCGAGCAATATCTGGACACGAGGTGTTTATTATGAAGGACTGATGTCGCTCCATTCTATCTATCCGCGCGAGGATTATTATGAATATGCTTATGATTGGGCAGCTTTCCATAAATGGGGAATGCGTAATGGCAACACTACCCGCAATGCCGATGACCATTGCTGCGGACAAACCTATATCGATTTATATAATATCTGTCCCCAACCGGAGATGATTAAGAATATCAAACTATCCATTGATATGGTGGTAAATACTCCGCAAGTCAATGACTGGTGGTGGATTGACGCCGTACAGATGGCAATGCCTATTTTTGCCAAATTCGGAAAAATGACCGGAGAGCAGAAATATTATGATAAGATGTGGGATATGTATTACTATACACGCAGCCAGCATGACGAAACAGGTATGTTCAATCAGAAGGATGGCTTGTGGTGGCGCGATCAGGATTTTAACCCTCCTTATAAGGAACCGAACGGTGAAGACTGCTATTGGAGTCGTGGCAACGGATGGGTATATGCCGCTTTGGTACGTGTGCTGAACGAAATCCCGTCAGACGAGCTGCATCGTCAGGATTATATAAATGATTTCCTTACCATGAGTAAGGCATTGAAGAAATGCCAGCGTGAAGATGGTTTCTGGAATGTCAGCCTGCATGATCCTACCAACTTCGGTGGAAAAGAAACTTCCGGAACAGCTCTTTTTGTATATGGAATGGCTTGGGGAGTGCGTAATGGCTTGTTGGACCGTAGTGAATATCTGCCCATTCTTTTGAAAGCATGGAATGCTATGGTAAAAGACGCTGTTCATCCGAACGGATTCTTGGGTTATGTTCAAGGGACGGGTAAAGAGCCGAAAGACGGACAACCGGTGACTTATAAGAGTGTGCCTGATTTTGAAGATTACGGTGTAGGTTGTTTCCTGCTTGCCGGAACGGAAGTGTATAAACTGAAATAAGCATTCTTTAAGTAATAAAGAAACCAACTGTATTTTATTGAAACGGTTGAAAACAATTCATCGGAAAAGATGCATTGGCTTTCAACCGTTTTTGTATATATGTAGAAGAACCAGGCTTTTGGGGGACAGGAAAAGCCGTGAATGGATAATCCTCCCTGTATTAACGTATAATTTTCCATTATCCGATTACTTGATTCCCGCTATCTTTGCGATAATTGAGAGAACGCGATGAAATGTTCAACTTTAAATAATTCAGATATAATGAAAAAGATTGCATTATTGCTAAATGTTTTACTGGTTGCAACGATATGTGTTGCCCAAAAGCAGACCTATAAGTTCGATTTTAGTTCGGATAAGAAAGTAAAGGAGGGGTATTTGAAGGTTACGCCTCAGACTTTGTTTAACAATGAACAAGGCTATGGGTATGATTTGCAACCCGCATGGGATGGCAAAAGTAACAAACCTTTCTTCTTTTCGGTGAATGTTCCTGATGGAAATTATAAAGTGACAGTGGTCATAGGCAGTAAGAATGAACCCTCCAGCACTACGGTACGTGGTGAGTCGCGCCGTTTGTTTATAGAGAACCTGTCTACCAAGAAAGGGGAATTGAAAACAGAGACGTTTACAATTAATAAGCGTAATATTAAAATATCCGGGAAAGAGAGAGTACGTATCAAATCCCGTGAGAAGAATAAACTTAATTGGGATGATAAACTGACACTGGAATTTAACGGAGAATCTCCCCGTTTGAACTCTTTAATAATAGAACCTGTGGAGAACGTTCCGACCGTTTATCTTTGTGGCAATTCAACGGTTGTAGACTACGACAATGAACCTTGGGGAGCTTGGGGACAAATGATTCCCCGTTTCTTCACGGATAAAGTGTGTATAGCCAATCATGCCGAATCCGGTTTGTCCGCTAATACTTTTATCAGTGGCAACCGTTTGAAAAAAATCATGTCCCAGATTAAAAAAGGAGATTATCTTCTCGTTGAATTCGGTCATAATGATCAAAAGCAGAAGCAACCGGGAACAGGGGCTTACTTTTCTTTTGTCTATAATCTGAAAATATTTATTGATGAGGCCCGTGCTAAGGGAGCCAATCCGGTGCTGGTCACTCCTACTTGTCGCCGTCGTTTTGACAAAGAAGGAAAATCTGTAAATACACATGGGGAATATCCGGACGCTATTCGTTGGGTAGCACAAAAGGAGAATGTTCCTTTGATAGAGCTTAATGGGATGACAACCATGCTTTGTGATGCTTTAGGAGTTGACGGCTCCATGAAATTATATGTTCACTATCCGGCAGGAACTTTTCCCGGACAAACGAGAGAGTTCAAGGATAATTCTCATTTCAGCACGTATGGCGCTTATGAGACTGCGAAGTGTGTGGTGGAAGGAATGAAAAAGGCAAAATTGGATATTGTCAATTATTTGAGAGCAGATTATAAAGGATTCAACCCTGCCCAACCGGATAAATTTGAAACCTTCAAATGGAATTTATGTCCATTTACGGAGATAGAAAAACCGGACGGCAATTAAAGGGGAAGCAATGGATGATTACCAAGTCATTTGCGTACAATCGTCCATTGTGCACTTCGATAAGTAGGCTTACATTTGCAAAAAACAATCGGAAAATAATAACTTAAAAATGAAGACATCAATGAAAAACATGTATCTGGCTGTCGCTATGGCAGTATCATTGGCTTTTACAGCTTGTAGTGATGATGAATCGGGAAAAGCGGACCGTGCTTATAATCCAATCGAGATTTTGGGAACTATCAATGATGCGACTGATGTTCAGAATACCCGTGCTGTCGGCTCAAACTGGGGAGCTGACGACCGTATCGGAGTCACTGTGGACGGACCGACGAGTGGTAATGCAGTCGATACTTATATCAATATTCAGTATCGTAAAGACAATGGCAATGCATTCCGTGTTGTGAACGAAGGTTCTGTGGATAACAATATCCGTTTGAAGGGTGATGGCGCATACACATTGGCGGCGTATTATCCTTATCAGGGAGAGAACGGTGCTTTGCCGGGAGAAGAAGGAGTGATAACAAAGAAAATAAGCGGAGCGGAACAGTCTGTCGATAAACAACCTCAGATTGACTTCCTTTTCGCAGAGGCTACCGAAGTATATGCGGATTCTCCCGTAACATTTAATTTTACACATCGGATGGCTAAAATCATTCTTCGTTTCGCAGCAAAGAATGGTGCTACATTGAATGATATGACTGTACATCTGAAAAGTCTGCAACTGGAAGGTACATTTGATGTGAATACCGGAGAGGCGGTTGCTAAAGAAGGAGCTACTCCTGATTCTGAGTTGACAGTGGATGTAGCCAAACCGTCGGAAGGGGAAATGAATGTTTCCATCATCCTGTTCCCGCAAGAAATGACTGAAAGTGTGTTGTTGGAAGTCAGAATGAATAATGAGACTTATACTGAATATGTTCCTGCACAAAATCTGTTGGCCGGTCATGCATATCCTTACAATGTGACATTTGAAAATCCCGCCATGACTATTAAGACTGCTGAAATTGCCGATTGGGTTGAGGAAGATGAAAAGGATGTGACAGCGTCAGTGACAGAGTGAATAAAGCATGATAAGGATTCAAAAAAAGAACGGTATGAAAAGAAATAAATTAGCCCTTTCTTGCTTATTGATGGTAACAGGTTTCTTCGGAGCGTGTACCGATATGGCAGAAGATGACTTTCAGAATAATAAGTATCCGGTAGAATTGATGGCGGAAAAGGCGGATATGACCTTTACCCGTGCTATTGGAGAAAAGACCTCTTGGAATGGTGGAGAGGAAATATCTCTTTATGATGGCGTTACGCAGAAATTATATGAGGTTTCGGCTTCCAAGGAAATGACAGCCAAGAATAACGATCCTCTTTATTGGTACACAACTACGGAGGAAGAGACTTTATTTGCCTGGTATCCGGCTTCGGAGACATTGCTGACCGGATGGACTGTACCGGAAGATCAGACTACTGAAGAGGCGTACAATCAGGCGGATTTCCTTTATGCGTATGAAAAGATGAAATTCCGTAGCGATCGGAAACTTACTTTCCGTCATGGAACGGTTAAGTTGATTATTAATGTAAAAGGAGATGACGATACGGTATCAGAGACAGATTTGGAAGGTGCGGTATTTACTGTAAGAACTGTGACAAAAGCAACTGTTTCCGAAGGGAAGATCAGCCCTGCAGAGGGTGTGGAGACTTCCGTGATGCATCCGTTTGTATCGGAGGTTAGAAAAGATTATGTCGCTTCTTATCAGATGTTGACGGTTCCTCAGGATATGTCAGGTAAATTGTTTTTTCAGGTAGAGTTGAAAGATGGGAGAAAGTTTGCCCATACACCGGGCAATGGTGAAGGAATTTTGGAAAGCGGACACCAGTATACATATAATGTAGGAGTAGGAAAACCGGGACTCGTGGTGGAAGTAGAGAAGAATTCAGCGTCATGGGATGGTGATGATGAATCAGTGGAAGGAACTGATGATGCAGAGTAATATTCAAAACTAAGAATCGGATATGAAACAATATAAATTTATACAAAAGCTGTTGTTGGCAGTGTTGGCATTGGGTTGTGCAAGCTGCTCACAGGATGAAGAAACACAAGTAAATCAGCAAAATCTGGTTGTATTGAATGTGGCTGATACAGGGTTGGTAAGTAGTGAATCGCAGACGCGCACGGTTGACGACGGATTTGTGACTACCTTCACGCAGGGTGATCAATTAGGACTGTTCGCAGTGAAGGATGGTGTGATTATGGATGAAATAAATAATATGCTGCTCACTTACAATGGTTCTAGTTGGTCGGGTAAGCCGATATTATATGATGAAAGCTTGGAAGGCGTAGTATTTTATGCGTATTATCCTTATCAAGCAGATATGACGGGTAAAACTGATTTGCAGGGAGAGGATTTCTTTGCTCCTCTTGTAGATAGTTGGAATTTGACTAATGCACAAAGTGACCAGAAAGAGTACGCAAAACAGGATTTAATGACTTCGGGTAAGACGGAGCTAATTGGTGAAAATGGAAATTATTCATTGAGTTTTCAATTATCGCATCGTATGAGTCTGGTTGTGGTGAAGTTGCCTTCTACACATTATCTATTTACGGATGCAGAGGGAACGGTACTTCCGGAAGAAACTCCTTATATTGCGAAACCGAATCCGGCGAGTATTTCGTTTGAGATAGGAGAGGAGAAAATATTGCCTTATTATGATGCAGCTAAGGATGAGTATCGCTTGTTGAGAAAACCGTCGTCTGCAGAAACGATTACAGGGTATTATAATGGAAAGAAATGTTCACTAGTGACAGAAGGTAAAATGGAACAAGGCAAATATAAACGCTTCGTTGTTGATGGTGGTCATCAGGAAAAGAAACATCATTTGCAGGTGGGTGATTTTTATTATGCAGATGGTAACATTGTCTCTGTGACAGATGAAAATCCTCCGGTCAAAGGATGTATTGGTGTGGTTTATTATGTGGGAAAAACTTTTCCTTCTGAATTATATGAGGGTGAATATGGAGATGTGACTAAAGATGCATTGAAACGTGACTATCCTGCATGTAATCATGCTTTTGTTGTTGCTTTGACTGATGGAGAAGATGAACGTATTTATTGGGAGACGGAAAAGAAAAGTATAGAGTTTGGTAAATGGTTTGAAACATTATCTTTGCAGAGTTCTTTTTTCAATGTGCAAATAGCAGATTATGGAATTTCAAGTAAGTTTGAAAAAATGCTTGGATATAATAACATAAAGGTAATAGAAACTATAGTAAAACAAGCACCTGGATCTGAATATATTAATATTGGAAGTTTACAGGGATATCGTGATAATTGTTTACTACCTGAAATGACGACAAACTGGTTTATTCCTTCTATTCAGGAATTGGCTATACTTTATAAAAATAAGGATATAGTGAATCAGAAGCTAGAAATAATGCAGCAAAAGGAAATGGATTTTGTACTTAATGATAAACAACTAGGTTATTGGTCAAGTACTGAATTTAACAACCAAATGATGTATGCATACAATAGTAAAGTAACAGAAAAAAGTATCAAGGAAGCTAGAGCCTATAAGTCTACTAGAACGGCATATCTTCGTTTTACTTTTGCTTTTTGAATGAATTAATATAAGAAAATGATGAAAAAAGTATTTGTATCAATAGCTTTAGCTGCTGTAGCATTAGGCAGTCAGGCTCAAATCGTTAAGAATGACCTATTGAAAGGTTATAAAGAAGGTGATGTTTTGGAGAAAACAGTTTATAATGATAAAAGAGCGCCTATCAACGTAGATACTTGGTGTGGTGGTTTTACTTCTAAACCGGTTGAAGGATCGGTAAGCCCTACGATAGGAAAGGCGTTGACTTATGAGGGATATAGTGAAGCGGGGCCATCTATCACTTTGGGTTTTCCGCAAGGTGTGAAAGGCTCTCGTGTCAGCGTATATTCATTGGTTGAATCCGGAAAAGTATATTCTAAAGGTACATATTATATTGCCTGTCTGGCGAATTTCTCTAAAGTCGGAACAAACTTGGCCGACTTCTTGGCTGCCAGTGCCAGTTATGTAGGTGGTGGAAATCGTGGTCAGGTATATGTGAGACGCGAAGGAAATGATAAAATCAAATTTGCAGTAGGATTGTTGAAAGAACGTGCTGAAGCTCCGATGGCTTATGATTATAATAAAACTCATTTATTGGTCTTGAAGGTAGACTATACGAAGAATGAAGTTTCATTATTTGTAGATCCGGAATTGGGACAGAGCGAGCCAAAAGCAGATATAGTAGTTACTGGTGAAGAAGGTGCTTTGAAAGCAGGTCTGAAGTCTGTCGCACTCAGAAACCGTAATGGGTTTAAAGGAAATATCGGTAATTTCCGCTTTGCCAAAGACTGGGCTGGTGCCATAGGAAAATAAAAGAAGATTCATTTCTTATAAGAATGGGGAAAGCTGTATGTAAGGACAGTTTTCCCCATTCTTATTTCTTCAGTGCAACAAAATTGTCTTTATTTTAAGTTTTATACGGGGAAAAACAAAAATGTCACATCGCTTATAATCAGATACTTAATGATGAAAATGCCCCTAAATTAAAGTAAGTTTACAGAAAACATAAGGTCGTTTTCGCTCTTTTTGGAAATAAAATTGCACTTTCTGGATAACAGTCTGTTCATCAGCCTGTTACTTCTATATTATTCTGCTTGTTTACGATTAGTCTGTTGCTGTTGGGCAACCGTGATGATGCACAAGTCTGACTTAATGGTTACACTTGTGTATTATTGAGGTTGCTCAAGTGTAATATCTTAATTCTATTAGGAGACTTTATTAGTATTACGGTATGCAATGATTAGTTTGTGCGGGAGAAGTGCTTACCTCGTCTATATGTTTCCGATAAAGCATACGGTCTTTACGTTCCAAAGCTAAGGGGAATTGATACAAGTAAACCTTATATAATAAAGAAAAATATAATAATAAAGAAAAGTCCTCCGATCCGTAGAACCAGACCGGAGGACTTTTCTTATCAACCTTTTAATAAATGAATGCCGGTATTGTATCGTCTAATTATATCCTTTATTTTGTTCATATAGCCCTTCTTTTACCTTCATTTGCGAGTCGGGTATCGGATAGATATATGAGTCTTTTGTAACCAATTTATATAGTTCGTATGTTTCCGGTTTGCTAATCACGCCGTTCTCGTCCGAGCCATTAAACTTAAACATTTCCTGCAATACCTCTACATAACGGTTTTGGCGTACGAGGTCATGCCAGCGGATGCCTTCGGAAGCCAGTTCAAGACGGCGTTGCCAGTCTACAATTTCGGCAAATTCTTCGGGAGTAACATGATCGGGTACGGTTGGGACACCGGCACGTTCGCAAATATCATCGACCAATGATTTTGCTTTATCGGTAGGTCCTACAATTTCGGCATACATCAACATTACATCTTCAAGACGGATTATCGGATAATTGATAGGGAAATAGGTACGGTCTGCAATCTGTGCATCAATATCTTCGTAACCTAGCATCTTGCGTTTCATCTTATGTTCAAAGAACTTCTGGAAGAAAGGACCGCCCGTATAAGGCACACCGTCGTCATCCACGAAATCATCCGTGTAAATCGTGCTCGGACAACGTATATCCAAAGACACCCCTTCCGTATCCATTAATTTGAAACGTCCTGCCAGTCTGGCTTCACACCATATTCTATTACCGGACATTTCCAGTTTTGTATACGAATCATTCACTTGCGGAACCGAGTTGAACACCATCGGATTACCATAGTTTTTGGAAGCTATGTATTGAATTTCAAAAATATGGTATTTGTTATCATTGTCGCTGATCCACACTTTCTGCCATTCGTCACCCGTTTGTGCCCAATATTTATTATTGGCGCGGGCATAGTCTATCACCTCACTGAATAGCTGTTCCGCCAATGCTTTCTTGGATTCGTCTTGCACGGGATATCCTGCCATTGTCAGATAAACACGTCCCAGCAACGATTTGGCAGCGGCTAAGGTGGCGCGTCCGGCAGAAGCATTGTTTCCCTGATAATTCAAGGGAGTGTCTACCAGCTTTCTCACTGCATCTTCCAGATCGGGGACAATTGCGGTCTCGTAAACATCGACTTGTTTTGACTGTTTGATGGTCATTGCTTCATTCACCGATACAGGTTCCAATACGATGGGGATATGTCCGAAGTAACGAACCAGGTCGAAGTAAGCCAATGCCCGGAGGAATTTGGCTTCACCGATAAACTGATTCTTTATCTTTTCGTCGGAGAAAGTAACACCGTCCGTTTTGCTGAGGAACATATTGGCACGCGCTACGATTTCATACAAATCATTCCATGCGAAAGAATTGCCGTCATAATAACTTAATCCGTTGAGAGTTCCCAGCCAGATAAATCCTTTACTGTCCTGCATCATATAGCGGGTCGAATTATTTGCTAATCCATCTCCGGTAGTCAGCTTATTGGAGCGAATTTCCACGGAGGCCGACAGTGGATAGAGATAAAGCAATAAAAGCGATAATATAAGGAATGTATTCTTCTTCATAGTGGATTTATATGTGTTATATGCAGGCAAAGATAGTTATTTCTTTGGATTTTAAACAAATCTGCCCTTCGTATAGTAAAATACCAAGGGCAAGAGATGTGTATTTGTGGTTGGCGCTGATACTTTTAGTATAACACTTACTTGAATTGATATCCTCTGAAAGTACCTTTCATCTTTATAAGGTCCGGTCCGAAATAGAATCCCGGTTGTGTTGGCTGGTTATAGCCTACATTTTGGGTAGCGATACTGATTCTGTATATCGGTTCTTCAAGGAAGGTGTGGAATCTGTATTCGGTCGGGATAGTCGAAACGTAGAGCCGGAGAGAAGCGTTGTCCTCGGAGTGTACGAGTACTTCTTCCCGCCAGTCGCCTATAATGTCACCTTGCAGACAAGGATTCGATTTCGTTCCATTGTTGAAAAGAGTTCCTGTGAATTTGACAAGCGGAGCAAACTTTTTATTTTCCCAGTCGTATTTAATAATCATGTTTCTATCCAATAGTTCGCGTAATAGGTCTCCATCCCACCAGACAGCCATATTGGTCGGCATATTTCTCATTTTAGGGGCTATGATTTCTCCTTTTACGTTTCGAATTCCTTGTGAATCTCCTGACCACATTTCCACACCCGGATGAGTCGGGTCAATGTCGGTGCCCATACAACGTCCTACATCGGTATTGCTTTTTAGCTGAAACAACACTTCTCCGGTGGCGGCATCTCTGTACGTACTTCCGTCACGTTTGTTTTCGTGGCAGTCCCATACTTGCAGACCTTTACGGGAAGGGTCGAAATGTGTCAGGTGGATGGCGTCTCCATGTCCCATTCGGGTAGAATAAAGTCCTTTGCCGTTGTGGTCGATAGCACAGGAACCGTAAATGATTTCGTCGCATCCGTCACCATCCACATCGCCTACACGCAGATTGTGGTTTCCTTGTCCGGCGTACTGCTCACATCCGGGATGGTTGCTGTCGAATACCCAACGGTTCTTCAGTTCTTTTCCGTTCCAGTCGAAGGCAGCCAGAACAGTACGCGTGTAGTAGCCTCGGCACATGACAACACTTGGGTGTACTCCGTCAAGATAGGCTACACAAGCCAGGAAGCGGTCGCTTCGGTTACCTTTTGCGTCTCCCCAGTCGGCAACGTTGCCGCGGGCAGGGATGTAGTCGATGGTATGTAAGGCTTCACCGGTGTCTCCTGAAAAAACAGTCAGGTATTCTTTGCCTTTCAGAATACGTCCTTGCTTCATCATTTGATTCCTGCTTTGGTCAAAGGTACCGGCTTCGCGATAGTCTGCATCGGCATTTCCAATTACTTTTCCTTTTCCGTCCACTGTTCCGTCGGCAGTCCGCATCACTACTTCCGCTTTGCCGTCGCCATCCAGATCGTACACCATGAATTGAGTATAATGAGCTCCTGCACGTATGTTTTTACCCAAGTTGATACGCCATAGTTGTTCTCCGTTCATTCGGTAACAATCGATGTATACTTCGCCTGTATAGCCTTCATGTGAATTGTCGTGTGAATTGCTGGGGTCCCATTTGAGGATAATTTCGTATTCGCCGTCACCGTCTACGTCACCGATGGAAGCATCATTGGGACTGTACGTGTAGGTATCACCTGCCGGAGTTATTCCGTCTGCCGGTTTTTGCAGGGGAATTTCCAGATAGCCGAGAGGCGCGTTTTCCGGGAATGTGTATGTACCGTCAATGTGATGCGTCTCCTTTCCTTTTAGAACAGGACGCACTTCGTAAACAGCCGTTTCCTGACTGTTATTCTTATCACGGAACAGGGTGCTGACAGTGATGGGAGTGTCTGTCAATTTCTTCCCGTCTCTGTATACGTTGAAACCGGTTTGTATCGGATCGGAAGAAAGATACCTCCACGAAACGATTACTTCTGAAGGGTTTTCGCGAATGGCAACTACGCCGCGGTTTAGTTTCTCCCGTTGTAACTTTGAATAGTTATAACCAGGTTGTGCTGTCATTGTTACAACAGGCAGTAACATGAATATGCACAATAGATAAATTGCAATTCTTCTCATATTTGTTTTATCGGTTTGTACCTTATTATAATTCACTCGCAAAATTACTCCTTTTTTGAATGTATGAAATGGAGAAATGTACAAAGAATATATACAATTGTGCACCCTTTCAAATTAATTGTCCGTATGATATAATATTCTATCTTTTGCGTACATCCGTCCATTACCTCTTTGATGATATGCGATAATTTTGCAACATGAACTAAAAGAAGTAATTATGAAGTATCTTTTATCTATTGTACTATTGGCCTTGATTGGTGTTACAACTCCGAAAAAGACAACTCCCGCTTATGATTGGGGAAGTGTGTCTGCAAAGCCGGATTTATCGTGGGCCGATCAGGTGGGGGCACAGAGGACTCCGGAAAACACAGAATGGGATGCCGGAAAGTTCGGGTTGCGGAATGACACTTCCGTATTTAGTACTCCTGCTATCCAGGCCGCTATTGATGCTTGTCACCAACAGGGAGGAGGCACGGTAGTTGTTGCCCCGGGGTATTATAAAATAGGTGCTTTGTTTATCAAGAGTGGTGTGAACCTGCATCTTAGTAAAGGTACTACCTTGCTTGCGAGTGATAATATTCAGGACTATCCGGAATTTCCTTCCCGCATTGCCGGTATCGAAATGACATGGCCTTCGGCTGTTATCAATATAATGGATGCGGAAAATGCCGCTCTTACGGGGGAAGGCTTTATCGATTGCCGCGGAAAAGTATTCTGGGATAAATATTGGGCGATGCGGGAGGAATATGAGAAGAAGAATCTGCGCTGGATTGTGGATTATGATTGCAAGCGGGTGAGGGGAGTACTGGTTTCCAACAGCAAGCATATCACGTTGAAAGACTTTACGTTGGTGCGTACGGGATTCTGGGCTTGTCAGATTTTGTATTCGGATCATTGTTCGGTGAGCGGACTTACTATTAATAATAATGTAGGAGGTCACGGACCAAGTACGGATGGCATTGATATTGATTCATCCACCAATATTCTGGTAGAAAACTGTGATGTGGATTGCAACGATGATAATATTTGTATTAAGGCAGGGCGTGACGCGGATGGACTGCGTGTGAATCGTCCGACGGAGAATGTGGTGGTTCGTAACTGTATTGCCCGTAAAGGTGCGGGCTTGCTGACTTGCGGAAGTGAGACTTCCGGTTCTATCCGCAATGTACTGGCTCATGATCTGATAGCGTATGGCACAGGAACGACATTGCGTCTGAAATCATCCATGAACCGTGGCGGAACGGTCGAGAATATCTATATGACGCGTGTTGAGGCTGATAGTGTGACTCATATTCTGTCTGTCGATTTGAACTGGAATCCGAAATATAGTTATTCTGCCTTGCCGAAAGAATATGAAGGAAAAGATGTTCCTGAACACTGGACTACTATGTTGACTCCGGTAGAGCCGAAGGAAAAGGGGTATCCTCATTTTCGTAATGTGTATTTCTCTCACGTAAAAGCAGATGGAGCAAAACGTTTTATTTCCGCTTCGGGATGGAACGCAAGTCATCGCATCGAGAATTTTTATCTGTCTAACATTAATGCGGAGGTGGAATCTGTCGGAAAGATAACTTATGGAAAGAATTTCCAGTTACAGGATATTCATTTGACGGTAAAAGATAAAAGCCGATTGCGGCAAACGGATAATATAGATAGTAAGATTGAGATTAATTACAAGTAATTCTCCTTACAGGCAGGAAGCTCTTGACAAAGCCTTTTTTATGTTGTATATTTGTAGGTGTGAATATCAATAGATAAAAGGTTTGATTAAAAAGAATGAAAAAGAAACTAGTACAATATGATGACAATATATCAGGAAGCCCTTACAGTAGTTAAGCTGTGAGAGTTTCTGTATGAGCTAAAGGCTGCGAATCTTTATGGGATTTGCAGCCTTTTTTTGTTGCGAAAAATCACGGTTATATCCTTAATCCGGAGATTCATCGTTTATAATAAACTTGGATACCGTTTATAATAAACTCTTCAATAGTTTATTAAGAACGTTGAAGAAGATTATGAAAGAAGAGTCATCTTTTTTCTTTTTTGGTTCAAGATAAATTATGCTTTATCTTGGATATGTTATGAAAAGTAAATGATATAGACGTAAATGTACAAAATTCTATCTTTACGTACAATCGTACAAGGACTGTACATCTAAAATAGCCTAATTTTGCTTCGGAATTCATAGAATGGTAATTAATAAATCATATACTATATGAGAACACTCTTATTTTTAGGTTTTATGTGTCTGTTTATGTCTTGTCATAAGTATCCTGATGCTGTTGAATAAGCATTAGAACAGGCTGGCGACAATCGCAAAGAATTGGAAAAAGTGCTGGAACATTTTAGAAAACAAGGAAAAATACCTTATCAGTCAGCTTGTTTTTTAATAGAGAATATGCCATATCATCAATCAAAAGAGATGATTTTGCTTGATTCTGCATACAATTCCTATTTTGAGAGGGTTGATTCTATTTATTTTCAATTGTTTTCCAATATGACTATTGAAGAAATACGTCCATATAAAAAGAAAAAGCATGATTCACTATGCATATCATTAGCTGAAAATTTTAAAAAAATTGCTGTTCCTAGAATTTTAAATGTGGATAAGACTGATATTCAAATCATAAATTCTGAGTTCTTAGTTGATAATATAGAATCAGCATTGAGAATCTGGAATGAAAAAGGTTATAAAACAGATAAGGATTTTGACTTTTTCTAAAGAGTTTATTTTACCATATCGGACTACCAATGAATATCCTTTAATGAAACGTAGTCAAATCCGGAAAATGTATGAAAAGATATTATTGGATTCTTTATTGGGTACTATACACGAATCTGTGGAATGGTATAAGATATATGTTGATAAATGTAGGTGGCTGAATAAATATGTAAAGCCTAAAGAGCACATGGGGATTTATGATTTGTTCGTTCCTAGATTTAAAATGGATTGCCATAATATGACGAACTGGAGTTGTAATGTCTTACGGGCATGTGGTATCCCTGCTGTTTATGAATTTACTCCAAAATGGTTGGATAGGGATAGCAAACATTATTGGTGTAATTCTCCTGATTCGACGGGAATAATCCAGCCTTATACAGCGCCAGGTAATAACTTGCGTGAAGATTGGGATAGTAATATAAAGTATTGCGGAAAGGTATATAGAAAAACTTTTGGAGTACAATATAATACTCCTTATTTTATGGCAGCAGAAGATGAATTTGTTCCTGAACAGTTTAGTACTCCTTTGTTAAGTGATCAGACTTTCCGTTATCATCAAACCATAACTTTACGGTTACCATTACTGGATAATATTGATAATAATATTGCTTATATCTGCATGTTCACTACTAAAGGGCTTACGCCTGTAGGCTGGGGCAAAATCGATCATCGAAAAAGTGAAATCATTTTTGAACAGATACCTTTAAATACTTTGTTCTTTCCCGTTATTTTTGATGGAGAAACAATGCTTGAAATCAATGAACCGTTTATGATATTATCTTCACGACTTAGGAAAGATATACCAGAACCTCTTACGGTTAATGAACAGCAAAAAAAGAAGCTCGATATATCTTTGGTAAACGGAAAGTTACTTGTTACAGGTGAAAATAAACAGTCTGCGGGTATGAAATATATCACTTTGAAATGTGATACAACTAAAAAAGAAACGTTGCATCTTTTACGTAAATATCCGGAAAAGCGAAGGCTGAAAGCATTGCAGGAAAGGATTAAGGGTTCTTATATCTTGGGAAGTAATAAGGAAAAACGGGATTTTGACACACTTTATATCTTAGATTATGTCCCATGTCCATATTTCCAAGAAGTCGAATTTAAAAATGACAAGAAGTACCGATATTATCGCTTCCGGAATCCCGATAAAAAAGGTGTTAATATTGCTCATATGGAGTTTTTGGGGAGATATTCACGAAATCATAAAT
This sequence comes from Bacteroides finegoldii DSM 17565, assembly GCF_000156195.1. Taxonomy (GTDB): domain Bacteria; phylum Bacteroidota; class Bacteroidia; order Bacteroidales; family Bacteroidaceae; genus Bacteroides; species Bacteroides finegoldii. The sequence continues at coordinate 181,898 of NZ_GG688320.1, read as the reverse complement.
GCTCTTCTCCGACACCTCTACCTGTCTTTTCTAAGGAACAACCGGAAGATAAGAATCAATTCTTATATCGGATTAATGGAATTCCTCTTAATACCGGACATAATGCTGCGGATGCTTTTGACGGAAACTATGATACCTATGTGACAACTTCTTCGGTAGGTATGGATTTTGGAACTCCTGTACAAATCAATCGTATTCGGTTTGTTCCACGAACAGCGAATAATGGGATTGTTCCGGGGGATAGTTATGCTCTTTTTTATTATGCCAATGGTTGGAAGAAGTTTAAAATACTTTATGCAGAAAATAGTTATTTGGATTTTAAAGATGTACCGTATGCTACGCTTTATTGGTTACGGAATCTAACAACAGGAAAAGAAGAACTTCCATTCTTCTATTCTAATGGTAAACAGTACTTTCTTCACACAGGCACAATAAACGAATCCATATATTAAAAATATTCTTTTTCTATGTTTAATTTGGACAGGAATACGGTATTTTCATCTTTAATGGGAATATTAATAATTTCTTTAGTTATTAATTGTTTTACAGAAATTTACAATGCATCTGTTGTTTTTCCTGTTTTGGGTACATTAGTGGTTGGCGGTATTCTGGTCTTTTCTGCTCTATTCAACCGTATAGCGCCTTTTTTGCAACTCCATTGGATTGATTTAATGGTAGGAGCGGGAATAACTTGTATGATAGTAGATTATTTGTTGGGGAATAGTGACTTGTGGCAACTTGGTTGTTTATGTGTACTCATTCTCTATTGTATTTTACGATTGATTAGAAAAATAAATTATGTTGTGATTTATATAGGAGTAATGCTGGCAGCCTTTTCGCTTGCTACTATAGGCTATTTGCAACTCTTCAAGATTTTGCCGTCCGGTAATTCTCATTTCTCTATCACTGGTTATTATCATAATCCGGCTGTTTATGCAGGTGTTATGTCTTTACTTCTTTGTGTGATAGTAGGATTTATTATCTATACTTTTAGATATTCGTTTTATAGGAAAATACGAAATATATCATATTGCCTTTGTGTTTTTTGTTTTCCGGTTTTTATTTGTGCCGATTCAAGGGCGGCATGGGTAGCTTTGATTGTAAGTGTATGTTGGGGCATATTGAGAATATATAGACTTCAGATAAGGATGTTGTATAAATCTTATCTTCCAGTGATGCTTGTTCTTCTTTTTGCATTGGGTTTGTTGGCTTCTTATGGTCTTTATAAATATAGACCTGATTCAGTAGATGGGCGAATGCTAATAGGAAAAGTGGGGCTTGAAATGATAAAAAATAAACCTCTAACAGGATTTGGTGCAGGAGGATTTGCTGCAAATTATATGTATTATCAAGCCCGTTATTTGAAAGAAAAAGGAACAGAACGTGAAAAATATTTGGCAGGAAGCACTCATTTAGCTTTTAATGAACCATTGAGATTACTGGTTGAATATGGCATTGCAGGGCTGTTGATTTATGTCGTTTTGATATATTATATTTTGCAATCAAGGAGAAATCATTTGATTATTAGGTTATCACAGATGTTGTTGATGGCTATTCTTATTTGGGGACTTTTCGCTTATCCTAATCGTGTATTTCCTATTATTCTGTTTACGGTATTGGCTTTGGCATTGTTGGTCAGGTTGGATAAAGTAAAGCGGAAAAAAATACTTTTAACTTCTCGTTGCTTTGTAGTTATCAAAGTTACCTTTTTATTTTTAGTATTACTATTGGGTAATGGTATTTCAAATTTGTTGCCGGATTATCATCAACTGTATCTTTTAACTCATTCTTCTCCGAATACGATGTCTGAAAAAGTACTTGGTGAATACAATAAATTGGAACATCGGATGACAGACAAAATAGGTTTTTACTATCACTATTGTTTGACTTTAAATAGATATAGAAAGGATGAACTTCAAAAAGAAAAATTGACTTTTCTGACATCCCGCTTTCCTTCACCGACAGTATTTATGTTGAAAGGAGATGTACACAAACGATTAAAAGAATTTATCGAAGCAGAAGAATCATATAAAATGGCTCATTGGATGATGCCTACACTTCAAACTCCCAGAGGAAAGCTTGCTTTTTTATATCAAGAAACAGGAAGAAAGCAAGAGGCACTTTTATTAGCAAATGAATTATTAACAGAAAAGGTTAAAGTCTATGGTTTTGCAACACATGATTTGCATCTTAAACTGAAAGAAATATTTAGTGAACAGTTAACTAAAAGTTTAATTAAAAAAAAGTAAAGCTTATGAGAAAAATTAAAGGAAACCGTCTCATGTTTATTATCTTAGCGGTGTTGTGCTTATGCATTTATGCCTGCTATGATGGTGTGGATTTCCCAAGTGGTAAATCAAGTCGTTCGGGTAAATCAAAAAAGAAAAACAAGGAACTGACTACAGCGATAGCTCGTCAATGGTTTGAGGCTAATATGACTCCGGTTGTTACTATGCGTTCATCTGAAGCTAAAGATGTACAAGCTGCTATGGTGAAACCTAAATGGGAAGATGCTTATGAGGCTAATCGGGGAAAGTATGAAGTTGTACAGACTCCTATTCTAACACGTGGTAGGAGAATGTTTGTTGATGCGGAAACTCAAAGTGAGTTTGAAAAAATACGCGGACAGAAATATCTTCGTAACGCTGCTCGAATGGTAATTCGGAAAGACTTGAAGACTGGGGAGATTAGAAGTTTTATTACTGTTTTTGTCGGTTCTTTGGAGTATATGAAGAAGAGTAAGAGGATGGGACGCAACTCATATTTGTATAGAGAAACAAATTTTGATGGTAAAGTATTGTTCTTTGAACCTAATGGTGGATTGATTAATGGTTGGAAATATCGTAATGGTAAGATTGTTGCTAAAATAATGCCATTGAGTGAAGATGCTAAGTTTATTATTACTCGTGGTTGGGTAGAAGAATGTTATACTGAAACAGATTATGAATTAACTGAAGAATGCCATGATGAGGTTTCTATTGAACCAGACGAAGAATTTGGAGATGCATGGGTAGTTGAACATGTATGTGATGAAGTTTGGACTCCTATTGAGTATCAAGTATGTTATGATGTGTGGGAAGAAGATGGAGATAGTGGTGATGGTGGTATAGGTGATGGTGATGGCATTGGTGGTGATGTTGATCCTTCTGAAAATGAAGTAGCTCCCAATGCTAAAAAATTATTTCAAAATAAAGATATGCTAGTACGGGATTGGAAATTTATAGAAGAAAAACTGGATTCAATAATGAAAGATTGTATGGGAAAAGGATTATATAATAGTTTGGTGGATTCATTAAAAGGAGAACATATTTCTTTTCAATTTTTTACAGAAGAACAAGCCTCATTTAATCCTCAGACCAATACCCTTCAATGGAATAGAAATATGGAAAGTAATCAACTTTTTCATGAATTGATGCATGCTTATCAGTATCAAAATGAAAAGTCTCTTGATTCTTGGAGGAATGCTATAATGAATATGGAAATAGAAACACATTATGCTCATTATCTTTATATAAAAGGAAGTAGTGAATATGGAGGAAGTGACTGGGAAAAAGGTATTAAGGGAGGAGATCCTCGGATATTGTCAACTGCAAATTTAAAAGGATTATTAGATGCCAAGGGGAATCTGAGAGATGGGATGATAATAGAACAATTGGATATCTATTTAGAGTTTAATGTAGTGCCAAGTTTTAAACAAGATATTAATTATAAGAAGTTTGTCTATGATAAAAGTCGTAGCTCTCTATCTAATTTTTCGAACTTAAATAAAATAACTAAGGATTGCTAAAAATGAAAATTTATGTAATATGTATTGGACTTTTGTTGTCCTGTTTGACAATTACTGCTCAAACTAATTATTATAATGTTGATAGAACCTTTGTGGAAAATGGTTACACTTATCAGTGTGATGTGCTTAAGGGAGCTAAATTTGTAAGACTTTACAATAAGGAAAACAAATTCACTTATGTGGAGCAGATTGATAAAAATACGAAGGACATGATTTCTATTAAAGAAAATATGCAAGAAAAACAACTGGAAGATGATTCTTGGACAAAACAGAAATGTTATTCGATTATCAATGGCGCATTTTCTAGTACTGAGAAACAACGTATAAAAGATTGGGAGTTTACAGTGATGTTATATGTCGATCCTGACACAGGTAAAGTTTCAGAAGTCGGTTTTCAATTTTTCTCCAATACTCCTTATGGTTTTATTCCAGTTTCTGTTTTTCGTCAAATAGAAGTTGAATTGAAGAAAAATATTTGGTTTGTTCCAACACAGCAGGGAAAAAGGCGGAACTATATCCTTGTAGGATGGTTACATGAAGTGAAATAACTGGAAAGTATAGAGTGGCTTGTTTTAGCTAATATATTTTTGCGAACAAGCTAGTTTTTTTGTTCTATTAGAACTTATTGCCGAATATGAAAAATTATATAATATGTATCGTACTTTTATTGTCTTGTCTGACAATATATGCTCAAGATTCTAAGTTGTATAAGTATTATCCTGACTTCATAAAAGACGAATCATTATCGGGTTTTATGGATGTGAATGGAAAAATAGTTATACCTGCGGGGAAATATGCTGATATCTTTACTGATGAATTTGATAAAATAGCATTTGTGGCTATTAGAGGTAGGCAAGGAATATATGCAATAGATAGAAATGAACAGATTTTATTTCAAGTTTATAATTGTGAGGTATTTCCGGATAAAATAACTAATGGATTATTTCGAATTATAGAAAATGATAAAATGGGGTTTGCTAATATGGATGGACAGATTGTAATTAAACCTCGATATAAATTTGTATACCCGTTTCAGAAAAATGGATATGCGATATTTTGTGAGAATGGAATCTGGACTAAATTGGATAATGAACATCTCGTGTTAAAAGGGAAATGGGGAGCTATTGATAGAAAAGGAACAGTTATTATTTCTCCTGTTTACGACGGTGGTTCGGAAAATTATCTTAAGAAAGATGGTAAACGGTATAGATTAAATAGTGGAGGTGAATTAATTTTGAAGTAACTATGCAATAGTGAGATACCTAGAGTGTGCTTGAATGCCACACTCTAGGTTTTTTAGTATGTTGTTATAGACAATTCTCTATTCTTTGCGTACGATATTACAGCTCTTATGGTATAAAAAACAGTAGCTTTGCTGCTACATAATACTTAATATACCATGAAACGCATTAGCCTTTTTCTTTTTTTTATAGGATGTTTCCTCTTTTCTCTTTCGGCTACGAATTATTTTGTGGCTACTAATGGAAGCGATTCAAACAGTGGGACGATTGATAAGCCTTTTGCCACGTTGGGTAAAGCACAATCAAAAGTGATGGCAGGAGATACTGTATATATCCGGCAAGGTACATATCGAGTGACGGAAGCAGAGATAATGGAACATTATACTGCGGGAAGTACTACTTGGAGCCGGGTGTTTAAAATGTCAAAGAGTGGAACTGGACCGGACAACAGGAGGGGTATTAAAAACGGTTATACGCGGGGAACAAACAAAGAATACGGATTTGGATCTGCTGAAAATAAAAGAATCAGGAAATAATACTTATGAAATCTTTCTTCGTGGTGGCGGACGTAAAGGAGAGATTGTGTTTACAAAATAATATTCTACCGGATTGTTGATCACGGAATAAATGATATAAGAAAAATTTAACTCTATTCGTAGCGTGTCTTCTTTTATAAAGAGGATGCGCTTTTTGGGGGATACTGTGAAGAGCGTATTTTAATTTGATGTATGTACAAAAATAAGTCTGAATATGGAATATTGTATATAGATAAGTAGTATTTGAATCTTTTGCATAGAACTCCATGAGAAAATCAATATCTCCATATCCTTTGCTTTGGGGCAAATGGAAAAATGCGGTACTTTTGCAAAAAAAGTAACGAGATATAGAAAATGATAAAGTCAGCATTTTTAATAGTAGTGACATGTTGCAGTCTGCAACTGTTTAGTCAGGAAAAATTTCCCGATGGTAAAATTATACCGGATTGGTTTTACAAAAATGAAAAAACTGATATAAATGGATTAGGAAAGAGTTTCTTGATTACCGACTATGGAGTAGTGAATGATAGTACACTGTTACAGACAGAGAAAATTCAGGCTGTTATAGATTTGGCGTCTAATAATGGAGGCGGAGTCATTGTTATACCTGAAGGTACTTATCTTAGTGGTGCGCTGTTCTTTAAGCCGGGAACACACTTGCATTTGGAAGAGAAAGCTATATTAAAAGGTAGTGACGATATTAGCAACTTTCCTGTAATAGAAACACGGATGGAGGGACAGAACCTAAAGTACTTTTCAGCTTTGATTAATGTTGATAAGGTAGATGGTTTCACCCTTTCCGGAAAAGGAAAAGTTGATGGAAACGGTGAACGATATTGGAAGTCATTCTGGTTGCGGAGGCGTGTTATTCCTAAATGTACTAATATGGATGAATTGCGTCCTCGTCTACTTCATATATCTCATAGCAATAATGTACAAGTTTCAGATGTGCGACTTGTTAATTCTCCGTTTTGGACAACTCACATTTATAAGTGTGATAGTGTAAAACTTTTGGATTTGCATATCTTTTCACCTTCTTCTCCCGTAAAGGCTCCAAGTACGGATGCAATCGATATTGATGCATGTAAAAATGTACTTGTCAAGGGATGCTATATGTCGGTTAATGATGACGCAATTGCATTAAAAGGCGGCAAGGGACCATGGGCAGATCAAGATCCCGATAATGGTGGCAATTGTGATATTATCATTGAAGACTGTATGTTTGGATTCTGTCACGGAGTGCTGACTTGCGGTAGCGAATCGATATATAATCATAATATAATTCTTCGACGCTGTAATCTGGATCAGGCTAAACGTCTGTTGTGGTTGAAAATGCGTCCGGATACTCCCCAACAATATAAATACATCCTCGTTGAAGATATAAAAGGAAATGTCCGCAATTGTATCTTTATTGCTCCTTGGACACAGTTTTATGATTTGAAAGATCGCAAGGATATGCCAGTCTCGTATTCTAGCTATATTACAATGCGTAATATTCATCTGGATTGTGATTCCTTTTTTGCTGTAGAGAAATCAAAACAATATAAATTATCCAATTTCTGTTTTGACAATTTGACTATTACGGCTAAAAAAGATGTGAAGATAGATGAAGATATTATTGATGCATTGGTTATGAGAAAGGTTGAGATAAATAAAGTGAATTAAAAAAGAATGGTAGAAAGACTGGAAAATCGTACATAGCCTGTAAAATCGTACAAAATAGGCGTGTGATGGGCTGTATACATATGAATTTACATAAGAAAGTCGAATTCTCCATATTCCTTTTCTTTAACTCTACCATGTAATGCGGTATCTTTGACATGTGCTTATTCAGTAAAATATTGAATCTAAAACTATAAAATACAATGAAATTCTGTAGAATTATTTTTTGTCTGTGGTTATTGGTCTGTTTCTTTCCAATAGGTATTCATGCAGATATACAACTTCCTTCTATATTATCAGATAATATGGTACTTCAGCAAAATGCGAAAGTACGTTTTTGGGGAAAAGCACGTCCCGGAGAAAAGATTTTGGTAAAGACTTCATGGGATCATAAGAAATACAAGGTGACTGCTTTAGCAAACGGTCATTGGGAACTGATGATACAAACACCGGCTGCTACTTTCGGACAATCTGTAATGTTGAAAGGTGATAATAAGATCCGGATCAATAATATATTAATAGGTGAAGTTTGGCTTTGTACGGGACAGTCAAATATGGAATTTCCCGTAGCCCGTAATCCGCAAGTGAAATGGAAAACAGGAATGTTGAATGAAGCGGAAGAAATGAAAGATGCTGATTTTCCGGAAATCCGCCTGTTTCATGTAGAGCATCAACTGGCACCTGATGGTGAGAAAGAAGATTGCGTTGGAAAGTGGGTGGTTTGTAATCCGGAGAATCTGAAAGACTTTTCTGCTGTAGGATTTGTCTTTGGACGTAAATTGTATAAAGAATTGAGTACACCGGTTGGATTAATTCAGTCTACTTGGGGAGGAACACATGCTGAATCTTGGACAAGTATGAAAGTGATGGAAAACAATCCGCTGTATGCTGATGTCTTAAAACAATATTCAAAAGAAAGGGTGAGTAGGGAAAAAGATAAGTGTAAGGTTCCGGCTACTTTGTGGAATGGCATGATTGCTCCTATGGTAGGGTACACTGTAAAAGGAAATATCTGGTATCAGGGAGAATCCAACTCTGTTCGTTATGAGAAATATCAGGAAGTATTTACTAACCTGATTAATAGTTGGCGGAAAGAATGGAATCAGCCGGATATGCCTTTCTATTTCGTACAGATTGCACCACATTACAAGCAACCGGCAGGTATTCGTGAAGCACAATTAAAAACATGGTTAAGTGGACTTGAAAATATTGGTATGGCAGTAGTGACGGATGCAGCCGATTCTACCGACATACATCCACGAAATAAAGTTGCACCGGGCGAACGGCTGGCAGCTTGGGCATTAGCAAAGCAATATGGTAAAAAGATTGTTTATTCAGGACCTCTCTACAAATCAATGAAAGTGAATGGGAGAGAAATTACATTAGATTTTGAATTTGCGGAAGGTGGCCTGCAGACACCCGGCAATGAACCGGTAAAAGGATTTTTTATTGCCGGCAATGATGTGCGGTTTTATCCGGCTGATGCTGTGATTAATGGAAGTTCGATAACACTTTCTTCAACTTATGTCTCTGCACCTGTAGCTGTACGCTACGGTTATGGGACTTTCTTTAGAGTGAATCTGTTTAATAAAGCCGGACTTCCAGCAGTTCCTTTCCGTACGGATACTTTTGCTCCCGACACTTATTATCGTCTGTTTGCCGATTCGGAAATTCGTCGTTTCCCGGAAGCGTGGCAACTGGATCATGGAAAACGCCTGTATTTTGGTTATGCGCAAGGAGTAGGTTGTTGTGCGATGTTACAAGTTTGGAAGAAAACAGGAGACCGTAGGTACTTTGATTATGTAGAGGCATGGGCTGATTCTTTGGTAGACGACAAAGGAGAGATTCATTTATATAAGAAAGAAACCTATAATTTGGATTATATCAATTCCGGAAAAGTTCTTTTTGATTTATACAATGAAACCAAAAAGGAGAAATATAAATTGGCTATCGAGAATTTGATAGATCAGCTGAAAAAGCAACCTCGTACAACAGATGGAGGTTTTTGGCATAAAAAAATATATCCCTATCAGATGTGGTTGGATGGATTGTATATGGCTTCTCCTTTTATGGCTCGATATGGAGCTGAATTTAATTGTCCGGAATGGATTGATGAGGCTGTTAAACAGTTCACTCTCTGCCATCAGCATACATACGATACCAAGACGGGACTTTATTATCATGCATGGAATGAGGACCGGAGTCAGCGCTGGGCTGATCCGGAAACTGGCCATTCTCCTAATTTCTGGGGACGTAGTATTGGTTGGTGGTTTATGGCTTTGGTAGATGCTTTGGAATATATTCCCCAAGATCATTCAGGCTATGCTGATATGATTAAATGGACGAAGGAATTAGCAGAAACCCTTTCAAAATACCAAGATAAAAATGGTTTGTGGTATCAGGTAATTGACCAACTTTCACGTATCGGTAATTTTCCAGAAGCTTCTGTTACGACACAATGTATGTATGCCTATATGAAAGCTGTGAATAAAGGATATATTGATAGTCAGTATCGTGCCATTGCAGAAAAGGCCTTTAAAGGTCTGTGTGATAAACTACTAATCTCAAATTCGGACGGAACATTGACATTGACAAAATGTTGCCAAGTGGGTGGATTAGGTGGTAAGCCTTACCGTGACGGCAGTTTCGAGTATTATATAGGAGAGAAAATGAGAGATAATGATGCGAAAGCGACAGGACCTTTCATTATGGGATGTATTGAACTGAACAAATAGTATGAAAATAAAAATTGTGAAATAACGAGATTTTATACGTATTTAAATATATCTACAAATAGTCTAATTATTTAATTTAATTATATATGAAAAACATTACATTATTAAAAGCAAAAGTAGGAATATTGGCAGTTTCCTGCCTTTCAATCACAGCTTTGTTTGCATGTGTTGATAAGGATGCTAGAAGTGATTTGAACCCCAATTTGCCAACAGACCAAGCGCAAAATGGGGATTTTGGTGATCAAGGGGGAGGCTCGGAGCAGGGGCTTAATTTCCCGGTTTTTGATGATGGAGTACTTGCTTTTCCTGGTGCGGAAGGATATGGGAAAAATGTAACAGGTGCTCGTGCAGGTGAGGGACGGGAAATTTATCATGTGACTAATTTGAATGATGCGGGTCCTGGATCTTTTCGTGATGCAGTAAGCAAACCTTGGCGCATTATTGTCTTTGATGTATCTGGTGTTATAAAATTGAGTAGCAATCCTATTGTTTTGAAAAGTAATCAGACAATTTTAGGACATACTGCACCGGGTGATGGAATCGTTCTTTATAATGGGCGTGTTTCTGCTTCAGGTGCACAGAACTTGATTGTTCGTTACTTGCGTATACGTATGGGAGCTGCATATCCTTCGGAACTGGATGCTTGCGGAATAGCTAATGGAGCAAATATGATATTCGATCACTGTTCTATGACTTGGGGAAAAGACGAATGTTTTTCTATCAATCCTGATGGTAAAGGAACTGCCCCAAAGAATATAACGATACAAAATTCTATAATCGGGCAGGGCTTGCAGAATCACTCATGTGGTGGCTTAATGCAAACTGATATATCGAATGGGTGTACAATCTTCCGTAATTTATATATTGACAATAAAACTCGAAATCCGAAAGTTAAAGGACTAAACCAGTTTGTTAACAATGTGGTGTACAATTGGGGAAGTGGAGCTGCTTATAATATGAGCGGTGATTCTCAAGGTAAATCAGAAACAACTATTGAAAACAATTATTTTATAGTTGGTCCTTGTCATAATTGGCAGAATGTGGCACAACCTGATGGATCAATTAAGACAGAATATGTTCCAATGAATCCCGCAAGACCATTTACAGGTGGTAATGGTAATTTTAATACTTATTGCAAAGGTAATTATTATGATAATAATAAGGATGGGGCATTGGACGGAGTAGAGATAACGGAGACAAATTGGTCACAATACTGTAGTGGTTCTCCTGTTTTTCTTGAAGCTCGTTCTGATCTACATCCAATTATACGCAGTCAGAAAAGTGCACAGGAAGCTTATGAATGGGTAGTTGAAAAAGTGGGTGCTTATCTTCCGGTACGTGATGAAGTAGATAAATACTTGATGGATGAACTTATTTCGTTGGGGAGAAAAGGAACGATTATTCAAGATGAACGTAAAGCAGAACAATTTCCGTTGGGAGGTCCTGGTACAATAAATGCTGCACAGAAACCTCTGGATTCAGATAATGATGGGATGCCAGATGCTTTCGAGGATGCATGGGGACTGGATAAATATGATTCGACAGATGCGGTAAAAGAGGCTAAAAATGGCTATTTGAATATAGAAAATTATGCCCTTTCGTTGGAATATCCTGATGAATATGAGTATGAACTTAATAAGAATAAACAATAATCAATTTGTGTAATATGAAAAACATGACATTTACAACAGTACTACTTTGTATGCTGTTCATGCCTTTCTTTATCTCCTCATGTACAGATAAGATAGATGAACATTATGAAGAACCTGAATGGTTGAAAGGTAGTGCTTGGGAAGTCCTGGAAGATAGAGGGAACTACTCGCTATTTTTGCAGGCAGTAGAGTTGGCAGGTTTTAAGCCTATTATGGAGGGAAAAAGTATCCTGACTGTGATGGCTCCGGATGATACGGCTTTTTCGGTCTATTTGGAGAAGCACGGCTATTCCGACATCAGTGAAATAAATTTGGATGAATTGAAAAAAGTGATTGGTTTTCATCTGCTTTATTATTCTTACAATAAAAATAAGTTGGTGAATTTTCGTCCGGAAGGTGATTTAATAACTGATGAGGAAATGAATAAAAATGCGGGTCTGTATTATAAGTTTCGTACACGCAGTAGCAATGTACCTACTATAGAAGTAGAGGCTTCTACGGGTAAACGACGTATGGTATATCATCTGGACCGTTTTATTCCGGTTTTCTCTTACCGTTTTTGGGATACCAAAAAGTTGGACGCAGCATCTAATTACTCTTATTTTTATCCTAATTCCATATGGAAAGGGGCAGGAGGATTTAATGTTTCCAATGCGGCTGTCAATGAATATGAGATTTTGGCAGACAATGGTTACATTTATACTGTTGACCAGGTTATTGAACCTTTGGAAACCATTTATACTCAATTAGAGTCGAATGAGAATTATTCGATTTTTTTCGATTTGTACAATGATAATACCACATATACGTATGACGCTACCTTATCTAAAGATTTTGGAGCAGCCTTGGGGACCGACTCACTTTTTATTCATACACATGGTACTTCTTTGCCTGCTATAGCAGTGGAATGGTATTCAACGAAATACTCGGATGTAGCCAATAATGCCTCAAAAGCATATAGTGTATTTGCACCGTCAGATGTGGCAATGAATAATTTCTTTGATAATTATTGGGAAAAGGGTGGATATGAATCCTTGGATGATGTAGATGATTTAGCAATGAAATATATGTTGAATCAGTTTATTTATAAGGATGGAATTGCATTCCCTGATGAAATTACAAGTGGAAAAGTTAAGAATATGTATGACATGGTCTTTAATTTCGATCCTTCAAAGGTGAAAGATAAGTCGATGTGTGTAAATGGTGTGTTTTATGGACTAAGTACAATTGATACACCTATTCTGTTTGCTTCTGCTGTTGGACCGGCTTTTCGTAACAAAGATTGTAACTACTATCTCTATATGTTGGATGGAGCAGGGTTGGTAACGGCTTATTCTTCACAAGATACGAAATATGTCTTGTTGGTACCTACTAATGAACAAATAGAGTCAGAAGATATTTACTTGAGAACTTATGCAGATGGAAGTAAATTACAACAAGAAACAGAGGATGGATTGGTAGATGTTTCTTCTTCTATCATGAGAACTATTGTCAATATACATACAGCTACTGGCGTAGATGAGCTGAAAGCAACTGGAACACAGGTTCTTACAACACAAACCGGTTTTAATTATTGGTATGTGAAAGATGGGAAGATAGCAAGTAGTGCTGCCTATAATCAGATTTTGGAACCGGATAATAATGCAGAACCTTTCGTTGAATTTACAGAAGTGAAGAATGGAAATGACAGTTGGAATAACGGGAAAACTTATATGTATGATGGAACTGCTCTCTTTAAAGCACAAGAAGGTGACGGGTTACAACACAAATTGAGCGTTTGTAATGATGTCCGTTATGTTTATTATCAGTTTGCGCAGCTGTTGCAGAAAGCTGGTATGGTAATGTCTAGCAACTATATATTCGGACTAGCAGGAGCTTCTCATGTTATAGGTTTTATTCCGACAAATGAAGCCATTAGTACAGCAATAGCTGCAGGGCAAATTCCAGGCATGGATGTGACTGGAGCGGTAACTAGCAGTTCGAAACTTCGTCAATACCTGCTTTCATATTTTATACGTGATATGGAAAATGCACTTATTTCTTATCCTTATCCGGGGTCGGCTATGAAGAATTCTACATATGTTACTGCTAGTGGAAAGTCTTTGGTGTATACAGATACCGGAAGTTCATTAAGCATAATGGTAGATGGAAAAGTGGCAAACGTGATATCTGATTATAATTTCTTCCCGTTTGCGTTTGACGACGGATGTTTTCAGTTGATTGATACAGTCCTTTGATATAACCGAATTTAATATGAATATGAAATTAGTAAAATACATGCTGATAGCGATACTTGTTCTGGGGACAGGGGAAGTAGCCGCACAGGTACAAGTCGTGTCCGGTAAGGTTACCGAAATGCTGGGAAATCAGATCGAACCGATAGTCGGTGCGAATGTGAATATTGTGAACGTTCAAAACCGTTCAGTAGGAGGTGCGGTGACTAATTTGGATGGTGACTACCGTTTACAAATTCCTGCACAAGAAAACAATCTGACATTGGTATATTCATACATTGGTATGAAAACGAAACGAATCAAATATACTGGTCAGAAGGTATTAAATATAAAACTGGAGTCCAATGTGGAAACGTTGGATGAGGTTGCTATCACTGCCAAACGTATCGAACGTAATAATATGGGTATCGGACATAAAGAGAATGTATCTGCGACCCAGAAGGTAATGATGGAAGATTTGATTGCTGCTGCTCCAATAGCAACGGTAGAAGAAGCTTTACAAGGTCAGTTGAGTGGTGTAGATATTGCATTGAGTGCTGACCCGGGAGCAAGGAGTTCTATCCGTATTCGTGGTACTAGTACACTGAATGGTTCTGTCGAACCCTTAATTGTGATTGACGGAGTTCCTTATACACAAGAGTTGGATGATGATTTCGATTTTTCTACTGCCAATGAAGAAGATTTAGGTGCTTTATTGAATATTGCTCCTACTGATATAGAGTCGGTCGAGGTTTTGAAAGATGCGGCTGCTACAGCTATTTGGGGAACGAAAGGTGCTAATGGCGTGTTGTCAATTACGACCAAAAAAGGTAAAACTGGAAAGACTACATTTAATTTTTCTTCTAAGTTCACTGCAAAATTCGAACCGAATAGTATTCCAATGTTAAATGGATCAGAGTATATTGCTATGGTGCAGGAGGCTTTGTGGAATAGTGCTAACTACACAGGGCTGAATGCTGATACCTATTTAAAATATTTATATGATACCCCTGAAATTAACTATTCACCTAATTGGAACTATTTTAATGAATATAATGTAGATACGAACTGGTTGGATGAGGTACGTCAGAATGCGTTTACAACAGATAATTCGTTTTCTATGAGTGGTGGTGGTGAGAAAGCTACTTATCGTCTGGCACTGGGATATTTAAGTGAAGGAGGTACAACCATCGGTACAGGATTGAAACGTTTCAACTCATCTTTACGTGTAGACTATAATTTCTCGGATAAGTTAAGATTTGGAGCAGATTTCTACTTTACACAGTCGGATAAAGATGATAATTGGGCACCAAAAGATAGTAATGTACGTTCGGAAGCATTTAAAAAGATGCCAAATAAGTCTCCTTATTATATGGATGAAAATGGAAATCGCTCTTCACAGTATTTTTCTTATCAGACGAAAGACTGGGAGGGTGAATTTAAGGCGAGTAACAGTAGTGCCTCCAATTTTAATCCGGTAGCTATGGCAAACGAAAGTTATAAAAATACAATGTCACGTGATAGTCGTGCTAATTTTCGTATTGACTATAGAATTCTTCCGTATTTAACATATTCGGCTTATGTTTCTCTTAAAATGTCGACTACTACTACTGATAAATTCCTTCCACAGGTTGCTACGGGAGTGGCTTGGACGAGTGAATATGCTAATCAGAGTACTGCTGCCTCTTCCGAGAGTCTAACGTTGCAAACAGAAAATAAATTGATATTCAATAAAAATTGGAAGGATAAACATAATTTGATTGCAACAGCTGTATTTCGTACTACACAGGCTACAAGTTCCAGTACGACAAGTACGTCTTATGGTAATGCTTCTTCTGGTCTTGCAGATCCGATTACAGGTAGCTCTGTTTATAGTCTAGGTTCAGGAGAGTCAGAAGCGCGTAGTATTTCCGGAACTGGTTTGATTAACTATACTTTATTGGATCGTTATGTATTTCATACTTCTGCAACGATGGACGCTAATTCTGCAATGGGTAAGTCAGAGCGTTTGGGTATCTTTCCTACCGTGGGAATTTCTTGGAATATGCAAAATGAACCATTTATGAAAAATGCAGAAGACTGGATGGATGAAATCAAACTTCGTTTCAGTATTGGGCAAAGCGGTAATGCTCCGAAGGGAACGGGTGCTTATTATGGAGCTTATAGTTCACGAGGAGAATATATGGATATGTCCGCTATTTATCCTAGCAGAATGCAGTTGAATAATTTGAAATGGGAAACTTCAACAGAGTACAATTTGGGAGGGGATTTTAGTTTTTTCCGTGGTAGATTAAGGTTAACTTTTGAGTGGTATAATAAATATATTAAAGATTTGCTGCAGAAAGAGCCGAAAATGCCGACTACTACAGGGTTCTCTAAAAATAAATGGTATAACTCTGGAAGAATGGAGAACAAAGGATGGGAAGCTCGTATCGATGGTGTATTGTATGAAAAGAAAGATTGGCGTGTTAGCGCCTATGTTAACTTGAGTCGTAACACTAACGAAATTACCGAATTACCTGAAACGATGAATCCGGAGCCTTACACTTTCAAAAATGGTGAATATGCTATTCGTATAGAAGAAGGACGCCCGTTTGGTTCCTTCTATGGTTATCGCTACAAAGGAGTTTATCAGAATCAGGAGTCTACTTATGCACGGGATAAAGAGGGAAATGTTATGAATGATGTAAGCGGCAAGCCAATCGTTATGAAGAATGGTGCTAAACAGGTATGTCCGGGTGATGCTATTTATGAAGATGTTAATCATGATGGTGTGATAAATGAATACGATATCGTTTATCTGGGCAATTGTAACCCAATTCTTACTGGTGGTTTTGGCTTTACAATTAAATATAAACGCCTAAGTTTAAATGCATCGTTTTATGGTCGTTTCGGACAGAAAATCATAAATGAGACTCGTATGAATAATGAGTCTATGTATAATGCTAACAACCAAAGTAAAGCTGTTTTACGACGTTGGAGGAATGAAGGAGATAATACAGACATACCGCGTGCTTTATATAATGAGGGATATAACTATTTAGGGTCTGACCGTTTTGTAGAAGATGCTTCTTATGTACGTTTGAAGACTTTGTCATTGAGCTATTCTCTACCTAAAAAGGTATGTAATTATTTAGGTATCAACATGCTTAATTTCTTTGTTACTGGTTATGACTTGTTTACTTGGACTGGTTATACAGGGCAGGATCCGGAAGTATCCCTTCCTACTTCGGCTTCAAAACTTTCGAAAGATAGTGCAAACACACCTTGCTCCCGCCGTTTTTCCTGTGGTTTAAACTTGAATTTTTAATAATATTTGCAGATATGAAGAAACTAATTTATATAGGGATAATGGCAGGTAGCCTGCTGCTGAATAGTAGCTGTAGTGATTGGTTGGACTTGCTTCCCAAGAATGAACAAGTGACTGATGCTTACTGGAAATCGAAAGAAGATGTAGAAGCGGTCATAGCTTCCGGTTATTATTATATGCGCTCCTCTTGCCAGTCATTATTGAAATGGGGAGAGTTGCGTGGGGCATCTATTTGTACTTTAACAGGTGATAAGGATGGGATGAAATTGCAGAATTTCCAGTTGGATGGGACGGAGTCTATTTGTAAATGGGAAAATATATATCAGGTTATAAACATGGCAAATGTAGTGATTGCTCATGCTCCGGGAGTACATGAAATAGATGATACTTATACAGAGGGTGCAATGAATGCTCACCTTTCTGAAGCTTATTTTATGCGAGCATTAATGTACTTCTATCTGGTACGGAATTTTAAGGAGGTGCCTTTGGTTACAACTCCTTATGAGGATGACTCTACTCCATTCTCCATTGCCAAATCTTCGGAAGAAGAAATATTGAAACAAGTTAAGGCAGATGTGCAAACAGCTCTTGATTCTGGAGGAGCAAAAGAGTTTTATGATAATGATAATTGGAATGCTTCCAAAGGACGTGTTACTAAATGGGCTTTGTATGCATTGATGTCAGAAGTTTCCTTGTGGACGGAAGATTATGACACTTGTATTAAATATGCAGATCTATTAATCAATGCTACTGCATCACGTCGTCCGGCTTTTATTACGATTCCAGAGAATTGGTATACAATTTTTAATCCAGGTAATAGTAATGAATCCATCTTTGAGGTGAACTGGGATGGCAACACCTATAATCAAACAGGAGGACCAAGTGCTATGTATACAACTGGTACAAATCCTAATTACCAATATTCTACTAAAATGAGCGAGGATTTGGAAAATGATTATATGGAAGTAATAACAGGTAAAGATGCAGTCCGCAGTTGGTATGGTGCTTCTATAATATATAATGATGGAGAGAACCCAGTTTATTGTATTTGGAAATATAAGATGGGGGATACGGATCCTACGAATTTGGAAGCAATGCGTTTGAAGGATGACGCAAACTGGATTATTTATAGAATGGCGGACATCATGTTGATGAAGGCGGAAGCATTAATTTGGAAAGGAAAGGAAAATTGGCAGGAGGCTGTTGATATAATGAATCAGATTCGAACCCGCGCTAATTTGCCGGAGAAAACATTAGTCTTAGATGAGGAAGATGAAAGTTCAATGATGGAAAATTATTTATTGCCGGAACGTAATATTGAATTGGCAGCTGAAGGTAAGCGTTGGTATGACATGATCCGTTACGCCAAAAGTAAGAATTATGCTCATAAATCAGCTTTTATTACTTTGGTTCAGCAATACAATATGACAGCAAATGCTAGTTGGATACGTTCAGTTCTCCAGAATGAATATGCATGGTATTTACCTATTCATGCAGACGAAATTGAAAATAACAACTTACTGGTACAGAATCCATATTATGGAATAACAGGTAATAATTAATAAACAGCCATTTATTATGAAGACTTTTGGAAATATATATTTATTATTATTGGTTGCATTTTTCAGTGCATGCAATGATCCGTACGAAGATTCTACCTATCAGGTTTATGACATGAATCCGATATCGTCTTATTTGGAAACACGCTCTGATGAGTTTTCCGAGTGGATTACCGTATTGAAGTATGCGGATTTGTTTAATGCTGTAAATCAAGCTTCGTCTTATTTTACTGTATTGGTTCCTACTAACGAGGCCGTGCGCAGTTTCTATTTGAAAAAGAATGTATCTTCTATTCAAGAATTAGGGAAGGATTATGCCCGTAGTCTTGCAGAGTATCATATAGTGAATGACTCCATCAATTTGAACACTTTTGTTCAAGGAGGTAAACTGGAGGCTAAAACACTTTCAGATGATTATCTTTCCGTCTCTTTTGATGAAAGTTCAGAGACAGGAGGATTCAATTCTATTTATGTGAATAAAGAAGCACATGTGAAGGAATTGGCTATTCAGGTGTCCAATGGGTACGTGTATGTACTGAATGATGTGATGTCTCCTTTGGTGGAAAATCTATATGAGCGTATCAGTGAAAACAGTGATAAATACTCCATTTTTATCGAGGCGTTGAATCAGACAAGTTGGAAAGATAGTTTAAGTATTATTTACGATGAAATAAGACAGGAAGATAACACAGTTATTCAACAAAAGCGGAATTATACACTATTGGCTGTGTCAGATGACACCTATCGTTCTGAAGGGGTTACTTCTGTTGCTGATCTTGCTGTTAAAACAGGTGCAGTAGGAACAGACTATAAAGATGAGACAAATGAACTATTTCGCTATGTAGCATATCATGTGATTGGAGGAAGTTACTCTGTTTTTGATTTTAATAATTTCTCTGGAGGTACGACAACAAAATTATGGACTACTAAAGCGGACGCCGTATTAGAAGCGTCTTTGCAGAGTGGTAATAAACTTTATTTTAATTATGAAGGAGAAATTGATGGTCAATCGGTGAAAGCGATGTTTGTGGAGGATGGTTCTGATGTACAGGCTAAGAATGGTATTTTACATGAGATAGATAGTTGGCTACCTTTGTGGGAATCAGAGATTCCGGTTCTGGTAGAATGGGATTTTGCTGATTATGAAGAGGTAGCTGCTTGGGTTAATGGTGGATATGGTGACCCAGATCAAAAGTATCAGACTGTAGATGAAGGTGAGCATCAGTCAGACGTTTCTTCACTCGCTTGCTATACCATAGACGCCAAAAGTAGTGCTACATCTACAGATGGTAGTAATGGCGGATATTATCCAGTGGGTTACGCGACTCCGAAAACAGGTTCTGCATGGACGAATTGTAAGAATAAAGATCATATCTATTTGAATTTAGGATATAATGGTTCCATAATCATGAAGACACCGATTCTGATAGCTGGTAAATATAAGGTAATATTAAAAGTTACTTATGCAACTTCTATGAACTTTATGCGCACAATGACTAGTGGAAGTAATGGTGGTAAGATTCGTTTTACATTTGATGGTGATAGCGAAACAACTACTGAAATACCAATTTACGCAAGTATTACAGCTAATACATTGGGGCTTTATGATACAGTCATTTATGATGAGATTGAGTTTTCAAAAACTGGCACTCATTCTATGAAAATGGTGATTGCTGATCCAGCTGCTACTTCCAATAGCAAGTTTCGTATCCAATTAGATTATATGACTTTCGAACCGATAATTGAAGATGAATAAACACTTACTTATGAAAACTATAAAATACATATTATCATCCATATTACTAATAAGTGGTATATATGCATGTAATGACGACTGGGATTCTCATTATTCCCAAGAAGAACAGGTGGTGAATAACGTAAACATTACAGTAGTCAATAAATCGGCAGTTGATTATTTACAGTCGCAACCGGAATTGAGTACTATGTATCAATTGTTCAGCGAAACAGGAGTACTGGATGAAATGATTGAGAAGGATCTGTTGTTCACTATTCTAGTGGTTAATGATGATAATGCTTTGTCTCGTGCAGTTGTTACGGATGATAGAACTTTTTTGGCTAAATCACACATTTCGGACATCTCTCTTTCTCCGTCTAATCTTTCTGATGGACAACGTGTGTTGATGTGGAATGGAAAATATATCAATGTGTCGAAAGTCGAAAATGAAGATAATGCTACTTCTATCTCGTTCAATGGTATAGCTGTGAAAAAGATAACGAAGGTGAACAATGGTTATGTTTATGAAATAGAGGATTATGTGGAAACTCCTAAATCATTATATGAGTTGATTGAAGGATTAGGAGATGATTATTCTATTTTTAGAGAGATGATTATGGAGCGTAATCAGTTGACATTTGATAAAGAGGCTAGTAAAATAATAGGTGTTGATGAGACTGGAAGTAACGTCTATGATTCAATTTTTATAGTTACTAATCCTTATTTTGAAGCTCAAGGTTTTAATATGATGTCAGAGTCATTATCAGCGACTGTACTGATTCCTTCTAATGAAGTAGTTAATCGTGCGTTGACTGTAGCCCGTCAAAATCTACAGGAATGGGGAATGCTACGGGAGGATTCTATATTGGAAAATTGGACTTTCCAGTCAGTGTTCTTTGATAAGAAACTATCTAAATCGGATTTTGAGGCCAATATAGATTTGAATTCTATATTTAGTAAACAGTGGAGAACAACTGTGCAGCAAGTTGATCTGGAGAATCCAGTTTCTCTTAGTAATGGTGTTGCTTATTATGTGACAGACATGAAGATTCCTACCAATGTATTGATTTATCGTGTTAAAGATTACATGAGATGGTATGAGTATTTGTCAGAAGAAGAAAAGGCTCTTTATTTTGATAATGAAAATTTGACTTTTGATAAAATGGAAACGAAGGTGAGCGAATGGTCTGGTTGGCCTGGAGTTTTCCCTAATATAATCAATCGCGTTGTACGCTTTAAAACAACAGATGCTGCAATTAAAGAGTATACGTTAAATTTTACGGCTTTTAGCTATGATGAAAAAAACAAAGTAACCACTCCATATAAAATACCTCCCGGTGAATATGATTTGTGTTTGGGCTTTGAACAAAAAATGGGACATGATGTAGAGGTTTCTTTTAATGGGGAGTACGTAGGGACTGTAACAGCCTCTCAATTGACAAAGACTGATTTTCACTATGATCGTGGCGGACAAGGTTATCCTGAAGGATATGATGTAAATAAAGCGACAGATAAAAAGAAAACGAATTATGATCGTGATGGAGGAAAAGTCGGTGTAATTACCATTGAAGGTACGGAACCGGTAAATGTGGTTATTAAATTCCATGGAATAAACGCAAGCAAATGTTGCTTCCACCACTGGTGTCTGAAACCAACAAAGAACTGTTATTAATTTTGATAAGGAATCAATATGAAGACAATAAAAATCATATTTACAACTTTGCTGTTATTACTGTCGGTAGCCAGTGTATATGCGCAAGGACGTAAAATTAGCGGTAAAATACTTTCACCGCTAAATAAACCGATTGAAGGGGCTATCATTTCGGCTGTAGGAAGTAAAGATGCGAAAACTGGAGTTGACGGAACTTTCAAAATGGAGTTGAAAGAGAATACGACTCAAATTTCAGTGTGGGCAGCTGGTTATTATCCGGAAACTCGCTTGGTAGATGATAATTCACAAGTGGTTATTCTGATGATGCCGGAGAGCACATATAAATATAATGAATCGGCTATATTACCTATGAGAATCGAAAGTTCCCGTCCGGAACTGACTTCTGCGGTGAATATCAATAAAAAAGATTTCACGCAGGGAAGTATGAAGATAGATCGGGCTTTGGCAGGACAGGTAGCAGGCTTGAAGACAACCCGTGCAGGTGGTATGCCAGGTGAGGGAAGTTATATGAACCTGCGTGGTATTCGTTCTTTTGTAGGTTCAAACGCTCCGCTTGTGGTAATTAATGGTGTCCCCTATTTACCTGATTCTCGTGAATCACAATTGATAAATGGATTTTCGAGAGATATATTTCAGGCATATAATATTCAAGATATTCAAAATATCACTGTACTGAAAGGAGCGGAGGCTTCTATGTATGGTTCGATGGGGTCGAACGGTGTTATTCTAATTGAAACGGATGGTGCAACTTCCGATAATTTGGATACGCGAGTCAGCTTTTATGGACAGTATGGGGTGAATTGGAATAATAAACGTATGCCATTACTTACAGGTAATGATTACAAATCTTACCTTTCGGATATTGGTATGACTTATTTCGGTAATATGGAAGGATTTTTCTCGGAATTTCCTTTTTTGAGTGATCCCAATAGTAAATACAATTACTTGTATAACAATACCACAGATTGGCAAGATGAAATTTATAAAAATGGTTTTGTAACAGACAATCTGTTTCGTGTAGAAGGTGGTGATGCTATTGCCAAATATGACCTTTCATTAGGATATGCGATGGAAAATGGACTGATGGATTACACTAAAAGCCAGCGTTACCATACACAATTGAATACAAATGTTTTGATTAGTAAATGGGTGGAGATGACAGCAACGGTCGGTTTAGCTTATCTGACAGGCAATTATCAGCAACAGGGAATGGATAATGTTAGCAATCCGATCTTAGCAGCTTATTCGCGTGCTCCATTGTTAAGTCCTTATAAGAAAGATATTGATGGTAATATTTTGGATACTTACTCTACTTATTACTATGGTAATTCAACGAATATGGATTTTGCGGTAAGCAATCCATTGGCTATCGTCAATACACTTGATGGTCGTAACCGACAGTATGATGTAAATTTCAGACTTGGATTGGTTTACAAGCCTTTCAATGGATTATCGTTCAATGGTACATTTGGAATGTTTTATAATTATAATAAAGAACACCTATTTATTCCCGGACTATCAGATAAGAGTATTTTGCCGATTGTTGATCAGTATGGTAATGCAGAAAATACCGTGAAGGAAGGTGTAGGTGAAACTTTGAACATTTTCGCAAATGGTAATGTACGTTATCAGAGACTTTTTCAGGGTATCCACCATTTGAATATTCTTGCTGGTGCTCAAATGTTGATTACTCAAAATAAGTATGAAGGTGGTGCAGGCCGTAACACTCCGAATGATTTTTATCAAACATTGGGAGATACAAAAACAATCGGACGCTACTTTTACGGTTATCAGGAAAAATGGAACTGGGCGAATTTTTATGCTCATGCTGATTATACCTATCGTGATATGGTAGCAGCTTCTTTGAATGTGGCGGCTGATGGTGCGTCCTCTGCCGGTACTTATGGAAACCACTTTTATATATATCCTTCCGGTGGTGTGACTTTGCTCGGAAAAGGTTGGTTGCCATTGACTAACTCTACATTAGTAAATCGCTTAAACTTGCGTGCGGAATATGGTTTGTCCGGTAATAGCCGTTTCTCTTCCAATCTTGGAAAATATTATTATACAAGTTTGCCTTATATGACTACTTCCGGTATTGTTCGTGCCAATATATCAAACACCACTTTGAAACCGGAGAAGAACATACAATTTAATCTTGGATTGGATATGAGTCTGTTGCGTAATCGTTTGGAAGTGACATTGGATTATTATAATAATCTGTCCAAAGATGTTATTTTTGCAGTACCTCATACATCGGCACTTGGTTCTCTAAACTATTATGCAAATTGTGGAGAAATAAAAAATAAAGGTGTAGAATTGGCAGTGCAAGCTTCTTTGGTTCGTACACGTGATTTCGAATGGATTATAGGTGGTAATATTGCCCGCAATGAATCGGAGGTGAAGTCATTAGGAAACACATCACAATTGATTAATAGCTATAGTGATGGTGCGCAGTTGGTTTCCCGTGTAGGAGAGTCTCCTTATCAGTTCTATGGTTATCAGACGCTTGGGGTATTCTCTACACAGGCTGAAGCAGATGCTGCTAATCTGGTCAATCAAAAAGGACAGGCTTATCAGGCAGGAGACATCCATTTTGTAGATCAGAACGGTGATGGGCGTATCGATAGTAAAGATCGTGTCTCTTTAGGCAGTGCCGCACCGAAGTATTTCGGTGGCTTTTTTACACGAATCAGTTATAAATCTTTTGCATTGTCTGCAGAATTCTCTTATTCAAAGGGGAATCAGGCTTATAATGGTGTGAGACGTAGTTTGGAATCACTTTCTACTTTTGGCAATCAAAGTGCGGCAGTTGTAAACCGCTGGTCGTTGGAAGGACAACAAACTAATATTCCTCGTGCTCAATGGAACGACCCGATGGGTAACAATGATTTTTCGGACCGTTGGATAGAAGATGCTTCTTTCTTGCGTATGAAGAATGTTACATTTAGTTATAGTTTTGACAAGAAATTCCTGAATTTCTTCCGTTCCGGTACATTGTATGTAACAGGTGAGAATCTGTTGACAGCTACAAAATATTTAGGGTTGGATCCTGAATTCTCTTATTCTTATAGTGATGCTATGCAAGGATTTGACTATGCGAAAATGATGCAGCCTAAATCAATTAAATTTGGTGTTAATTTGAACTTTTAAGGATGATGAAAAAGAATATATTGAAATATGTGTTACTAAGTATGACATTCTTCTTGGGCGCATGCAACGATTTCTTCAATGTCGAGACGAAGAATGTATTAGATCATGACGGATACATCACCGAAGAAAGTGAGATGTATTCGGGGTATATAGGTATTATGACCAAAGTACAAGCCATTGGAGACAAAGTGATCTATTTGACAGATACACGTGGTGAATTGCTGGAACCAACAAAGAACGCTCCCAGTGAGTTGTATAGTATCTACAATTATGATACAGACTTGACAGGAAATTCGTATGCCGATCCGGCTGCTTATTACGATGTAATTATAGCATGCAATGACTACTTGTCAAAGTTGTATGATTATAAAACAGAAAATCCGGCAGCTATTAATCTGGATCATTATAAAGCTTTGGTTAGTTGTACACTTCGTGTGAAAGCGTGGATATATCTTACATTAGGTAAGATTTATGGAGAGGCTGTCTGGTTTAATGATCCGGTTCGTGAGATGAAAGATTTGAATGACTTTCCTGTGAAGAATTTGGATGAGATAGTGGAAGGCTGTCTTGATTTGTTAACTAAAGGGTTTGATGGAATAGATGGCACGAATACAATGTCATGGAAAGAATGGCTCGATCCTAATACGGAAACAGCAGAAAGTACATATCGTTATTGGGACTATATGACACCGGAATTCTTTGCATTATATGGAGAGTTATGTTTGTGGCATGGTGACTACCAGAAAACAGTGAATGTTATTTTGAATACAATGAATGCAAAGTTTGCCAGTACGGTGAATGATGCAACACAGTATATGCATAATGTGAAGTTGACAGGTACATATAGTAAGATTTGGGATAATACTAATCCTCAACCACAAGAGACTGTTTCTGCTATTATCTATAATTATCAAGGAAACCAGACTAATAGTTTGTTGAAACATTTTGGGACAGAATCACCCAATGAGTATCTGTTGGCTCCGTCACAGGTAGGAATGGATCGTTATACTGATCCGGATTTTAATCCGCTTGGAGGTGCTACTTCGGATAAGCGTTCCACTTATTATTTTGCGAAAGATAAAAGTGGTAATTATGTTATCCAGAAGTATCGTCCGTCAAATAGCACAGCGCGTACCTATGCTTATCAAGATGATGTGCATATTTATATTTATCGTGGCAGTGAGCTGTATTTCATGTTGGCGGAGGCTCTCAATAATTTGGGACGTGTAACGGAAGCATCGGCATTGATTAATCAGGGAGTGAACGGAAGTTTTCCGAATGGTGGAGTGACATGGGATGGTTTTACAGATGACTGGACCGGAGCTAGTACGTTAGGTACTCGTCGTTATCCGGACCTGGGTATTCGTGGGGCATTTAATTTGGGTAATCGTGAGTTTACACGTGGGGATGCTAGAGCCAATGATGAAGCGATTCTTGATGAAATGATGCTTGAATTTCCGGCAGAAGGAAAGATTTATCCTACTATGGTTCGTATGGCACGTCGTTACAATGATCCAAGTATCATAGCTGATCGTGTTTGTCCGAAATATGCTGATCCGGAAGCCATTCGTGCTAAGATTAATGCAGAAGTTGGTGGAAAAGCAGGTTATTTCGTTCATTGGAATTTAAAATAAAGATCCTCAAATCATCCTTTGGATTGGATTATTAGGGTGGAGTGACGCGGGTTTTTGAATGAGAATCCGCGTCATTTGTTTCAAAAATAAATACTTTTGTAAATAACAATAATAAAGAATCATGAAAACATTCGCAGTATCTATTGCAGCACTTTTTATTTGGACAGCTTGCGGAGATGGAAATCAGCCGATAATTGACCGTGAGGCATTAGTAGAAAGGAATAGTCCTGTTGTGACGGCATTCGATTCATTGGCTTCACTTTCTGTAGGAAATGGAGAGTTTGCTTATACGGTAGACATAACAGGATTACAGACGTTTCCGGACAATTATAAAAAAGGAGTTCCATTGGGAACGCAGAGCCAGTGGGGCTGGCATAGCTTCGCCAATCCGGACCGGTTTACTTCGGAAGAAACTCTGAAAGAATATGATTTTGGCAGGGGAAAGAAAGAACTTTACGCTACTCAATTCAAAGAAGAAGGCAGACAACAGGATGCCGCTAATTGGTTTCGTGTCAATCCGCATCGTCTTCATTTAGGAATTGTCGGTTTTGACGTGGAAGAAGGTACGGATATTGAACAGGTAACTGACGTTCATCAGAAACTTTGCTTGTGGGATGGAAAAATCGAAAGTCGGTTTAAATTAAACGGTGAAGATTATCAAGTGGAGACAGTCTGCCATCCTTCTAATGATATGATTGCTGCAAATATTACCTCTAAGGCGCATACCGGGATTTGTTTTCGCTTTCCGTATCCTACGGGCGCTCATTGTGATGATGCATGTAATTGGGAAGCCGTTGATAAACATATAACGACTATTGTTACTCAAAATGAATCTTCCGCAGTTTTGAAACATACTTTAGATAGCACAGAGTATTTCGTAACTTTGTGTTGGGAAGGGAAGGCTACTTTAAATGAGAAAGCAAAACATTATTTTGTCCTGACTCCGATGGACGATCATTTAGCTTTTACATGTGCTTTTACTAGTACAGCTCCTTCAACGCAGCCTGTTACTGTAGCACAAACTCAAGAAGAAGCAAAAAACTATTGGAACTCGTTTTGGAAGGAAGGCGCAGCTGTTGACTTTTCGGCATGTACGGACCCACGGGCCAAAGAACTGGAACGACGTGTGGTACTTAGCCAATATTTGCTTGCAATTCAGAGCGCAGGTACTACTCCTCCGCAAGAGACGGGGCTTACCTATAATTCGTGGTTTGGCAAATTCCATCTTGAAATGATCTGGTGGCACGAAGCTCAATTTGCTCTTTGGAATCGTAGCAACTTACTTGACCGTACATTAGGTTGGTATGAAAAGGTTGAACCGATAGCGCGTCAAATAGCCCAAAGACAAGGGTTTGATGGTGTTCGCTGGATGAAAATGACCGATCCTTCAGGAACGGAAGCCCCTTCCAAAGTAGGAAGTTTTCTGATTTGGCAACAACCTCATCTAATTTATTTGGCAGAATTACTTTATCGTGCTGATCCGACTAAAGAAGTGTTGGAGAAATATAATCGTTTGGTACAGGAGACTGCAGAATTTATGTACTCTTTTGCTACATACGATGAACTGGAAGGACGTTACGTATTGAAAGGTGCCATTCCTGCACAAGAAACGTTGCGTGCTGCAGAAACAATTAATCCTCCTTTTGAACTTTCTTACTGGCATTTTGCCATGCAGACCGCTCAACAATGGCGTGAACGTATGGGACAGCAACGTAGTCTGGAATGGGATGAAATGATCGACAAACTTTCCCCTTTAGCATCTAATAATGAAGGACTTTATCTGGCTGCTGAAACAGCCATAGATACTTATAAAGATATTCGTTATACTTCCGACCACATGGCAGTATTAGGGGCAGTCGGTATTCTTCCGATGAATAAACTTATCCGGGAAGATTATATGAAAAATACATTGCACTGGATTTGGGATAACTGGAATTGGGGTAAAACCTGGGGATGGGATTATCCGATGACGGCTATGAATGCTGCCCGTTTGGGTGAACCGGAAAAGGCCGTCGGAGCTTTACTGATGGATAAACGCACAAACACATACTTGCCGAATGGTCATAATTATCAGGACGGTCGTTTACGTATTTATTTACCGGGTAATGGCGGCTTACTGACTGCTATTGCGATGATGTGTGCCGGTTGGGACGGATGTACGGAGACTAATCCGGGATTTCCGAAAGATGGAACTTGGAATGTCCGTTGGGAAGGATTGAAGCCATTACCATAATCAAACACAAAAAATATGAGTTATTTTCATCTGAATCTTATTTTAAAAGGAAAGCTGACTGTTTGTTGCCTCTTGATGTTGTCGGCGATGCCATTAAATGCTCAAAGAGAGGCAAAGCAGATCGGTGACTTTAAAGAATCCATCTCCTTGAATGAACATCTGCGAGGTACAAAAAGGACGTTGCAATATCGTCCCGATGGTGATGAGTTTGTTTGTGTCAATGGTAAGAATCGGTATACCCGTGCTTTGTACGGTAGTCACAGTCCCTTTCGGGTAGAAACAAGTGACCGACCGGTTTTTGCTTTTTATAATAACGGACGCGGAGGAAATATAAGTTTCAAAGTCATTCTTCGTGACGGAACAGAATTGGCGCTTGACTGCACCGGGCATTGTGAATCCCGTTATTCGGCTGGAAAACGTACCTATTATTTGACAGACCCGTCTTGGGGAAAAGGAGAACTGCGTATTTCTGTATTGGCATTAGCCGATATGGATGGAGCTATTTGGCGTTTTTCTCCTTCGAATATGCCTAAAGGAGCTATACTTCGTTGGCAACATGGGGGAGCTACCGGAAAACGTTTGAGTCGTAATGGAGATATGGGGGTAGATCCGGCTGATTGCTTCGAACTTCCTGCCGAAGCGACTGACCTTGTCACAGGTGAACTTGCTTTGCAGAAAGAAGTATACTTGGTACGTGGGGAGGTTCCCGAAGGCTATAATGTCCGTAAACTCTATCAACAAGCGGAGGCAGCCTCTTTGGCGTTGGCTTCTCATTTGAAGATAGAAACGCCGGACCCTTATTTGAACACGTTGGGTGGTGCATTGGTCGCAGCTGCCGATGGAATTTGGGGCGGACAGGTTTGGTTGCACGGTGCTATTGGCTGGCGTATGCCGTTAAGTGGATGGAGGGCCGGATATACTGGTGATGCCTTAGGTTGGCATGACCGGGCACGGACTCATTTTGATGCTTATGCAGCCAGTCAGGTGACTGATGTCCCGAATACAATACCTCATCCGGCACAAGATTCTACAATGAATCTGGCGCGTTCGGAAAAACGTTGGGGAACTCCTCAATATAGTAATGGGTATATTTGCCGGAATCCTGGACGTAACAATCAGATGCACCACTATGACATGAATCTTTGTTACATGGATGAATTGTTATGGCACTTCAACTGGACGGGAGATACTGCGTATGTCCGCAAAATGTGGTTTGTGATTACCCGCCATCTAGCTTGGGAAAAATTAAATTATGATCCGGACAATGATGGTTTATATGATGCATACGCTTGTATTTGGGCAAGTGATGCGCTTTACTACAACAGTGGCGCAGTCACCCATTCGTCGGCTTATAACTACCGTGCCAATAAAATGGCTGCTTTTCTTGCTTCTTTGATAGGCGAAGATCCTTCACCTTATCAGAACGAAGCCAAGCAAATATTGAAAGCGATGAATAAGCGTCTTTGGATGCAGAGCAAAGGTTGTTGGGCGGAATATCAGGATTTTATGGGACATCGCCGGCTTCACGAAAGTCCGGGATTATGGACTATATACCATGCACTCGATAGCGACGTTGCTGATCCTTTTCAAGCTTATCAGGCTACACGGTATGTTGATACGGAAATACCACATATTCCCGTGTATGCCGATGGACTGGAAGAGGGGTATGCAACGATTGCCACTACCAATTGGTTACCTTATTCCTGGAGTATCAATAATGTGGCTTTCGCAGAGGTAATGCATACAGCTTTGGCCTATTTCCAGGCAGGACGTCCGGAGGAAGCATATCGATTGATGAAAAGTTCATTTCTGGATGGTATGTACTTAGGTAACAGTCCCGGCAATTTGGGGCAAGTCAGCTTTTATGATGCTGCCCGTGGAGAGTGTTATCGTGACTTTGGAGATCCGATAGGGGTAGCTTCCCGATTACTGGTACAAGGATTGTATGGCATTTTACCCGATGTATTGAACGGGAAGATGGTGATTCGTCCGGGATTTCCCGCAGGATGGTCAAAAGCTTCTATTTCTTTGCCTGACATAACCTATCACTTTGTCAGGGAGAAAGATACAGATATTTACCGGATAGAGCAACGTTTTAAGGCACCTTTGGCTTTGACATTACAAGTGAATGTCGGAAGAGAAAGGATTCATTCTGTGAAAGTAAATGGGAAAGAAGTTGACTGGAGCTTTGCGGAAGCTGCTTCCGGTTATCCGGTGGTTGTTATTCCTGCTTCTTCTACCAAAAAATCAATTGTCGAAATTGTGTGGGAAGGAAACAGACTGAATCCGGTTCTGCCTGAAATACAGGCGGAGGCTTTAGCGGAGATCCGTATTCCATCCATTTTAGGGGCGGTATTCGGTGAAATATATGATCCGCAGGGAGTGCTGATACAACCGAATGTTAGTGATACGTCTATAAGAAGTAAGGTTAATGATCATTTGGGGCATCATACATTCTTTGTTCGCATGAAACAAGGACAGATGGAATGGTGGCAGCCTGTAAACGTACAGATTACAAAATCGGAAAAATCACCGGTCATTCTTCCTTTCTCACAGGTGAATACGTCAGAGTGCCGGGTGATGAATATGGATTCTTTGTTCAATGCGAATGTGACTGATATTTTCCGGAATGAGTATCTGACACCCCGTTCGCCTTATACCACTTTGCAACTTCCTGTTCAGGGCATTGGCGAGTGGTGTCATCCGAAATTAACTGCTGATATTGATGATGCAGGTTTGCGTGCCTTGGTACGTGATGAGATGCTGACTACCAAACTGGGTGTGCCGTTCCGAACATTGGCTCAAGGAAGCAATATTGCTTTTACTTCGTTGTGGGATAATTATCCCGACAGTTTGAGTATTCCGCTTTCCGGTCGGGCTTCTCATGCCTATTTAATGATGGCAGGCAGTACCAACCACATGCAGTGTCGCATTGCTAATGGTATTGTTCGTGTATACTATACAGATGGAACTTCTGATGTATTGGAATTAGTGAATCCGGATAACTGGTGTCCTATTGAGCAAGATTTCTATGTTGATGGTCAGGCATTCACTGTTGTTTCTCCCCGTCCTTATCGCATTCATTTTAAGACGGGTTTGGTTAGCAATGACTTGGGAAAGGACTTAGGTATAAAGGGTGTTTATGGACGTTCCATCGAGGGAGGAGCAGGTGTACTTTTGGACATGCCTTTGAATCCTTCCAAAGAGTTAAGTCATCTGACGTTGGAAACACTTTCAAACGATGTTGTTATCGGTTTGATGGGAGTTACATTGCAATAAAATAAAAATAACATATTAATAAAAGGATAAGAATTATGATGAGAAGAACTATTAATTTACTACTGATGTTGCTTTTTGTGGCAGAGGTAACATCTGCGAATACTGTTGATTTTGATAAAGCATTTAAAGAAAGCGCCCGTATCGAAAAACAGATTAAACGGACCTCTTTTCCGAAACGAACATTCCTTATAACTGATTTTGGAGCAAAAACGGATGATGAGGCTAATCCTTGCCATGAAGCCATTAATCAGGCTATTCTACAGTGCAGTCTGTCAGGAGGTGGCACAGTAATTGTTCCTAAAGGCACTTTTTATACCGGACCTATTACTTTAAAGAGCAATGTGAATTTCCATCTCGAAGAGGGAGCTGTTTTGAAATTCTCTACAGATCAAAGCCTTTATTTTCCTGCTGTTTTAACTCGTTGGGAAGGAATTGATTGCTATAATGCTCACCCCTTGATTTATGCTTACGGTGAAAGTAATATTGCCATAACCGGAAAAGGTATTATCGATGGACAAGGTAGCATGGAAACTTGGTGGCCGATGTGTGGAGCGGTAAAATATGGCTGGAAAGAAGGCATGGTGGCTCAGCGCAATGGAGGTCGTGAACGTCTGTTGATGTATGGTGAAACATCGACTCCCGTTTACAAACGTCTGATGAAACCGGAAGATGGTATGCGTCCGCAGCTATTGAACTTACATTCCTGCCACACCATCTTGATTGAAGGTGTTACTTTGTTGAATTCTCCGTTTTGGGTGATTCATCCTCTTTTCTGCGAGAGCTTGATTGTTAGCGGAGTGACTGTTTTCAATCGTGGACCTAACGGAGACGGATGTGATCCTGAATCTTGTAAGAATGTGTTGATAGAGAATTGTACATTTGACACGGGTGATGATTGTATTGCCATTAAATCAGGACGTAATGAAGACGGGCGTAAATGGAATATTCCCAGTGAGAACATTATCGTACGTGGTTGCATGATGAGGAATGGACATGGAGGAGTAGTGATTGGCAGTGAGATTTCCGGTGGTTACCGTAACTTGTTTGTAGAAGACTGCCGAATGGATAGCCCGAATCTGGATCGTGTCATTCGTATTAAGACGAGCACTTGTCGCGGAGGACTTATAGAAAATGTATATGTACGCAATGTGACGGTAGGACAATGTCGTGAAGCTGTACTTCGCATCAATCTGCAATATGAGAATCGGGAGAAATGTAAGAGAGGGTTTGACCCGATTGTCCGTAATGTGCATTTGAAGAATGTAACTTGTGAGAAGAGTAAATTAGGTGTGCTTATTATCGGATTGGAGGATGATAAACATGTATATAATATCAGTGTAGAGGATTCTCATTTTAATAATGTAGCCAAAGGAGCAAATGATATTAAAGGGGCGAAAGATGTTACTTTCAAAAACCTTTATATCAATGGTGAATTGGTGAAATAGGGCATAATTGTAATAGATAAAAATCCAGCTATGAATGAAGAAGAATGGAAGACTGTCTGTGACGTACAAATTTATGTTACATCTTTATCAGCAATAAGTGATTGTAATTGGAATAAGTTAGAATTCTGGATAAATCTTCATCAGGATGGTTTTATCTATAAATTGAGGCATTATTATCCTATACTTTCAGAAGATGATATACATATCATTCTTTTGTTACGTATCGATTTTAGTAATGCGCAGATTTCAGAGTTGTTCCATATTCTAGGAAGTTCTTTTCGAATACGCCGTAGTAGATTGAAAAAGAAAATGAATGTTTCTTGTGAATCTATTACCGATTTTATTAAATCATTACGTTTAGAATGATCTTTCTTGTGAAAAGAGGTTGTGTCAGCGTTTTGACACAACCTCTTTTATATTTTACAGTTCTTTTATATTTTCTTTTGGCTATGCTGCTTTTTCCTCATGCATTTGGCAACAAGTTGCTATATTCCAATTATATCGGGTTATAAATAGTCCCATAAACATATATTTGGCAACTGTAATGAGCCCCTTTCCTTCTTTTATCAGTTTAGCACACATTTTTTTGATATTAAAGGCTATAGCAAAGAAAGCAAAGTCCATTGTAACCTTGTCTTCTCCCATATGCCGGAATCTTCTGTATGCCATGTTGTATTTTATTTGTCCAAACACAGCCTCTGGTTCTATACACCTCCTGCCTCTATGCTTGATCCCTTCTTCTGAGAGCAACCTTTCCCGTGTCTGCCGTTTGTATTGATTTAATTGGTGGTTGACTTCTATAATACGGTTCCCCCGGGCTTTAAAACAACTGCCACGCAAAGGGCAACCTTCGCATCTTTCTGCTTTATACCGGGCACTTTCGGTGATGTATCCGCTCGCTGTCTTGTCACGTTTGGTTCCTATACGGTTCGTGTGCTGTCCCATAGGACAAACGTAATAATCCTCTTGGGCATTGTAATGGAGACTTTCGGCATGGAACGGGTTGGGAGTATAACGGGGACGCTGTTCTTTATGGAAGTAATTGTACTTGATGAAGGCTTCTATCCCATTCCCTGCATGAACCGGTAATTTTCTTCCGAACCGTAACCGGAGTCTGCCACACAGATATTCGGTAAACGGTTATAGCGGTACTGGAAAGAGTGGAAAAAAGATATGAGGGTCAGTGTATCGGTAGGGTTGGGAAACAGACGGAAGTCTGTGATGAATTGGTTTTCAGTACCTATTTGCAGATTATATCCGGGTTTGGTCTGCCCGTTCTTCATGGCATCTTCTTTCATGCGCATGAATGTGGCATCAGGATCGGTCTTGGAATAGGAGTTACGTTCTCCAAGGGTATCAAGGTGATTGTCGTATTCTATCAGCTTGTCACGATACCCTTCAAGTTCCATGACCTGCTTCTTCTTTTTGCGTAGGGCTTTCTTTTCTTCCTTATCCTTTGTTGCAGACTGGCGTTCCAGGGCTTCTTTAAGTTCATCCACTATGTCAGAGAGCCTGCAGGGAGTAAACTCCACGGATGTGTCTTTTATAGAGTTCTCCTGTGCAATGGCTTCATCCACCTGCTCCAAGAGAATACGGATTTTATCCATTAGTCTCGTACGGTTCCGTTCGACTGTCTTGCGCCAGACAAAAGTATATTTGTTGGCTTTGGATCCAATCTTGGTGCCGTCGATATACTCCACATCAAGGCTGATGAAACCTTTATCGGCAAGGACAAGAACCAACTGGGTAAATACATTATTTATTTCCTCCTTTACACGGTTACGAAAACGGTTGATCGTTATAAAATCCAGATGCTCATTACCGGCAAGCCAAATATAATGAATGTCACGAAGGAGGTGCTTCTCTATTTTACGGCAAGAATAGATATTATTCATGTAGGCGTAGATTATCACCTTAAGCATCATTTTAGAATGATAAGG
Organism: Bacteroides finegoldii DSM 17565; assembly: GCF_000156195.1. Classification (GTDB taxonomy): domain Bacteria; phylum Bacteroidota; class Bacteroidia; order Bacteroidales; family Bacteroidaceae; genus Bacteroides; species Bacteroides finegoldii. The sequence goes on along the minus strand of NZ_GG688320.1, from coordinate 146,112 downwards.
ACAACGGCCCGTTTCCTTATAAAGCTTCTTGAAACTCTCAAGATTGAGATTGTCTATAACAGCATTCACGATGCGGACCGGGTCGTTTGCAGCTATGTTTTCATCAATTCTTTGTGGAAAAAGAACGGTTTGGTTGGGAATGTAAGGACGAAAATGTAACTTTGCCATAACGAAAAACTTTATACCTAAAGATACGAAAACTTTGGGGAATAACAAAGCCCGGGCTTGAGAAAGTCTGGGCTTTGCGCATAAAAAAAGAGGTTGTGTCAGCGTTTTGACACAACCTCTTGAAATTTGTATTTAAATTTATAAATGTCGTCCTTTGTAACAACAAGAACGATAAACTTTTATTCGTACTAATATTATGGAAAAATACAGCTCCTTATCTTATGTGATATAGACAGAACTGGAAAATGAGCCAAACGATTATCTACTAATAATTGGGTATCGCCTTGAAAAAGATATTCAATATTATTAATCTCTAAAAGTAGTTCTTATTGGAGAGTGGGATAGAAGATTGTGAGCAAAGCAAGGGTAAGTGCACTATCTTAGCATATCATTAAAAAGTGAAATAATATCTATATTCTAATTTGTAATTATTATGAGAACAAATGAACAAATTTTTATATGGCTTTTAGTAATGTTGGTATGGGCTTCTACTCTTTCTGCTCAAAATAAGAAAGAATATAACTCAGAAGTTGTCAACAAGATCATTACATCAAGAGACTATAAGATCGGTGTGGATACTTATATACTTTCGTATAGGGAGTACATAGAATTGGATTATCCCGAAAGCTCGATAGCAATTAAAAATGATTCGGTCTTTTCCGATCTTTTCTTTATTGAGGAATCTGATATACCTTATAGCGGCAGAGGAAATGAACTTCGTTTTCAGGTACCCCTCAAAAAATATACCATGGATATAGATAGGAAAGGGAATGTCTATATTAAATTTTCAGCACGGACAAAAGTAGACAAATTCAACTTTAAGATTATTGTGTATGTTGATGGAAGGGCGATTGTCAATGTTTTTATGCAACACTATCAAAGTGTAAGTTTTTGGGGAGAATTAAATATGCGAAGAGAAGAAACGGAATCTCTGTAACACTTAATTATTATCATGAGAAAATATCTATTCATATTAATGTTTGTATCTATAGCCCAGTTATTTTACGGACAAGAAAAATATGCTATTCAAGGTGAATTTCCAGATAATTCGCGATGCAGCATATTTACATCACTGATTATCAGTGACTATTCATTTTAATAGGTACAACCTCTGTTTTTACAAGTACACAGAATGTAGGGACAAATGCAAATAGTTGTATTTCATCGCTTTGCATATACGTGTTGTACCGCCTCTTTTCAGTCCTTTTGTGGAATGTCCGCTATCAGATACAAGGTGTTGACTGATAGGGCATTTTTGCAGGTATGTTACAGAACGCTTGTTGAATACAAAGGTAGTGGTTTTCTTGGAATTTCTGTGGGTTGCAGTGGGAATTTTATTAGTCTGCTGCAATGGAATATTTGATTCGCTTGAAAAAGTGTAGCGAAACTGAATTATTCGCTTGAAAAAGTGTAGAGCAGTGCTTGTGTTCTTTAATTTGTGGTTTTGAATCTTACTATATTATACCTTATCTGATATAATGATGCTTGTGATGAAATAAATTATACCTTTTATGGTATAATGTGGGATATTTGTATTAATTTTGCACCTGAAAAGGTATAAATGGAGTGTAAGCTGAGTGAAGAATCAAACTTGTTTGATTTATTTCGAGGTGCTGCCTTTATTGTAAAATCTTGGATTTTAAATGTTGAATGCTTATGAATAATCTCTCTACTACGGTCAAGATGTTGCGAAAGCAGTATAACCTGACGCAAGAAGAACTTTCCTTGAAGTCAGGGGTGGGATTGCGCTTTGTGCGAGACCTTGAGCAGGGAAAAGAAACGTTGCGTCTAGATAAGGTGAATCAGCTTCTTGATTTCTTTAATTATGAAATGGTTGCTACTATTAAATCCAATAATCAATGAGACAAGCCCATATATTTTATAAAGACCAATCGGCAGGGATTCTGACAGAAAATGATGCAGGATATGAGTTTCATTATTTGCCGGAATATCTATCATTGGAGACGGCAAGAGCCGTCAGCCTGACATTGCCTTTACAAGCAGATGCATACACAAGTCCTGTGCTGTTTCCGTTCTTTGACGGTTTGATACCTGAAGGATGGCTGCTGGATGTTGCACTGCGGAATACTGACATCAGCATTCTTGACCGGATGTCGTTGCTCATGACCTGCTGCAAGGATTGTATCGGAGCGGTAAGTGTTGTTCCTATGGAAGAAAAGGAGGTGAACTATGTGTAATTGTTTGTATTGTTATCGTCCACTTCTAAAGGGGGAAAAGGATATGCATCAGGCTTGCATAAAGAAGTTCTTTGGAACAACAACGTTGCCCGTACTTGATTATACGACGGAGCAACTTGACCAGCTTGCTCTGCAAATCATTCAAGACCAAACCTCTTTGACTGGTGTCCAGCCTAAATTGTCCTTGCATCTGAATGAGCATGAGGGCAGCAAACGATTGACCATTGTCGGGCTGTGGGGTGGTTATATCTGTAAGCCACAGACCTCGCAATATGAAATGATGCCTGAGGTGGAGGATTTGACCATGCACCTTGCGGAGGTGGCACGTATCGAGGTAGTTCCTCACACGCTGATGCGGATGGCAGATGATACACTATGCTATCTTACCCGTCGAATCGACAGGACTCCTGCCGGAGAGAAAATAGCAATGGAAGATATGTGCCAATTGACGGAAAGACAGACAGAGCATAAGTACAAGAGCAGTTATGAGCGTATCGGCAAGGCGGTTTTGAAATATTCTTCTTTGCCCAAAATGGATGTTACCAATTTTTTGGAGTTGGTGCTTTTTTCTTGGCTGACAGGAAATAACGATATGCACTTGAAAAACTTCTCTTTGTATGAAGCAGCGGATAAAATACGTTTGACCCCTGCTTACGATTTGCTGAATGCGGTTATCATCAATCCAAAGGATGATGAAGAACTGGCATTGACCTTGAACGGGCGGAAGAAAAAGCTTCAAAAGGAAGACTTTATCAAGGCAGCAGCCACTTTGAGCATAGAGAATGTGATTGTAGAACGACTGATAAATAAGTATGTCAAGCTGTTGCCCAAGTTTGAGACTGTCATTCAAAACTCATTTCTAAGTGTTGAATTAAAGGAAAAGTATTTCGAATTGTTAAGAGGGCGAATAGCGAGGCTTTCCACAAATGCTACAAAACGATAAATATACAATATTATGGATACATTAGGTCTTTCAAAAGTAACATCATTGTTCATCCTAACTTTAATAGAAAGAGACGATGGACAAAAGAAACAAATTTTGGAGACGCCAACAAATGGCACGTGTGTTTAAGGCTCGCATGATTCTTTATGCAGCTTACGGGCATTGTATCATCCGTGAGGATGGAAGTCGTTATGAACATCCTCATTGGTTTGAGTTGGCTAAAGAGAAATGGGCGCAAGTTTACAAGACTACCGGGACACCGTGTAGTTGTTGGATGTGCAGAGGTATGGAATATGACCGTAAAGAGTATAAGAAAGATACTCTACAGATTATTCAGGAATCAATGGAGTAGCCTAAATGAACAGAAACTGAATCTGTGTATTCATTACATAGGTTCAGTTTTCTGAAAATGAATCTGAGAATGAAGATTTTGTAGAATACTTGTCCGATTTTGACAATTGTGTATTATCTTTGCAGGGTACTAACGATATAAATTGGTCTATAGTAAACTCAAACATGTTACTCGCACGTATTAAGCAGCTCCGAGAAGAGCTGAATATACAGCAGCGTCAAATGGCAGACGCAATTGGTGTGGATGCACCGATGTATAGTAGGATAGAGAGAGGTATTCGACCTTTCCGAGATGAGTATATTGCGCCTATGGCGAAGATACTCAAGATTGATAAGGATGAACTACGCTCCTTGTGGACGGCAGATAAAATCATAAATGTCACAAAGGATGAGTCAGACAGTGTAGCTCAGCGAGCACTCCATCTTGCGAAAAGTGAGATAAATACCAATCCTGACTAATCTTTTGCAAATCAGAGGATGGACTAACTTGGATATGGTTATGTGGAACAAAGACAGTAATTTTGTAGATTATGGCAGAAAAGACAACTATGGTAGATGACGCACAAGAAAAAGACGAGCTGGTATTGGAAGACAATCAGCTGGTTTGTGCGCTCACCAATAAGGTCGTGAAAGCGACGGATAAAGAACTCACGCTTCAGTCAATGATTGATATGATGGCTGAAGAATATGGATTTGCTCCTGAAGACATGGAACGTGACTTTAGGGTGACTTACAAAGAGCCTGATTCAGACAAGTGTCGGGCTCAAGCGGTTGATTTAGCTATCTTTGATGCTGGTATGGCTCATGTGGTAGATAATTTGATTCGTTTTGTGGTGGTGGCTAAGGATGCAAAGGTGAAACCTACCGATGCAAAGAAGGGGGTGGATGCCATGCTCGATAACATTCTTACTTTCACCGATTGTGAGTTTGGTTGTTGGACCAATGGTGAGGACTTACACTATCGTTACTATACAGAGGATGATTTTGGTCAGTCTGAGACCCAAGATATTTCCGACTTTCCTGCCAATGGACAAACACTTGCCGACCTTGAGGCCCAGGGCGACCGTGCCATGCCTCGTAAACCTGCCAATGAGTCACTCATCAAGACTTTCAAGCGCTGTCATGACTACATCTATGGCAATGAGGGCATGAAGAAGACGGCCTTTTGGGAATTGCTGAACCTTATTTTTTGCAAACTCTACGACGAGAAGCGTCGTAACATGGATGCCAAGGAAGGCATCAGTTACCGTCGTCGTTTCTGGGTGGGTGTTAAGGAGCAGTTTACAGAAGAAGGTCGCAAGGCTGTGGCCGACCGTATTCGAGGTCTTTTTGAAGAACTTAAAGAAAGCCAAGTGTTCCGTGATGTGTTTGACGGTTCGGAGCAGATATGCTTTCCGACCGTGGCCTTGCTTTTGTGGCAGCAGAGCTGGCAAAATATTCTTTCCTCGATGCCACTGTCGATGTGAAGGGCACAGCTTACGAAACCATTGTAAGTAACACCTTGAAACAAGAGGCAGGCCAGTTCTTCACCCCTCGTAACATTATCAAGTGCATGGTAGAGATGCTCGATCCTGACCAGAATACCCGTGTACTCGACCCCGCTTGTGGTTCGGGCGGTTTCTTGGTGACGGTGCTCGACCATGTTCGCCATAAGATTACACGCAACCTTTATCCCGAATTGGACGAGGTGCGCTTGGCTGCACGTGTAAACACCCCCGAAGTAGACGAACTGGTGCGTAATTATGCCGAGAAGATGATTTTCGGTTTCGACTTCGATCCCGACTTGAAGAAGGCTGCTCGCATGAATATGGTGATGGCAGGCGACGGCCATAGCAATATCTTTAACATCAACTCTTTGGATTACCCGCAAGGTGATAAGCCCGACCGCTCCCTTATTGCCGAAGCCGTGAATGAGAGCATCAAACACAGTAACGATAAGGACTTCCCGTTTGGTACGTCTGAGGACAATGCACAAGGCAAGTTTGACATGATTTTTACCAACCCGCCATTTGGCGCTAAGGTGGAAGTGGATGTGGAGATTGCTCGTCGATATAAACTCAACAGTAATGCTCCTGAAATACTTTTCATTGAGGCTTGCTATAACTTCTTGAAGCCTGGTGGTAAAATGGGTATCGTGTTGCCTGATGGTATTTTGGGCAACCCCAACACCGAGAGTGTACGCAAATGGATTTTAGGGCACTTCAAACTTTTGGCATCCGTAGATCTTCCCGTTGAAACCTTCTTGCCGCAGGTAGGTGTACAGGCTTCGTTGCTCTTCCTTCAGAAGAAGACAGCCGAAGAACTACTCATTCCACTGGACAAAGAAGACTACGATGTGTTTATGGCTATTGTAGAGCAAGTAGGTAAAGACCGTCGTGGTGTGCCCATCTACAAGAAGGACGAAGACGGTGCAGAGATTCTCTTTGCCCACGAAAAGAAATGGTTAGCTTATACCGATAATGGACGTGAAATCGTACGCAGTCGTCGTGAACGCATCAAACACTTGGCAGACGATCTGCCCGAAGTGGCTGCGGCTTATGCTAAATTTGTGGAGGAGCATCAGCAATGAAAATTGGTCACATACATAGAATGTCGATGAACCCTTGCGGACTCAGATTTGACTCAAGCTATCACCTAAGTGATGGTGTTACAGTGAAGCGGAACATTGCAGCTTCACCGTACCCATTTATGCTTATAGGAAAGGCTGCAGAGCGTATTTTTATTGGAGGTAGAGCTAGACGTGTATATGTTAAGGACAGAAAACATGGTATCCCCTTTTTGAGTAGTTCTGATATATTACAAGCTGATTTAGAGAATGTTAAATTAGCATCCAAGAAGTATACCCCTAATATTGAGGAAATGACACTCCAAAAAGGGTGGACTTTGATTACTAGATCTGGAACAATTGGCAATTGCGCGTTCGCTAACGCGAAACATGCTCAGAAGCTCGCTTCTGAGGATGTTATTCGGTTAGTACCGAATAACATCCTCAGACAGGGGTATATTTACGCATACCTTGCATCAAAACCCGGTTATTCGTTGCTGACACAAGGTACTTTTGGCGCTGTTATTCAACATATTGAACCTGCGTTTGTGGCATCTCTGCCTATTCCTGTGCTTCCTGAAGCGTTTCAACAAGAAGTAGACAACTTGATTCAAGAGTCTGCTAGACTACGAGAAGAAGCGACGGATGCATTAGATAAAGCCCATGCATTACTGCATTCTGCTTTTAATAACAAAGATGCTAATTTAAAATCTGTTTCCATCCGAAAAATTTATGCAGCACATAATCAAAGATTTGAAGCGACTTATTACTCTAGTAATAATCGAAGCATTTATGACTCTATTATCGAACAGTTTGAGTTCATGCGTCTCAAGGATTTGTGCTCAAGAATTTTTAGACCTGGTATCTTTAAGAGACAATATGTCTCAGAAGGCGGAATAACCTTTTTAGGAGGTGCAGATATTCTCAATGCGATTCCATCTAGTTATAAGCAGCTATCAAAGCCACAGGTCAAGAGAATGCCTGAATTGATGCCGGAACAAGGAACTATTTTAGTAACTTGTGGTGGTACAATTGGTAATATTGTATACGTAGATAATCAATTATCCACATGTGCCGTATCACAGCATGTTATGAGGCTTGTTCTTAATGGAGCAGTTCCTAATGGCTATTTATATGCGTTTTTGTCTTCTGATATAGGTAAAAAACTGATTAATCTATTTGCTTTTGGCTCAGTTATTCCTCAAGTTGAAGCACATCATCTTGAATTGGTTCCAGTTCCAATGCTGGATAATGAGACTATGAACCGTATAGATGCATTGTGCATGCAATATGTATCTTGTAATGAATTGGCAAAAGAAAATGAACGCAAAGCCATCTCGATGGTTGAAGAAGAAATCGAAAGTTGGACTACCTCAAAAAAGAATTAGCGTATGGACGAAAACATAGAAATATTCACCCGCCTGTGGGAACATGCCGAAAATGAAGTGGTAGAATTTAAGAAGGCTGAAACCAACTTTGATGTAGATGAGTTGGGTAAGTACTTCTCTGCCCTCAGCAATGAAGCTAACTTGCGTGAACGCGAATTTGGCTGGATTGTATTTGGTGTGTGGGATAAGAAACATGAGATTGTTGGTACCTCATTCAAAGATGGTGAAGTGGCGCTCAACAAATTAAAGCAAGACATGTCGCAACATACCACTGACGGATTAATCTTTCGAGAGATTATTCCGTTGGAAGTGGAAGGCAAACGTGTGCTCTTGTTTAAAGTTCCTGCTACTCCTCGAAACATCGTAATGAAGTGGAAGGGCATTGCATACGGACGTGATGGTGAGAGTTTGAAACCTCTCAACCAAGCCAAGCAAGACGAGATACGCCAGCAACCACCTATTCCTGATTGGACTGCACAATTGGTGCCTAACGCTACGATTGGTGACCTTGATGAATTGGCTATAGCAACTGCTCGTATTATGTACAAGAAGGTGCACAAATCATCAATTCCAGCAGAAGAAATTGAGGGTTGGACTGCGGAAGAGTTTCTCTCAAATAGTGGTGTAATGCGTGATGGTCAACTCACGCGAGCTGCTATCTTGCTATTAGGCAAACCACTCTCACTTCAAAAAATACATCCTACTGTGGCGCAGATTACATGGACGTGGGAGGATAAAGATGAGACTGTGATTGACTATGAGCATTTCACTATTCCCTTTATTTTGACCGTGGATAAAGTTCTGGCCAAGATACGCAACAAGACGATGCGAGAATTGCCTGGTGGTACACTCTTCCCTGATACCATGAAGCAGTATGATGACTACACCATACGCGAAGCTCTCCATAACTGTATTGCCCATCAAGATTATACCCTTCAACAGCGTATTTCGTTTGTGGAAGGTAACGATAAACTGTACTATGGCAATGGTGGCAGCTTTATTCCCGGTACAATCGAAAATGCACTGGAGCATAAAGGTCCACAACGCCACTATCGCAATGAATGTCTTTGCACGGGCATGGTAAACTTCAATATGATTGATACCGTCGGCCGTGGCATCAAAAAGATTTTTGCCGAGCAACGCAATCGTTTTTTCCCAATGCCTGACTACGACATCGATAATAATAAGCGTAGCGTTGGCGTGACCATCTATGGTAAGATGCTTGATGAAAAGTATAGTTCGCTGCTGAAAACAAACACAGACTTGACGCTGAAAGAATGTGTCTGGTTGGATGCTATTCAGAAGCATCGTCCTGTTACGAAAGATGCAGTCAAGCACCTGAAGGAGAAAGGGCTCATTGAAGGAAGATCGCCGAATTACATTATTTCGCTCACAGTAGCTAAGCTGACTCATCAAATTGGACATAACATCAAGGAAAAGGGACTTGAAGAAAAACTGCTTGAGCAAACCATTCTGCAATTAGCAAGGGATGCTGGTAATGAAGGGTTTAAGTTGGCAGATGTTTACGAAGCCTTACACAAGAACCTTCCTGCTTCAATGAATGCTACTTCAAAGAAAAGGTATTTAGGTCGTTTGCTCTCTAAGATGGGGTCATCAGACTTACTTCAAATAGAAGGAAGAACATGGAGAATAACCGAAATAGGATTGACTAAACTGCGGTTATAATTCGGCTATAATCCATAGATAAGTTTGTAAAGTAGTTCATTATCAAGCATATTGCATTGAAGTTCGGTTATAATTCGGCTATAATTCGGTTATAAATTACAGAGATAAAGCGGCAGTTGTTGCCTCCACCTAATATAAAACATGTAGCCCATGTCAAAGTATCATAAAGAACAAATAAAGTGTCCGCACTGCACCATAAAGGTGAGTTTGACTGTTTAAGGAAACCACACTGCTCGTTTCATTGACAGACTAAAGAATATACTTGATAATAACAAATAAAAAGCAGCATAATTATGGCAATAATCAAAAGACCTCCTCATGATGATGGACCTGTAAACGCCGGCGAAAAGCGTTTACTCGATTATCTGTCTGTGAAGTTACCCAACAATTATTTTATCATTCCCAACTGTAACATAGCCATTACGGGACCTAACTGTATCATGAAGTATTGGGAATATGACTGTATTGTGGTGACTCCTCATGCCCTCTACCATATTGAAAATAAGGATTGGGCTGGAAACCTCGAAGGCGACGACTATGCTTGGTTCCGTAACGGTCAGGAAGTGGTAAACCCACACAAGACTGCCGGACTAAAGAGCCGTATTCTTGCTTCTAAAATCAAGAACCAACATCCCGACTGGAACTTTGGCCAGATCATCACTTTGGTTACGTTGAGCCATCCTCAGCAATCGAAGTTTGGTTTGGATCCAACTTGTGACACTTACAAGCAGACTTTCACGCTCGGTGAAGCTCTCGTAGAATTTATCAGTAACCATGAAGTGGTAGCACGTTCAGAAAATGGTATTCAACCATTGATGGCGCAACTTACCGATTTTCTTACTGGAGAATCGGTGGAAAGAAGACGCGCTGAACGCACCACCATCTTCAACTACACTATCGAAGAGAAGCTTCAAGAAACCGAAGAATTTACTGAGTACCTCTGTGTGCCACAGTTTATCGCTACGGCTCGTTATCGTGTGCGCGAATATCCTTTGGATGTCGCGGACAAGAGCCCGAAAGAACTGCAACAACTAAACTTGTCAGTGCAAAACGCTTATATGGCACAAGAAAAAATTGGCGACTCTCCTTATATCGTCAATACAAAGTGCCAGATGAACGAAGAGCAGACTTACTACTATGAGATAAGTCGCTATCAAGATGAGAGTTCTCTGCGTGCTAAACTCAATCAAAAGACTTTCAAACAAACCGATAAGCTTAGCATTATCATGGATGTGGCTAACGCTTTGAAGGCAGCCCATAAGGTGCAGGTGTATCATCGCAATGTCTGTCCTGAGAATATCTATGTGTTTGAAGGCGGAAGAGCAGCCTTGGCAAACTTTAGAATGTCATGGTTTGTAGAGCACATCGACTTGAGTTTTTCTGTAAATTCAGTTGGCGATCAGTCCTCGCCTTACACAGCTCCTGAGCTTTTGGATGGCGATGTAACGTCTGCTAGTGACATCTACTCATTAGGCGTGGTATTCTATCAACTGATGGTAGGCCGATTGCCTTTTGACAGCGTGTTGACTTTCGTAACGGCTTTGGGCGGTGAACTTCCTGAAGACCATCTACCCAGCCATGTGCTGAAAGAGCTACCTGCATGGATGGATGAATTTGTGCAGAAGACAATGGTGGTTGATGCGGACAAGCGTTGGCAAACAGCAGAAGAAGTGCTTGACTTCCTCAATGCTGCGATTGATGAAGAGGTGCATAAAACGATTGCTAATTCTCATACTACTTCGCCTGAGCACGCAGAGAAGACACTATACTTGAAGGATATGAAGCCTGGTATGAAGGTTTCTCCAAGCATGACGCTTCATGAAATATTGGGCCGAGGTGGTTTTGGACGTGTTTTCAAAGTGTGGCACGATATGCAGAAGCAGTTCTTAGCCATCAAGATATTCGAGAAGGATGCCTCTATTGATAATGCCATCAATGAGTTTAATGCACTCAAAGAATTACATCATCCCAATATTGTAGAGTTCAAGCATAACGACAGAACCGTTCCCGGTGGTTTGTTCTTTACTTTGATGGAATTGCTTGATGGCGAAAACCTTCAAGAATACACAAAGGGTGATTTGCGCCTTCCAGCTGATGAAATTTTCAAGATGGCGACACAGATTCTTAGTGCTTTGGTCTATATGCAAAGCAAAGAGCCTCCTGTGTACCACCGCGACATCAAGCCCAGCAACATTATGTGGCACAAGCGCCAGCTGTACAAGTTGATTGATTTCAATATTTCGGCTACGACGGATGATAAGTCGTTTGGAGGAACCTTCCCTTATATGGCTCCAGACCTTATAGTTTCAGGTAATAAGATTGACTGGGATTGCTCTGCCGATACCTTCGCGCTCGGTATCACGCTTTACGAACTGCTCGCCCATGCTTATCCATGGCCTGGTGGTAACTTGCGTCCAAACATTCACAAGTTGCCTACTGATATTCGCAACTATAATGATAAACTATCCAATGAGATGGCTGACTTTGTGATGAAGTCTATCATTACCGATAAGAATAAGCGTTTCAAGACAGCACAAGAGATGCTGGATGCACTGAACGCTATCGGTTTGGATGGTATGCAAAAGGATTCATCTGTAATTTCTATCACCCACAATGGAGAAGATGTTGGGAATCCTGTGGACTACATCAACTCACTATATAGCCAAAGTCGCCATGGCAATGGAGGTACACGTGCTGGCGTAGCTCAACATGAATTTGATACGTTAACTTACTCTGAAACTCGCTTGGACAGAGAGTTAATTGCCGATATTGAAGCTTTGAAGTACAAATTGATTATCATTACTGGTAATGCAGGTGATGGTAAGACTGCCTTTATTCATCGCATAGAAGATAAGGGCGTGGATAAGCAGCAATTTGACACGAACAATGGTTCCCAATTCTATATCTCTGGCGTTCGATTTGAGTCGAATTATGATGGCTCACAGGATGAAGACGACAAGGCAAATGATGATGTATTGGTTGAGTTCCTTTCTCCATTCTATGGTCTGAATGATTATACGCAGGCTCATGAAGGACGTGTGATTGCCATCAACGAAGGTCGTTTGGTCGACTTCTTATCGATGCGTCCCGAATTGCGTGTGCTGCAGGACAACATTGAGGAGTATTTTTACAAGGAAGGTCATGCTGAATTATTACCTGGTTTGATGGTGATAAACCTGAACCTTCGCTCTGTAACTGCACGTGATGCTGAGACAAAGATGCCAAGCCTGTTGGCTCAACAAATGAAGAAGTTGACACGCCATGAATTGTGGGGTAAGTGTCAAAACTGTCCTGTGGCCGACCGTTGCTTTATCAAATACAATGTGGACACCTTCCAAGATACCAGCGCTGGTGATGAGGTCATCAACCGTTTGGAATGGTTGGTGCGCACCATCGTTTATAAGCGTGAACTCCATATCACCATGCGCGACTTGCGCTCGATGATTGCGTGGATGTTGACCCGCGACTATTCGTGTGAGGAAGTAAAGGCACTGATTGAATTGGTAAATGCTGACAATGTACCTGAGTACTATTGGCAATATTACTATTTCAACCTGACAGCGCCTGTTACATACCCGGACCCCAACAAGGTAGAATACTTCGAACTGCCGACACTGGAATCAAACGACCGTTTGGTAAAGTTACTTCGTGAAACAGACGTTGCGGGTGTGGCTTTGCCTGCATTCGACCGTGATTTGTACTATCGCACGAAACGTCCGAACGACTACATCATCTTCAGCGATCGTACGCGCTCTTTGCTGAAGGACTTCAATGATTGCAATCAAATTATTCCTGCATACGAAGTGAAGTCCGACGATGTTCGTATGGCTGTAACAAGCCGACATAAGTCGTTCGTGCGTCATCAGTATTTTGAAGGAGCCATTGATTTCAGAAGAAGATTACCTTATCGATATGCCAGTGCTTTTGAAAAGCAGTTGCGCCTTGAAGATCCTAAGGAATTGGCCAAGACTATGCAAGACCTTGCGAGTGCAATTTCTGCCAGTGAGGGCTGTTCTAATGAAATGCTAACTAAGGGTTATCTTCTTTTGGCAAGTTCAAATGTGGCAGACCCCATTTCAAAGAGCTACCGTCGTTTCTCTTTGGATGAGTTCGAGCTTTATGTGAATAAGACTGAACACTTGACAAAGTACATCGAGTATGAAAGCGACAGCTTGATATTCCGCCATAAAAAGGATAAATTTATCCAACTGACGGTAAGTCTTGACTTGTATGAAATGCTGGAATACATTCACGCAGGCTTTAGTCCTTCTGTGAATGACTTGCGTGGACGCTTCATCGAGCTTCAGATATTTAAGAATTTGCTGGAGGCAAAAACGTATTCAGAGATACTTGTGACAAAGAATAATCGCAAGTTCACTGCTATACGATTGGACGGTCAAAAGCATATAGTAATTGAACCTCTTAACGTGCAATGATATGATATTAAAACTAAAGAAAGGAACAGGTGTACAAGCCTTCCTGAATAAGGAAATATTCTATGTCGATGTTAAGTCGGTAAAGCTGGACCGTGTGCTGACCAATCTTTTTATCAAGATGTATGCTGACGGTGCTCCAGTATCAATGGCTTTCCGTAAAGAATATACTATTGACATTCTAAAAGAGAACGTGGCGACCTTGGAAAGCCAAGGTGTAATGCATGGCGTAAGCGACAACCCTGATGGCGTGGAAGATTGGCTTCGCAGTTCGTTGTTGGAGTTGGTGAATCGTGGTAACGTAGTAAAAGAGCATGTATCAACACTAAAGCCTCTGCATTTGCTAAGTTTCCGTGTTCAGAACAGCAAATTTTGTCGTGACTATCGTGCGTCAGACCAACTTTATCTGATGCTGCGAAGCAATCCGGAAGTAATGCATGGATTGGTGCGCTACCTTAGTAAGGGCTGGGATAAGCAGACAGGAGAAATCGTTTCAAGTGAGGATTTGGATGTAGATACTACAGGTATTCTGTATATCACCAAACCATTGCGTGAACGTAAGACATTAAATAAGGTGGCAGAAGCCATTCCGCAGCCGTTCCTCCGTGAACAGGCAACCTTGTTTAATGACGATATTCGTCGGTTGCTTCTCTATAAAGACAAGCTTCCTAGAGCTGTATTCATTGACTATCTGAGAATACTTTGCGGTTTCCATTTGGCTTTATATGCAATGAAACTGATTTACCTGCTACCAAAAATGGTGGATGCTGGTTCACGTCAAGTGGAAGACGATTGGTCGATGCTCGTAGATGTGACTGATGACTTAGATAGCATTGTTTCTGCATATGCTTGTAAAGATGTGGAAAGAATGCAAAATGGCATTGGCAAGTACATTCGTTCTACCTATATGGCCGACATCATTCAAGACAGAAAACCATGCTCTATTGACGAAGCGCTGAGAATACTGAAAGAAGATAATAACAAGTCAGATGGTTTCTATGAATCCGTTTTGAATGGAATCCGGAAGGATCTTCCCAACTCTGATGAGAAAGAGTTTGATAAAGAGGACTTTAGAGAAATGCTTGAGCTGTTTCCTGAAGATGACTACTTCGATATGTTGGTTCATGTATTAGAAAAATCAAACTTGGGTAACTATCAGTATCGCTACTTACACGAGTTTCTTGATGCTGTGGCAATGAAGAACTCTTCATCTATGCTTTTGGCTGATAGTCGCTCACGCCGCCATCCACGACGTGGCGCACTCGGCTCGAAGCTCTTAGAAACGTTGGTGCAACTCCTTGTGTTAAAGGAAAAGCCTACTGGCGGTTACGAAACTCGTTCTTTATCGATTGACGAATTAATTAGTGAAATTCGTGACCGGTATGGCTTAATCATCAATGGTGTAAACGAGAAACGTTTTGCCAATGCGGATGTGGAAATGAATGAAGCATTCCGTACTAATGTAGAAGCTTTTAAGGATAAACTTCGTCAGATTGGTTTCTACACCGATATGAGTGACGCTTGCATCCTGCAGAAGATTCGCCCACGCTATAAAATGTAAACGATGGAAGAAATAAGAACTCTGTATTACGAGCGTTTTATACAACATGTTGTTGAAACGTATGCACCAAAGTTGAAGCAAGTTCGTCCGGGGCATTGTATGAAGATTACAGGCCTCGCGCTGAAAGAACTTCGTGTTCTGCTTCCTTTGTTGCGCCCCATCAATAAGGATTTGTCGGTGTTCATTCTCTCTGAAGAAAAAAAGGGAGAGGAGTTTATCCATGCAACCAAGCTTATTGAATTGAGAAATGACCCCACAAAGGCTGTGCTCATCTTGGTACCGACCAATAGCAGAACGTCAGCAGAAGACTCTTATGGTGACGCTACGTTCCAAAATTTGTCAGCATCAGACCTACAGGACTCCTTCATTCGCAAGCTGATTGACGAGATTCCTGAGGAAAAGAAATATAGCTGGGCACAGATATTTGAACTGCTTAGAGACGAGGTTCATGCCTACAAGAATGATGTCATTTCGTACATACTTTATTTGGAGCTAAACCAGTTCTCAGATGAAGCATGGGGTAATGGCTTATTTGTGTTTGACATGTGGCCTGACATGGCGCTTCTCAAGGATGAGAATGCTGTGCGCAGACGTTTCATGCTGAACAAAGAAAAGGCTTCAGTTATTATCTCTGATTTTTCTTTGACCGCTGCTGATCGCATTTCTTCTCTTCCTATCGAGAGAGGAACTATTCAACGTGCCCTTATGAGCTTCCTTACTTCTGATGATTCTGTAGAAGACGCAAATTCTTTGTTTGAATCTATTCTGCGCAATCATCCAGAGTTCAACTATGCCAATATTCCATGGCTTGAAACTGGATCTTCTGGCCCAGTGAAGGTGATGGTTGACTTGAACACGGGTAAGGATTCAAAGAAAGAATTGGTTAGAGACGATGAAGGCAATTTTGTATTAAACATCATTACTGAGAAGAAGTCGAAGGTATCTTTTACCATTACTACTGACCCTGCACCAAAGGACAATCCTGCGATTGTTTCTTTTGAAATAGCACTGGTTGACATCAGCGATTTTTCAGAAGTTGGTGTTATAAAGAAAGCCAAAGTTGGCACGAACAAACGTGCGTCACGTAAGATGTCTGTGAACATTGCAGATGGCATGTTTGATGAAGGTGATTACTTGCTGCGTGTTCGTGCGCTTGATGAGAACGGCATTGTACTCGAACAGAAGAAAGAGTTCAAAGAAGACATGGTACAAGCTGCTTGGGAGGAGGCAAAGGAAAAGAACCCGAACCTCCAAATGGAACAATATCGTTTGGAACACCACGTGGCATATTGTAACGAATCTGCAGTATTCACCATTGTAAACGATGGTGATGTGCCCGAAGGTCAAATTGATAAACGAGCTAAGGTAAATAGCTTTACACAAGCTATTATTCTTTATCGTTCGGCCCATTTGGCAAAGAATGAGGATTTGGATATTCCTACAGATGGTGTTGATCGTAATCTGTGGGTGGATGGCAACTTGAACAACACTTATCACTTTGATTTTGGCGCTGCTTATGCCTATCAAATACAGCTGTCGAAGAAGTTAATTCAGTTGGAATCTACTTTCTTGAAGAATGCCAATGAGTTTGGTCATGTCGAGGCACTGTTAGGCGGAAACCCAACAGATGCTTACTTGATGAATCCGAACGATACGGCTATTCGTGAACCGCTGTTTGTGCCTGCCTCAGATGTCAATATTCCCAATGAATTAATTGCTTTAAGAGAAGACCTCTTTGCTATCATTCGAGAATCGGCAGAAGACGAAAGTGGCTTAACAAGCAC
Organism: Bacteroides finegoldii DSM 17565; assembly: GCF_000156195.1. Lineage (GTDB taxonomy): Bacteria > Bacteroidota > Bacteroidia > Bacteroidales > Bacteroidaceae > Bacteroides > Bacteroides finegoldii. Next base: position 129,055 of record NZ_GG688320.1, on the reverse strand, counting down.
TTTGGACTTCACAACCAATTTGGGCCTGATTAAAGCCTATCTTTCTGAGTACAATACTTGGCTCAGAGAGGAATTGGATAAGGATTTAAATACAGACGATGTGGTTAAGCTGCAGAACATTGATACGGTTCTATTATCCGTAGAAATGCCTGACGGCAGCAAAAACCAAATTAAGTTGGTAAGCCCTTTACATCCATTGCGTTTAGCTTGGATGGTGAATCTGTACGAACTTTATCAAGATTGGGAAGACCGTACTATTGAAGTACCTAAGTACAGAAAGGCTTGGTATCGTAAACTGGATAAGCTTTTCCAAGGGCAAATTCCAATGAACGTGGCTCCGATAGTGCTTAGTGATGACCCTCTAAAGGAAGCATATCAGTACATTGGTGAACTTACCTTTGGTTGGGGTGCTTATGCACAACCTACGCAGTCGGAGGAGGCATTCTCTTCAGGCAGTCGCCAGTTGAAATCATACGTTTCGATGTTGCTGAATGTAGAAAGAGAAAAGCGTATTGATAGCGATGTGAACTTAGATTTGGTGGTACGCCATCTTTTCAATTACAGCGTTTCTCATCCTTATACTGATAAGTTGGTTATTAACCTGTTTAATGCAGGTGATGCGGCTACGTTCGCAGAGGCGTTGGTTAGACTGGAGAAGATTGGTATCGGTCATGAATTGACTTATGAAATCAGACTGTTTACCGATGAGAATATGCTGCAATCCGGTGAAGCATTCAAGGATTTGCTCGACCCAGAATCTGCAGTTGCAAACGATGCGGAAGTTTTCTCACAAGCTTCTGCTAATCGCTTGTTCCCTAAACTTCGCTTCTCCTTGAATAAGACGAGCGATTTTATCAACAAGCATGATAACTATCAGGCTCATCTTTCTTTCTTGGTGAATCCATTTGTGGTAAACACGGAGCCTGCTCGTCCAAGCGAACTAAGCCGTTCTTTTTTCTTGAATGGCACTATCTGCAGAGATATTGTAGAAGCAAAACCTGTGGGTAAAACCTTTGTATGGAATAGATACTATTCTAATAAGAGCTTGCCTAATCCTGTTTCAGAATCTGCCAACCTTGAAGTTAGCTTGTTTGCTCGCTTGCAGGAAGTGATTGGTAAGATGTTGTCTTCAACCATTGAAGAGTCTGTGCCAGCCACGACGTTGCGATTGAAGGAGAATGACATGATGCTCTTGTCATTCATTCATGATAGCAGTGACTGGGTAGTTACGTTTGACAAAAATATGGGACCAGAGTTCTATGACCTTCCATGTCTTGGCGATTCGGATGTTCCATATCTGTTGGATTATGTGCCTAATGACGAGGCTACAGGTATCTCATCTTACTTGACGACGAAACCGACGAGTGAAATCGCAGCACTGATGGTTCCTCTGTTCAAGCAGTATGGCATCAATATTGAGGATAAGAAGAATTTCAAGCAGATTCTTGAGGATGTTCGTTCAGTTAGTAGTTCACTCATCATGCAGGTGAATACTACGTCGAGAAAAGGCTTTGAGGTGATTGGTACCACGTTAACGAAGCGTTTCTTGGAGAAGAAGGGCATCACAACAGAATCCTTCATGATTCCTATTGACCTTCATAAGGAACTCTTTGTCGATTTGGATAGCGATAAGCAGGAACGAGCCGATAACTTGGTGGTTAAGATCGATACCAATCGCAAGGAAATCCTTTTCAATGTGGTTGAGATTAAATGCAGAAATGCTTATTACCAAGCAGACGAACTTCACCAAAAAATTGTAAATCAGATTGAGAATACCATCTTCGCCCTGCGTTCTCACTTTGAGATAGCAGTGGATGGCAATGATAGACTTGATCGAGAGCTAAAAGTGCTTGAGTTGAAGTCTCTCTTGGAGTTTTATATTAACCGTTCACTGAGATATGGGCAACTCAACCCGGACAAGGCTCATGAGTACAAGGTGTTCTTGAGTAAGCTCTCCGAAGGCTATACTATTCGATTTAAGCGTCTTGGTGTAATCTTCGACTTTATGCAGGCTGAGCGCCAAAAGAAGGATTTCTATGGTGATGCGGTGATTTATACGATGGGCAATCCTGTTATCGAGCAAATTCTTGATGAGAATAGTAACTTGAAAACACAGGTGTTGGAAGCTCAGGATAATGAGTTCGTGAACTTTTTTGAACCTACTTTCGTTCCTGCAGAACAAACTAGCCCAGCTCAAGAACCGCCAGTTAAGCCTGTAATAGTTGTTACTCCGACTGATAATTCAGACTATGAAGTTATTGTGCCTAAAAAGGTGAAAAACACTCCAACTGAATCAGCAGAATCGGAGGAAAAGAATCATAATGATTCTGTAGTCTTCGATAAGCCCAGTGAGGAAGTAGAGCAACCTCAAACGGCTCCTGCAGTTACTCCAGAAGTGGATGAGCAGCCTTCAAAAATGGAACCGACTAAGGAAGAAAAGCCGGAAGAAGATGTGCCTGTGATAGATACTCCTGCAGAAGATATACCGTCACACCCATCTCATGACGAAGAAGTCGTCATTCATGAGTCTGATCCAAACTACAAAGAACCTGTAGTGGATGTTATCATTGGTAAGAATGGCGAATCTCCCCAATTTGGGGTACTGGGCAAGATGGTATCAAATGGCCGTGTTATTGGTATGGACCTCAATGAGTGTAATACCATCAGCCTTTTTGGCGTTCAAGGCGCAGGAAAGAGCTATACGATTGGTTCGGTAATAGAAATGGTACTTAAACAGTTCTCCAACGTAAACAAGTTACCAGCATCCATGGCAGGTGTGATATTCCATTTCAGTGAAAGTATGGATTATGCGCCTGAGTTCACATCAATGGTCTATCCTAATGATGAAGCAGGACAGCTGGCTAAGCTGAAAGCTGAATACGGTGCTGAGCCAAATTCTGTAAAAGATGTGGTACTTCTTGCACCTGAAGCTCAGGTCGAATTGCGCAAAGCTCAATATCCTGATTTGGAAGTTCATTCAATTGGCTTTGATTCAGGCGAATTATCGGTTCGTGACTGGTTATTCCTCTTAGCTGCAATGGGTAATGATTCTGCTTATATCAAAGAACTGAAACAGATTATGAAGGCTTGTCGTCAAAATATGTCGCTGGCCAACATACGTTTTGGCGTTGCTAATAGTGACCACCTCTCTACTTCTCAAAGAGCATTGGCCAATACCAAATTGGATTTTGCAGAGGAGTATATTACTGATGGTTGTAAGCTGCAGCAGTACCTTCGCCCGGGTAGACTTATCATCGTTGACTTGCGTGATGAGTTTATCGAAAAAGAAGAAGCATTAGGCCTATTTGTTGTCATGCTCAATATATTCTCAAGTGTGATGACTGTGGATGGTAAGGCATTCAACAAGTTCATCGTATTTGATGAAGCTCATAAATACATGAACAACAAGGATTTAGTAGATTCTATCACTACGGCAATTCGTGAAATGCGTCATAAGGGCGTTTCAATCATGATTGCCAGTCAGGATCCAATGAGTTTGCCTACTGAAATCATCGAACTTAGTTCGATGGTAGTGATGCACCGCTTTAGTTCACCCGCATGGGTGAAGCATGTCCAAAAGGCGATAACACCCCTTCAAACGCTAACAGCTACAGAAATGGCAGCATTGGGTTCAGGTGAAGCCTACCTATGGGCTAACAAAGCGACTGATAAAGCGATTACTCAGCGTCCGATAAAGATTAGCATTCGTCCTCGTGTCACCAAACACGGTGGAGATACTATACAAGCTGTAAAATAAGAATGAACATAATAAAATATTCAAATAGAGGAAGTAGAACAGTGAACCAGGATTATGTAATCCATCGTTCACTGTCTGCAGACTCTGCAATATTTGTATTAGCTGACGGTATGGGGGGCTACTCACATGGTGAGATAGCCTCTCAAACTGTGGCTGAAAGTATTGTGGAGTATGTGGAGAAGAATACCACCAATTATACGCCTGAGAATCTTTTGAGGGACTCAATTGTGTTTGCTAATGATGCCCTTATGATTAAACGGATGGAAATTAGTGGTAAAAGAATGGGAACTGTCATTGCGGTGCTATTGATTAAAGGTGCCTATGCATATATTACATGGCTTGGTGATAGTAGAGTGTATAAATTTAGCAAGAGCAAAATGGAATTCTGGACAATAGACCATTCTATTGTCCAGCAACTCTCAAACAAAATGGCCATTACTTCTTCTATTTATGAGAAGTATGCGGCGATTGTAACTCGTGCCATTATGGGTGATGAAATCAAGGAAGAGATTCCTATTGAAGTCCTATCTGTTGCGAAAGGAGATACGTTTCTTTTATGTTCTGATGGATTTTATAAGCAGCTCCCTGTTGAAGAATACGCAGCTTCATGTGACAAGATAAATCTGAAGTGTTTGGATGATATGGCTCCCGACATGGATGATAATTATTCATTCATAAAAGTAACGGTATAATGATATTAAGCAATATAGTAATTGGCGACCTCAAAGAAAAGTCTGGCTTGCTCTTTGATCAGGCAAAGGATTTTGATATGCTGGCCAAGTTGATATTGGACGTAACGCAGCGTTCCATCGGTGTAACTACTCTCAAACGATTAATGGGTTATATCGATGACGACCATCGTACCAACTCTTATACACTTAATACCATAGCCTTATACTTGGGTTTCTCGACATGGGATGATTACCTTTTGGCTCGTTCCGTAGATAGTATTTGGGGATTCCAGGATTCAGCAGTGTACGTCCAAGAATTAGATTTGGACTCCGAGGTGCTTGTAAAGTACATGGATCGAGCTGTCAGATTTAAAGTAGTCGAGCATGAAGAGAAAAAGGCATTGCTGGTAATTAAAGCTGCAAACAGCAGCCTTAACCCCAATGACATCCTCCATATTTATAAGATTGAGAAAGGTGAAAGACTGGAGGCTGAAAAAGTTTTTCGAGGTGACTTGATTGGCAATTATAAAACCAGTAGTAAATTGACAACCGTTGTGCTAATTTAATTGGCTTATGATACAAATAATCAATAAAGTTTCTTTTACGCTTCTAATGACTTAGTAGCTACATAAACTAAGGAATTTATTTTCATTTATCAGGGGGATTGGGATGGTGACTATCTTTTGGTCCCTTTTTTCAAGTCCATTCTTTATATCTATAAGCAGAAATACTGTCGGCAAATTGATTTTAAGTTTCATTAGCTGCTTTTTGTGGAGCATATTAATACTTCTGTAGCTTTAGATTTATATGTCCATTCAAATATGGCGCAGAAAAAGCTTAGCGAAAGTCCTTAAATCGTTGGGAAAGTAAAGCCATATTCTAATAACTCATTTTCATAATGTGGAATATCTGAGTAAAGGAGAAGGAATATCCCCTCCTTAACCCTAAACCAAGTATCAGACATTTAAATCCTTCATCGCCAATCCATAGTTCTCTTGTCCGAACAGGTCGTTATGGATAAGTTTCAGACCAAGTGTCTGATAGTACTTGTAGTCATCCCCTTCGCTACAGAGGTATTTGTAACCGTAGCGTGGCATATACTCCTTGAAGAAACGAGCCAAGTCTTTTAGGCTTTCGGCTTGGTTCTTTTTGAAGTTACTGCGCACAATGATGATGCTCCAGTCGGGGAAGTTGCCTCTTCCGCAGCTATACTCCCAGAAGCGGATGTAGCAGTCTAAATCACGCTCACGGATGTCCACACAAAGGCCATTGGCGTTTTGCATCACGCTACAACTGTTCTTGTAGCCGAATTTCTCACACAAGTAGAGATTGAAATCGAGAATTAAATCGTTTTGTACCATAAATGATTGAATTTAAAAAGTTAATAAATAGTGAATTATAAATGAAAACTTCGCTTGCGCTTAGCCTTTTTCTTTTTCATAAGGCGATTGAACTCTGCTTCTTCTGCGGCAGTAGCATCATAGGAAGAGCTGCCGTTTAACAGACCAAGACTGATGCTTGAATCAGTTTCAGAATGGGAAACGCTTTGCTGTACTTCTTCATCATTATGCGTGAACCCTTGTTTGGGGTATTCAAACGAGGACTCCCAAGCATTCTGTTCCAATCGGTTGTCGATATTCAAATAGCTGAACTCCCGGCTGACTTTTGAGCCGGAGAAAGAAAAACCGTTGTACTCAAACTTGACACCCTGTATTTCTCTTGTAGTCCGGCTGACTTTGAATTTCATATCAATGTCACGGTCGGCAAGGGCATCTTTCAAGTCAGTCCAATTTTGTACTTTGGGCAGTTCCTCTTTCAACGCTTTGTATATCTCATGCTTTGCCCGGTCGTATGGGCGCAAGCGTTCCTCTTTGATATGTTCTTTACCATTGGCAAAGTACAAACGGTATTTTGCCGTCAACATCTTACACGCCTTTTCATTTCTGCGGAAGTCGTTCTTGTCGCTAATCGTCTTACCGTCATTATCCACCCGATTGAAAACGATGTGACAATGTGGATGCTCACGGTCGATATGCCGGGCGATGATGTATTGTGTGTTTTCGATGCCCATCAGTTTCATATAGTCATGGGCAATTTGCAACATCAACGCATCATCAGACTTCAAGCGTTTGCCATCTTCAGGAGAGAAGTTGAGCGAGGTGTGTCCGACAATATTCTTTACCTTGTCATTGAGCAACGCCTGTAATTCAAATTGCTCTGCCATTTGTTCAGGTGTACCATCGACTCCGACAGCTTCCAGCAATTTGGATTTCTCCTCTTTGAGAACATAGCGGATACAACCACCGAATGATGTTCCTTTGGTCTGTTTACCTATCATCTTTTAGTTGCTTTATGAGTTGGTTAATACGCTGCGCCATCTCTTCACATCTTTTGGCAACGGCAAAGAATCCGTAGGTGTTTGCCTGCTTCGCCAACTGGTTAAGGTTGGTGCTTTCTCCTATCAACTGACGGATGATGTGGATATGCTCTTTTGTGATTCGCTCACGTACCGTTCCATTTTCAATGAGCGAACGAATGACTGCGTTTTGGGTATGCTTGCTCCGTCTGCAAAGCGCACCGAGCCATGCGAATTGGTCGTATGACAGGCGGAGTGTTATCGTATATTTCTTTTCCATTTTTGAATTGCTTTTAGTGAATAATTTGTGACCATCGGGAGCCGCCTCCTCAGACTTTTTGAGGAGCAAGTGGTCGGGAAATGTAATACACCGACATTAACTTGCTACAGTAAAAAAGTCTCAATTTCTCTCCATGTTTTCAAAGTCTGAATCCTCGTTTCTTGGGCGGTGAAACCTTCGGTTGTGGAGTGTCTTGTTGTACACTGATGAGCTTCAAATCGAATGTCTCGATCAGTGTTTTCAGGACAGGATTCTTTCTTATCATCTGTTGGAGGATAGCTTCATCAGGCTTCACTTTGAGCAGATAATCGGCTATGTCGTACCCCTCTTTTCGCTCGTTTTCAGTGGCGTTGGCTTCCAGGGAATCGAACATCTGTACCTCAATTCCGTAGCTTCTCATCAGACCGATTTTGCTCTGCCAATAGTCGGTCGCTCCCAAATCGGGGAATAATACAACGCTTCTTCCTGCCAGAACGGATAGGCTGTTGGCATTGAAGCAACCGTTCTTTCCACCCGATGCTATCCATCGGAATTGCGGCAGATAGTAGGAAGCAATGAGTGCCGTTTTCTCGCTTTCGACCAGTGCAACAAGACGGCTTTTGTTTTCAGGAAGCAGATGTTCACCGAAGAAACATTGCCTCAAATTGTAATCATCTTTGTGCAACACGGAGTGTACCCACGTGACATGATTATATGGTCCTTTTATCCGCTTACCCGTTTCGGGATTGTAAAGCATTATTTTGCCTGTATGGACTTTATTCTGATTGTCCGTTTGCTAGAATACAGTTGCACCGTCCCAAAACTTGGATGTACCGACCTTATATCTCTTCATGAGCTTTAATGTTTCCGTCTCTCCGAACTGAGCCGATAGAAATTGAAACAACTTGTTCGCTGGATAGCCATGCAATGATTGACTATATCCAAATCAATATAGGAAGTGGCTATTGGTTGCGCTTCCTTAATAGAGGCATAGTTCATGAAACTATTCTCCTTCTCTGCAAACTTGTTTTTCTCAGACGGGTTCTGCTCAAAGTAATCACGAGGTGTGAAGTGATAACCGCATTTCTGCTCGTGGTCACAACGCCCCACGTACTCTGGGAACTTGATTTGTTTCTCCGTATCAATGTACTTTGAAAAGCATCTTTGGCGGTGGCAGTTTGGGCAAGTATGCCGAGTACTGACACCTTTGTAGGGTTCTAATATGAATCTATGTGTACTCATTGTATGTCTCTTTTTGGGTGTGTCACTTTTGTCGTTGTTGTCGTTTTCGCTTGGAAAGTGTCAAAACCGACAAAAATGTCACGGATTAATCTTTGAATATTCTCCATGTTTCTCTTTGCGGAACAAAGTCCCGATGTTGTCATTGAGAAAGCGTTGAAATGTTCGTTCCTTCATTCCACTCTGCTCGGCTATCTGTATCGCTTGGGCAGTTGTAAAGGCTGGAGGAAGCAGATTGACTATCGCCTGTTGTTGGCTGTTGAGCGCATTTTCATTGAGAATATTTTGAACACTTAATGCAGATTCTTTGAAATACTCCGTCAGTTTAATGGCTTGTTCTACTGTCAACAGGTCGATACAGGTTTTATCATACTCTCCACAAGTCCATCGTGCCAATTGGATAATCAGACAGAAACGGGTGATGTATATCTCCAGCTTGCAATAGATACTCACAATGGTGTCGTTTGTTTCTCGGTCGCACAACTCAGAGAAATGGTGCTGCCATTCGTAAAGCCGTCTTTTGGCATCCTCAGTGAGGACAAGAATATGCGGTTCTATCTCTCCAAACTCATTGAGGGTATACTCTTGTTGTATCAGCTTGTCAATAATGGTATTCTAATCTTGCTCAATATTCTCCGGAAGCTCCTTGTCATTCCAACGTGCTTTCTGTTACAGATTGGGCATTACAAACAGAATGCGTTCAATAAATCCGTTACTGGAGCGTTCGCCCTTAGCCAGTTCACTGAGAATTTTCTTTTGGATAGTGCCGATAACCGATATATACGGTCGCTTGATGAAGATGGAACTCTTGGCATTCTTGCGGTCGGATATAGTGGTTTTGGCACTGAATACCGACAGCCAGAATTGTTCTTCCGAACCACTATTGTAACGGTTGAAGTTCTTGAACCAAGCGGATAATTTATCAGCCCACAAGCATAAGCCACGTTTGTTTTGCGCATGAATAAGGCTCAATCCTTCAGGTGTTACATCCGAAATCAAGAAGCGTTTACGAATTGGTTCTTGTGGAAACTGTTCCTCACCGCTATCCGTACGTTCTTTACAGCTCATGCTCATCAGTTCATCATATTTTGCAAGTGCTTTCTCAAACTCTTGATTCTGTTTGTAATCATAATCAAGAAACGGTTTCATGGCAAAGCTGAGCGGGTGGCTTTTGTTTGCTCCCGGTCTTCCAATCAATGCCATATACAGGATAGGGCTTTCTATCCAGCCTTGCTTGATTTGGGCAAGATGCGTGTTACCTATGCCAACTGCTATTGCCTAGACGGAAAATATATAATACTGACAGATAAGTCTTTTCTTCCTGATGAGTACAAACGTAAATGGAAAGTATCTGACGATGAAGTTAAGATATTGGTAACTGATAAAAAATTCTATTATGAAGGGACAACCACACGAAAACCTTTTTTGGTGCAAATATATTACGATAGATCAACATTCAGTGGTCAGACAAGTGCGACTTCTTTTGTAATAGAACCTGGGGATATCCAGATCCATATAACCGATTGGTATGAGGAAGGAAATGTATCGGGTACTCTTATCAATAAAGACTATAACACTTGTGTCATTGAACGGAGAAATCTGGTAAATAGAATTTTTAGAACTATCCGTTTAAAGGGGCAGACTTCGGAAGCTGAAGGAACTTATTCTTTTGGTTCAGCATTTGAGGATTTTGAAAAAGGTGAATTGGCTTTCTTTGAGAAATATGCCAAATATCCGGATGTTGTCCGAGTAATGTTATCTCGCTATTTGGAAGTTAAGGAATTAAATAAAGATTGGTGGATGCTAAATATTTACGTATTCTTGACTTAATGCCCAAAGCGGATCGAGATATTTTGATAGCGTGGCGAGAGTATACAATGAAGAAAGAGGAGTATTGGGCAAAGAGAAGAGCGTTGACCGATAGTCTTAATCGTAATGCTTCTCGTTTTATTGAAAGACAAATAAATAATAATTGAAAATCAAATCATGAAAACAAAAAGACTCATTTTAGCTTTGACTACATGGACTGTTGTTATAGTTATGTCACTTCATAGTTGTCAGACTGATAGTGGTTATGATAATGTTATTCAAGAAAATAATTTGACTGAAGCCGACCTTTTTGTTGCCTCGGAGGCGTATAAGAATTTAGAAAAAGAGATTAAAAAGAATTTGAGAAGAAGAAAAACGCAATTGATAAATTTTCTAAAGAAGAAAAAAACAGTATCAACAGCTTAGAAAAAAGTTATCTAAATCGGATACTCGTGCTGAAGCGCAGATTCAATTAAATATCTTACTCGGATATGATGAAGAAGCCAGTTACGATAGAATTGATTCTTTGGTTTGGAAAGTTTACAAAGGAACAAATTTTACCCGATTAGAATTAATAAGAGCTCGGCAAAAACGTCAAATGAATCAAATTACTATTAGTACACGAGATACTGATTCAGAACAACGTTGTATTGATGATTGCAATACGAATGCTACAAATGCAGATATGGAATGCCAACATACATATTATGCGGAAGTTCAAAATGCTGAAAATAGTATGTCTGATTGGGAGAAACTTATGTATCCGGAAAGGTTGGAATATTTGAAACAACTAGCTAGAAATAGTAGAGATGAATGTGTAAGGCAAGTCGATAAAGATAGAGAGGATTGCGTAAAAGACTGCTGTAAAAAAACAACGTGATAAAAATCAAGATTCCAAATAACATACAATTATGAAAGAAAAATTTTTTTCTCTTTTTGTGTTTGCATTCTTTGCTCAATTGCTTTTGGGGCAAGAGAAATTTACGATTCGGGGTGAATTCCCTGATAATACTCTAGATGGTAAATATGTGTTATTAATAGACAAATCGTCTCTTCTTGAAGAAAGGGAAGGACAAAAACAGGCATACGCCAACAGCATAAAAATAAAGGTGATTGGCAAGGAATTTTTTTACGAAGGAATTGTCACACGAAAGCCTTTTTTTTGCACAAATATCCTATGATGGTCCATCGTTCCATAAAGCGACTGATATTAATCTTTTTGTGGAACCGGGGAATATTTATATTCGTATGGTCGATTGGGATACTGACGCTAATGTATCGGGCACTTCCATCAATGAAGATTATAATACTTACATTCTTGAGCGAGAAGTTCAATGGGGTGCTGTATATTGGAATAGAGATCGGAGAAAAATGGCGGAAGATAGTACTAAAACAGAGAATAGTAAGTTATTAGATATATCAGTAACTGAACAACGTTCAGAAGGTCGGTTTACTTTTCTTAGAAAATATGCAAAATATCCGAATGTCATCCGAGTCATGTTGGCTCGTGATTTAAGGACAAAATATCCGATTAGAGAGTCTGAACTCTCTCAATATCTATGCATTATTGATTCAATGCCTCAAGCGGATCGAGATGTTTTTTTGTCATGGTGGGATTATATTATAAAAGAACGAGAATTTAAAAAGAAGACCAGAATAATATTAGATAGTTTGCTCGGTGATCCACCTCGTTTCATCGAGACTATTCCAAGTAGTTCATCATTGACTATAAAAAATGAGTAAAATCCTTGGTCTTAAAAAACGCATATACATTGGCCGTGTATACGCATTTGTATACGGTTGAAATTTGTATTTAAATTTATAAATATCGTCCTTTGTAACAACAAGAGCAATAAACTTTTATTCGTACTAATAGTATGGAAAAATACAGTTTCTTATCTTATGTGATATAGACAGAACTGAAAAATGCGCCAAATGATTATCTACTAATAATTGGGTGTCGCCTTGAAAAAGATATTCAATATTATTAATCTCTAAAAGTAGTTCTTATGAAAAAATTGAATTTAGGCTTTATTATGGTTGGATTAGTTTTTCTAATTAGTATTTCTGTGCTTAGTTGTCAGATAAATGATGCTGATGATTACTCTCAACAGGCAGAAGATATGACTGCTGCTGATCTTTTTATTGCTTCGGAAGCGCATCAGAATTTGGAAAAAGAAATCAGAAAGAACATGAGAAAAATGTTGAATGCCATTTCTAAATTTTCGAAAGAAGAAATGGAGCAATATCAGCAACTTAAAAAAGAATTACTTACTCTGGAAACTCGTTCTGAAGCGAAAATTCAATGGAATAAATTGCTTGGATACGATTATTACGCCAGTTTATATCAGCTTTCCAATTTAGTTAGAGAAGTTTACGAAGGGACAGATTTCGCCAGATTGGAATTAATGAGGGCCCGTCAAAAGCGTAAAATGCATCAAGTTGTTATAACTCGTACCACAGAAGATGATGAGGCAATTCAAAATTGTATTAAAGCCTATAGTGAAATGGCAGAGGCGAGAATAGAAGACTGTGTTAATCAATATGATCGAAATATAGCTGGAATACCCTGTAGATACTCCTCCGGAGAAAGTTTCAGAATTAGAAAAAGGTATGCAGTGATACTTGATGAATGCACAGAACCAATCTATGAGTATTTGGAAAACGGAATAGAGAACTGCAAACAAAGCAAAGGGAAATGTCCTATTTTGGGATATCATTAAATGTTGTGATATTAATATCTATATTTTAAATTGTAATTGATATGAAAACAAAAAGGAAAATCTTTATATTGCTTTGGGTAGTGTTAGTGGGAGTTCCCACTCTTTCTGCCCAAAGTAAGAGGGAACAAAGGGCGGAAGCTGTTAGCAATATTATCAGATCAAAGAACTATAAGATATATGTGGACACTTACATACCTCCATATAGAGATCCTATACAATTGGATTACTTAGATTTGATAGAAATTAAAAATGATTCAGTATTTTCTAACCTTCTTTATCTTGAGGCATCCGATATACCTTATAGTGATAGAGGAAATCAACTTATTTTTCAGGCTCCTATTAAAAAATATGCTGTGAATATAGATAAAAAAGGGAATGCCCATATCAAGTTTTCAACACGTACAGCAGTAGATTATTTCAATTTTAAAATTGAGGTGTATTCTAATGGAAGTGCGAAAATCAGTGTCACTATGCAACACAATCAAAGTGTCAGTTTCTTGGGAGAATTAAATATGTAAAGAGAAGGGATGAAGATTCGTTTTTTTATAGTAATTATTTTTTTTAATATTAGAGTTTATATTGAATAATTGATTAAAGCGTTCTTTGACTTATCTTTGTGGTCTAAACAGTTCAATTGATGTATTACGACAAGATTCGCCACCGCCATAGCCAGATACTTGCAGCAACAGGATTAACTCCTGTTGAATTTGACGCATTGCTGATAACCTTCAAGTACCATTGGGATGAGTATTATAGTCATTTTACTTTGGAAGGAAAAGTTCGTCAGCGTATATCTTACAATAGAAAGACCAGCGTTCTTCCTTTGATTCAGGACAAACTGTTCTTTATATTGGTATATCTGAAAACAAACCCTCTTCAGGAACTCCACGCCATTCAGTTTGAAATGACACAGCCCCAAGCAAACAAATGGATTCATCTTCTTTCCGAAATCCTACGACGTACATTAAAAACGTTGGGGGAATTGCCTGACCGAAATTCCAAACGTCTGCAACACATACTCAAAGAATGTGAAGATGTCCTGTTGGATGGAACGGAAAGACCCATTCAGCGTCCGGTTGATGAAGACCGACAATCAGCTTGCTATAGTGGTAAAAAAAACTCATAGCGTAAAGAATAACCTGCTTTGTACTAGTAATCTTAGGATTGTATGGTTGAGTGCCACGTATGAAGGTCATGTTCATGACAAGAAAATATGTGATACAGAACCGTTTTCCCTTCCTAAGGGAATCAGACTTTGGCAGGATACCGGTTTCATCGGACACAGACCAGCCGGTGTTGAAGTGTGTATGCCCAAAAAGAAACCTAAAGGAAGAGAACTTACTTCTGATGAAAAGCAAGAGAACAAGAGGATTTCCGGAATTAGGATTAAAGTTGAGCATGCTATCGGTGGTATGAAAAAATACCGTATTGTCAAAGAACGATTTAGATGCCATAAATTCGGTTTCGAAGATATGGTGATTCTTATTGCTTGTGGGTTACACAACTTTAGAATCAGTCACAAAATGAGATATATAACAATTTAATCTATATAATGTCTATTATGAGAGAAGTTATATTGATTTTTATTCTCGTATCTATAGCCCAGCTATTTTACGGACAAGAAAAATATACTATTCAGGGAGAATTACCTGATCATTCGTTGGATAATAGTTATTTGCGTTTAATCAATAGTTCTGCTCTTAGTCAAGAAAAAGAACGAATTAAACATTTATTTATTGATAGTATATTGGTGGTTGATGGGAAATTCCATTATGAAGGTGTACTTTTACAAAAGCCATTTTTGGCGTATCTTTATAGTGCAGGGACAAAAAGAGAGATGTTGAATTTGGGTATGTATTTTATAGTTGAGCCTGGTAATATCCATATCCGTATTGCTAATTGGGCAGATGAGGGTGTGGTATCAGGTACTCCTATTAATGAAGATTACAGTACCTATATGATTGGCACAAAGAGAAATATGGAAAATCAATTACTCTTTTTAGAAAAATATGCCCAATACCCGGATGTCGTACGATTACACTTATCTTTTTTATTGAACGGACGAAAAATGTCAAGGGAGCCTGATTTTCCAAAATATCTACAGATTCTCGACCGAATGCCCAAAACTGATCGGGATATTCTTTTGGCTTGGTTGGACTATACTATTAAAAAGGATGAATATGAAAAAAAGACCAAACCATTATTGGACAGTATACGTAACAATGCCCCTCGTTTTATCGAGACTATTCCAAGTAATTCACCATCAGCGACAATGAAAAATGAGTAAAATCCTTGGTCTTATTGTTATTCTGCTGATTTGCGTTTCTTGCAATCAAAAAAGGAAGGCAGAGGTATCTCTGTCTTCCTATACACACGATTTCGGAATAATTAGTTCTGATATAATTTGTCGTGATAGCATTACAATCACCAATGTAGGCAATGCCAGATTGGAGATAGGAGAGATCGAAACTGGATGTGGATGTACACAAGCATCGGTGGAGAAGTATGAATTAAATCCTGACGAATCGTGCTCGCTTCATTTTTCTTTCAATCCGAAAGGAAAGGGATTAGGACCGAAAGAAGAATTAATTATTATCAATGCAAACACAGACTCCCTCTTTTATATTCTGCAAGTTAAGGCAATTATTCAGTGATAATGTTTTTACGTTTTCTTTTTTACTTATCACCACCTTATACTTATCGGCTGATTGGTTTATGGATAGGTATTTTATGCCTAAAAATATAAGTTTCGTTGTCGGTATCATATTATGGGGAGGTATTTGCATAGGGAACTGGAAACGAAAAATTAGACTGTCTGTTGATTTTCTATTTCTGTCTTTTACTGTTTTTATGGGATATGTTTTCGTTTACAGTCTCTTTACATCGCAATATATACACAGTGTATACATCGTATCTGGATGGATTCTTTTTGTGTTGATGCGTAATAGAAAAAATCCTACAGAAACATTTAATAGCATTTTAGCTGTCGTTGGAGTTTTGTCAGCCTTGTATGGCTTGTTGCAATACACAGGGTATATAGAAACTCAATCTTATTTTCCTGTTACCGGTTCTTTTGATAATCCCGCCGGATTTGCTGCGAGCATCGTTCTCTGTTATCCTTTTCTTTTGTGTCATCCTTCTAACGGAAAAAGAAGAATGTTCAAGCTTATGGCGTGTCTTCTCCTCATTATAGTCGTTATCTTATCCGGTTCGAGAACAGGTGTACTTACTTTATGCGTAGTAACACTCCTTTTTTACGCTCTCCGCTATCGGAAGTTAATTCATAAAAGGCGCATCTTTCTTATCAGCGGAGGCGCTTTGTTTCTAATAAGTTTATTCATTGGACTGATTTATCTAAAACCAGCTTCCGCTTCCGGTCGTGTTCTGATTTGGAAAGTATCTGCCGGATTGTGTAAGGAACATATAATTCAGGGAAACGGACTTGGTTCTTTTAAGGCGGATTACATGCCGGAACAAGCCAAATATTTGTCTTCCTCCCATGCTGATGAAAGCGATAGAATATTGGCAGGAAACACGAATCATCCATTTAATGAGTATCTGTTGCTGCTGATTGAACAAGGACTCATAGGAATCGTTTTATTCTTATTGTCGTTGATTGCTGTTTTTCGAAGTAATGTGGCATTTGACACTCCAGCCATACTGACGCTTGTTTCTATTGCTATATTTTCCTGTTTTTCTTATCCATTCAAATATGCTTTTGTTTGGTTCATGATTATCTACTGCCTCGCTTCACTTAATCAACGGGAGGTTGCTCTACGAACAATACATTTCAATAAGCCATTTTTATTGATTATTCTTTTTATACTCTGTTTCTTTTTGATTAAGAATATCATTTTCGAACGTACATGGAAGCGAATTTCGTTGATTGCAGAAAAGAACACTGGTTTGCTGGATAATGAATTATCTATATTTACCAAGCTATACGATGAGTGGAATGGCAATCCCTATTTCTTGTACAATTATGCATCAGAATTGAAAAATGTGGAATTGTACAAACAAAGCGTCAACATATTCTTGCATTGCGAATCTTATATCAATACGTATGACCTGCAAATGCAATTGGCGGATAATTACTATCAAATGGAATGTTGGGAAGAAGCTGAAAGACGATATAAGCTGGCACAATGTATGTGTCCTAGCCGTTTTCTTCCATTACAAGGACTTTTGAGGGTCTATGTAAAATCTGATAACTGCATACTTGCCGAACGGATAGCTTTAGAAATAATAAATAAACGAATAAAGATACCATCTTACACTGTTACTATCATACAAGAAGAGGCTAGAAACTATTTGCGTAAAAAGAATATTTAATTATAAACTAACAATAAAACAAAATGAAAGCTACATTCATCTTTCTTTTTCTTGTTTTGCTTTTCAGTTGTCAAAGCTCTGAAGAAAAACAGTTGGAAAAGGTGCTGACACTGGCGGGCAATAATCGTCCGGAACTTGAAAAAGTGTTGGAGCATTATAAAGAAAACGAAGCTGACAGTTTGAAACTTAGAGCTGCCAAATTTTTGATAATGAATATGCCCGGACACCAGTCGTATATAGGGAAAGATATTGAAGAATATTATGTCGAAGCTGAAAAGATTATCTTCTCCGACAGAAAGATTGATGAACAGGTGAATGAATTAAATAACTTGTTGTTAGAGTTTCCATCAGATGATTTTGAGTTTAAGGAAGATTACTCTGTCATAAAAGCCGACTATCTGATACAGAGTATAGACGCGGCTTTTGACGATTGGCAACAAGGTCGTTGGGCAAGAGGCATTACATTCGATGAATTTTGTGAATATATGCTTCCTTATAAGTGCGTAGAGTTTCAGGCTTTTGATGATTGGCGCAATGTGTTGAAACCGATAGCTAATGACACATTAGGCGATTTTTCTTATAATGACATTTGGAATAAAACACCTTATCATGCGGCAGAAGCTATTAATATTAAACTACGTGATACTGTTATTGTCGATTTGAAAAAGCCTCTGAAGTGGCATGCGTTATATAAGGTTCCGTTTTGGTGCAATATTCCTTCCAATTCTTGTGAGACAAGGACAAACACAGCTTTAGCTATCATGCGCAGTAAGGGGTTTGCGGTTTCGTATGATTTCGTTTTGCAGTGGCCTACAAAAGCACATGCACATTCGTGGCTTAGTATTTTGATAGATCACGATCGCCGAATGGTATGTGAAGGAGGACATGAACCTTTTTTAGCTGCCTTACGACCGGGGGAGTGTAAAGGAAAAGTATATCGAAGAACATATTCTCCCAATTCGGCCTTAGTCCGGCTGAATAAAGAAGCTGGTAGTGTCCCGTCAACGTTGCGCAATGTGTTTATAAAAGACGTTACGGATGAATATGCAACGACCATTGATCCTGTTTTTCCTGTACTTTCCGGGAAAAGAGAACGCAAAGAAAGATATGCGTATCTGGCTGTATTCGACAATGCGAAATGGATTCCTATTTGCTTTTCGGAAATAAAAGATAGTAAGCAGATCGTCTTTGATAAAATAGAGAAGGGAGCTGTCTATCTGCCGGTATATTATATAAATGGAAGGGTTCGTCCATTCAATTATCCTGCTTTGTTGAATGAAAAAGGTGAACTGGAGTTCTTGAATCCCGATAACACATCGAAAAGAAGTATTAGTCTAAAACGGAAATATCCTTTAACGCGCAAAGCGTTCACCACAGCACTCCGTTTAAAATACAGCATGTTTCAAGCAGCACACAAGGAGGATTTCAGTGATGCTGTCACAGTACATACATTCAAAGAGTATAGCGTATCGGGTAGTATAAATGTGAGCGATACTACAAAGTATCGTTATTGGCGTTATATCTGTCCAAAGCCCTACCGCTGTAATATTGCAGAATTGATGTTCTTGGATAAAGACAATAAAAAACTGACAGGAACCATTATAGGTTCTGAAGAACGAAGCAAAAATCCTCATTATAGCCGTTTTGCTGCTTTTGATTTAGATCCGTTGACATTTTTCGCATCTAAAACTTTAAGAGATGGTTGGGTAGGATTGGATTTGGGCAAACCGGAATCTGTTGGAAGAATAGGCTATATGACACGTAATGATGACAATAATGTTCGTATTGGAGATACTTACGAGCTTTTTTATTGGGATATGGATTGGGTGTCGTTGGGCAAACAAATAGCTGACGATTTTAGTCTAACCTTTCACCATGTACCACAAAATGCTTTACTATTATTGAGAAATCTTACTAGGGGGACGGATGAACGAATTTTCTTATATAAAGATGCTAAGCAGCTATGGTATTAATTCATCGGCAAAATGAATATGTAAAATTGAAATATAAATAATTTTATGAAATACGCTATATTACTATTTGCTTTGTTATTTTGGGGAACTTCACTCTTTGGACAAGAACTGAAAATACAAGGACATTTAATAGATGAAAATAAACGAGACTTAGTAGCGGCAACTATACACTGCTATAGTAATGATACGCTTTTAGTGATAGGAGGAGTTACAAATAGTAAAGGAGAATTTGAACTCAAACTTCCACGTACGGAACAAAAGTACAAGCTATTAATCAGTTATTTAGGTTATAAAGAAACCACTTTAGTCTTGAATCCGACCAAAGAGACCCAGATTCGTTTAGGAGAAATAACGATGGATAAGAAAGTGGTACAGATACAGGAAGTAACTGTGCTAGCTCAAAACCGGATAAATACCGAAGACAAAATAATGGTATTCCCTACTCGTGAGCAGTTACGACATTCTTATGATGGATACAGTGCTTTGCGTGCGTTAATGATTCCGGGGCTGGAAGCTGATCCTCGAAGTGCAACTATCACTTATCATAGAGAAAGCGTATTATTGTGTATTGACGGACGTGAGGCAACACGGGAAGAAGTGCAGAATCTAAACCCCAAAGATATTAAACGTGTAGATTTTTATTCTCAAGGTCGTCCCGATTACCCGGAAGCTTCTACTATATTAGATTATATACTTAAAGAACGGGATTACTTAGGAACAATCGCTTTAAACGCAAGGCATCAATTGAACAAACCAACAGGTACTGGACGAGGAACTGCCCAGTATTTTGAAGGAAAATCTGAATGGGCTGTGTCAGTATCGGACAGTTATACTCATTTTAGAAATCATGATGAGGGATATACCGAAACCATTTATCATTTTCCTGACGAAACCATTGTACGGACAGATGATGAGCTACCCTCATTGGATAACAATAACAATTTGAAAACCTATCTGAACTATATCTATAAAGATAAGCTGCAAACATTTTATTCTTCTTTACGAATGAATAGGAGTATGTCCGAAAATGACGACTGGAATCGGCAACGGTATAATAATACATCCGCTGTTCTCGTGAAACAAGAATACAAACATACTGTTAGGTTGAATCCGGCTTTACAATTACGCTATAATCGTACTCTTCCCAAAAGGCAGATACTTCGATTGGAGTTGTATGGAAGTTATGGAAACAACGATTACAATCGATGGTATGAGCAGCGTACGGATGAAGTCATAACGTCTTCTTATGCCAATGCTACTGCCGAAGATAGTTGGTATGGAAGGCTTAATTGTAACTATAGTAAAAGTTTCAAAAATAAATCATCTGTCAGTTTGACTCTAAATCAGAATTTTACGTATACTAACAACTTAAATACAAAAGAGGGGCAAAATTCAGAGATCTTTTTAAATAAAGGTAATACCAGTTTTTATGCTACATATAATTATCGCATTAAGAAGAAATTTAATCTACAAGCTAGCATTGCCGAACATTTATCATATACTACGACGAATGGAAATCATGTGTTCAGTTCTTTTTTCATACCTTCATTGAAACTCTCCTATCTTCATAAGGGACATTCGTTGAAGTTGACCGGAACTGTCCGTAGTACAGAAATAGGTCTTTCAAATCGTACCGGTTACGAATATAAAAAAAATGAATACGAGATGTTTGTAGGAAATCCTGAATTAAAAGACTATTTGCAATATAATGCAGGATTAAATTATGATTGGACTATGAATTCTAAGTTGACATTGCTTTATTCAGCTAGTTTGCACATAAGTAATCCGCAGATCTATGAACTATATCGTTATGATGACGAACGGAAAATGTTTATATATCAAAATTTGAATGGAGGCAAAAGTTTGAGTCAGCACTATGAATTGGCTTTGCAATATGATATTATTCCACAGATATTTAGTTTAAGACCAGTGCTGATTTATGACCGCATGGATGTGACATTGTGGAAAAAATTTTCTTTTGATCGTTTTTTCTTTTGCTGTTCTCTTTTTTATATGCATAATGGTTGGAGCTTTGATGTAAACTATATGGCACCATCAAAGTATATGAAAATCACTTCCGGTCTTATGACTCATTCTCCCGGAATGCTGGGATTCGGAGCTGGTTATAGTATCAACAACTGGAATATTGATTTATATATGCGAACACCGTACAAGGCAGTCTCTAAAGGATCTCTTCAGCAAATTGGCTATGAAAGAAGATATGAAAGTCGAATACCTCGCGTCAGCGATCATGTGATTAGCTTATCGGTAAATTATCGTTTCACTTTTGGAAAGAAAAAACATAAATTCGACAACTCGGTTATAGAAGATACGAATCAGTCAACTATATCAAGAGATTAAAACAAATATATTATTGAACGGGAAAACTAATTGGTAAGGAGCATTCTTTAAAAAAACTAAATCAAAATAGCTCTTCTTAATATGAAGTTTGGGTGTAGTTGCTCTTTTGAAATTTAGTTGGGAAGCTCATAATGGTGTACAAAGTAATTAAATAGTGATTAACGGATTAGTAATTAATCGGTGCGGTTTTTAATTATTACAGAATAGAATGGATTTTCTCATCGGATATTTATTTTCAATCTTTCTATGTCTTCTTTCACCTTTTCTCTGTCTCTTCGATGAATAAGGAGTTTGCGGGTGAAGGGTAACAACTTCACCACCTCTTCACCTGTGGCGATTAGTTTCAAAAATAGTTTCACTGCTTGAAACACTTTGTTTCTCGGCGTGAAACAAAGTGTTTTTTCAAGATGCGCAAATATAGTGCAAACCTATTAAAATTCAAATAGTTATAAAACTAATGTTTTAATCGGATGTGGTGAATAAAGCTAAATAGAGCATATTTGGGAGTGAGTTATGTTACTTATCTGTTACCTCTTCCAATTTGCCTACTAATCGGATATAAGGCATTAGTTTTCAATATATTGCATTATTCTTCATAACTTCAAATACCTCAACAGTAATTAAATTTGTAACTAAAAAAGTTGAGTTATGAGAAGTACATTCAGAGTGTTGTTTTACACTAAAAATCAATCGATTAAGAATGGTAAAGTACCTGTAATGGGACGTATTACCATCAACAAGACCACAGCTTGCTTTAGCTGTAAGAAGGAGGTGTCTATTTCTTTATGGGACGCCAAAGCTAATAGGGCTAAAGGGAAATCCGAAGAAGCTAGAATGTTAAACCAGGAACTTGATAATGCCAAAGCCCAAATTGCCAAGCATTACCAATACATATGCGATCATGACAGTTTTGTCACAGCCAAGAAAGTCTATAGCCGCTATGTCGGTTTTAAAGAAGATTCCCACACCCTTATGGAGCTTTTCAGGGAACAGCTTGAGTCATACAAGGAGAAAGTAGGCAAGGAAAAGGCAAAAAGCACCTATCTTGGTTTAGTAGCCGATTATAAGAGCGCATTGCTTTTTTTGAAAGACAAAAAGAATGTTGAGGACATTGCACTTGATGAACTTGACAAAGATTTTATTGAAGACTATTATAATTGGATGTTGGGCACATGCGGCTCGGCCAGTTCTACAGCATTCGGACGTGTTAATACCATGAAATGGCTAATGCATATCGCTCAAGAGAAAGGTTTAATAAAAGTTCATCCCTTCACGGGTTTTGGATGTAAGCCGGGATATAAAAGACGTTCATTTCTCTCTGAAGAAGAACTGCAGAGGCTTATACATGTAGAATTGAGGTATAAACGTCAGCAGGCTATGCGTGACATGCTACTTTTCATGTGCTTCACAGGCCTCGCCTTCGCAGATCTGAAAGCAATTACTTATAAGAATATCCATACAGATTCTGATGGTGGCACATGGCTCATGGGAAACCGTATAAAAACAGGCGTAGCATACGTCGTGAAATTATTACCTATAGCAATTGAACTTGTAGAAAAGTATAAGGGTGATAACAAAAAGAAAGATTCTCCTGATTGCGTTTTCCCCGTCGGTGATTATGAAACCATGAAAAGTAGTTTTAAGGTTTTAGGGAAAAAGTGTGATTGTAATGTAAATATCACCCCTCATATCGGGAGACATACCTTTGCAGTTTTGGCTATATTGAAAGGCATGCCGTTAGAAACTTTGCAAAAAGTATTAGGACACAAATCGATTCTTTCCACACAAGTCTATGCTGAACTGATCAATCCGAAGGTTGGGGAAGATACGGATAGGATGTGCGACAAGATTGGTTCCGTGTATCGCTTGGCCAATTAGAATAAGTATGAAAAAACACCCTTCAGCAAATGTTGAAGGGTGTTTTTCGTATTCAGGCAGGTTGCTTATTTCAAGTAACGCCTGAAATCTTTATAGTTCTTTTTTAGTACCTCGTATAGCCCGCTTTCCGGATAGAGCAGTTTACCCCCGACAGAGGTAATTGAGGTATAAGGTATTGCCTTTTCATCCCGTAGTGTTTGTAATGTACGCTTGGAAACATGAAGCATCCGGCATACCTCATCTCCACTCAGATAATGTTCGTCTGCAATCGTCGGACGTATCCGTGCCGCAGCAGCCTCCAGATTTTTTCCTGTCCGTTTGATCCATCCGGTAAGTTCCTTGAACTCTTCCGAATCTTTAGTGATAATGTCTGCCATACTCTTTATTTTCTTTTTTTGATTAGTCCTTCCTCCAGAATTTGCTGGATGTCCACTTCTTTATAAAAGAATTTTCCACCGATATTAGAATAAGGAATCAGCCCGTTATCCCGGTAAGTCTGCAGTGCCCTTTTGGAAATATTGAGAGCCAGGCACACATCCTGCGCATCCAGTCACTTGTCCGGTGTTACGGGGGCTATTTTCTTTTGAAAGTCCATCATTTGCACGGACAGCATACTTAGTTGTTTCTTCAAGTCCTGATAAGCACTTGTTTCGATAATTGTCAGTTCCATGATTTATAAATTAAATTGTGAATAATGAAATTGGGTGCAAGATAAAGGGAATATTACTATAAATCAATCGTTTAGTTTCCAGTGTCGTTAATAGTCATTAATAGTCATTTTTTGTCAGCGTAGCTTTTCTTATACTTTTTATTTAACGGGGGAGTCGTGAAATCCGACATCCCTTATACAAATGGTAACTCTTTCATCTTTTTTCCTTTTTTGCCCTGCCACATTTCTTTATGATATGGATTTCTTCGGAGAAATCAGAAATATGAGTATCTTTGGAACGAAATATAGATTTAAATGGCAGGCAATAGCCTTCCAATTAGATATAGACATAACATTCGCAGAATGTCTCAAGACGGAAATCTGGTAAATTTCAATGAATAGAGGCTTTTTGTGTATTGCTTATGCTATGCTTTGTCATAGCGTGGCTTACACAGCTACTATTCATAGGTTTACCAGAACCTCCGTCTTGGAGTTGGGTAAGGCCACGCTTTCTCAAATACTTCTGCCGAATAATATTTATAGGTTAAATATTATACTTATGGCAAAACTCCAATTACTTGCAATCACTACTCTTGACGGATACCTCTTCGACAGGACTGTTTCTTCCCCTTTGTGGGATAATCCGAACAAATATGGCCTCACCAAAATACGGGAACGTGCTACACAGACTCTCGGGCCGGATGTATCTTTCATCTCATTGACACAATGGAAAAAGAAAAATGAAGGTATTTATTTCATAGAAGCGGCTCCGGATACAATTTCCGTTATAAGCAGCATGTTCAGATACTGGTTGGTGGATGAAATCATCCTTTTTGTCGCACCGTATATCCAAGGGGACGGCATACGTCTGTTTACAGAAATTCCCGGTCCTTCCTCATGGGAAATGACCGGGAACAAATGTTTCAGATCCGGTATTTGCAGGCTGGCCTACAAACGGATTGAATAACCTGCAATTATCTTCTTATCCTGACTGACTTGGTTTAGACAGGCATCTTATATTTCTCCCAATATTTTCTTGCCTTGTCCGGTCCTATCCAGTTCCGTTGGTCATCGATTCCCCTGTCCGAGAGTTGTTTCCTGACCAGCTTCTGGATATCAATCTCCCCTTTGGCTATCTTGATCAGCAGTTCGGAAGCAATCGTATTCAGCATTAAGTCCGGATTCAGTTCATCCGGTATCTCTTCCATTTCTTTTTTCATAAGTCGCTTCTTTATTTTTTAGGTTTATTATCCTTGAAAGTCATCTCAATCCTGTAATTGTCATCCAGCTCGAGTGATGCCTCATACTTCTTTCCTTTCTTGCTGGTAAACTTCAGATATCCGGTACGTTTCCCCGATAGCAGCAGGAGCATCTGATTATCCGTCAGTTCCCTGCCGTTGAACGTTCTAAATAACAGGAACCCACAATTGGGATCGCTGCATTTGGCGACCTTGTTAAAGACGATAATCGTTTCTGCTCCGCATTTGGGGCAGTTACAATGTGGCAAGTCCGGATGGTTAAGTTTCAGGGCAAGCAGTTCCGAGGTGATTTGTTGGGTATAGGAATTGATGCTCTGAGTAAATGTTTCCGTGGAAACTTTGCCGGTTTCGATTTCATGCAAGGCGCATTCCCACCCTCCGGTCATGCTCACGTTGGCGATCATCTTCTCTTTTACAATATCATATACTTCCAGTCCTTTGGGAGTGGGAATCAGTGACCGTCCGTTTCTTTCCACGTAGTGTCTGGCAATGAGCAGTTCGATGATTCCGGCACGTGTAGCCGGTGTACCCAAGCCGGAATCCTCCATTGCCTCTTTTTCCTTTTCATCGTCCAATGTTCTGCCACAACCTTCCATCGCAGCAAGCAGGCTTGCCTCAGTGAATATGGGCTGCGGTTTGGTTTTCTTGACCAATGTATCAATACCGAGCACGGGCAATATTTCGTCTTCCTGAAATTCGGGCAGAAGACTTCCTTCTTCTTTCTCACTGGGTTCGTTATAGATGCCTCTCCACCCCGGAACTTTGATTTGGCTTCCTTTTATCCCGAAAAGAACGCCGTTACAGTCCGCTTGTACGGATACCGTTTCTTTCAGGCATTTGCCGGAGAAAGCCTCCAACATGCGTCCCGCGATCATGGAATAGATATTCTGCTCGTCAAGGGAAAGCCTCTGGGGATAGTTCTCCGTAATGATTAACGCATGATGGTCCGTCATCTTGCTATCGTCCACACAGTGCCGGTTTAAAGGCTGGTTACAGAGGTTTTCCGCATGCCATGTGAAACGGGGATGTTGCTTAAGCAGGCCGATGAGGGAAGGGACTTGTTCGAAGATGTCTTCTGTGATATAGCTACATCCGGTACGGGGATACGAAATGTAGCCTCCTTCATATAATTTTTGAGCAATGTTCAGCGTCTGTTCTGCGGTCAGTCCGAGTTTGGTATTGGCACTTCGTTGCAGGGCGGTCAGGTCATAAAGTAGCGGAGCTTCTTCTGGAACCTCTTTCTTCTCCACTTGCACCACTTTGGCTGTCGTCTCTTCATACACTTTTTTACGGTCCACATCGAGTTTTTCCGGTGTATCATATTTCCCGGTACAGGTTAAGACGAGTTCTTTCCCTGCTTTCGTTGTCCGTAGCTGTAGCAGATAATAGGGTTTGGCTATAAAATCCCTGTTGTCCAGATATCGACGGCAAATCATGCCAAGTGCCGGTGTCTGTACTCTTCCCAGAGAATAGTTACTCTTGCCTGCAGCCATGCTCAAAGACAGGCTGGCATTCATACCGACGACCCAATCTGATTCTCTCCTGGCTTTAGCGGCACGGTACAGGTTGTCAAACTCCTTACTTGATTTGAGGCTATCAAATCCTTCCCGTATCGATTTTTCTGTCATGGAAGATATCCACAAGCGTTTGGTTTCCTTATGATATCCCAGATATTCAAGCACATATCTCATAATTAACTCTCCTTCCCGCCCTGCATCAGTACAGGATATCACTTGATCAGCCTGACCCAACAGTTTACGGATTACTTCCAATTGTTTCAGAGCCGTCGGATCAGCCTTGTATCCATCTTCGGTTTTAATCTGACGGACAACCAGTTTGAACGGGTCGGGAATAATAGGCAGCATCTCCTTTTCCACATGGACAATGCCGTAGTCTTGAGGCAGGGCCAATGCCAACAGATGGCCGTAAGTTCATGTGACGGCATATCCGTTCCCACTCAAGTATCCTTCCTGTTTCTCCGTTACGCCCAGGACCCGGGCAATGCTGCGTGCCACCGAGGGCTTCTCACAAATACAAATTGTTTTCATGTTACTTTCTTTTTTAATATGAATGACTATTTAATTTTTACACTCTTGACCTTTGATTTTTCTTTCCGTACCCTTTTCTTCGGTTCTTTGGGAATGGAGAGCTTCTCTTTCTTTTCCGATACTTGTATGCTTTCCGTCAGATTCGGCAGGGGTATTTCCTTTGCCGGAAAACGGCTGATTAAATCCATTGAGATTCCTGACATTCCCGCATTCAGTTTCACCTGATCTGCCGGTTGGAGGTATTTCTCCCCGTTCTTTCCGGTTGCCAGTTCGTACATGACTGTTTCACGGCCCTGGAGGATTCCTTCGTAATTTTGGTAAGGAAGGTTTGATTCAGACAGTCCGTTCTGCTGAAGCATCCCACAAATCTCATCGGGTGGCAATCCTCCGAACTTCCGGTCAAAAGGAGAAGAAAGAATGTACTTGTATGTTGCCAGAAGCTGCTTTTCATGGCTCATATCGGGACATCCTTCATATTCCTGCAGTTGTTTGATTTTCTTTTCAATGCTGTTCAGAGCTTTGAAAGTATGTCTGTCCTTATTCTGAATAGGCATACTACCCATTCGGACCAGTTCCATCTGGATACGGTTCAGGCTGGACGTTTCCCATTTATTCAACAGATTACTGCGATTGCTCCGGTAATCATCCCGGAGGATAGCGATTGGATTTTTGGTACGAAAGAATAATCCGATCCGTTTTCCCCATGAGGGTTCGTGGAGGTTGGACGCGCTCCAGCGGATCGTGTTGAAACGGTAAGTATCCATGAATCTCCTGAAATGATTCCGGCTGGTAAACAGGTTTCTGAAAGTTTGCAGGAATGCTTTCCTTCCGGCAGCCCTGCGGCTACGTGGTATCTCTTTTTCGGGAATGAATGTATTATTTATCAGTTCCATATGCATTATAATTTGGGCTTCGCCTGCTTTTTAACGGAAGCGGTTTTTGTCTTGACCTTTTTCTTTTCATTGCCACAGGACAGTCCGGGCTTGTCTTGCGGTTTTTCGGCTGTTTGAGCTTCTCCTTTCTTAGAAACAACAACAGGCGGGCTTACCCGATGATAGTTCTTCCGGACTCCATCCCTGTTTAACAGTGTTTGCGCCAATGACCTGGCAGCATTTTGTAATTCATCCATCTTCTGCCGGAAAGGATAATCCCGGTACAATTCCTTTTGCCGGGTAATCTCACGGATACCTTTCTCCACAAACAAGAAATCCTTTTTATAGGCAAACGATTCGTCTGCCGGTAAATGGGCGTATCCTCTGGCTGCTATGTCCTGAAGTGTCATAATGTTCCGGTTACGGATAGAGAGTTCCAATGCGCCGGCTGTGACAAACCGGTTGAGATTTTCTCCCGTAGGATGCATGTCGAAAGTGACGGACGGCTTGTAATTCGCCAGAATTTCCATCCCGGCCTGCGGCATGGTGGTCTGATTCCCGTTGGAGAGTTCCAGCATCCGGCGGGAGACGGTTTCTATCCGGTAAATATTCAATGACTCCACATCCTGCAAAGAGCTTGAGTAGAAATTGTCCGCTGTCGATTGCAGGTAATCCCGAAACTTTATAGTCCCGGAAAGTCCGTCATTGAATACGCGGACACCTTGTTCCGTTTCAGCTATGGTGTAGAACTGTTTGGCTTGCTTTCCTGCCGCAATCTTCTCCATCGCATCTTCGTGTGCAATAAAGCACTTATAAGCTGGTGAGTAGTCCAGATCCCGGATATTCTCTGCCGTCAGTTCCCTTTGGCATGCTCTCAAATAAGCCGCTTTCCGTAAAGGTACGGAGTTGTTTTCAGTGATGCCTCCGTAAGAGGCGATGAAACTGAGGGCTTTCTCACTGTCTTTCGCCGGTAGTTCGCTGGTGAAAGGAATATCTTTAGCAGGTATTCCCTCAAAATGCAGCAATAAGTTATCCGGTATGGTTTTCTGATCCATAGCAATCCGGGCGGTCAGATCCATAAATACCTGAAAAGAGTCCTTATCCGTCGGAACATACGACACGACCATGACAGTCGAGACTTGATTATCCGGCTGTAACACAATAAACAGGCTCTTTAAATCCGCTTTAGCGGTGAATGTATCTTTTATTTTTTCCATCCATGCAGGCATGATAATCAGTTTTAGATGCGGGGATTATGTGACTTGTTCTGACGGGAAGCCGTCTTTCTCTTTTCCGAAGCCGCCGGTCCGGTCAGTTGCAACGGAGGACAGGTCAGTCTGTATCTCAGGCCAAGTATCTTGTCCGCGAGTTGCTGCTGCCTGTTTTGAATATTGTAGAATGCCTTTTCACTATATCCCTTTTTGGATTGCAGTTCGGACATTTCTTGATCCAGCGGTTTAAAATTTCCTTTGTGGGTGAACTCCTTATAGCTTTCATTAGTATTGAAATCAGCCGGTAATCCGTATTCCCGTATAAAGAGCAGGGTGAATATCTCGGCATTCTCCGGCGTTACCGAAAGCCGGTAATCTTCCGTAAACTGTTTGAATGCATGGTATGTCGGCTCTATGGGATAGCCACCTTTCTTCAACAGCTCGGATTGCTCTATCGGATACAATGGCATTTTCGCCAGCTGCCCGTAGAAAGGATTGGACCGGAAAAGGTCCAGATGCTTCTGCATGTAATGCTCCGTGCTATGGTTCGGGCAGGAAATATAGAATTCTCTGATTCGTCCCAGAGCCTGTACTTCCGGAGTGAAGAAACGGTCAGCCAGATATTGCAGGTAACACTGTTTATAGATGGCTCCTTCATCCGTGGCGGGCAGGTAGACGGCTCCTTTGGGAGTCTGGAGGGAAATGATGGGGTCTATCTCTTTGTTTTGCAGGCTGTCCGGGATAAGCCCGTAATCACGTTTCAGGATATAGGCCGCCTGATCCCGGATCTGTGATTTGACCTTCTCCTGTCCGCCTTTATTTTCAGCCGGAATATTCTGCAGCGCATTGAACTGGGAGTTGAAAGAATTCTTGTGTATGAACGGAATCCTTCTGGTTGTATAGTCTATCCCATAGATTCCTGCGGTTTCCTGTAAGGATAGTAACCGGAGTATCTGGGCATTGGCAATACTGGGGAGCACGTTATAGGAGGAAGCAAACTTGTCATAGGCATCGAATGTCGGTTCTATGCGGTGGCTCCTGTCCAGCCGGGCATTCCGCAGGATAGTCGCATCCAGATATTGTGCTTTCTCCGGCAGAAAAGAGTTTGTATATAAGGAGAAGGCATTGGGAGATGCTTGGAATGCCTTTACCACTTCTGCGTCCGGACGGGTCAGCTTGTACAGGTTGACAAACTCCGGTTTCTCTTCGTCCGTAATGAAGAAACGGTCGGCCAGATGTTGCATATAGGCATGGCAGCATGTCTTTCCAAAGCCGGAATATTCGAACAGAAGCACTCCTTTGGCGGTTTCCACGGCGGTCAGGGTTTCCGACGGATCGTCGTGGAGAGTATCCTGTGCCAGCGCGAACCGTTTGGCTTCCGGCTGTACAAGCAGGTGGTCGGCAAGTCCGCTGGCTACCAGCATGGGCAGGCTTTTTTCTTCATCGTGAGAATGCAGGTATTCCAGTCCGCGCAATGAGACATTGCCCTGCATGCTTCCTCCGTTCCGGGTGATGAATTTTTGTACCAAGCTGTTATCCTTGTCAAAGAGCCGGATATCCGGGTAGCTTACTCCTGCCGGAAACTGGTAGCGGCACAGATAAAGATCCGGCAAGTGGCTTTGGACAAGGGACGGCTTGTACATTTCCCTTTGCCGCTGGAGGTATTCGGTGAATCGTTGATTCATCATCGATACTTCTTTCTCCGGCATCAGGTGCATCTCCAGTTGTCGGGGTTGCCCTTCCAAGTCCTGGGTAACAAAGAAAATCATAATGTTTGAAATCTCTTGCTTTTGCATACGATTGAAATTTAAAATAGTTACATGGTGATACTTCTACTCTTTTTCTTTTCCTGTTTGGGCGGTTCATAGCCCCGTACCGCATAGTCCGTCTGTAGGATTCTCTTTGCCGTATCCTTGATGGTCCGTTCAAGTGCATTTTTCAGCAGTGTGCCATCCTGCTTCCCCACATAAGACAGCCTGATCCGTTCATCCAGGGAGACAAAGCTGTTTTGATGGTTGAACCGGCTGTCTTTTTCCAAATTCCCGATTTGCCCGGTCTTGCAGATCCGGTCGAGTACGCCTATGTTATAATTCTTCTGGCTCTTGCCCAGATTCAACTTTTCGGCCAGTTGGTTATAACATTCCAAAGAGGGAGCCATGCTGCATTCTACCGCCGGGGTATAGTTGGCTATCATATTTGAATCCAGGAAATGAGCCTTTTGGGGAAGGTATATCTTTTTTAAGCCATGTTCAAACATGTTCGAACACTTTGACGCCTCTTTGATCAGATTGATATTGGAAGTGCTGAAATAATATATTTGCAGTTTATCCGCATCCCTGTAAACCGGCGAGAAGAAATTATCGCCAATATGCTGCAGGTATTTCTGCGCACACTGTATCCCCCTGCCGGTATCATTGAACATCAGGACTCCCTGGTTCGTATTTATTGCAGTAATCACCCTGTTGTAGATATCTTTTTCCTTTTCTTGATGGAATGCGCGGTAAGCGTTCAGTTGTTTTTTCAGCAGGGGATTGTCTTTGGCCTTTTGAAGCATTCTCTGGATGCTATCCACATTATGGATGCCATAAGGAGATGTATTCTCGTAAACGAAGGCGATATCCCGCAATGGGAAATGAGTTGCACAAGACAGTCCTCCGTTATGGGTCATGTCCTTGATGAACCTTTCAATGTTCCCCGGTTGTACAGCACCCTGATATGGTATTAAATAGACTTCTTCCTTAGGAATGTAGGAGCCTTTCAAGGCCAGTTCTGCCTGCCCGAAAAGAAATTTGCCGCCATCTGAATTGATGCCATAACGATTCTCTATGGTCTGGAAATGTTCAATCTGCCTGTTGCTGTTCAAATTGAAACCAATGTATGTACTCATATTATTTTATGGTTTAGATGAATGGTTGATTAAGATAGTCTATGCCGTTTCGACGGGTCGGGAACTTTTTTATTCTTCATTTTCTGCTCCATTTTCTGTTTTTCTTCCAGGTCTATAGTCCATGGAAAACAGGTCATGATCTTGTCCGGGCAGCAAAGGGAGATTCTTTTTTGTTTCATGGACTCATCATCCAGCCGGATATAGACAAAGTAATCCAGTTCCCCTTTTCCGGTTTCTTCAATGGCTGTTACTGTTCCTTTATAGGGAACAACGGGAGTTTCCTCTTCCGGATCGTTCTCTACAATCCGCGCTCCGAGGTACATCTGACTTTTAGGTATCATATCGCTTTATTTTAAACGGTTATTGTTATGTCTGTTCTTATTCTCAGTCTTTTTAACGGTATTCTTCTCTTCCGGCAGCGGACAGAGCAGTCCGTCCTTTATCACGTATGTCCTGACGCCGAAGGGCTTGGAGGAACCCTCAATTCTGCCCTGCTCAAAGTCGGCCTTGCAGAGATGCCTTGTCGCCTCCTTGTTGTTTTCCGGGAGATACAGTGCGTATCCCGAAGCCAGTGCCGTCTTTTGAACTTCATTCAGTTTTCGGCTTCCGACGGTGAAGGTAACGGTGGAGTCATTCAACATATTCTCAAGGGAACGGTGCCCTCTCACATCGAAATCCCTTTTCAAAATTCCATCGGCAGCCTTCCGGATTTCCGTAGACAACCGCTTGAACTTTCCCGTATCGAATTCGCCGGCAGATTTAACCTGCGTGACTTTTTCAAATTCCTTGGCATACGGCAGCAGTTCATTGAAATAGGTAAACGGTTGTTCATGAATATTCATATAACCGTTACGCATGACGGTCAGCAGCCGGTAAATGTCATGGTTCTCCCGGCTGATGGAAACCTGCGTATCCTTATTGAAATGCCAGTCGGTGGCGAATTTTATAAAATCCCCGGCTGTCGCTTCCATCGAATGGTAGCATACCGGTTTTAAACTGTCGATGAATTCTTTGGGCAGTTCGTCAAGACCGATATAGGATGCCGGATAAAAATCGAAGGAATAATCCAGTTCCATCGGTTTGCACGGCTTGTAAGCGGCATCTATGAGAGGAACCAGGTTCTTGTCCATGAACGTACTGTCGTAGACGGCCAGATGGCCGGTATCGTAGTGCGGGTCGAAGTAATGGTCCGTGATGTACCGGATGCACTCCCTGAATCCGTTCCTGCCGATCTCGTTACCGGAAAAGATAAGGTATCCGAAGTCATTCTCCACCACTTTTAAGGGGAATGTGTACCGCGGCTGGCACCGGTACAATGTCCTTTTTTCCTGTTGCTGTAATCGAAACTCCAAGTATGCGGGTTCCTGCATGAGATACTTCTTCAATATGCCGCCGTCCGGTTCATTCTTGTATTTATAGGTATAGACCGCATCACGCAGGGAAATGCGTTTGGCAGGGGGAATGCAGTGTTCTTGAAAATACGGCAGCAGTTCCTTGCTGATATATTCCTCGAAAGGGGTATGGGTATCTACCGGTGGAACCTGCCTCATGTTCGCCAGGTCAAACCGGAGCAGTTCCGTATCCGGAATATAGGGGCAGCACTCCGCTTCCTTGATATTGTCAATCAGGAATTTGCGGAACAGGCTGTCCGCATCTCCTTTCTGAATGAATGTGAGGGCATTTCGGGGCTGGTGGGGAGAGTACTGATGGTAACGGTCCATACCGACAAAAATACTTCCCGGCTTGTCGGGATCGAAAAAAGGATTTTCCATTTGGTTTCTCTTGTCCATATTTCTACAATTTAGGGTGGGTATTTCTTTTCTTTTTCACGTCCTGCTTTTTATTCAAAGCCTTTTCGATGACTGTTTTCACTTTGAACACCTGTTTGTTCGCAGGAGGATCCTTAGAAAATACGATCCGGGTGAAATCCCCGTTTATCCATGCATAGGCATGGGACGGGTTGCTTTTTGCCTCTCCCGGCAGGAAGAGTCCGTGCCCTGCCGCCAATACTTGCCGGTGAGGGGTAAAGAGCCGGACACCGTCTACGGTGACACATTCCATCGGGTCGCGGAGGATGTTCCCAACAGTCCGGTGTCCACGCACATCGTAATACTGCTTGAGGAGTTTGTCCAGCAAGGCTTTATCCTGGCCGGTTTCTTCTATCTGCTGCCGGATATCCGATGCTGTACCTTGTTTGGAAAGCTCCAGTAATTTACGGTCCTTGCTTTCTATTTCCTCCAAAATATCAGCGATATTACGGTTGCGATGGCTGCTGGTACAATGCATATTGTGGCAGAAACTACCGAAATCCTCCCAGGTCGGCTTCATCTCATTCCGGTAGACCAGCTCCATTTCCGGTGTCTTATCCATCTGCAGGTAAGCATATTCCGGGTACAGGCCTTCACCCGGATTGACATAGGATCCATCCTTTAGGACTCCTTCTGCCCGGTAAACATTTACCGGACCAAGATTGAAATGGGGATCGAAGTAATGGTCTGCCATAAATTGCAGAAAGTCCTGCCTGTTTTTCTGTCCTTCCGTCGTATCAGTAAAGAACACAAAGCCATGGGCTGTCTCTATGGCTGTATAGGATTGTTCAGGTTGCTTCATATCATTACATTTTGAGGGAATTGTTCCTTTTCGTTTTCGATACCTTTTTCAAAGCCGGTACATATGGAATGATTTTGCCGTTTTTCTCCTGATACACGGTCTTGTTTACGGGAGATTTGGTATATGCCATTACCCGGTTGCATGTCTTTTCGGCATGGAGGAAATGTAAATCTGGCATTGACTTGGATATTTGGGGACAGTAGATCCACTTTCCTTCCAGCAAGGCTTGCCTCATGGCTTCGCCGGCATCGGTTCCATTGATGAGAAACGGGACGCTCCTGTCATTCAGTGTCCTTTCCAATGTACGGTGTCCACGGACATCGAAATCCGTCAGAAGGATATTCTTCGCTTTCCAACGCATGTCATCCAGCACATCTGACAAATCTGGCCCCGAGGACTGTCCGTTGATACAGTCGTCTATCCGGGTGACATACTCCTGAAAGACATTCCGGTATCCGAAATCGGGATCATTTATTATATCCCGCTTGAATCCGTTCTCCATCAGATACAACAGTTTGCTGATATCCGCATTGTTACGGCTCGCAGGACATCCGGCAAATTCATTCAGGCGGAGAAATTCAGAAGCGCTCGGCTCCATGTCCGTTTCAAACGCCAGTTTCCACTGTTTCCTGTCACGGAAAGCCTCTTTTGAGAATACAGCATTATCAAAATCATATTCCCCTTTTCCGCTTTGGGGATTCTTCCGGTAGCAGGCATCCACCAAAGGACAGATATCGTCGGACAGGCAGTTGACGTTGTATTGCCTGACAGGACCGGGTTCGCCATGAACCCAGAAATAATTGCCGGATAACTGTTGGTAAAAGCTCTTCAATCCCTCCCGTCCCATTTTGGTATCACTGAAAAACAAGATTCCTTTGGACGTTTCCACAGCATGCAGCGGTAATTTGTAAACCGGATTATAATCATACCTGGCAGCCAGCTCATCCTGCTTCTGATGAAAATGGACCAGCTCGTCCAACTGCTGTGTGGTCAGTTTCGGAAGTTCTCCCGATATCATGAGGATATCGCTGCGTGACTGCGCAAACAGGACATTTCTCAGATTGGTACTTATTAGAGGAGCCAGTCCCTTTTCCCGGATATAGGGTAGTAATACCTGATTGATATATTCCTTTTTGGAAATATCTCCGGAGATAGCCGGTACATCCGTCATCTTCGGGAATGAATAGATTTCCAGACGGGTATTCGGTACGAAGGCGGAGTATTTGGCTTTTATCGATTGTTGGCTGAACAAGGCCATAAACGTATAGACAGGGTCTTGCCTGTCGGGATTGGCAGGATAAAGCATATAGGAGGATTCTGCATGGGGTTTCTCCTTGCCGGTTTCATAACCGACAAGGAGCTGGCCTTCACCGTCTTTCCTGAAAAGCTCGTCCAATAGTTTGGGATCATCAGAAATATAGGTTGCCATTTTTCTTACATTTTAGGTGTGATGGACGGTTTACGGGTACGCGGTTTCTTTTCCGCTTGCTGTGAGGCTTCCTCTTTTTTCCGGGGTTTTCCGGCTACTTGTACCGGTGCATGGGGCTGCTGCTGGCTTCCGTCTTGTTCCTGACCTTGTTTCTGTGCCTCTTCCAACTTCTTGGTGCTTCTTTCCCAGAGGAATTCCACCCCTCGCTCGGCGGCACTCATCTGGATGGAGGTGGCATAAAATTTTCCATTATCAGACTTGAAACGGATCGGTACTTCCTCACCGCGCACGGCAGCATCGTATTCTTTCGGAGAAAGCGTATAATCTTTCACCTTACGCGGAATGCGTGCCTGCTCTACGGGCATATGGAACAATTCATTGGTCACCGGGTCTTTGGAAAGGTAGCAGGATTTGGTTTCTTTGGTACGGTAGTCAATGACTACATCCACCGCCTTGCCGAGATTGCCGGTCTGGTTCAGGGCCTTGAGGTCTTCTTCCGTCAGGACATGTCCCCTGTAGTCTTCCCCGATCTTGGGAGCCTGACGGATGTAGTGGATGTCGAACTTGACAGCTCCGTTCTCGTCGCGGAACAGGGAGAGTTTGGCATCCCCGTTTTCACGCCCCAGCTCGGAATTTTTTGCCACACGGAAAGCGATAGCGGAAGTCTTTCCCTGCAACATTCTTTCGAGGCTGTCCTTTGCGTTCTTCAGTCCGTCCGGGGTAATGCCGTATTTGGCGGCCTGTTCCCAATTCACTTCCCGCTCGTTGAAGCGATGGTTATTATACACCCTGGTCGAAGCCAGTTCCCTTCTGACTGCTTCGTTCTGTGGTTCCTGCGCCGCTTCGATCTTTTCTTTGGCCTGCTCTACGAGCGTTTCCTTCGGCATGTTGTAGAGGGAGTAACGACCGGGATTATTGTACTGGTAGAGAAAATTCTTCCCGAAGTTGGTGAAGAAGTTTCCACGTTGGTCCACTTTGATAAACTGGTCCCTGTTCGCCTCGTTAGCTTCGAGCGTTTCCAGCTCTCCGTTCGCTGCGATTCCTTTTACACCTTTGGCTTTCTGCTCTTTCTTGTCATACGCCATCAAATACCCGTGTTCCGGGGTTGCTTCCTTGTTTTCAGGAGCTAAATTCACATCGTTCATATACGTTAATTTTAAAGATTAATGAATCATTTACGAGGGTAAAATTACTATCTTTGTCATTAAATAGTTTGATTATGAGGAAGTTGTCATTAATTGTCATGTTCTGTCACTTATTGTCATGTCCGGCTTTTGCACAGTCCCCGTCAAAGGGATATAAAGCCGGACTCAGTGCTGTCATCTACCGTATCCACTCTGCCCGGCAGTGAAAGTCTTTCATATGAGACAGCCGGTTGCCGGTTACCGTACTGGCCGATTATCCTATTCTGTATCCATTGAATGAAAGTCGGAGGAGGTATGCCGTTTCTTCCGGTTTCGGTATAAGGATGCATCCGGTGAAAAAGAAAAGGATACTCCATGCCGGAGTGGATCTTGCCGCACCCTATGGCACGCCGGTCTATGCTTCAGGAAGCGGGAAAGTCGTTGAAGCCAGGTATAGCAGCAGTTACGGCTGGTACATCGAAATCCGGCACGCGGGCGGCTTTTCCACGTTGTATGCACACTTGAGCAAATTGCATGTGAGGAAAGGGAGCGATGTACGCATAGGTCGGCATATCGGCAATGTCGGTCATACCGGCATAGCGACCGGCAACCATCTGCATTTTGAACTGAGAAAAAACGGGAAGCCGCAGAATCCGTTGCAGTGGGTGATACTAAAGGATTCCCGTTCTAAAAAGAGTCATTAATTTAATCCGTTACACAATGAACATTGAAGAAGCCAAGAGCATTCAGTTGGAGGATTATCTCCGGCGTATGGGGTTCAACCCGGTAAAACAACAAGGGGACAGTATCTGGTATTGTTCCCCTTTCCGTGAGGAGAAGACACCTTCTTTCAAGGTGAGCGCATCCCGCAACCTATGATACGATTTCGGCATCGGACAGGGAGGGGACATCATCACCCTGGCGATGGAGCTTCAAAAGACGAAGGATATCTCTTATGCGCTTAAAACGATAGAGGGACATTTTCCGGCTGCTTTCCGTCCGGTAGCAGCCTCTCCCCGGCAGGCGGAACCGCAGGCTACCGGCTACCGGCAGGTACGCATTGATCCGCTGACGAACCCGGTCTTGCTGGGATATCTCAAAGAAAGAG
Source organism: Bacteroides finegoldii DSM 17565 (assembly GCF_000156195.1). Lineage (GTDB taxonomy): Bacteria > Bacteroidota > Bacteroidia > Bacteroidales > Bacteroidaceae > Bacteroides > Bacteroides finegoldii. The sequence goes on along the minus strand of NZ_GG688320.1, from coordinate 90,500 downwards.
GCATCTTGCCTGAAATCGCAAGGGAAGCATGCAAGGAAGTGCATTTTCAGAACAAGGGAAAATGGTATTTTGCCGTAGGCTTTGCCAACCGGAGCGGCGGGTACGAGATCCGTAACAAATACCTAAAAGGCAGCATATCGCCCAAAGAGATTACCCATATCAAAAATGGCAGCGACCGTTGCATAGTGGTTGAAGGCTTTATGGATTATCTCTCATACCTCACGCTCAAGGCTACGCATCCCGGTAACGGACAGCCTAAAGGAAACGGTCCGGACTATATCGTTTTAAATTCGGTCAGCAATGTAGGCAAGGCTATCCCTGTCTTGAAAGAGTATAAGAGTGCCCTCTGCCTACTGGATAACGATTCCGCCGGAAGGCAGGCTTTTCAGCAGATGGCGCAAGCCGGATGCCCGGTCAGGGACAAGTCCGACTGCTACCGGGAGTATAACGATTTGAACGATTACCTGTTGGGCAGGAAGATGGCGCAGGAGAACAAGACGGATCATCAGCACGAAACAGCCCCGAAGCTGATTGAAAAGCCTGCAAAGAAACAGTCCGGTTGAAAATTATAAAATACTGGTCCTTGTCTGATGCATGAAAGGCAGGCAATAAAAAAGAGAGTCAAATCCCTGCTGGAGGGAATTTGGCTCTCTTTTTATTGCTACCCGGCTACCACCGGATATTTATTCTTAATAATTTCTGATCAGCAATTCATTGACCGCTTCTCTTTTCTCGGCTATGGAACAGATGGAACGGAAGATGCTGATTCGCTGGATATGGAAACCGGCATAGAGGTCGTCGAAGAAGGTGTTCTCAGGGTTCTTTTGCCGGGGATCGGAGTTGGAAAGCATTCATTTGGCACCGGTTTCACCTATTCCCTTGCAGAAATTTGCCAGGTTGATCTGCTCTTCATCTCCGAAGTCCTGTGGCATGTAGGAGGTGCAGGAGTTACCCTCATTGACCGGCTTATAAGGCGGGTCAAAATAAAATAGGGAGTTGGCTCCGGTGTATTCTGCGGTCTGCCGGTAGTCACCGTCCAGAATCACAACATCTTGCAGCAGCTTGTGGTTAAAGCGGATCAGTTCCTCTTCCAACAGTTTTACCCGTCCCCCGGCACCAAAAGTGACGGACAGCTTTCCGCTATGGTTCACGGAGTAGATGCCGTTATAACAGGTACGCATGAAGAAGATAAACAGGGCGGCACGGGTGATGTTATTCGGGTTTCCTTCATTGTAGTAGGTACGTTTCTCCATGAAGTAGACCCTTCTTCGGGTATGTTCCTCCAGCGCGATGTATTCGTCCTGTATCCGGGCAAGCACTTTAATAAGCTGCTCCGGGGATTCCTTGATGACGCGGTAGACATTGATCAGAGCCTCGTTGGAGTCGTTGATGACGCAACGGATTTCCGGATAGGCTTGTCTTATTCAGAAGAAGAGGGCGCCGCCACCGACAAACGGTTCTACATAGGTATCCATCTGTCCGAAGTCTTTCGGAAGGGATTCGATAAGTACGGGAAGCAGTCTTCTTTTACCTCCCACCCAGGGGAAGCAGGGTTTTCCCGGCAGGTTGGCCGGAGAACTTTTCTTTTTTTCCATGTTTACAACATTTAAATGATTAATAAATTAAATAGGGATTATTCATCGTCTGCCGTTTCCAGCAGGTGTTTCAAGTTGGGATCATTTTGGATGCGAAGCAGCTCTTTTTCGATGATTTGCGTCACGTCTTCCTTGATTTGATAGTAGTTCCTTTCGATTTCCTCTTGCATGTGGTCCTTACCATCCGCACCGGTAAAGTCGGTTATGACGGGGATAGGCTTGTAGGCTTTTGTTTCGGCGGCTACCCGTTCATTGTCCACCACGATCTCGCAATGGAATATCTTCTGTTCTATCTTCTCCCCGAAGTTGTCGCAGACACTGCCGACAAACTCTCCTTGCGAGAGGTTGGAGATTTTGGAGGCAGGTATCAGCGAGTCGAGCTGGGTACTGATATTGGTTGAGGTGTCTTCACGGGTCATATTAATGGATTTGCGCTGTTGGAGCACTTTCCCAAACCTTTCAGAAAGGTTTTTCGCTGTTTCTCCGACCACTTGCCCGGAAAAGATATTTCCAATTGTGTTCTGGATCACCCGCGCCTCCTTATCACCGTAGTCACGTATTAACTGGCTGAAATCCTGTGCTCCCAGACATACTGCCACTTTGTTGCTACGGGCGGTAGCGATCAGGGTGTCAAGTCCTTTAAAGTAAAGTGTGGGAACCTCATCCACTAGAATAGAGCATTTGAGCCTGCCTTTTCGGTTGACCATTTTAACGATACGGGCATTATACAATCCTAACGCACATGAGTAAATATTCTGTCTGTCAGGGTTATTGCCGACGCACAAAACTTTGGGTTCCTCCGGATTATTGATATCCAGCGTGAAGTCATCTCCGGTCATAATCCAATATAAGGCAGGTGAGATCAGCCTTGATAGCGGAATTTTGGCGGAAGCTATCTGCCCTTGGAGCTGCTCCATCGCACCACCTTTCCATGCATCCATAAAAGGTGACAGGTAATTCTCCAGCTCCCGGTAAGAGGTCAGTATGGTGAACAGGTCGGAATACGGTTTATTCAATAGCTCTATGGCATGTGGGAAGGTGCAGAATTTCCCGTTTTCATAGATTTTAAGATACCAGATCACCGCCGCAAATAGCACAATCGGGCTTTCTACAAAGAAATCTCCCTGCTTTTGAATCCAACTCTTGTTCAAATTTAACATGATTACATACGCTGATTCGTATGCATCCGCGATATCGGATAGAAACGAAGGATTGAGGGGATTGCACCGGTGGCTGTATCTGGGATCATCGAAATTAATCACATAAAATCCGACCGGCTTGGCATACTTATCCTTGTTTTTAAGCAGCTGGTTATAAGCAATTATGCTTAAATCCGGATACTTAAAATCATAGATATAGGCGGCGAATCCTTTCTCTATCTGCTGGCGGATATAGTTATTGATGATGGCATAACTCTTTCCTGATCCCGGCGTGCCTAATATCAATGAGGCGCGGAAGGGATTAATCACGTTTATCCAGCCTGAATAGGTCTTTCGTTGGTAACGGAAACGGGTGGGCAGGTTTACCGAGTATTCATTGGCAATCAACCTGCGCTCCTGCATGAAGCTCTCGTTCTCGTCGTTAAAGACGTCATCCATGAGTTGGTTCTTCAACAGGCGGCTGATCCAGGTTCCGGCGGTAAGCAGGCTGATATATCCGGCAGCTACGGTAGCTACATATAATAAGGTTAGAAGCGCGACGGGGAAGCGTGCCGTCAGTAAGAGCTCGCTACCAAAAAAGAGCAGCATCCCGGCTATAAGGTAACAGCCGATACTCCTTCATGACATCTCCACGTCCTTCCGTCCTTTCGCTCCCATGCAGGAGAAGAAAAGGAAGAGCAGACTGAAGGACTTGCTCACCAGCGAATGGGAAAACAGCCCGGTATCCCGCTGGAAATTGAGCAGTATCTTGTCCACGACACCGATGTTCAGGTTCATGGAAAGAAAATAGGGATAGCAGAAATAATAGACATTCATCACTAAAAATAGGATGCTGATGGCCCTCATGAAGTCAAGGTTCTTATTGAGCCCTCTGGTTTCGTCTTGTGACATAAGCGGTATGATAATTAATGGTGATACATTTTATTAGCCCAGATGCGGACCTCTGCGTTTTCTCTTTTTCTTTTTCCCGTAAGGGCTTTGCGTCAGGTCGTCTGCCGGATACGGATAGGATTCCAAAGAGAATATATCAAGCAGTCCTTCCACCAGCTCCGTCTCTTTCATTTCCGGTTCGGACGGATGGATAACAGGGGCTTCTTCAGTCTTTTCCGGTGGGATCGTGCCGTACTTCCGGTTTATAACCGATGCCGAATATTCTTTGCCCAGAAGCGAGCCCTTGAATACGGTCTTTGAGTTATGGTCGATGTAGGTCACGCCATAGATCACACCGGAATCGTTCTGCCAGAGTATGGCGGCAATGCCTTTTCCAGAAAGTTCCTGCAGGAATCCCTGACGGGTGGGCTGTCCTTGCAGGGCGGTAGCGATAGCTTCCTTCGTCTGTACGGGTACGGGATGTCGGGCAATTCATTGTTTGCTTTTCACAAATTTCTTTTGGAGTGCCTCGTAGCCTACGCTTTTACCGATCTTGCTGGATTTGATGGCTACGCCGGTCCGTTCTCCTTTTTCATCGGTAGCCGCATAGACCAGTCCATGATAGGTCTTTCCCTTTATCGTCTTGTGGGCCTCTTCCACCGTTACATGGAAAAGGCCAAGCAGGGCTTTAAACTCCTTGACGGATTGGAACTTGTATCCCTGCATGACGGGCTTGACCACATTGGCTATCTGATGCTTGATATCCCCCTTCCGGTAATCGACGGCAGTCAGCGGCAGGGATTCCCGTCGCTCCATCTTCTCGGCGGGTAACAGATGGTATTTCCTCTCCAGCTCCCGGCAAACAGCGGTCGAGCGTTGCCATTCTTTGTAATCTTTAATTTTCTTTCCCTGCTCGTCAATACGCAGGGAGACGATATGGATGTGGGGCCTGCCGATATCCTCATGCCGGTAGATGATATAGGGTTGGTTGCCATATCCCATTTTTTCCATGTATTCCTGGCCGATAGCGGTCAACTGTTCATCGGTCAGCACATCGTCCGGGTGTGGATTTAATGAAATGTGGATAACGGGCTTCTCAGTCCGGCGGTTAGCCGCCAGATACGGTTCGAAGGAACGGATGCAGTGCTGGATGGTCGGATGGCCGTCTGCCGGTTCCATGATCCGGTTTCATGCCAGTGGCCGTGCCTGCTGCTTGTCCACTTTTTCTTGATTGTAGTATAATGCCCCGTAAACGGAGGCTCCTGATGTTATTTTTGCAACCATTGTTCAAATTCTTGGGTGAGACGGATAATCTCCCGGTTGAGAGATATTAGTTCAATAGTCAGTTGCTCCAATTTATAGAGCATGGCAAGAGCCTTCTTTTCGGATAGTCCGGTATGCAGAGCTTTGACTGCCTGGTTATAGTTTACTCCGATCCGGCGGTATTCGCTCTGCAGGTTGGTCAGCTTGATGTAGTAGTCCGTTGCCGCCTTATCTATTTTCACGACTTTCATCGGTTTGTCGAAAAGGGCGGCAAGGATGAACTGGGATTTATTATTAGCTCCCGAATTCTCAAAGAGCCTCTCAAACTCGATGTTCTGGAGTTCGTCCAGACGGAATCCGTAATAATAAGAATGAAGTTCTGATTCCTCTTTGGGATTCCGTCCGCCTCTTCATTTGCTCGAAGTGTCAGCCCGTCCGGGTTTGCGTGTACTATTGATTTTAGCCATATCTTTTCAGGTTTTATTTATCCGGCAGCAAAATAAGTGATAATTTTGATACGAACCTAAAATCGGAAAGTGACTACAAATGACAAGAGATGACTATTTGTGACAGGGGGTAAAAATACCCCTGTTCACTTCCCGTTTCCGCAAGCCGCGATGTTCTTTTCAAAGGTTTCCTTTAGTTTGGGCAGCAGGACGGAATAGTTCTTTTTGCGCCGGGCAAGGTCGGCACGCAGGTCATATGGTTTGGGAATGGCAACATTGAAGAGTTTCTCAAAAGCGGAAACGATACCGGCGAAAGAGAGGCGTTTGCCGCTTTCGTCCGTAATCAGCCCGCTGTAATCCAGCGAGGAGATCAGTTCCATCAGGTTGACCAGCGAACCTTTCCAATGGAGCGATGAAAGAAACGAGGAAGGTGTCGTGATGGTTCCGGGGTACTGTACACCAAAATTGACCAGCTCTATTTCCGCCTCCACCAGCAGGAGGCATTTGTCCAGATAGAATTCGGCTACTGCCGTGTGGAAATGTCCTGTTCGGGTGAATAACTTCTTTAGGGAAATCAGTTCTACCTTGCTGTGAAGCAGATGGCGCAGCCTTTCCGATACGGAAACCGATTCGATGGCGAGGTCGTAAAGGTATTGTTCATATTCGGTATAGGAGGAAGAGAATTCTTCATCGGAAACTGTCTGTTTTGGGCTTGAAGCCAGAGATAAATAATTGAATATACGGCATTCTGTAAATGGTTTCATACGGCATACATTTGATTTGTTTATACCGGAGTAAGCCAAATGAAATGCCTCTGCTATCGTTTAAAGCTCTATACCTTTTTAAAATACTGACAATCAACAATAAACAAATTTCATATAGAAACGGGTGTAAATAAAAAGTGTAAGCCGTCCTTGACAAGAATGTTAGGACGGCTTACACTTTTGTAAACCTCATTTGCTTCGGGTTATCCTCCGGTCAGTCGATGATATGGTATTTCCTTAGTTTCTCATACAGGGTAGTCCGGCTGACATTGAGCAACCGGGCCGCCTTGGAACGGTTGTCACCCGTCTTTTCAAGGGTCTGGAGAAGCAACGCCTTTTCTTTTTCTTCTTCCGTCCACTGCGTTTCTTCTTCTTTAGGAAGGGAGATTTCAAGGTTCAGGTCTGAAACGGAAATCCATTGCTCTTGGCAGATGAGTACGGCTCGACCTATTACATTCTTCAGTTCACGGATATTCCCCGGCCAGGGATATTCCAGCAGTGCCGCCTCTGCCAGCCGGTCAAAGCCACGAAACGATTTATGGGCCTTGGCGCAAGTGAGTTTCAAGAAAAAATAAGCCAGAGGAAGGATGTCTTCCCGGCATTCTGCCAGTGTAGGAATCCGCAGAGTGAACTCATTGAGCCGGTGGAACAGGTCTTCCCGGAAGCGTCCTTCTCCGATGGCTTTTTCCAGATTCTCATTGGTGGCGGCAACCAGCCGGATATCAAAAGAGTATTCTTTCGTGGAACCTACCGGCTTGCAGCGTTTCTCTTGCAAGGCCCTGAGCAGGAGCATCTGTGTCTTATAGGAAAGGTTGCCTATCTCGTCCAGAAACAATGTCCCTCCGTTAACGGCACGGAACAATCCGACCTTGTCGCTTTCCGCACCGGTAAAGGCTCCCTTCTGATGACCGAAAAACTCGGAGGCGGCAAGCTCATCGGAAATGGCCCCGCAGTCGATAGCCAGATACGGCTTGTTCTTCCGATGGCTCCGGGCATGTATCTCGGCTGCAATGTGCTCCTTCCCGGTGCCGGAAGCCCCACGGAGCAGAACGGAGATGTCGGCACAGGCAATCATCTCTATCAGACGGTACATCTCATGGGCTTTGGGGCTTTCACCTCGGTAGAACTCCTGTTCGTTATCGTTTTTATCCAGTATCTCCGTTATCAGAGCCAGGAGATTGTCTGGCTGCACAGGCTTACACAGGTAGTTGATGGCTCCCAGTTGCATGGTTGTCACCGCATTCTCCACCTGTCCGTAGTTGGTCATGATCAGAAAAGGGATAGAGTAGTACTTCTCATTCATCCATTTCAGGAGCGAGGTGCTATTTCCGTCCGGCAGGCGCAGGTCTGCCAGTATTAGGTCGAACTCCTTTTGCCCGATGGCTTTACGGGCATTCGCAAGGGTTGCCACGCATTCGGTTTTCATCCCTTTTTTCACCAGCCAGTTGCTGATGCTACGGCTGAACACAATATCATCTTCAATAATCAGGATTGTTTTCATAGGCTTTCCTCCCGTATTTTTCAGCGTATACTATCAGTTTTTCCACTGCCCGGATGATGTCCCGCATTTCCATGGATTGTCTATTGGTCCACTCTGTCGCAGGTTCTGTCACCAGTTCCCGTAAATGAGACAAGGGGAAATCCAGACGGACGGTTTCCCATAGGGGCAGGTTCTTATGCAGGATGGAGGCGGCGGCCTCCTTGTCTTGTCGGTCTAAGGCAGCGGTTAATGCGGCAAGGTCTTTCCGGCTCTCTTCGATAAACAGGGCGAGCATTTCCTCCCTGTTGTCCTCTCCTGAAAGGATGAGTGAGAAATCGGGAGCATACTCCTTTCTGTCTTTTTCTCCTATCACTTGTGCCACTGTATTTATCAGTTCTTCCATAGAGAATGGTTTATGGATGCAGCCCGAAAAGCCGCCCGACAGATACTCGTTGTCATCATCCACCCGTGCCGTTACCGCTATGACGGGGATTGTCTTTGCGTTCTCCATATTGGATGCCCGGAGCAGTTCAAGTATTCCGTAGCCGTCCGTTTCAGGCATCTGTATATCCGTCAGCAGCAGGTCATATCTTTGTGACCGTAGCCGGGTAACCAGTTCACGGCTGGTCTGGCAGCAGTCGCACCGCACTCCGTTACGGTTAAACATCTCTTTGGTAATGTTCAGTTGCATCCGGTCGTCATCAATGACCAGTACGTTGATTCCATCCAGATGATAATCAGTAGCGATGCGTGTCTCATCCATCTGGGTGGATTCATCCGCCTCAAGGAGTGGCAGGAATGCGGTAAACGTGCTGCCTTCACCCGGTTTGCTTTTTACGGTAAGGCTTCCCTGCATCCCGGAGACCAGCCTGCTTGCAATGGCCAGCCCCAATCCGAAACCGGGAACATTACGGGCATTGTCCAACCGTTCAAAAGCTGTGAATATCCGGGTTGTTTCTTCCTCCGTCATCCCGGTACCGGTGTCCTGTACCGAGAAATGCAATTCTTTATTCCGGTATTCCGCTTGCAGGCGGATTTCACCTTGCCGGGTGAATTTAATGGCGTTGGAAAGCAGATTGTTCAGGATTTGCTGGAGCTGGGAACGGTCACCGCTTACTACCACATCCAGACCGGAAAAGGCGGTTGTCAGCCGCAGCTTTTTCTTTTTGGCCAGCGAACCGTAGTTCCGGGCTGTTTCGCTGAAAAGGGTCTCCAGCCGGAAAATCGAAAGGATGGGTTTGTTCCTGCCGGTATCCAGCAGGTAGAATCCGATCAGCGTATTGACCAGCCCGATCATGTAATCGGAAGAATGGAGTATATTTTCCGCATACTCGTCCTTGCGGCTCTTCTTTTCTTCCCCGGGGAGCAGTTCGGCGCATCCTTTGATAGTAGCCAGTGGCGCACGAAGGTCATGAGCGATGGTGAGCATCATGCGTTTTCTGGATTGTAGGAGCTCCGTGTTCTCACGATTGGAGGCTTCCAGCTGACGCTGATACTGGTTTATCCTGTTCAGATCCCGGTGGATGATAAGATACAGGAGGACGGTCAGCAACGAGATGAGGACAGCCAGCAGAGAGACCGTATGGAACGAGCGGTCGCGTGTGGAAATGAATTGCCTGTAACGCTCATCAAGCCGTATTCCAGCATCCGCCTCAAAGTCCCTGACAATCCGGTGTAGCCTGTGGTTCAGGTCCGTGTTGTTACTGTACAGGAGGTCCATCTGTTCCAGCAGCCTTTCCCGTTCGGCTTTCTGCATGTCGGTCACCTCCCTGTCAAGGGAGTGCAGCATGCTCGTGACAGATGTGGTACCCTGATGTTTACCAATGGACTGTCGCTGGCGTTCCAGCTGTTCCTTCTGCTGCAGATAGGCCGATTTTTTCCTCCCGGGCCTGATGAATGACCAGAAACCCTTCTTCGGAGTTTCCTCCTCCTTCTTTTTCTCGGCAGGAAGGACATCCGCCTGCTGGATATGGGACACGATTGCCGGAATCTTGCTGTTCACGATCTCGCCGGTCTTGCGCAGACGCCCGAACGTGTCCATGACCGTGTCTAACAACAGTTCCTTTCTTTCCAGCAGCAGGCATAACGAATCTATGCGCGACTGTTGTTCGGGAGACTTCACATACCTTTTCAGTGTCTGCAACATGTTACAGACACTGTCTTTTTTTGTGTGGTAGAGTCCAAGGTCGCTTTCATCCCAGACGCTGACTGTTTCACCGTAAGTGGCCAGTCCCAGCAAGCCCGCGTATGTTTCTCCGGCCAGATGCCGGATACAGGCCAGTTCATGCTCATCCTGTCGCAGGCTGTTCCGCCTCGTCTGTTCCTTGCGGAAGATATGAATGGTCAGGACGAGCAGGAGAAGCAGTATGACATATCCTAAAAGGATTTTAAGTTTCAACCACATGGAAGTCTTCATTCTTATATTGGAATCCTACAAAAAGGCGTGTTCGCTCATATAAAAGGGAATAATAGAAACTTATGATAAAAGTTTATTACTGTTTCAAACCATTTGAGGATACCTCGCAAGTTTGCTATCACACAGTTGATCTTTTAATCTTTTTTTATACTCACAGAAAGGATAGGAACCTGCTTTTTATGACTGAAACATATCACATCCCCTTTATTGGACATTACATTCTCATTCGATCATATTGTTTTCATTTCGGCTCATCCGTTTCTTCACCCGTTCTACTGCTTCCGATACAATTTCTTTGTTTTCAAAGCGTTGTGTATAATTGGTATAGTCTGGATGAATCCGTTTGTAGGTCGGGTCAAGAAACAAAGGACTGGAAATAATATGGTCCGCTGTCGAACGGTTACAACAGAAAACTATATTTTCAACTCCCGCCAGCCGGGTCAGTGCCTTTACATCCGTGTCATGTGGCTGCAATGTCATCGGATCCGTGAAAAAGAACAAATAATCAATCTCTCCTTCCACAATACGTGAGCCCATTTGCTGGTCACCACCTAAAGGACCGGATTTCAGAATCGTGATATCCCATTCTGTTTCAGGATGTTTCTCTTCGAGCGCTTTTTTAATGAGTGTACCGGTGGTTCCCGTACAATAGAACTTATGCCCTATCAGACGTTCCGAGTTCCAAAGAACCCATTCTATCATGTCCTTTTTCATTGCATCGTGTGCAACCAGACCGATTTTACGAACAATTGTTTTCATCATAATAATAAAATATGGTTTATGTGATAATATAATTAACAATATCCAACAGCTTTATAAAAAACAGGAGAATGACTGTATGAGTTTGAGCAGCTCCTTGTTCGCCCGGCTGTCCACGGTGGCTTCCCGCCTCTCCTCAAACAAAGTAAGCGTTGCGGAGCATTCCCCGCAGATATCAATGCCGACTACACGTTCCTTTCGAAGGACAATTGCCAGTAATTCCTCCAGTTCCTGCAGGCTGAAAGACCCTTGATCCCAGTCTGTTACTGCGGATGCCGGGTTCAGGACATCCTTGTCTATGGACAAGTAAACCGGTCCTTCAATATACGCAGAGGAGAAATTGCGCCAGCCCTTCTCGTGAGCTAACGTCGCTTCGCTATAAAAACTGACTCGTTGTCCGTATTCTTCCGGTACGGTGCGTATCAGTTTGTCCGATGCACCGACTATCACCACTTTCTTGCAAAGCATATTCCAGTCTAACATGTCTTTTACCCAGCTCCCACAAGAAAGCATGCCCTTGAACAAGGGAGGCTGCATGTCGGGGTGATGGTCGAATACAATCAGAGAGAACGGAACTCGAAGTTTGTCTGTCCATAATTTGGTCAGGTAATGATAATTGCCCGAATCAATGAAATGGATACCTTCCGCTGGATAACCGGCAATCACCCGCTTCAATTTTCGTATCCCCTCCTTGTCACAGTAACCTCTCGTTCCAGAAAGGTGACGGCAGTCTAGCCAAATGAACTGATTGTTCCGTGCAAATACCTCATGGGCATACACACCGGTGAAGTTCATGATGACAACCGGCCAGACGGTTTCTCGGTCCGCCTTCTTCTTACACCGTCCATTTGTCAGTAACTCTTGCTTATTCATGTCCGTTCAGAACCATCGTACATAACAAAAATCTTGCCGGTGAGGTAACAGGGGATGGTTGGGATACATTCTGAATGCCTGTTTGAAGCTTCCAGCGCTGAACATTCTGGTTATTGCCTTGAAAGTGTATAGGTTTCCGTCTTTGGATGTCAAAGAAAAAGGAATGACCTCATGGATGCGATCCTCATTCTCCTCATGCCGTATAATGACCGATTCCAATCCGATCGCGTTGTCCAGCCCTTTCTCGTCAATGACGACCGTCATCTCGTATTCCTTACCAGCCTCCACCGTGGCGTCCAATCCTTTTCCCGCATTCACGGAAACGATTTCCACGGCATTCCATCTGCTGTCGACAGCTGCCTTCCAGCCGGCAAGCGTTTTCGCCTTTGCATAATTGTCCGCCGCCAAAACATGAAAGTGTTCCGACAACTTGTTGTAAAATCCGTCATAGTAGTCATCCAGCTGTCTTTTCATCGTGAAGCGGGGAGCTATTTGCGCAACCGAGTTCTTGATGTACTTGACCCAGGTTTCCGGATAGTCTTTTTCTTTCCGTTCATAATATAACGGCAGGATATTATGTTCCAGCAGGAAATAAATTGTTTCCGCATCCAGTTGGTTCTGGTACTGTTCATCCTGATAGGTGGCCTTGTCGGTGATGGCCCATCCCGCCTCCTTGCGGTAGCCTTCGTACCACCAACCGTCCAGCACGGAGAAGTTGAGTACGCCGTTCATCAGAGCCTTCTCACCGGAAGTTCCGGAAGCCTCCGCAAGACGGGTGGGAGTATTCATCCAGATGTCAACCCCAGAAATAAGATGCCGTGCCAGGTCCATGTCATAATTCTCAAGGAAGATGATTTTACCCAAGAATTCAGGACGGCGGGATATCTCCACAATCTGCTTGATGAGCCCTTGCCCGGCAGTGTCGTTTGGATGGGCTTTTCCTGCAAAGACAAACTGTATGGGATGTTCCTGATTGTTCACAATCCGCGCCAGACGATCCAAATCGGTAAACAAAAGATGAGCTCTTTTGTAAGTTGCAAAGCGCCTTCCGAAGCCGACAAGAAGAGCATTCGGATTAAACTTCTCGAAAATGGAGACACCCAATGCCGGGTCAACCTGGCTTTTGAGCCAGTCCCGGCCGCATTTCCACTTGATGTAGGATATCAGTTTGGTTTTCAACCTTTTCCGCATGTTCCATATCTCTTCATCGGGTATATTATAAACGCCTTTCCATATTTCCTGATTGGACTGGTCGTTCATGAAATTCTCATCGAAATTGTCCTTAAACAGCTTTTTCCACTCCGCCGTACACCAAGTGGGAAAGTGTACGCCATTCGTCACATAGCCCACATGGTTCTCTTCCGGGAAATAGCCTTTCCAGAGAGGCGCGAACATCTGCTGTGAAACGGACTTGTGCAGCTTGCTGACACCGTTTACCGCCTGGCTGGTTTTGCAGGCGAATACCGACATGCAGAAACGTTCTCCCTTGTTGCCCGGAGTTTGCCGTCCGAGGTTCATCAACTCGTCCCACGTAATGCCCAGCTTATCAGGATATCCTTTCATATATTTATTGAAAAGCCCCTCATCGAAATAGTCATGGCCGGCAGGCACAGGTGTATGCACAGTGTAAAGCGAGGAAGCCCTAACCAGTTCCATGGCTTGTCCGAAGTCCAGGCCTTCGGATATATAGTCGCATAACCGCTGGATATTGATCAGTGCGGCATGCCCCTCGTTGCAGTGATATACATCTTTCTCGATGCCCAATACTTTTAATGTCATCATTCCTCCGATGCCGAGCAGTATTTCCTGCTTGAGCCGGTTTTCCCAGTCACCGCCATACAGGTGATGGGTAATCGGACGGTCGAACTCGCTGTTCAGTTCATTGTCCGTATCCAGCAGGTAGAGGGAAACACGTCCCACATTGGCCTTCCATACATTGGCATGGACCGTGAAACTGTCGGCATAGGGAACATGGATTACCAGTTGTCGCCCGTCAGGCTGCATCACTTTCTCTATCGGAAGCTGCCCGAAATTCTGTGGGTCATAATGAACCTGTTGCTGCCCGTCCATCGCCAGAGCCTGGTCAAAATAGCCATAACGATATAAAAGCCCTACAGCGCAGAGGTCTACGTTACTGTCCGAAGCTTCCTTCAGATAGTCACCTGCCAATATGCCCAGACCGCCGGAATAGATTTTAAGAACCCTGTCCAGACCATATTCCATGCTGAAATAGGCAACTGACGGACGGCTGTGGTCCGGCTCCACATCAAGATACGCCTTAAAAGTGGAATATACGTTTTCCATCTTACGCATGAAGTTTCCGTCATGTGTCAGTGCCTCCAGCTCTTCATAATCCATCCGTTCCAGAAACAGTACCGGATTCTGTTCCGCCTCTTCCCATAGTTCCGGGTTCAAACCACTATATAAACTCTTCGCATCCTCGTTCCAGGTCCACCAAAGATTATGTGCCATCTCCGCAAATCTCCGCAATTCTGCCGGAAGGTGTGAACCGACTGTAATCTCCCTCCATTGTGGGACGTTTACATGATAACTTGAATATTCCATAACATTTTACTTATTTGATAGTTCATGATTTTTTTCTGTGGAGGTTTCTCCTGTTTCCGGTTCTTCCTGTGGAAATGTCCCGGCTGTACCCTGGAAATTCTCGAGGAACTGTTTTTCCATACTTAGCGATCGTTTCCGTATCCGCTTGGAAAAATAGATAACGACAATGATCAGGAAAGATAATATCAGTCCTGACCCCAAAGCGACATTGAAAAGACGGATGATGATACCCATTACGATAATGATACAGATCAACACCTTGATCACTATCATTGATACCAGCAGCCCCCTGTTGAACCTGTTGTCCGCCCAAAGTTTGCGGAATTCGACGGAATTGTTTTTCTTCATGATGATGGCGCACAAAAACGGGGATATGATAAGGAGGACAAGAACGAAGCTCAGCAGGCTTCCTTTCATCCCCGGAATACGTCCCATTACCAGAGGATACGCATAGGAGAAGAACAGCGCTATGAAAAACAGGCATACCACCAGATAAAGGGTGACGGATACCAACATGGACCTGATGAGCTTGTGCCAGGAGCCTTGATGTCTTGTGGTCATTGTTCCAGAAGAATAATGCGTCAGGTAATCTTTCAGGAATTGTGGCAAGTGCCTGTCTGCAAAACAGTAGACGGGATCCGACAGTCTTATCATATAAGGAGTAAGGAAAGTGGTGATGACCGATACTGCCACTATGACCAGATAAAGGTATTTGTCCATTACATTCAGACTGATTCCTAACGAAGCGATGATGAACGCAAACTCACCCACTTGTGCCAGGGAAAAGCCGGCTTGTATCGCAATCTTTAGCGGTTGTCCGGAAAGCAACACGCCGAAACTCCCGAACAGGACCTGCCCGCATAGGACCAGTGCCGTCAGGATAAAAACAGGAACGGCATATTCCCATATCATGGCAGGGTCGATCATCATTCCCACTGATACGAAGAAAACGGAGGCGAACAGGTCCTTTACCGGTTGCACGATATGTGCGATTTCTTCCGCTTTATCTGTTTCTGCCAGCAGGGATCCCATGACGAACGCACCCAGCGCGGCGGAGAATCCCGCCTTTGTCGCTATCATCACCATTCCCAGGCATAGTCCCAGGGAGGTTGTCAACAGTATTTCATTGCTAATAAAGCGGTTCAATCTTTTCAGAAGGGTAGGAATCAGATAGATTCCCAATGCTGACCAGAAAATAAGAAAGGCCGCAAGTTTCAATATGCTCTCCAGCATTTCGAAGCCTTCAAAATGCTTGCCTACAGCCAATGTGGAGAGGACCACCATCATGATTACCGCCACCACGTCCTCAATGATTAGTATCCCCAGGACAATACCGGTAAATTTCTGATCGAGAAGCCCCATGTCACTGAATGCTTTGAATACGATGGCGGTGGAGGACATGGACAGCATTCCGCCCAGAAAGATACAGCTCGTGTGTGAGAAGCCCATCGCATTGCCTGCCGTATATCCCAGGAACATCATGCCGCAGACGATGATAACAGTGGAGAATATGGCCGAGGCTCCCACACTTATCAGCTTTCTGAACGAGAAATCCAGTCCTATGGCGAACAGGAGGAAAATAACACCGATATCCGCCCATATCTTGATATTGGCCTGGTCGGAAACAGTCGGGAATAGGGAAATGGAAGGACCTGCCATAATACCGGCCACAATATATCCCACTATGACCGGCTGTCCCAGCCATTTGAAAATGACGGTTATGATACCGGCTATAATCAAGATAGTGGCAAGGTCTGATATTAAAGGGGCAACTTCCGACATAGGAGTAACATTTTATATGGACAACTCGTTAAGGACACGGATCAGGTTTTTGTCAATGGGCTTGTCGTTCTTGATAGCCTGGTCAAAAGGAACATAGACAATCTCATTGTTATGTATGCCTACCATGATATTGTGCTGGTCCTCCATCAGGGCCTGTATGGCGGCCTCACCCAGCCGGCTGGCCAATATGCGGTCGTTGGCACTTGGCGCTCCTCCCCGTTGTAGATGTCCCAGGATAGAGACCCTGACATCATATCCGGGGTATTCCCTTTTTACCCGGTCGGCATAGTGCATGGCTCCGCCATTCTTATTGCCCGGGCTTTCCGTCACGATGACGATGCTGCTGTTCTTGGTCTTCCGGAATCCGCGTCCGATAAAAGTCTCCAGCTGATCCGCATCCGTCCGGTCTTCCGGAATAATGGCGGCCTCGGCTCCCGAGGCTATTGCGCTGTTCTGGGCGAGGAAACCGGCGTCGCGTCCCATCACCTCGACAAAGAAAATTCGGTCGTGCGAGGTGGCTGTATCCCGGATTTTGTCCACACACTCCACAATGGTGTTCAGGGCCGTATCATATCCGATTGTAAAATCGGTACCGTACAGGTCATTGTCGATGGTACCGGGCAGTCCTATGCACGTGACAGGGTATTCCTCGGCAAATATGCGGGCTCCAGTCAGTGAGCCGTCGCCCCCGATGACTACCAGCGCCCCGATTTTTTCTTTCCTCATGGTATCGTATGCCTCTCTGCGTCCTTCCGGGGTGGTGAACGCTTCGGAACGTGCCGTTTTCAGGATGGTTCCCCCACGCTGGATGATGCTGCTCACATCCTCGGTCGTAAGTTCCCTGGACTCGCCCGCTATCAGGCCTTCGTACCCTCTGTAAATTCCTTTGACTTTGAAGCCGTTGAAAATGGCGGTACGGGTCACGGCACGGATTGCCGCATTCATTCCGGAAGCGTCCCCTCCGGAAGTAAGGATTCCTATATATTCATCTTTTTTCATCTATCTCAGTTCTTGTTTTGTTTCATTCTGCCAATATAGCTTTCAGTTTTTTCCGGCAGTGAAAAATACGGCTCTTTATGGTTCCCAAACTCACACCGGTTCTTTCCGCTATCTCACGGTATTTGAACCCTGACAGGTACATCTCAAAAGGTATGAAATGCGACTCCGGTATACTTTTGATGGCATTACGTATCTTTTCCAGGTCATAGTTCCTGTCCACCTCCTCTGTACGGGACTCGTCCATGATCCGCGAATAATATGCAGGATCGGAGGATATGTACAGACGGGTATGACCGACCTCCGCCCGGTAACCGTTGATAAACGTGTTACGCATGATGATAAACAGCCACCCTTTGAAATTTGTGTTCTTGTTGTAACTTTCTTTGTGAAGCATTGCCTTGAGCAGGGTATCCTGCAGCAGATCTTCCGCCTTCTCCCTGTCCGCTGTCAGTTTGTACGCGAAACGGAACAGTTCGTCCTGTACGCTAAGCAGCTCTTTTTCAAAATTGAATTCCTTCATCGGTTGTGCCGGTTCCCTGTTCCGGAAGTGCCTGTTAAAGGCCGGACGGCTCTCCGGACAGGAAAAGCCTGTCCGGCCTTACACCATTCCAGATATGGAATTATTTAACCTCGATAGCCTTGGAAGTTTTTTGTTTTTCTTCCTCCTTCACTTTCGGGATTTCAATGGACAGGATCCCGTGTTCGACTTTTGCGGAAATCTTATCCTTCTCCACGTTTTCAGGTAGCAGGATGGTCTGCTGGAACTTGGAATAAGAGAATTCGCGGCGGAGATACTTCTTGTCTTTCTTCTCCTCCTTCTTCTCTTCTTTCTTTTCCATGCAGATTGTCAGGTTGTTGTTTTCGTCAACATTCACCTTGAAATCATCCTTCGTCATTCCGGGAGCCGCCATTTCAACCTTGTAGTCCTTGTCATTCTCAATGACATTGATGGCAGGAGCCGTAACTCCCGTTTTTGCCAGCCACTCATTCTCGAAGAAATCGTTAAAAATACTCGGCAACCAGTTTGAATTTGTTTTTACAGGTACCATTTTTACCTCCTTTTTTAAATTGTTAATAAATAAAATATTCAAAAAGACAATACAAATCAGTCTGATTGACTGACTCTTATCGTCTGATCATACCTTGTTCGGCTACAGCCTCCGTCCGTCTCCGTATCTCCTCCTGGTCTCCGAGGAAATAGTCCCTGACAAGCACCGGCCGTTCATCAAATTCGAATACATAAGGTACTGCCGTGGGCAGGTTCAAGAGGGATATGTCCGTATCGGAAATATTCTTGAGATGCTTGACTATCCCGCGCAGACTGTTTCCATGGGCAACGACAAGCAGGTTGTCCCTATGCATCAATGTGGGTAGGATGACACATTCCCAATAGGGCATGACACGCATGACGGCATCCTTCAGGGATTCAGTCCGTGGCAGTTCCATTTCGGGAACACCGGCGTAACGGGTGTCGTTCCCCGGATAGCGGGGATCGTCTTCCTTCACCGGCTCGGGCGACACGCCGTAACTTCTCCGCCAGATATGGACTTGTTCCTCGCCATATTTGTCTGCTGTCTCCCTTTTGTTAAGTCCCTGAAGTATGCCGTAGTGTTTCTCGTTCAACCTCCAGCTTTTCTCCACCGGGATCCAGTCTTCATTGAGACGGTCCAGAACACAATTCAACGTTTTCACAGCCCGTTTCAGATAGGATGTGTAAGCCGCCTCAAAAGAGAATCCCGCTTCTTTCAGCATATCACCGGCTTTACAGGCTTCTGCGATCCCCTTATCACTCAGGTCTACATCGGTCCAACCGGTAAAGCGGTTTTCCTTGTTCCATAGGCTCTCGCCATGTCTCAACAATACGATCCTTTTCATGCCATATAGTTTTTATGCAACGGTTATCGAAGGATCCAGATAGACATCCTGAATGGTGTTCAGAAGCGAGACCCCGTCTTTCATCGTCTTCTGGAAGGCTTTTCTCCCACAGATAAGTCCCATACCTCCGGCACGTTTGTTCACCACTGCGGTTACGACGGCATCATGCAGGTCAGATGTCCCATGGGACTCGCCCCCCGAATTGATCAGGCCAACCCTTCCCATATACCCGTTGGCCACCTGGTAGCGGCAGAGGTCTATCGGATGGTCGGAGACCAGTTCCGTATACATACGCCCGTCGGTCTTACCGAATCCGATGGCTTTAAAACCTCCATTGTTGGACGGCAGCTTCTGCTTCACGATATCAGCCTTGATGGTGACCCCGATATGGTTGGCCTGCCCTGTCAGATCTGCTGCCGCATGATAGTCAATCCCGTCTTTCTTAAAACTGCTGTTTCTCAGATAACACCACAATACCGTGGCCATCCCCAACTCATGGGCATATTCAAACGCCTGTGAGACCTCCACAATCTGGCGGCGGCTTTGTTCCGAACCGAAATAGATAGTTGCCCCCACGGCAACGGCACCCATGTTCCATGCCTCCTTCACTGTACCGAACATGACCTGGTCATAACTGTTCGGATAAGTCAGCAGCTCGTTATGGTTCAACTTCACGATGAAAGGAATCTTATGGGCGTACTTACGTGCCACAGCTCCCAGAACTCCGAATGTGGATGCCACGGCGTTGCATCCTCCCTCGATAGCGAGTTTCACAATGTTCCCGGGATCGAAGTAAAGAGGATTGGGTGCAAAGGATGCTCCGGCAGAATGTTCTATCCCCTGATCCACCGGCAGGATGGAGACATACCCGGTATTGGCCAGACGCCCGTGCCCGTACAGGGCTTGCAGGCTCTCCAAGGTGCGTATATTCCTGTCGGAATCCACCCATGCCTTGTCTATCATATTCGGCTCGGGGATATGGATGAGTTTCTTGTCTATTGTCTTGCATACATGGTCCAGGTAGTATCCTGCCTGCGTTCCCAACAAATCAATAATCGTGCTCATGTCAGTCGTTTTTTTATTCCAAATCAGGACTGGCGTTCCCCCAGTTTTGCATCCATGAAAAGGATGCCGCTCTCTCCGGCTTTCTTCATCAGGTTTACGATGTTCAGGAAATTCGCCTCTTCCTCCACCTGCTCCCTGACAAATCCCCAAAGAAAATCACGGGTGGCATTGTCTTTCTCCTCGGAAGCCAGATGTACCAGTTCGTCAATCAATCTGGAAACATGTCTCTCGTGTTCCAAGGCATGTTCAAAGACTTCGGTGGGACTGCCCCAACCCTGTGGAACCACATCGACCTTGTCCACTTTTGCCTCCGCCTCACGTTTGGCCATATATTCGGCGATGGCACATGCGTGTCCTGTCTCTTCCGCCGATTGCTTGCGCATCCAGCGGGCCATGCCGGAAAAACCTTCCTTTTCCAGATAGAAGGACATTGAAAGATACAGGTTGGCGGACCATAATTCCGCAGTAATCTGCCCGTTCAGGGCCTTTTGTAAATTCTCGGTCATAATGAATCTAATTTTTAATGTTGGTACTATTTTTTATTTTTCATATTCAGGGGCAAGCGTGTGCTTGTCTCAAAATATCTGTCAGGACAGGTTGCATCCCGTTTATGAAACATTCCACGGCGATGACCATCAGAATAAGCCCCATCAGTCTCATCATCACATTATTTCCGGTTTCTCCAAGAATTTTCAAAAGCCGCGTTGACACGCAAAGGATAATGAAAGAGAGGAGACAGACTAGGGCGATCACGCAAACCAGTGCAATTTTGAAAATATGCTCAGGGGCATCTTCCATCAGTGTTATGCCGCTTGAAATTACACCCGGACCGCACAGCATCGGAACGGCAAGAGGCGTGACGGTGATGTTCCTGGAATATTCTTTTTTCTCGTTCTCGTTCAGTTTCACATGGGTGAAGTGTGCCTGCAGCATGTCATATCCGATTTTAAAGATGATGATACCTCCCGCAATCCGGAAACCATTGGTCGAGATCCCGAAAAAATGGAACAGGAACCTGCCGCACAAGGTGAAAAGTACCAGTATGACGAACGTGAGGGCGCAGGATTTTAAGGCGATGCTCCGGCGTTCTCCGGCACTCATGCCCTCGGTCATCTGCAGGAAAACCGGCATCACTCCGAGGGGGTCCATCAATGTGAACAACGAAGTGAAACACAACATTGAGTATGCGAATATATCCATAGGATGATACTTGTTTTATTTTTAGACCATTATTTTCTCTGTGAACAATAAACTCCGGTCAGGTTACACGATTTGACACATCATATGAAGCAGGGCAGCCTGCGTTCATATTCCATGGCCAGGATACGCAACAATTCCATAAACGCCGTACTTACATATATCCGTTTTGTGTACAGCCCCTTGATGAAAGAATGGATGGATGAATCCGTATTCTGGCATAGTACGTGAAGTTCGGATATCTGACGGGATATATATTGTTCATGTTCAAGCAGGGTGTTCAAGGCAGCCAGCGGTGTCGGCCATTGCCGGATGTCGCGCCTGATTTCATGGATGGTTACAGCACCTCCTTCATGATAGATGCGGTTCATCATCTGATAGACCTTGCCCATATTGTCCTGTGCCTGTGCACTTAGCCATGAGGCCAATATCAGAAGTTGCTGCCCCTCAAAATAGACCTGCAATGACAGGTACAGGTTAGTTGACCAGATTTCTGTATTGATCAATGTGTTCATCGCATATTCAATTCGTTTATCCATGGCTGTTCTGATATTTGAAATTAGACAAAATAAATCGTAATTCATATCCTGCAATAATCATGAATTTATGTGATAGCATCTGTAAATCGGACTCTTATGGAGTTGTAAAATGAATTTTAATGCTTGCGAGACAAATAGTCATAAAAATGTATAATTATCATGCCTTTTTGTCACAAGATCCCTACAACATTCTCAACAAGATATCCAGTTCTTTCTCTATCATGTTGATCTTGTCGTATATGTAATCCAGCGTATTATGATAGTGCAGGTAGGCCCTGCATTCCTGCAATTCCCTTGACAGGGAGAGTATTTGTTGCCAAAGTTCCTCTTCTGTATGTCCAGGGGGATTATTGAATGCCATAAATGGATTCAGAGAAACTGTTTGGCATGTAATTTGTGTAATAATAGCCGCAAGTCCCGAAAAGGGGCAGGAATGGAAACAAAAAGGCAGAGAATTCCACTAAAGACAGTAACAGACAGAGGAATGAAAACGGAAGGCAGGACCTGTCCGGTTTTGAAACAAATTGCTTTCATAATGCGATTATATGACAACTCTGTTCCCTGAAGTTGTGTTTATATAAAGTTAAGCGTGGGAACTTTGGTATTACCGTTCAGAAGTATCCCCATACTCAACAACATATAATACACAACGCCCCACGCCTATATATGCTAACAAGATATAATAGTGCATAGGGACACCTGATGTATTATCCAATTGTTGTCTTGAAATTGGGGATTTCCTGAACATGGATAATGCCTAACGCTTACTGTTATTAATCTTTTTTGGTAAAAGACAAGGCAAAAATACTAAAAGAATTGATTCGCGTCAATAAAAATCCAACTTTTTTATTATTTTACTCTCTGCGCCACTGAATTTCATCGCTCTCCGCTCTCCAAATCCCGTGCCCTTCAGCGATAAGTAATCCTGAGTTCATCAATTGCCTCATAAAAGAGCTTTTGTACATCCTAAAATCCGCAACCTGTAATATTTTTGATATCTGGGGTTGCAGATACCTCTCTAAAACGACTCGTTTTCGTAAAGAACCCTAATGGTGCAGTCGCAAGAGACAAAATCCCCTTACCCCATGATGCGACTTGAGGCAATACGCAAAAGGCCACGAAGATTTGAGGCTACCCAAAATCAAATTTGAAGGCCATCATGTATGCCATTGCTTGTGTATATGTTCAGTATGTGCTGTCTTGCAGTCTTAATCCATTTTGCAGGGACAGAAACATACTTGAATACAAAAGTTTTGATTCTGCTTGTGCGTTTAAGTCCAAAGCTCTTCATGTTTGCGTCAGATATGAGGTGTCTGTAAAAGTTTCGTATTAAAGCGGTCAGAAGCAGGAACACCGTGTTTTCCGCCATGAACGATTTTGGCAGCCGTTTCCAGCCAAAGCCGTTGTTCATGTCGTCCAATACACGCTCAGCACCGCCACGCTTGTTGTAATACTCCACGATGTCACGGTCTGTCGAAGTATAGTCATTTGTCAGTATGCATCTGTATGTATATTCCCCTTCCCACAGGTCGAGTTCCTTGTTGATGCTTCTTTGCCGCTGTATGACAAGGCGGTACGCTTTGCCGACCCATTTCTCTGCAATGATGGAGCATATCTCAAACTCGTGACCGTTTATGTATTCGGTCTTCCATCCGCGCAAGGCAAAGATATCGTCATACAACGATACACACCTGTTTGCGCGGATATAAAAATGCCGACTGTGCTTCTCCACCATTTCCACCATAGCCTCAGAGCATGAGCCACAATCCATCCTCGCACGGTTTATATGTATTCTGGCATTCTCCAAACGCTCAAAAATACGTTTTAGAGTGTCTTCCTGATGGAAACGGACATTGGTATTGCCGTCGCGGTTCTCTATCCCGACGATGACATCGCCGACCGTTGCTATTCCTGGACTGTAACCGGTAAACTTCTTGTAGGTCATTTTTGCGTCAAATTTCTCCGTCTCAATGAACTGGTGGTCAAAATCAAAGTCATATTCATTGTCTGGCAGCAACTGTCCAGTTGCCAGCAATGCATTGACAAGCAGATTGTTAAGGTCGGAAGCCACGTTGAAGTCGTAGCTTTTGCCCGAATCAGACCTGTAGGTCAGATTCGGTGTGGTCAATTCACGAATGGCCCTAAGTATTGTGTCTGCGCTGCATGTACGGAGGGGTGGATGCAAGCAAAGTGCTTCCATAAGGTGTGAGGTCACGTCTTCGACACATGACCCTCCACAGAAATATACGCACATCAGAGAACGTATTATCTCGCTATATTGATAGCCATACACTTTGCTACGCAAACCTAAAGTAGAGTCTATTGTACAAGACAACATCCTGTCGAATTTCTCCATAATTGGAAATATACCACCAAAAGATGTGAGTTTCTCGGATTTTATTTGTACTTTTACCATGCTTGATGAGGTTTTGTTTGACTATTTTTGCAACACTAAGTTAAGTGAATCCTTTGACATGACAAAATCCTGAGCCGCTCGGCTTTGCCGCTTGGCTTGTCCAAGAACTTTTTGTTGTTCAGGATATTATAAAAGTTAAAATTTATAGTGTTGCGGAATTAAGGTAATAACAATACTATGAAATCGTTATTCATATTACAACTTGTATGTTGCGTCATTACAGCCATGCTAGCATTGCAATTAGCCATGGCAAGTTTGCAGGTGAGATGGAAGGTGTGGCGCTACGAAATATCAAGATGGATTCTCGTTGCATCCATGCTATTCTTCTCCGTCCACTACCTCTTACAGATGATTCATGGACTCCGTGCACAAGGTACCGATGTGGGCGCAGCATTCAACATATTGTTCTATACTCCAGTGGCATTTGCCATCACTCTCTCCATAATCAACATAGAGAGCACAGGCAACAAAGTGCGACGGTATTGTTTACGTGGTATGATGGCATACATACTCATCGCCATAGTTTTCGTCATTGGCATGTTCAAAAGTCAAAGTTTACACATTGGCAATATGCTCTATGTGATGCTCGGTCTTTTTGTGGCTAGCATGGCATATTTTATTCTTATCATTCGCAAAGAAACAAAAGCCCGAAAGCAGAAGCTCATGGAGAATTTCGGAATCGACTTGATTCCATACGTGCGCTATTCGCAAGCCAGCATCATTTTGCTATACTTTGCTGCTGGACTCCTTCCTGTAGCAATCCTCTTCAATACCTTATTATATATAATAGGTCCCTTGATATTACTCTCTGTCATCTTTTTCGTCCACACTTTCATTGCTATGGGCTATTACATCACACCCAAAGAAGTCATTCCTGAGGAAAATGACGCAGAAGCAAAAGTCACGGAAGCAGAAGACATGAAAGACGGCAAGAACACTCATGGCACAAATATCTTGACAGCTAATAGAAAGATGGAAATAGAATTAGCCCTCAAGAAATGGTGTGAAGAGGGATTTTATAAGGACTATGAAGTTAACATCTATTCGCTAGCTACCAAGTTGGGATACAAGAAAAACGAACTGACAGAATACTTCAATCAGTCAGAATACACCAATTTTAGAACCTGGCTTAGCGACATTCGTTTTAATGAGGCTGTTCGCATGATGAAAGCCAACCCCGAATATAGCATTGACGCTATTTCCACAGAGTGCGGTTTCTCATCCCACACATGGATTTATCGTATATTCAAACAAAAAACGGGCATGTCACCTAGCCAATGGCGCAAACAGTTTGCCTCCATCTAAATGCGTATTTTTGTAATTTCGCATTAAATAGCATTTAAAAGAGGTGTGTCAGCGTTTTGACACAACCTCTACTTAAAAGATTTAATTTACAATAGTATTGCGGAATTAAGGTACATGAAACCGATAACCTGTCATAGTGGCATTGGGAAAAGCCGTTCAGACGATCCGCATCATGGTCGGCAAAAGATCTAAAGTGACCTCTTTGGCTGTCTTGCGCTTGGAGACATGAATCATTTCAAGCACCTTTATGACGTCTTCAGACTTCGTGCCACGTATCATGGTCACAAGTGTACCTCTGCCACCACGTCCCGCACGATTAGTGACAACAGTATATAATTCTCCGCAGCTTAAAGAAGTCTCGTCAATACAAAGGCTAGGGACCTGAGGTTGTGCCCGCATTCTGACACATTTACATTTGTAGTATTAAATATCCCAATAAAAATATAAGTGTATATTGTAATGGGATCTTAATAGAGGATTAAAAAATAAATACTTAATGGGCTGTTTCTTATGAATTCTACTGAAATCTTATAATAATTGCTCAAAAAATCACATTCTTTGTATACGTAATATCCTAATTTTGGAACGCAAATTAAAAGAATATTAATAAACTAAATTATCTGATTTATATGACAAAATTAAGATGTATGCTTTGTTGCCTGATGATCTGTACTATTACTATTGATGCTAGGACTGTTAATGATATATATAAAAGAATATCTGCACAAGTCTCCTTGAAGGTTCCCGGTAATCAATCACGAAACTATTCCCTTGCTTTTCAAGGAGCCGTTGATGATAAGGGAATCTATCTGTTAGAGTCTGAAGAAAAAATACCATTAATCATTACAGAGAGAATAGAACGTGACAATGTTAAATGTGTAATGGTAGTAAGTATTACGGCATTGGAAGACGTGTACTTTAATTATCAACAACAGTTGAAAACAGGCTTCCGACATAATGACTGTATGTTTTATCTACCAGGATTCTGGTATAGTCGCAATTTACGTTCTCCTAAAGGTGCTCCTTCATTTCATATATCAGAGAGTTGGCTGGTACGTGAGGATCGTCTGAGCTCACCCCTTACCGGTATCTTCAATCAGAAAGATGGACGTTATATGACTGTGGCACGCAAGGACGATTTTCAATGGGATGCCCTTGCTACCCACCAAACAGGCGAAATCATCCTCTCGGGCAAAACGTCCCTAGGGTTCACCGGCTTTGAGAGCCATGACGGAACATCAACACTATCTTTTGGATTTCCTTACCGAGAAGCTCCTAAAACCTATATTCGTAAGTTGACGCTGGCTCCGGAGGTTACATCTTTCCAATATCTAAAAAAAGGAGAAACAGTACTCCTGACCTGGGAATTTATCGAGGGGCAGGCTACAGACTACTCAGATTTTATTTGCCATACTTGGGAATATTGTTATGATACATACCGTCCCCAACCTGTGAAAATACCTTTTTCTCCAGAAGAGATAAAAGGAGTGCTGAGCAATTATTTTGTGGAAAGTTTTGTTGGGGACAAAGCTCTTGCCTATTACTCCAGCCCTGAAATGAAAGTGGCAGCCTGTGCCAACATGAATGTAGCAGAGATAGGTTTTGTCGGTCGCGTACTTCTAAACGCTTTCAATGCATGGGAGTTTGGCAATGAGAATGGACGTGATGACCTTGCAGCTAGCAGTAAAAAGATATTTGATAGTTACTTAGAAAATGGCTTTACGGAAACCGGTTATTTGCGTGAATGGGTAAATCTGGAAAATGATAGTGATGTGAAAGAAGAACGCCCAGTGCATAGCATACGTCGTCAGTCGGAAGGAATTTATGCCATGTTTCATTATCTGAATTATGAACAGAAGTATAAACGTCACCATCCTGATTGGGAACAACGCTTAAAGAAAATGCTCGATATGTTCTTGCAACTGCAAAATCCAGATGGAAGTTTTCCACGTAAATTCCATGATGACTTTACAGTTGTTGACGGAAGTGGAGGAAGTACTCCATCCGCTACATTACCTCTGGTTATGGGATATAAATATTTTAAGGACAAACGCTATCTGTCCGCTGCCCGGCGTACTGCGGAATATCTGGAAAAAGAGCTTATATCAAAGGCTGACTATTTCTCCTCTACGCTGGATGCAAACTGTGAGGATAAGGAAGCTTCCCTCTATACCGCTACGGCAACTTACTATTTATCATTGATAACAAATGGTACGGAACATAACCACTATGCCTCTCTGACACGAAAAGCGGCTTATTTTGCCTTGTCCTGGTATTACGTCTGGGACGTTCCGTTTGCTCCCGGGCAGATGTTGGGTGATATCGGTCTGAAAACTCGCGGCTGGGGAAATGTCTCGGTGGAGAATAATCATATTGATGTATTTATTTTTGAATTTGCCGATGTGCTCCGTTGGCTTTCCAAAGAGTATAATGAACCTCGTTTCTCTGATTTTGCTGAAGTCATTTCTACTTCCATGTGCCAGTTACTTCCTTATAAAGGACATATGTGTGGAGTGATAAAAGTTGGTTATTATCCGGAAGTGATCCAGCACACCAACTGGGATTATGGAAGGAATGGAAAAGGATATTATAATGACATGTTTGCTCCCGGTTGGACGGTAGCATCCCTTTGGGAATTGCTGACACCGGGACGTACTGAGAATATACTGTTGAAATAGCTCTGATATCCACTTTTCAGGATATTCTTATATCCTGTTGTATGTTAATTAATGAAACTAACAATTAAGACAATGCAGAGACTACGTATTTTAGTTATATTAATACTTCTTTCTTTGATGCCTCTTTATTCCCTTGCCGTTCTGAATGAAGGACAATATGCATTCCGTTCACTTGATATCAATAATGGATTATCCCAGAATACGGTCCATGCCATCCTTCAGGATAAACAAGGATTTATGTGGTTTGGGACGAAGGATGGTCTTGACCGGTATGATGGTATCTCTTTTCGGACTTTCATGAAAGAATCCGGAACCTTGGGCAATAATTTCATCACTTCTTTGTATGAAGACAATCTTGGGCAAATATGGATTGGGACAGACGTAGGCCTATATGTCTATTGCCCACAAATGGAAAAGGTCAGGCATTTTACTCTGATAAGTAATTCAAACATAGATATAGACTGTACGGTCAATCTGATAACTGGGGACCAGAAAGGAGGTATCTGGGTTGTAACTCAGACGCGGGGAATCTTCTATTACAATCCCCAGGATAGCCAGTTGGTTAATTATCAGTCGGACGGGTCCGGTACTCTGAACCTTAAAACTTCCGGCCAACTCTATTTTGATTCGGACGATGTCTGCTGGTTGGACATACGTGATGGAAATCTGTATTATTCAAAAGACAAGCTTAAAACTTTAACTCCGATTTTTCCAGAAGATTCAAAAGTGTCTTTCAGAGATGAATACATCTATAAATTGCTCCCCGGACCCTATAATTGCATGTATGTGGGAACTGTATTCGGACTGAAAGAAGTGAACCTAACTAATAAGACTATCCGTACCCTTCTTTCCAAGGATGAATTGGGAGGTGATATTTATATCAGGGAACTTGCATTTTATTCAGATGACGAATTATGGATAGGAACCGAATCGGGACTTTATATCTATAATCTGCACACGGCAAAAATCATCCACTTGCAGAACGTCAACGGTGATCCCTATTCAATCTCTGACAATGCCATCTATTCGATTCTCAAAGACCGTGAAGGCGGAATGTGGATAGGGACTTATTTTGGGGGTGTGAATTATTACCCCCGGCAATATACCTACTTTGATAAAGTCTATCCCCAGAAAGAATCAAACAAAATGGGAAAAAGGGTGCGGGAGTTTTGTGCCGCCCATGACGGCACACTCTGGATAGGTACAGAAGATAAGGGGCTTTTCCATTATTATCCTAGTACTGGAAAAATCGAACCGTTCATTCATCCGGATATTTATCATAATGTTCACGGATTGTATTTGGACGGAGATTATCTGTGGGTTGGGAATTTTGCAAAAGGATTGAAGCGTATTGATTTGAGGACATACGCTGTAAAGCACTATGATAATATTGCAAGTGATATCTTTTCTATCTGCCGGATAACTGCGGGCGATCTGTATCTTGGAACAACAATAGGATTGTTTCGGTACAACCCAGATACGGAACGTTTTAAACGCGTCCCCGAACTTGGGTGGACGTTTGTTTATTATATAAAGGAGGATAAGCAGGGGAATTTATGGCTGGCAACTTATGCCGATGGCGTCTATAAAAAGAATGTCCGTACAGGTGGTTGGGAACATTTCGTACATGAGGAAGCAGACTCGTCCACCCTTCCATCCAATAAGGTGCTGAGTATTTTTGAAGACAGTCAAAATCAGCTATGGTTTACCACACAAGGAGGTGGCTTCTGCCGCTTTGTGCCTTCCGCCAACACCTTTGTCCGTTATGACGGTATCGGTCTGCCAAGCAACGTCATTTATCGGATTGAAGAAGATGAAAAGGGATTGTTCTGGGTTTCAACCAATAAAGGGCTGGTGCATTTTAACCCGAAGAATTCCAGTTTTAAAGTGTATACAGTTGCTAATGGGTTGCTGAGTAACCAGTTTAATTACCAGTCCAGCTATAAGGATAAGAATGGACGGATTTATTTTGGCTGTATTAACGGTTTCATCTCCTTTGCCCCCTCCTCCTTTATTGATAATGATTTTTTACCCTCTGTTTTGATTACCGATTTTATGCTCTTTAATAAAAAGGTGGTAGTCGGAGAAAAAGGCTCTCCATTGAAACAAAGTATCACTTTGTCAAACCATATCGAACTTCAGTCAAATCAGAATTCGTTCTCCTTCAGGATAGCTGCGATAAGTTATCAGTCACCGAGCATGAATACACTGCTATATAGACTGGAAGGGTATGATTCCGAATGGCATACAGCGGGTAAGGGCCCTATTACGTATTCCAATTTACCTTATGGGACATACATGTTACGCGTGAAAGGTGCGAATAGTGATGGTGTATGGAATCCAGATGTACGCACATTGGGGATCAGGATATTGCCCCCGTTTTATTTATCCGTATGGGCATACCTGATTTATATCCTATTGATACTCGGTACATTTTTCGCCCTCTTCTTTTATTTAAGGAAGCGTACTATTGAAAAGCAGCGTAAAGAGATGGAGAAGTTCGAACAGGAAAAGGAGCAGGAACTCTACACCACTAAGATAGATTTCTTTACAAATGTGGCACACGAAATCCGTACTCCTTTAACACTGATAAAGTGCCCATTGGAGAATGTACTTGCTGATAGGGAACTCTCCGAAAATGTAAGGATGGAATTGGAAATTATGGATCAGAACGTGGAGAGGTTACTGAACCTGATAAACCAATTACTTGATTTCCGTAAAGCGGAAAATAAAGGTTTTAAATTGAATCCGAAAGAATATAATATCGGTACTATCGTCCACTCTGTTTATAAGTATTTCACCACTTTGGCAAAGCAAAGGGGAATTAAACTTGAAGTAGAAGTTCCAGAGGAAGAATTGTTGGCTTCTGTTGACAAAGAGGCTTTGACCAAAATTCTCAGTAATCTGTTTGCTAATGCATTGAAATATGCCCGGACATACGTTTATCTCCATTTGTCTGTTGATGAGAAGAATGAGGTGTTCACTATCTCTATGAGTAATGATGGGAATATAGTCCCTATCGAAATGCGTGAAAATATTTTTAAAGCCTTTGTCCAATACCGGGACGGGAAAGATATTGTCTCGGGCACAGGCATCGGATTAGCTATGGCTCGTTACTTGGCAGAGTTGCATCAAGGTATGCTGGTGATGGACCGGGAGCTAGATTGTAACCGTTTCATTCTTTCCATTCCAATATTACACCAGACACTTCCGGATGATTCGGAAGAACAACATAAGAAACCTGGGTATGATGATGAAGATCGTGAAGTTTCTGATAAAGATAAAAGAGAGGTTGCTTCCATATTGGTTGTAGAAGATAATAAGGATATGCTTGCTTTTGTGTTCAGGCAATTGTCTTCATTGTATCATGTACTGATTGCGGAAAATGGGGTCGAGGCGTTGGACGTTCTTGAACAGAAATCTGTGGATCTGATAATAAGTGACATTATGATGCCTCTGATGGACGGGGTTGAATTATGCAAGC
Source organism: Bacteroides finegoldii DSM 17565 (assembly GCF_000156195.1). Taxonomy (GTDB): domain Bacteria; phylum Bacteroidota; class Bacteroidia; order Bacteroidales; family Bacteroidaceae; genus Bacteroides; species Bacteroides finegoldii. The sequence goes on along the minus strand of NZ_GG688320.1, from coordinate 58,969 downwards.
ATCTGAAACAAAATCTGGACTATAGTCATATTCCTGTAATATTATTGACAGCTAAAACTAATCTGGAATCAAGAATCGAAGGACTTGAAGAAGGGGCGGATGCGTATATTGAAAAGCCGTTTTCTATGGAGTATCTTCGTGCCAATGTAGCAAATCTGTTGAGTAATCGGGAAAGATTACGCCGTCACTTTATTGAATTTCCTTTTATCAAAGCAGATGCAATGGCGCAGACAAAGGCCGATGAGATGTTTATTAGCAAGTTAAATGAGTATGTATTACGCCATCTTGATAATACGGACCTGCAAATTGATGATATAGCGGATGCAATGAATATGGGACGTTCCAACTTTTACCGGAAATTGAAAGGAATCCTAAATATGAGTCCGAACGAATATCTCCGCCTTTTCCGTTTGAAGCAGGCAGCTTCCATACTGAAAGAAGGAACCTATGGAGTGGTGGAAGTCTCTTACATGGTAGGGTTCAGTACCCCCTCCTATTTTTCAAGCTGTTTTAAAAAACAGTTCGGAGTACTGCCTAAAGATTTCATATCGCACTAGTAATATGTATTTTGCTTTAAATTTTATAATATCAGGTCATTTTCTGATATTTTATCCGAGTTGTTCCGGGTAATTTTGCAAATATATTAACAACTAAATTTGATGTATGACAAGGTATTTACTTTTTTTTGCCAGCCAGCCTTCGGGCGGAAGAGAGAGTTGTTTTCCTATCGTATATATAAACGATTCTTAGTTTGAGAATTTGTACTGTAATTTATATAAAGTCAAAGAAATAATTATAAAATAAATTGCACACACAATGAATAATAGAAAAGAAAATGAACAGAGTTGTATAGTAATGAATAAAAAAGAGGGTACATCGTGCATTACGACACACCTCCCTGTATTTCAGAGAAAAATCTACACTACTAATCAAAAAATCTATTGATATATGAACTGTAAAGTAAAACAAGGATGCCTTACCAGCGAAAGCTGTTGCATCCTGTTATGGTTAGCCTTCACATTATTTCCCGTTTCCGTTGTAACGGCGGCAGATAATAGAAAGATCGACGAGAGCCAGCAAAAAGAAGTAAAAGCAGAAATGAAAGGATATGTGGGAGACGAAAACGGAGAGCCTGTTATTGGAGCTACCGTATTGGAAAGTGGAACGCAGAACGGGGTTATAACAGATGTGGACGGTATATTCACTATACAGTTGGCAAAGAACGCATCATTGACCATTTCATATGTTGGGTACCAGAAGAAAACGGTAGTGGTAAAAGATAAGAAGTTCATTTCCGTTAATTTGACTCCGGACAGGAGTATGATGCTGGATGAAGTGGTCGTGGTCGGTTTTGGCAAACAAAAGAAAGAATCCCTCGTGGGAGCTGTGCAGGCAGTGAAGCCGGAAGACCTGAAGATGACATCCAGTAATCTTAGTACTTCATTTGCCGGGAACGTTCCAGGTATCATCGCCGTACAAACACAGGGTGAACCAGGCTCTGATGAGGCGAAATTCTATATACGTGGTATATCAACTTTTGGTTCGAATACCTCACCGCTGATCATACTTGACGGTGTGGAAATCAACGCTACGATGATGAACAATATTCCTCCAGAATCTATCGCGTCGTTTTCTGTGCTGAAAGATGCTACGGCAACGTCCCTATACGGCTCACGGGGGGCTAACGGAGTTATCATCGTTACTACCAAGCAAGGACAGCTTTCCGAGAAAATGTCTGTAGATATCCGCTTTGATAATACTTTCTCCATGCCTACCTATGTGCAGAAAATGGCAGATGGCCCGACTTACATGGATATGTATAATGAAGCCGTTTATAATCAGGCTATTGCCAATAACCAAGAGTATGAGCCTTTCTATAGCCGGGATAAGATAGATAAAACACGTGCCAATGCAAATCCCTACCTGTTCCCAAACAATGACTGGTACAGTATGTTGTTCAAAGACTTCGCCGTTAATCAGAATTTGAATATCTCCATCAAGGGCGGAAGCAAAAATGTGGATTACTTCCTGAATGCTGGAATCTTCTATGAAAATGGTATCATCCGGCAACCCAAGGAAGATAAGCTTGATGTGGGTATGCGCAACAAGAAATACCTGTTTCAGAGTAATGTGACAGCCCGTGTTACCTCTACGACGAAAGTGGGGCTAAATATGAATACGCAGTTGTTCTACCACCATGCCCCCAAAACAAGTACCCGGAATTTGTTCGCCTATTCCATGCATGGGAATCCCGTACGTTTTCCTGCTACACTTCCTGCTGAACCAGGGGATACATACATCCGCTACGGTAGCAATGATCCGTGGGATGTGGGAAAATCAGAGCCGAATCCTTACGCCAAATTGAGTGAAGGTTATACGGAACGAAATTATGTCTATATGACGACCGCTTTCAATCTCGAACAGGACTTGAAGTTTGTCACACCAGGGTTAAAACTCACCGGACTGGCATCTTTCTATAATTACAGTTTTAACTGGCTGGATCATTGGATTGTACCTTTCTACTATAAAGTATCTGATGACTATACGATGGATGATCAGGGAAACTACCTTTATAAGACTTCGACTATCGGTGAGCCGGGAGAACCTTATCTGAAGAGCAATTCCGGGCGTGATCCGACAGAGAGTGTCTGGTCTTTACAGGGAGCGCTGGACTACTCACGCCAGTTTGGTGGACATGATGTGGGAGCTACCCTTGTTTACCACATGAAAGAAACCAAGAAAGTGAAGGACGGCGGAGCTGAAAAAGATCTTCTTCCTTACCGTGAGCAAGGGATGGCCGGACGTCTGACCTACAGTTTTGGTCAGCGTTACCTGCTTGAGGCTACCTTTGGTTATAATGGCTCGGAGAATTTCAGAAGCGGGCATCGTTTCGGATTCTTCCCTGCGATTGCCCTAGGATGGACTATTTCTAATGAAAAGTTTTTCCAACCGTTAAAAAAAACAGTTTCCACTCTGAAAATCCGAGCTACTTATGGATTGACCGGAAATGATGCGCTTGCCACTCGCTTTCCCTATGTAACAGAAGTCAGTATGAATAATAATTTGGATTGGTGGACTGGTAGCGGTACCCGCGTGAATGGGCCGCTTGTAAATATTTATGGTAATGCGAACGCTACATGGGAGAAATCGAAAAAGCTGAATTTAGGTGTCGATATGACCCTTCTTGAATCTATGGATATAACCATTGATTATTTCAAGGAAGACCGTAGTGGAATTTTTATGCAACGTTCGTCCGTCCCTTCAACAATGGGAGTGACAGGTATGCTGCCTTATGCCAACATTGGCTCGGTAAAGAATAAGGGTGTGGATATGAGTGTAGCATACAGCAAAGTAATTGGCAAAGATTGGGTGCTCCGCCTGAACGGTAGTCTGACCTATGCACATAATGAGATTACGGAGATAGACGAACCGGTGAATGTAGAACCCTATTCTTCAAGAATCGGACACCCGATAAACAGTATTATGGGATATGTGTCTGACGGATTGTTTACTTCTCAGGAGGAAATAGACAGATCTCCCAAACAGTCGTTCGGAAATTATACGGTGGGAGATATTAAATATAAAGATCTGAATGGTGATAACGTGGTGAATGGTTATGACAGGACGATTATCGGCAATCCTGAAATTCCGGAGATTATCTATGGTTTTGGAGGAACGTTGAAGTATAAAAAGTGGGATTTGTCTCTGTTTTTCCAGGGAGTGGCCAAAGTCAGTTTAATGATGAGCGATATTCATCCGTTCAGCGAAGCGGGCCATAAAGGATATAACATTGCACAGTATATCGTTGATGACCACTGGTCGGAAAGCAATAATGTAGCCGGTGCCGCCTATCCCCGATTATCACCCGAATTTATCACGAACAATGCGCAAACCAGCACTTATTACCTACGTAACGCAGCTTTCCTGCGCCTGAAGAATGCCGAACTGGGCTATTCCTTCTTCCCGTGGCTGCGTGTGTATGCAGCAGGTACTAATTTGCTGACATTCTCTCCGTTCAGTACCTGGGATCCTGAAATGGGAAGTGGGAATGGTTTGAAATATCCGCTACAGCGCACGGCCAAGATCGGGATTCAGTTTCATTATTAATTAAGAACAGAATAAGTTATGAAAAATATATATACAAAGTTATGCCTGTCGGCAATCGGCTGTTTAATGATGGCATCATGTGATTTTCTTGATGTGGTTCCGCAAGGTACTGCTACCGTGGATGATATCTACCGGACACAATATCAGGCTGAAGGAATGGTACTGTCTTGCTACGCGAATTAAGGGGGGAGAAACGATGCGTGTCAAAGTTCGGTCGGTCTGAAAATATCTGATTGCTTTGGTTTTCAAAGCGTTAGAACGGGGTAGGAGTGAGCTGGGTGGAAAAACGAAGCGTTTACATCGCTTTACATCGAGCTTACATTTGAACCTTGTTTGAACGCCGTTCAAATGAATCTCTTTACATTAGGAGTGGGGTAGGGGAGAATTCAGGCAGTATGGTATTATTTTACTCCGATTCTTTGCCCAGGCCATACTTCCATATACAAAGATAACCAAATGGTGTAATTTATGCAAGTGGAGTAGGGGAGCGCTTCGCTTCTCTCCTATTTTTATTCATTGAAATTATTCCATATAGCTGATATTTGGTATATTTGCAGTGAAATAAATACCGTATATCATGAGTAAAGTTATCCATGTACATTTGATTTTTGAGAAAAAGAACATCTACTTTGGTAGTATATCGGCCATTTTTGAAACTCTGACGGAGAAACAGGTCGGAATCACTAAGAGTAGTCTTTTACATGCTGGACTGGTTGATGACATTGCCAAATACACGAAACGTGCAATGATTATTCAGTCTCGCTTGATAACATGTACCAGAAAGGGATAAAATGCCTTAGAACGCAATTAAAAGCCGCAAAAGCGGCTTTTTTTGCCCTTATAAGTGTCAAACTATGATGGAAAGCTGTATTTATCCGTTTGAACGCTTTGAACGTCTTAAAAAGTGGAAAGGTTATTCACTTGCTTATTCATTTGGTTATTCATTTAAGCTATTACAAAAACGAAATGTTTTGATTGCTTATTCATTTGGTTATTCATTTTTGTGCCTATTTTATTCTAATAAAACGGGGAAATATCTTTTTTTTATTTGGTATTCATCGGTTTTTATAATATTGTAGGGGGTAAATTGTATATAGATAATATTTATTTACTCCCCTGTATTTTTATATATTCTGCTGTAAAATAGTGATTTAACTGTTTTTACCTCCCTTTCCCCATAAAACACGTTTTAGATGGCATTGGCAACCGTAGAATCGCTTGCATCCGAAACACGCCCCGACTTGTCCTGTTTAAGTTGTGTAATTGTCTGTTTGAGCATCCCTATTTCCTCTGCCATTTCTCGAATGGTGGAGTCTTTTTCCCTTAAAACATCCAGAAGCTCCCTAAAATTATTGTTAGCTGTTTCTGGAGGAGCTGTTTCCGTTACTACTGGTGTAATTTTTTCGGCTTCTATATCTTTTAAAAGAAAGTCGTCGATTGATATTCTAAAAAACTTAGATATTTCACATAACAAACTCAATTTAGGTTCTGTATTACCCAGTTCATAGTTTGACATTGTACCTTTTTTGATGCCCAGAAACTCAAATTCATCTAATTTAAGTCCCCTACTTTCCCTTAAATATCTAAGATTCTTAGAAAAAATACTCATAAATCTAAATTATTTGGATTAATACTTTGCTGTCTAAGAAACTTAGACTATATTTGCCACGTGATTAAAGTTTAAACACGCCCCAAAGCTACAAAAAAGGCTTGAGGTAACAATGAGAATTTGAAAAGAAGCAAAATGGAAGCAAAATTTAAAAAGGGACAAAGTGTGAGAATCACCAAGAGAAATGGTGAGATCATTGATGGTATAGTTCGTGACTGGGATTATAACATTTGTACGTTCGTGCGGGAATATAATATCGATTATATGAAAAATGGTCAGGTTTGGACTGTAATATGTGTTCCGGAGGATGCGATAAAGAAGCTTTAATAATTTTCTCGGGCAGTTAGTTCAGCTGGTAGAACAAACTAAACTCCTATAATGGAGAGGTTATGGTCCGCGGTTCGAATCCGCGACTGCCCACTACGATAATTTAAATATTAGATAGTATGAAAGAACGAATAGTTGTAGAATACGGTGAGGTGAATAAAATTGCCGAACTGATGGGCTGTACAAACGTGATGGTGAGTCATGCGCTTGCCTTCCGTAAGAACAGCAAACTGGCCCGTTCCATTCGTAAGCTCGCCATTGAGCGCGGTGGATCCAAAGTAGGTGGTAATCCTCAAAATACAAGTAGCCATGAAAAATGATTTGATGACATTGTTCAGCGACCAGCTACACTGGTTTGCTCGTCTGAAACGAAAACAGCGCTTTTGCGTGCTTTACTTCTGTATGAGTTTCGGGATCCTGCTCTCTATTTTTTTTATTAATCCGCTGCTGGAACTTCTCGTAGTGTTGAATTTCGGGATCTCCGTGCGGCTGCTGAAGAAGCATGTCCCTTTGAATGATTTAGAGGATTGATAATCAAGCTGGGAGATGGAATACTTTGATAATATATTGTGTGTAACTTACAAAGAGTTGCTGGATATAATGCCCAAAGGCACTTTGAATAGCCAGCTGTCCCGAGAAAAACTGGATGTCGTTTCCCGTGGCGGTGGTGAAAATAATCCGGCTCTGTATGCCTATTCCTCCCTTCCCGAAAAGTATAAACGACGTTGGGTTCTTCTCAAAGGAGAACCTGAACAGCAAATGAGACAGGAAATGATTCGTAACATAGTGAAGAAAGACGAGAAGGCCGAGCGCTTTTTTGAGGAGTACCGCTACGACAAGAACGGTGAGATAGTCGCTCTTCCCGTGGATGTGAAGAAGGAATACACCTGGAATGCTTCGGTACTGAACGCGCTGATGGAAGAGTTCAAACGCTTGAGTTCATCCAATAACAAGCTGACCGGTTTCCGCCGTAACCTTTGGGAACTTCTGCTTGTCACGAGTGAGGAATGGCGTCCGGTGTACGGGCACAGCCTTCCGGGCAGTGTGGGGCGTTTGAAAGCCCTGATAAACAAGTTCCGTCCCGACAACTACGGTGTGCTTGTGAGCGGTAAATACGGCAACAGCAACACGCTGAAGATCGAGGAGGACGGCGGGCGTTACCTTGTTGCATTGAAACGCAGCCGCGTTCCGGTTTATACTGACATGGAGATCTTCGAGGAGTACAACCGTGTCGCTCCGGAACGTGGCTGGAAGCCCCTGAAGAGTCCCCGCAGCCTCCGCGAATGGTTCAACAGCCCGCGTGTCGAACCTCTGTGGTACGATGCCGTTTATGGGGAAATGAAGGCACACCAGCGTTATGACCGCAAGCACCGGACCATCCTTCCGAGCCGTCGTGACAGCCTTTGGTATGGCGACGGCACGAAGCTGAACCTCTACTATCGTGACGAGAACGGAAACAAGTGTACTACAAGCGTGTACGAGGTGGTGGATGCCTATAGTGAAGTTCTGCTCGGTTATTACATCAGCGACAATGAGGACTATATCGCCCAGTATCATGCTTTCCGCATGGCTATCCAAACGAGCCGGTACAAACCCTACGAGATCGTGTGCGACAACCAGGGCGGTCATAAGAAGAACGCGGCGCTGGGTCTTTTCTCGAAGATCAGCCGTATCCACCGCCCGACAGCTCCGTATAATGGCGAATCTAAGACGATTGAGAACATTTTCTACCGCTTCCAGAGCCAGGTATTGAAGAAACGTTTCGGTTTCACCGGGCAGAATATTACGGCAAAGAGAGATACAAGCCGTCCGAATTTGGAATTCATCAACGCGAACATCGACTCCCTTCCCACATTGGAGGAACTGAAGGAACAGTATGCCGCCGCCCGTGAGCAGTGGAACTCAATGAAGCACCCGGCTACTGGCATCCCCCGTATTGAGATGTACAATACCAGCGTGAACGAGGCCACCGATCCGGTCAGCGTTCCTGATATGGTGGAGATGTTCTGGTACACAACCGATAAACCGTCGCTGTTCACCGCCAGCGGTATCGAGATCACGGTACAGGGAAAGAAATACCCTTACGAGGTTTTCTCCGCTCCCGGTGAGCCTGACCTGGAATGGCGCCGGCGTAATACCTACAAGAAGTTCTATGTCCAGTACGATCCCTATGACATGAGCAGCGTACGGTTGCTTTACAAGGACAAGGGCGGTGCGATGCGTTTCGAGTGTGTGGCCTCGTTCCCGCTGATGATCCACCGTGCCCAGCAGGAGCAGACGGAAGCCGAAAAACGTTTCATCCGCACCCAGCAGGAGGCCGTCGTCAATGAACGTATAAACCGTCAGGTCGTCGCCAAAGATATCGAGTATGAGCATGGTGTCGCACCGGAACAGAACGGTTTGCGTACTCCTGACCTGAAAGGTCTCGGAAAGGAGGCGCAACACCAGATTGACCGCCGCACGAGAAAATACAGCCAGCCGCCCCGTCCTTCCATAGGCCGTGACATGAAAGTCATCAGCAACGTGACATGGGACAGCTTTGAGAAGAAGGAAGTGAGCATCCGCAAGGTGGTCGGGAAATTATAAGGAACAGATTTATAACAAGATAAAAAATATTGATTATGGAAATTACAATGAAAGAGAAGAACGCCATCAGTGAGAGCCTCCGGGCTTACGTGGCGAAGTATCCGAGCCAGACGAAGGCCGCGGGTAGTCTGAAGGGAGTCAGTGTGGGTACTGTGAGCAATATCCTGAACGGGCGTTATGAGAATATCAGTGACGAGATGTTCCGTAATGTCGCCTCGCAGGTCGGTGGTGTAAGCGCTACCGGCTGGCAGATCGTGGAGACCGGCGCTTACCAGGAGATCACGGCTGTGCTCTCCGATGCGCAGCGCTGGCGCAATGTCACATGGGTGACCGGTGAGGCTGGTTGTGGCAAGAGTACCACCGCCCGTGTTTACCTTCATGAGCATAAGGAGGTTTTCTATATTCTCTGCTCCGAGGACATGAAGAAAGGTGACTTTGTCCGCGAGATAGCCCGCACGGTCGGGATCCGGACTGAAGGGTATAATATCCGTGAGGTGTGGGGACTTATTTTGGATGATATCATCCAGATGGACGCGCCCCTGCTGGTGTTCGACGAGGCGGACAAGCTGACCGAACCGGTGTTCCACTACTTCATCAGCCTGTACAACAAACTGGAGGAGAAATGCGGCGTCGTGTTTTTGAGTACCGATTATATTGCCAAACGCATCAGCAATGGTCTGCGATACCAGAAGCCTGGCTACAAGGAGTTCTACAGCCGTATCGGACGGAAATTTTATGAGCTAGAGCCTACGGACGTGAACGACGTGTTTGCGATCTGTTCCGCCAACGGTGTGACTGACAAGAAAGACATCGATAAGGTGATAAAGGAGGCTTCGACATGTGACTTTGATTTGCGGCGTGTGAGGAAGTCCATTCACAAGGTGAAACGCATGGTGGGGGAATGACTCCCGTTCAAATACCGTTCAAACGTAATTTTAAGGATATGGAAAACAAATTTGAATACTTAAAGATCGACGGTCGCGAGCAGCTTCCTGCTCCCTGGAGCGATTACCCAGTCTTGAGGGAATACGAGACGGTGACCGTTTACCGGAATGGTCGCGACTATCTGGACGCCCTTGTGGGACAGCAGGACGGCTGGTGGGTTGCTGGCGTTCACATGGAGGTGGGCGGTTTCGGCGGCGGTTTCAACCCGGGACGTAAATGGGGACAGTTTGCTACCCGTGAGAATGCCCTTCTGTGGGCACTCGGCAGGATGCTCTGCCACGAGAAACTGCGGGGTGCCGCACGGCAGGCCGTGCTTGATCAAATAGACAATATCCGACAACTAAAACTGTTCTGACCATGGAAGAAGAGAAAAAGGATAATAAAAAAGCGGGCATGAGACGTGCCTTGAATGTCAGGGACATCCTGAACAAGAAGTATGACGTATTCCCTTTTGAGGGGAAATGGAAGGATGCCTTCGACACTCCGGAAGTCCGGGGCTGCTGGTTCGTGTGGGGCAACAGCGGTAACGGCAAGACCTCTTTCGTGATGCAGCTCTGTAAGGAACTTTGCAAGTATGACCGTGTGGCGTTCAACTCCCTGGAGGAAGGAACTTCTCTGACTGTCCAAAATAACCTGCGGCGCTTTGGTATGGCCGAGGTAAGCCGCCATTTGGCGTTCATCAAGGAGGACATCCCCACCTTGAAGATCAGGCTCCGGCGTCATAAGAGTTTCAACATCGTGATCATTGACAGTTTCCAATACACGCAGATGACGTATCGTGACTATATCCAGCTGAAGGAGGAGTTTCCGGACAAGCTGTTTGTTTTCATCAGCCATGCCCGCGGCAAGAATCCTAAAGGTGATGCGGCCACGAGCGTGATGTATGATGCCGACCTGAAGATATGGGTAGAGGGCTACGTCGCCTTCAGTAAGGGACGTTATCAGGGGGCCACTGGTGAATACACAATCTGGGAGAAGGGTGCCTATGACTATTGGAATGTGACGGGACCGAAACAGAAAGGAGGCCAGGCATGAGCAGGATAAAGAAACAGCTGGCGATTTGTCCTCCCGCCTATATGTGTAAGGGGCCTAACCGTGAGAACTTCGTCAGTACCGGTCACAAGTGTGGTTACTGCAAGGGTAATGGCTGGTTCTGGGGAACGGAAGAGGGCAGCCGCGAGGACGTGCATGTGTCCTGCCCGGTGTGTGGCGGTAGCGGTGAGCTGGATGCGATTATAACAGTGGACTGGAAACCTTCAAGCAAGTAAGCCATGAGAAAGGAGTATTACAACTACGTTGTGAAGCTGCCCGTTCTGCTTCATGAACTGTTCCGCGGGAAAGTTGCCGACTATCATTTTTCCGACATGACGGTAGTGATGAACCACCTGGTAAAGTCCTATATCCGCATGACGGACGGTGGCAGGGTTTCTACTGCCACCCGGCGTATCCTTCTCTGCATGGACCGTATTCCGGACATGTCGTTCTTCTTCCGCGCCAGGAGAAGGCGGTGCTGTTCTTCGAGATGGATCCGGCCGTTGCCGACAGCCTACAGCGTGCCATCGTTTCCGGGGGCTGGGGCAACCGCCAGCGTCTTGCCGTCCGCCTGGTATGCGCTTTCTGCTGCGGTGCCGGTGTGACGTTGAACAACCTTTCGATGGAGCTTGCCGCCGGAGAGGTGTTCCGCCGTCCGGAAGGTTATCTCATACATACCTACGTGAGCAATTACCAGTACGTGTTCCTGAAGGAGACGGCCGCTGCCCAGCGCATGAGCGTGGAGGGTATGCTGACGGCCGCCGCTGAACTGCTGGTGGGAACGGATGACGAAGGTTCCGGATACCATATTCCGGAGAGTCTCGGCCGTATTGCTGACCGCGTGCTCGAGGTGAGGGGCAGCACGCTGAAGGACTTCCGCCGGCAGTGTCTGGTGAGCATCCGCACGAACACTATCGGTTCGGACCGTATCGCCGCCTTCATGGAAAAGCACGGCATCGCCTCCGCCCGTGAGTTCCTGCGTCGCGTGGTCCTCTTCTTTCTGGAGGCACGGTATCTGATTTACCGTAAGGAGGTAGAACTTGATGAGGATGACCTTCCGGAGGAGGAAGAGACGGATTGGGAGGAAACTATGTACAGCCAGTATCAAAAAAGAGATTTCGCGATTTCAACATATAATTATTAACCATTAAAATTTAACTGAAATGATTACAGAAAAACAGAAAGAGGCAGTAAAGGAACTCTGCCAATACGTGGATAACTTTTGTAAGGAAAATAATCTTAGTGCCTTTATGAGCGTTGCGGCCAGTGAGGACCATCCGGACGGGCTTGAGCAGATAGCCGGCTCAATCATTACCGGCAAGACTGAACATATTGTCGGCTCTATTTCTGGGGTTGTCAAAGCGAATAAGAATGTCTATATACTGCTTTCCATGGGGCTTATGCAGGCCTATACGAGAAAGGCTGACATTAATACTATTCCGTTCGATGAAAATTTGAATATGAACTGATGAATGCAGCATAAACAGCTATGAGTGAAAATAACAACAAGCAGAAACGTAAACGTGTCTGTCCGCATTGCGGCCGAAAGTTGTGGATGCGTGAGTTCTATCCGTTGAAGAATGGGGGACGGAGTTCCTGGTGTCATGAATGTGTGCTGGCGTACAAGCGTGAACAGTACCGCAAGCACCGGAAGGTTGCTGACGGTACTTTCATGCACCGGACACTGGGACGGCTCGTCGAGCATAAGGGATATTCCACCCGTATCTTTTGGAACGGCAATATGCTTTCCATCATGCGTCGCCACTATCACAATACCCTCAACCGGGAGCTGGCTGAAATGCTCGGTGTTTCCGAACGCAGCGTCACCCGGAAGGCCCGAGAAATGGGACTGGAAAAGGACAAAGGTTTTGTAGCCTCCCTTAGCCGGGAACATTTGTTGCTGGCAAACGCGAGAAGCAAGGAACTGGGATATCCAGGCGGCTTCACCAAGGGGATGAAGTTTCGGGGAAACCAGTACACCGGGAGAATAAGAGTTGAATAACATACAGCACGGTCAATATTATGAGTAAAAAAATGGTAATTGTGGTCACCGCCGTTGGTGTCCGTAAAGTAGTGGAAAAATGGCTCTGTGAGAATATGACTTGCGAGCTGGTTGTGTCACGTAACGCACGCCATGAGTGTTGTGTGGAAGTCATCTATGATAGCGGAAACCCTTCGGTCTTGCGTACCCTTTTGCAGGCTGCCGTGGGTGAAATAATAGAGTTGTGCTGATGTGGTATGAATAGTTTGAGTTAATGAAAATCTGAATAGAATGGGCATACTTGAATTTTTCGACCAGTATAAGTGTACAAAAAATGAAAAAGAGCATCTTCTTGATTATTTGTGTACTATCAGAGTAAAGAGAGTGATTAAGGAAATTAATGACCTTAAAATAAACAAAAAAAAACAGCATAGCCATGCAGATAGACATCAACAGCCGCAAGCAGTTAAATAAACCCGAGAATTATGCGGTGTTTTATAGTCTTTTGAACCGCCTTCCGACATCTGACCGCGATGCTTTGAAGGAAAGCGTAGTTTCCCAGTACACGGACGGACGTACCACGAGTCTGCGCGACATGACACTGAAGGAATACAGTGCGGCCATAGCCGGGATGCGTAAGCTGGTGCCGCCCACTCACCAGGAAGAACTCCGGAAGATTCTCCGTCAGAAGCGTTCCGCGGTACTGCACCAGATGCAGCTGCTGGGCATCAATACGGCCGACTGGGACAAGGTGAACGCTTTCTGCCTGGACAGCCGTATCGCTGGTATGGAGTTCCGTGAACTTGACTGTGAGGCGTTGGACACGTTGCAGGTGAAGCTGCGCGCCATCCGCCGCAAACGTGAGAATAAACAACAGTAATAACCATTTAATTTTTTAGTTATGGACTTGAAAGAACAATTAAAAAGCCTGTCCGTCCAGGACAGAAAGGAGCTTTTGAAACAGCTCCAGCAGGAAGAGAAGGAAAACAAGCGCAACCGTCGCGACGCCTACGAGGGGCTTCGTGCGCAGTTCATGCTTGAAGTGAAGAACAAGCTGTTTCCAGTCGTGGATGACGTGAAAGCCTTCCGTGACTGGGTGGAGAAGGAAGCCGCCTCTTTCCGCGACCTGATGCGCGACTATGGCCAGCTCCGCAAGGATGATCAGGCAAGTTTTACCATCGTAGACGGTGACATGAAGCTGGAAGTGAGGAGTAACAAGGTGAAGAGCTTCGACGAGCGTGCCAACCTCGCCGCTGAGCGTCTGGTGGATTACCTGAAGCGTTACGCCATGAGCCGGGAACTCGGTACCGATGATCCGATGTACCAGCTCGGTATGACCATGATCGAGCGTAACCGCCAGGGTGATCTGGACTACAAGTCGGTGAGCAAGCTGTACGAGCTGGAGGACCGTTTCGACAGTGAATACACGGAGATTATGGACCTCTTCCGTGAGAGCAACGTGGTGTACAAGACCGCGGTGAACTACTATTTCCATAAACGTGACGAGAACGGTGTCTGGCGCCGTATCGAGCCCTCATTCTGCCGGTTGTAGTTATGGAAAAGACGAAGAACATCGCGCCGCACGTCATGGCCTGCAAGCGCTGTGAAGGCAAGGGACGTATCTTTTACCTGGACCAGGGAGGAGCTCCTTTATCCGCAAAATGTCCGGTCTGTAATGGCAGCGGACGGGTGAAGGTGCAGAGCAAGGTGATCACCCGCGTCGAACCGTTTGTCCCGGGTGAAGATGACACAGAACTGATGACCATGTGATTTTGTTCACACTCTAAACAGAAAAACGCCGCATTCATATACGATGCGGCGTTTTTTTATCTATAATGACCGGTTAAATGCCTAATTTTGCAGCAAGTATCCCACAATTATGGCCAAAGGACGAGACAAGAACCTGATAGAACTCCGTGATGAAGCCCTGTGCCGCCGTTACTATTACTGGACGGAGGTGCAGCGCCTGCGCTTTGATGACGCCCTGAAAGTGTTGTCCCGGCAGGAATTTTTCATTTCCGAGGAACGTATCATGTCCATTATCCGGCGCAAGTGCCGGGAGCTGAAGGACCTGGAGGTGAAGCCCGTTCCGAAAGTGAAGAAGCCCCGCCTGACAGCCGTCCAGCTCTCGCTCTTTACGGGAGAATAAACCTTGCCGCGCCTTCCTGCATGGCCGACTCGTCATGCAGCGTGAAGGAATAAACCGTCTCGTACACCTTGATGTTTCCCGGCAGCGAATAGTCCCGGCTCTTTACCCTGACCAGCGGGCTGGTCTCTTCCGTGCACTGGAACTCCTGCAAGGCCTTGTACAGCTCTTTGGCCTTCAGCTGCCGTTCCCTTACCTTGTTATAGGTTCCGGAGGTGTAGTGGGTGTCATCGTAGCAGTCAATGGCCAGTCGTATGGTGATGAGTGACTCGCTTTTCTGTACCCCGTAACCGAGATCATTCCAGTCCGATTCGGCGTTCCCGACGAGCACGCAGGGGAAGGTTACCGGATAGTGGTCCTCCTCCGCCCCGGCTTCAAGCTGTCCATAGTCCTCGTCAATGTATGACAGTTCAGGCATCTTTTCGGCGATGCGTTCCATGATCGCGATAAAAATTTCTTCCATGTTGTTATAAGTTTAAAATATTTCTGATTTCATTCTCCATTTTCCGGTCTATCTTTTCGGACAGTTCCCGGCTTTCTCCGATAAACTGGCGTTGCGGTATTTTTATCCGGAGCTTTTTCTTTTTGGTCAGCGCCAGCCTTTTCCATTTCAGCGCTTCCTGATTTTCCTGTGGTTCATTGTTTGCGGCAGAACCCTTCTTTTTGCCTTTTCTTTTGCCCGTGGCGGCTTTTTTAGCCTTGCCTGAAGCCTGGTAATACTTTGCCCATGCAAAACGCCGCATTTGGGGCGTAACAGTCGGATGAACTTCTCCTCCCCAGTTATTGACTGGCGCATAGACGAGTTCGTTTGCCACCCTCACCCGGTATTCTCCCGGCATGTATTTGACGGAGCTGAAGAGATGGTTCCTTCCGGAGAGCAGCGTCCCGTAGTTCCCTGCCGCATCGGTCCGTCCCGAGGACAGCCTTTTCGCTTTCGGCCACGGGTGTAATCCTCCGTTTACGAAACCTTCCCGGCGGAAGTTGTCCTGGAAATGGTCTTTTGCCATTCGTCCAGCGATAACCGGCATCTTCCGTTTCATTAGCCCATCCAGTTCTTTCCGTTTGGCTTTTATCAGTTTTGAATATTCTTTTATGTCCATGAATGACTGAATTAAAAAATAATTTTATACTTTTGCAGCAAGGCGTTTTTTATGTGCCTTTTTTGCGTTATGGAAATACCTAAACAAGTGTCGGAATTAGCAAACAGTAGCGGTTACAACTCCGTTGTCTTATCAGCCAGTTCCCCTGAAGGAAGCATCTATTCCGTGGGCTGTGTTGACGGGGATGGTTTTGAGTTGCCTGTCGGTCTTCCCGCCTTTATTCTGTTCGACGGCCAGTCCTGCCGTCTGGTGGACGGTGAGGAGGGGCTGGCACTTTCTTCCCGTTTATTTGGTGATGAATAGTCCCATGATTTTGGGATTTACCAGTTTGTTGTCTATTCTTATCACTCCCACACGGCCCGCTTTCATGCTCTGTATGTAATTGCTTGCATCATCCTTTCCGGTTTGCGGGTCGAAGAACCTTGTCTTTCCTTCAGTCACCTCCGCGCAGAACACGTGTGCGGAGCCGCCTTTCCAGGCACAATATATCTCGTATATTCCATCCTCTCTGAATTTTTCCCTGAAGTATTCCTTCAGTCGGTTTGCATTCATTACTTGATATCCCTTTCTGACCTGCCATTTATAGGTATAGTCATAATCCGGCTTTGTTCCGTCCCGGTTCAGGAAACGTTCTTCCCATGTGATACCTTGTTTTGCCATTTCATTGTATGCGCTTTGTCTGATGTTGGGTTTTGCCTCGATGTCAAACCCCAACCTTCTGAGCATGTGTGTCACGGTGCAGGTCTGGCAATTCACGCGGTATCCTTCCTCTTTTCCGAATTTCGGGTTCTCCTTTCCCTTGTTCGCCTGTTCGTATGTCATCGGCTTGCCTTTGGTAACGCCGAGTGCCTTTTCTATCTTGAGATTGTTGCGGGCGATGTCGGTTTTTTCCTCCAGCGTCAGGTTGTCCGGCATTTCGGCTATCATTTCGTTGATGCGCCTGGTCAGTGCGTCCACGGCTTTTTTTGCTCCCGGATGCGCTTCAGTAACGTAGGGGTGTTTGTCTGAAAACAGTTTGCCGTCTTTTCCCGGATTGTTTTCCAGACCGTCATGTGCCTTGTTCTGCCCGTTTTCGTCCGGTACCGCTGTCGGCGCTTCATCCGTTGATGAGAGCGTGCACTTGCAGTTCCATCTGTCCCCGGGCCTGTGCACGTTCCAGAACGGATCATCTATTGGACGTATGGTCCCCCAGAAAATCCTGTGGTCGCTTCCCGGATGTATGGATGTGGAAGGCATCCATTTGAGATTCGGCAATACGTCCTTTTCCCTTTCGAACTGCCTCCAGTCCGCGGCCTGGTGTGCCCGTATGACGGCCGTGTCGTATTCTGTACGCAGCCAATGGACCATCTGATGGTCGGCTATGGGCATGGCTTCCTTTACCCACTGTTCAAACGGCTTTAAACTTCCGTTTTTGTCCAGCAGCAGCGCTGCCATGTCGTTCTGTGCCCTGTGTACCTTGAAAGCTGCGAACACGGCGTTGTTCATTCGGATTTCCCGGTAGAAGTCATAATCCGGATCGTCGGGCTTTCGTGTCCCAAACCCCTTGTCCGCTGCCTCGTTTATTGTTTTCCATGTGGCTTCGAACAGGTTCTCCTCGATTTCCGTCAGGGGGTGGAAGTCTTTACTATAGATGTTCTTCAGGGCTTTCTTCAGTACCTCTTCATCGAACGAGAATAAAGTTTCCACCTGTTTGTCCTCCATTCTGTAGAGGTCGTTCATCACCATTCTAAAGCTGCCCCGTCTCTCCCCGGGGCTTTCCCGAAAAAACGTTTCAGCCAGTTGTACGCGTTTTTAAGGGCATTTTTCTTTTCTTTGGGTGTTCCTTTACCGTGCTTTTCCAGTTCCGGTTCTTCTTCCGGATCCGGTTTATCCTCTTCCGTCTTTTCAGTCTCTCGGGCCTTCGCCGCCTCGATTTCCGCCGCTTTCTCCTCCTGGCGTTTCTTCAGTTCGTCATAGTTTGCCGGTTTCTCGATCCCGAATTCCTCGTAGAGATAGTCGTCACCCACCGGCAGGTTGAAGTTCGTGCGCAGTTGTGTGAGGATGGACATCTTTTTCTCCGGTTCGATAAGCTTCTTTTCCGGATAGCAGAACTCCCCGCCTGTGGTGTCTATTCCGAGCATTGCGAATATGTCGGCCATGTCATAGTTGAGCACGTCGAGGATGTCCTGCCTGTCGGAGAGCGTCACTTTCTCCTCCACATCCTTGTGTACGGTTCCCAGTGCCTGTGTGCCCTTGTCGGAGGCTTCGGTGGTGAGCGTGTTTCCGAGGAACAGCTTTGAGATTTCGTTGTTGCAGCGCTCGCAGAGCTTGTCGTAGAGGTCCGCGCTCCCTGTCTTGTTCGCGGCTTCCACGAGCTTGAGCACCGTATCCTCCGCGTGCACGAAAACCGACAGGCTTCCGGTGCTGTCCGCATCGTTCAGCGCCCTCTGCCGTGCCTCGTCGTCATCCGTGGGATACGTGTACTCCCTGATGGGCGCTCCGAACACTTCCGCGAACTGTGCCCAGTCCGCCACGTCGTTACGTTTGTATATCACCCAGATAGCTGCTTTCACCAGCAGCCCGGGATCGTCGGGTGAACCGATGAACAACAGGTCCGGGTACTCGTCCCAGGACGTCCCGGTGGTGTCCGTCTGGTGCCGCAGTATGAGCCTGCGCACGGGATCGACGTGTTTGCGCGGTATCAGGTCGTAGTTCACCCATTCCCCCTTTCGGTAGAACTGCACGAGTGAGAACCCCCAGAATTTGGCGTCCAGGATGTCCCCTATGAACTTCCGGAACCATGGGGACCTGATCTGCTTGTTCACCTTCTCGTCCGGTTTCCCGTTCCTGCGGAATTCTATGGAAGATGCCAGTGCGGCATTCTTCCGTTTCTCTATGACACTTGTCAGGTGCGTGTCCATGAGTATGTCGCTGAACAGGTCGTACAGCCTGAAGCGTCTGGAGTAGTCCACATTCTCGAAAGCCCTTACCGCGAGCATGTAGTCCGCTATGTCTATACCGAACCTTCTGGGCTGTGTCAGTATGATGGTTGCGGGTCCTTTCTGCCCGGGCCTCGGCAGGTTCCCGCTTTGGGTTATCTTTCCGGCCCCTTTCTTTCTTTTGCTCATATTACCAATGGTTTACACGTTTACGGTTGCTTTTGATAAGGAAATTTGATTTTGCCGTCCTCGTCTCTTCGGACAGCAGGGGCAGGCCGTCCACCGATATCTCCTCGGCCGCCACGGCTTTCAGCCATTCGACCGCCCTTTCGTGGCGTTCCTTCCGCAGCGGTGACAGGTTCCTCGGGTTATGTATGCAGAAGATGTGGTACACGGCTATGTCGATGGCCATCATCAGGACAAGCTGGTTGCGTTTGTCACCGGTTGCCGTGAATATTTTGTCACAGTCGTAACGTCTGGAAAGGTAGCAGCGCATCTCGGCGACGGCGCGGTCCTCACATATCTCCACGACAGCGTCATCCTCCCTTGTCAGTGCGTCCAGAATCTCTCGGTGTATGCTCGCGTCGTAGTCTGAAAGTTCGATAAATTTGCTCATAATGATAGGTATTGAAGTTTACACTCTGTACTTGTTTTGTGACCGCGTGCTTTTCCTTGTGACAATGACGGGCTTTTCCGACTGTCTGGCCTTGCGGTCTATAATTCTGTTTCCCCCCTCCACGCAGTCGGGTCCGTCTGCCGGATAGGTCAGTTGGAGGTTGAACAGCTTGAACTGTTCCGCCATCCGTTTCATGTGCGGGTTGTCCTTTTCGGCCTCGTTGAGTACCAGGTTCCCCTCCCGGTTGAGCGGTTCCAGGTTCGCCTCGATACGTGTGGCCTTGTCGGTTTTCTTCTCCTCGTCCCCGGTGATGTACAGTGATATTTTCCTTTCCCTGCGTATCCGCCGCACGATGGGCTGGAATACCTGCTGGAAAAAAGGATCCTGTAATTTGTTGTTCTCCATGTAACAGTACACGGTGGTTTTTCCACCCACAAACTCCAGCAGCTTGATGTACCACTCTACAAATTCCGCGTTCAGCCCCCTGTCCAGGAACGTTTTTATCAGATAGAGCCTTCCCGCGAGTTTCCCGAGCAGGCACACCGTTTTGGTGGAACTTTTTTTCGTCTTGTTCTCTCCCGGTGCGGGGTCCCCGTATATCACCAGGAACTTGAACCTGGAAAGTGCCGGCACTTTCCCGTAGGTGATTTCCGCGAACACGCCGCCGTCCACCACCGGGTTGTTGAAGAACTCTTTCTGTGCCGCCGCCGCGCTCACCAGTGAAAGGAAGAGGTCTATATCCTCCTCGGAGTTCTTTTCGGGCCATACGGATAGCCCGTCCTTTCCCCGGATGTTGATGATATCCACGTGCCCGATTCCTTTCGCCTTCAGTTCGGTGCCCTTTTCGATGGCCCTTTTGATGCAGCAGTCCAGCGCGATGATGTTCCCGTTGAACAGGATGCGGTAGTTTCCCGATACGGACATGGTCGGTATCAGCGCCTCCTCCAGCCATTTCCATTTGGTTTTGATGCGTTCCGGGTTTCGACACTCCTCGTCGGTGTCTATATCGTCCACCAGGATGAAGTCCGGGCGGAAGTTCTTGTTACGTGTACCGCGCGGTGACTGCCCGGCTCCAATGGCGCGGAAGGAGCACCCGCACATGCAGGTGAATTCCCCGGTTTCCCACGCTCCCGGTTTTTTCTGCTGTCCGTAGTCCTGTATGATCCGCTGGTTCTCCTCGAAGTTCGCCATGAACGGCAGCAGTAGCCTTTCCGCATTGTCAGCCGAGTTGGAGATCAGCAGCACGTTGCGTATCTTTTTTGTCAGTGCCAGTTTGGATATCTCCATCATGGAGCGTGCGGATTTCGCCAGCTCGCGTGACCAGGCCCTTACCTCGTACCAGCGGTTGTTCCTCATCAGCCGCCCGGTGGCTTTCCTGTGGAAGGCGGCGGACTCGCAGGTGCAATACATGGCGAAGTAGTATTTGAACCACTCCTCGTCGTTCTTCTCCAGCCTTTCCCGCCTCTGCCTGATTTCCGTTTCCGTGTCCGTGGGGTTGATGTCCGAATGTTCTCGGACGGATGCCACCAGCTCGTTCCAGCTGTCCAGCGCGAGCCTGTCCTGTGTTGTGAGTATTTTCTTTGCCATGTCAGGATAATTTTGATTTGACAAACGCGTCCAGAAGCGGGGTGATCTCCTTCGCCTGCGTGGAATCGTAGGTCCGCACCCATTTGAGCAGGTCGGAGAACACGGAGATGATGTCCGCCAGCCCCACTTCTGTTTCCAGTTTCTTGATGGCGTTCGACAGTTTGGAAATGGTGTCCGCTTCCGCGGCGTTCGGGAACCGTTCCCCTTCCGGTTTTCCCATGATGGCGTTGTTGAGTTCCGCCAGCTGCCGGTACAGGTTCTTCAGCTGCTCCTCCCGTGTGATGGTTATGGAAGCCTTCAACTGCTCCCAGTTTCCTTTGCCTATCCAGTTGTTCACAGTCACCCGTGAAACCCCCACACGCTCGGCTATTTCCGCCTGCGTAAGCGTCTCGCGGGTGTAGAGCGTTTTCGCCCATGCCTTTTTCTGCTCGTTTGTAAGTTCGGCCATATTACCTCCTTTTTTTACGTGCAAAATTGATAAGGAAAAGGAGCGAAAAAAAACGCGCTCCGCATGATGACATTTTAAAGCGTCATGGCAATCCTTTAAAGTCTCCATGATGAAAACGCGGTTTGAAAAAGGCCTTTAATCCCCCTAATTTCGCACCGTAAACTTTTGCAGGGAAGGACCTGCCAAAACGATAGTGACATGAGTAGATTTTTCAATATGATACCCGGAACCGATGCCTGTTGCATCCTTCTTTACGGTGACATCGGTGAGTACGATGATAACGTGCGCAGCGGTGATATTGCCCGTGAACTTCTGGAAGCGGAAGCCCTGACCGGGAAGGTGGACGTGCGTATCAACAGCAACGGCGGTGAGGTTTATTCGGGCATCGCCATTTTCAATGCCTTGAAGAACAGCAAGGCCGACATTACCATCTACGTGGACGGCATCGCCGCCAGCATGGCCTCCGTCATCGCCCTTTGCGGCAAGCCCGTCCGGATGAGCCGTTATGCCCGTCTGATGCTTCACAGTGTCCAGGGCGGCTGTTACGGCAACAAGGATGAGATGAAGGACTGCATCCGTGAGATCGAGGCGCTTGAGGATACCCTTTGCGAGATGTATGCCACCCGTATGGGCAAGGACAAGGAGGAAATCCGCGCGATGTATTTTGACGGCAAGGATCACTGGCTGCGTGCCGACGAGGCGCTGGCGCTGGGGCTTATCGACGGTATTTATGACGCTGACCCGGTACCGGAGGACAGTACCCCCGAACAGGTATTTCAAATATTCAATAACCGGCTGCACAAGCCACAAAACGAGAATAGCATGAATTTAGACGAACTCAAGAGACGTCCGCGGTTCAAGAACTGTGCGACGGATGACGATTTCCTGCGTGAAATCGGACTGCTGGAAACAGAGGCTGGCAAAGTCCCGGCCCTTGATGCCGAGGTCACCCGCCTGAAGGGCGAACTGAAGGTGTTCCAGGACAAGGCGGATGCGGATGACGCTGCCGCGCGTAAGAAACTGCTTGATGATGCGGAACAGGACGGCCGTATCGATGCCGCCACCCGCCCCATCTATGAGAACCTTCTGGCAAAAGACCGGGAGAACGGGGAAAAGGCATTGGAGAAGCTTTTCCCAAAACGTAGTGTCATGACTGACCTTCGTGTGAATCCGACGGGTGAAAGCCCCTGGAACAAGCGCATGAGCGAGATTAAGGACAAGTTGAACCATAAATAAAACATTTGCCATGGCAATAGTAGTAAGAAACACGAATTACAACGGCGAGGTACTGGAGAAAATACTGGTCCTGGCCACCACCGGGAATGACCTTGTAGAAAAAGGTCTGATCATGGTGATCCCCGGTGTGGAGAAAAAAATCAGCCTGCCGCGTATCAAGACCGGCAAGATGCTCCAGAAGCGTAAGGAGAACCCGACTTTGGAAGACTCGAAAGGCAATTTCAATTACTCGGAGAAATCACTGGATCCGGAGGACTTCATGGCGTTCACGACTTTCAATCCCCGCGCCTTCGAGCATGTTTGGCGCAAGTGGCAGCCGAAGGGCAACCTCGTGTTTGCCGAACTTCCCCCCGAAGCGCAGAACACGCTTCTGGATGAACTTAGCAAGAGTGTGAAGTTCGAGCTGGGCTGGCATTACCTGAACGGCGAGTTCGGTTCGGACGACGACCACCTTTTCAACGGTATCCTGACCCAGGCGGCTAAAGATCCGGATGTGATCGTGGTTCCGGCTCCTTCCGATACTTCCATGATCGGCAAGTTGAAGGCTGTCCGCAAGGCTATTCCAAAAGCCCTGCGTGAGAATCCGAACCTGCGTATCCTGATGAGTATTGACGACTTCGACAAGTACGATGACGAGCTGACCGAACGCGAGTACAAGAACACGAGCGAGACGGACATCAACAAGAAGCGTTACAAGGGTATCACCATCGAGACGCTGAATTCCTGGCCTGATGGCCTTATCGTAGCCACGCTCTGCTCGATGAGCGCTGACGGCAACCTTTTTGCCGGTGTGAACCTCCAGGACGACGAGGAGGTGATCCAGATTGACAAGTGGATGAACTCCAGCGAGCTGTACTTCTTCAAGCTGCTGATGAAGGCCGACACGGAAATCGCCTTCGGCGAGGAGTTCGTGGTGCTTGACACCCGTGAGACTCCGGTGTTCAAGGCAGTGGAACGCAGCATTTCTGCCGATCCGGCCGCTCTTTCCTTCAAGGCCGCCGGTGAGAGCAAGGAGGTGAAGGTCACTGCCTCCGGTGATTACAGCGTGGTTTCCATTCCTGCCGGTTTCACGGCAGTCGGTACCGATGGCTCTCTGACGGTCACCGCCGGTGTGAACAGTAGCGGCAAGGCGGTATCCGGCACACTTGTACTGGGCCTGGACGCCGATCCGGAGAAGAAGGTGGAGATAGCACTGTCCCAGGCGGCCGTTGATGAAGAGGAAGGCGGTGAGTGATGGGAAAGCTGAAGTATCTTGTCATCCATTGCACGGCCACTCCTGAAGGGCGTGAGGTAAGCGGTGCGGAGATTCGCGCCTGGCATACGAACCCCGTCTCAAAGGGCGGCCGCGGCTGGAAGCAGGTCGGATATACCGACCTGTTCCATCTGAACGGCGGAGTGGAACGCCTGGTGAACAATAACGAGGACGCGAATGTGGACCCGTGGGAAGTGACCAACGGCGTGGCCGGTTACAATTCCGTGAGCCGCCATATCGTCTATGCCGGCGGGTGTGCAAAGGATGGTAAAACGCCTGCAGACACCCGTACCTCCTGGCAAAAAAAAGGCGCTTGAGAAGTACGTGAAGGATTTCCACCGTCGTTTTCCCGATGTGAGAATCGTCGGTCACAATGAACTGGCGGCCAAAGCCTGCCCCAGTTTTGATGTACAGAGATGGCTTAAACAAATAGGTATAACTCAATAAATCAACAACAACATGAAAAGATTTCTTTTATTCTTTGTGCTGATACTCGGATTCGTGTCAGCAACTTTTGCCCAGACCGGTACAGTACCGGAAGTCGATTATAGCGCGATGATCACCACCTTTGCCGGTTTTGTCGGTGGCGTGGTGTTGCTCACGGAAGGGATCAAGGCTCTGTTTCCAAAAATGCAGGGCTTGGCGACACAGATTGTCAGCTGGTGTGTGGGCATTGTGGCCGCCATGCTTTTATGGTGGCTGGATGCGGGCTTTGTCGCTGATGCCACGTGGTATATCGCGTTGTGTTATGGGTTCGGTGCGTCCCTTGTGTCCAATGGTGTTGCCGATACGGGCTTTGTCCAGTGGCTCATCGGACTGTTTGCGGGTAAGGATGTCGGCAAATAGGCTTTGACCTGAAAGACCAGTGTGCGTATGGACTTCAGTGCAGTCATGAATCTGGTGCTGGGCGGTGGTCTGGTAGCCACGATAATAGCCATCATCACCCTGAAATCAACGGTCAGGGAAGCGAGGGCGAAAGCGGAGAAGGCTACCGCCGAAGCCGAGACGGTACGGATTGACAACACCGAACATGCCACCCGTATCCTGATCGAGAATATTGTAGAACCCTTAAAAGAGGAACTGAATGAAAACAGGAAAGCTTTGCAGGCGACCCGGCGTGAAATGGCACGTCTCCGGAAAGCCATTGATACTGCCAACAGTTGCAGGCATCATGATGATTGTCCTGTTCTTTACGGGATGCGCGAGTACTCGAAAGAGCAGGACGGAGGTGAACCGGAACAGCAGCCTGTCGTCAAGCGCCGACAACGTGTCAAACGTGAGGCGGGGGCTGTTGATGGCGGGGATTCCGAAATCGGCGGTGAGCCTGACGATCCCTCCGGACAGCCTCCGTAAACTTCCCTCCGGTTCGTCCTACCATTCCAGGAACGGGCAGGCGGGCCTGACGGTGAAGAGCGATGCGGCCGGCAATATCATAGCGGAGGCATCCTGCGACAGCCTCCAGCGGCTGGTACTGTGTTATGAGGAGGAACTGACCCGTATCCGTAATGAGACACATGAGGACTCATTCACAGTTGAAACGGAATTTGAACGTCGCTTTAGTCCCGTTAAAATAGCGCTGGCCGCTTTTATAACCGGATGTGTTGCCGGCATAGTATTAACTTTCAAAATCAAGAAACAATGAATAAGAATTTCATGTACGGCGTCGGTGCCGTGAAATACAAGGACTTTGTGGTGGGTTACATAGAGAAGAATTCGTTTGACATGGGCGGGCAGAAACCCGAATCCGCCAAAATCGAGGCGGAGCAGGTGCCGGGAACCCCGGTGCTTATCATTCCCCAGTCGAATGGCAGCATCGCCCCCACGTTCAACGTTATCCAGCTGAACTACGAAAACCTGCATAGCTTGCTGGGTGGTACCATGCACTACAAGGAAGAGGACTCGGAAAAGAAAACCCCGATTGGTTGGACGGCCCCGACGGCAGCCGTGTTGCTGACCGGTCCGTGGGAAATAGCCCTTGTTTCGGGGCAGAGCATCCTGATTCCCAATGGCACGCTACTTTCCAATCTCGGCGGCAAGCTGACCCTGACAGAAACGGCGAAAATCGAATGCACGCTGGAAGTGGCCATGCCGGAAGACGGCTCCCAGCCCTATGGCGTATTCAATACGGATTCTATCCCGGAAGAGTGGAAACAGTATAAACTGCCTTCTGCTGAATCTGCCGCTGCTGCTTCCACTAACCCGGCCGAGGAGTAGCGTATGGACGAAGCTGTCATCAAGCAGATCCAGCGTGAGGGTGCGGACGCGCTGCTGGATATCGGTGTGAGCGTCCCGCTGAAAGCGTTTCATATCCCTTTCAGGAAATCCCCGCTGGAGCTGCGCGTGACCATGAGGCGGCCTTATATGTCCGGTCAGATTCTTTTTGCCCGGACATATTTGTCGATGGGGATCACCAGTGAGGAGATGTGGGGGTTCAGCAAGGAGGAGGAAATGCAGTTTCTGGCCTCTCACGGCAAGGCGGTGAGCCGTATGGTGGCCTATACCCTTTGTCGTGGTCCTTTCAGCCGCCGCGTGCTTTTGCGCCCGGTGGCATGGCTCATAAGGAACTTCATGGAACAGCGTTATCTGGTGGGTGCGATCAAGCGTTTTGTCAGCCTGATGGGTACCGACCCTTTTATACCTATTATCAGATCAGCCGAGCGGACGAATCCGATGAGCTTGAGACTGAGCCAAAGAAAGAAGGGGAGTTAAAGAGCCGTTATGAAGGCTCCCATAGCCCTTTCGGTTTTGTGTGGCAGATTGCCAGTGCCACCGGCTGGAGCGTGGACTATATACTGAACAAGGTGAATTACCAGACCCTGATCATGATGCTTAGTGACGCTCCCCGGTATATCCGTGACAAGTCTGGATCTTCCGGTCCTGCGGATGAGCGGAGCGCCGAGGATGAAGCGGATGGAATAGTAGGATTTTTTCAAAGCAAGCTAAAATAGATGAAACCGGTACAAATAGAATTCCTTATGGTGGACCATTTGAGCGCCCGTCTTGACAAGGCCGTGGGCAAGATCGAGCGGATGTCCCAGCAGGCATCGTCCGCCAACAGACAGATCCGGGAACTTGACAGGAGCGGTTCCCTGTTGAACAACACCGTCGGCAAGCTGGCAGCCGCCTTTACTATCAAGGAGCTGGTGTCGAACATCACCAAGGTACGCGGCGAGTTCCAGCAGCTGGAGGTGTCGTTTCAGACCATGCTCGGCAGTGCGGAGAAGGCCGACACCCTGATGCAGCAGTTGGTACATACGGCCGCGACCACTCCTTTCGGCCTGGAGGATGTCGCGCAGGGTGCCAAGCAGCTTCTTGCCTACGGGTTTGAAGCGGAGAAAGTGAACGAGACGCTGATCCGCTTGGGTGACATCGCTGCCGGACTTTCCATCCCTTTGAACGATCTGGTCTATCTTTACGGCACCACCATGTCCCAGGGACGGCTTTATACACAGGACCTGAACCAGTTCACCGGCCGGGGCATCCCTATGATCGCCGAACTGGCCAAGCAGTTCGGCGTGGCTGAAAGCAAGGTGAAGGAGCTTGTGGAGGAAGGCAAGGTCGGTTTTCCCGAAGTGCAGAAGGTCATAGAGAGCCTGACGGACGAGGGCGGAAAATTCGGTGGTCTGATGGAGGCACAATCCAAAACGATAACCGGACAGATCTCCAATATAGAGGATGCCGTTTCAATGATGTTCAATGAAATCGGGCAGCAGTCGGAAGGTGTCATCAACACCACGCTTTCCGGTGTTTCCTACATGGTGGAGCATTACGAACGTTTCGGCCGTATCCTGCTCGGGCTTGTCGGCACGTATGGTGTGTACCGGACCGCCGTCATGACAGTCACGGCCGTGAAAGGCTGGGCGGTGGCTGCGGAGGCGTTGCATTACAACTGGCTCCTGCTGGTTGAGAAAGCGCAGAAGATGCTCAACCGGACCATGCTTTCCAATCCCTATGTGCTGGTTGCGACCCTGCTTGCCGGTGTTGCCGTGGCACTGATCTCCATGAAGACGGAAACCGAACGTTTGCAGGAATCCGAGGAAAGGTATCAGCAGCAGAAGCAGAAAACCATAGAGGCCGAGGAAGAGCACAGGCGCAAAATAGAGGAGCTGTGTTCCATTGCCGGGGATGAAGCCGTGTCCACGGATGCCCGGCGTGAGGCGCTAAACAAGCTGGAACAGAAATATCCGGATATATTCTCCAAATACGACACCGAGTATGAGAAACTGAAGAATATCAAGAAAATCAAGGAAGAGATAGCCCGATTGGAAGCCGGTGAGTCCATATCCAATCCCGCCAATGAATTGAAACGTGTGGATGACAGGATAAAAGAACTTGAAGGCAAGACCCGGTTGGCAACCGAATATTACCAGGACAGCTACGGGCGGCAAAGAGCCCGATATGTCCAGAAATCCGCACGTTCAAGGGATGAGGAGGCAGAGCTTCAGAATCTGTACGGAAAACGCAAGAGCCTGAACGGACAAATCCGCAAGGACGAGGTAAATGCCTATTTCGAAAACCTGACCGGTGTGAGTAACGAGACCCTTGCACAGCAGATAAAGCAGCGTAGAACCCTGCTTGCCCGGATGTCTGTCCAGGAGAAGGAATACGGAAAGATTACGCAGGGTGACGAAAATCTTACCGGAACTTATTCCCGTGACGAACTGAAGTATCAGCTGAACAAACTGGTTTCGGAACAAAACCGGCGTAACCTGCCCACGGATTCAAGCACTGACTGGGTGGCTGCGGCAAAAGAGAAATACCAGGACGCGCTCAAGGCTTATAACGCCTTTCTTCAGGAAACGTCCAACAGCCTTTCCCGTGAGGAGTTTGAGAAGAAGGCGAAAGAACTGAAGGATGCCGTCGATACCGCCAAAAAGGAGTACGACAAGGTCAAGCCCGGTGAGGATAAGGATTCCGAGGCCGAACGGAAGAAGGCGGACAAGGCGGAGAAGGAAGCCCAACGCCGCAAACAGGTTTCTGAAAAGCTGGGCCAGGAACTCGTCGGGCTGCAAAGGAAGAATGACGAGGCGGAGATTGAGATGATGACCGAGGGGCTGGAGAAGAAGCTGCGCCAGATAGACAATGAATACCAGGCACGCAAGGATGAAATAGCCAAGCAGGAAGCCGGTTGGAAACGTGACAACGCGAAAGCGGGGCAGTCCGGTTCGCTGTCGGAAGATCAGCAGTCCGAAATAGACAAGGCCCGTGAGTTGAACGAGTCCGGCCGACAGAAAAAAATAGCGGAAGCTTATCGGGAAGAGTTCGGAGTGATGCAGGAATATTTGCAGGCCTACGGCACCTTCCAGCAGAAGAAACTCGCCATCGCGACCGAATATGCGGAAAAGATACAAAAGACGACATCCGGCAGCGAGAAGCTCTCTCTCGGTGTTGAACGTGACAGCAAACTTGCCGGCATCGAAGTGCAGGAACTGAAAGCCCGTATTGACTGGGGTACTGTCTTCGGTGAATTCGGCGGGATGTTTTCCGATATGATAAAGCCTGTATTGGCGGATGCCAGAAAATACATGCTCACTGACGAGTTCCGAAATGCCGACCATGCCAGTCAGGACGCGCTTGTCTCTGCCGTCCAGCAGATGGAGAGGGCTTTGGGCGGTTCCGGCAAGGTCAGTTTCAAGAAACTGGGTGCCGAGGTTACTGCCTACCAGAAAGCCCTTTCAGACCTGAAGGAGGCACAGGCGGTGTATGCGGACACCTATACGGCGCTCATTGCCGCCCAGAAATCATACATTGAGGCGCAACAGTCCGGAACCGAACAGGAGAAGGAGTCCGCCCGGCAAGCCCTGGAAACGGCGCAGGCTAATGCCGATGCCGCGAGTGAGAATATAAACGCCTTGCAGGAAACGGCTGACAGTGCCCGGCAGTCCCTCTCGAATACTGCCTCCGGTCTGAAGACCAGTATGGAGAATGTGAGGGACGGATTGCAGCAGATTGCCTCCGGCAGTATCAGCGGGGCGTATAATGGCCTGATCACACTCGGCAAAGGTGCCAAGGAAGTGGACGGCAAACTGGGCGAGGCTTTCGGAAAGGTTTCCGAAACACTTGAGGATGTGCCTGTTGTCGGCTGGATTGTAAGTATTATAGACCTTTTCAAGGATGGTTTGAGTGTGGTCATCGGTGGCCTGCTCGACGCGGTGTTCAATGCCGTGAGCGGTATTCTTGACGATGTGCTTTCCGGTGATCTTTTTGTGACTATCGGAAAATCGCTGCTTTCCGGTGTGGGCAAGATATTCGACGCATTGACCTGGGGCGGATTTTCCTCCTGGACGACTTCAAGCAATGCCAAAGAGGTCCAGGAAACCATCGACCGGCTGACCGAGCGTAACGAGACCTTGCAGACGGCTATCGAGGACCTGACGGAGGAGATCAAGGCGAGCAAGGGTACAAAGTCCGTGGCCGCCTACCGGGATGCCTACAGGCTCCAGCAGGAGACGAACTCGAACTATCTGGACATGGCCATGTCGCAGGCCGGCTATCACGGTTCGCATCACAGCTGGAATTATTACTGGGGCGGTTTCTCACAGGAACAGATTGACCGTTTGAGCGGTCAGATCGGGCGTAGCTGGAACGGTGACATCTGGAACCTAAGTCCGGAGGAGATGAAGAAGTTGCGCAGTAACGTGGACATGTGGACGCAGATCCAGGATACCGGCAAGGGCGGATATGGAGGTCGTCTGACCGAGAAGCTGGATGACTACATCGACCAGGCGGGCAAGCTGGAGGAACTTACCGACCAGCTGTATGAAGGTCTCACCGGTATTTCCTTTGACAGCATGTACAGCAGTTTCGTGGATAACCTGATGGATATGAAGTATGATGCCGCAGCCGCGGCGGAGGACATATCCGAGTATTTCATGCGTGCGATGCTGTCAAACAAGATCGGTGAGCTGTATTCCGACAAGCTGAAAGGCTGGTGGGAGAAATTCGGCAAGGCGATGGAAGACAATGACCTTACAGAAGCCGAGCGTAAGGCTCTCCAGGACGAGTACATGAAGTATGTCGAGGAAGCCGTCGCTCTTCGTGACAATCTTGCCGCGGCCACCGGGTACGATAACTCGGGCGGTACGAGCCAGAGCGCCAAAACCGGCGGTTTTTCAGCCATGACACAGGACCAGGGTACAAAACTGGACGGCATGTTCACCAGCGGGTTGCAACATTGGTCGAGCATCGATGAGAAGATGGAGAGCGTCATCGACAAGATGAACACCGCCGAGGGGCATCTTGCCCGTATCGAGGAGAACACCGGCACGAGCGCGTCGCACCTTGGCAAAATAGAGGAAGAGATTCGTAAAATCAATCGTGACGGAGTAAAATGCAAATGATATGGAAAAGATATTAGGCGGTCTGGTACTTGTCAACGGTACCGACATCTGGAGCACATACGGGGTGTTCCTCGTTGAGGACAAGCGCGGCGGGATGGATAACCTGACCGCCATCCTGACCCCGAGCAAGACGAAAACGGATACGGCCGTGAATATCCGGGAGGAGGACGGGGAGAAATATTCCTCCGTGCTGACGCCCAGGAATGAGGCCCGTGACGTGACGCTTCATTTCGCCCTGTTTGGCAAAACGCAGGCCGGCTGGCTGAAGAAGTATTTCGAGTTCATCAATTTCCTGAAGAAAGGCCGTGACGGGTGGCTTGAGATTTCCTTTCCCCAACTTGCCCTGACTCTCCGTGTGAAATATACGGATTGCAGCAAGTTCCAGCCTCTGACCTATCTCTGGAAGGAAGGCGTGCACGCCGGCAAGTTCAAGGTGAAGTTCCGGGAACCTGTCCCGGTCATATAAATGTGATTCAAACCCTATTCAAACGACGTTTAAATAAGATACAGACATGCTGACCATCTATGACAGCAACGGCAACAGACGGACCGATATAGAGGCGGGTGACAGCTCCACCCAGGTGAAGGAGGTACAGGGTGACAATGTCCTGACACTCTCTTTCACGCATTACGAATATATCGCCCTGGACGTGAATGACCGGGTGGACTTTGAGGGTGAGCGCTACTGGCTGACCGAACGGTACGCCCCGAAGCAGAAGAGCGGCCAGGAGTGGGTATATGATTTGAAGTTTTACGGCATCGAGAGCCTGGTGAGACGTTTTCTTGTGCTGGAGACCACCGACGGGAACACCGAGCCTGTGTTCACGCTGACAGCGACTCCGCGTGAACACGTGGCCATGATCGTGAAGTGTATCAATGACGGAATGAACCACACCACCGACTGGAAAGTGGGGCGGGTGGACGGTACGGACCTTATCGTCATCGATTACGAGGGGAAGTACTGCAACGAAGCCCTGAAAGAGATAGCCGAAGCGGTCGGCGGGCAGGCTGAATGGTGGGTGGAAGGCCAGACCGTGAACGTGTGCCGGTGTGAGCATGGCGAGGAAATAACGCTGGGCTACGGGAAGGGACTGACCGGAATCGAACGCGACACGACGGGTACCGACAATTTTTATACCCGGTTGTTCCCGGTAGGCAGCACGCGGAACATAGATCCGTCAAAATACGGGCATAGCCGCCTGATGCTTCCGGGGGGCAGGCAATATGTCGAGATACATACGGAGGAGTACGGCATCTATGACCGTTACGAGCAAGACGCCTTCAGCGGCATTTATCCCCGCAGGATCGGGGCTGTCAGCAGTGTGCGCAGCGAAGATGTGAAAGATGACGACGGCAACCCTTTCACGGTCTATTATTTCAGGGACGACAGCCTGAACTTCGATCCGAACGATTACGAGCTGCCCGACGAGACCAAACGTGTATCGTTCCAGGACGGTGACCTTTCCGGACTGGGGCAGGGTGAGGACCACTGTTTCGAGGTGAATTTCAACAGTGCCACCCGTGAGTTCGAGATTATTACGATATGGCCCTATGATGATGACACGCAACTCCCCGGCGGCAAACTTGTCCCGAAATCCGGTGACCGTTATATTCTCTGGAATATCCGTATGCCGGACGAATATTACCCGCTTGCCGAGGAGGAGTTTCTTACGGCGGTGGAACAGTTCAATACCGAACACTGGCAGGATCTTGCCGTTTACAAGGCCCCGACTGACCATGTGTGGATTGAGGAGAACGGTGTTTCCCTGTCCGTAGGCCGCCGTGTGAGACTTGAAAGCGAGGAGTATTTCCCCGAAACCGGTTATCGCAGCAGCCGTATCACGAAAATTACCCGGAAGGTGAACCAACCCGGGGAGATGGACATCGAGATCAGCGATGCCCTGCATAGTGGTGCGTTTGAACGGGTGAATGACAGTATCGGGGAACTGAAAAACTATACGAAGTCAAAGGCGGAGGGTACCGCGCTTCCTGACATTATCCGTAGCTGGGACAAGACACTGCCTACGGACAACAATCTTTTTTCTGCGCGGAGAAGCCAGGCGGAACACATCAGCAAAAAAAAGAATGACCGTGCAAAGGGGAAGATCACCTTCGAAGCGGGAGCCTCTTTCGGACAGGAGGATAATGCGGGTATTGATGACAAGGGCAATGCCGAGTTGCTGACCCTTGTCGTGCGTGAGCTTCTTCGCAGTCCGAAATTCGTGGACGGTCTTTTCGGTGAGGGCTGGCGGCTCTGGATGGAGGACGCTTTGTCCCATCTGACCATCGACAAGCTGACGGTACGCCAGGTCATGGTAGTATTGGAGCTGCTTATCGAGAA
Source organism: Bacteroides finegoldii DSM 17565 (assembly GCF_000156195.1). Lineage (GTDB taxonomy): Bacteria > Bacteroidota > Bacteroidia > Bacteroidales > Bacteroidaceae > Bacteroides > Bacteroides finegoldii. The sequence goes on along the minus strand of NZ_GG688320.1, from coordinate 25,398 downwards.
GGTACGCAGCGTCGGCGGCCAGCTTTGTGTCAGTGCCGCCAACGGGAAAATAAAGACCGCTGTTCTTGAGGGCGGTTACTGGAGGATCACCTTCGAGCAGGAGAACACTTTCGTGGCCCATGACCTCATGCGCTGCCAGACCTTCAGCGGCGGGAATTTGAAAAGCTATTGGGTTGAGGTGACCGGCGTGGAGGGTGGTTCCATCATCGTGGGCGAGGACGAGTTCGGCGCTTCCCTTCCGGAGGCTGGTGACGAGTGCGTGCTGATGGGCAACACGGAGAATCCGTTGCGCCAGAACCTGATCCTGATCTCCGCCACCGAGGACGGGCAGCCCCGTGTGGACGTGATGGACGTGGTGAAGGCGAAGAACTTCACCGGCTGCCTGCGTGCCCGTCTGGGCAACCTTGACGGTATCAGTGACGACTGGTTCCCTTCAGACAACCAGCCTCACGGTGATGGCCTGTACAGCGACAACGCCTACCTGCGTGGTACGTTCCTTCTGGTAACGGGCGAGGATATCAAGACGAAGTTCGAGATAGTCGAGGGGAAAATCGTCAGTTCCGTCACCGCCCTGCGGAATGACTTCGCCACCGAGCGCGGCTACCTGAATAACCCCGCCTTTGATGACGGCCTTATGAAGTGGAACACGGAGAACGAGACCGTGTTCTTCCTTGTGGGCAACCGGTGGATCTGGGCGAACGGTAACGTCTTGACGAGGAAGGGTGACAGCGCGAGCGTGACCGAGGATGACGGCCGTACGGTTGTCCGGATTCGTAACAAGTACATCCTCCAGAAACGTGAGAACCTGAAAAGTATTCCCTCCATGCCTGAAAATGACAGTGGGGAGAAGGAAGCCGTCCCGGTGTTCCTGACTTTCTTTTACCGCTGTGCCAAGGCCGGCACGCTGCGTGTGGAGTTTGTGGGTGTGGATAAGACAGGCTTTGCCAATTTCAACAGCATGGAGGTGGAGGAAGAACTGTCCGCGACCGACGGGTACGTACAGTACACCTGTAGCGGACTCTGGAACGGTACAGGTGATTTTAAATTGAGTTTTACCGGTGATATTTACCTGTATATGCTCATATTGAGCACCGACCGTGTGGAATCCCTGACACACCGTTATAAAACCCTTTTCGAGCAGTCGGAGCGTCTGGTAAAGATTTCGGCGGCGGTGTTCGACAAAGACGAGAACCTGCTGGAAGAGACCGGCCTGATGGTTACTTCCAAATATTCCGGGTTGTATGCCATTGACGGTGATGGAAATTTGAAATCCCTTGTAGGTGTTGGGGGTGACGGCGTAAAAATCAAGGGCGATAATATCACTTTGGAGGGGCTTGTTACGGCTAATGATAATTTCAAGATTCTGGAAGACGGTAGTATTGAGACGCGCAACGCCAAGATTTACGGTACAGTGTATGCCTATGAGGGTAAAATCGGCGGTTTTACGATTGATTCCGGACGGTTGTACTGGAAAGCCGGTGATTATTTCGGCAATGATTCCCGCAGTCTGAAACTTGGTGTCTCACAAACGGACATGGAGGGTATTGTGGATGTGTCCTTTAATGCCGCCACGCAGGGACGGTTCGGTGTCAAGGCCGTAGGCTCGAATCTGGGTGGTGCCGCTATCTATGCCTCCAGCAAGTCCTCTGGTCAGAGCTATCCTATCAGTGCCAATACTTATGCCGGCTATTTTGACGGTGGTGTGCATGTGAACGGGGCGGTGTATTGTGGTGATATCCTGTCGAACAATTACGGTACGGGATGGAGCCTGGCCAGCGATGGGACATACAGTTACCGAAAGGGTGTTTCAGGTACCTTCCAGTGGGCTGTAAAGAGTGATTTTATAACTTATAACTATACCCTTGAGGTTGTTAATGGAATTGTCGTTAAGATGACATATATCTAAAAATAAAGGATATGAAAGTAAATTTTAATGTGTATTTTAAGGATTTCGACGGTAGCGTGCTGTTGATTGATAAGAAACCCCAGTGTATGGGAGTCATAGTCTCCCAGTGCCTGTTCAACGGTACCGGTTTCCGTCCGAGCGGTAATATTCAGACGGATAATGAAAAGAAATTACATGCTTACAGTCTTTGCATGAGGATTATGGGTTCCGATGCGGATGTGGATCTGACATCGGAGGATGCGGTTTTGATAAAGGAAGCTGTTACCGGTCTTACTCCGGGCTGTTATTCCCAAATAGTGAAACAGATAGAAGGGTAATGGAGGATTAGCCATGACAAATGCGGAAAAACAGGAGATCCTGAACGCTATCAAGGCCGAGAGCCAGAGCGTTGATGAACTTGTGGAGGTCAGCTCCCTTGACAATATCAAAAGTCTCCCCGCCCTTCGCGGCAGTGAGCTGGTGAGTGCTCCGCTTACCCTTTTGCGTAAACCGGCCGATGATGCCGCTGCCACGGCGAATGCGTCTGCCACGAAAGCGGATAATGCTGCGGCTTTGGCGAATAAAGCTGCGGGTATGGCGTCTGATGCGGCCGGTACCGCCAATCAGGCTGCTGAAACTGCAAATTCCGCCGCGGCAGCGGCATCCGCGGCTGCGAAACAGGCGGAGGATGCCGCCGCCGGTGTGAACGACGGTTTGGTCGGTGGCATGACGGCCGTCCCTGATGAGGAGAACGACACGGTGAAACTCACCCTGCTGGGGAAGACCGGGACGGAGATTGCCTCCGTTGATATTCCCGGTGGTACGGGTGGTGGCGGTAACACGTATAATGTGACGGCGGAAGTCCCTTTGGAGAGCGGTTATTATGTCCTTTCCTCCGCGATCGGTGCCGTGGATGAGAAATACCGTTACAAGGGCCGTTGCATCACCTATGAAGTCTCGCAGGGCAAATGGGAGACCAAACAGTTCGTGGGGACAAGTCTGTCGAGCTGGGAGCAGGAGGCGAGCTGGGAGGACTTCGGCGGTGCCGGAACGATGAAGAGCCTGACGGTGAACGGCGAGAAGAAAGTTCCCGACAGCGAGGGCAACGTGGATCTGACCATCGACAAGCTGGAAGTGGACGAGAGCCTGGATGCTGACAGTACCAATCCCGTCCAGAACAAGACCGTCGCCGCCAAATTCCAGGAGGTGGAAGCCGGTACCGTGTTCGGCATGAGCGCGGAAGTGAGCGACGACGAGAGCAGTGTCCGCCTTGCGCTGACCAACAAGAGCGGGGCGGAGATCGCGAGCGTTGACATCCCGGCCGGCAGCGGTGGCGGCGGTGAGTCCTCCACCACCAAGATCGTGCTGCTTGCCGAGACCGACAAGAAAACCGTGAAGGAAGGCGGAGCGGTGAAACTTACCTATACCTATGACCACCAGGTTGCCGGCGGTGATGACAAGGGTAGCAGTACCGGACAGAAAGCGACCGTCACCATCCAGGTGAAGCGCGGGACGACCACCACTTATTCCTCCTCGCTGAAGGAAGTGAGCAAGGGTACCTATACCCTTGACCTGACCAAATACCTGCTGGTGGGCACGAGCGATATCTACGTCATTGCCGAGACTACCGATCCCACCACGGGTAAGGCGCAGAAGAAGCAGGCGTACGTGAGCGTGAAGAGCGTCACCCTGTCCCTTTCCTGCGGTTACAACCTGGCGGCCACCATCCAGAACGGCGGTTACGGTACCTATGATTCCGCGAGTATACCCTACGCCGTGAGCGGTACCGGCACGAAAACCGTCAGCCTGTACGTGGACGGTGTACAGCAGAACGCGCATACGGTCACCCGCAGCGGCACGACGAACGGCAGTTTCGAGGTTTCCATGACCGGCCTGTCCGTGGGGCGGCATACCGCCCAGCTGGTGGCCGAGATGGAAACTGACGACCTCACGCTGAAAAGCGAGAGCATCCATATCGACCTGCTGAAGGCCGGAACCGGCGCGCCCTTCATCGGTTTGAAGCTCATTCATGCCGACGGGCATGTCCTCGGACGGGACGAGCATCTGGAGCCGGTCCTTGAAGCCGGCCGCTACGAGAAGCTCACTTTCGACTGGGTGGCCTATGATCCCGACCGTGTGCCCGCTGAAGTGGAGTTCTGGAAAAACGGCGTCAAGAGCAGTACCGTGAGCGCTTCCCGCAGCATGATGACCTACAGTAACCGGTTTACCGAGGAAGGCACGCAGACGCTTGTCCTGAAAGCCGGTCCGACCGGGTACACTTTGCGCATCGACGTGGGTGAGAGCGGTATCGATATCAGCGAGGCCACCTACGGCCTAGCGGTCAAGCTTGACGCGGCGGGTCGCAGCAACGGGGAGAGTAACCCCGGAACATGGGAGTCGAACGGCGTGGAGACCACGTTCGAGGGTTTTGACTGGAGCAGCAACGGCTGGACGGGTGAGGCGCTGAAGCTGACCAACGGTGCGAAAGCCGTCATCGGCTACCGGCCCTTTGCCACCGATGTGAAAAGTACGGGGCTGACCATTGAACTGACCCTCCGGGTAAGCAATCCCACTGACAGCGATACCGCAGTTGTGGACTGTCTCGACAGTGGCAAGGGGCTTTATATCACCCCTTCGGAAGCGAGTTTCAAGACCGGTGAGAAAGTGTCCTATACCAACGAGGACGACGAGCTGGTGGAGCGTGAGATCAAGCTGGGCACGAATTATGTGGAAGACCGGTGGATCAAGGTGGCCCTCATGGTGGGTACCCGCAATGAGAGCCGTCTGATGGAGCTTTATGTGGACGGCAACCGTACCGGTGCCGACATCTACGACAACGCCTTCAGCTTCCGCCAGGACAATCCGAAATATATCACCATTGACAGCGCCGGGGCGGACGTGGAGGTAAAGAGCGTGCGTATCTATACCCGCCGGTTGAGTGACGACGAGGAACTGGAGAACCGGATGGTGGACAGTGTGGACGGTGAGGAGATGATCGCGCTGTACGAAGAGAACGATATCCTGGGTGATACCGACACTGTGGATATGGACAAGCTGCGTGCCAAGGGCAAGGGGGTGCTGCGTATCGTGCGCCAGAACAAGCTCGATGACGTGTATGCCGAGAACAACAAGAAGACGGACTTTTCGGCTGATATCTTCTATTACTCCCCTTTCGGATCCGAATACGACTTCGTGCTTCGTGACTGTTATATCCGTATTCAGGGTACCAGTTCCACGAAATATCCGAGCAAGAACATCCGTATCTATATCAGCAAGGGCGGCACGAACCTTAGCTTCACCGTTGGCGGCAAGGAGCAGGCGGAAAAGAAATATCCCGTCCGTCCCGGTGGCATCGCCATGAACCTGATCTGTCTGAAGAGTGATTATTCCGACTCGTCCATGTCGCTGAACACAGGCGGTGCCAAACTGTTCAACGACGTGCTGAAGGAGATGGGGCTTCTCACCCCTCCGCAGCGTTACCAGTACGAGACGGGCGGCAGCGATTTGAACGCGGTCACCGTGCGTACCGCTATCGACGGTGTGCCTATCGACATGTTTGTGGCGGCTGCGGAGGACGGCGAGAACGACTATGTGGGGCAGTACAACTTCAACAACGAGAAAAGCAAGAGCGGCGACCTGTTCGGCCTTAGTGGCGTGGAGGGTTACGATCCTGCCTGTCCCCTCACTCTGGAAATGCTGAACAATACCGAGGCCATGTGCCTTTTCAAGACCACAAGTGACGCTCATCTGGAGGAGGTGTTTGATGCCGGTGCCGAGACCAACGTTCCGGATGATGTGAAATGGGCGGGCCTTGACGAGTCGCAGCGTACGGCCGTGAAACGGTTGTACGCATGGATACGCTCGTGTGTTCCGGACGGTGCGACGAGCGCCGACCTCTCCACTTTTAAGAGCGAGAAGTTCAGGGACGAGATAAGTGACTATTTCGACAAGGCTTTCCTGCTGACGTATTACCTCTGGACGGACTATTTCCTTGCCGTTGACCAGCGTGCGAAGAACATGATGCTGCGCACGTGGGACGGCCTGATATGGTACATCACCTACTACGACGGTGATACCCAGATGGGAAAACGCAACGACTGTTTCCTGGTGTATGACTACACCACCGACCGCGACACTTATGATGCCGAGGCCGGGAAATATGCCTTTGAAGGCCGTGACAGCTGGCTTTGGAACCTCGTTCTGGCCAACCTGGACGCTGACCTGAAGACACAGGCGCAGGCTCTTCGCGGTGTACTTACCACCAGCCGTGTCCTGGACATGCTGAACGTGGAGCAGGCGGGCAACTGGTGCGACCGTGCCTATAACAAGAGCGGCGAGCTGAAGTACATCCTGCCCGCCACGCAGGAGATGTACGGCAAGGTGTGGCCGTTCATCTACGCCCTTCAGGGCAGTAACCGTGCGCACCGTGAATATTTCGTGCGTAATCGTTTCGCCCTTCTGGATGCCAAGTACGGCACGAGCAATTTCACCAGTGACAACATCGACCTCTATCTGGCACGTACGGCTGCTGACACCCCCGACGTGCTGAAGATTACGGCCAACGAGGTTTATGCTTTCGGCTACGGTACGAACAACAGTCCGAATATAGGGAATACCGGCATCATCAAGAAAGATGCGGCTGCGAGCCTTTCCATCACCGGTGCCTATACGGTGAACGATCCCTTGAGGGTTTATGGCGCGAGCCGTATGAAGGTGCTGGATATGAGCGGGGCCGCCGACCACCTGAAAAACGCTTTCGACCTGGGCAAATGTACCGTGCTGCGCGAACTGAACCTTCAAAGTTCCGGCAACGGCAGTACCGGCTGGTGGTTGAACATCGGCAACTGCAAGCAGCTACGTAAACTCAACCTTCGTAACCAGGCACAGGCGAAAACCGGGGGAAGTACCAGTACCGAGCTGGATTTGAGTGCGCAGACCAAGCTGGAAGAACTTGAGACCCGCGGTACGCAGGTGCAGAGCGTGGTGCTAGCCAAGGGTTCTCCCGTGACGCTGCTCCACCTTCCCGGTACACTGACCAGCCTCCGTCTGGAATATCTGGGCAGACTGACCACCGGCGGGCTGACATTGGAAAGCTACAGCAAGGTGAAGACCTTCATCTTTGACAGTTGTCCAGGTATTGACTGGGAAACCCTGCTGGGCCGTTGCACGGGTGTGGAACGTATCAGAGTAACCGGTATTGACCGCGAGGATGACGGTACGTGGCTGAATAAGTTTGTCGGGATGGGCGGTGTGGATTCCGATGGCAATACTACGGACACGTGCGCTTTGGTGGGTACGGTACAGCTCACGCGCTACATTGATGACGATACGTACAGCGCTCTGAAGGCGCACTTCCCGGAACTGAATATCCGGCAGCCGGAATACACGATGATCGAGTTCGACGACGAGGTATCGGATGACGCGAACGTGAGCAACCTTGACAACGGTACCGGCTACAAGTATGACAACGCGTATGAGGTGAGCGGTCATATTTCCGCCATCCTGAAGCAGCGTCACCGTGTACTTGCTAAAGTGACTAAAAAAGCGACGACGCGGGGTGTGAACATGGCGAACGTTGATACCACGGTGAACAACCTGGACGGTGAGATGACCTACTACCCGCTGGACGACACGGACAGCAACAAGTACGCCGACGGCACGGCTGCCAGACTGGACGGCACTGAAGGTGACTGGATGATGTACGAGCCCTTCTTCTGGAGCAAGGGTATCAATGATTACCTGAACGGCAAGCATTACTCCTGTTACAGCAGTAACGGTTCGGATAACATGCCTTCCGTTCCGGATGCTGACGTCCTTACGCTTGACGACATTAAGGGCACGAGTGGCGGTTATCTTTCCGGTCGTAAGATCATGAGCGGAAAGGATACGCTTTCGAACAGCTACAGTACTGACAGTACGTATTCGGTATGCAAGGTGAACGTGGACGGTTACAAGCGTGTGCGTTTCCCGAGCGTTCCCGGTACAAGCCTTGTCGGAAGCATTTTCACAGACGATTCCGGCACGGTCATCAGTTCAATCGTCGTCCCTACCTTGAGCAACAAGTTCGAGGCCGGTATGTACCTGATTGCCGATGTTCCGGAGGGTGCCACTGCTCTTCACTTCTCCATTCTGAACACGGCAGAGTTCGATAAGGTTGTCCTTTCTAACAGTGACAGGATCGAGGATATGGAACCCGAATGGGTGCCTAATGACGAGCACTTGTGTGCCGTTGTGGGCAGCAGTGTTGTCGGTTCCAAACTTCGCGCCTGCATTACCGGCGGGAGCACTACGGCGAGCATGACCTGGGCTGATTTTCACTATTACAGTGTCCAGCGCGGTATGCAGCAGATTGATGCCCTTATGCACTCGCGCATCGCGAATCTTTTCTACGCGAAGTACGGTCGTCGTGACAGCCAGGAACAATGCGGCGCGGGCTCTCACACGAACAACCGTACTACGGGTGGTACTGCCAGCCGCGGGATGACGGACACGATCGGCTACGAGGAAGCCTCCTCAATCAACCCTAATGTGACGAACAGCCTGATAGAAAACTCCGTCCACCAGTATGCGTGGTACCGTGAGAAGGATGACTACGGCGGGGCCACGGTTACGCAGGTGAATAATATTTGCTGCCTTGGCTACGAGGACATCTATGGTCATAAATATGACATGATGGACGGCGTGGACCTCCCTAATGACACGGGCAATTCCGGGAAGTGGCGCATCTGGATGCCTGACGGCAGTACCCGCCTGGTTAAGGGTTCCGTGAGCTCCGGTATCTGGATTACCGCCGTGGCGCATGGCAAATATATGGACGTGATTCCGGTGGGTTCCGTTTCGGGTTCCTCCTCGACAAATTACTGCGACATCTACTACATATCCACTGCCTCCGGCCGTGTGGTCTATCGTGGCTACAGCGACGCGAACCCGAATGGCGGTGTTTCGATGTCGAATGCGGTCCACGATTCCTCGTATACGAGCACGATCATCGGTTCTCGTCTGGCCTTCCGCGGCCGGCTCGTTAAGGCGTCGAGCGCCGTGGCGTTTAAAGCGATAAGCGAGGTTGCATGATCGGCCGCGTAAAGCGTCAAAGCGGGAGCGAAGCGACAAAACGTCCGGTGTTCCCCGAGCAGGGGAACGCCGTTCATTACGGGCGTCAGCCCGTCGAAAAATATTTTTTGACGTCAGGTTTTGTATCTGTTTGTTAAATAATAATTTGAAAATAGTACTTTTGCATTTGAAAGGTGGCGCCTCCCCATAGGCCGTGTGGTCTATCGTGGCAACAACAACGCGAACCCGAATGGCGGTGTTTCGATGTCGAATGCGAACAACGATTCCTCGAATACGAACACGAACATCGGTTCTCGTCTGAACAACAATCGAAAGGAAATTTTAATCGGCGTACAACACCGGGGACTTGTCCCCACCGTGGTGCCGAGGGGGGCAAGCCGCAGTAACAGCGGTCCGCAAGGGCCGGAAAACTGAAAAATAAAGTGTCGGGTAGGGTTTGGTAGGCCGGAAACGGTTCGAAGAAGCCGGGCCCGGGGGATTGAAGGCCCCGTATTAAAAGCAATAAACAGTAATTTATGCGCAGGGTTGGGTATATCATCGAGGAGATCGTGGAGCCTTCCAACATGGAGGCTTCCTTCCGGCAGGTCCTTCGCGGCAGCAAGCGTAAACGCAGCCGCCAGGGGGGCTATCTGCTCGCGCATAAGCCCGAGGTGTTGGAGGAGCTGGCCGCGCAGATCGCATCCGGTACTTTCCGCGTGAAGGACTACCGTGAACGCGAGATCATCGAGGGCGGCAAGCTGCGCCGCATCCAGGTGATCCCGATGAAGGACCGCATCGCCGTGCATGCCATCATGGCGGTGGTGGACCGCCATCTGCGGAAACGTTTCATCCGTACCACCTCCGCCAGTATCAAGAGACGGGGTATGCACGACCTCCTGGCGTATGTCCGCCGTGACATGGCCGAGGACCCTGATGGTACGCGTTACTGTTACAAGTTTGACATCACCAAATTCTACGAGAGCGTGAAGCAGGATTTTGTGATGTATTGCGTCAGCCGGGTGTTCAAGGACGCAAAGCTCGTGACCATGCTGGAGAGCTTTGTCCGCCTGATGCCTGAAGGTCTGAGTATCGGCCTGCGCAGCTCGCAGGGGCTGGGCAATTTGCTTTTGTCTGTGTATCTGGACCATTATCTGAAGGACAGGTATGCCGTGCGTCATTTCTACCGCTATTGTGATGACGGCGTCGTACTGGGTAAAACGAAAGCGGAACTGTGGAAGATTCGTGATGCCGTCCACGGGCGCATGGAGTGTGCCGGTCTCCTGGTGAAGGGGAACGAGCGCGTGTTCCCGCCGGGCGAGGGCATCGACTTTCTGGGGTATGTGACTTTCGGTGCGGACCATGTCCGCATTCGCAAGCGCATCAAGCAGAAGTTCGCCCGAAAAATGCACGAGGTAAAATCGAGAAGGAGGAGGCGTGAGCTGATAGCGTCGTTCTACGGGATGGCCAAGCACGCCGACTGTCATACGTTGTTTAAAAAATTAACAGGCAAAGACATGAGATCATTTAAAGACTTGAACGTTTCCTACAAGCCGGAGGACGGCAAGAAACGTTTTCCCGGGGTGGTGGTAAGCATCCGGGAACTGGTAAACTTACCGATTATTGTGAAGGACTTTGAGACGGGCATCAAGACCGAACAGGGCGAGGACCGCTGTATCGTGGCCATTGAGATGAACGGCGAACCGAAAAAGTTCTTTACCAACAGCGAGGAGATGAAGAACATCCTCTTGCAAGTGAAGGAAATGCCGGACGGCTTCCCGTTCGAAACCACCATCAAGACGGAAACCTTCGGCAAAGGTCGAACTAAATACATATTTACATGAAACGGGTAGAAGGAACATCCGGGATAAGACTGATCGAGTGCGTGAGCCCGGCACGCAACAGATGGCGCATCCGCTGGGATGTGCAGGAACGTGAAGACGGATCCGCTTCCTATATGGAGGAAAGCTTTGTCGGCAGACCTCACATGGATACTATAAAGTCCGTCATTACAGACTGGTATAATGAGCAAATTGACCGTGAGATACTTTCCGGTTTTCTCTATGAAGGTATGCCGGTATGGCTGTCAAGTGAAAACCAGTTCAATTATAAGGCAGCGTATGATCTGGCCGTACAGACTGGTGGTGCTACGCTTCCCGTGACATTCAAGTTCGGTACGGATGAGGTTCCCCAATATCGGGAGTTCGTCACACTGGAGGAACTGACCGATTTCTACACGAAAGCCATGAAGCATGTTCAGGACACGCTGTCTGACGGCTGGAGGAAGAAAGACGCTTTTGATCCGGAGAAGTACCGGGTGGAATAAATCCTTCGGGGGAGGATAAGAAAAAAGCCCCCGGCCTGTTAAAAAGTAACGCCAATCACTTTTATAAACATGAAACGCCAAACCGCGCGACCGGGGGCAAATACCCTCTGTCACGGTTTGACGTTTTTTTTGTTGTCTAAAAAATGATTGGCGATGCAAAGATATAATTTTTTTGTTGTATGAAAGTGATTGAGATATTAAACTTTAACCGGGAGCTGTTGAAAAGGCTTCAGGCGGCCGGCATCCGTCTGGAAGATGCCCGGTATATCGACCTGTACGCGGACTATACCCGCCTACTCGATCAAGGTGAAAAAGTCTCGTATGCTGTGGCCGTATTGTCCGAAAAGTATTCGGTGAGCGAACGCAAGGTTTATGCCTTGGTGAAACGGTTCCAGAGCGACTGCAAGACGCTTGCAGTGTGAACGGGTTGTTTTATGCCGTAGGGAGTGCCGTTTCCCCTTATCTTTAGGGTGTTTCAAATTTAGAAGGAGGAAATGGCTATGAACAAGTATTACCGTATCCTGGACAAGATTCTTGCCACGGGAAAGACACAGACCAACAAGAAGGGAAACATACAGTACCTTCTGAACGAGCAGCTCTCGCTGACACCGGCGGACCTGCTCGACATATTCGAGGGGCATAATATCGCCCGTAAGAAGCTCCGCAGCGAGTTGCAGTTATTTATGCAGGGTGAGCGCAACGTGGAGAAGTACCGGGAGGCCGGCATCAACTGGTGGGACTATTGCGGCTCCATCCTGGTGAACAGTTACCCGACCTATTTCGAGAAGCTGCCCCCGTTGATAGCGAAAATTAACCGGGAGAGGCGCAACAGCAAGAACTACGTGCTTTTCCTGGGCGAAACCGGTGCCGAGAGCAACCAGGCACCCTGTTTGAGTCTGGTACAGTTCCAGTTAGATGGCGGTGAACTGGTTCTATCCGCCTACCAGCGTAGCAGTGACGCGAACCTCGGGCTGCCTTCCGATATTTACCACCTGTACCTGATGGCGCGGCAGATAGAACTTCCCTTGAAGTCGATCACTCTCTACCTGGGCAATGTACATATCTACGAGAATAATATCCCGGGCACCCGTGCGCTGATCGCCGGTGACGAGACGGTCCGCTTCGGGTTGAACGTGTAGTTTGCTGTATATGTCTTGCAGCGGGAACAGTTCATGTTCCCCGCTGTTTTTCGTTTATTCTGGGGACCTTTGCGGCCGTTTTAAAGCAGAATGAAATGAAAAAGATGTATTTGTCCGCCCCGCTTCCTTTCGTGGGGCAGAAACGCATGTTTGCGAGGGAATTTATCAAGGTGCTGGGACAGTTCCCGGACAGCACCGTGTTTGTGGACCTGTTTGGTGGCTCGGGCCTGCTGTCACATATTACCAAATGTGTCAGGTCTGATGCCACCGTTGTGTATAATGACTTCGACAACTACCGCTGCCGACTTGTAAATATCCCGGCCACTAATGTGCTGTTATCCGATTTGCGTCGGATAGCTGAAGGGGAACCCAGAAACAAACGTATAACCGGGGAGATTCGCGATAAAATGTTTGCCCGTATTGAGAGGGAAGAAAAAGAGCACGGCTACGTGGATTATATCACGGTTTCCGCATCCTTGTTGTTCGCCATGAAATATGTGACCAGTTTGGAAGGAATGAAGAAAGAAGCCATTTACAATAGGATTCGGCAGACAGACTATCCCGAAGCAAAGGATTATCTGGAAGGACTGACTATAACCAGCGAAGACTACAAGGAAGTATTCAAACGTTACAAAGATGTTCCGGGTGTGGTGTTCCTGGTTGATCCGCCGTACCTCTCCACCGAGGTGGGTACTTACAAGATGTTCTGGCGTCTGGCTGACTATCTGGATGTACTAACCGTTCTGAAAGGGCATTCGTTCGTGTATTTCACTTCGAACAAGTCTTCCATTTTAGAACTGTGCGACTGGATGGACCGAAACCCATTTGTCGGCAGCCCATTCAAGGAATGCAGGAAAGTGGAGTTTAGTGCAAGCGTAAACTATCAAGCTAAATATACAGACATGATGCTGTACACGAAGCCGGATGAGGTGTCAGGTATAGCAGCCTAACATTGCATAAAGATAGTGAATTATTTTGAATCTGCAATGGCTTTTAAATGATATTTTAAAGCCATTTAAAGAGGGTTCAAGTGAAAGAAAAACGGTGGGCTTTGATCATGCTGAATAGGACCGCGCTCACCTTTTTTCTTGTACGTGTCGTTTTTGTACTTTTTGAAACGCATCGTTTTTGTTAAGCGGCACGTCTGGTTTTTCCGGATTTACTCGTGTATTTCCTGTTTATGATTCTCCGGAAATAGAAGGGCATTATACTGATCGGAAGATGGATAGTGGTTTTGGCTTGAAAGACGAACGTAAAAAAAACACAAAAGCTAAGAAAGTCAACCTTTCCTTTTATCCTGAAGGAGGAAATGCTGTGGTTGGGTTACGTTCGAGAATCGGTTTCAAAGCTACAGGAGAGAATGGAGAAGATTTGAATATAACAGGTGCGGTATATGATTCTTCCGGTGAACTGGTTTCATATTTCTCCACTTATCACCAAGGTATGGGATTTTTTGAAATGATTCCTGATAAGACTACATATAAAATTGTAGCCGATTATGATGGAAAGAAATATGACTTTTCTTTTTCAAACATTATTTCTTCAGGATATGTGATGCGTGTGACAGATTTGGATGCAGAGACTTATCAGGTACATCTGCAAAAATCTCCGGACTTGCCGGCTGATACTTTAGCCGTTTCTGTATCATGTCGTGGTACAGTTTATTCAGCAGAAGCTTTAATTTTGGGTGATAAACCTTATATTTATCAATTGGATAAAGGAAAACTTCCTGCCGGTTGCCTTCAATTTACTCTTTATAATCAGGATGGTAAAATTTTGGCAGACCGTTTGGCTTTTAATCGTGCTCCGTTAGAATATTGCCGTGTTACGGTGGAGGCGGATAAACCTTTCTATAAACCTTTAGAAAAGGTGAGACTATCACTTGCTGTGAAAGATTTGTCCGGTAATCCTGTATCAGGCAGTTTTTCATTGTCTGTGCGTGATGCCGGCACAGAAATTCATACTGGTTATCATGAGAATATCCTGACAGACTTGTTGCTCTCTTCTGAAATACGAGGTTACATCGCTCATCCGATGCAATATTTCGGGACGGACGACCGTAGTAATCGTATGAAGTTGGACTTGTTGATGATGGTACAGGGGTGGCGCCGTTACAATTGGCAGGTGATGGCGGGGGTATCTCCTTTTCATGTGGCACATTATGCTGAAGAGGGTTTACCAGTGAGTGGTGTAGTGAAATCTTTACTCAAGAATAAGGTGGAAGCGAATGTGGATGTTGTATTTTGGATTGTTAAGGATAGTGCTTCTTTCCATGGTCATTGCAAAACTGACAAAAAAGGGCGTTTCCATTTCCTGTTGCCGGATCATGCGGCAGTAGACGGTGAATGGCAGCTGGCTCTTTCTGTGACTTCGAAAGGCAAACCGAAACATTGCAGGATTATGTTCGACCGCCTTTTTAGTCCGGAAGCCCGCAGTTATTCTATTTCGGACTTTCAGGTGAAGGATACGGTTATTGTTTTTGCAGACACTTCAGATAGTCTGGCCAATAGTAATGTTTTAGGTATGATACAGAATCTTCCCCAAGTGGTGATAAAGAAAAAACAGATAAAGAATGAGATATTTCCGGATCTGGTTTGTGATGTGGAAAAGGATATTAGTAGGCTAATGGATCAAGGGAAGGATTATCCAGGAACATTGGGGGAATATATGGAAAGAAATATTTCTGCGGTAAACATGGTAGATACTGCGTATACGTATGCTAATAGTGCTATTTGTTATATTTTAGATGGTGGAGGTTCTGTTAATCCGCGAAAGGGCATCGGTGCTTCCGATCATCCGATAGAGAATATAAAAACAATAGAAGTGTATGATGGAAATCTTCGGGCTTGGATAGTGAGAAACATAGATAGTAATTATGGCTATTATCCTCCGAGTGATCCGACATCAGATTTTTATAGTATGAGACATTTACATGATGCTGTTTTTCAGGCTAACCAAAGGCTGGTATTATTCATCGTCCGTTTATATAACGATGTGTTGCATGACAAGTATAAGAAGGGAATGCGTTATACTTTTTTCAAAGCCTTTTCTCCTGTAAGAGAATTCTATCAGGTAAATCATAGTAATAGTGTTCCGGGAGATATCGATTTTCGTCGAACTTTGTATTGGAATCCTGATGTGAGGACTGATAATAATGGAAAAGTGAACGTTAGTTTTTATAATAATGCTACTTGTCGACAAATGACGATCAATGCAGAGGGGATAAATCGTGGGAAGTGTATTATTAAAGAATAAATTTATATGGAGATTTTACTTTTTCATAGTGTTACATTCTATGTTGCAGTGCAAAAGATGTATCTTTGTAACCAGCAATCAAAATAACCCAAAGCACTATATGAAATATAAATTATTATGCCTTTTCGTTTTGTTTAGTTTTTCTATATCGGATCTGTATGCTGATATTGAACTTAGTTCCAAACAAATGAGAACCAGTGATGGGCTACCTAGTAATTCTGTACGATGCATGTTTCAGGACAGTAAAGGATTCTTATGGTTGGGTACTTTAGACGGATTGACCCGTTATGATGGAAATACTTTTCTTACTTATCAGTTGGAAAGCGGGAAACACGATCGGATTTCTTTAGCAGATAACAGAATAAAACATGTGGCAGAGGATAAGAACGGTTTTCTATGGATAAAAACAGTGCCGGAATTATTCAGCTGTTATGACCTACAGAAAGCTTGTTTTGTAGATTTTACCGGTACCGGAAGTGATGGAGAGAACTATTCGGAAATATTTATGTCCTCTAATGGAGATGTGTGGCTTTGGCATAGAAGGAATGGTGTGCGTCAAATTGTTTGTGAGGACGATCGGACTATGACCTCTGTGAAGTTTAGAACGAAATTTGGGAACCTGCCCGATGACCGGATTAAATTTATAAATGAAGATTCTAGTGGCAGGATCTGGATTGGTACCATGCAGGGACTTGCGTCTGTTTATAAAGGAAAGTTGAATTTATCGATAGGAAATTGAATTTTTCTTCTTCTTTCCCTCATGGAGAGGATATGTATTTTCTGACAAAGAGTGGAGATGTGTATCGCTGTGTAAATGGATCGAAAAAAATAGACTGTTTAGCGTCGCTGTCTGCTATTGCCGGTAATACATCTGTCAGTACACATTCATTGATAAAAGATAAATGGGTTATATTTACTTCTAGCGAAGGGGTATATGAATTTGATTTTCAGAATTTTCAAATAACTCCTTGCCGGGAATTGAAAATAAATAATGGAAAAGTTATTCATGACAATTATGGAGATTGTTGGGCTTACAATAACACTGGACGAATTTATTATATAAACTCGAAGAGCGGAGAAATAAAGAATTTTCAACTGATTCCTGAAGAGAAGATGAAATATATAGATTATGAACGCTATCATGTGGTGCGTGATGACCGGGGGATTGTGTGGATTTCAACTTATGGAAACGGACTTTTCACCTACGATATTCAGGAGGACCGGTTGGAACACTTTGTTTCCGAAGGGAAGAATGCAGGACCTATAGGGTCAGATTTTTTGTTATGTTTGATGAAAGACAGAACAGGAGGAATATGGGTAAGCTCCGAATATTCCGGTTTGTCTCATATTCCCATTTCAAATAAAGGCATTACACATGTCTATCCAGAATCACCGGATGTTTTTGACCGTTCGAATACAATCCGGTTACTGACTAAAATGTCGAATGGAGATATATGGGTAGGAACGCGAAGAGGTGGATTGTATAATTATGATTCTCATCTGAAAACTAAGATAGATAATCATTATTTGCCCTATAATATTTATGCGATTTCAGAAGATAGTCGGGAGAATATATGGATAGGAACCCGGGGAGACGGACTAAAAATAGGAGATACGTGGTATAAAACGGATCCGTCTAATCCTTTTGCCTTATCTCATTCTAATATTTATTCCATTCTTCGCGATAAGAAAGATCGTATGTGGGTGGGAACATTTGGAGGAGGACTGGATCTGGCAGAATCAACGGAAAAAGGACAATATAAGTTCCGTCGTTTCTTTCAAGGAAAGAAGTATGGCTTACGGATAGTCAGAGTAATGGCAGAAGATGAGAAAGGGATGATATGGATGGGCACAAGTGAAGGTATCTGCATATTCCACCCTGACTCATTGATTGCTAATGAAGATAACTATCATTTGTTCAGCTACACTGATGGCAATTTTTGCAGCAATGAGATTCGTTGCCTGTTTCGTGATAGCAAAGGGCGCATGTGGGTAGGTACTTCGGGTGCCGGGCTGAATCTATGCGAACTGTCAGACGACTGTCAGTCTTTGAAATATACACATTATGGAATAGCGGAAGGACTGGTTAATAATATGGTGCAATCTATTTTAGAAGATTATTCGGGACAATTATGGATTGCTACGGAATATGGAATTTCAAGATTCAATCCCAACAGCCATTCTTTCGAGAATTATTTCTTCTCATCTTATACATTAGGAAATGTATATAGCGAGAACAGTGCGTGTATGGGTGCAGACGGTAAACTGATTTTTGGAACAAACTACGGATTGACGATTATTGACCCGAAGAAGATTCCAACAGAGAGATTGCTTTCTCCTATTGTTATCACAGGATTGTCCGTTAATGGAATTCAGGTGAAGCCTAATATGCCGGGTTCTCCTTTGCAAGAATCTTTAGCCTATTCGGATAAGATTACATTGAAATATTTCCAGAATTCTTTTATGCTTGATTTTTCTACTCTCGATTATTCGGATAATGGTCAAATCAAGTATATGTATTGGCTGGAAAACTATGACAAGGGATGGAATGTTCCGTCTTCTTTAAGTTTTGCCACTTATAAATATCTGGAGCCGGGGAGTTACATTTTCCATGTGAAATATTGTGATGGTGCCGGTATTTGGAATGATACCGAAACAACCTTGAAGATTGTTATTGTGCCTCCGTTTTGGAAAACGAATTGGGCTATGCTCGGATATTTCATCCTGATATTAATAGCTTTGTACTTTACATATCGTATCATTTTTAATTTCAATAGGTTGCGCAACCGCATCAATGTTGAAAAACAACTGACAGAGTATAAACTGGTATTTTTCACAAATATCTCTCATGAATTCCGTACTCCGCTTACATTGATCCAAGGAGCATTGGAGAAAATGTATCGGACGGATGATATTCCACAAGCCTTATTGCATCCGTTGAAAGTCATGGATAAAAGTACACAACGTATGTTGAGGCTGATTAATCAGTTGCTGGAGTTCAGAAAAATGCAGAACAACAAGTTGGCTCTTTCTCTGCAGGAAACTGATGTAGTTGCTTTCCTGTACGAAATATATTTAAGTTTCAGTGACGTAGCAGAACAGAAGAATATGGATTTCCGCTTTTTGCCGTCTGTACCATCCTATAAAATGTTTATTGATAAAGGTAATTTGGATAAGGTGGTGTATAACTTACTTTCAAATGCTTTTAAGTATACTCCTTCGGGTGGGACAATTCTGTTTTCTGTGAATGTGGATGAGGTGAAGAAGTGTTTATACATTCAGGTAGCGGATACCGGAGTAGGTATTCCTAAAGAAAAGCAGGGAGAATTGTTTAAACGTTTCATGCAAAGTAGTTTCTCCGGAGATAGCATTGGAGTAGGGTTGCATTTGAGCCATGAATTGGTGCAGGTGCATAAGGGAACGATTGAATATAAAGATAATGAAGGGGGAGGTTCCGTATTTACGGTATGTATTCCGACTGATAAAACTGTTTATTCGGAAAAAGACTTCTTGGTTCCCGGCAATCTCCTGCTGGAAGAAGCGAATATGCAGACTCATCATTTGCAGGAATTTTCAGAGGAATGTCAGGAACATGAAAAGACAATCACAACGTCAAGAAAACATAAAATATTAGTCATCGAAGATGATAATGATATTCGTGGGTTCCTGCAGGAGGAGCTTAGTGCTTATTTTGAAGTAGAAGTGGCTGCGGATGGAATATCCGGATTTGAAAAGGCATGCAACTATGACGCAGACTTGATTATCTGCGATGTATTGATGCCCGGGATGACCGGTTTCGAAGTGACAAAGAAACTGAAAACTGAATTTGCGACAAGTCATATTCCTATTATTCTGCTGACTGCCTTGACTTCACCGGATAAGCACCTGGAAGGACTTGAAGCGGGAGCGGATGTTTATGTTGCGAAGCCATTTAGTTTTAAGCTTTTGCTTGCGCAGGTGTTTCGGCTGATAGAGCAATGCGAAAAGTTACGGAAGAAGTTTTCCAGTGAACCGGGGGTAGTACGTCCTGCTTTATGTAACACGGACCGGGACAAGGAGTTTGCGGATCAGTTGGTGGCTGTGGTGGAAAAGATTTATTCTCAATACAACATTTCTATTGATGAATTTGCGCAGATGATGGGGATGGGACGAACTGTGTTTTATAAGAAATTACGGGGCGTGACCGGATACTCACCGAATGAATATTTGCGTGTTGTACGAATGAAGAAGGCTGCCGAATTGTTTTTGACCGAAAGGGATCTGACTGTTGCGGAAGTTTCTTATAAAGTGGGTATTAATGATCCTCTTTATTTCAGTAAATGTTTTAAGGCACAGTTTGGAGTATCTCCTTCTGCTTACCAGAAAGGGGAGAGAAGCGATTCTAAAAAGTAATTTATTATACAATATGAAGATGTTCTACAGGACCCTGTTGTTAGGGGGACTTTTAGTTTTGTGCGGGCATTCTTCAGTTAAGCAAGAGAAGGGAAATATAGATTTGCTACGGCAGGAATTTAGATTCCCAAATGATTCAGCCCGCACTAAATTATGGTGGTTTCATGGTGAAACGGAGACCACAAAGGAAGGAATAACTGCTGATTTGGAAGCGTTTAAGCAGGCCGGAATCGGAGGAGTGGTGTATTACGATCAGGTGCACGGGAAAGGAGCTGATGCTTCTCCCGTTTTTTCGAAAGACTGGTGGGAGCAACTGATTTTTTCGGCATCCGAGGCTAAAAGGTTGGGATTGACATTTGAGGTGAATGTCTCTAACGGTTATGTAGCCGGAGGCCCTTGGATAACGAAGAAACTTAGTATGCAAAAGGTAGTTGCCAGCGATACAGTTGTCAGTGGAAATTGCCGGTTTTCCGGTCGTCTTCCTTTACCTACATCACAATCTGAATTTTGGGATTTTGCAGTCATCGCTTTTCCTGTTACTGGAACTGTGGAAACGAGTATAAGCAGGAAACCGGAGTTGTCTTCTAATATGGAAGGATTATCCCTTGAGTCTCTATTTGTTGAGAATGGGAAGTTGGTTGAGATGCCCAGACTACTTCCGGGAGAATCTGTTTATATAAAAATGGATTTTAGGAGTCCTTTTTCAGCCCGGAGTTTTACTTATAGTGCTAACCCCAGAGGAAAAGCGCGTACATGTGCCATGAATATTCCCGGTCATTCATCCGATCAGTTTTATGGAGCTATGTATGAAGTATTGCCCGATATGGGGGAATTGGAGGCTTCGGATGACGGTTTGCATTATAAAAAAGTTTGTAAGTTGAAACCTGTTTACCAAGGGGTGTCGACAAAGTGCAGGCAACATACGGTAACTTTTCCGGAGGTCAAAAGCCGCTTTTTCAGGATTCATCTGCATGATTGGGCAGATAGTAAGAATCGATATTCGAAATTATTGATTGGAGGATTACTGCTTTCTTCACAAGAAAAAGTGAATAATTGGGAAGATAAAGCCGGTTTTAATTCGGACTTTATAGAAAATGAAGAAAGACCATCTTTACCTTCGACAGATGCGATAAATCCGGCTGATGTTATTGATTTGACAAAACTGGTCGATGGAAATGGAGTTTTGAACTGGAATGTTCCACAAGGGGAATGGATGATAATGAGATTTGCCCACGAATCACAGGGAGGATATACCAAGCATGGACGTACCGGGTTAAAAGGTTTGGAATGTGATAAGATGTCTGCGGAAGCGGCTATTGTTCAGTGGAAAAATTATTTTAAAGTCATTTATGATTCATTGTCGGTCAGAGGTTGTCCGCCATCCGGAATGATAATGGATAGCCATGAAGCGGGGGCGCAGAACTGGACTCCAGGATTCGAGCAGGAATTCATGAAACGCAAGGGGTATGATATCCATCCTTATCTTCCTGCTTTGATGGGATATGTTGTCGGTTCTGCTGAAGTTTCAGACCGTTTTCTATATGATATGCGACGCACTATTGCCGATTTAATATCTGATCGTTATTATGGTACGCTAGATAGCCTATGCCTCGATGCTGGCCTTGATTTTACAGCACAGGCTATCGGGAATGCTTTGAATATTGTAGGCGATAATATTCAGGCGAAAGGTAGGGTGCAGAAACCACAGGGAGAGTTTTGGGCTTATCAAACTGAAGGAAGTTATGATATAAAAGAGGCGTCTTCCGCTGCTCATCTTTACGGTAAAAGAGTGGCTTCTGCCGAGGCGTTTACGGACGCTAAATTTTCTCATTCGTTAGCTGATTTAAAGAATTTGGCTGATTATGCATTAGCTTTCGGAAGTAATGAATTTGTTGTATGTGCATCTGCTTATCAGCCTTGGACTGATAAAATCCCTGGTAACACGGGGGGAGGCAGGCACTATTGCCTGAATAGAAATAACGCTTACTGGAATTATAGTCGTCCGTTTTGGGATTATCAGGCAAGATGTGCCGGACTTTTACGAAAGGGAATTCCTGTTATCGATTTATGTGTTTATTTGGGCGATAATCCGCCTGTGAAGTTACTTTCTCATCGTTTGCCGGAGATACCCGAGGGATATAACTTTGATGTGTGTACTACAGATGCTCTGATCAACAGAACTAAAGCTTTAAATGGAGATATTGTACTGCCGGATGGTATGAAATATCGTATGTTGGTCCTGCAGAAAGACTGTAATATGACATTGGCTGTCCTCCGGCATATTGTTACTTTGGTGGAGCAGGGAGTTGCGTTATATGGCGAACGTCCTGCATATCCTGTATCTTTGGCCGAACGGGTGCATGATGATGAATATGATAAGATGGTAGCTTCCTTGTGGGGAAGCGGAAAAAAGGATCGTGGAATCCGCTCTTTGGGGAAGGGGCATGTATATTGGGGAATAACTTTGGAGGAGGCTTTGCAAAAAGAGGGAATTCATCCGGATATTGCTTTGAAAAGTGGGAATGAACCGGAAAATAAAGTATATTTTACCCATCGTCATTTGCCGAATATTGATATTTACTTTATAAATAATCATAGTGAGAATGTATTCAGTGATTTTGTCCATTTGCGTACAGGTAGGAAATATGCTGAATATTGGGATCCGGTTTCCGGAGAGTGTTATTCAATTCCTGCTGTATTGGAAGGAAATTCCTTGTCATTGAGATTATCACTTGCTGCTAAGGAATCCGGGTTTATTATTGTCTCGGATAGAAAAAAGGATTCTTTACCTGTGAAAAGGTTTATAACAGATAAAGAGAAAAGGTTTATTGTCAGTGGAGATTGGAATGTCTATTTTGATCCGAGATGGGGTGGACCGGGCGAAGTGGTATTTACGCAATTAACTGACTGGAGTAAAGCAAAAGAACCGGGCATTGTTTATTATTCGGGGACGGTTGTCTATAAAAAGAATATTCATATAGAAAGAAAAGAAAAAGGTAAGCAGGTGCTGTTGCGTTTGGATCATGTAGGTTCGCTGGCTAGGATTTATCTGAATGGGCATGAGATTTCAACTTTATGGTGCTCACCTTGGGAAGCGGATTTGACTCATTGGGTAGTTGAAGGAGACAATTCTTTAGAGATACATGTGGTCAATTCGCTGATGAACAGAATGATCGGTGATGCGTCATTACCATTAAAAGATCGGTTTACTTATGCTTATCCGGAGATTGCAACTTCAAAGGATGAGTTGGTTCCATCAGGAATTATTGGGAATGTATATTGGGTAGTTCGTTAGTCTGACTGGCTTAGTGATAACCTTGAATCCGGCCTGCACGTCTCACAGGCCGGATTCAAGATAAAGTTGTTTATCAGCTATATATGGAGGTCTAATTTATAGATTTCACTTCCGGCAAGAAGGAAACATCCTGTACCGAAATCTTCAAAATCAGGAATTTTGTCATAAGTGACCGGCTGACTATCTTTGGGTTCTTTGCCGGTTCCTTGTACATAGCCAAGAAAACCATTCGGGTGGACTGCATCTTTCACCATAGCATTCCATGCCTTTATGATTACAGGCAGGTATGTCTTTTTATCCAATAATCCGTTGCGTATGCCCCAAGCCATACCATATACGAAAAGAGCTGTGCCGGAAGTCTCTTTGCCTCCAAAGTTTGACGGATCGTGGAGGCTGACATTCCAAAAGCCATCTTCACGCTGGCATTGTTTCAGTGCTTTGCTCATAGCCATAAAATCATTGATGTAATCTTGGCGATGTTTTTCATCAGATGGAATTTCATTCATTACCCGTACTAAAGCGGCGTATACCCATCCGTTACCGCGGCTCCAATAACAGTTTTTACCATTAGGCTCTTTGTATGGAGGGTCGAAATTATGGTCTCTCCACCACAAACCTTCTTTGACATTGAACATTCCGTTCTCTCCGTGTTTATTACGGGTATATTCGTACATATCCCACATCTTGTCGAAGTACTTCTGTTCGCCTGTAAGTTTCCCCATTTTGGCAAATATAGGCATCCCCATCTGGATAGCATCTATCCACCACCAGTCGTTTATTTGTGGAGTATTGACCAGCATATCCATATTGGCTTTCGTTTTCCGTATTTTTTCTAGGATCAGGGCAAATGTTGTATAAATCAAGATAGATTTGGCTGGCGCAGTAGTTATCAGCATTACGGGTGGTTGTTCCCCGGTGGAATCCCCATTGGTGATAATCTGCCCATTCTTTGGCATAAAGATAATATTCGTCTGCGGGATAGATGGAGTAGAGTGCCATTAAGCCTTCGTAATATACGCTTCGTGTCCAGATATTACTGGGGCGAACTACTTTTTTCACAAAGGAAGGAGTGCGATAGTCGGCATATTTCTTCATGAAATAGTCGTTCACATGAAGAGTTACTTTCAGAATTTCTTTTTTATCGGGAACTGTCTGTGCTTTTATGTTCCCGTAACTCAATATTACTCCTGCAAAAAATAGTATAAGATGCTTTTTCATTTTATAATAAATTAGATTACTATTGTTCTTAGATTTAGGCACACAAAGGTGAGCCTTTCTTACCTGTTGCAAAGAAAATGCATTGTAAGGAAAGTAATATTGAAATTTGTACGGAAAATATGTAATATTAGATTTTATCAGCCGAGATGAGACGTTTTATCTCTTCAGCAGTTTCCGTGATGTATGGAGGCGCAAATTCTTCCAGTTCCGTACGTGGTCGAAATCCCCATGTCACTCCGCAAGCTGTTACACCGGCATTGGCCGCTGTTTGCATGTCTACACCGGAATCACCTACATAAAGAACATCTTCTTTTCGTACATCGGTAAGTTTTAATATATCAAAAACGATTGTTGGATCAGGTTTGACATTTACTCCTTCCCGTTGGCCGAAAACTGCTGTAAAGTGAATACCGGGAAAGTAGTGGGCAACCAGCTTTTCTGTGGCAGCCTGATATTTGTTGGATGCTACGGCAATTTGGATGCCTGCAGACTGCAGATAGGATAACAGTTCCGGAATGCCCGGATAAGGTCGGCTATCATCTGCATTGTGAATATCGTAATAAGGAACGAACTCATTGCGTACACGAAGTACATTTTCTTCCGTCTTTTCACCTTCGGGCAATGCGCGTTCAAAGAGTTTATTGATACCATTGCCTACCATGAAGTTGTACTTTTCTATTTCATGAGTGGGGTATCCTAATTTATTTAAAGCATAATTGGTGCTGTGGGCAAGGTCAGCGATGGTATTCAGCAATGTTCCATCCAGGTCAAATATAACTAGTTTCTTCATTCTTACTGTATCTTATTGTTTGCCAATTTTGCTGAAGCTATTGCCGAAGCA
>NZ_GG688321.1:164273-307259 GCF_000156195.1 Bacteroides finegoldii DSM 17565 | reverse complement strand
GTATGATAGAAAAGGTCGAAAAGAAAAAAAGAAAGGCAGCATAATCTGACTAAAATAACAGGAAAAACAGGAGAGGTTTTAACTTCCCCTAAAAAAGACATGTACATAATGCATGGGTGGGAAGGAAAAAACAAGAATATGTAAACAATATTCTACAAAAAAGATAGAAGACTGGGAGAGTTGAACGAAAAAATCAAGAGAAAAGCTTTGCTTTACGTGAGCTTTTCTCTTGATTTTTTAGAAAGAGGAACATTTACTGAATATCCCTACTTCTTGATAACTGAAATAAAAAATCCCGGAACATTCGTTTCCGGGTATTTTTTATTGATTTCTGTGAGATTAATCAGCGATCTTCTTATTGATAACAATATAAGAAATGAGTCCCAGTACTACTAATACTACCGAGCTGCCCAATATGGCATTGTTGTTTACATTGCCTGTAAAGGAACAAGCCAGCAAGATGACTACTCCGACCAAGATTAAAATCAATCCCAAGTTCTTTAATAAGCCTTTCATGTGTGTGTATTTTAATAGATTATTATATTCCAGTCACAAATTAAAGCATAATTCTTTAACGAGCGAAATTATTTAAATAAAAAATCCATTATAAAGATAGGATTTAGTGGATTTTATGATTTAAACGGTTGTTTCTCTGTTTAATCTTTCGTGTTGAAGAATACCTTTTTCAATACTTCCTGTCCGATACTCAATTCGTCGAGAGTAATGCCGTGAAGCGCCTCTTTCAAGGTCTGTCCGGCAATAATGCGCGCTTTTTCTTCCAGTTCTTTGCCGTCTTTGGTCAGATGAATCAGATTTGTGCGGCGGTCTCTCTTGTCCGAGATACGGACAACAAGGTGCTGCCGTTCCATATTATCTATCAAACGGGTCATACTGGGTTTGTCTTTAAAAGTTGCATTGCACAACTCTTGTTGTGTAACACCGTCTTTTTCCCATAGGAAAATGAGTACCGTCCATTGCTCCGGGCTGATTTCTAAACCGTTCTGGCGGAAGTTACGGTATAGTTTCCGGTTAATTGCCGCAGAAACTTTACCATTTAATATGGCAAATATAAGCCGGATGTCGAAGTTAAATTGCTCTATCATGAAATTATTGTTTAAACAACTTTGCAAAGTTAGTTACTTCCGGGATAAATCCTATCTTCTTGATACAAAAAAAGATTAAATGTTTGCAGTTCAAAATAAATTGCCTAACTTTGCACCCGCATTTTTAAATCAAATAATTTATTTATTTAATTAAACGAAGTATGAATCAATACGAAACCGTTTTCATTTTAACTCCCGTTTTATCTGATGTTCAGATGAAGGAAGCGGTAGAGAAATTCAAAGGTATTCTTCAAGCTGAAGGTGCTGAGATTATCAATGAAGAAAACTGGGGACTGAAGAAATTGGCTTATCCAATTCAGAAGAAGTCTACAGGTTTCTATCAGCTGATTGAGTTCAATGCAGATCCTACTGTAATTGACAAGTTGGAAGTAAACTTCCGTCGTGATGAACGCGTTATCCGTTTCTTGACTTTCAAGATGGATAAGTATGCTGCTGAATATGCTGCAAAAAGAAGAAGTGTTAAATCAAACAAAAAGGAGGATTAATCATGGCACAACAAGTTCAATCAGAAATCAGATACTTAACTCCGCCGTCAGTAGACGTTAAGAAGAAAAAATATTGCCGTTTCAAAAAAAGCGGTATTAAGTACATCGACTACAAAGATCCTGAATTCTTGAAGAAATTCTTGAATGAACAAGGTAAAATCCTTCCGCGTCGTATCACGGGTACTTCTTTGAAGTTCCAACGTCGTATCGCGCAGGCTGTGAAGAGAGCTCGTCACTTGGCATTGCTGCCTTATGTAACTGACATGATGAAATAAGAAGGAGGAAAAGTATGGAAATTATATTGAAAGAAGACGTAGTAAACTTGGGTTATAAGAACGATATCGTAAACGTGAAATCCGGATACGGTCGTAATTATCTGATCCCGACTGGAAAAGCTGTCATCGCTTCTCCTTCTGCAAAGAAAATGTTAGCTGAAGAACTGAAACAGCGCGCTCACAAACTTGAGAAAATCAAGAAAGATGCTGAAGCTATGGCTGCTAAGTTGGAAGGTGTTTCTTTGACTATCGCAACTAAAGTTAGCTCAACCGGTACTATCTTCGGTTCTGTTGGTAATATCCAGATTGCTGAAGCATTGTCTAAACTGGGTCATGAAGTTGACAGAAAGATCATCGTTGTAAAAGACGCTGTGAAAGAAGTTGGTAGTTACAAGGCTATCGTTAAGCTTCACAAGGAAGTTTCGGTAGAAATTCCTTTCGAAGTAGTTGCTGAATAAATAATAGCTATTACATTATAGTGAAGGCGGTTTATCCATTCAAGATAAACCGCCTTTATTCTTTGTTGTAATCCGAAATCATTTAATATAAGAACATAAAAAAAAGTCTGTGCATACTTTCGCATGTCAGACTTTCAATTCTCTCTAACTTGTAACTGAATTATTCGGCTACTACAGTTTCAGTTGCTTCTACTGCTACACTATCAACAGTTGTTGTGTCAGCTGCTGCTTCAGCTGCTGCTGCTTCTACCGCTGCGATTGAGTCAGCGATACGGATAGAATCTGCTGTTGCTTTTGCTGCGTCAGCTGCTTTGTTACCACAAGATGCGAATGATACTGCTACGATAGCTACTGCCATCAAAACTAATTTTTTCATTTTCTTTGCTTTTTAAAAACGTAATACAATCAATTGCTTTATTAAAACGCTGCAAAGGTATGTACTTTTTCGATATGTTGTTCTCGAAAAGCCAACTTTTTTTATATATTTTTTTGTAACTGCCCGCTTTCCCTTTCTTTCCCTATGTTTTAGAACATGTTAATCGACAGCTATACTGTTATATAGGTATCTTTTAATGCTCCTTTTCGGTGTTTTTTCAAATTCAGTAGGGTAGAGTTGTATCTTGCTGATCTTTTCGTAAGCGGCTACATTGTTGTTCAAGTTCTTAAGGTTCTCATCCATGATGGTTTTCAGATTATCCGGATTGTTCAGTCCGAGAGAATCCAATGCTTCATAGTCAGCATAGACGAGTGCTACCAATTTCTTGTTACGTTCGATAACGATACTTTCCAAAATAAAAGGAAGGTTATTTAGTTTCGTTTCCAGCTCTTCCGGGAAAATGTTCTGCCCACTTGAACTTAAAATCATTGTTTTAAGTCGTCCGCGAATGAAAATGTTACCGTTGGCATCCATTGTTCCGAGATCACCGGTACGTAACCAGCTGTCTTCAGTGAATACTTCCTGTGTTGCTTCCGGATTCTTGTAGTATCCTGTCATTGTATTTTCTCCGCGTACCTGTATTTCCCCTATTTCGGCTTCCGGGTTTTCTTTGTAGATACGAGCTTCCATAATGTCCAGAATCTTTCCTGAGGAACCTAGTATAAATTCATTCCAAGGTGCATAGCTGATAAGAGGTCCACACTCGGTCATTCCATAACCAATGGTAAAGGGGAACTTAATCTTATAGAAGAACTCTTCCACCTCTTTATCCATAGCTGCTCCACCGATAATGATTTCCTTGAACCGCCCGCCCAATGCGTCAATTAGTCTTTTGCGGATTTGATTGTAAATTTGATTATCGAGCAGAGGAATATTCAGTGCCCATTTCATTCCTTTTTTATTGATAAGAGGCTGAATAATATTTTTATATATCTTTTCGATGACTAGGGGAACAGTGATAATCAGATTAGGTTTCACTTCCTCAAAAGCCTTCATGATAATTTTGGGAGAAGGAGTTTTTCCGAGTAAGGTGACATGAGTACCGACTGCTGTTGCTGTCAGAAAGTCGAATGCGCAACCATACGCATGAGCAAGCGGAAGAAATGAGAGCACTTTATCTCCTTTTTTAAGTAACTCAGTCCGGATACCGAAAGTGACATTTCCGGCAAGGTTATTGCCTGTCAGCATTACGCCTTTGCTGAATCCGGTAGTACCTGAGGTGTAATTCAGCAACATAATCTTGTCATTAGAGAGGGTGGTGTACTGAATATCCTCGCGGGTAAATCCCTTAGGATAAGCAGAATGCATCTCTTTGTCGAGGTTCTTTAGGAATTTTTGTATAGTTTCTCCGTCGCGCTGATACAGACAACGAAAATCGGTCAATGAGAACACTCCCCGCAACCCCATAAGTTTTTCCTCTTCCAAATTTTCCCAGATATTGTCACTGGTAAACAGAAAGACAGATTCGGAATGATTGACGATATGATGAACGTCATTAGGCGTAAAATCTTGCAGGATAGGGACAATAATTGCTCCATAAGTGATTGTAGCCATATAAGCAATGCACCAATGAGCGTTATTTTTGCCGATAACTGAAATCTTATCTCCTCTGCGAAGGCTACAATGTTTGAATAACAGATGTAAACGGGCGATTTTTTCAGCTACCTCACCGTATGTATATTGGGTATTTTCTCCATAATCAGTATAACAAGGCAGATCCCAATTCTCACGAAAACTATTTTCGTATAGTTTAATGAAATTCTCTTTAATCATTGCACGTTTTTTAGTGAATTGTGCAAAAATAGGAATAAACTTTCGTATCCAAAAGTGTTTTACTAATAATAATGTGTAACTTTGCAAAGTTAATGTGTTTATAACAGCTTATGATAGATACCACTGTGTTTCAAGATAAGACAGCCGTTTATTATACATTGGGCTGCAAATTAAATTTTTCAGAGACTTCAACTATCGGTAAAATTCTGCGTGAGGCGGGAGTTCGTACTGCACGCAAGGGAGAGAAAGCGGATATCTGTGTGGTAAATACTTGTTCGGTGACGGAAATGGCGGACAAAAAATGTCGGCAGGCTATTCATCGATTGGTGAAACAACATCCCGGTGCTTTTGTGGTAGTGACTGGGTGCTATGCCCAATTGAAGCCTGGTGATGTGGCAAAAATTGATGGAGTAGATGTTGTATTGGGGGCGGAGCAGAAAGGTGAACTGCTGCAGTATCTGGGAAATTTGCAGAAACATGAAAAAGGAGAGGCTATAACTACTGCAACGAAAGATATTCGTTCGTTTTCTCCTTCGTGTTCACGGGGAGACCGTACTCGTTTTTTTCTGAAAGTACAGGATGGCTGCGATTACTTCTGTTCATATTGTACTATTCCGTTTGCAAGGGGGAGGAGTCGTAACGGAACTATTGCTTCTATGGTCGAACAGGCTCGGCAAGCTGCAGCGGAAGGTGGTAAAGAGATAGTCTTGACTGGGGTGAATATCGGTGATTTTGGTAAGACGACGGGAGAGACTTTCTTTGATTTGGTGCAAGCGTTGGATCAGATAGAAGGAATCGAGCGTTATCGTATATCTTCCATTGAACCGAATCTGCTTACGGATGAAATTATTGAGTTTGTATCCCATTCCCGTAGTTTTATGCCACATTTCCATATTCCTTTGCAGTCTGGGTGTGATGAAGTTTTGAAATTGATGCGTCGTCGTTATGATACGGCTCTTTTTGCATCGAAGGTGAAGAAAATCAAAGAGGTTATGCCGGATGCTTTCATTGGCGTGGATGTGATTGTGGGTACTCGTGGCGAGACTGCGGAGTTTTTTGAGCAAGCTTATCGGTTTATTTCCGGATTGGACGTGACCCAATTGCACGTGTTCAGTTATTCCGAGCGTCCCGGAACGCAAGCCTTGAAAATAGATTATGTGGTGTCTCCGGAAGAAAAGCATCAACGCAGTCAACGGCTGTTGGCACTTTCGGATGAGAAAACACAGGCTTTTTATGCGCGCCATATCGGACAGACGATGTCGGTGTTGTTGGAAAAGTCGAAGGGGAATACTCCGATGCACGGATTTACGAAGAATTATATTCGTGTAGAAGTGGGAAGTGATAACTCATTGGATAATCAAGTGGTCAACGTGCGTTTGGGAGATTTTAATGGGGACAAGACAGCGCTTAAAGGCACAATTCTGATATAAGTATGAAATCTAAACTTATCTATTGGCTGGTATATGGTGGAATGTGGCTGTTTTCAGCTCTTCCGTTCCGGGTATTGTATGTGCTTTCGGATTTCAATTATCTGTTGATGTATCATGTGGGGAGATATCGCCGGAAGGTAGTTCGGGAAAATCTGGAAAAGTCGTTTCCGGAGAAGACTGAGGCGGAAAGATTACAGATAGAACGTAAATTTTATCGTTATCTTTCGGATTATATGCTAGAGGACCTGAAACTGTTGCATATGTCCGCTGAAGATCTTTGCCAAAGGATGATTTATAAGAATACAGAACAATATTTGGAATTGACGGAAAAGTATGGAGGTATTATTGTGATGATTCCCCATTATGCCAACTATGAATGGCTGATTGGAATGGGATCGGTCATGAAGCCTGGCGATGTACCTGTACAAGTTTACAAACCATTGAAGGATAAATATCTGAATGAACTGTTTAAGCAGATTCGTTCCCGTTTCGGTGGATATAATATTCCTAAACATTCTACTGCACGTGAAATTATCAAATTGAAGCGTGAAGGAAAAAATATGGTAGTAGGTCTGATTACAGACCAATGGCCTAGTGGTGATCGGTATTGGACTACTTTTATGGGGCAGGAGACTGCTTTCTTGAATGGAGCTGAACGTATTGCAAAAATAATGAACTTCCCTGTCTTTTATTGTGAACTGACGAAGACACGTAGGGGATATTGTGAGGCTGAGTTTAAATTGATGACTGAAGCTCCCAAAGAGACAGTCGAAGGAGAAATTACGGATATGTTTGCCCATGAACTGGAACAGACCATTCGTAGAGAACCTGCTTATTGGTTGTGGTCGCATAAGCGCTGGAAATTTACGAAGAAGGAATGCGAACAAAAAGAACAGGAACTTATTAAGAGAAAAGATAAGAGATGAAAGTATCAGTCGTCATTCTGAATTGGAACGGATGTGATATGCTTCGTACTTTCCTTCCATCTGTTATTCAGTATTCGGAGGGGAAAGAAGTAGAAATCTGTGTGGCTGATAATGGGTCTACGGACGACTCGGTAACTATGATTCAGCAGGAGTTTCCATCCGTCCGAATGATTTTGCTCGAACAGAATCATGGCTTTGCGGACGGATATAATTTGGCTTTGCGACAAGTAGATGCAGAGTATGTCGTTCTTCTAAATTCGGATGTTGAAGTGACGGAACATTGGTTGAAACCGATGATTGCTTATCTTGATAAGCATCCCGAAGTGGCTGCTTGCCAACCGAAGATACGAAGTCAGCGCCAAAAGGAATTTTTTGAATATGCAGGAGCGGCAGGCGGATTTATAGATAAGTACGGTTATCCTTTTTGTCGGGGACGTATCATGGGAGCGGTCGAAAAAGATGAAGGGCAATACGATACGGTGATTCCAGTTTTTTGGGCAACAGGAGCTGCTTTGTTTATTCGTCGTATGGATTATCTGGATGTCGGAGGGCTGGATGGACGCTTTTTTGCACACATGGAAGAAATAGATCTGTGTTGGCGACTCCGTTCTCGAGGACGTGGAATTGTCTGCATTCCGCAAAGTGTAGTCTATCATGTTGGAGGAGCCACGCTTAAAAAAGAGAATCCTCGTAAGACTTTTCTTAATTTCCGTAATAATCTTGTCATGCTTTATAAGAATCTTCCGCAGGAGGAGTTAAATAAAGTGATGCGTATTCGGACTTGTTTGGATTATGTGGCGGCACTTACTTTCTTTCTGAAAGGGGATTGGGACAATGCTCGCGCAGTGATTCGCGCACGGGACGAATATAAACGGATTTGTCCGTCATTTTCTTCATTAAGAGAAGAGAACCTAAGAAAAAAAACTTTGAATTTAATACCTGAACAGATAAAAAGTAGTATCTTGTGGCAGTTTTACGCGAGAGGATGCAAACGATTCTCTCAATTGTCGGACTTAAAAGAATAACGAAATGGAAGCAAAGGTTAGAAGGGGCATCGGGCTGGTAGCACATGATGCGATGAAGAAAGATCTTATCGAGTGGGTGTTGTGGAATTCAGAATTGTTGATGGGAAATAAATTCTATTGTACAGGTACTACCGGGACACTAATACTGGAAGCATTGAAAGAAAAACATCCTGATGTAGAATGGGATTTTACAATACTGAAATCCGGTCCATTAGGCGGTGATCAGCAGATGGGATCACGTATTGTCGATGGGCAGATTGATTATCTTTTCTTTTTTACTGATCCTATGACTTTGCAACCTCATGATACAGATGTAAAAGCTTTGACTCGTTTGGCCGGTGTGGAAAATATCGTATTTTGCTGTAACCGTTCAACAGCGGATCATATTATTTCCAGCCCGTTGTTTATGGATCCTGACTACGAACGTATCCATCCTGACTATTCCAGTTATACAAAACGTTTCCAGAATAAGCCTGTGGTAACGGAAGCTGTGGAATCTGTGAATAGAAGGAAAAAGAAAAGATTATGAGCTACCAATAGAATTTTTACCATAATTTATTGTTACGTCTGTTATTCTTGATTGGTTCGGAATGGCAGACGTGCCCGTTTTTATTTTCTGCTACAATGGAGCTCTATTCCTGCCGATTCTATGTCTGCCCCCATCGGTGGGTTTCGTTTGGATAGAAACAGATCAATGTCTTCAATAGTAGCGAATTGTTTGAATAGTTTCTTCACAATTCGTTTCCCTACATGTTCTAGTAATTTGGATGAAATGTCCATTTCTGTTTTTATAACGTTATATACCTCAGCATAGTTTACGGTATCTGTCACTTCGTCTGTCTGCATCGCCTTGCTGATGTCAACACCTAGTTTTAGGTCGATAATATACTCATTACCAATCAAATTCTCTTGTGGGGCTACTCCATGGTAGGCGTAAAATCGAATCCCTTTCAAAAAGATATAGCTTTTATTTATTTTCATATACTATTTATTATTTAGTATGAATCTGTTTAATTTTTAACAAGTCCTTCTGTGCAACCATTTGCGGGATTACTTTCAGAAAGAGGGGGGTGAGTAGAATACATATACTTAATGTTATGAACAAAAGCATTGTTGCTTGTGCCCAACTATTATGAATGTAGCGTGCTATCAATGGCTCTAGAAAATGGAGTATGGGACCGTGTATGCTTAGGGTGATGATAGAGTACCTTCCTAGATAAGAAATAATCTTTACTCTTTTCATTTTTTTGCAAAGTAGCATAATCATAAATATTCCGGCGAATGCAGCGATGTATACTTGAAAGATACTCCCAGAGTAGTTGTTTGTTCTCATCCCCAATGTAGTAGCAGTAAAATGCATGACTAACAATGCCAACAAAACGAAAAGCGGAATTAACTTATCAAAACGGTGATGTGGAAATAAGAAGAAGTTATATCTACGAATCCAGAATCCTGCTACATAGAAAGGGAGAGCCGTCATGGCAACATCGAGATAGAGAGGGAGTGTTATTTGTGCTTTACCTAGATAAAATCCTGTACACCCGATCAATAAGGTAAGAGCAAACATGGCAGGCAGATATTTATTTCTTAGGAAATGGACTAGATAAAACAGGATATTACAGTTGAATAAGGCTACTAGAAACCAGATCGGCGGATTGAATTTGATAAGGTCATGTCCATGAAATACTATCAAAAGTTCTTTCCATGATACAGGTAAATGGAATACTCCCGGTGCTATTTTCCAAATGATGTATTTAAGGAGGAATGCACTTAGATAGAAGAAAAGAAAAGGGATAATCAACTTGTTTATTTTCCGAAGAATGAATCCTGATAAAGCTTCGTATGGTTTAAAGAAAACTCCTGATATAAAAAAATACAGTGGCATACGGAAACAGGATAACATAGAGCCCCTATCGAGTTGCTCGAAAGCTCCACCAATATGTGTCATGACTACGAGAATGATGCAGACTCCTTTAGTTAAGTCTACAAAATCAATACGTTTACTCGGGGTCTCTTTCATTCTTTTAATAATCTGTTTACACGGATTATACAGATTTAAAAAGGAATTTGTATAATCCGTGTTTAATATAGATAGAAGTCAAATTATTTCTCCGGGTTTCTTCCTGTGTATTGTATTAATTCACTTATCTTGCTATTCAGTTCTTTGGCTTTCATCAGTTGCTCTAATGTGATATGCATCCGATATCGCCAATAATTTCGTGGATTGGATGGAACGTTGATTCGTTCTTCTTCCACATTAGGATTTCTCCATTTTCCATCAACTGACAACCAATCTTGAAAAGACAGTATGCAGAGAATAGAATTACTGTTGAGGTGATTGCGTACAATCTCTTCACAAAGTTCCGGAGTTGCAATGGCAGGAGCTGTGCCATAATGCCCTAACATTGTATTGTAATAACGTTGGGTCTGTTGATAATCTTCTTCCCACCACCCACGTAGAGTAGACATATCATGAGTGGAAATGGTGCACACAGATCGGTATGGATATTCATTTAAATGTCCGAACTCATACGACGGCTCCTTTGGCATTCGTTGAATTTCCAAACTAAGAATACGTAACTCGTTCATTACGGAGGACACACAAGCGGGAATCATTCCTAAATCTTCGCCACATACCAACATACGGGTAGATTGTGTCAATTGAGGTAACTTTTTCATGGCCTGTTGGTACCAAAAGTCGTTGTGGCGATGATAATAATACTGGTTGTATAATTTGTTGAAAGCATTCTTGTCTTCTTCGCTCAACGAACGGAAAATGAAATCACGTTGCGCTCCGATACGGGGATGGTACTTTCCTTGTTCCTTATTGTCCGGAATAAACAGTACATTACTGATTAAAGAATATAATCCATCACGGACCCAGATACTGTTTTCGTCATTTTTACCGGCAAAGAATTGTTTGACTTCTTGTTGTGTCTCAAAGCCAGGTCTCATACGGTAAATACCGGATTTGTCCACTAACTGGAGAAAATCTTGTTTTACGAGATTGACATAAGGTCCAAACACCTGTCCGAGAAATGATTCATGAATGAATGGAGACAGGTATTCTTCTCGGAATGTGAAACCATAATTTTCTATCTCTTCTCTACTCATCGGTAGGGAGGGAACGAATTGTCCTAACAATCCATGTACGGCATTCATCGGTATTTCCCAAATACGGAAGAAACCGAGAATATGGTCAATTCGGTAAGCATCGAAATATTCGGCCATTTTCTGGAATCTTTTCATCCACCAGCGATATCCGTCCTTTTCCATTACATCCCAATTGTAAGTAGGGAATCCCCAATTTTGTCCGTTGACCGAGAAGTCGTCGGGAGGAGCGCCTGCTTGTCCGTTGAGATTGAAGTAATGAGGTTCTGTCCAGGCTTCCACACTGTTGCGGCTAATGCCAATAGGTATGTCTCCCTTTAGTACGACCCCATTTTCACGAGCATATTTTGTCGCAGCCAATAATTGCAGATGCAGATGATATTGAATATAGTAGTATAATGCGATGTGGGGATAATCTACCGTTTCCGGTTGACACATCTTTTCTATCTCCTGTGCATCGTATACAGAATGTCTCGGCCATTCACGGAAGTCGGAGGTCCGGTAAGCATCACGCAGATAGCTGAAGACTGCGTAAGGTCGCAACCATTCTTTGTTAGTTTCGAAGAACTCCTTGAATTTCTCGGAAGCCAATACTTTTTCCCCTTCTTGCTGGAATATCAGATGGAAGAATTCCCATTTAGCCCGGTTTACAGCCTCATAATCAATAGTTGTAAGATTATTCAGTTCTTGTTGTTTCTGATTGAACCTAGAGGCTGCTTCTTTGTCTTTCAGTGTTCCCATTTGCTTTATATCCGCATACATCGGATGAAAAGCATAGATGGAAATACTGTTGTAGGGATAAGAGTCCGTCCATGTATGGGTCATGGTCGTGTCATTAATCGGTAGAATTTGGATGACCTTCTGATGTGTGTTTACCGCCCAATCGATCATGAGTTTCAGATCACCGAAATCACCTACTCCAAAACTTTTTTCTGATTTCAGAGAAAATACGGGGATGGCAATTCCTGCACCTTTCCATATTGGAATATCAAAATAGACATATCGGTCGGAAATCACGAGTGTCTCGTTCGTCTTTATTTCCGGGTCTGCCAGATAACGATTAGGGTTTTTCTCCCAGCAATCAATTTTTCTTTCCTGTTTATGGCAAAGGATAAATTTATATTCCAAAGGATATTTGAGCTTGCTTGCATCTAGCTCCACCTGCCATTCGGGGAAATTGGAGTCACTCATTAAAACGGCTTTTTCCGGATCCCAGTTACCTAGTGCTTTCTGATTGCCGCAAATGGCCAGACAATAATCTTTGTTGATGCGCGGGGCATAAGCTTTTATTATTAGCCCTTTCTTATACCCTTGCGGAATGTCTACCCTTTCGGGATGTGATAATAATGCTTCTGTAAAGGCAGAACTGTAAAGGTATAGTTGCTCCGGGATATTTTTCCAGCAATCATTGATTCTATACTTTTTTCTAGGAGTACCGGATAGAAAAAGGCATCGTGGAAAATTGTTCCATTCTTTGCGGATGACGATTCCGTTTTGTTCTATCTGGTAGCTATAATGGATAGTCAATCCTTCTTGAGGAACTTCCAGTTCCACTTCTGCCGTCCAATATATACCGTCTGTAGTGTACATTGGGGTGGATTCCGTCGATAAGCCTGCAAGCTTGACTTCCTCCCCCCAATTGGTACGGTATTCGATATTAAATGATAAGATCATATATTATAGAATGTTTATCCACATCTGGAAGCCCCGCAAGTGGTACAAATCAGACATCCTTCCTGATAAACGAGAGTTTCATTGCCACAGTTCGGACATTTCTTGCCTTTTGCTTCGGTTCCATCCTGGATGTATTTCTTCAGAGCGCGTTCTACACCGTTTTTCCAAGTATTGATATTTTCACTGTTCAGTTGCAAAGAACCTACCAGTTTAATAACTTGTTCTATTGGCATTCGGTAACGGAGTACTCCGGAAATCAATTTGGCGTAGTTCCAATATTCTTTATTGAACTTCTCAGACAATCCTTCAATAGTCGTCTTATATCCGCGCTTGTTTTCAAATTGGAAGTCGTAACGCTTCGTTCCGTCTTCATCTATATTTTTGATGATACGTCCGCTAGTCACGCTCTTAGGTAATAAAATACCTTCATCGTCATCTTGCAGACCGGTGAAGATTTCATAAGGATGTCCATCTAGCAGGCCAACGAAAGCCACCCATTTTTCTTTGTTATTCTGGAAACGTACAACATCTGCTTCTAATATTCGTGGACGCACTTCTACGACCGTAGGCGGTTTGCAAGGAGGAAGTTCCTCTTTCTTGTTTTTGTCAGATTTGGTTGAGATAAGTACACCGGAACGGGAGCCGTCACGGTATACGGTACAACCTTTACAACCGGATTTCCATGCTTCCACATATAAACGGTTTACCAGATCCTCGTCTACGTCATTCGGCAGATTAATAGTTACGCTGATGGAATGGTCTACCCATTTTTGGATTCTTCCCTGCATCTTTACTTTCATCAACCAGTCGACATCGTTGGAAGTAGCTTTATAATAAGGAGACTTGGCTACTAATTTGTCAATCTCTTCCTGAGAATAACGTTTGGACGGATCGTATCCATTGGCTTCCATCCATGTGACAAACTTGTGATGGAATACAATATACTCTTCGAATGCATCTCCTGTTTCATCAACAAAGTCGACATGAACATTGGTGTCATTCGGATTCACTTTTCTTCTACGTTTGTAAACTGGCAAGAATACCGGTTCAATGCCAGAAGTTGTCTGAGTCATCAGGCTGGTTGTTCCGGTGGGAGCGATAGTCAGGCAGGCAATGTTGCGTCGTCCGTATTTCTTCATTTCTTCATATAGCTCAGGGTCGGCTTCTGCCAAACGTTGGATGAACGGATTGTTCTGCTCGCGTTTGTTATCATATATTTCGAAAGCACCACGCTCCTTCGCCATTTCTACAGAAGAACGATAAGCGCCAAGAGCTACTGTCTTATGTACTTTTTCTGAGAATTCGGTAGCCTCTTCTGTTCCGTAGCGTAATCCTAATGCTGCGAGCATATCACCTTCTGCAGTGATACCTACACCTGTACGTCGTCCTTGTCCGCTTTTCTTATATATCTTTTCCCAGAGTACACGTTCTGCCCGCTTCACTTCGTCGTTTTCCGGATCCTCATCAATCTTGTGCATGATGCGTTCGATTTTCTCCAGTTCGAGGTCGATGATGTCATCCATGATACGTTGAGCTAATGCCACATGTTTCTTAAACAGATCAAAATCGAAATAAGCATTCGGTTTAAACGGATTTACTACATATGAATACAAATTGATTGCCAAGAGACGGCATGAGTCGTAAGGACATAGAGGTATCTCGCCACATGGATTCGTGGAAACGGTCCGGTAACCTAAATCTGCGTAACAATCCGGTACGGATTCGCGAATTATTGTATCCCAGAACAGAACACCCGGTTCTGCTGATTTCCATGCATTGTGAACGATCTTCTTCCATAAAGTAGAAGCATCTATTTCTTTTGTAAATGTAGGGTCGGAAGAATCAATAGGATATTGTTGTAAGTATGGCTTTCCGTCAACAGCAGCCTGCATGAAAGCATCGTCTAATTTCACGGAAACATTTGCTCCGGTTACTTTTCCTTCTGTCATTTTTGCATCGATGAAAGCTTCTGAGTCCGGATGTTTGATAGATACACTTAGCATGAGTGCTCCGCGACGTCCATCTTGAGCTACTTCACGGGTCGAATTGGAATAACGTTCCATGAATGGCACAAGACCTGTTGAAGTTAATGCTGAATTTTTAACGGGAGAACCTTTCGGACGGATATGGGATAGGTCATGGCCCACTCCTCCACGTCTTTTCATCAGTTGTACTTGCTCTTCGTCAATTTTAATGATAGCACCATAAGAGTCGGCAGCACCATCTACACCGATAACAAAACAATTGGATAGGGAAGCAACTTGATAGTCGTTACCGATTCCAGTCATCGGGCTACCTTGTGGAACAATGTATTTGAAGTGATCCAATAGATCGTACAGCTCTTTTGCTGTTAAAGCATTCGGATACTTCGATTCGATGCGTGCCACTTCATTGGCAATTCTCCAATGCATATCTTCCGGAGACTTTTCATAAATGTTTCCGAAAGAATCTTTTACTGCATATTTGTTTACCCAAACTCTTGCAGCAAGTTCGTCACCTTGAAAATATCGTAAAGATTCTTCGTAGGCTTCGTCATAAGAATAAATTTGTTTTTCCACGATGCAATGTGCGTTAAATCTGATTTTTAAATAAGTAATGTGTAGAAGTTTACTTATCGTTAACAAATGTGGATGCAAATCTAAGAATGTTTTTTCATCTATCAAAATAAAAATGAAATAATTTATTGACAGACTATAAGTTTTCTATTTATTAATGATAAGTGTTTGATAAACAATGGAATCTGCTTTTTGTTTAAAGGTTAAAGTTTTCCAAAAAGAAAACTATTCTGTTCTGTAGATATAGCAAAATAGATTTTTCTTTTTGTATCTTTGCAATAAAAAAGAAATGTTTGAAACCGTAAAGAACAGAAGGACTATCAGGAAATATCTATCGAAGGATATTACTCCTGATTTGTTAAATGATTTGCTTGAAACTTCATTCCGAGCTTCTACGATGGGAGGTATGCAGCTTTATAGTGTGGTTGTGACTCGTGACGCTGAAATGAAAGAGAAGCTTTCACCAGCTCATTTTAATCAGCCTATGGTGAAAAGTGCCCCTGTTGTACTTACTTTTTGTGCTGATTTTCGTCGCTTTTCAAAATGGTGTGAGCAAAGAAAAGCTGTACCTGGCTATGACAATTTAATGTCTTTTATGAATGCGTCTATGGACACTCTGCTTGTCGCACAGACTTTTTGTACGTTGGCAGAGGAGGTAGGGCTCGGAATTTGCTATTTGGGGACCACTACTTATAATCCTCAAATGATTATCGATGCACTCCGGTTGCCTGAATTGGTGTTTCCTTTGACGACAATTACAGTCGGTTACCCGGATGGAATTCCTGCACAGGTTGATCGCTTGCCTTTGGAAGCTGCTGTGCACGAGGAAATGTATCATGATTATACACCGGAAGAAATAGACAAACTCTATGCTTATAAAGAATCATTGCCTGAAAGCAAACAATTTATAGAGGAGAATAAGAAAGAAACTCTAGCCCAGGTCTTTACAGATGTTCGTTATACGAAGAAAGATAATGAGTTTATGTCTGAAAATCTATTAAAGGTGCTTCGTCGGCAGGGATTTTTGAAATAATAGTGAACTGAAATAATGGTTAGTGATTAGTGAATAGGTTTGTGAAGCATGAATCATGAGCCTAATCACTAGTCATTAATTCCTTTTCTTTTTAGTAACGCTTCAATTTCCTGCACTTCTGCGTTAAAACTCTTATCTACTTCCAGTTGTCCTTTCACGGTTTTGCAAGCGTGAAGTACGGTTGCGTGGTCTTTGTTGCCAATGAATTTACCGATCTTAGAAGTTGAAAAGTCTGTGTGATTTTTAGCTAGATACATGGCAATCTGACGCGCTTGCACCACTTCTCTCTTTCTGGATTTAGTATGTATAGCTGCAGGCTCCAAGTCGAAATGTTTACATACTACCTTAAGGATATCATCTATGGTGACGGCTTTCGTTTCATTGTGAACAACGCCGTGCACGATATGTTGAGCCAAATCCATATCTATTTCCTTATTGAAAATAGTAGAACGTGCCATGATAGCAATAACGATACCTTCCAAGTCACGTACGCTTTCATTCACATTTTCGGCAATATAATCGATTACCTCCTCTGGAAATTGGAGTCCATCGCGGTGTATTTTATTGCGCAGAATATTTTTGCGAAGTTCTACGGTCGGTTTTTCCAATTCAGCTACCATACCCCATTTGAAACGGGTAAGCAAACGTTCTTCAATACCTTGCAACAATACAGGAGCACGGTCGGAAGTTAATATAAGCTGTTTGCCGTTCTGATGTAGATGATTGAAGATATGGAAGAAATTGTTTTGTGTTTTGGTAACACCGGCAAATTCCTGAATATCATCAATGATTAAAACATCGATGGTCTGATAGAAATTAATGAAGTCGTTGGTTGTGTTGTTACGTACAGAGTCTGTATATTGCACTTGGAATAAATGTGCCGATACGTACAAGACTCTTTTTTCTGGATAAATCTCTTTGATTTTCGTACCGATGGCATTAGCCAGATGTGTTTTTCCCACTCCAGAAGCTCCATAAAGGAATAATGGGTTAAAAGCAGTTCCTCCAGGTTTTAGCGCTACGGCTTCGGCTACACTTCTTGAAAGTTTGTTACTGTATCCTTCAATGAAGTTTTCGAAATTATAATTAGGATTCAAATGCGGATCTAAATCTTGAACAGCAGGAGCCTGCAAGAAATTAGGAGCTTTGTTTCCATCAAATATGTTTTTAGGAGTTACAGCCGTAGAACGATTGCTTGCTTCGAGATTCACGGTTTGGTTTGGAATCGAAGTTTTGTCTACCATGACGTTGTACATCAACTTGGTTCCTTCGCCAATGACCTTATACAAAGTCTTGCGTATTAAATCTACAAATCTTTCCTCCAGAATCTCATAGAAAAACTGGCTGGGAATCTGTAAATACAAAGTCTTGTCCTCATATTTTAATGGAACAATAGGGGCAAACCAAGTGTTGTATGTCGTATCGGGAACATTGTCTTTTATGATATCAAGACAGCGGTTCCAAAGTACGACATGATTTGATTCTATCATAGTAACTTTTAATACATTTATTAATTAAGCAAAACTTCTACGTTTGCAAAATTGGGAATCTTATTCGGAAAAAACAAATCTATTTTTTCTTGTTTTTTTCAAGTGAATAATAACATGTTTACTTTCAATGACTTATGTGTTTATGTCTTTGTACTATCACTAATCCCGCTTTTGCTATTTTGTAAGTGTCTGTTATATAGAATATTATATATAAAAGCTCTGTTTTTCTTCTCTCATTCTC
This sequence comes from Bacteroides finegoldii DSM 17565, assembly GCF_000156195.1. Taxonomy (GTDB): domain Bacteria; phylum Bacteroidota; class Bacteroidia; order Bacteroidales; family Bacteroidaceae; genus Bacteroides; species Bacteroides finegoldii. The sequence continues at coordinate 289,223 of NZ_GG688321.1, read as the reverse complement.
ATGTTTGTATAGGAATCTTATTTCGGTTTATAGATAGACATTTGAGATGCAAAAAACTTGCTTTTTATAGCAATTCGTTATTTAGATAAAATCTATATAACGGGATTTTATTACTTGTCTTTCTTTCCGAATAAGGAGAAGTGAACGTAGCGCTTCGGGTGCTCTTTCAAGTCTTTCAATAAGCCTGCTGCATTTTCAGTTGTAGCATTTAGATTATTGTATAAAGTCGGGTCGTTGAAGAGTAATCCGAGTGTGTTATCTTTGCTATTCAATTTTTCTGTAAGCATCTTTACATTGGATAATGTTTCGTCTATTTTCTTGAAAGTAGCTGCATAGTCAACTTCTTTAAGATTACCGCTGATGGTTACGAAGTTGTCTCCAATTGTATTCAGTTTGCTGGTAAGCTGTGGAATATCATTGCTCATGAGACCTTTAACCTGAGAACTGACTACGGCCAAGTTGGCAGTGGTCTTTTCTATTGAATGTAGGGTGGCAGGAATACTCTTGTCACCTAAAATTGTATTCAGAGAAATAAGGATAGAATCCAGTTTAGGTAACATTTCCTGTACTTGTGGCATTAACTTTGCCACACTTTCCATCATTCCATTATTCAGTGTACCGGGAATAGTATCTCCTACGGCATATTTTTCGCGGGGATTGTTTGCCAAAAGAATATTCATGCGTACTCCTCCCATCAGTTCGGATACCAGTTCGGCGCTACTTCCTTTAGGAATTCGTAGTTCGGTGTCCAGTTCTACTTCTACAACCACATTTCCGGGATTAGTATAATCATAAAATATATCGCGTACAATACCTACACGAACACCGTCTGCGAATACTGGGCTCGACTTAGTCAGTCCGTTAACATTCTGAAATTTAGCATAGAAATAGCTGGAAGGTTGAAACATATGTATTCCTTTCAGCCAGTTAATCCCATAAACAAGTACACACAGTGCAATGATACCTGCGATACCTATTCTGACTTCTTTTGTAATATACTTCATTTTATCTTTTATTTATTTCTTCTTTTCTTAAACTCGGCAATTGCTTCATTGACATTCATTTTTTCACCGTCTCGGAAAGCGATGATAAAAGCGTCTTTGAACTTGGCTGTAATAGTACGTTTGGTACGTAGTACCTTATTATAATCACCGGAGGCACCATATGTGTATTTATATATATCTTTTTCTTTATAATAATCTACACCTTTCAATCCTTTCAGTCTCTTGTCATTTTTAGCAAGAGGTTTAGAAGAGGTAAGTATTTGTATCTTAAACGTAATTTCATTGTCATTAGTTGCACTTTCCGCAACCTTTTGAACGGTTACGGGTCTATCATTTTCTTTCTCTATATCTTGTTCTTTTTGTTCAGTCGGTATTACAGTCTTGCTGACTCCGGTTAGCCGTATTTCGTGCTCTCTTTTATAATTGAGAAAAGCATGATAAATACCTTTAGCCATGGTTGTAGCTCCCGTTTCGGAGTTCAGATAACGTTCCTCCTCAGGGGTGGAGATGAATCCTAATTCTATCAGAATACTTGGCATGGCACTTGCTTTTAAGACGAGGAAGCCGGCTTGATGTACTCCACGGTCTAAACGTTTGCAAGTATGACGAAATTGTTTTTGCATCAAAGACGCCAGGTGCACACTTTGTTCCATGTATTTATCCTGCATGAATTCAAATATGATATAAGACTCAGCTGAGTTAGGATTGAATCCTGCATACCGAGTCTGATAGTCGCTTTCGTAGAGAATTACTGAATTTTCCCGTTTAGCTACTTCTAGATTGGCGTCCGATTTAGCCAAACCGAGTGTCCAGGTAGATGCTCCTTTTGCAGTGCGGTTGTTTGCCAATGCATTAGTATGAATAGAAATAAAAAGATCTGCTTTCGCATTGTTTGCTATTTCCGCCCTTCGATCTAGAGGGATAAAAACATCTTTGCTACGGGTATAGATCACTTTAACGTCATCACAATTGTTTTTTATCAGATTTCCTACTTTTAAGGCAACGTTCAGATTGATATTCTTTTCTTTTGAGATTTTTCCAATAGCGCCGGGGTCGTGTCCGCCATGTCCGGCATCAATGACCACGACAAAATCTTTACCCCATAAATGGCTGGTGCATAAGGGTAAGAAAAGAAGCCAGAGGCAAATGCATATATATAATATGTAGGATCTATTCAGTTTCATATTTATAATACGATGCAAATGTAGTAGAAATTTATAGAAAACTTATTATTTGCCATTAAGTTTTGTGTTTTTTTCGGTTTAATGATAGCTTTTTTCCTGAAATCTCCGTTACTTTGTGTTCCGAAGTTAAAATGTACGATGATGCTTAAGTTTTTGAAGAATTGGACATTGCCTATTGCCATGTTGGTGGGTGCTGTGGGTTATCCGTTATTTATCTGCCTCTCTTTTTTGACTCCGTATCTTATCTTTACGATGTTGCTGTTGACATTCTGTAAGATATCTCCGCGCGATTTAAAGCTTAGACCGCTTCATGTATGGTTATTACTGATTCAGATTATCGGGGCGTTAGCTGCTTATTTGCTGTTGTTCCGGTTTGATAAGATTGTGGCGGAAGGGGTGATGGTTTGTATTATTTGTCCGACAGCCACTGCTGCTGCCGTGATAACTTCGAAACTGGGTGGGAGTGCGGCAAGTCTGACCACTTATACGTTACTTGCTAATATCGGAGCTGCCATTGCGGTACCTATTCTTTTTCCATTAGTGGAGGTTCATCCTGATGTTAGTTTTTTGGAAGCGTTCTTTGTTATTTTAAGCAAAGTATTTCCTCTACTGATTTGTCCGTTTCTGGCTGCATGGTTATTGAGCAAATTTTTGCCAAAAATACATCGGAAATTATTGAGTTATCATGAACTTGCTTTCTACTTGTGGGCAGTTTCGCTAGCTATCGTGACGGCACAGACGCTGTATTCGTTATTGAATGACCCTGCGGATGGATTTACTGAAATTATGATTGCTGTTGGAGCATTGGCAGCTTGTTGTTTACAGTTCTTTTTTGGAAAGACTATCGGCTCTATTTATAACGACCGCATCAGTGGCGGACAGGCATTAGGACAGAAAAATACGATTCTAGCTATCTGGATGGCCCATACTTATCTGAATCCATTGTCTGCTGTTGCACCTGGATCGTATGTTTTGTGGCAAAATATCATTAATAGTTGGCAATTGTGGAAGAAAAGAAAGCGAGAAGAGAATCAATAAAGCAGATACTTCTTTCTCGTCTCCCGATAAGCCTGTAATTCTTTTTTCCAACTATTTCGAATAGTTTTTTCAGATTCTCCTCTGAGAATAGCTTTGCGCACCGTGTCGGTTCCCATAAGTAAATCAAACCATCGGGGTCGGGAAAAGAATCCGGCCCCTTCACCTGATATTTGATAAAAACGTAGGAAGTAGTAAAGGGTAAAACCACTAATATTCGCGTTGTTCCGTAAGTCTTCTCCATAACAAGCTATTCCTTGATGTAATGGATTCTTGTCGAATCCGGGCAGGGAACGAGGAGTGAAAACGAAACTGCCATATTTTTTATTGGGTGCACCTAATACCTGAAAGGGAAAGGTGGTTCCCCGTCCTACGCTGATGTGGGTTGCCTCAAAAGGACAAAGTGATGCATACAAACGAATAGACTGGTCATTGGGCAGATTAGGAGAAGGTTTAATCGGAAGCGAATAGGGTTCTCCATGTTTCCAGCCTGTCATTGGAATTACTTTTAATAAGCAGGCGTTTTTTTTGTTGGCAATCCATCCTTCTCCGTTTATCATTTGTGCCAGCTCGCCTATGGTACATCCATGAAGTATAGGAATGGGAAGCATACCAACAAAACTCCGATAGGGGGATTTGAGTATCGGACCGTCTATATAGTCACACGGGTTAGGCCGATCCAGTACGAGCATTTCCTTTCTGTTTTCTGCACAAGCCTCCATGACATAGTACATTGTACTGATGTAGGTATAAAAGCGTGCTCCTACATCTTGGATATCAAACAAGATGACATCAATGTCTTTTAATTGACCAGCGGTAGGCTTCTTATTATTGCCATAAAGTGAAATAATAGGGATACCGGTGCGTAGGTCCTTTCCATCCTTTACTGTTTCGCCCGCATCCGTATTGCCACGAAAACCGTGTTCAGGGGCAAATACTTTCACTATTTTTATATCCAACTTTAATAAGGTGTCGAGCAGATGAGTCTGTTCTATTCCTACAATAGAAGTGTGATTGACTACCATTCCGACACGTTTGCCTTGAATAAGTGATAAGTATTGTGCGATATGTTCTGCACCGGTTGTTATCTTACTGTGGGTATATCCTGAAGGGGATATAGCGAGTAGAAAAAAAAGAATGAGCAAAGTTCTAGCTTGCATGTCGGTATTTTTTTGTAATATTGCACAAAAATATAAATTTCTCATCAAGAGAACAAAAAAACGACACATGAATCCATACGAAATCATTGATAAGTATTATCCGGAGAATACGGAACAGCGACAAATCTTAGTAATACACAGCCTTTCAGTGTCAGGAAAGGCTATGAAGATGCTAGATGCACATCCGGAGTTGCATTTGAACCGGAGCTTTGTGAAAGAGGCCGCTCTTTTGCATGATATCGGTATCTTTCAGACAGATGCTCCGTCCATTCGATGTTTCGGTACTCATCCTTATATTGCTCATGGATATTTAGGAGCTGAAATTTTGCGTGCTGAAGGTTTTCCTCAACATGCGTTAGTTTGCGAACGCCATACAGGAGCCGGTCTTTCCTTGCAGGATATTATTGATCAGCAACTTCCGGTACCTCACCGTGAGATGCTTCCTGTCACATTGGAAGAGCAATTGATTTGTTTTGCGGATAAGTTCTTTTCTAAGACTCATTTGGATGAGGAAAAGACGGTGGAGAAAGCACGGAATAGTATTGCAAAATATGGTGAAGAAGGGCTAAACCGTTTTGACAGATGGTGCTCTCTCTTTTTATAGCACTAAAAAATAATTAAATAACGGAGATTCTAACTCATAATTGGTGAAGTTTGTGTACTTTTGCCACTTCAAGCGTAAACTATTAGTTAATGGCGCCATTGAAAGCAAGAATACTTATATCATTTATACTGCTGATTGTCTTACTGATGCTTCCCGATGAGGCTACGTCTCAACGTCGAAGGAGAGGAATGATTACCTCCAATACTGCACAAAAAGATTCACTACAAGGAAGCGATTCGTTGAAGGCAGATACGGTTACGGTACGCATTGATTCTATAGCACCTGTTAAGAAGAAGCAACCGCTCGATGCACCGGTTGTTTATGAATCCAACGACTCCACTGTTTTTACATTGGGAGGATCGGCCACACTTTATGGTAGTGGAAAAGTGAACTACCAGAATATAGAGTTAGCTGCGGAGGTTATCTCGATGAATCTTGACAGCAGTACGGTTCATGCATACGGTATTAAAGATTCTACCGGAGTGGAGAAAGGTAAACCGGTCTTCAAGGAAGGGGATACTTCTTATGATACGGAGACTATCCGCTATAATTTCAAAACTAAAAAAGCCGGGATTACCGATATTGTTACTCAGCAAGGTGAAGGTTATGTGACCGGAAGCAAAGCTAAGAAAGGGGCCAATGATGAAATCTTTATGGAACACGGTCGCTATACAACTTGCGATCATCATGATCATCCTCACTTTTATATGCAGCTGACTCGTGCAAAAGTGCGTCCTAAAAAAAATGTGGTGACAGGACCTGCTTATCTGGTTGTGGAAGATGTTCCTTTGCCATTGGCTGTACCGTTTTTCTTCTTTCCGTTCTCTAGTAGTTATTCATCCGGTTTTATAATGCCGACTTATATGGACGACTCCAGCCGTGGTTTCGGTTTGGCTAACGGAGGATATTATTTTGCTATCAGTGATATTATGGATTTGAAGATGACGGGAGATATCTTTACAAAAGGTTCATGGAGGCTTTCCGGGTTGACAAACTATAATAAACGCTATCAATATTCCGGGACGTTGCAGGCGGATTATCAGGTCACCAAAACGGGTGACAAGGGGATGCCGGACTATGCGGTATCTAAAGACTTTAAAATTGTCTGGAATCATCGTCAAGACGCTAAAGCCAGTCCGAACAGTACTTTCTCGGCCAGTGTAAATTTCTCGACCAGTAGTTACGAACGTTCTAATATCAACAACCTCTACAACTCTCAGTTGCTGACTCAGAATACGAAAACATCAAGTATCAGTTATTCACGTAGTTTTCCCGATATCGGCCTGACGCTTTCCGGGACGACCAATATCGCTCAGACAATGCGTGATTCTTCTATTGCGGTAACCTTGCCCGACCTTAATATTACATTGAGCCGTCTGTTTCCATTCAAACGTAAGAAGGCTGCGGGAGCCGAACGTTGGTATGAAAAGATATCCATTAGTTATACCGGACGTCTGACAAACAGTATTCGTACAAAGGATGACCGTTTGTTTAAAGCAGGGCTGAGCGAGTGGGAAAATGCAATGAATCATAATATTCCTATCAGTGCTACTTTTACATTGTTCAAGTATTTGCAGGTTTCTCCTTCAGTCAATTATACGGAACGTTGGTATACCCGTAAAATTAATCAGCAGTATAATGAAGTGGATCACAGATTGGAATCGTTGCCGGGTGATACGTTGAACGGTTTCTACCGAGTGTCTAACTATTCGGCAAGTTTGAGCCTGAGCACGAAGCTTTATGGTATGTATAAACCTCTTTTCGCAAAGAAGAAAGAAATACAAATCCGCCACGTATTTACTCCGCAAGTGAGTTTGAGCGGTGCTCCGGGATTCAGTAAATATTGGGAAGAATACACAGACTATAATGGTAACACGCAATATTATTCACCTTTCACTGGACAGCCTTACGGTGTGCCTTCGCGTGAAGGTTCGGGTACGGTTAGTTTCTCTATTTCCAATAATCTGGAAATGAAGTATTATGATGCAAAGAAAGATACACTGAAAAAGGTGAGCTTAATCGATGAATTTGGAGCGAGTATGTCTTATAATATGGCAGCCAAAGAACGGCCATGGAGTGATTTGAGTATGAATCTCCGTTTGAAACTGACCAAGAATTATACGTTCAATATGAATGCGTCATTCGCTACTTATGCCTACACGTTCGATAAAAATGGTAATGTGGTTACCGGCAATCGTACAGAATGGTCTTATGGGCGTTTCGGACGTTTTCAAGGCTATGGATCTTCTTTTAATTATACTTTCAACAACGATACCTGGAAGAAATGGTTCGGACCGAAAGAGGAACAGGGGAAGGATAAGAAAAAAGGAGACGAGGAGGATGAAGATTCAGACGGGAGCGATGAAGAAGAGGCTACAACTAAGAAAGTAGAGAAAGCCGCGGCTGATGCGGATGGTTATCAAGTGTTTAAAATGCCGTGGTCATTAAGTCTTAGTTACTCATTTAATATTCGTGAGGATAGATCGAAGCCGATTAATCGTCATTCAATGAGATATCCTTATACCTACACACATAATATCAATGCGAATGGAAATGTGAAGATCTCCAATAATTGGTCGCTCTCATTCAATTCCGGTTATGATTTTCAGGCAAAAGAAATTACGCAAACCTCTTGTACTATCACACGTGATTTGCATTGTTTCAACTTGTCTGCCAGTCTTTCGCCTTTCGGACGTTGGAAATACTACAATGTGACAATCCGTGCGAATGCAAGTATCTTGCAAGACTTGAAGTATGAGCAGAGAAGCCAGACTCAGAGTAATATTCAATGGTACTAAAATAGGTGAATATATAAAAAATGGCGGCATTTATTACGAAAGAAAAATGCCGCCACTTTTTATATATTATTGCAAACTTTCTACCAGATAATTTCTGTTTTTCCGTGTGCCTTCAAATAATCGTTTGCCCGGCTGAAATGTTTGTTGCCGAAAAAACCATTGTAAGCAGAAAGGGGAGAGGGGTGTGCTGATGTGAGTACTAAATGTCTGTTGCGGTCGATAAAAGCCCCTTTCTTTTGTGCGTATGATCCCCACAAGATAAATACGATATTTTCTCTATTTTCTGCTAACGTGCGGATGGCTGCGTCAGTAAAGACTTCCCATCCCCGATTTTGGTGTGAACCGGCTTGATGAGCCCGCACAGTTAGGGTAGCGTTGAGGAGCAGAACTCCTTGCTCGGCCCAACGTGTTAAGTTACCCGTAACAGGTGCATCGGTACCAAGGTCCGCTTTAATCTCTTTAAAGATATTTACCAATGAAGGAGGGAAAGGAACTCCGTCATTTACGGAAAAACAGAGGCCATGTGCTTGACCGGGACCATGATAAGGATCTTGCCCTATAATTACAACTTTCACTTTGTCGAAAGGACAAAGGTTGAAAGCATTGAAAATCAGTCTTCCCGGAGGAAATATCTGATATTGACTATATTCGCTTCTGACGAAATCCGTTAATGTCCGAAAGTAGTCTTTGTCGAATTCAGGTGCTAAATGTACTTTCCAGCTTTCTTCAATTTGTACGTTCATGATAATTATATAAGGTGAATTTCTAGTTCTTCGCATTCCTTGCGCATATCTTCAGGCCAAATACTAGCTTGTATCTCTCCGATATGGGCTTTACGAAGGTAAAACATACACAAGCGAGATTGACCGATACCTCCACCGATGGATAATGGAAGTGCGTCGTTCATCAAACGTTTATGGAAATAAAGTTCCAGTCTTTTCTCTTCTTTTTCTTCTTTTAATTGTCGTTGTAGAGCCTCCTTGTCTACACGTATACCCATTGATGATAATTCGATGGAACGTTGCAGTACATCGTCCCACAGAAGAAGGTCACCGTTTAATCCGGGTAAATTATTCAGTCCGATTGTTGTATAATCATCATAATCCGGTGCGCGTCCGTCATGTTTTTTGCCATCACTCAATTTGCATCCTATACCAATGATGAATACAGCACCGTATTTTTGGCAGATGGCATGCTCACGGCATTTAGGTTCCAAGTTAGGATAGAGTTGGCGTAACTCCTCTGAATGAATAAAATGCAGCTTTTGTGGCAAACAAGGTTTAATTTGGGGATACATTTCGTATACCATATATTCGGTGCGAATCATGGCCGCATAAATACGGTTTACGATTTCTTTTAGGAAGTGTATGTTTCTGTCTTCATCGGTGATAACGCGTTCCCAGTCCCATTGATCCACATATAGAGAATGTAGATTACCCAGTTCTTCATCCGAGCGAATAGCATTCATATCCGTATAAATGCCATATCCCGGTTCAATGTGGTAATCAGCTAAAGTTAGTCTTTTCCATTTGGCCAATGAATGAACCACTTCTGCCTGTGCGTCTCCCAAGTCTTTGATGGGGAAAGAGACAGGACGTTCAATTCCATTTAAGTCATCATTGATACCCATTCCTTTTAATACAAACAAGGGGGCTGTTACACGTCTGAGACGTAATTCGGATGATAAGTTTAATTGGAAGAACTCTTTTATTTGTTTAATTCCTAGCTCGGTCTGTTTGAGGTCGAGTAGTGGTTTATAGTTCTTAGGTTTTATCAAGTAACTCATAGGTTTGTTGAATGTTAATTGTTGGCAAAGATAGGAATAAAATTGATATATGTAATGGTAAATCTCTAAAAGATTGTCAAAATGATAAAGTATATGCTCTAAATCATTTCAAAATAACAAACTCTTAATAAGATGGATTGCCTTAAGAACTATAAAAAAAGGAGAAACATTAGGAAGATGAGAAAATTTTTTATACTTTTGCTTCGCATTTAAAAAAATGGCCCCGTAGCTTAGTGAATAGAGCGTCAGATTCCGGTTCTGAAGGTCGTGCGTTTGAATCGCACCGGGGTCACGAAGAAATCCTTTGATAATCAGTTGATTGTTGAGGGGTTTCTTTTTTGGTGACTATTATTTTAAAGTCAAAATTGGACTAAATCTTGTCTAATATGTCTTATTGTTGATCTATTGTTGACCTTAAATTCATGTTTAATTGTAAACTCCGAAGACTGAATTTACTTCTCTTTCATATTGATTTCATACCTCTTCTTTCATGAATCGATACCATCTTTTACTTTAATCTTTTACTTTAATCTTTTACTTTATACTAGCATAATTTAATCCGAATTATACAAATAAGTTGTTTAATGCAATCGATATTTCCGTATAAAATATCATTTTTGCAATGATGATAATTTGTATTAACCCTAGATTTTGCTTATTATGGAAGAAGCTGGAAAAAAGAAATGGTCTAGTATTGTGTTGATTGTTGGAGCTATCGTCTTTATCGTTCTTTTAATTTATTTTACAGTAATTTCAAGTATTAATCTGTAAACGAACCAATTATGAGAATTGAAATTTAGAGCCTGGACATGACGGATGATTCCTATGTCCAGGCTTTAATTTGAGATTTTAACTTCTTGAAATCTGAAGTCCTTTATTGGAAAGAGACATTTCTACAAAGCGGGCACGTGGATTTGGAGCCTCTTCAGTCAGAATCCGACGAATCAGTCCTGCGGCTTGTGGATCTTTGGCTACCATATACAGATAGCCACCACCACCTGCACCCGGCAGTTTATATCCTAACGTATAATCTTTGATCTTTTCGATAATGGCAGCTACTGCCGGTGGATTTGTTCCACAATCCAATGCTTGGTTCTGTATCCAAGTTTTGCCCACCAGATTGCCGAAATTAGTGAAATTACTACGGAGGATAGCTTCGCTCATATCCATAGTGTGTGCTTTCATTTCCGCCAATAGACTCAGATGTGTGCCTGAATTAAGGAACATGGAACTGACTATTTCTGCCAGAATACCTTTGGCTGTGCGGGTGATTCCTGTGTAATATAATAAGTGGCAGTCACGATAGTCGGGATGAACAAATAGCTGGTCGGGCAGCCATCGTACCAATGGATTTTGTTCGAAACCTGCTTCGGATTGAAGCAGCTTGACGCCAGAGAAGACACCGCCGTATTGATCCTGCCATCCGCCTCCTGTGGTCAATAACTGTTCCAATACAAGTGTATAACTGCAAATTTCGTTTTTATCCCAAGCCAGTCCGCAGAAGTCATTGATTGCTCCGAGTACGGTAGAAGCCAAAATAGAACTTGTTCCCAAACCTGAACCGGCAGGAATAGCTGCTAATAATGTTATTTCGAGGCCCGAACCAAAAGCTTTCAATTGCTCTTTCAGTGAGGTGTAACGTTCGGCAGAGAATGCAGGAGCGAAACCTGCCAAAGTAAGAGCGGCTTTGGGGATAGAAAACGGAGAACCTACTTTCTTGTAGTCTTGCAGTTCATCATAATTACTTATGACCTCCATAGCTCCCATATCTATAGAACGAAGAACAATGTGGAATTCCTTGCACGGTTTTACATATACCTGCAAGGGTGGCTGACCGTTTAATTCAATGGCGAGATTGACAACACTTCCTCCCGAATAAAGAGAATAAGGAGGTGTATCCGTCCATCCTCCTGCCATGTCAATTCGGACAGGGCTACGTCCCCATACGATTTGATCGGAATAAACGCTGAGTGCCGGATGATTTTTTCGTGTGGACATTGCTCCTAGTAAACCATCGCGGAGAAGTTGGAAAGCTGCTTGTTCTTCTTTCTGCCATTCGCCGTTTCCACGTAATTTCATAATCCGTGCACGGAGCATTCGGTTATGTATCCGTACCATCGGAGCCGCATCTTCTTTCAGAATGTCGGGAGTTTCCAAGTCTAAATGTACAAACTCGTTGGCAGCATCCTGTAAATCGAGCTGATAGAAAACACTCTTCTCATAATTGGCTGCCAAGCCTTTCCAATTCTCACATCGATAATTGCGACGTTGGGTGTAAAGACGTTTGAGATTGGCATTTGCCGAGATTTCATCAGCAGAAACTTTCACGGATTTCTTCCAAAGTTCTTTCCCTTTTTCTAATTGTGGTTCCGATGTCATCCACCGGAGTACTATTCCCAATTCCTGAATGGAATTGGTTCTTGGGAAGATAGCGGCCGATTGTAAATCATCCGTCCGGCCTTCGATTGCTTCCCAGTCAAGTCCTCTTTCTTGCATCCACTGTGAAAAAGGGATATTGAGATACATAGTCGTTTCATTGTTCAGGGCCCCCTTGAATATGTCATCCAACCCGTACGGGCGTGCTATGAAATCATGTTCTCCGATAGGGATGATATCGATGCAGACATTGTCAGGAATAGTTATATTCCAATGGTTTTCCGGAACTCCCGTTATGATTTGGCGAGATCCCAGTTTCCATTCTTTTCCCACATAGCTGTTTTCGATCCACAAATTAGCATTGTTGGCGGAAAGAGATATCTGTGTGATGGAATTCTGAATGAAAATAGCCGGATTCGGTTTTACTTTACGATGCATGATTTTCCGTTGGTCGCGTACCTTATCCTGTATGGTCAAAGTAGAAGATATCAATTCGTGGCTTGTGCCGTAATGATAAAATTCTCCACCGGGCAGTGGCAGGATTGCTACCGATAAGCGGTTGATTTCTTCATCTTTCGTTTTAGGGTGTTTTCCCAAAGCCAGTCCGTAGTCCGAATATAAGTCATAATAGTTAATATCGCTCGTTCCACTTTTTAATGACCGTTTCATTAATACTTCAATGGCACGGTCACTTAAAATCCAGATACCGATATCCATCAAGAAGAGATGTGTTTTCGACAGCCTTTCCAAGTCTTCAAGAGAAGGTTTCTGTAACATGAAATCGAGAATCTCCGGACTTTCCCGATTAGAAACAAACACGCCGTGATGGGTTGCTAATGAAGGATTTACCCATAAACCGTAACATACCACATCTACATTCGGAATGTCTTGCAGTGGCTTTTCCGAACGGATATATACATCGCCGCTCGCTATCAAAGTATTCAGCCCGTTGGGAGCTTGTTTCATGATTCTTTCATATAGCGGCAGTTGCAGCGACAGCAGGTTCTGTCCTAGCTTTTGTCCCCGTTCCCAACTGAAGATTGGGATCGGAGTCAGTATCTTGCCGGAAGGACCATAACTTGGCAGACGACGGCTTTGTCCGCCCGCATGGAGTAATATTCTTTTCTCTCGTCCTATCCAATCACTGAAAGGAACTTGTGGAGCAAATTCCTGATGACAGGCTTGCAGTAGCCATGTGGTTCCACCACCGGAGCCTAGTTTGCTTCCAACAGGATCAGACGTGCAAAACCAATCGGTACGATTTACTTCTTCCAGTTCATGAAAGCAATGAATTAAATTTGGGGGTACAGACAATAACTTTTGCATAGTGGAATTGGTGTTAACTTAGATAGAATCTAGGTGAATTAAGCAGTTGTCCCATTCATTGCATAAGGCTTGCATGGAAGGAAACAATAAATCAGCTCCGGAATCCAGCAGAACCTGACCATCTAACGGACCTGTATTAACAGCGATAGTGAATATACCAGCTTTATGTCCGGCTTCCACTCCTAAAGGAGCGTTTTCTATAACTACGGCTTCATCGGCTTTCAGTCTGCCTTTTTTAAGAGCCATCAAATAAGGTTCCGGATTTGGTTTCCCATATTTCACATCAAAAGCTGTTACCATCAGTTCTTTATGAAACATTCCGGGAAAGTTGTGTTCCAGCCGTTCGAGCAAAGACAACTGTCCGGAGCCTGTCACTACCATAGGAACCAGTCCTTCATTTTTTATTTTTTTGCAGCAACTCCCATGCGCCGGGCATCCGCTCGGCTTCTGTGTAAGAATTGAATAAAACACTCTTCTCTTGATAGATACTTTCTATTTCTTCCTGTGTTGCCTCCCTACCCAATTCGCGTTGGAATACAATATTGATAGTAGCGGCTCCCGTTCGTCCTTCGTGCATATAAGCTTCTTCGCGACTAAGAGTAAGTCCATGCGATTTCATTACATTATGCCAAGCTTCAGAGTGGTAAGGCATAGAGTTAAAGAGCACACCGTCCATATCGAATAGGACAGCTTTTATCTTTTTCTGAGACATATCTAAATATCTATTAATTAGTTTTGAAGCACAAAGTTACACATTTTTTGCTATTTAGAAGATAATATGTATTTTTGTAGCATTATAAAATTAGACGATAGCATGAAAAAGAGAGTATTATTACTGCTACCATTGTTTCTAGGCGCCTGCTCCGATGGTGGGGAGAGTCCTATCATTAAAATAGAGAAGCTATCTGTTAAGGTTGATTCTGACAATAATAGCGTTGAAGGAGAAGACTATGCCAATAAGATGGATAATTTGCCGACTCTGAAAGTGGGGGATGAGGTGGAAGCTCTTTTACTTTTGGACGGTAACGGAGCTGAATTAAAAACATTCAAACTTCAGAATGATGAAGAATTGGCTACTAAGCTTATTTATAAAGAGGAGGAAGTTTCGACTGAGGGAAATCTGACGGATGAAGATAAAGGGCAACTGCGTTTCAAAGACGGCGTGACACAAAGTCAGGTTATAGTTCGAGCCACCATCGAACATGTTGATGAGAACGGTGACGTGAAATTGGAATTTTATCTTTCCTCCAAAGCTGAGTGTGAAGGAGCTGAAGAAGTCATCGGACTGAAAACAACGAATGAAAAAGAAAATTGATAGCTGATTGCAGTTTATTGGTTTAAACGCAGAATTAACGCAGATTCTCGCAGATCAGACTTCTTTATAAGAAGGTTTCTTTGCGAAAATCTGCGTTAATTTTGCATTTAATAATATTACTTACAGTCTTGCCTGAATCGCTTTAGATTCTTCTTCATAACCCGGCTTGTTCAGTAAAGCAAACATATTCTTTTTGTATGCTTCCACACCTGGCTGGTTGAAAGGGTTGACGCCTAGCAGATAGCCACTGATACCACAAGCCTTTTCAAAGAAATAAAGCAGACCGCCGATATTGTACTCGGTCAGTTCCGGAAGAACGATACGCATATTAGGTACACCGCCATCAACATGAGCCAATTGAGTACCCAATTCCGCCATTTTGTTTACTTCATCCACGCGCTTGCCAGCTAAGAAGTTCAAGCCATCCAGATTTGCTTCGTCAGAAGGAACTTCCAGTTTATGATTTACCTTCTCTACTGAGATTACAGTTTCGAAGATAGAACGTTCACCTTCCTGAATCCATTGACCCATAGAGTGAAGGTCAGTTGAAAAATCCACCGATGCAGGGAAAATACCTTTGTTATCTTTTCCTTCAGATTCCCCGTAAAGTTGTTTCCACCATTCGCTCACATAGTGTAGTTTCGGGCAGAAGTTAACGAGAATTTCAATCTTCTTGCCATTTCTGTATAACTCGTTACGGGTCGCGGCATAGATAGCGGCAGGATTTTCAGCAAAAGCAACGTCAGAGCCACATGCTTTTTCCATATCGGCAGCACCGGCAACCAGTTTCTCAATGTCGAATCCGGCAACTGCAATCGGCAGTAAACCTACTGGAGTCAGTACAGAAAAACGTCCGCCCACGTTATCGGGGATGATGAACGTTTTATATCCTTCCTTGTCGGCTGTGACACGGGCAGCACCCTTTTTGGCGTCCGTAACGGCAACGATTACTTTCTTGGCAGTTTCTTTACCGCGTTGGTCTTCACATTGTTTTTTCAGCAAACGGAAAGCGAGTGCTGTTTCAGTTGTAGTTCCTGATTTGGAGATATTGATGACACCGAACTTCTTGTCTTTCAGATATTCAGTGAGTTCATACAAATAATCTTCACTGATATTATGTCCGGCATAAATCATGATCGGATCAGCCTTCTTATTCTGCAGCCAGGTAAAGCTGTTGGACAGAGCCTCGATGACGGCACGTGCTCCCAAGTAGCTACCACCGATACCGGCAACGATTACTACCTCGCAGTTATCTCTCAAAACCTTTGCAGTAGCATTCAAGTCAGCCAGGTGTTCTTTAGTGATAGAAGAAGGCAAGTGCAACCATCCTAAAAAGTCATTACCTTTGCCTGTTCCTTTTTCAAGCATTTCCTGTGCGGCTTTAACCTCAGCTTCGTAAGCAGAAACTTTTTCTTTGGAGATAAATCCAAATGTCTTTTCAATGTTCAAGTTTATCATATCGTTTTTGTTTATAAGGTTATCTAAAAGAATCAGTTAATAATTTAATCTCGATCGTGGGCGAGATACGCTCGTACAGGATGTTGTAAACAGCGTCCAATATGGGCATATTGACATGATGATGTTTGTTGATTTCCTTGATACACTTCGTACCATAGTAACCTTCCGCAATCATTTCCATTTCAATCTGTGCACTCTTCACGGAATATCCTTTGCCTATCATCGTGCCGAATGTACGGTTACGGCTGAAATTGGAATAACCGGTCACCAGCAAGTCCCCCAGATAAACAGATTCATCTACGTTTCTGTTCAACGGGTGTACCGTGTTTAGAAAACGGTTCATTTCCTGTATGGCGTTGGAAATCAACACAGCTTGAAAGTTGTCACCATATTTCAACCCGCTACAAATACCGGCAGCAATGGCATATACATTTTTCAGCACCGAACTGTATTCGATACCCGAAACGTCGTCGCTGACCGAAGTTTTGATAAAACTGCTTCCCAATCTGCGCGCAAAAATACGTGCCTTATCCTTGTCGGGACAAGCGATGGTTAGATAAGAAAGACGTTCCAAAGCCACTTCTTCCGCATGGCAGGGACCTGCCAGCACAGCGATGTTTTCAGGTGGTACGCCATATTCCTTAGTGAAGTATTCGGACACGATAACATTGTCGTCGGGTACGATTCCTTTGATAGCGGTAATGATAAATTTATCTTTAATCTTGGTTTTCAGCTTTTTCAAGTGTGCCTTCAGATAAGGGGAGGGAGTGACGAAGATTAGTGTATCCGATTCTTTCACAATATCGTTGATATTGGAACTGAAAGAGATACGTTTGGTATCGAATTTCACTCCTGTTAGATAGGCCGGATTATGCCCTAATCTCTTGAAATCTGCGATGCGGTCATCGCGTCGCATATACCAATTGATAGAGTCTTCTTGGGCCAGACACATCTTTGCGATGGCTGTAGCCCAACTTCCTCCGCCCATTATCGCTATCTTGCCGGGTAATTTCATTTCTAATTGAAAGTTGAAAGTTGAAAGTTGAAAGTTAAGACTTGAAAATGTTATTCAGATAACAACTTTCAACTCTTAACTTTCAACTCTCAACTTATTTAAGTTTGTTAATCCACTCAGTTACGTCGTTTACCGACGGATTGGTAAGCTCTAATTTATATTTTTTGTTGATACCACAGATGTCCTGGTGCAACTTCTGCGGATTGACATCTTTCATGTCAGCTACAGTGTTGTAACCGGCTTTCTGGATCACTGGAACCCAGTCTTCTGCGATTCCCAATTCCATGTATTTAGCGGCAGCGTCTTTTTTCACTACTTTTTCCGGGCGCATTTGCGGGAAGAATAATACTTCCTGAATAGTGGTCTGTCCGGTCATTAACATTACCAAGCGGTCGATACCGATACCGATACCCGATGTAGGAGGCATACCATATTGTAAAGCACGCAAGAAGTCCTGATCGATAATCATCGCTTCGTCGTCTCCCTTGTCGGCCAAACGCATCTGCTCTTTGAAACGTTCTTCCTGATCCAACGGGTCATTCAATTCCGAGTAAGCATTAGCCAGCTCTTTACCGTTCACCATTAACTCGAAACGTTCGGTCAGTCCCGGTTTAGAACGATGCATCTTGGTCAGCGGAGACATTTCAACCGGATAATCGGTGATGAAAGTCGGTTGGATATACGTACCTTCGCAGAATTCTCCGAAGATTTCATCAATCAGCTTGCCTTTACCCATTGTCTCGTCGATTTCCTCCATTTTCAGTTCCTTGCAAACTTGGCGGATTTCTTCTTCGCTCTTGCCGTTCAGGTCGTATCCTGTTTTTTCTTTGATAGCATCCAGGATAGGCAGGCGGCGGTAAGGAGCTTTGAAACTGATCGTTTTTCCGTCAACAACGCTTTCCGTACAGCCGTTTACAGCGATACAGATACGTTCCAGCAGTTTTTCGGTGAAATTCATCATCCAGTTGTAATCCTTGTACTGAACATAAAGTTCCATACAGGTAAATTCCGGATTGTGAGTTTTATCCATGCCCTCGTTACGGAAGTTCTTACCTATTTCATATACACCTTCAAAACCACCTACGATCAGTCGCTTCAGATAAAGCTCCGTTGCGATGCGCAGGTAAAGGTCTATATCCAGTGAGTTATGGTGAGTGATGAACGGGCGTGCACTGGCTCCACCGGCAATAGATTGCAGGATAGGAGTTTCCACTTCCGTGTAACCAGCCTCATCCAAAACGTTGCGCAAAGTTTTCACTACAGTGGCGCGTTTCAGGAATGTTTCTTTGATACCGTCATTTACTACCAGGTCCACATAGCGTTGGCGATAACGGAGTTCGGGATCTTCAAAAGAGTCGTAAGCTACTCCGTCTTTGTATTTAACGATTGGCAACGGTTTGATAGACTTTGCAAGTACAGTCAGTTTCTTTGCATGGATGCTGATTTCACCCATTTGTGTGCGGAACACGAAACCTTCGATACCGATAAAGTCACCTAAGTCGAGCAGGCGTTTGAATACAGCGTTGTACAGTTCCTTGTCTTCTCCCGGACAGATATCATCGCGGGTGATGTACACCTGGATGCGACCTTTAGAGTCCTGCAATTCGATGAAAGATGCTTTACCCATCACGCGGCGGCTCATGATACGGCCGGCTACGGAAACCTGGCGTGGCTCTTCGTCGTCTTTAAATTCAGCTTTAATATCTGTAGAGAAAGCATTGGTTACATACTCTGCTGCAGGGTATGGATCAATACCCATCGCACGAAGCTCATTCAGGCTGTTGCGTCGAATGATTTCCTGTTCACTTAGTTCTAATATATTCATTTCGTTACGTATTAACTCAATTTTGGAGGCAAAAATACGAAACTTTTCTCATATATCCTGTAATCCACCTCTTTTTTGTATCTTTGCCGCCTCAAACTAATAGGTATGACAGGACAAAAGACACCCACTGCGTTGGGTACGGAAAAGATTGGGAAGCTTTTAATGCAGTATGCCATTCCGGCAATTATCGCCATGACGGCGTCTTCTCTTTACAATATGGTAGATAGTATTTTTATCGGTCACGGGGTAGGTGCGATGGCTATTTCCGGGTTGGCATTAACTTTCCCGCTAATGAATCTTGCCGCGGCTTTCGGCTCGTTGGTCGGTGTCGGTGCGGCTACATTGATTTCGGTGAAGCTGGGACAGAAAGATTATGATACCGCACAGCGGGTTTTGGGAAATGTGTTTGTATTAAACCTTATTATAGGTATCTCTTTTACGCTGGTCGTTCTTCCTTTTCTCGATCCGATACTTTACTTTTTCGGAGGAAGCGATGAAACGGTGAAGTATGCCCGTGAATTTATGCAGGTTATCTTGCTCGGAAATGTGGTTACCCATTTATATCTGGGGCTGAATGCAGTGCTCCGTGCTTCGGGCCATCCGCAGAAAGCGATGATGGCAACAATAACGACAGTGATAATCAATGTATTGCTTGCTCCATTGTTTATTTTTGTATTCGACTGGGGAATCCGTGGGGCGGCTACGGCTACGGTTTGTGCGCAGTTGATTGCATTGGTCTGGCAGCTTCATCTGTTCTGCCGCAAAGATGAACTGATACGGTTGAAAAAGGGGATTTTTCGTTTGAAACGGAAAATCGTGTTGGATTCGCTGGCTATTGGTATGTCTCCCTTTCTGATGAATATGGCGTCTTGCTTTATTGTGATTCTGATTAATCAGGGATTAAAAGAGCATGGAGGTGATTTGGCGATCGGTGCATTCGGTATTGTTAATCGTATTGTTTTTGTCTTTATTATGATTGTATTGGGACTAAACCAAGGGATGCAGCCCATTGCGGGATATAATTTTGGTGCGAAGCTCTATCCTCGTGTGACGGAAGTACTGAAAGTAACCATTTGTTGTGCAACTGTAGTGACAACGATTGGTTTCCTGATAGGTATGTTTATTCCAGAAATCGTATCTTCCATCTTTACTTCGGACGAAGAGTTAATCAGCATTGCTTCTAAAGGTTTTCGTATTGTGGTATTTTTCTACCCGATTGTTGGGTTTCAGATGGTAGCTTCCAACTTCTTCCAGAGTATTGGAATGGCAAGTAAAGCCATTTTCTTGTCGCTGACGCGGCAGATGTTATTTCTCGTTCCCTGTTTATTGATTCTACCTCACTATTATGGACAAATGGGCGTTTGGGCCAGTATGCCTGTGGCAGATTTGGCGGCTAGTCTTATATCCGGAGGTATGTTGTGGTGGCAGTTCCGGCAGTTTAAGAAAGTTACTGTTTGATAAGTTTGTTCCGATATTCTTTAGGAGATATGCCGACATACTGCTTGAAATATTTCCCGAAGAATGATTGTGTGGGGAAGTTGAGCTTGGTCGCTATTTCCTTAATACTTAAATCGGTATTATCGAGCAGATATTTGGCTTCTGTAATGACATTCTGTATAATCCACTGCAAAGCACTGCTCCCTGATTTCTCCTTGATGACAGAAGAAAAATATCGGGCGGACAAGCATTGCTTGTCTGCATAAAAAGTAACATCACGTTCCTGACGATAATATCGATAAAGGGTAATCATGAAATTTTGGAAGATCTTATCCTTTTTATCCTGTGGCAGTGGTGTTTGGGGTTCGTTACTGAAATAAATGTTTAATAACTCATAGCATATCACCTGTCCCCAGGATTTGATTAATTCAGAAATTAAATGTTGTTTCTGACGGGAACTGTTACAGATATTCTCCCTGTTAATTCGTTTTTCTACAGATTTGAGCAAGTTCTCTACAAATGTATATTGCTCTTCAGAGAGCGACAGGCTGGGATTTTCCCGCAAATAAAGCAAATTTTCCGAGTTAGCTACTTTGTTTACTATTGGTATGACATAATCCAGGTCGACCTCTATCATGATTCCTTCCAGGTCTGCGCTTCTTTGGCGTATCTGTAGAAGGTTGGCTGCAGTATATATGAAAAGATTCCTTTTGTTAATCTGATATGGTCTACCTCCCAGCAGGATTTCCGCCTGTCCTTTCTGGCAGAGGAAAAGTCCGCATTGGTTGAATTCGGAAATAATGCATCCTTCTTTCATGGAAGTATCTTCCGGAGATATTATAACATACTTGAATGGCATCAGTGGTTCCATATTCCTTTTTGTTGAAATGAATTTCCTTACAAAGTAACAAACAAATAAATACAAATAGCAAACTATTTCGGCTTTTTATCTTAGCTAACGTACAAATAGAACAATGTTTCGTCTAAATCAACCTTTCTCCTCATGTTTGCTTGGGATACTTTTGTGACAACTAACTAATAAGTGAAAATATGAGACGATTAGACTTCTTATTAACAGGATTTTTAGCAGTTCTATTGACTTCGTGTGGGCAACGTGTACAAAACACAGACAGTAAGCCGGCAGTGAAGATTGATACTGTACTTTCTGCCGACAGACAAATAGCTTTGCAGTTTCCGGGACGGGTGAAAGCGGCACAGGACATAAGTCTGTCTTTCCGGGTGAGTGGTACTATTCAGTATATGCATGTAAATGACGGTGCCTATGTGCGTAAAGGGCAATTACTGGCAGAATTAGATCCGACAGACTATCAGATTCAGCTGGATGCGGCAGAAGCAGAATATCAAAGTGTGAAAGCGGAGGCGGAACGGGTGATGGCACTTTATAAGGAAAATGTGACAACACCGGATGCTAACGATAAGGCCGTGTACGGATTGAGACAGATTACCGCCAAATATAACCATGCTAAAGACCAGTTGGCATACACCCGTTTGTATGCTCCTTTTAGCGGATATGTGCAGAAACGTCTTTTTGATTCCCATGAGACGGTAGCTGCCGGTATGCCCGTCGTTTCCATCATCAGTGAGGGAAGCCCGGAGGTGGAGATTAATCTTCCGGCAGTGGAATATATTCGTCGACAGCAGTTTACCCGCTACTATTGTACATTCGATATTTATCCTCATCAAAGATATGCTTTGGAACTGATTAGTGTCACCCCTAAGGCAAATGCCAATCAGTTGTACACCATGCGGCTTCAACTGAAAAAAGAAGATAAACAGGCAGTTCCATCGCCCGGCATGAATACAATGGTAACTATCGAATGTAGTGAAGGAGATGTGCGTAACCTGTCGGTTCCCGGTGGAGCGATTCTTCGTGAGAACGGGCGTACGAGTATCTTTCTTTATGATGCTTCCAGTCACGCTATTCGCCGTTGTGATGTGACCGTCACCCGTCTGCTTAGCGACGGCAGATGCCTGATTACTTCAGACGGAGCGAATCCCGGTGATTTGGTTGTCGCTTCGGGGGTGCATCATGTAAAAGAGGGAGAACAGGTGGAACCGCTTCTTCCGGCTGCTGAAACCAATGTGGGAGGACTGCTATGATTGATATTAGTAAATGGGCATTTGAGAACAAGAAGTTAATCTACTTCCTGATTGCCGTACTGATTGTAGGAGGAGCTTATTCCAGTTATGAAATGAGTAAACTGGAAGACCCAGAAATAACGGTAAAGCTTGCCATGGTAGTCACCACCTATCCCGGTGCGTCTGCGCATCAGGTAGAATTAGAGGTGACGGATGTACTGGAGAAGAATATTCGCTCCATGGGGAATATAGATAATGTGGAAAGTTA
This sequence comes from Bacteroides finegoldii DSM 17565, assembly GCF_000156195.1. Lineage (GTDB taxonomy): Bacteria > Bacteroidota > Bacteroidia > Bacteroidales > Bacteroidaceae > Bacteroides > Bacteroides finegoldii. Next base: position 266,532 of record NZ_GG688321.1, on the reverse strand, counting down.
TTCCTACAACGATCTCTCCCTGATTCAGGTAGAACTGAAAACGACTGTCAAAGAGACGGACGTAGAACAATGCTGGGATCTGTTGCGTCGTAAAGTGGCGAACGCACAGGCAGAACTTCCCGAAGGTGCCAGTCCTTCTATTGTAAAAGATGATTTTGGAAATGTTTACGGAATGTTTTTCGCTTTGACGGGTGACGGACTTTCCGACAGGGAACTGTCTGATTATTCAGAACTGGTGAAACGTGAAGTCAGCGAACTGGATGGGGTGGAACGCGTCGACTTATACGGTAAACGTCCCGAATGTATTAATATCTCTCTTTTGCAAGACCGGATGGCTAACTTGGGTGTGAAACCCGCCGAAGTGCTAGCCACATTGAACGGACAGAACCAAACGACTTATACTGGTTACTATGATAATGGCGATAATCGTATCCGGGTGACAGTCAGTGACAAGTTTAAGACGGTGGAGGATATCGGTCGTATGCTGATTCAGGGACATGATGCCGATCAGTTGCGGTTGAGTGATATAGCCCGTATTGAGAAAGATTATGAAGATCCTACCCGCAACGAATTGTTTTATGACCGTCAGCGTGCGATAGGAATAATGGTGGCCGCTTCTTCGGATGCCGACATTATCAAAGTGGGGCATCAAGTGGAAAAGAAATTGGAGCAACTGAAAGTCGAACGCCTTCCAGCAGGAGTAGAGTGTCATAAAGTTTTCTATCAGCCGGAACGCGTAGGCAGTTCGTTGGGGACGTTCATTCTTAATCTGATAGAATCTGTGATTATCGTAGTTGTTATTCTGATGATTGCTATGGGATTTAAGAGCGGGGTGATTATCGGTATCAGTTTGGTAGTGACGGTATTCGGTTCCTTCCTGTTCCTTTATTTTATGGATGGTACGATGCAGCGTGTTTCATTGGCCTCGTTCGTGCTTGCGATGGGGATGCTGGTGGATAATGCGATTGTTATCATCGACGGTATTTTGGTAGATTTGAAAGCCGGAAAGAGTCGGATGGAGGCAATGACTGCCATCGGACGGCAGACAGCGATGCCTTTGCTGGGAGCTACTCTGATTGCCATCATCGCTTTTCTTCCTATCTTTATGTCTCCTGATACGGCAGGCGTTTATACGCGCGATTTGTTTATCGTACTCGCTGTTTCCTTATTGCTTAGTTGGGTGCTGGCTTTGGTGCACGTCCCGTTGATGGCTGACCGGATTTTGCATCCGGAAATCTCTGCGGCAACTACTGCTGCCGGAAAACGTGTGTATGAAGGAAAGATTTATGCTGTGCTCCGTTCATTATTGAAATTCAGTCTGGCACATCGTTGGAGTTTTGTGTTTACAATGATTGCTTTGGTATTGCTTTCGGCTTTCAGTTATCGGTTTATGAAGCAGGGCTTTTTCCCGGATATGGTCTACGATCAGCTTTACATGGAATATAAATTGCCGGAAGGGACTAACTCCACTCGTGTAGCACGTGACTTGGAAGAAATCGAAGTTTACCTGAAAAAGCGTCCGGAAGTTACACACGTCACTACTTCTATCGGTGGTACACCTGCTCGTTATAACTTGGTGCGTAACGTAGCCAATCCTTCCTTATCTTACGGTGAACTGATTATCGACTTCACCTCTCCGGACGATTTGGTGGATAACATGGCGGAAATTCAACAATATCTTTCACAACATTATCCGGATGCTTACGTAAAGATGAACCGCTACAATCTGATGTTCAAAAAATATCCTATTGAAGCGCAATTTACCGGTCCTGATCCTGCTGTTTTGCATCAGTTGGCAGACAGTGCCCGCAAGATTATGGAGAATTGCCCGGATGTTTACCTGATTACCACGGACTGGGAACCGCAAATTCCGGTACTGACTATTGAATATGACCAGCCTGCGGCACGTGCTATCGGATTGAGCCGTAATGATGTAAGCCTATCTCTACTGACCGCTACCAGCGGCATCCCTATCGGGTCTTTCTACGAAGGTATTCACAAAGATAATATCTACTTGCGTTGCCTGGACGAACACGGAAATCCGATTGAAAACCTGGACAATACGCAGATATTCTCGTCTCTTCCTTCTCTGAACGGTTTGCTGACACAGGAAATGATGATGAAGCTGAAGACAGGAACACTATCGAAAGAAGAACTGGTGGAAACGTTGATGGGAACAACTCCGTTGAAACAAATTAGTAAGCGGATTGATGTGAAGTGGGAAGATCCGGTGGTTCCCCGTTATAACGGGCAGCGTAGCCAACGGGTGCAATGTTCCCCTGTTCCGGGGGTAGAAACGGAGAAGGCGCGGCAATCCATTGCCACGCAGATTGAACAGATTCCGCTGCCTGACGGATATCGGCTTCAATGGCAAGGCGAGAGGAACGCCAGTACAAAGTCTATGCAATATCTGTTCAAGAACTTTCCGTTTGCTATCATTCTGATGATTTCTATTCTGATTATGCTGTTCAAAGATTACCGGAAACCGATTATCATCTTCTGTACTATTCCGCTGGTATTTGTTGGTGTGGTTGCCGTAATGTTGCTTACCGGGAAGACATTCAACTTTGTGGCTATCGTCGGTACATTGGGGTTGATCGGTATGATTATTAAGAACGGTATTGTATTGATGGATGAGATCACTTTGCAGATTAATCAGGGAGTAGAACCTGTGACGGCATTGATAGACAGTTCGCAAAGTCGTCTCCGTCCCGTGATGATGGCTTCGCTGACTACGATTTTGGGAATGATTCCATTGTTGCCGGATGCCATGTTCGGTTCGTTGGCGGCTTCTATCATGGGTGGGTTGCTGTTCGGCACGTTGATAACGTTGCTTTTTATCCCGATTTTGTATGCATTATTCTTTCATATAAAAAAGACAGACAAATGAAAAAAGAAATTCTTGTAGCCATTAGTGTAGCGGGTGTATTGTTCGGCCTGTCGGTTTCGCTTGCCGCGCAAGAAAAACTAAGTCTGGCACAATGCCGTGAAATGGCACTGAAATATAATAAGGATATGGCTGCCGCTAATAAGCAGACGGAAGCAGCCCGATTGATGTCTCTTAGTTATAAAGCCAATTTCTTCCCTAATTTTACAGCCAACGGAACGGGTATTTATAGCACAGCGGATGGAAGTCTCGGAGTTCCGGGAGGAAACCTTCCGGTTTTCCTGCCCAATCCTGCTACCGGAGAACTGGTATCGAGCGGTTTCGCTTATTTTCCCGGATTGAATTTGGATTATAAGGTCGGAACTGTTTACTCGGGCGGTATACAAGTGGAGCAACCTCTTTATATGGGAGGAAAAATCCGTGCCGCCTATAAAATGTCACTATTGGGAAAAGAAATGGCACACTTGAACGAAGCCTTAACTACTTCGGAAGTTATTCTGAATACAGATAAAGCATACGTGCAGTTAGTGAAAGCCAAGGAAATGAGAAAAGTGGCGGAAAAATATCATAACTTACTAACGGAACTTTTCAAAAATGTGAAGAGTGCTCACCGACATGGCATAAAACCGCAAAATGATGTACTGAAAGTGCAGGTGAAGCTCAATGAGAGTGAACTTTCTTTGCGAAAGGCTGATAACGCCCTCCGTCTTGCGGGTATGAATCTCTGTCATTACATCGGACGCCCTTTGACAGCACAGATTGATATATCTGATGATTTTCCGGAAGTGGAGCAGGAATGGAAAGTGCAGGTTTCTGATATTACCGCCCGTCCCGAATATGGAATCTTGAACAAACAAATAGCCATTGCCGAGCAGGAGGTAAAGCTGAATCGTAGTGAACTATTGCCGCGTATCGGTGTCAGAGGTAGTTATGATTATCTTCACGGATTGGAAGTCAATGATGAAACTTTGATGAAAAAGGGTGCTTTTTCCGTATTCCTGAATGTCTCTGTCCCTCTGTTTCATTTTGGCGAACGTACCAATAAAGTAAAGTCTGCCAAAGTGAAGTTGGAACAAGCTCGTCTTGAACAGGAAAATGTCAATGAAAAGATGTTGCTGGAGTTGATGCAAGCTGCCAATAATCTGGATGAGGCCCGGTTGGAAACGGAGCTTTCCGAACGTTCGCTGGAACAGGCAGAGGAGAATATGAAAGTCAGTGGTAAGCAATATGAAGTGGGACTGGAAACTCTTTCGGATTATCTGGAAGCACAAGTGCTTTGGCAGCAGGCTTATCAGACGAAAGTGGATGCCCATTTCCAATTGTATGTGAATTATGTGGCTTATTTGAAAGCGGCGGGACAACTGCAATGATAAAACCAGTATTCTGGACATCCTTATGGAATGTCCAGAATACTGGTGATGATTTGTACCTGTCGGGGAGTAAAAGTTCGTGTACGCGGATGATAACCTGTGGCAGTCAATAACCGGAGCAGTTCTTTATTTATTTTAATCCATTTGGTGAATATGCGTATGGCGCAACGGGGTGTAATGTTCGGATTGTACATACAAGCCAATTCCTTTTTCTTATAAGTTTTAATGCGAAACGGAATTTCTTCCTCTTCTGATGGCAATTCTTTCATGTTGATATTTTAATGTTTTAAGATGTTGTAAAGATACAAAATAAAAAAGGCGTTGTCAAGTCTTTTACAGGAATACTTTGGGAAACAGTATCCGCCCGTAGGCGGGTACTGTTTTCCTGCTTTTAAAGGCTGATGATTAGTCTTATGCTGCCGGGTCCGGTGCTTCTCCTTTGCCGTCATCCGGGTTTGGATTCGGGTTGGGATCCGGTTGCTCCGGGCTGATGGAACCATCATCGGAAGCCACCGCTTTTTGAACACTGACTTTACTTAGCATCTCTTTGAATTTGTAGCCCGGAGTGAAAATGATTTTCACTCTGCGTATCGTATCGCTATCTACCTCTTTTTCAGTATCCTGACTTTCGCAATTCATACCAGGACGGAAGCATCCGAAATCTCCTAATTGAACAGAGATGCCTTTTCTAAGGTTGAGATTTAATGTATCGATCAAAGCATCAAGTACAAATTTTACCGCTCCACTGGGGACCATTCCTACTTTGGTGATTTCCTCGCACAAATCTCTGAAATCCACCGTATTGGTGATTACATTTTGTGCTACATACTTTTCAGCTTTAGTTTTATCAAAGCCGAATGTTCTTTTTTTAATGACGTATCTAAGTGCCATAGTTTTTTGTTTTTTTTAATTAGTTACTTTACTTATCAATTCTCTTTGTGATCACGATGCAAAGATACTATGGGCACTTTCCGGGGAGGTGCTTTAACGGTCCTAGATGTACGTACTTTGATTCACTTTTATTTATTTTGTTTGTATACCTCTGATTTATAGACTCTTATATCTTATACTTTAATATACCTTTATATATACAGTCAACTTTCCAACCCCTTCCTTTTGGATTATTCCGTCAGTGATAAAGGAATTTAATTCTTCAATAGCTACTTTTTTATTTCGTCCTGTCAGATGGCTATAATCTGTCCGGCTGATGAATAGGTGATTTTCCAAGTATGTGTTGAGGCGCTCGCGACACGTCTCACGGGAGATACTATTTTTCTTAGGGCGTGTGATAGATTCTCCTCGTTGCAGCCTCATTTTGTCGCCTACTTCTTTCTTGAATGGACGACTTGCGCGGAAATTAATATTTTTCATTTGGACAGACGCTGCCCGAATTTCTTTTTTATCTTTAACCGGCGGACATTGTAACGATGTAGAGAAGAATCCGAAGTTTCCCATTTCTACATTCCAGCCGTCGGCTAGTAAATCCCGTGCTTCATTGGCAAAGGCTTCCATGGCTCCTGCCAATAAACTTCTGCTGATACCGGTAAATTTGTGGACACGATCCAGAAACTCTTCTTTATCTACGGTTCCTTTGGAGACAATACGGGCATGTAGCGGTTGTTTCTCTTCTTTGTTTGGACTAGGAGTCTCAAATAAGTCATATATTGCACTCATATACTAATGTTTAGTGGTTTTATAGTTACTGTTAATTCGTTCTACAACTGTTGACTTTTAGTTCCACAGTTGTTTCCCTTTAGTTCCACATCTGTTATTGTTTCGTTCCATATTTGTGGAACGAATTGATGTGTGCTACAAAAGTAGCTAGTTTATGTAAGAGAGAGGTGCTTTAATTGTAGAGTGGTTTCTTATATGAATAAGATAACTTATTGAAGCCTGTCTATTTATATACATACGGGCAAATCTTGGATACATTGCGAGTTCCTGAATCAACGATCAGTTGTTTTTGGGTGATGAGAGTTTGTCATTTCCAAATACGATGATTTGCTATATGTGTTGAGAACACAGAACACTTGTAAACCGCTATATGAAATAATCATTCGTGAACTGGCAACATTGATTCTTCACCCTGTTACCCGCGATATCTTCTATTCAATTTCTACAGGAGAATCAGTAGCGAAAGTGGCTGATCGGCATCGAATTACCTATGGGAAGATATTACAAATGTATAATTCTATACTTAAAGGGTTGAATTTGAAGAAAGATATATTGGCTACTTATCGAAAGCGTGCTATCAATGCTCGTTTTTTATCTTTGGCAGACAATAATAAGAATATAAATGTTGGGCAGGAGGAGTGGATACTTCAATTGCCTGTTTGTAAAGTAGCTGATACCCGGTTGGCTAATGTCTTGTATAATCAAGATGTTCGAATGGTGAAAGATTTGTTGGAGATAGTATCGGGGAGAGGCTATCATTTATTATCCAAACTTCAGATGATAGGTGTTTTGGATGAAAGTCTGGATCGGATTCTTGCCGGACACTCTATTGGTCGGTTTGAGAAGAAATGATAGATGATGGATAAAGCATAATGCAAAAAAATGGAATGTAAAAAGACTATTTTAAAGGAAGATGAGAGTTTCGGCCTTTAAAATAGTCTTTTTTATGTCATGTATGTATGAACATACTCTTTATCTTTCCGCCTCTATTGTATAAGTAAAACTGTCTGCCCGGTAGTATCCGATGTTGTATTCAATCGGCACTCCGTTCACATCATAAACAAATCTTTTCCTTATTAATATAGGATCACTTGATTTTATCTCTAGTTTTTCTGCAATAAATTCCCCTGCAAGTCTGGCCGAAATCTCTTCCTTGCTGGTCTTTACCACTATATTATATTGAGTTTCCAGCATTTCGTATAATGGGCGTGTGTAGTCTTCTTCTCCAGTCAATGGAATGTTAGGATTGAAATAAGAGATAAAGTAGACAAACGGGTATTCCTTTTTTCCTCTGACGCGCTCCATTACTACGCAGCGAGCATCAGGGTTAGAACCTAAATTAAAGAATGTGCCGATTTCTTCAGTCGGACGTTTCAAACTGATATGTAGTTCGAAATTACGGATTTCGATACCTAACATCTTCATTTCCTGTGAGAAACTAAGCCAGTTCTTTACTCCGCCTACGATACCTTTCTTTACCACCTTCGTTCCGTATCCTTTCTTTCGTACCAGAAGTCCCTCGAACACGAGTTTGTTGATAGCTTGCCTTAATGTGTTCCTTGAAATGTGTAATTGTTCAGACAATTCGACTTCGTTGGGAAATAGCTTTCCGTTTTTGTACTCTTCAGATTCTATGAGTCTTCTTAATATCTCTTCTGCCTGAATATGAAGAGGCTTATCACTATTATGGTCTATTTTCATATCTATTCGGATTGGTTTATTTTCAGCAAATATAAGATTTATCAAAAAATAATCCAAGTTTTGTTTGAAATAAAAATAAAATCTATATATTTGCACAATTGAAAGTATGTATGAACATATAAAATTAAAAAACGACTATAGGTATGAGAAAAGCTAATTATGATAAATTTCCTTCTACGAAGCTGACGGGGGTGCTTGTTCAGGGTTGGGATATTATCATTTCTATGTTAAAAGAGAAAATGGATGCAAGAAAAGTGCTGGCAGTGGATTTATATACTGGAGTATATGAAGAAGAAGTGCTGGGTGCTTTTTCTAAAGAATTCTCCGGAAGAGTGATGAATGTACGTGATTTGATGAAACCGGAACAAGAGATCCAAACTTTGACGGAACGCTTCATGACGGAAGATGTGTTGTTTGGCTATGTGACCAATTTGAAGCTGGAAGATTATTTTGATGCGGATAAATTGGCTGCTGCTCAAAAGCAAATTAGTGAAGCGGAGGATACTATTGTAATAATAGGTACAGGAGCTGCCATGGTGGCTCCGCAGGATGCGATGATTGTATATGCGGATATGGCACGTTGGGAAATTCAACAACGTTTCCGTCGGCATGAGGTAAAAGCGTTAGGGATAGACAATCGGAACGATGCTGTTTCTTTGCAATACAAGAGAGGGTATTTCAACGATTGGAGAGTATGTGATAGGTATAAGGAAAGATTGTTTGACAGGGTAGAATTCTGGATTGACACCCATGTGGCCGGAACACCGAAGATGATTGATAAGGATACTTTCTTTAAAGGGGTAGAGGCAACGGTGAACACGCCGTTCCGGGTAGTTCCTTTCTTCGATCCGGCTCCCTGGGGTGGTCAATGGATGAAAGAAGTTTGCGACTTGGATCGTGAACGCGAAAATTTCGGCTGGTGCTTTGACTGTGTGCCCGAAGAAAACAGCCTTTATTTTGAGGTGAACGGAGTGCGCTTTGAATTGCCTTCGGTTGATTTGGTTTTGCTGAAAAGTAAAGAGTTGCTTGGTGAACCGGTGGAAGCACGCTTTGGAAAAGACTTCCCCATCCGTTTCGATTTTTTGGATACGATAGGTGGAGGTAATTTGAGTTTGCAGGTGCATCCTACCACTCAATTTATCCGTGATAGTTTCGGTATGTACTATACACAGGATGAAAGTTACTACATGGTAGATGCGGAAGAAGATGCCGTAGTTTATCTGGGAGTGAAAACGGGCGTTGATAAAGAAGCGATGATCGATGATTTGCGTAAGGCGCAAAAAGGCGAATTGGTGTTCGACGCAGAAAAGTATGTCAACAAGATTCCGACAAAGAAACACGATCACTTCCTGATTCCGGGAGGAACGATTCATTGTTCCGGTGCGAATAGTATGGTACTTGAAATCAGTTCGACTCCGAACCTCTTTACTTTCAAACTATGGGACTGGCAACGCTTGGGACTGGATGGAAAACCACGCCCAATCAATGTGGAACGTGGTAAATGCGTAATCAACTGGAACCGGGATACGGAATATGTAAATGAACATCTTCGCAACCAGTTTAAGGAAGTGGCTTCCGGGGATGGGTGGATTGAGGAACGTACCGGATTGCATCCGAATGAATTTATCGAAACCCGTCGTCACCGTTTCTCGTCACCGGTGCTGCATCACACAAACGATAGTGTAAATGTGCTGAATCTGCTGGAGGGAGAAGAGGCCGTCGTTGAGAGTCCTACTCACGCCTTTGAACCTTTTGTGGTGCATTATGCGGAAACATTTATCATTCCTGCCGGAGTGAAAGAATATACCATTGCTCCGTATGGTAAATCGGCAGGAAAAGAATGTGTAACGATAAAAGCCTACGTACGCTTTTAATAATGAAATAATTCAATCATCTAATATCTTGAAACCTATGTACGAACATGATGAACGAGTCGTGATGACGCTTGATGCGGGAGGCACTAATTTCGTGTTTTCAGCCATACAGGGCTGTCGCGAAATAGTGGAACCTATTTGCCTTCCGGCAGCGTCCGACGACTTAGAGCGTTGCTTGTCTGTTCTTGTAGAAGGCTTCCTGGAAGTTGAAAAACGATTGCCTAAACTTCCGGTAGCTATCAGTTTTGCTTTTCCCGGGCCTGCTGACTATGAGCATGGAATTATTGGTGACTTGCCTAACTTCCCGGCTTTCAGGGGAGGAGTGGCACTCGGACCTTATTTGAAAGAGCAATTTGGTATTCCGGTTTTTATTAATAATGATGGTAATTTGTTCGCCTATGGTGAAGCTTTGGCGGGCACTTTACCTGAAGTAAATAAGCGCCTGAAAGAAGCAGGCAGCAGTAAGGTATATAAGAACCTGCTCGGAATTACGCTGGGTACAGGGTTTGGTGCCGGAGTGGTGATTGACAGTCGGTTACTGACCGGAGACAACGGTTGCGGCGGCGACGTCTGGATTATGCGGAATAAGAAATATCCCGAAATGATCGCGGAAGAAAGTGTCAGCATCAGGGCTGTCAGGCGAGTATATCAGGAATTGACCGGAAAGGATGCTTCTTCTTTAACTCCCAAAGATATATATGATATTGCCGAAGGGATCGCAGAGGGAGATCAGCAGGCTGCTGTCCGGAGTTTTAACGAACTGGGAGAAATGGCTGGTGATGCTATCATCCGTGCATTGAATATTGTTGATGGCTTGGTGGTGATTGGCGGAGGAGTGGCCGGAGCGGCTAAATACATACTTCCGGGAATCATGAATGAGATGAATCGGCAGATCGGCACATTTGCAGGAGCTTCTTTCCCTTGTTTGCAGATGGAGGTGTTCAATCTGTCCGAAAAAGAGGCATTTGATAAATTTCTGGAGGAAAAAGACAAGATGGTGAAAATACCATTTTCGGAGAGAGAGGTGCATTATGCCTGTCACAAGAAAATAGGCATTGCTGTTTCTACATTAGGAGCAAGCAGAGCCGTTGCTTTAGGGGCTTATTCCTTTGCTTTGTCCCAACTTAATATCTTATAATATATGATAACTCTTCTATTAATTCAAATATAAAATGTTATGAAACAATCTAATCTATTGAACGCGCAATTTGCCCGCCGACTTTTCAGAACGGCATTTTCGAGTTGGCAATTATTGGCTGTTATGTTGATTGTTTGTATGAATGTGGCTGTTGGTTCCAAACTGTATGCACAATCTAATACAATCGCAGTGAAAGGTAAGGTAATGGCAGACGGGGAACCCGTGATTGGGGCTACCGTGCTGGTGAAAGGTGTATCTACGGGTACGGCTACGGATATGGATGGAAATTTTTCACTGAATGTTGCTTCAAAAGCGGTATTGGTAGTTTCCTCAATTGGATATGAAACACAGGAAGTTCCGGTGAACGGCCGCCAGTTTATCAATGTGGTGTTGAAGTCGGATGTGGTTGCTTTGAAAGATGTGGTAGTGGTAGGCTACGGTGTGCAGAAGAAAGTCAACCTGACAGGAGCTGTGTCTTCTGTTTCTACGGATGAATTGGAAGGAAAGCCGATTTCCAATGTATTGGAAGCGATGCAGGGAACGACTCCCGGTTTGGTAATTCAGCAGGGAAGTTCTACTCCGGGTAGTGTACCTTCTATTAATATCCGTGGTTTGAATACGATGAACAACAATGATCCGTTGGTGATTATTGACGGAATTGAAGGATCGCTCGCCAATCTGAATCCGGCTGATATTGAGCAGATTTCTATTTTGAAAGATGCTTCTTCTACTGCTATTTATGGTTCACGTGCTTCCAATGGTGTGGTACTTGTCACTACCAAGAAAGGAAAAGCTGGTAAGGTGGAAATCTCTTATGATTTTATGTATGGTGTTCAGCAACCTACTTCATTGCCTAAGATAGCAGACTCGTGGGTATACGCTGAACTGTATAATGAAGCGGCTGTTAATTCGGGAAGAGCTGCAAAATTCACTCCCGAGCAGATTGCGCAATATAGAAATGGTGGTCCGAATGTAAATTGGGTGAAAGAACTTTATAATCGTAATTCTCCTCAAAGTTCACACAATGTTTCGATGACAGGCGGTAACGATCAGTTGTCTTATATGGCTTCTCTGGGTTATCTGGATCAGAGTAGTATGTTCAAGGGACCTGATTATGGTTATAAGCGCTACAATGCACGTCTGAATGTAAGCCATAAGGTGACGAATAACTTTACATTGAATTTGACTTCTCAATTTGCCCGTAATGACATTAAAGAACATGCTTACTGGACGGAATGGATTATCGAGCAGGCAAACCGCATGCCACCGATTTATCCGATCAAGAATGAGGATGGTAGTTATAATTATCCAGCCGGAAGTAACTCAAACGGTTTACAACGTTTGGAAGAAGGCGGTTATCGCCAGAATGTGAATGATGAATTATTGGGAACCATACAAGCCGAATGGGAAGTATATAAAGGACTGAAACTGATTGGAAGTGCTGGTGGACGCGTGTGGAATAATAAATTGCATGAAAACCGGAAAGCTTTTGAAGGTACGGGAGATACTGAAAACAAGTTGACCGAGCAATTCTACCGTTCCAAGAATATCACTACCAATCTGATGGTGACTTATAATACGAAGATAGGAAAGCACTCTATCGGTGGATTACTGGGGTATGCTTATGAAGGTTTCTCTGAAAAACAATTCTCTACCAGTCGTTTGACGGAAGATTCTAAATACGACATTTTTGTAGGTGATTTGAGTGGTGATAAGGTAAGTAATACAGGTTCGGGAAGTGACTGGGCTATCTATTCCGGTTTTGCAAGAGCCACTTATAATTATGATGAGAAATATTTACTGGAATTTAATATCCGTAATGACTACTCTTCTTATTTTGCTAAAGGAAACCGTTCGGGAGTCTTCCCTTCTTTCTCTGCAGGATGGCGTATTTCGGAGGAAAAATTCTGGTCTGTATTGAAACCGTATGTTCCTTCTCTAAAAATTAGAGGTTCCTGGGGATTGGTAGGTAATAACCGTATTGGTGCCTATCAATACATGCAGACGGTGTCTGTGACTAACGGCATCAGCTTCGGAGATAAATTGGCGCAGACGGCTACATTTGCTTCTACAAATCCTGATCTCAAATGGGAAACTACCCGTATGGCTAATATCGGCTTCGAATTGGGATTGTTGAATAATGATTTGAATATTACTTTTGATTGCTTCAATAATCGTACAAAAGATATTTTGGTGAATTTACCGGTTCCCGGATTGTTTGGTAATGGTGCGCCTATTCAGAATGCTGGTAAAGTAGAAACGAGGGGATGGGAGTTGTCAGTGAGCTATCGCTTGAAGACTGGCCCAGTAGTGCATAACTTCTCCGGAAATATTTCGGATAGCTTTAATGAAGTAATAGATACACGCGGTACGGAAATTATCGGTGGTTCGGATGTACAGACTATTATTAAGGAAGGTTATCCTTTGTATTCTTATTATGCATATCGTTCAGACGGATTTTTCCAGAATGAGGAAGAATGTCAGAAAGGACCGCACCTGGAAGGTATTACACCGAAACCGGGAGATATCCGCTATCTGGATAAAAATGGCGATGGTGTGATTAAACCGGATGATGACCGCTTTATCGTAGGTAATGATTTTCCGAGATATACTTTCGGCTTTACTTATGGGCTGGAATATAAAGGCTTTGATTTCTCGATGATGTGGCAAGGAGTGGGAAGACGTAACAAATGGATGCGTGGTGAATCTGTTGAGGCTTTCCATAATAATAATGAAGGTCCGGTAATGGATTTCCATCAGGATCGCTGGACTCCGAATAATCCGGATGCTACTTATCCCCGTCTGACAATGGGAGCAGAATCGGCTAATAATGCTGCAAAATCAGATTTCTGGATTCAGGACGCTAAATATTTGCGTCTGAAAAATGCGCAGATCGGATATACTTTCCCACAGCAATGGATGAAAAAACTCTATGTCAAGAATTTGAGAATTTTTGCCAGCGTGCAAAATCCGTTGACTTTCACGAATATGAAAGGTGGATGGGACCCGGAATATACCGGAGACGGCAGTGGTCGTGCTTATCCTGTGGCAAGAGTATATTCATTTGGACTTAATGTTAAATTTTAAACTGTACCGTGATGAAAACAACTATAAAGAATTTGATTTTATCTGCTGTTTTGGTAGTGGGCGGTGCCTCTTGTGTTGACTTGGATACGGCACCGTATGACAGAGAAACGGACCTGACTTATTGGGAAGAAGATCCTGAAGCAGCTGTCAAGGCGTTGAATAATTGCTATACGTATTTGGGAAATATGGACGAACAGCTTTATAGTGAAGCTATGACGGACAATGCATATACCAAACAACCTAATGATTTTACACAAAATATTGGTAATGGTTCATATTCTACAGCCGACTCTTACGTGAAACAGGTTTGGGACGGACGTTATACGGGTATCCGTATGTGCAACCAGTTGCTCGAAAATATTGACCGGGTTCCTGATTTAGATCCGGAATTGAAGAAACGTTATATCGGTGAGGCTAAAGTGCTTCGTGCTTATAATTATTATGAATTGTATACGAAGTTCGGAGATGTGCCTTATACAACGAAAGTGCTTTCTATTAAGGAAAGTATGTCTATCGCACGTACAGATAGAGCTACTGTCATTGCTAATATGTTGGCGGATTTGGATGAAGTGATTAACGGTAATTACCTGCCGACTTCTTATGATGCGGATAATAAAGGACGGATTACCCGTTGGGCGGCAATGGCTATCAAAGCTAAAATTTATCTGTTCGAAGGTAACTGGACGCAAGTGAAAAATATCACGTCCACCATTATGACGGAGGGAGGTTTTAGGCTCTTTGGAAGTTATGCAGGATTGTTTGAGATTGCTAATGAATACAACTCTGAAGTAATTTTGGATGCACAGTATCGTCCGACCAGCCGTGAACATCAGATGATGTATGCTTTCCTGCCACCTTCATTGGGGGGATATTCCCAGCTTTCTCCTTTGCAGGAGTTGGTAGACAGTTATATTATGCTAGATGGAAAAACAATAAGAGAGACAGGAACATCGTTTGACGAAAGTAATCCGTATGCTAATCGTGATCCACGTTTGAAAGCAACAGTGATGTATACTGGGAACTCATATACGTTGGCTGACGGAACAGAAGTCGTTATCAACTGTGAGAAAGGAGAAGGTAAAGATGGATACGGTGTAGGATCGGATTGTTCGGCTACCGGTTATTATATCAAGAAATACTGGGATAATACGTATCGTGCTACTCTTTATTCCGGTTTGAATCCGATTTTGATTCGTTATGCTGATATTCTATTGATGAATGCGGAAGCATTGGCAGAGTTAGGTGAACTGGATAAGACGGCTTGGGATGCAACTATTAAACCAATTCGTGATAGAGCCGGATTTACACTTGCTTCGGCAGTGGAATTCCCGGAAGGAGCTTCTAAAGATAAACTGATTGAGATTGTACGGAATGAACGTCGTTCGGAACTGGCATTGGAGGGTCATCGTCATAAGGATATTATCCGTTGGAGAATTGCGGATGATGTATTGAACGGATGGTGTCACGGATTGAAGACGAATGAAGTGGTAGGTACGGATAACGGATACGTTCGGGTTGAAAATAGAGCTTTTAATGCAAATAAACATTATTTGTGGCCTATACCACAGGCTGAACGTGACTTGAATGGTAATTTGGTGCAGAATCCGAATTGGTAATTGGTTTAACGACTCAAAAAGGAACAATTATGAAAAAGATATTATTAATATGTTCAGTATTTCTGGCAATGGTATCCTGTCAGGAAGATTATGAATTGAATGCGGATTTTACAGTCCCTACGGAATTGAATTCCCCTGCCTCTATCCAGTTGGATGTGTCATCTTCAGTACCTGTTGTGCTATCATGGTCCGGAGGCGGTGCGGCAGATGGCGGAATTGTATTGTACGAGGTTTTGTTTGACAAAGCAGACGGAGACTTTTCAAAGCCACTGGCTACAATGAAAAGTGATTTGGGAGCCAATCCCAGTTTGTCGATTACTCATGCGGCTATTAATACGATTGCCAGAAATGCTGGTATTTATCCTTTGGGAACAGGGGATATTAAATGGACAGTGACTGCTTCGAAAGGAGGAGTGGTGAAGAAGTCCGATAAGGTGGCTAATATCACTGTGACTCGTGGGGAGGGAATTGATAATATTCCGGCAGAATTGTATTTATATGGTTCGGCTACGGAGAACGGTGGACAAGGCGGAATTCCGTTCCGTTGTGTAGAAGAGGGAGTTTTCCAGATTTATACAAAATTGTCTGCTGGAAATATCTCATTTAAGTCTGCTACGACAGGTGAAACATTCAGTTATTATATTGATGATAGTTCGAAGTTGAGAGAGGGTGATGGTGAAACGGCAGTAACTGCCTCCGAAGAGGTAACCCGTCTGACTGTAAACTTTAATACAATGGCTATGACGACAGAAAAAATAGGTTCTTCTGTTCGTTGTATTTGGGGAGCGACATTTGCTGATATAGCTGTATTGCAATATGTTGGTAATGGTAAATTTGTAGGAGAGGGCGATATTCGCTTCCTTGATCCTTCTAAACCGGAAACAAATCCTCCTAGTTGGTTGACTTATATAGAAGAGCGTTATTACTTTATAGCTCAAGTAAATGGTGGTGATATGTGTTGGGGTAGAGGCGATGATGTGAGTGCCGAACGCCCGGTGGGTGGAGAACCTGCTTCTTTCTATGCTTTGTATGAGTTCCAATGGAGTCAATGGGAACACCTTTGGAAAATGAAAGGTAGTCTGGATTATACGCATGCGACTATCACTATCGATACGAACGCGGATGGATTGATGATACATACATTTACTAATGTGACTCCGATTAATTAATAAAACTAAGTTATGAAAAAGATAAAGACTATTTTAGCTATTCTTCCGGCACTATTATTCTCCTGTGCCGGAGATGACGTAGAGAAATATATTCCGCCTACACCGATTACTCCGTCAGAACCCGGAGAGGAAGTCGTTTATCATAAACGCGCTAAAGAGCAGTTTGATTTGATTAATCAGTGTTACCGGATCAATAGTGGGGCGACAGAAGGATTGTATAATGAAAATTATCCCAAGAAAGATGGTGATAACTCGGCTTCTTTCTTATGGCCGTATGACGGACTGGTATCAGGGGTCGCAGCTTTACATTCTTTGGGCTATGATGTGAATTATGCAACTATGGTTGACCGCTTTGAAGTTTATTATTCAACCCCTGATGGAGCTGTGGGTGGTTATGGTTCTCAAACTAATGGTACTACTGGTAGTGGAACGCGTTTTTATGATGATAACTCTATTGTAGGGATTGAATTGGTAGAGGCTTTTAATTTGCTAAATAATCAAGACTATTTGACAAAGGCCAAAAGAATCGTGGCATTTTTGCAAGAAGGTGAAGATGATACATTTGGAGGAGGTCTTTGGTGGAATGAGGATCAGAAGGGACAGCAGGGAGTTGGTGATTCCAATAAGCCTACGTGTGCCAATGGATATGCAACACTATTCTTACTTGAATATTATTCAGTATGTCCTCAAGAGGAAAAAGCAGATGTTTTAGCTTTGGCAAAACGTTTATATGCTTGGACGTTGAATAATCTGCGTGATCCGGAAGATGCTTGCTACTGGAATGATAAACAAGCGGACGGATCTATTAATAAAACAAAATGGACTTACAATACTGGTGTAATGATTTCTAACGGAGTCCGTCTGTATAAAATAACAGGTGAACAAACTTATCTGGACAATGCCATTGCTTCTTCTGAAGGTGCGTATAATTATTTTGTACGTCCGCTTAATGGGTTGGCGTTAGCTTATCCTGATCATGATCCTTGGTTTACAACAAAACTGATCCGTGCCTTTATTGATATTGAACCTTATTACAAAAATGCAGGTAATTATATCAAAACATTCATTAACTTCTTGGATTATGCATACGAGAATGCTCGTTTGTCAAGCGGACTGTTTTATGAAGATTGGACTGGAACAGACCCGAAACGGGCTGAACAGTTGTTGATGCAGGATGCTGCACTAGAATCTCTGGGAATTATAGCTTTGTATAAAGGGGAAACTGTGACGGAAGAATAGTGTATGAATGGTAAAATTAGAAATATAGTTTTATTTGTATCAGCGGTATCCATGCTTTTCTCTTGTGCAGGAGAGCCCAAAGCGACTCCGAACAAAGATAAGGCGGAAGAAATGTTTCAACGTGTCTGGGAACTCTATCGGGTTCCCAAATACGGTCTCTTCTCTGAATATTATCCCGGTAGTCATCGTCCTGATCTGACTTATTTTAATGATTCTACCCGACAGGCACAAGAGGTTTCTTACCTATGGCCTATGAGTGGTGTCTTTTCTTCAGCAGTATTGATGGCTGCCATCGAACCGGAGAAATATACAGTTTATGTCGATTCGATGGTGATGGCGATGGAACATTATTATGATACAACATGCGTTCCTTTCGGTTATCAGGCTTACCCTGTTCAATTTGGAAAGGTAGACCGCTATTATGATGACAATGGTTTAGTGGGTATTGATTATATTGATTCTTACTTGGTAACTAAAAATCCTCATTATCTGGAGAAAGCGAAACAGGTATTGACCTTTATTTTAAGTGGTTGGGATGAGAACTTTGAAGGAGCTGTTTCCTGGCTGGAAGGAGTGAAAGATCAGAAACCTGCCTGTTCTAACGGAAAAGCGATGGTGTTGGCTTTAAAACTTTATGAAGCAACTAAAGATGAGTATTATCTGGAGGTGGGAAAGAAGTTCTATCATTGGATTGATAAATATCTGAAAGATCCGGAAAGAGGAGTCGTTTGGAACTCATGGTTAACAACGACTTCAGCAGTATGCCCGGATTTGTATACTTACAATACAGGTACTTTGTTACAAGCAGCTGTAGCTTTATATAATTATACGGGTGAGCAGGCGTATCTGAATAATGCTAAATTTCTGGCAGAAGGAAGTTACAAAGTGTTCTTTAAATACACGGAAGACGGTATTCCTTATATTGCAGATTTGCCTTGGTTTAATTTGGTTTTGTTTAGAGGTTATCACGATCTGTACAATGTTACGGGGGATTCAAAATATGTGGATACGATGATAAAAGGACTGGATTATGCTTGGGATCATGCACGTGATCAGGCGGGACTGATGTATCATGACTGGACAGGGCGGACTGATGAAAAACGTAAGCCGAAATGGTTATTGGACGCTTCGTGTGTACCGGAATATTATGCACGTGTGGCAATAATTAAAGGAGAAGTTACAAACAGAAAAATGAAATAAATGATGAAATTAAAATGGATAGGTAGCCTGTTGATTCTGGCAGGTGTTGTAGGGTGCAAAACACCTGATCGTCCCAATCTGGTAGAGTATGTGAATCCGAATATTGGTACGGTTCATAGTCGGTGGTTTTTCTATACTCCGGCTGCCGAGCCTTTCGGTTTAGCTAAGCTGGGTGCATCTACAAACGGCACGTACGGAAATAATCAAGGTTGGGAGGCTGTAGGTTATGAGGACGGTCATGCTTCTATTGATGGTTTTCCCTGCTTGCACGAGTTTCAGATAGGAGGAATTTCACTGATGCCTGTTACGGGAGAAGTGAAAACAAACCCCGGAAAGCTGGAAGAACCGGATAAAGGTTTCCGTTCCCGCTTTGATAAAAAAGATGAAACTGCACGTCCGGGATATTATTCTGTGTTATTAAAGGATTATCAGGTAAAGGCTGAACTTACTGCTACGGCTCGTGTCGGATTCCAGCGTTATACATTCCCGGAATCGGAGAATGCCCATATATTGTTTAATATCGGCAATCGCCAGGGCGAAAGTGGAGCTGTGCGTGATGCGTACATCAGACAGGTAGATGGAAATACTATTGAAGGTTATGTGATTACAGAGCCGGAATATGTGAAGAAATATCAGGCAGGTGCCTCGGTTGCCATGTATTTTTATGCAAAATTGGACCGTGCGCCGGAATCTGTCGAAGTTTTCTATCAAGATAGTGCTTTGATGGCTCGTAATGAAATAAAAGGGCCGGGTGCTATCATGTGTCTGAATTATAAAACAAAGAAAGACGAGATAGTCAATGTAAAAATAGGTTTATCGTATACTTCCATAGAAAATGCGAAAGTGAATTTGGAATCGGAGGCGAAAGACTTGGCTTTTGATGAGGCTATGAAAGCGACTACGGATAAATGGAATGAGTCTTTGAGCCGCATCTTGGTTTCTGGAGGTACGGAAGATAGCAAAATCAAATTCTATACCGGGTTGTATCATGCATTATTGGGTAGAGGGCTTGCCAGCGATGTCAACGGAGCTTATCCTAAAAATGACGGTACCATTGGTCAGATACCTTTGACTAAGGATGGTAAACCGGAATATAATCACTATAATACGGATGCGGTTTGGGGAGCTTACTGGAATCTGACTTCTCTTTGGGCATTGGCATATCCGGAGTACTATAATGACTTTGTAAACAGTCAGTTGCTGGTGTATAAGGATGCCGGTTGGCTAGGGGATGGTATTGCTACCAGCAAGTATGTTTCCGGAGTGGGAACCAATATGGTGAGCATCACTTTAGCAGGTGCTTATAATAGCGGAATTCGTAACTTTGATGTGGAAACTGCTTATCAGGCAGCCTTGAAGAATGAATTAGGCTGGGAAGGCCGCATTGAAGGGGCAGGCAAGATGGATGTGAAACAGTTTGTAGAGAGAGGGTATGTGCCTTATGAGAACAGTGTTCATTTCGGCACACATCCGGAAGGTTCGAGCTTCTCCGTATCTCACACATTAGAATATAGTTTTAGTGCTTATGCAGTGGCTCAATGGGCAAAAGCTTTGGGACGTACGGAAGATTATAAGCGTTTGATGGAGCTTTCTGCAGGTTGGGAAAAGTTGTTTGATGATTCGCTGAAGATGATTCGTCCGAGAGTACCCAATGGTGAGTTTATTGATAACTTTAATCCATTGGAATCATGGAGAGGTTTTCAGGAAGGGAATGCAATGCAATATACTTTCTTTGTACCGCAGAATCCGGCTCGTTTGATTGAAAAAGTCGGCAAAGATGAGTTTAACAATCGGTTGGATTCTATCTTCACAGAAGCCCGTAAGTCGATTTTTGGTGGTGGAAAAGTAGTAAATGCTTTCTCTGGTTTACAGAGCCCTTATAATCACGGAAACCAGCCCAGTCTTCATATTTCCTGGTTGTTTAATTTCTCCGGTAAGCCTTACCTGACACAGAAATGGACGCGTTTGATCTGTGATGAGTTTTATGGAACAAACGGAGAACATGGTTATGGTTATGGTCAGGATGAAGACCAGGGACAGTTAGGAGCCTGGTATGTGATGGCAGCAATGGGATTGTTCGATGTACAGGGAGGAGCTTGTGAACGGCCGACTTTCCAGATGGGCAGTCCATTGTTTGATAAGATTGAAATTAAACTTAGTCCGGTGAATGCAACTGGAAAAACGTTTGTGATTGAAACGACAGGTAATACCCCGGATGCATATTATGTACAGTCGGCTACGCTGAATGGCAAACCATTGGAACAGTGCTGGTTGTACCGGGATGAACTCTATAAAGGTGGGACATTGAAACTCACAATGGGAAATCAACCGAATGAGAAATGGGGAGTGGAAAATCCGCCTCATTGTTCTGAATAAACAGCTTATTTTCCTCGGTGTCGATGTTGCTTGACAGGACACCGGGGATTTTACATTTTATAATATAGTGGGTTAAACATGAAAACACAAAATTCTATTTATGCCGCCCTTCCCGTTCTTTTCGGGTTCTTTGTAATGGGCTTCTGTGACATAGTCGGTATTTCGTCCGATTATGTTCAACGTACTTTCGACTGGTCTCCCGTGATGACGGGATTTGTTCCTTCATTGGTTTTTATCTGGTTCCTGTTTTTAGGTATTCCTGTTGGAAATCAGATGAACAAATGGGGACGTAAAAATACGGTTTTACTTAGTATGGGAATAACGGTAGTGGGTATGCTGCTGCCATTAGTCGTTTATAACAGTGCGACTTGTATGATAGCTTATGCTCTTTTGGGAATTGGCAATGCCATTTTACAGGTTTCATTGAATCCGTTATTGAGTAATGTGGTAACCAGCCAACGTTTGCTGACAAGTAGTTTGACAGCAGGACAAGTGATTAAAGCTGTGTCTTCTCTCGTCGGGCCGGAGATTGTGTTGCTGGCTGTAGCACATTTTGGAGATGACAAATGGTATTATTGTTTTCCTATATTAGGCTTTATCACGTTATTGTCTGCCATTTGGCTGATGGCTACACCTGTTAAACGGGAAGCTTCCAGTGCCGCAACCCAACAACTTTCTATCAGTGATACTTTTTCTTTGTTGAAGGATAAAACGATTCTGTTGTTGTTTCTGGGTATCTTTTTTATTGTGGGAGTAGATGTTGCTACCAACTTTATTAGCTCCAAACTGATGGCGGAACGATTTGACTGGACGGCAGAACAAGTGAAGTTTGCCCCACAGGTTTATTTTTTAAGCCGTACGGTAGGTGCTTTGTTGGGTGCTTTCTTGTTAGCCCGTATTGCTGAAATGAAATATTTCCGTGTGAATATTGTTGCCTGTATTTTCTCTTTGCTTATTCTGGCCTTTGTAAAAAATGATATGGTGAATCTGATTTGTATCGGTGCTGTCGGCTTCTTTGCCTCATCCGTATTTTCTATCATTTATTCGATGGCTTTACAGGCAAGGCCGGAAAAAGCAAACCAAATTTCAGGATTGATGATTACTGCTGTTGCCGGTGGCGGAGTCGTTACTCCAGTTATTGGATTTGCGATTGGAATAGTAGGTGTGATCGGAGGTGTTTTTGTTACTTTAGCTTGTGTGTGTTATTTGACTTATTGTGCTTTTGGGGTGAAGACCTCGAAAGCGTAGTATTATTGCGAGAAGATGCTATCTTCGCCCGAATCCTACTTAGCGACTGCGGAGTTATCCACAAGTAAGACGCTATATGTTTTAAAGGTACATATTGCAATAATTCCGGAGTCTCTTTGATTTATCGTCGGCAGACAATGAAACGATCTTTCAAATAAATTCCGAAAATATAGAAAGTGGTTAATAACTCTGTCAATGGTACGGCTAGCCAGATACCCGGTATACCCAATACCGGAGGGAGCGCAAAGAATCCGATCAACATAAATACGACTCCCCGGAGAAGAGTGATAATTGTTGCCCGCTGACCTCTTTCGACACTCTGATAATAACCAATGCCAATCATGTTGACGGCAAAGAAAATGAATCCTACTCCGAAATAAGGAAGCCCGTTTACTGCTATATCAAATGCAGCGTAGCTGCGGTCAATGAATAACGAAACGATGTCTTGGCAGCATAGTACGGTAAGAATGAAAAAGCTGATACCGCAGATTAAAGCGGTCCGAATGGCGAGATGCAGTGTCTTTCGTACACGCTCGGGTTGTCCGGCTCCGAAGTTATAGCTGATAATCGGCTGTGCGGATTGTGCAATGGCATTATAGACCATGAAGATGATAGGGAAGAAGTAACAGGCAATACTGAATGCTGCCACTCCGTCTTCACCGAGATGGCGGATGAAAACGTAGTTCCCCAGAAACATCATACAGGCAATGGAGGCTTCACTGATAAAAGCAGAGCTTCCCAGTTTAATTATATAACCGATGTTGCGAAGAGTCAGTAACAGACTTTTGATACTTAACTTTATCCGGCATAGATGGAGGGTACGAGAGAAACGGAGTAAGTAAATCAGTGTCATCAACCCTCCCACGACAGTTCCCAGACTGGTGGCAAAAGCTGCTCCCATTATTCCCCAACCAAGTTCGAAGATGAATATATAATCCAGTATGATATTGAGTATGGCTGCAACCGCATTACACATCATGGCATAGGTGGGTGAACCGTCCAGACGGATGCAGAACATACCTATATTTAAGACTTCGTAGAATACGAGAAAAGGAATGTACCATGCCATATATTCTACAGCTAACGGCAACAATCGGTCCGAACTACCTAATAATCTGGCTAATGGCTCTATAAAATAAAGGCACAGAGCAGACAGGATAAGTATGAGCAATGCGGAAAAAGCAATTGCCTGAGTGATATTAATACTTGCTACTTTGCGTTTTCCCTGAGATAAATGAATGGAAGCCACCACCGAAGCTCCCACTCCGAACATCAGTCCGATACCCACTGCGATCATAAAAAGCGGTGCAGTGATATTTACTGCCGCCAGCGCGTCACTGCCAATTCCTTTTCCTACAAATATCCCGTCCGTAATAACGAACAGAGCCGAGAATACCATCCCAAGTACCGTAGGAATTAGTAACTTACGGAACAACGTGGAGATGTTCATACTGCCGAAATCAATACTATCTTTCATAACTTTCTACCTTTGTCGTTGAAAATGGCGACAAAGGTAGGGTTATGGGAGGAGATAAAAATTACCATTTGGTAATTTTTATCTCTATATTTAATAGGGAAAAGAATCTCTTATGTATATTCTATCAATTATTTGAGCATGTTGAAATCCTTTATTCCAAAAACTTCAGTGGATATTTCACCCAACCAACCGCTTTTACTATTAACACCCACTTGTACTTTGATAAAATCAACGTACTTCAGGTTTGCATCCTTACCGTCGAAAGTTACAGCATGGGATATCTTGAAATGATTGTCAGACGGTCCGGCATTATAGTTGTCATCATCTGTCAGACGATCAATGGCACTGAAATTATCAGCATATCCCCATTCATAACTATCATTTACCCAATAAGTACCATTACCGGATTGATCGTAATTACGCTCTTTCAGGCGAGTACCTCGCAAAGTATATTGTTTTTCCTTTACCCAGGCGGGATAATAATAATCTTGCCGGTGAAAAGCACCCAGATAATCAATAGACCCACTTTGACCATGATTGTCTGTCCATGGGGTGGGAAGCTGAATACCAGTTGGTTTATGATAGGTGACGGCATAGTCCTGCCAGGTTTCGGCTTTCCCATATTCGGATCCGCGCAATTCATACCAAGTGTCATTAGGTAACCCATCACCATTTTCGTCCTGCATTACCCATACAATTCCCGGTTCTGACGAACCATCAAAAGCGTTTCCTGTAATAGCAATGTTGTAATCTCCATCATTCACGATACTATGATCGAATCCAACGATGATGTATCCACCGAATCCGCCTAGGGAAACATAAGCCGTCTGATTGATTCGTTCTTCTGCATAGGTGCAGGCTTCTGCCATAGTTGTTGTGGTATGATTCTCATTGATGAATTGACCGGGAGCCGGTAAATATTCATATACTCTGTTCATTGACGCAGAACTTGTGGCGCTAATCTTCCGCTGGTATGTTCCTGCGGGAGGGCAAACATTGACTTTTAATGTTTGCGTAGCGAGTATATATGAGTTCTTCATTTCGACCTTTACCGTGTGTTCCCCCTGCTGCCCGGATGTAAACAGATAAGTATCATTTTCTCCGGATTGCACTTGTTCATTGTCCACGGTCCATGTATAGACTGCATCCAGTGCATTATTCACGTCAACCGGTTTGATACGGATAGTTCTGCCGGCTGACATGTTATATTCCGTTTGCAGGAATGTCCAGTTGAAATCTACTTGATCCGGTGAACAAACTTCTACTTTGAAAGTTACTTCGTCATCGCCATCTTCATTGTGAGTAGCAAAACGAACCTGATATTCGCCAAGCTCGATTGTGGGGAGAGTACAGGTTAATTCGTTCGAAATATCTTCACCGTTTATTTGCCAGGAGTAACTGGTTTCCAGAAAAGAATCTACTATGGGTGTAATGGTTAGTTCAGAGCCTTGAAGCACTTTGAAACCTTTGTCGGCATCCGCAATAGAGATAGTCGGTACATCAAGCTGAAAGACATCGATACGTATCTCTTTTTCTGTTGTCCCTCCAGCATTGGTGGCAGAAATCAGAATGAAATACCTGCCTGCTTCATCGGCTGAAAATGTCAGGGTGGAAGCGGTACAGATACTCTTTCCATCTATTGTCCAGTTAAAGGTCGTTTCCGAATCGGTATTTTCATAAACAGGAGCGATGGTTATCTCCCGACCAATTTTTGTTTTATAGATGGGGGATTCTTCTTTCAGGGTAATGACAGGAGCGGAAAGAAGAGGAGAGTCCTCCTCTTCTTTCACGCATGATACTAATGCGAACAGAACAAATAAAAGAAGTATAATATGTTTCATTAGAATCTCACTGCTACGTCATCATAACAGAAATAAGCCGGTTGGCTAAAACCGTAACCATTATCATTGCTCCCTGTGACATTAAAATCAATCTTTACTACCTTGCCCAGAGCTGATAAATCCCATTTGCTCCATTCCAGAATGTTACCAGTTTTTCCTACCAGATAAAATTCAGGTTTAGTTTTAACTTCGTTACCGTCTTCATCATAACCGATAGCGACCAGTTTTACCCAATCATCTTCCCCGGCAGGTGCAGTCAGTCCGTTGCCATTGGCTACACAATTGGCGAGATAAGTTGTCATTGTCACATACATATGATCTACTACACGAGCTACTCCATCTCCAAAGTAAATGTAGGGTAAGTTTTCGGAAGCATAACCGGAGTTATCTGTATAGCCATAATGTACACAGAAATTCTTAGAGCCGTTATGCCCTCCATTTCCTGTTGCCGGATCTTTGTAATAAACCGCCAACTGGTATTGAAAACCTCCATGAGTCAAATCCATATCTACATAGTTGGATATAGCGTGTCCACCTCCCCAATAACAGGTAGTGCCCCAATTCGTTGGGAACTCATGTTGGAGTAATGTATTGTTTTCATCATACCAATTATAGTCTGAAGGGCCCATTCCTGATTGTCCATAAAGTAACGGACCGCCATATTGAGGATTGTCAATTAATGAAGACCAGTCGCTTTTACCTATATAATTGCCTGTACCTTTATAATCGGAGTCTTCAAAAGATAACCCTTTTAAAGTATATGCAGAAGCATAAACGAATAATCGCTGAATTTTTGTTAGTCCTTGTTTATTAAATAACTGGATTTTAATGACAGCTTCATTTTCTGATACGGAAGCAGGGGCGGTAATGGAAAGTTTGGTATAGCTCATTTTTATTGTCCATCCTTCCGGTGCATGGACGATGAAGTCTGCCACGTTAGTGAGTTGTAATTCAAATGATTTGGTTTGGTTAAAAGTGAAATATTCAACGCTTCCCATATCAGTGACTTTCATAACCGAATTAGTTGTTTTTGGCAGCATGAACGAAGTGTTTTTTTCATCTGCCAAAGTAATGATAACAACATCATTCTCCGTGTCATCTACTACCGACTTGAAGAAAGAATCCCCGTCCTTTCCCGTTGCTTTTACCGGTTTGCCATCTGTTCCATTCATGCGTTTAGCTCCTTCACCTGTATCAACCGTCCAATAGCCTTCACTGTCAACTCCCATGACAGGAGTTACACCTGTTACTCTCAATTTGTGTTCGGCATCCGGTAGCCATTCTGTAGTGCCATTAGTGGTGACTGTCCAGTAATATATTCCGTTTTCATCAGCTTTCACTCCAATCACAGGAGCATCTGTACCATTTGTTCCATTTTTGATAGATACTTTGCTTCCGTCATTGAAGGTCAGCGTGTAGCCTTCGGAGGTCTGTTCTGTATTCGTAATTATTTTCCCTTGATTTAATGCGTCTACCAAACTCTGTAAAGTTGTAATTTCTGAGTTCATTTTCTTGACTGTTGTTTCTAGTGTTTCTACTCGTCCGTCAAGATCATTGACTTTATCCCAGAGATCATCGTCATTGTAGCAACTGCATACCGTAATGATAGTGAGCAGTAAAAATAGAATTTTCTTCATTGCTTTTGTTTTTAATTAGTAATAGTGATATGAATTATTGAATCGCTTTTAGTTTCTTATCTGTAAAGGCAATATGTGCCGGAATGTCCCCCGTGATGACTGACCATTTCTTTTTTCCATCCCGGGAGAAACAGTATAATGTGCCAGGAGTCACATAGTCTTTGGCATCGGTGACGAAGAATTCACCTGTTTCCGGATTGATTGCTATTCCATAAGGTATCTTGATAGATTTTTCCGTACCATCTGTAATAAAATTGCGGGTATCAGTTTTCTTTGTTTTTGTATTATAAATAGCGTAAGAGACTGTCCAACTGTTGGTGTAATAACTCCATTCTGTACTGTATATATACAGTGAATCTCTGCAAATAGCCATTTCTGTATTGGGAAGAAGCGGTAATTCTTCGATTACTTTATCGGTATTGGAATCTATTACAAATGTTTCGGAGTAAGTGTCATAATAATCTCCCCGGGATGAGACATAAATATTTCCGTATTGGTCTAATTCCATTCTATGCAAATTGATTCCCACATCAATGGTTTTGATAACTTTGAATGTGTTCAAGTCGATGACGGATACCGTGCGGTCATAATTAGGTACGCGATACCCGCCGGAGTTGGCTACATAGAGTTTGTTGCCCACAATCACCATTTCTTCCGGCTGGTAGCCGACCACACAGGTATCTTTGACAGTCAGTGTGGTAGTGTCAACACGTGCTACATACCCCAGTCTGGCGTTGGGATCTATTTTGACAGGGCCTGCATACGAACTGACGTATGCATATTTATCTTTAAAAACTATATAACGGCAATTAGGTATGGAAATTTGCGTGATGTGTTTTGCTGTTTCTACATTCATCACTTCTACGAAATGAGAACAGTTGATGATGGCATATAACTTATTTCCATAGATTTGGATATCATTTCCCACATCCCCCAATTCTTGTACGACTCCCGGGTTCCGTTCCGCATAGATATTCTTATGATAGATACCGGTTTCGTAATCAAAGTAATCAAGGGTAGCCTTGTTGCTTCCCATATTTCCTTCATTGAGTAGAAAGAAACCTTTGACAGAGGTACCGCTTACTCCGGGAGTAACTTGGTTGGGAGTTGACGGAATAATGCGTTCATCTTCGCGACAAGAAGTCGATAGAAGAACAAAACAGATAATGATGGATAGAACAGATATTCTCATAACATGACGTTTAATTTGATTTTAAAACTTGTACCGGGCATAGGATAGCATTGCACTACTTCATATTGCTGATTGAAGATATTATTAATTTCTGCCGTTACACGTATTCCCGTTTTCCCCCATTGAAAAGTTTTGGATAGGGAAAAATCGTGGGTATACCAGGGCTGTGCGTAGTTCTCCGGGATATTGGCGACTGCTTCATAACGTTCACCTGTATAAATGAAACTATAGTTACAGGACCATGTTTGGTAACTTCCATTGAGGATGATGGAACCTCCATGCCAAGGTATATAAGGAATCTGGCCTCCATACCATTCACTGGTAGGATCGGTAAAATCCTGTGCCTTTTGATAGGTGTAATTGAAGAGAGTGCTAAGTTCCACCTTTCCGAAGCCCCATTTTCCTCGTATGGCTGCGTCTAATCCCCGAATTTCCACATGTCCGAGATTAATCATAGTCCAACGGAACTGGTTGGAGGTAGGCATGGCAATGATTTTATCATCTACTTCATTATAGTAACCATCTATTTGTAAGTCCAGGCTTTTCAGCCAATGGTTATTCCAGGTGTGAGAGAAAGTGATACCCACATCGTATTGGGTGGTATATTCTGGTTTTAAGTCCTTATTGCCTATAAAAGTATAATACAAATCATTGAGAGTTGGCATGCGAAAGACTTTCTTATAAAAGGCCCGTACATTCAGAGGGAGCTTGGTCAATGGTTGCCAGGTGGCTATGACAGACGGAGTGTATTTGTTTTTGGTGCCTGCATTGGCTCCTTTGGTACGTGTATTGTCATCGACATGAGTATATAACAGGCTCGCCTGCAACATGAGGCGGTTGAAGTCAAAGGACGTGGCAGCAGAAGTCAGGATTGTATTACGGGTTGGATAGACAAAATCTATGAGATCGGCCCGTAATGCATTCCATTGAAAATCGTTGGATAATGACATACTCCACCAGGGATAGATGGTGAATAAATGGGCGGCCGAAGCATAGATTTCTTGCTGTCGGTAGTGATTGTCTACGTACATGGTGGTGACATCCAGTCTGGGATCGGATAAATAGTGGAGATAGTCATAAGCATATTTTCCGTTGGCTAGCAGACTGTACCAAGGCTTAAAATAGTTTTGAAAAGAGCCTTGCACAAACAGATTGGTATCCCACTGCCGGTCCTGATGGCGAAACTTACCCGGTTCTTCTCTTACCGCAGCTCCGGGGTATCCCCGTTCCGAATTGTATAGGTATGCTTTGGCTTTCCATTCTCCTTTGGGGACTTTTCCGAAGAATGCATTCTCCAAACGTAACATTCTTACGTCTCCATTTTGACGAACAGCTGTTGTGTCGTAACCATCTTTCTTGGCGTATGTGAATTTATATCGTCCTGATGTATACATATACTCCGTACTGATGGAACTGCTTATTCGTTCGTTGAAACGATGTTCCCAAAGTAGTGACGGATTGATGGTAGAGAATGAACCGCCTTTCACCCCGATGTTCAGATTGTTTTTCTTTTCCCCTTTGAATAGGGGTTTTCGTGTCTGCATATATATGGCACTTGCGGAACTATAATCTTTGGCAGGTTGGAAGATGGCACTTTTTTGACCATTATATAGTGAAATGACTTCCATATTATCTAATGAAAAACGGCCTAGATCGACGACTCCATTTTGCGCATTTCCTAATTCAATACCATCATAAAATACTCCGACATGATGACTGCCCATACTTCGTATATTGACGGTTTTTAGTCCGCCAATACCTCCATAATCTTTTATCTGTACTCCGGAAAAGTAGCGTAAAGCATCGGCAACGGAGTAAACATTTAGCTTCTCAAGTTCTTTGCCGGACAGTATCTGCACAGGAGACATCTTTTTTTGCATCCGATTACTGTAGATAGTAACTTCTTTGAGTTTGAGAAGTGTATCAGACAGAGAAGTCTGATGCCGAACCTTGGATTGGGAAATGGCCGGTAATGTGGTAAATAAAGATAGAATCAAACATAATATCCACCGTAAATGGATACAATGCTTATTGTATGAATGGACTTGAATAGAAAGCATGTCTTTTATTTTATAGGTATAAAAAATCCGTTTGTTCAGATCTGAATTCAATCTACACAAACGGACATATAGCTATTATACCAAATAAAAGATAATTGCTTATTTTCTATTTGACTACTACCCGAAATCCCGCAGGTGTAAATCAGAGCATCAAGGCAGGTCTTCTGACTCATCCCATTTTGCAACGCCTTCCCAGATAAACTATCCAGTGACTTTCGTGTTGCAATTTTGCTCTCTGATTACAAGGAGCGGAGATTTACAGCAGCAGGTTCTGTTGCCGGTTTACACGGCATTCCCTTTTCATTCCTTAACAGTGTATATACTGTAACAAGAAACCTTAACGCCACAAAGTTAGAGAATTTATTAATAACTTTATCTTGTTTGGCTAAAAAATCAGCTTACGAGAATCATATTTTATTATTTATATTTTTATCCTAGTGATAAAATGTTTATTTTATACGTACCCTCATATTTGGTGCGTCGAATGTCACCGACTCGTTTCGGAACAGTCTTTCGATATGTCCGCTCGCTACCATTTCTGGGGTAGGCAGTGTATACATATGCGGGTTATCTATCAGCATGATAGAGTCGCAGAGTGACAGCGCTATGTCGAGGTCGTGTGTGGAAAATAGGATACATTTGTCCTCTTCCTGTGCCAGTCTCTTCAAGAGCAGGCAGAGTTCGTAACGGTTAGGCAAGTCGAGAAAGGCGGTGGGTTCGTCGAGCAGGATGACAGGGGTGTCCTGGGCTAGCGCGCGGGCAATCATGATTCGTTGACATTCGCCGTCGGACATCTTATCCATGGTCGTTTCCGCATAAGCGGACATGCCGACCAGCTGTATGGCAGTATCTACCCGCATTTCGTCTTCCGGTCGTAGTTGTCCGATCCAGTTTGTATAAGGGGCGCGTCCCATAGACACTACATCTTTACAGCGAAGATTGGCGATGCGTACTTTGTCTGTCGTTACAAAGCTGATGCTACGGGCTAGTTTTTCCGGTTTCAACGAGGCTATTTTTTTGCCTTGTAGGATGATTTCTCCCGACTGTGGCTTTTCCAGTCCCATCATGGCACGGAGCAATGTACTCTTTCCTGCCCCGTTGCGTCCCAGCAGGGCGATGAGTTGTCCGCTAGTCATCCGGGCATTTACCATCTCTAACAGCGTACGCTGTCCATATCCTAATGTCAGTTCTTTAAGCTCTATCATTTGAATCTGCGCAAGTTTTTAGCGATTACCCATAAAATAACCGGAACACCCAGCAGGGCAGTGATGCAGTTCACTGGGAGCAGGAAGCTCTTGGCGATAATGTCACAGAGAAGCATACTGATAAGTCCCGTCAACATGGTGCCGGGGACAAGTATCCGGTGGTCGGCATTGTTGAACAGCAACCGGGTGACGTGTGGCACAGCCAGCCCGATGAAACCTACCGGACCGCAGAAAGCAGTGACCGTTCCTGTCAGCAATGCGGTAGAAGCGAAAATGAAGGTGCGTGAACGCTTGATGTTCATTCCCATTGTCCGCGCGTAGTTCTCACCGAGCAGCAATAGGTTCAGTGACTTGATGCAAGCTACGGAGAACAGCAGACCTATGCACAGCATCGGAATCATGACTCCCAGTTGGGTGGCAGTGATATGGCTGAGCGAGCCCATCGACCAAAGCGTGAACATTTTCAGTTGTTCGGCAGAACTCAAATATTGCAGAATCTGGATAATGGCACCTGCCACGTATCCTATCATAACCCCCATAATCAGCACGCCGAGAATATTTTTCACTTTCCGGCTGATGACGGCTACTCCCAATAGGATGACAGCCGTTCCTATCCATCCCGAACCGACGATACCCAATGATTGGAGAAGCGAGAAGTTCGTCCATCCGAGCAACGGAGCGCCTAGTATAAACAGAGCCACTCCCAGTCCTGCGCCCGAACTGACTCCCAGCAGATAAGGGTCTGCCAGCGGATTCTGAAAAACTGTCTGCATCTGCAGGCCGCTGACGGAAAGCGCTACGCCTATCAGCCCCGCCACTACTACCCGTATGAACCGGATGGAAAGTAGGATATTGCGCGTTGTTTCGTCATATTCGCCGCCGGTGAGCACCGCCCATACTTTCAAGACAGGGATGTACGTATCTCCTGTTGCCATGTCTATCAATAATAATAGTACGGCAACGATACCTAATGCAATAAATAAAAGGGCGGTATGTTTATGAGGTTGCTTCATCTGGAATTGCGAGTACGTTTGGTGAATAAAGATTCGATCATTCTTCTAGGCATAGGTTCGTTTCATTCCAGATGCCTGTAATAATAGAGTGAATCCGGCACTAGTTCTGGATGGAAGATATGAATCAGGTCGCGTAGAACCACGTCAGGGCGTATCACTGCCGATTCCCAGTAATCATTACCGCCCGTCGGGGTCAGCCGCAAATTATTATTATAAACCGTCCGTTCACGTACAGCTTTCGCATCCGCGAATTTCGGATTGACGGTTTTCAACTCATCCAGACTCGTTGCCGAACCTACATTAATCCAATAATCCGCTTTTTGTATCAGCCCGTAAGCCGTTTCCAGTCCAATCGAGGTTGAACTGTTGGAACTGTTTTCTTTGTAGATATACTCTGCACCCGCATCCGCTACTAGTTGCGCCATATAGCTTTTTGTAGAAGGCATCACCCAACTGTCGTTCCACGGTGTGTTGAACATAACTGTTGGGCATTGTCCGACCGATTCCGTGAGCGCTTTCAATGACAGATAACGCTTCGGAATCTCACTGAATATTTCGATACCCTTCTCTCGGCTATCCGTCAGTTCGGACAAAACAACCATCCATTCGGCTTTGCCTAGCGGTGATTCCTCCAAGTATTCGCCCATATAAATATAGGGAATGGATAGTTCTTTCAGCTTGTCTGTAATGGCGGTCTGTGCGTCTCCGATACCGTATAGCAGAACGATGTCCGGCTTCAATCCCAGCAACAGTTCATAATTCATCTCAGGTCCCATGTCCTTGATAGAATCCTTATGCGCAAGGATATACGGGTTCGATACATAGTCGATGCCCGATACCGCCACGATTCGGTTTACCTGTCCTAGTGCATCGAGCATGGCGATGTAGGAAGAAGACATACATACAATGCGCTTTGCTCCGGCAGGAATGGTAGAACCGATGAATCCGGTGGGTGCCTGCTCTCCATTTCGTGATATGAAGTAGGACATTTCTACCTCTTTGGCTCCCTGCCATGGGTTGAATACCTGTATCAGAGTACTTTGGACATTGGTTGCGCCTAATATCTTAAATCCTGCCGCATATTCAGGAGTATATATATCCTGATTGAATGCTTCGAGAGAAGTCTTTTTGTTAGAAATACAACTTGCCAAAAATAGCAAGGAGAATAGAATGAAAGTGTAAATGGATTGTTTTATCATTTTATTTACATTTGGTTGTAACAATCTTGTAAACATATCGTGCAAATATATGAATTGTTTTCTAATATGTTATTATTCCGTTTCTACAAAATTGCTACTTATTTATATATCGCATATAGCGAAATTTCGGTCTTATCTCGTTTGATGTCGATATTGACTTTGAATTCTTTATTAGAATAATGTCCAAATGAAAATTTGGAGGTAAACAAGAATGTGGGGAGCTTTTGGGATTTTTCACAGAACTTTCTCTTGAATCATAGTTGGATTGTGTACTTTTACCCTCGTAAAACTACTAAAAGAGACTAGCTTATCGACATGGAAATTAATAGGACGATTGTATTGCTTTTGTTGTTATGTTGTATGCATACAATTTTATATGCTCAACAGACGAGAACTGTCAAAGGCAGAGTACAGACGTTGGAAGCAGGAAGTGATAAGCTACAGTCTTTACCTTCAGCTAGTATTGTTGTC
This sequence comes from Bacteroides finegoldii DSM 17565, assembly GCF_000156195.1. Classification (GTDB taxonomy): domain Bacteria; phylum Bacteroidota; class Bacteroidia; order Bacteroidales; family Bacteroidaceae; genus Bacteroides; species Bacteroides finegoldii. Next base: position 231,858 of record NZ_GG688321.1, on the reverse strand, counting down.
TTGCAAAAGGAGGATTCCACTTTTGTAAAGGGTACGACAAGTGATAAGAACGGTCGTTTTGTTCTTAAATATCAGCCGCAGAACAGAAGGCAATATTTATTGAAAGTCTCCTTCATGGGAATGGAGTCCGTATACCGTATATTGAGTGATTCGCTGTCTGTGAATGTTGGTGTGGTCACACTGAAGGATGATGATATACAAATCGGTGAAGTGACAATCACGGGAAAATTGAAAGAGGTAGAGATGAAGGGAGATACTACCGTTATCAATGCTGCTGCCTATAAAACTCCCGAAGGTTCTTATCTGGAGGATCTGGTGAAACGTGTTCCGGGATTGGTGTATAATAAGAAAGATCATTCGTTAACTTACAACGGTCAGGCTATCAGTGAGATCAATGTCAATGGAGAATCCTTTTTCTCGGGGGATAAGAAAACGGCACTCGAAAATCTGCCGGCAAATTTGATTAGCAAGCTGAAAGTATATGATAAGAAATCAAAAGAAGAAGAGTTTACCGGAATCAGTTCTGGAGAGAAAAAGTATGTGCTTGATCTTCAGACTAAAGATGAACTGAACAAGACTTGGCTGACGAATGCGACGGTAGGATATGGAAATAATAAAAAGAAGGACCTGGAAGGACAGGTGAACTATTTTAATAAGAACGGAGAGAATCTTTCTTTTATGGCCCGTTCTACCAATCGCTATCAGAATAGCACTTATAAGGACAATATCAATAACTCTGTCGGGCTGAATATGACGCGCAAGTTCGGCAAGAAGTTTTCTTTGACCGGAAATGTGAACTATGACTTGAACCGGAATGGAAATATCACTTCCATGTATCGGGAACAATATTTGACGAGTGGCAATCAGTATTCGGCTTCTGCCAATGAGGGTACTTCGAAAAGCCGGTCTATGAATTCGAGTCTGATGGGGGAATGGAAAGTCGATAAGCGTACACGCATACATTTCAACGGGAGTTTCGGGCTTTCTCCCAACGAGAATGAGAGCAGTAATCAGGGTGCTTCTTTTGATGCTCCTCCTAATGTGAATCATGAGAGTCTGTTTGCTGATTTTGAATCTATACCTAAGGATATGAAAGTCAATCGTAGTGAGAACCGTTCGGCTTCGGAAAATAAATCCAATCGTTATAATTGGATGATTGGGATTATGAGGCGTTTGAATGAGAAAGGAACTACATTAGGACTGAATGTAACAAATTCTGATTCATGGGGAGATAATGAGAGCTTTTCGCTGTCTCAGACTACTTATTTCAAGCTGGAAGACAAGAATGGGAATGATTCGGTACTTTATCGAAACCAATATATAAAGTCTCCTCAGACAAATAATCAGTGGAGGGTAGGAGTCAGCTTTACTCAACCGATTGGCAAGAAGGTGCATTTCCGGGCAGCATATAATTGGAATACACAGTATGAACGGGACAACCGTGATACGTATGAATTGTCTTCCATGACAAACCGGGATTCTTTCGGTGATTTGCCTGCAGGTTATGAGGCGGGGTATGTGGATAGTTTAAGTAATAGGAGTCATAGCCGCAGTAATGGGCACGACTTGAATGTAGGCTTCAATTATTCGGATGATACTTGGATGTTTAATGCTTCGTTGGGTGTCACTCCGCAGAAGCGTACTATTGATCGGAAAGTCGGAAAACTTTATGCGGACACCACAATGCGTACGATTGATTATCAGCCTATGATATGGCTGAGTTGGCGGAAAAAGAAAATGCGTGTCAGTCTTAATTATAACGGAAGAACCCGGCAACCTTCTTTATCGGACTTAATGCCGTTGACGGATAATAGCGATCCGTTGTATATTACTCGTGGAAATCCGGATTTGAAACAGATGTTTATGCATACTATGCATGTGAGTTTTCAACATCCTTCAAAGGGAATATCCGCCAATCTGGGATGGCAGATGGAGAAGAACAGTGTCACACAAGTTGTTCTCTATGATGTGCAGACCGGTGGACGGGAGATATACCCTATAAATATCAATGGAAATTGGAATACATATGGCAGTGCTGACTGGTGGAAGCGTTTCGGGCATTTTTCTTTAAAACTGAGTACCTCCGGAAGACATAGTAATCGTGTCAGTATGATTAATGAGGATAGAAGTCAACAGCCGGAGAAAAGCACAACACGTGATACCGGGTTGAATTGCGAGATGGCAGCTTCTTATCAGCCCACTTGGGGAGGGTTTGATTTTTCTACTTCATGGGATTATCAGTATTCACTTAATTCTCTGAATGATAATAATACCTATACCCGCTATTATAATTTCCGTTTTGACGGCTATGTGGATTTTCCTTTCGGGTTACAGTTGCGTACGGATGCAGGCTATATCTTGCGTAGCGGGACAAATATCCAGAAAGGAGAGGATGATGAGATTGTGTGGAATGCGAGGGCAACCTGGCGATTCCTGAAACAGAGAAAAGCCGAATTGTCTGCTTATTGGGCGGATATTCTTGGCAAACGGAAAAGTTATGCTCGTATGGCTACTTCCGACGGGTTTTATGAGTCTCGGACGCAGGAAATAAAAGGATATTTTATTGTAACTTTCAAATATAACTTTCGTCTGATGATGTGAGTTTTAGAAATAATTCGTATGTTTGCTACCAAACCATAAAACAAAATGTACTATGAGCGGTAGCTATGTCATTAATATCGGTCGCCAGTTAGGTAGTGGCGGAAAAGAAATAGGAGAGAAGTTGGCAGCCCGTTTGGGCATCGACTTCTATGATAAAGAGTTGATCAATCTAGCTTCTGAAGAGAGCGGATTGTGTAGAGAATTTTTTGAAAAAGCGGATGAAAAGGCTTCACAAGGTATTATCGGTGGGTTGTTCGGAATGCGGTTCCCTTTTATTAGTGAGGGGGCTATGCCGTGTACCAACTGTTTGAGCAATGATGCTTTATTTAAGGTACAGAGTGATGTTATTCGTCATTTGGCGGCTGAAAAATCCTGTGTGTTTGTGGGGCGCTGTGCAGATTATATATTGCGCGAACATCCGCGTTGTGTAAACGTTTTTATTTCGGCTTCCAAAGAAGACCGCATTGCACGGTTGTGTCAGATCCATCATATTGATGAGGAGGCTGCGGAGGAAATGATGGAGAAAGCAGATAAGAAACGTTCGGAATACTATAATTATTATAGTTATAAAACATGGGGAGCGGCAGCTACTTATCATCTGTGTGTGGACTCCTCCTCTTTAGGAATAGAAGAAACGGTACGCTTTGTGGAGGAGTTTGTAGTGAAGAAACTGAAGTTGTAATATATGGTATAATGAATAAAGGAAGATAAAACAGTAAAGCCGACATATTCTACTTAAAAGAATAGAGCCGGCTTTACTATTTATAAGCTAAGCTTGATTTACATCATTGTTAATAATATCATCTGTCCCGTTAGGATACGGAGGAACATAGATAGCGGATAAACCGTCGAATACCCTACGGCCGGAGCGTCACCGGCAGTTGTCTGGTTGGCATAAGCCAGTGCGGGAGGATCGGTATTACTACCGGCTATCAATCCCATCAGAGTGAAGTAGTTTACCTTATAATACAGTCGGGCAATAGCGCCGATAATAAGCAATGGAATGACGGTGATAAGGAAACCGCAACCTACGTATAACAATCCGTCACCTTCGACTACCGTTTGCACAAAATTGGCACCTGCATCAATACCGACACTGGCAAGGAAAAGCACGATACCTATTTCGCGAAGCATTAGGTTAGCGCTCATTGTTGTGTAAGTTACCAGATGGAGTTTGTGACCGAAGCGTCCGATAAGGATCGCTACTACCAGCGGACCACCTGCCAAACCTAGTTTCAAAGGAGTCGGCATACCCGGGAATGCAATCGGAAGGCTGCCTAGAAGAATACCTAAGAAGATACCGACGAAGATAGTTACGATATTCGGAGTGTCCAGACGTTTCAACTGATTACCCAACACACCTGCTACACGTTCTACTGCATCTTGCTGGCCTACTACCATCACACGGTCACCTACTTGAAGTACCAGATTCGGATCGGCAAACAGGTCCATACCGGAACGGTTGATACGGGTTACATTTACCCCATACATACTGCGAAAGTGCATAGAACCGAGCGTTTTTCCGTTAATTTCCGGTTTGGTGACCAAGATACGGCGTGAAACCATCGGCAGGTCTTGTTTCTCCCAATCGAGTTCCACCTCTTTTCCTATAAATACGGTGATAGCCGGAGCATCCTCTTCCGAGCAGACGATAAACAACTGATCGCCCATATTGAATATGGTCTCGTGGTCGGGAATACTGACGTGCCCTTCATGGCGGATACGCGAACAAACGAAGTTGCGTCCCAAGAACTCTTTAATCTCGATCAGTGTCTTTCCGCTGATTGATTCGTTGCGTACCTCAAGGCTCATCATGTGTGGCTTGTGGTGTGCGTCCCCGCTTTGAATCTTCAGATTCTCTTCTTCCTTAGCCATATTAACGCGGAAGATGTAGCGGATAGCAATGATAGAACCGATAATACCTACCACACCGAGCGGATATGCACACGCATAACCCAACGCGATCTGCGGACCGGTATAGTTCAACTGGTTCAATGCTTCATTGGCGGCACCAAGTCCCGGAGTGTTTGTCACAGCTCCATAGAGTATACCAACCATCATCGGCAATTCCACCCGGCCGTTCCACAGGTAATAAAGCCCCAGCGCAACAGCAATATTTAACACTACGATGCCTACAGCCAACAGGTTTAGTGTCATTCCCCCTTTCTTGAAAGAAGAGAAGAAAGACGGCCCCACCTGAAGACCGATACAGAATACGAACAAAATCAATCCGAATTCACGGATGAAATGTAGGATGTGTGTATCGGCCGTGAAGCCGAAATGTCCCATTAGGATGCCGGCAAACAAAACAAACGTGACACCTAAAGATACTCCGAATATCTTTATCTTACCGAGATACACACCGGCTGCCACTACAAATGCGTAGAGGAGCACGATATGTGCCACAGAACTAGGGTCCCACAATAAACTTTGTAACCAATCCATAATTTATAGTAGTTTTTATAATGTCTTTTATAAAACGGGTGCAAAATTACTCATAACATTGGAGCAAATCAAATAAATGAAGAACTAAAAATGAAAAATGAAGAATTTCTATACCTATTGTATATATGGGATGAATAATGGTAATTTTTCATTTCCCATTTCCTATTCTTCATTTTCCGGGCTGTGCGAATTTTCCCTAAAAAAGAGTATTGTTTTAACTATTTGGTTATATTTGCAAGTCGAACAACGGACATTTAGAGAGATAGATAAAAATAAAGACAATATTAATCTTGTTTTAATTTTAAATAAACTATGGCAGACAAAAAAGAAAAACTCTTCTCAGACTTTTCTCCAGTCTCCACCGAACAATGGATGGAGAAGGTTACAGCCGATTTGAAAGGTGCTGATTTTGAGAAGAAGCTCGTTTGGAAAACGAACGAAGGGTTCAAAGTGAAACCTTTCTACCGGATGGAAGATCTGGAGGGTTTGAAGACTACCGATGCGCTTCCAGGAGAATTCCCTTATCTGAGGGGAACCAAGAAAGACAACAATGAGTGGCTGGTTCGTCAGGAAATCAGAGTGGAATGCCCGAAAGAAGCTAATGCAAAGGCGTTGGATATCTTGAATAAGGGTGTCGATTCACTTTCTTTCCATGTGAAAGCAAAGGAACTCAATGCGGAATATCTTGAAACACTGTTGAATGATATTCAAGCTGAGTGCGTTGAACTGAACTTCTCTACTTGCCAGGGACACGTCGTTGAGTTGGCTAATCTGCTGGTAGCTTATTTCCAGAAGAAAGATTATGATGTGAAGAAACTGAGAGGTTCTATAAACTATGATTTCTTCAATAAGATGTTGACTCGCGGTAAGGAAAAAGGCGATATGGTGCAAACGGGCAAAGCTTTGATTGAGGCCATCCAACCGCTTCCTTTCTATCGTGTACTGAATGTAAATGCTTTATCTCTGAACAATGCCGGAGCTTATATTTCTCAGGAGTTGGGTTATGCGCTGGCTTGGGGTAATGAATACATGAATCAACTGACAGAGGCCGGTATTCCCGCTGCTATTGTTGCCAAGAAAATCAAGTTCAACTTCGGTATCAGCTCCAATTACTTCCTCGAAATTGCAAAATTCCGTGCCGCACGTCTGCTTTGGGCGAATATCGTAGCTTCTTATAAGCCCGAATGTGTACGTGATTGCGACAATAAAGGTCCTAACGGTGAATGCCGTTGCGCTGCAAAAATGGCGGTTCACGCCGAAACTTCCACATTCAATCTTACTTTGTTTGATGCACATGTGAATCTGCTTCGTACGCAAACCGAAGCGATGAGTGCTGCTTTGGGAGGTGTGGATTCAATGACAGTTACTCCATTTGACAAGACATACGAGACCCCTGATGAATTCTCCGAGCGTCTGGCACGCAACCAGCAATTGCTGCTGAAGGAAGAATCTCATTTTGATAAAGTGATTGACCCGGCTGCAGGTTCTTATTATATTGAAAACCTGACTGTCTCTATCGCTAAACAGGCCTGGGAGCTCTTCCTGTCTGTCGAAGAAGCCGGTGGTTTCTATGCTGCCTTGAAAGCGGGGACAGTTCAGGCTGCTGTGAACGAAAGCAATAAAGCGCGTCATAAAGCGGTGGCACAGCGTCGTGAAGTATTGTTGGGCACCAACCAATTCCCCAACTTTAATGAAAAAGCGGGTGACAAGAAACCGGTTGAGGCAAAATGTTGTTGTGGCGGTGGCAAGGAACATACTTGCGAGAAAGATGTGGCTACTTTGGTATCCGACCGTGCTGCCAGCGAATTCGAGGCTTTGCGTCTTGAGACGGAAGCGTCCGGCAAACGTCCGAAAGCGTTCATGTTGACTATCGGTAATCTGGCAATGCGTCAGGCACGTGCACAATACTCTTGCAACTTCCTGGCTTGTGCCGGTTATGAAGTGATTGATAATCTGGGCTTCGAAACGGTTGAGGCAGGAATAGAGGCGGCTATGGCTGCTAAGGCGGATATCGTGGTGCTTTGTTCCAGTGATGATGAATATGCGGAATATGCAATTCCCGCTTTCAAAGCTTTGAATGGCCGTGCTATGTTTATCATCGCCGGTAATCCGGAATGTGCCGATACATTGAAAGCCGCAGGTATTGAGTACTTTATCCATGTCCGTGTCAATGTGCTGGATACCTTGAAAGAGTTTAACGCCAAACTATTGAAGTAAGATGAGAAAAGATTTTAAAAACATTGATATATATGCCGCATTTCAGCCTGCTAACGGTGCTGAATGGCAAAAGGCTAACGGTATCTCCGCTGATTGGAAAACACCGGAACACATCGAAGTGAAGCCTGTTTATACAAAAGAAGACCTTGAAGGAATGGAACATCTCGGCTATGCTGCCGGACTTCCTCCGTACCTGCGTGGTCCGTACTCGGTAATGTACACTCTGCGTCCTTGGACGATCCGTCAATACGCCGGATTTTCCACTGCCGAAGAATCAAATGCTTTCTATCGCCGTAACCTGGCTTCCGGTCAGAAGGGGTTGTCGGTTGCATTCGACTTGGCTACGCATCGCGGCTACGACCCCGATCACGAACGTGTGGTAGGTGACGTAGGTAAAGCGGGTGTATCTATCTGTTCTTTGGAAAACATGAAGGTCCTGTTCGATGGTATTCCTTTGAACAAGATGTCCGTATCCATGACAATGAACGGGGCGGTGCTTCCGGTTATGGCATTCTACATCAATGCGGGTCTGGAGCAAGGTGCGAAATTGGAAGAAATGGCTGGTACTATCCAAAATGATATCCTGAAAGAATTCATGGTGCGTAATACCTATATTTATCCGCCTGCATTCTCAATGAAAATTATTTCCGACATCTTTGAGTATACTTCGCAGAAGATGCCTAAGTTCAACTCCATCTCCATTTCCGGTTACCATATGCAGGAAGCAGGTGCTACCGCAGATATTGAGTTGGCTTATACGCTTGCCGACGGTCTCGAATATCTTCGTGCCGGAACTGCCGCCGGTATTGATATCGATGCATTTGCTCCGCGTCTGTCTTTCTTCTGGGCGATTGGGACGAACCATTTCATGGAAATTGCCAAGATGCGTGCCGCGCGTATGTTGTGGGCGAAGATTGTGAAACAGTTTAACCCGAAGAATCCGAAATCATTGGCACTGCGTACCCACTCACAGACTTCCGGTTGGTCATTGACCGAACAGGATCCGTTCAATAACGTAGGACGTACTTGTATCGAAGCTATGGCTGCCGCTTTGGGACATACACAGTCTTTGCATACCAATGCGTTGGATGAGGCTATCGCACTTCCGACGGACTTCTCCGCACGTATTGCCCGTAACACTCAGATCTATATTCAGGAAGAAACATACATTTGCAAGAATGTTGACCCGTGGGGCGGTTCTTATTATGTAGAGACTCTGACGAATGAGTTGGCGCATAAGGCTTGGGAGCATATTCAGGAGATTGAAAAACTGGGTGGCATGGCAAAAGCTATCGAAACAGGTATTCCTAAGATGCGTATCGAAGAGGCCGCTGCACGTACACAAGCTCGTATCGACAGTGGTCAGCAGACGATTGTCGGTGTGAACAAGTATCGTCTGGACAAAGAAGCTCCGATTGATATTCTTGAAATTGATAATACGGCGGTTCGTCTTGAACAGATCGAAAACCTGAAACGTCTGAAAGAGGGACGTAACCAGGCTGAGGTAGATAAAGCGTTGGCGGCTATTACCGAATGTGTGAAGACCGGTAAGGGTAACTTGCTGGAACTGGCAGTGGAGGCAGCGCGCGTCCGTGCCACATTGGGCGAGATTTCATCTGCTTGCGAACAGGTCGTAGGACGTTATAAAGCAATAATTAGAACTATATCAGGCGTGTATTCATCAGAAAGTAAAAACGATAGCGACTTCAAGCGTGCTTGTGAACTGGCTGAGAAGTTTGCGAAGAAAGAGGGGCGTCAACCCCGTATCATGATTGCGAAGATGGGACAGGACGGTCACGACCGTGGTGCCAAAGTGGTAGCGACCGGTTATGCCGACTGCGGTTTTGACGTGGATATGGGACCGTTGTTCCAGACACCTGCGGAAGCTGCACGTGAAGCTGTTGAAAACGATGTTCATGTAGTCGGTGTTTCTTCGTTGGCTGCCGGACATAAGACATTGGTTCCGCAGATTATTGAGGAATTAAAGAAGCTGGGTCGCGAAGATATCGTAGTGATTGCCGGTGGCGTTATTCCTGCACAGGATTATGATTTCTTGTATAAAGCAGGGGTGGCTGCTATCTTCGGTCCGGGTACTCCGGTGGCGAAAGCTGCTTGCCAGATTTTGGAAATCCTGATGGATGAAGAATAAGACAGGACTTTCCTGTTTTTGATTTTATCCCGCCTTTTTAGTTCAAATGAACTGAAAGGCGGGATGTTTTTTACTGACATTTGTTTGTCTGAAATTAAAATTGGCTATATTTGTCCGGCTTTCATTATAAAAAGCAGAATAGATGAGTGAAAAAGTAGAAGACTTGGATGTTCGTTTTGAACGGTTTTACGCGGCTAACTACCCTCGTGTCAAGAACTTTGCGAAGTTGTTGACCAAATCGGAGGAAGATGCGGAAGACATCGCTCAGAATATATTTCTTAAGTTATGGACACGTCCTGAACTTTGGCAGGAGCAAGAAACCATGACGAGCTATCTTTATACCGTTACCCGAAATGAAATCTTCAACCTTTTCAAACATCAGAAGGTGGAACAGGAATATGAAGATAAGATAATGAAAGCGCAGTTGATAGGCGATTTGTGTGATGAAGATACTTCATTGCTCGAAAATCTCTATTATAAAGAAGTGCTCCTCCTCGTCAAGATGACACTCGACCAATTGCCTCCCAAACGCAGGCAAATATTTGAGATGAGCCGGTTTGAAGGTTTGTCTCACAAAGAAATAGCGGAGAAACTGCAAATCCCTCTGCGCACAGTGGAAGACCACATCTACAAAACATTGACCGAACTTCGTAAAGTGTTAATGTTTGTTATTCTCTTCCGGTTCTTTCCGTAGTTTCTCTTTCTGAATGGTGGTAATTATGTAAACGTTTCTTAGAAACAATAAATATCACCTTATGAAGAATTATATTCGTGACGTTATAGACCGTTATATCAAGCATGACTATCCGGCGGAAGTCGACCGGGATTTTCGTGTATGGCTTATAGATGACGAACGTGCCGATGAAAAGGATTCCGAATTGAGTCAGCTTTGGAAAGCTACCGAATCCGCAACTACTCCCAATTATCAACATTCGTTGGAGAGGATGAGAGAACTCACCGGAATAAAGACGAGACAAAAAGTACATACCTTACATACGCGGCTGGTTATCTGGAAGATTGCAGCGGCTTTGCTGATTGCCGTATCCGCTGGCTCTATTTATCTGGCTTTACAGAACAGACAGGCACCGGACTTGTTGCAGGCTTATATACCTACCACCGAGATGCAGAATATTACTTTACCGGACGGCACGCAAGTGATGATCAATTCAGAAAGTACCTTGCTATATCCTCAACAGTTTACGGGAGACAGTCGTTGTGTCTATCTGGTGGGAGAAGCCAACTTCAAGGTGAGACGTGACGAAGCACATCCGTTTATCGTAAAGTCGGCAGATTTCCAAGTCACGGCATTGGGAACGGAATTTAATGTGTCGGCTTATCCCGAAGAGGAAGAGGTAACGGCAACGTTGATTTCGGGAAAAGTTCTGGTAGAGTACAACGGGTTGAAAGAGCAAGAGATACTGAAACCCAACGAACAGTTGGCTTATAATAAACACACCCGCTTGGGTAGTGTGACTTATCCGGATATGCAGGATGTCACAGCCTGGCAACGCGGTGAGATTGTTTTTCGCAGTATGACGATGGAAGAGATCTTCACCCGTCTCGAACGCAAATATCCTTATACATTCGTGTATAGCTTTCACAGCCTGAAAAGTGACCGTTTTAACCTGACTTTCGGGCAGAACGCTTCCATAGAAGAAGTGATGGATATTATTGCCCGTGTGACGGGTAATCTGGATTATAAGATAGTGGGCGACAAATGTTATCTGACGGTGCGTCATAAATAACGTTCCCGCTACCGGACTATTTGAATAACACCGATTATTAACCTTAAAATATACAAGAAGCCTATGCGGAAAAAATATCCGGGAGAAGCTGCAACCTTCCCCCGGATGTGAAATCGAAATTCTTACTATTAGCGTTACACAAACGCTACTAAATTCGAGAATCTAACTTTATCTGTATAAACTAATACTAAGAAGATGCAGCAAATTTATGAATTTATAGCCAATAAGCAGACAATCAGCCGAGTATTTATGCTTTTTTTGTGCTGTCTGCTCCTTTCTATCCCCACTTTTGCTCAAAATAGCAGTGCCCGGATTACGATCCATAAGAAAAACATATCGGTCATTGAGGCGCTGAAAGAAGTGGAAAAGCAGACGAAACTTTCTGTCGGCTACAACGAATCGCAGTTGAAAAACAAACCTTCCATCAGTCTGGCTCTGGAAAAAGCGACATTGGAGAACTCTCTCACCGAAATCCTGAAAGGAACAGGATATACTTATCAGTTGAAAGGCAAATATGTCATCATTGTTCCGCAAGAAAAGAAAGAAGCGGAGCAAGCGTCTGTCAAACGTATCGCAGGGCAAGTGCTGGATGAACAGGGAGAACCGCTCATCGGTGTGAATGTGCTGGTGGAAGGAACGAGCATAGGAGCTATCACCGATATGGACGGAAACTTCTCGCTGGAAGCTCCGGTAGGCAGTACGTTGAGTATTTCTTACGTGGGCTATACTCCGAAGACATTGAAAGTGGGTGGAGCGAACAAGTACAGCGTGCAACTCGCTTCGGATACGAAACTATTGAATGAAGTCGTAGTGACAGCATTGGGTATCAAGCGTGAGCAAAAGGCATTGAGTTACAATGTGCAGCAGGTGAAATCCGATGAACTGACTCAAATTAAAGACGCCAACTTTGTAAACAGCCTGAATGGTAAAGTAGCGGGTGTTACTATCAATACTAGTTCTTCCGGTGTGGGAGGAGCAAGCAGGGTAGTGATGCGTGGTACGAAGTCCATCGAGCAGAGCAGCAATGCTTTGTATGTCATCGACGGTATTCCGATGTACAATTTCGGAGGCGGAGGCGATACGGAATTTGGTTCAAAAGGAGCTACCGAAGCCATTGCCGACATCAACCCCGAAGACATCGAAAGTATCTCCGTACTGACGGGAGCTGCCGCAGCTGCCATGTATGGTAGTAATGCCGCCAATGGAGCGATTGTGATTACCACTAAAAAGGGACACGTAGGGAAATTGCAGGTCGGTGTCTCCAGTGGCATTGAATGGTTGAAGCCTTTCAAAATGCCGGATTTTCAAGGACGCTACGGAACCGGGAGCAACGGCAAAGCCGGTAATTCAAGTATTTATAGCTGGGGACCGAAGTTGAATGCGGCCGCACAGACCGGATATGAACCGAGTGATTTCTTCGATACCGGTGCGGTGTATTCCAATTCTGTGACTTTATCTACGGGAACGGACAAGAATCAGACTTTCTTTTCGGTGGCTACTGTCAATTCAGCAGGTATGGTACCCAACAATAGGTATAATCGGTATAACTTCACTTTCCGCAATACGACAAGTTTCCTGAATGATAAAATGAAACTGGATGTCAGTGCCAGCTACATCCTTCAGAACGACCGGAATATGACCAATCAGGGACAGTATTCCAATCCGTTGGTTTCTGCCTATCTTTTTCCTCGTGGAGATGATTTCTCTGTAATCAAGAACTTCGAGCGTTGGGATGAGGCGCGCAAGATCAGTGTGCAGTTTTGGCCGCAGGGTGAGGGGGATTTACGTATGCAGAACCCTTATTGGATAGCTTACCGCAATCTTCGTCTCAATAATAAGAAGCGTTATATGGCTTCGGCAGGTTTGAGTTATCAGATTCTGGACTGGTTGAATGTGGCAGGCCGTGTCCGCATCGACAATACCCACAGCGAGTATGAAGGCAAGCTGTATGCAAGTACTAGTACGACACTGACCGATGGTAGCACGCAAGGGCATTATACGGTGAACAACGGACAGAATTCGCAGACATACGCCGATGTGTTGATAAATATCAACAAACGTATTCAGGACTTTACGATTGTTGCCAATATCGGAGCCAGTTATAGTGGTATCACCAGCAAAGAGCTGGGATATGCGGGGCCGATACGTGAAACGGGAATTCCCAATCTTTTCAATGTATACGATTTGGATAATGCCAAGAAGCGTGCCACACAGACCGGTTGGCGTGAAGCGACAGAATCTATCTTTGCCAGTGCGGAGATTGGTTGGAAGAGTATGCTTTACCTCACTTTGACGGGACGTAACGACTGGGCTTCGCAGTTGACACATTCTCCGCAGGCTTCCTTCTTCTATCCGTCAGTCGGCTTGTCGGCCGTCATTTCGGAGATGGTAAAAATGCCGGAATGGGTGGATTATCTGAAAGTGCGCGGTTCGTTCAGTTCCGTAGGTAATCCCTATCCCCGTTTCCTTACTTATCCTACCTACTCGTATGATGCGACTAACATGGACTGGAAATCTCAAAAGAACTTCCCTATCGGCAAACTGTACCCCGAACGTACCGATTCTTGGGAAATCGGTCTGGACGCTGCGCTTTTCAAAGATTTCAAGTTGAGCGGTTCGTTCTATTATGCCAATACGTACAACCAGACGTTCGATCCCGAACTTCCCGTATCCGCGCGTTACGACAAACTCTATGTGCAGACCGGATATGTACGTAACTACGGTTTTGAAGCCATGTTGGCTTATAATCATCGCTGGGGAGATTTTGGTTGGGATACCAGCTTTACTTATTCTACCAATAAGAATGAGATTGTAGAGTTGGTGCGCAATTATGTGCATCCGGAAACCGGAGTCATCTACAACGTTGACAAGCTGGAACTGAAAACCAATGAAGGACGTGGTTTCGGTAAAGCGAAGTTTATTCTGAAAGAAGGTGGCACATTGGGTGATCTTTATACACATGCCGACTTAAAACGTGACATTAACGGCAATGTGCTGATTGATGATGACGGCAATGTGACGGCTGTTGATAACGCAGGTGACATAAAGTTGGGAAGTGTGCTTCCGAAGGCCAATCTTGCCTGGAACAATAGCTTCACTTATAAGGGAATCAATGCCGGATTCTTGGTTACTGCCCGTTTGGGAGGTATTGTTTACTCCGCTACCCAAGCTTATCTTGATCTGTACGGAGTGTCCGAGACATCGGCTGCCGCACGTGATGCGGGCGGCGTATGGGTAAATGACCGTAGTCAGGTGAACCCGCAGAGTTTCTATTCCGTAGTGGCTTCGCAGAGCGGACTTCCTACCTATTATACATACAGCGCGACGAATGTACGCCTGCAGGAAGCGCATATCGGTTATACCATTCCCCGTCGCTGGCTGGGCAATGTGTGCGACATTAACGTTTCACTTGTGGGACGCAACCTGTGGATGATCTATTGCAAGGCTCCTTTCGACCCGGAAGCGGTGGCTACTACCAACAACTATTATCAGGGAATCGACTACTTCATGATGCCGAGTACCCGGAATATAGGATTCAACGTTAAGATTAACTTCTAAATATATATGATGAACATGAAACGAATATATTACCTTCAGAGAATCATTCTTTCGGTGCTCTTGCTGTTACCCTTGTCCGGTTGTTTCGACAGTGACATCAACCGCAAGATGTACGAAGCGGATGATGACGAAATGCAACGCGAAAATCATATTGTCGGTGCGACGTTGAGAGTGATGCAAGGGCTTGTCAGCCCGACGCGCGAGCATTTGTACCAGTTTATGGATGCTATGGCGGGCGGTGCCTACGGAGGCTATATGGAAGGTATCGTAGATACATGGGTAATGAAGTTCTCTACATTCAACCCCGAACAGGGATGGCTGAAATCCCCGTTTGCCGACCCTATCACCGACCTCTACCCTCAATACCTCAAGATGTTGAGCGTGACGGATGATCCGGTAGCTTTGGCTTTGGGGAAAATCCTGCGTGTCTGCGTCATGCACCGTGTGACGGATATTTACGGGCCTATCCCTTACTCGCAGATGTTGAGTAATGACAATCTGGGAGAGAACCTGTCCGTTCCGTACGATTCGCAGGAACAGGTCTATACACAGATGCTGAAAGAGCTGGAAGAGGCCGACAAGGTGTTGGAAGAGAATAAAGACCTTTCTTCCGAAGCGTTCCGCAAGTTGGAGGACTTGTATTACGGCAACATCTCCAAATGGCGCAAATTCCTCCATTCCATGCAGCTCCGCATAGCCATGCGCATGAGTTATGTGAATCCGACGGAAGCGCAGCGTATCGCCCAGAATGCCGTAGCGGCAGGAGTGATCGAGGCGAATGAAGATAATGCTATGCTCCATGTAGCCGAGAACCGTTCCGAACTGTTGTTCAACAACTGGAACGATTACCGCATCAGTGCCGATTTGGTTTCCGTCATGAAAGGATACGAAGACCCCCGTCTGGACGCAATGTTCGTGAAAGGGACCAATGTAGTGGAAGTGGATGGCGAACCAAAGGAAGTGAATGATTTTTATGGGGTGCGTATCGGTATCTTCACCGAGAAGAAGGACGACATGATTAATTTGTATTCCAAACAAATCATCAGCAGCACCGATCCTTACCTTTGGATGAATGCCGCAGAAGTGACCTTCCTCCGTGCCGAAGGCGCATTGCGTGGCTGGGACATGGGTGGCGAGCCGCAGGCGTTGTATGAGAAAGCCATCGCTCTCTCGTTCGAGGAGCGCGGGGCTACGGGAGCCGATAAATATGTGAAGGATGCAGAAAAGAAGCCGGTGAAGTACGTAGACCCGATGGGCGCTTATAGTGCGGATGCAGTGAGCGAGATTACGATTGCTTGGGAACAGGGGGCTGGAAAGGAAATCTTCGAGAGGAATCTGGAACGCATCATCACGCAGAAATGGATTGCCATCTTCCCGTTAGGTCTGGAAGCATGGGCGGAACATCGTCGTACCGGTTATCCGAGATTGCTTCCTGCCGTAGAGAACAAAGATCCTAATAACAGTGTGGATATCGCTATCGGTCCCCGCCGCCTGCCTTATCCGGCAGACGAATACAACTCCAACGCTGCCAATATAGCCAAAGCCGTACAGATGTTGGGTGGTGCCGACGCTGCGGGCACTCCTCTTTGGTGGGACGCGAAAGACCATTCGGTTGAGAATAACTAATAGCTCTTTACAAGAACCTTTTTTAATCCATAAGATTATGAAATATAAATCAATATTCAATGTATGTCTGCTGACCGCTTTCCTGTTGACTGCGACCACTTCCTGTGACGATTGGACGGAAATGGAGATTCATGAGACGGATGTCAACGGAGCAAAGGAGCAGAACCCGGAACAATATTCTGTTTATACGCAGAACATTCGGGCTTATAAAGCAACGAAGCATGCTGTGGTTTATGCCCGGCTTGACAATGCTCCGGACAAGGCTACCAGTGAAAAGTATTTTCTCCGTTCCTTGCCGGACAGTATTGATATCGTATCCATGCGCAATGCCGACCGCCTGACTGATTTTGACCGGGAAGACATGGCGATGGTACGTGCCGATTACGGAACGAGAGTGCTTTATTATGTGGATTGTACGCCGGGAGACAAACAGAATGCTGCTATCGCCTCTGCTGCCGAAGCCGTACGGGCGGGAACGTTTGACGGCATTACGCTTGCCTCTTCCGTTCCGGTAGATGCGGCAACGTTGCAATCGCTGGCTGATGCATTGGGACAGACACCGTGCTTACTTATTTTTGAGGGAACTCCTTCCCTGTTGCCGGAAGCGCAACGCGGTCTTTTCTGTTATTTCGTACTGGATATTTCGGCTGCTTCCGACGAATATGACATAGAGACGGAAGTCCGTCTGGCTACCGGTTACGGTAATACTGCCGCCGGACATCTGTTGCTGGCTGTAACTCCCGAAGGTACATTGACCGATTATAACGGAGTGACACGTTCTGCCATTGCCGGAGCCGCTTACAGTGCTCTCAACATGGAGACACCGTTGGGAGGCATTGCCATTTACAATATCTCGGACGATTATTACGATGCTGATATTATTTATAAACAGACTCGCGGAGGCATTCAATTTTTGAATCCCGCTTCGGTTCATTAAACTAAGTAAGCTATGAGAATACATAAACTTTATCAGTGCCTCGCAGCCGCAACCCTCTTGTTTTTGCCGGTTGCCTGCGACAATACGGATTACAGCGAAAAATCACCGTTTGACAATTCGGCATACCTGAATGTGGCTGCTACTAAAAATGCGGAAACTTTCACGTTTAACCGGAAAGTGACAAGCCAGACGAAAACGTTTACAGTGAAATTGTCTTATCCTTCAGGGGATGATGTGAAGGTGAACTTAAAGGTAGACCCTTCATTGGTCGGTGCATATAACGCAAAGAACGACACGCATTATGAAATGCTGCCTGCCGAACATTATCAGTTGTCACAGGAGTCCGTAACAATTCCTGCCGGAAAGATAACATCCGACGAAGTCGGTATCAAATTCTTGAAACTCGACGAGCTGGAGATTGACGCTACTTACCTCTGTCCGCTTTCCATTAGTGGGGCCGAAGGAGTGGGAATAATGGACGGCTCACGTACCATGTATTATCTGGTGCGTCGCTCCAGTGCCATAACCACGGCAATAAACTTGAAGAATGTCTACGTCACCGTTCCGGGATTTGATAAGGGCAGTCCGACAGCTGATGTTGTGAATAACTTGAGTGCCGTGACGATGGAAGCGATTATACGGGTGAATAGCTTCCAACCGGAAATATCCTCTATTATGGGGATTGAGATGTATCTCCAGATGCGTATCGGTGATGCTAACTTTCCGAACCAGCAGTTGCAGGTGCAGACCACGTACGGGAAATTTCCCGATGCCAGTAAACAAAAGCTGTTGTTGGCGGGTGAGTGGTATCACGTTGCGTTGACATGGGATTTGGCTACTGCTACTATCGCTTATTATGTGAACGGGCAGTTGCAGAGCATTAGTACCAGTCATGGTAAAAGTGACCTGACTAGCATCAGTTTGGGTGATAAAGTGCCTGATGATGAATTTGGCAATGGTGGTGACCATAATTTCTATTTCGGACGATCTTATACCTTGTCTCATGATTTGAGCCGCCAATTTGACGGTGAAATCTGTGAAGCCCGTATTTGGAGTGTAGCCCGTACGCAAGAACAGATTTATCAGAATATGTATGATATTCCTAATCCGGCTGACGAGCCTGCTTTGTGTGCTTATTGGAAGTTTAATGAAGGAACCGGCTTGGAAGTAGTAGACCGTACAGGGCATGGGAACAATGCGAAAGTAGTTCCTTATTGGAAAACGGTCGATCATGTGGAAGCTTATAGTAAGACGGATGCGGAACTTTGGCCGAGTGGCATTGAGGTGCCGAAGGTGAATCAGGAATAAGGGATTACAGATAACTATTAAAAATGTATATGATTATGAAACGAATAATACGAAATATCTCTTCGTGCGTGTTATTGGCACTGGTGATGGGAGCTTGCGAAGAAGATGCGGCGTTGGTGTCTCCGAACGTAGCACATGACAAGTCTACAGTATCACCGGAGGAAGTTGGGGAAACTGCTTTCCTGCAAAGTGCTTCAGAATCGGGAAATAAATTTATTTTTCTTGATTTTGTAGAACAGGGAAGTGATGAACTATATATAGAATTGGTGGAGCCGGCAGAGCGGGATATGACATTCACAATTGGTATAAATACTTTGCTAACTTATCAGGATATGCCATCGATTGCAGAGCAATTTTACAAAGTGGAAGCAGATTTTGTGGAAGATTGGGAGAATAAATTTACGATAACTAATGGAGGAAAGGTGACAGTAGCGGCAGGTGAACGAAAATCGACACGAATAAGTTTTACTGTGTCAAGCGTGGGACTTATCAGTTCTTATTATCTATTGCCATTGTTAGCGACGGATGAGGATGGTAATCAGTACGAACTTTTCTATTATATCTGCCAAGTGGAAATGGAACGTCAGGACAGGTCGAATAAACCGTATACAGTGGTGGCGTATATTGATACTGAAATGATGAATCCTTTGATTGCTGACCAATATACTTCTAAATTGCAGTATATGAAATCCCGTCGGGATAGAAAAACTATTTACGAAAACGTCCCGGTATTTGATATAGTGAATTTACGAAAAGCTTTGTTGAAATACGATGAGTCTTCCCGTAGAGCGGTTTTGAAGTTTACGCCTGATATAGAACATGTGTTGAAAAACTACGCTCAATATATTCAACCATTGAAGCGGAGTGGTATAAAAGTCTGTCTTTCCATCGAAGGTGGAGGAACAGGCATAGGTTTTGCCAATTTAACAGATGTGCAAATTGCTGATTTTGTAGCACAAGTCCAAGTGGCTGTGAAGATGTATCAACTGGATGGCATCCATTTGCGTGATGAAGGTGCCGGATATGACAAGACTGGAGCACCGGAGTTAGATGAAACTTCTTATCCAAAATTAGTCAAGGCACTGCGTGAAGCGATGCCGGACATCATGTTGACTCTTGCAGATGATGGAGGAACTACGGCAATGATGGACAAAGAACAGGGTGGCATTGTAGTAGGCGATTACATTGATTTGGCGTGGAATGTTGTGTGGGATACTGCGGTTAATCCTTGGGCAAGCGGGTCGGAACGCAAACCTATAGCGGGAGTAACGAAAGAACGTTATGGGGGCATTTCTTTTTATATAAAGCCACGAATGACAAATGAAGAAGGTTTGTTCTTTGAGAATCTGCAGGATGAATCCCGTATAATCGCCCTGAATGAGGGACTTGGAAAAGTAGCTGTTGCAGAGAATATTCCTTATAGAGACTATATACAGGAAGTTGCAAATGTTATGGGAATTATGGGCCTTTTAAGCTGTTTTCATGATACTAACAATGGAGAATATCCTCGATATGATGTGAATGTAACGGAGACGTTGGCTGCGTCATATTATTTTGCTTTCCGAAAAGATTGGTAAATTGAAAAGTGCTCTCTATTGATGTAATAGCTGTTTGTAAGAATCCGGGATTGTGGGAGATAGTTCGTATAGTTGGTTTACTGATTTACATATATCACACAAAGCGAATGGGTATTATCAGTATCGTAAAAACTGCTCATAGAAGTAATTGTATTTATTTGAATGATAACTAATTAATAAGAAAAATAATGAAGAATGTATTGAAAATCTGGTTAGTCGACAACACTGTAACCGTCGACAACAAAGACGATAAGATCGGTCAGCTCGAATCGTCCGGTAATCTCTCGTTGCAGGATATACTCGATGAGATGCACAAGGAAGATACCGGGCTCCGTCCCGAAACCATCGAACACGTCGTGAAGCTCTACAACCGTGTGGTAGGCGATCTTATCCTTAGCGGATATAGTGTCAACACCGGTCTTTACCACGCCGTAGCGCAACTCCGCGGTGTTATCGATGGCGGAAAATGGAATCCCGAAAAGAACTCCGTCTACGTCTCTTTCACCCAAGATAAAGAACTGCGTGAAGCTATCGCCCAAACCTCTGTCAGCATTCTGGGCGAACGCCAAAGCGTGATGTACGTTGCCGGATTCTCGCCTGCCACCGCCATCGCCGGTCGTCCGTTCACGGTCAACGGCCGTATGCTGAAAATCGCAGGTACGGATTCTTCTGTCGGCATCACCATCACCGACAGCAAAGAACAAACCACGCCTGTCGATCTCAATATGCTGGCTGTCAACAATCCGTCACAACTCACATTCATCGTTCCTGCCGGGCTGGCGGATGGCGAATACACCCTCACCATCACGACGCAATATGCAGGCAGCACGCTCCTGAAAACGCCACGCACTGCTATCGCTACTTTCTACGTCGGTACGAAACCCGAAACAGGAGGCGGCTCCGGTGGTGAAGGCGGTGGAGGAGGAGAGGCTCCCGATCCTTCGGAATAAAATGTTCTTAGCCGGGGGTGAAACTTTGCCCCGGCTTATGCAGAGAGGCTGCACAGCTCTACGCACGCATCATGTATAGAGTTGTGCAGCCTTCGTGTATAGGGCTATACATGATAAGTGCATAACTTTGATCTTTTTCGCATAATCTTTTTTATAGTACTAATTTATTAGTACTTTTGTCTCTACCGAAAGAAAAGATTAACGATTATGGCAAGAATAACGATTCCATACGCAGTGGCCGACTTCGCAGAAATGCGTGAACGTGGCTTTTATTATGTCGATAAGACAAATTACATTCCGGGGCTTGAAGACTATAAAGCTCCTGTTTTTCTCCGTCCCCGCCGTTTCGGGAAAAGTCTGCTTATCTCCATGCTGGCTCACTACTACGACCGTACAAAGGCGAATCGTTTTGAAGAACTCTTCGGTGGCACCTGGATTGGCGAACATCCTACGAAAGAGCATAATCAATATATGGTGATTCGTTATGACTTCTCGGCTATGGTGATGGCGAATGATATGGAAGGACTGGCACAGAACTTTAATAAACTCAACTGTATACCAGTAGAGGTAACGTTAGAACACAACCGTGACCTGTTTGGGGATTTTCAGTTTACAACTAGGGGAAATGCTGCGCAGATGTTGGAGGAACTTTTGGGTTATGCCAGTTCACGTGGATTGCCTAAAGTATATATATTGATTGACGAATACGATAACTTCACCAACCAACTGCTTACTTCCTATAACGATCCGCTTTATGAAAAGGTAACCACCAGCGACAGTTTCCTTCGTACCTTTTTTAAAGTGATTAAAAAAGGCATAGGCGAAGGTACTATCCGTACCTGTTTCTGCACAGGTGTATTGCCTGTCACCATGGACGATTTGACTAGCGGCTACAACATTGCGGAAATTCTTACCTTGGAACCGTCTTTCCTCAATATGCTCGGTTTCACCTATGAAGAAACGAAGACATACCTGCGTTATGTACTTGATAAATATACTCCCGGTGCAAGCGAAGAACGTTTCGAGGAAATCTGGCAGCTGATTGTGAGCAACTATGACGGTTATCGTTTCAGCCCCGTCGGCGAACGTCTTTTTAACTCCACTATCCTAACTTATTTCCTTAAGAAATTTGCCGCTAATGCCGGAAGCATTCCGCCCGAACTGATCGATGAGAACCTGCGTACGGACATCAACTGGATTCGCCGCTTAACTCTTTCGCTTACTAATGCCAAAGAGATGCTCGATGCCCTGGTGATAGACGACGAACTGTCCTACAACGTCAGCGATTTATCCAGTAAGTTCAACAAGAAGAAGTTCTTCGAGAAAGAATTCTATCCCGTCAGCCTGTTCTACTTAGGTATGACTACCCTGAAGAGTGCATACCGCATGGTGCTCCCCAACATGACCATGCGCAGCATCTACATGGATTATTACAACCAACTGAACAAGATCGAAGGTAACGCCAGTCGCTACGTCCCGGTTTATGAACTTTATGATTCCAACCGTAGTTTTGAACCCCTTGTGCAGAACTATTTCGAGCAATATCTGGGACAATTCCCCGCACAGGTTTTCGATAAGATCAACGAGAACTTTATCCGTTGTTCTTTCTACGAGCTTGTCTCCCGCTATTTGAGCCATTGTTACACTTTTGCCATCGAACAGAATAACTCCGTCGGTCGTTCGGATTTTGAAATGACCGGCATCCCCGGCACGGATTATTACACGGACGACCGCGTGGTAGAATTCAAATACTATCGTTCCAAAGATGCCGACCGCATGCTTGCGCTCACCGAACCGTTGGCAGAACACGTAGAACAAGTGAAGGGCTATGCCGAAGATACGAAAAAGAAGTTTCCCAATTACAATGTCCGTTCGTATGTGGTATATATCTGTGCCAATAAAGGATGGAAGTGTTGGGAGGTATAATCACTTTTTCCCGGCTTCATGCCTTCTGTGAGAAATATTCGTGTAACTTTGTAGGCTGATAGTATAAAAACAAGAAGGAAAAGAATGATAGTTTGCATAGCTGAAAAGCCATCTGTTGCACGTGATATAGCCGAAGTACTCGGCGCTCATACCAGAAAAGAAGGATATATAGAAGGAAACGGATACCAGGTGACCTGGACGTTCGGACATCTTTGCACCCTGAAGGAGCCGCATGAATATACTCCTAATTGGAAGTCGTGGAGCTTAGGTAGCTTACCGATGATCCCTCCGCGTTTCGGTATCAAACTGATTGGGCATGATCCGGGCATTGAGAAACAATTTCATATCATAGAGCAATTGATGCAAAATGCAGATGAGATTATCAACTGCGGTGATGCCGGACAGGAAGGAGAATTGATTCAGCGTTGGGTGATGCAGAAAGCAGGCGCCCGTTGTCCGGTGAAGCGTTTGTGGATTTCGTCTTTGACGGAAGAAGCTATTCGTGACGGATTTGCAAAGCTAAAGGATCAGGCAGATTTTCAGTCACTGTATGAAGCGGGACTTTCGCGGGCTATCGGAGACTGGTTGCTTGGTATGAATGCCACTCGTCTTTATACAATAAAATACGGTCAGAATAAACAGGTACTTTCTATCGGTCGGGTGCAAACACCTACCTTAGCGTTGATTGTTAACCGACAGTTGGAGATAGCCAACTTCCAGCCTAAGCAATATTGGGAATTGAAAACGAACTACCGGGATACAACCTTTTCGGCTTTAATCCGCAAAAGTGATGAAGAAATCGCTGCGGAAGAAGAGAAAAACGGTGGGAAAAAGAAAATAATAGAGAATCCCGGTATTGATCCTATCGCTAACAGGGAAGAGGGCGAGGCGTTGGTAGAACGTATCAAAGACCTTCCGTTCGTAGTCACCAGTGTTAGTAAGAAAGACGGACGGGAGTTTGCTCCGCGTCTGTTCGACCTGACTTCGCTTCAGGTGGAATGTAACAAGAAATTCGCTTATTCTGCTGATGAGACATTAAAACTTATCCAGTCCCTTTACGAAAAGAAAGTAGCTACCTATCCGCGTGTCGATACAACTTTCCTGAGTGACGATATTTATCCGAAGTGCCCTGGTATTCTGAAAGGACTCCGTGATTATGAAGTACTGACAGCTCCGTTGAACGGTTCCACATTGCCGAAATCGAAGAAAGTATTTGATAATTCAAAGGTAACAGATCACCATGCCATTATCCCTACCGGAGTGTACGCTCAAAACCTGACGGATATGGAGCGTCGTGTCTACGATCTGATTGCCCGTCGTTTTATTGCCGTGTTCTATCCGGATTGTAAGATTTCTACTACTACTGTGATGGGAGAGGTGGATAAAATAGAATTCAAAGTAAGTGGGAAACAGATTCTCGAACCCGGATGGCGTGTTGTCTTTGCAAAAGATGTAAAAGAAACGGCCGAAGAAAAAGAGGAAGAAGACGAAAATGTACTTCCTGCTTTTGTGAAAGGGGAAAGTGGTCCTCATGTTCCCGATTTGAATGAGAAGTGGACACAGCCGCCCAGACCTTACACGGAAGCAACTCTGCTTCGTGCAATGGAAACTGCCGGAAAGTTGGTTGATAACGACGAACTCCGCGACGCCTTAAAAGAAAACGGTATCGGCCGCCCGTCTACCCGTGCCGCTATCATCGAAACGTTGTTCAAACGGAATTACATCCGTAAGGAAAGGAAGAACCTGATTGCTACCCCGACAGGAGTGGAACTGGTGCAGCTTATTCATGAAGAGCTTTTAAAATCTGCCGAACTGACGGGTATCTGGGAAAAGAAACTCCGCGAAATAGAGAAGAAAACGTATGATGCACGCCAGTTTCTTGAAGAACTGAAGCAGATGGTTTCGGAAATCGTAATGAGTGTGTTGTCGGATAATACTAACCGCCGTATTACCATTCAGGATGCGGCAGCCGCCCAAGCCGGAGAAAAAGTGAAGAAAGAACCGAAGAAGCGCGAACGGAAACCGGGTGCTCCGAAAGAAAAGAAGCCGAAGGCTACGCCTGCGGCTACTGTTAATGCTGATTCTCTTGTCGGACAACCTTGTCCGCTTTGCGGCAAAGGAACAATCATAAAAGGCAAGACAGCCTACGGATGTTCGGAGTGGAAAAACGGATGTACTTACCGGAAGGCATTATGAAACTCAATCACCGCTTCTATTCCCTTACGGAAAAAATCCAGTGAGAAATTTTCATTCGGCGAATGGATGGCGTCCGATTCGAGTCCGAATCCCATTAATACGGTCTTGACTCCTAATACTTGTTCGAAAGTGGATATGATAGGAATACTGCCGCCGCGGCGTACAGCCAACGGCTTTTTCCCGAAAGCAATCTCAAAACCTTTCTCCGCCGCTTGATAGGCGGGAAGGGAGATGGGGCAGACATAACCCTGTCCTCCATGCATCGGAGTGACTTTCACCTGTACCGTGTCAGGAGCAATACTAAGAATATAATCCGCAAACATTTGAGAAATCTTATGGTGGTCCTGATGTGGAACCAACCGGCAGGAGACTTTGGCGTAAGCTTTTGAGGGAAGCACGGTTTTGGAACCTTCTCCTGTATACCCGCCCCATATACCGCATACGTCAAAAGACGGCCGGCAACTGTTACGCTCCAATGTACTGTATCCTTTTTCTCCGAATACTTCCTTCACACCGATCGCTTCTTTGTATTTCTTTTCATCAAAAGGAATACGGGCAATCATCTCCCGTTCGGCTTGTGGAACTTCTTCTACATCGTCATAGAATCCGGGAATGGTGATTCTTCCATCCGCATCGGTTATTTTACTGATAATCTTGCATAACACATTAATCGGATTGGCTACCGCACCTCCGAAATGTCCGGAATGTAAATCACGGTTTGGTCCCGTAACTTCTATTTCCCAATAAGCCAGGCCACGCAGACCTGTGGTTAACGAAGGGAGTTCCGCTCCTAGCATGCTAGTGTCCGAAACAAGAATCACATCGGATTTCAACAACTCTTTGTGCTCTTCGCAAAAAGCCTCCAAACTGGGAGAACCGATTTCCTCTTCTCCTTCAAAGATAAACTTTACGTTATTTTTCAGCAGTCCGTTCTTGAGGAGATATTGGAGGGCTTTCACCTGAATAAATGATTGTCCTTTGTCATCATCCGCACCACGTGCCCAAATGTGACCGTCACGTATTTCCGGCTCGAACGGTTGGCTTTTCCAAAGCTCTAATGGCTCGGCAGGCATCACGTCATAATGGGCGTAGACTAAAATAGTTTTTGCGCTCGGGTCTACTATCTTTTGGGCAAAGACAATCGGATTGCCTTTGGAGGGCATTACCAATGCTTCGTCCGCTCCGGCTTCCAATAATAGCTGTGCCCAGCGTTCGGCGCACGCCAGCATATCATCATGGTGTTCGGGCAGTGCACTGATACTTGGAATGCGGATGAGACTGAACAAATCCTCCATCATTCGGGACTCGTTCTCTGCTATATATTTCTGAATTTCGTTCATAAATTGAATTAAACATTAAAGCTGCGTGGTTTTATCCAGCAGGTAATAGTCAAGTATAGTCATCGCAGCCATTGCCTCTACAATGGGAACGGCGCGTGGCAGTACACAGGCGTCATGACGGCCGCGAGCTTTCAGCGTGGTGTCCACTCCGTCGATATTAACAGTCTCCTGCTCCATCAACAGCGTAGCGATCGGTTTGAATACCACACGGAAATAAATGTCCTGTCCGTTACTCAATCCTCCCTGAATACCTCCTGAATGGTTGGTATGCGTTTCAATCCGTCCGTTGTTGTTATAGAAAACGTCATTCTGTTCCGACCCCTTCATCTTCAGTCCCTTGAATCCTTCACCGTACTCAAATGCTTTGGCGGCGTTGATACTTAACATCGCATTTCCCAAAGCCGCATGGAGCTTACCGAAAACGGGTTGTCCCAAACCGATGGGGCAGCCTTTGATGACACAAGTCAGCGTACCGCCGATAGTATCGCCTTCTCCTTTTACCTTATATATAAGGTCTGCCATTTCTTTTGCCTTTTCCGGGTCCGGGCAGCGTACATCATTTGTCTCGATCAAGTCGAGATCGTAGTCCGAGTAAGTGCCTTCCAGTTTGATAGCTCCTACCTGTGAGGTGTAAGCAGTGATACTGATACCTAACTGGCGGAGTGCCAGCTTGGCCAAAGCACCGGCTACGACGCGTGATACCGTTTCGCGTGCAGACGAACGTCCGCCGCCACGATGATCGCGGATACCATACTTCACTGTGTAAGTATAGTCGGCGTGTGAAGGGCGATATACATTTTTCAGATTGTTGTAGTCATTAGAATGTTGGTTTTCGTTCCAAACGATAAAACCGATGGGGCAACCGGTTGACTTACCTTCAAAAATACCGGAAAGAAACTCTACTTTATCAGCTTCTTTGCGTGCGGTGGTAAGGATGGATTGTCCCGGACGGCGCCGGTTCAGTTCCTGTTGTACGAATTCTTCGTCAATAGTGATTCCGGCGGGAAATCCGTCAATTACTCCTCCAATTCCTTTTCCATGAGACTCACCAAAACTTGTGAGCCGAAAGATGTTGCCAAATGAATTAAACATAGTCGTGGCTTTTTAAAATTACTGTATGCAAATATAACAAAGTTTTCGATAAGATTGTTGTGAACTCAAAATATCTTCAAAAAAGGTGGCATATTGAACCTTTTTTCTTCTTTTCAGTTGATAAATGATGATTAATAATAACTAAACCAATGACTGTATGAAAAAGAATCCATGAACGGGAAGATAATGACGTTCGGGGATATTGTAATAGACAAGTGTACCGTAAAGAAGGGAGAGGGGATTTCGACCTTTACAGGACAACAGCAACTTACATTTGCTGGAGAGGCGGCTGCCTTGGGAGCTTGCGATGTAACTGTGGTGAGTTATATTTTAGAATGCATACCCGAAGCCGATATTCAGATATATAGGGTACATCGAGAAAGTGATCGTATGGAAGTCATTCTTGAAGATATTGTTGAGTCCCCAGGTAAGGTCGGCGTATATGTTGAGATGTTTGAACGCTCTCCATCCGGCTCCTGCCTGAAGTCCCCACTGAAAACGTCTCAGATCGTCGGAGAAGTCATAAGTTGCAATTTTATCATCGGTAAATTCTACTTTAGGTCCTGTTGGATCGTCCTCACGCAGATATCCTTCGTATACGTGTCCTGAAAATTCCCTTGAAAGTATATAGGAAAAATAAGGGCCTGCTTTCACATTCCAACGGCTACTCAACTTATAAGTAGCCATCAATGGGATGGTTAATCCGGCGGTATGTACTTTGGTCTTTACCCCTCCTGTCCATACTCCGCTGATCCTTTCACCTCCTTGTCCCAGAATTTCCATACTGTAATTCTTTACGGTAGCTTCGGTGGTCATAGCCTTGTTTTCAAGCCGTAGCCCTACGATGACACCCAGTTTGTTCTGAACCGCTACCCATTTGGTCACTTCACCCCCGATTGTAATGGCGAGAGTCGGGTTGTAACCGTCAATAGACCGGATTTCCGCCGGTAAGGGAAGCGGAGCTGTGCCGCCGATACTGATTCCTGCTTTCACTTCGTATTCCAATCCGCGAAGGGCGGAACGGATAAGCGTTTCATTTCTATCCACTTGTGCATAACCGGGCAGGGCAACACTTAAACAAATAAGCAGACCGAATGTATAAAGGTATTTTTTCATCGCTGTAATTATTATAAAATCATTTAGGTTTTAGTTTTCTGTATGATAGACCAGTTCGACTTCATCAATCAGCAAGGTACTTCCGATGGCTCCATTGAAATAAGCGCCTTCCAGACTGGAGGTAAAGACGATTGCTACGTTGTATTTTCCATCCCTTAGCTTTTCTTTGTCGATGAACTTGCCGGGGCGGGTAATAAACGGAAGTTTGAAATAAGTCCATTCATCTGTTTCTTTGGCATTGTCGATGCGTGCTATTGAAACCAGATTCGGACTGGTGAACGCATTACTTCCGTCAAGAGTAGGAACAGACTCGCTCGTTTCGTACATGATGGCGTATATATCGCAAATGTCACGTTTTCCGTCAACGGGTTTTCCTTCTTCGGTGAACTTGTCTCCCGCCTTGTATTTATAATAACCGGCCAGATAGGTCGGCACATAACGGAAAGGCAGACCGAATTTGGTAGCTTGCAGCGGATAGCTCATGGCATTGTTCACATCAAAAGAGCCGATAAATAAGTTTCCTGCGGCAATGGGCATACCCATTAACTGCCCGAAGAAACCGGTACTTCGCGTTACTAATGAAAGACATTTTCCTTCTTTACCATCCGCTATTTGGAAAGTGGGGTAGTCATCGGCTGTTTTAGGAACACCGGTCATGGCATAACCCGCATTTCCGCTGGCCCATTCCATAATCACTTTGTCTTCTTGCCGTTCTACGAATATATAGTATTTTTTCCCACCGAGAGTGTCCTCGAAGTTGTAGTTAGTTGCAAGTTCCGTATCAATAACCGAAACTGTATATGTTTTTTTCCATACTCCGTCGGCTGCTGTGACAGTGTATTTTTGCGGTAGATTAAAATCGTGTACCGTTCCGCTCAAAGGGCTGATGGTAGCTCCCGGAGTCAGGGTGAATTCCGGTGCAAGGGCCGAAACGTCTGTTTCCGGTCCCACAAAAAGAGTTACCGAATTATTATTAATGATAGGACTTGTAGTCATTACTGCTTTCGGCAGTGTGCAACTAAGTATATCTGCTTCTGCGTTAAGAGCTTCGTCACGGATGCAAGAAGAGATGATAATACTTACCAGGAAATATAAAATCACGTGTTTTGCTTTCATTTTTCTCTTTTTTCTTACTGTTAAAGTTTAGTTCTCAGAAGCGTTTATAACAAAATGAAATTTTATTTGTTCAGTAAGAGATGTATGATAAAAAAGATTTTCTTACTTTTGTGTGTACTTAAAACTTATGAGTTTATGACTGAGTCAGAAAGAAGGCAAATTATAGAACTGATTAAGAGAGAGGTAATTCCGGCTATCGGATGTACAGAACCTATTGCTGTGGCGCTTTGTGTAGCGAAAGCTGCCGAAACATTGGGGATGCGTCCGGAGAAGATAGAAGTACTGCTCAGTGCCAACATTTTAAAAAATGCGATGGGGGTAGGAATACCGGGCACAGGAATGGTAGGACTTCCCATTGCCGTTGCTTTAGGAGCATTGATAGGCAAATCAGAGTACCAACTGGAAGTATTGAAAGACTGTACACCGGAAGCTGTAGAGTGCGGAAAGCAGTTTATTGCGGAAAGACGGATTTGTATTTCCTTGAAAGATAATATCACGGAAAAGCTCTATATCGAAGTGATTTGCAGGTCCGGAGATAGAACGGCGAAAGCTGTAATTGCCGGTGGTCATACCACCTTTATATATATAGCCGATGGAGGTAACGTATTACTGGACAGGCAGCATACAACCGATGAAGAAGAGGAAGCGACCGCTCCCGAACTGAACCTGCGTAAGGTTTATGATTTTGCCTTGACAGCTCCTTTGGATGAAATTCGTTTTATTCTTGATACGGCACGTTTGAACAAGGCTGCTGCCGAACAAGCCTTTAAAGGCAGTTACGGACACTCTTTGGGAAGAATGCTTCGGGGAAGTTATGAACACAAAGTGATGGGTGACAGCGTATTCTCTCACATCCTCTCTTATACTTCTGCCGCTTGTGACGCTCGAATGGCAGGAGCTATGATTCCGGTCATGAGTAATTCCGGCAGTGGTAATCAAGGAATATCGGCCACGCTTCCTGTGGTGGTCTTTGCCGAAGAGAATAATAAGAATGAAGAAGAACTGATCCGTGCCTTGATGTTGAGTCATCTTACGGTTATTTATATCAAACAAAGTTTGGGACGTCTTTCCGCTCTCTGCGGTTGTGTGGTAGCTGCCACAGGTTCTAGTTGCGGAATCACTTGGCTGATGGGAGGAAACTATGACCAGGTTGCCTTTGCCGTTCAAAACATGATTGCCAACCTGACGGGCATGATTTGTGACGGTGCAAAACCGAGTTGTGCCCTAAAAGTGACTACCGGAGTCTCAACAGCTGTACTGTCTGCTATGATGGCAATGGAAGACCGTTGTGTAACTTCTGTGGAAGGTATTATTGATGAAGATGTAGATCAAAGTATCCGTAATCTGACAAGAATCGGCTCACAAGCTATGAACGAAACGGATAAAATGGTACTCGATATCATGACGCACAAAGGATGCTAGAAAATGAGGAGTTAGAAAATGAAGAATGAGGAATGAAAAATGAGGAATGAAGAATTAGCTGCGCAATGGTTGATAGCAATTCTTCATTCCTCATTTTTAACTCTTCATTAACTTAGTGGCAACAGCCGCCACTGCATTCGTGGTCATTGCAGCCACCATCACCGCAACTGTCGCATCCGCAACCGCAGCCTTCGCCACTCATCATTTTCACCAGTTCCTGAATTTCTTCGTTAGTAGCAGGACGGCTTTCAATCACTTCGCCTTCAAAGATGAGATCGGCGCCTGCCAACGGATGGTTGAGGTCAACGACTACTACATCCGGTTTGATTTCTACTACGCTGGCATTTACGCGTTGACCGTCACCGGTCATCAAAGGTACGATATTACCCTCTTTGATATGGTCGCTGTCGAACTTGCCGTCAACCTCAAAGATATTTTTCGGGAGATCAATCACGTGTTGCTCGTCATATTGACCGTATGCCTTGTCTGCCGGAATGGTGAAGTCAAATTTGTCACCTTTAGAAAGAGAAGTTATCTGGTTCTCGAAGTCCTCGAGTGTTGTTCCTAATCCTGAAATGAACTGAAAGGGATGTTCTGCTTTTGCTTCTTCGAACAATTCCTTTTCACCATCTTCCATTGTATATAATTTGTATGCAACGGTAATGTACTTGTTTTCTACTGTTTCCATCTAATTCTTTTTATTTCTAAATTAATAAATCCCGCAAATGCGGGCTGACAAAGATACGAATTATTTATTTCTGCCGTGATATAGGGAAGGTATATTTCAAAATATTAAATGCTTTTGTTAGAAAGGGACAATAGGATTCCACTTATATAATAGTTGTAAATTTAACCTCTAAGTGATAAAATAGAGAAATAACGCCTCTCTTTTCTTACAATTATTCGTTTTTATGTGATTTTTTTCTTCGATTTGTTTGGATATAATAAAAAAGCCCTTACCTTTGCAGCACAAAAATAAAGAAAAGAAGATATGAATAACTTACACACATCTATTAACCTAGCAGTCTTGCATATTATTCGCGTCGTGGTGGTCCCATCAAGAGCGTGAGAAAGGTTTTGTGCTGTATGTATTCGTACCATAAAGATAAAATTTAGAGCCTTTCTCACTGGTGTGAGAGAGGCTTTTTAATTAAAAGATAGATTGAAATGAAAAAGCAATTACGCAGTTCGTTTAGTACACAAGGCCGTCGGATGGCGGGAGCCCGTGCGTTGTGGGTAGCCAACGGCATGAAGAAGAATCAGATGGGTAAGCCTATCATCGCTATAGTCAATTCATTCACACAGTTTGTGCCGGGACACGTG
Source organism: Bacteroides finegoldii DSM 17565 (assembly GCF_000156195.1). GTDB lineage: Bacteria > Bacteroidota > Bacteroidia > Bacteroidales > Bacteroidaceae > Bacteroides > Bacteroides finegoldii. The sequence goes on along the minus strand of NZ_GG688321.1, from coordinate 199,214 downwards.
CACTTGCATGAGATCGGCCAGTTGGTGAAAGCGGAGATCGAAAAGCTGGGGTGCTTCGCTGCGGAATTCAATACAATCGCTATCGACGACGGTATAGCTATGGGGCATGATGGAATGCTTTACTCGCTTCCTTCCCGTGATATCATCGCAGACAGTGTGGAATATATGGTGAATGCTCATAAGGCAGACGCGATGGTATGTATCAGTAATTGTGACAAGATCACTCCGGGAATGTTGATGGCGGCGATGCGTCTGAATATACCTGCTGTATTTGTGTCGGGTGGTCCTATGGAGGCGGGTGAATGGAACGGTCAGCATTTGGATTTGATCGACGCGATGATTAAGTCGGCCGACCAAAGTGTGAGTGACGAGGAAGTTGCCAATATCGAGCAGAACGCTTGTCCTACCTGCGGATGTTGTTCCGGTATGTTTACAGCAAATTCTATGAATTGCTTGAACGAAGCCATCGGCTTGGCTCTTCCCGGAAACGGGACCATTGTAGCCACGCATGAAAACCGTACGCAGCTTTTCAAAGATGCTGCTAAGTTGATTGTGGATAATGCGATGAAATATTATGAAGAGGGGGACGAGAGCGTGCTTCCGCGTAGCATTGCCACCCGCCAAGCTTTTCTGAATGCCATGACTTTGGATATTGCGATGGGTGGTTCTACCAATACGGTTCTTCACCTGTTGGCTGTTGCCCATGAAGCGGGAGTCGACTTCAAGATGGACGACATTGATATGCTTTCCCGCAAGGCTCCGTGCCTTTGCAAAGTAGCTCCGAACACACAGAAGTACCACATTCAGGATGTGAACCGTGCCGGTGGAATTATTGCAATCATGGACGAACTGTCCAAAGCTGGTCTGGTGGACACGTCTGTTCGCCGGGTAGACGGAATGACGTTGGCAGAGGCTATTGATAAGTATTCCATTACAAGTCCGAACGTAAGTGAAGAGGCTATCAAAAAATATTCGAGCGCAGCCGGAAATAGATTTAACCTCGTACTCGGCTCGCAAGGTATGTATTATAAGGAACTGGATAAAGACCGTGCAACCGGATGTATCCGTGATTTGGAACACGCTTACAGCAAAGACGGCGGCCTGGCCGTATTGAAAGGTAACATTGCTCAAGACGGTTGTGTGGTAAAAACGGCAGGGGTAGACGAAAGTATCTGGAAGTTTACCGGACCTGCTAAAGTGTTTGATTCGCAAGAAGCAGCCTGCGAAGGTATTCTGGGAGGTCGAGTCGTCAGTGGCGACGTTGTCGTCATCACGCACGAAGGTCCGAAGGGTGGTCCCGGTATGCAGGAAATGCTTTATCCTACCTCTTATATAAAATCCCGTCATCTCGGCAAAGAGTGTGCTTTGATCACAGACGGACGTTTCAGTGGCGGAACTTCCGGATTGAGTATAGGGCATATCTCTCCCGAAGCGGCAGCAGGAGGTAATATCGGAAAAATAGTCGACGGAGATATCATTGAAATCGACATTCCCGCCCGGACGATTAACGTGCGACTGACGGATGAAGAACTGGCTGCCCGTCCGATGACACCTGTCACTCGTGACCGTTATGTGCCGAAGAGCCTGAAAGCGTATGCCAGCATGGTAAGCTCTGCCGATAAAGGAGCAGTAAGATTAATCGATTGACAAATGATGTTTTGACGTTGAGTTCAATCGTAAATTGTAAATCTTAAAATTGCAAATAAATAGATGAGTAAAGACTTAATAACAGGTGCGGAGGCGTTGATGCGCTCATTGGAACATCAGGGAGTAAATACGATTTTCGGTTATCCCGGCGGTTCAATCATGCCGGTATTCGACGCCTTGTACGACCATCGAAATAACTTGAACCACATTTTGGTTCGTCACGAACAGGGAGCTGCCCATGCGGCACAAGGTTATGCCCGTGTGTCAGGTAAAGTCGGTGTTTGCCTGGTGACAAGCGGTCCCGGTGCTACGAACACGATTACCGGTATTGCAGATGCGATGATCGATAGTACTCCTATTGTTGTTATTGCCGGACAGGTAGGAACCGGTTTTCTCGGAACGGATGCATTTCAGGAAGTCGATCTCGTAGGTATCACCCAGCCTATCTCCAAGTGGAGTTATCAGATCCGCCGTGCGGAAGATGTAGCGTGGGCAGTAGCACGTGCATTCTACATTGCCCGTAGCGGTCGTCCCGGTCCGGTTGTGCTGGATTTTGCCAAGAATGCACAGGTAGAGAAGACGAAATATGAGCCGACTAAGGTTGATTTCATCCGCAGCTATGTACCTGTGCCCGATACTGATGAAGACTCCGTAAAGGCTGCCGCCGAACTGATTAATAATGCGGAACGTCCGCTTGTACTGGTGGGGCAAGGCGTTGAGTTAGGGAATGCGCAGAGTGAGTTGCGTGAATTTATTGAAAAGGCGGATATGCCTGCGGGATGTACGTTACTCGGACTTTCGGCTTTACCTACGGAACATCCTTTGAATAAAGGAATGTTGGGGATGCACGGTAATTTGGGACCGAATATAAATACCAATAAATGTGATGTCCTGATCGCTGTAGGAATGCGCTTCGACGACCGTGTGACCGGTAATCTGGCTACTTATGCCAAACAGGCAAAAGTGATTCACTTTGATATTGATCCGGCGGAGGTGAATAAAAATGTAAAAGTTGACGTTGCAGTTTTGGGAGATTGCAAGGAGACATTGAAGGCTGTTACCCGACTCTTGAAAAAGAATGAACACGCTGAGTGGGTCGGCAGTTTCACGGAGTATGAGAAGGTGGAGGAAGAAAAGGTGATTCGTCCCGAGCTTTATCCTGCCACCGACTCGTTGAGTATGGGTGAGGTGGTACGTGCGGTAAGTGACGCTACCCGCCACGAAGCAGTTCTGGTGACAGATGTAGGACAAAATCAAATGATGTCCGCACGTTACTTTAAATATACGAAAGAACGCAGTATCATTACTTCCGGCGGACTCGGAACAATGGGCTTCGGCCTTCCCGCCGCTATCGGAGCGACTTTCGGAGCACCGGAACGTACCGTATGTGTATTTATGGGAGACGGTGGATTGCAGATGAATCTTCAGGAACTGGGTACGGTTATGGAGCAAAAGGCTCCGGTGAAGATTATCTGCCTGAACAATAACTTTTTGGGCAACGTGCGCCAATGGCAGGCTATGTTCTTCAATCGCCGTTATTCATTCACTCCGATGTTGAATCCGGATTACATGAAAATTGCTTCGGCGTACGAGATTCCTTCCAAACGTGTCTTCTCTCGTGAAGAGCTGGCGGACGCTATCCGTGAAATGTTGGCAACAGATGGCCCGTTCCTGCTCGAAGCCTGTGTAGTAGAAGAAGGTAATGTACTACCGATGACTCCTCCGGGAGGCTCTGTCAATCAGATGTTGCTGGAGTGCTAGGAGAAGTTGAGAGTTGAGAGTTGAGAGTTGAAAGTTAAATTAAGGATTATGAGTGAAAAAACATTATATACTATCATTGTTCATTCGGAAAATATAGCCGGATTGCTGAATCAGGTTACGGCTGTTTTTACCCGTCGGCAGATAAATATCGAGAGTCTGAATGTATCTGCTTCTTCCATCAAGGGGGTACATAAGTATACCATTACTGCTTGGACTGATAAAGATACGATTGAAAAAGTGGTGAAGCAAATAGAAAAGAAGATTGATGTAATTCAGGCGCACTACTTTACGGAAGATGAGATCTACTTCCATGAGATTGCTTTATATAAGGTGTCTACCCCCGAATTTCAAGAGACACCGGAGGCCTCTAAGGTGATACGTAAATATAACGCCCGCATAGTGGAAGTAAATCCGGTATTTTCTATTGTTGAGAAGAATGGAATGAGTGAAGAAATTACCTCGCTTTACGGTGAACTGAAGGCTTTGAATTGTGTTTTGCAATTTGTACGTTCGGGGCGGGTAGCGATTACCACCAGTTGTTTTGAACGGGTGAATGAGTTTCTTGACGGACGGGAAGCCCGTTATAACCAAAATAAAAACCAGCAGGAAGAATGAGCGAATCAAATAAAATAGGAACTTATAAGTTTGTTGCAGAACCGTTTCATGTTGATTTCAACGGCCGCCTGACAATGGGGGTATTGGGCAATCATTTGCTGAATTGCGCAGGGTTTCATGCCAGCGATCGTGGTTTTGGCATTGCATCTCTGAATGAGGACAATTATACGTGGGTACTTTCCCGCCTGGCAATCGAATTGGATGAAATGCCTTATCAGTATGAGGACTTTTCGGTTCAGACTTGGGTGGAAAATGTTTATCGCCTGTTCACCGATCGTAATTTTGCCATTATGAATAAAGAAGGCAAGAAAATCGGTTACGCTCGTTCCGTGTGGGCGATGATCAGTTTGAATACTCGTAAACCGGCTGACCTGTTGGCATTGCACGGGGGAAGCATTATAGACTATGTATGCGATGAGCCTTGTCCGATAGAGAAGCCTTCGCGTATCAAAGTGACTAATACACAGCCGTTGGCCACGCTGACTGCGAAATACAGTGATATTGATATTAACGGTCATGTGAATAGTATCCGTTACATCGAGCACATACTCGACTTGTTTCCGATCGATTTGTATAAAACCAAGCGTATTCGTCGTTTTGAGATGGCGTATGTGGCTGAAAGTTATTTTGGAGACGAACTGACTTTCTTCTGCGATGAAGCCAATGAAAATGAGTTTCACGTAGAGGTGAAGAAGAACGGCAGCGAAGTGGTTTGCCGGTCGAAAGTGATATTTGAATAAAATAGAATATAAAATCAATTAATAACGGATGGCGTAAGCCATCAAAACTAAAAACAAAAAGAAAAATGGCACAGTTGAATTTTGGCGGTACTATTGAAAATGTAGTGATCCGTGATGAATTTCCATTGGAGAAAGCTCGTGAAGTATTGAAAAATGAAACAATCGCTGTAATCGGTTACGGCGTTCAGGGTCCCGGACAAGCATTGAATTTGCGTGATAATGGTTTTAATGTAATCGTTGGTCAGCGTCAGGGAAAGACATACGATAAAGCAGTAGCTGACGGATGGGTTCCGGGTGAAACTTTGTTCGGAATCGAAGAAGCTTGCGAAAAAGGCACAATTATCATGTGTCTGTTGTCTGATGCGGCTGTTATGTCTGTATGGCCGACAATGAAACCTTACCTGACTGCCGGAAAGGCTCTTTATTTCTCTCATGGTTTTGCTATCACTTGGCATGATCGTACTGGGGTGGTTCCTCCTGCTGATATTGATGTTATCATGGTTGCTCCTAAGGGTTCGGGTACTTCATTGCGTACCATGTTCCTCGAAGGTCGTGGTTTGAACTCTTCTTACGCTATCTATCAGGACGCTACGGGTAAAGCTTACGATAGAACAATTGCTTTGGGTATCGGTATCGGTTCAGGGTATCTGTTTGAAACAACTTTCCAACGTGAAGCAACTTCCGACCTGACAGGTGAACGCGGTTCGTTGATGGGTGCTATTCAAGGTCTGTTGTTGGCACAGTATGAGGTGTTGCGTGAAAACGGTCATTCACCTTCCGAAGCTTTCAATGAAACAGTAGAGGAACTGACTCAGTCGTTAATGCCGTTGTTTGCAAAGAACGGTATGGACTGGATGTATGCAAACTGTTCTACTACTGCTCAACGCGGTGCTCTTGACTGGATGGGCCCGTTCCACGACGCTATCAAACCGGTAGTTGAAAAACTGTATCACAGTGTGAAGACCGGTAACGAAGCGCAAATTTCTATTGACAGTAACTCACAGCCGAATTATCGTGAGAAACTGAATGAAGAACTCCGCCAGTTGCGTGAAAGCGAAATGTGGCAAACTGCTGTTACTGTACGCAAACTTCGTCCGGAGAACAATTGATTTGATAGGATTATACAAGTTTGATAAAAAAGGGGAGAGGTTAGCTTTCCCCTTTTATTTTGCTGAAAAGTCTTTCCTAAATTAGTGCTAAGGGGCAGTTTTAATCAGATCTTCTAAAAATTATCAATGGAAAGGATGAAATATATATTTATTCTTCTGAAGCTGGCGTTCCGGTCTTAAGGTACACAGTTTACTACTTGGTGAAAGTAGTAATAAAAATATTGTTTGTTTTGTTTGTGTTAAAAAAACGGAGTTCGGTTTCGTGAGAAAGGGGACTCCATAAAAGGAGGATTATTTTAATCCTCCTTTTTTATGAATGCCATAAGTCTTTTGTAAAAAGGATGTTTGGTAAGTGTGGCGGCTTCTCCCAGAATCACCAGTTTCATGCGTGCTCGTGTGATCGCTACATTCATTCGTCTTAAATCATTCAGAAATCCGATTTGCCCTTCCTCGTTGGCGCGGACGAGACTGATAAAAACGACATCCCGTTCCTGTCCTTGAAAACCGTCCACTGTATTAACTGTGATGAGGCTTCGGAGAGGGCGCAAGAAACTGCTTCCTTTAATTTTGCTTCTCAAATATTGCACTTGTGCTTTGTAGGGTGAAATCAGCCCGAAATCAATCCTTTCCTCTAAAATTCGTTCCTTTCCGATCCGGTTGATATAGGCTTCCAACTCCTCCAGGAGCAGATTAGCCTCCTGCTTGTTGATGCGTCCGAAACTTTCGCCTACAAATTCCTCGTGAAATTCCATTTCAGAAGTGTCAATCCAACTCATGGGGCTGTCGAAATCAAGGATTCCCCGATAACGTACCTCCGGAGCAGCCTCCAGTTCTCCCTGATAAAACCAGTCGGAAGGGAACTGCATGATAGCTTCGTTCATTCTATATTGCACTTTCAGCAACGAGACAGAGGATGGTTTTTGCCGAACCACCTTCTCCATTAATGTATATTCCAATCCTCCACGAGCAGCTTCTATACATTTTATGGTAGGCGGAAGCTGGCAATGATCTCCGGCGAGAACCACCCGGTCTGCTTTTCGGATAGCTATCCAGCAGGCTGCTTCGAGTGCTTGCGCAGCTTCGTCGATAAATAAAGTCGGGAAACGGCGGCCATTGAGCAGGCGATGGTTGCTACTGACTAAGGTTGAGGCAATCACGCGGGCACTGTCGAAGAGGTCGGCGTTAATTTGAATCTCAAGTTCGGTAGCACGGTCGCGTAGACGGCTCATACGACTGCGCATCCCTTCCCGTTCCTCGTAACTTCCCCGCCGCATTCGTCCTCCCATTTCGCGGATGGACTTGCGGATTCCCCAAAGTTCCGGATACGCCGGATGGCTCTCAAACCGGCGTTCGTAGGTAAAGGATAACATTTTGTCATTTACACGGGTAGGATTTCCAATGCGGAGCACCGGAACACCCCGATCTACAAGTTTCTCGCAAATCCAGTCGACGGCAGTATTACTTTGAGCGCACACCATCACTTGTGGTTCGCGGTGCAGTGTCTCATAAATCGCTTCGACAAGTGTTGTTGTCTTTCCCGTTCCCGGAGGACCGTGCACAATAGAGACATCACGTGCGCAAAGCACTTTATTGACAGCCGTCTCCTGCGTACTGTTCAACCAAGGAAAACGTACGGGGTATAATTCGCGAAATCCGGGCTTTAGCGTTCCCAGCAACGTGTCGCGCAGTTCGGCAAGGCGATTGCCTTTGGCACGGATCACGTCCTCCAGCGCTTCAAACATAGCGCGATAAGAAGTCTCATCAAAGTAAAGCTGTACGCCCAGCACACCGTCAGTTTGCAGTTCCATCAATGCCCCTGCTCCGGGGAGCACGACTACCATTCGTTCTTCGTCTGCATAACTGACGGTTGCGGTGAAATTCAAATATTTCACTTTTCCGTCGAATGACTGGTGGAAAAAGGAAACGGGACGGCCGAATTCAAAAGAGTGTTCTATCTCTTTATTTTCGCTTCTTGTAATATCTACAACAAATTGATTCAGAGAGTTATAGTAACTTCGGCCGAGAGAGGCAGGATACCAGCAAAGACCGCGTTTCACTTTTCGGGCAATACCCATCGTTTCAGTCTGCCGTTTGAATTCCTCTTTCTCATATTCGTACTCCATCCGTAAGAGGAGTTGTTGTTGCTGAAGGTCGGCTATCGGATTTTTCGGATTATTATTCATAATAGGCGCAAAGGTAACAATTCTTCTTCCCGAGACGAAAATTTATTTCATTTTGTTAAACATTACTCGAACGTCATTCGTTATTTTAATAGATAGACTAAAAAAACAAAAAGTGATATGGTATACGATGCAACTATGTTAGAAGCTTTCTACCCTGCTTATAAAGGAAAGGTAGAACACGTACGGGCTATATTGAAACGTCCTTTGACGTTGGCCGAGAAGATTCTGTATGCCCATTTGTATGATGTGGCTGATGTGAAAGATTACCAAAGAGGGGAAGATTATGTAAATTTTCGTCCCGACCGTGTTGCGATGCAGGATGCGACAGCCCAGATGGCTCTGCTTCAATTTATGAATGCGGGCAAAGATCAAGTTGCTGTGCCTTCTACGGTGCATTGTGACCATTTGATACAAGCGTATAAAGGTGCAAAAGAAGATATTGCCACTGCAAGGCTGACCAATGAAGAAGTGTACGATTTCCTTCGTGACGTATCTTCCCGCTACGGAATCGGTTTCTGGAAACCGGGAGCCGGAATTATCCATCAGGTTGTTCTTGAGAACTATGCTTTTCCTGGCGGAATGATGGTAGGAACCGACTCGCACACGCCAAATGCGGGTGGACTGGGTATGGTTGCTATCGGGGTTGGCGGTGCGGATGCGGTGGATGTCATGACCGGCATGGAGTGGGAACTCAAAATGCCGAAAATCATCGGTGTCCGCCTGACCGGAAAACTGAACGGCTGGGCTTCTCCGAAAGATGTGATTTTGAAACTTGCCGGAATTCTTACCGTAAAAGGGGGAACGAACGCCATTATCGAATACTTTGGTCCAGGAACCGAATCGCTCTCGGCTACCGGGAAGGCGACCATTTGTAACATGGGGGCCGAAGTGGGGGCTACCACCTCATTGTTCCCGTTTGACGAGCGTATGGCCACCTATTTGAAAGCTACCGGAAGAGAGCGGGTGGTTGAACTGGCAGAGACCGTTGGCGCCGACCTTCGTGCTGACGATGAAGTGGCTGAGGAACCGACTAAGTATTATGACCGCGTCATTGAAATAGACCTGTCTGAACTCGAGCCTTATATAAACGGTCCTTTTACACCGGACGCTGCCACTCCTATTTCCAAGTTTGCGGAGAAGGTGTTGTTGAACGGTTACCCGCGTAAGATGGAAGTGGGATTGATCGGTTCGTGTACCAATTCGTCCTATCAGGATTTGAGCCGTGCCGCTTCTCTGGCGAAGCAGGTTGCCGAAAAGAACCTGAGTGTAGCCGCTCCGTTGATTGTGAATCCGGGTTCCGAGCAGATTCGTGCCACTGCCGAGAGGCATGGAATGATAGAAGCTTTTGAACAGATAGGAGCTACAATTATGGCAAACGCCTGTGGTCCTTGTATTGGGCAGTGGAAACGTGAGACGGATGATCCGACGCGGAAAAATTCAATTGTCACTTCCTTCAACCGTAACTTTGCCAAACGTGCCGACGGCAATCCGAATACATACGCTTTTGTTGCTTCTCCGGAACTGACGATGGCACTGACAATTGCGGGTGACCTCTGTTTCAATCCTTTGAAAGACAGACTGGTGAATCATGAGGGCGAGAAAGTGAAGCTGTCCGAACCGGTGGGAGATGAACTTCCTTTGAACGGCTTTGCGCAAGGAAACGAGGGTTACGTTGCTCCTCATGGAGGAGAGACGGAAATCAGGGTGAAGCCGGATTCACAACGCTTGCAACTGTTGGCTCCTTTCCCAGCCTGGGATGGTCAAGATTTATTGAATATGCCTTTATTGATCAAAGCGCAAGGCAAATGTACTACTGATCATATTTCGATGGCAGGTCCGTGGCTCCGTTTCCGGGGACATCTGGAAAATATTTCGGATAACATGTTAATGGGAGCTGTCAATGCCTTCAACGGTGAGACGAACAAGGTTTGGAACCGTTCTACCAACACTTACGGAACTGTTTCCGGTACGGCAAAAATGTATAAGTCCGAAGGAGTGCCGTCTATTGTCGTGGCCGAAGAAAATTACGGTGAAGGCTCCAGTCGTGAACATGCGGCTATGGAACCGCGTTTTCTGAATGTACGTGTCATTCTCGCCAAGAGTTTTGCCCGTATTCATGAAACGAATCTGAAGAAACAGGGCATGCTTGCCCTCACTTTTGTAGACAAAGCCGATTATGATAAAATTCGTGAACACGACCTTCTGTCCGTGCTTGGTTTGGTGGACTTCGCTCCGGGACGCAACCTGACTGTCGTTCTCCATCACGAAGACGGGACGAAAGAGAGCTTTGAAGTGCAACACACTTATAATGAACAGCAGATAGCTTGGTTTCGTGCCGGTTCTGCCTTGAATGCCAGATAATTTAAAAAAGACAAGAAAAATAAAAATCATGAGCAAAATAATTATGCAAGCAGATGGTACGCTGTCAGTGCCCGATGTGCCTACCGTACCTTATATTACCGGTGATGGAGTGGGAGCGGAAGTTACTCCCTCCATGCAAGCCGTAGTCAATGCGGCTGTTCAGAAAGCGTACGGTGGCAAACGCCGTATCGAGTGGAAAGAAGTGTTGGCGGGAGAACGTGCCTTTAATGCGACAGGTTCTTGGCTACCGGAGGAGACGATGAAGGCATTTCAGGAGTATCTGATTGGTATTAAAGGTCCGTTGACGACGCCTGTCGGAGGCGGTATCCGTTCGTTGAATGTGGCGTTGCGCCAGACGCTTGATTTATACGTCTGTCTTCGTCCCGTCCGTTGGTATCCGGGAGTACAGTCGCCGGTGAAAGCACCCGAAAAAGTAAATATGTGCGTGTTCCGTGAAAATACAGAAGACATTTATGCAGGTATTGAATGGGAAGCAGGCACTCCGGAAGCGGAAAAGTTCTATAAATTCCTGAAAGACGAGATGGGTGTGACAAAGGTACGTTTCCCGGAGAGCTCCTCTTTCGGTGTGAAACCGGTTTCGCGGGAAGGTACGGAGCGTCTCGTGCGTGCTGCTTGCCAATACGCGTTAGACCATCATCTGCCCTCCGTCACGTTGGTTCACAAGGGAAATATAATGAAGTTCACAGAAGGCGGCTTCAAGAAATGGGGCTACGAATTGGCGCAGCGTGAATTTGCCGACGCGTTGGCAGACGGACGATTGGTGATTAAGGATTGCATTGCCGACGCTTTCCTGCAAAATACGCTTCTGAGCCCTGAAGATTACTCGGTCATAGCCACTCTGAACCTTAATGGAGACTACGTTTCCGACCAATTGGCGGCAATGGTGGGTGGTATCGGGATTGCTCCCGGAGCCAACATCAATTATAAAACGGGGCATGCCATCTTTGAAGCCACGCATGGAACAGCGCCTACCATTGCGGGCAAAGATGTGGTGAATCCTTGCTCTATCATACTTTCGGCAGTCATGATGCTTGAGTATTTGGGTTGGAAAGAAGCGGCAACTCTTATCGAGAAAGCTTTGGAACAGAGTTTCTTGGATGCGCGTGCCACCCATGACCTCGCTCGTTTCATGCCGAATGGAACCTCCCTCTCCACTTCCGCTTTCACCCGTGAAATCGTGGAAAGAATAGAAAAATAGAAGTAACGAATAAAGACAAAGAAAATGAAGAAAGAGTACTTGATTTACAAGCTTTCCGAAGAGATGAAGGAAGCTACCCGGATTGACAATGAATTGTTCCCCAAATTTGACGTGAAGCGCGGACTGCGTAACGAAGACGGCACAGGAGTGCTGGTAGGCCTGACTAAAATCGGTAACGTGGTTGGTTACGAACGTGTTCCGGGAGGCGGATTGAAGCCTATACCGGGAAAATTGTTCTATCGCGGTTATGACGTGGAAGATATTTCTCATGCCATTATCAAGGAGAAACGTTTCGGCTTTGAGGAAGTGGCCTACTTGCTGCTTTCGGGACGCTTGCCGGACAAGGAAGAACTGCTTTCTTTCCGTGAACTGATTAACGACAACATGCCGTTGGAGCAGAAGACGAAAATGAATATTATTGAGTTGGAGGGAAGCAATATTATGAATATTTTGTCGCGCAGCGTGCTCGAGATGTATCGTTTTGATGCGAATGCGGACGATACCTCCAGAGACAACCTGATGCGCCAAAGTATTGAGCTGATTTCGAAGTTTCCCACTATCATTGCATACGCTTATAATATGCTTCGTCATGCTACTTTCGGGCGTTCTCTGCATATCCGCCATCCGCAGGAAAAGCTTTCTATTGCCGAAAATTTCTTATATATGCTGAAGAAGGACTATACCGAATTGGATGCTCGCACACTCGACTTGTTATTGATTCTTCAGGCAGAGCACGGTGGAGGTAACAACTCTACCTTTACGGTCCGTGTCACTTCCTCTACCGGAACGGATACCTACTCGGCCATCGCTGCCGGTATCGGTTCGTTGAAAGGTCCGCTTCATGGAGGAGCGAATATCCAGGTGGCGGATATGTTCCATCACTTGAAAGAAAATATCAAAGACTGGACGAATGTGGATGAAATAGATACTTATTTCACTCGTATGTTGAACAAGGAAGTGTACAATAAAACCGGACTTATCTATGGTATCGGTCATGCTGTCTACACCATTTCCGATCCACGTGCACTTTTGCTGAAGGAACTTGCCCGTGACCTTGCCCGTGAGAAGGGCAGAGAGAGTGAGTTTGCTTTCCTCGAACTGCTGGAAGAACGTGCTATCGCTACTTTCGGACGTGTGAAGAACAATGGAAAGACAGTATCCAGCAATATTGATTTCTATTCCGGTTTTGTGTACGAAATGATCGGACTGCCGCAGGAAATTTTCACTCCTTTGTTCGCAATGGCTCGTATTGTCGGCTGGTGTGCACACCGTAATGAGGAGCTGACCTTTGACGGAAAACGTATTATTCGTCCTGCTTATAAGAACGTTCTTGAGGAACTGGCCTATGTTCCGATCAAGAAACGCTGATCCGCATCAATCCTTTTTCTATATAATGTAAAATGTTCCCCGAATAGATATTGAGTCTCGATTCTGTTCGGGGAAAGTCTTATAGAACTGGAAATAATAACATAATTAACATTTCGAATAGCTCCCTCGTCTCCTCTTATGGAGAAAAGAGCGTTCTTGGTGTCAAGGAAAGGCGGTTTCTGCCTACCAAGAAAGGCGTTTTAACATCGTGTTAAAACGCCTTTTCTCTATTTGATGACTTTCCCTTTGTATGCTGGTGTAAATCAGTGAATTATGTGCAATCGTTGCCCGCGAGTCCTTCTATGGTAAATTCTTGAATCCAAAGTGTAGTTGTTATTTGGGTAAGTTTTATATTTAAAAGACATTTTGTGTGGCTATTACTTTCATTTTTGCTATTTTTGTGCATTACAAAAGAACTTCAATATGAATTTAGCAGCTTTTAATCTGTTTTTGGGTGTAATGAGCTTGATTGCCCTGATTGTTTTTGTCGCTCTCTACTTCGTGAAAGCAGGATACGGAATCTTCCGCACGTCTTCGTGGGGAGCGGCTATTTCAAACAAGCTGGCTTGGATACTGATGGAAGCTCCGGTCTTCCTCGTGATGTGCGTGATGTGGATGTATTCGGAACGCCGCTTTGAGCCGGTGATATTGACCTTCTTTTTATTCTTCCAACTGCATTATTTTCAACGGGCTTTCATTTTCCCTTTGTTATTGAAAGGAAAAAGTAAAATGCCGTTGGCCATCATGTCAATGGGAATCCTTTTCAATCTGTTGAATGGATATATGCAAGGAGAATGGATTTTCTACCTTGCCCCCGCAACGATGTACCAGTCCGATTGGTTCACCTCCCCGTACTTTATAATAGGTACTTTGCTGTTTTTTACGGGTATGCTGGTGAACTGGTCGTCCGATTATATCATCCGCCATTTGCGTAAACCGGGAGACACACGGCATTATCTGCCACAGAAAGGTATGTACCGCTATGTGACTTCCGCCAATTATTTCGGTGAAATCGTAGAATGGGCAGGCTGGGCAATTCTTACCTGTTCGCTTTCCGGACTTGTTTTCCTTTGGTGGACGATTGCAAACCTCGTTCCGCGAGCCGACGCCATCTGGAAACGTTATCGCGAGGAATTCGGCGACGCGGTAGGCACACGGAAGCGGGTGTTTCCTTTTCTCTACTAGGAGATTTTTTTATCACGAATTGAATTAAGACTAGAATTAAGACTTGAATAAATATAAACTACTATGAAATCTAAACTTTTCACTCCGGTCACTTTCGGCCCTTTGACGTTGCGGAACAGGACGATACGTTCGGCAGCGTTTGAAAGTATGTGTCCGGGCAATACTCCCTCGCAGATGCTATTGGATTACCACCGCTCGGTTGCTGCGGGAGGAGTGGGGATGACGACTGTAGCTTATGCCGCCGTGACGCAAAGCGGGCTCTCTTTCGATCGTCAGCTATGGATGCGTCCGTCCATAATTTCCCGTTTGAATGAATTGACAAAAGCCGTGCACGACGAGGGTGCTGCGGTAGGTATCCAGATAGGGCATTGCGGAAATATGTCCCACAAAAAGATTTGCGGTGTCACGCCCATATCCGCTTCTTCAGGTTTTAACCTCTATTCGCCTACGTTTGTGCGTGGAATGGAACGGGAAGAACTTCCGGAAATGGCACAGGCTTACGGAAACGCTGTCAACTTGGCACGGGAAGCGGGATTTGATGCGGTGGAAGTGCACGCTGGACACGGTTATTTAATCAGCCAATTCCTTTCACCTTACACCAACCATCGCAAAGACGAGTTCGGAGGCTCGCTGGAGAACCGGATGCGTTTTATGGATCTGGTGATGGAAGAGGTGATGAAAGCGGCGGGCAATGACATGGCGGTGATTGTCAAAATGAATATGCGCGACGGTTTCAAAGGCGGAATGGAAATAGACGAATCCATTCAGGTGGCGAAACGGCTTCTGGAGCTGGGTGCTCACGGACTGGTGCTGAGTGGAGGCTTTGTCAGCAAAGCCCCGATGTATGTGATGCGGGGAGCGATGCCGATTCGCTCGATGGCGCACTATATGGACTGTTGGTGGCTGAAATACGGTGTCCGGATGTTCGGAAAATGGATGATTCCGTCCGTGCCTTTTGAGGAGGCTTATTTCCTGAAAGACGCCTTAAAGTTCCGGGAAGCTCTTCCGGAAGCTCCCTTGATTTATGTTGGCGGACTCGTTGCCCGTCAGAAGATAGATGAAGTGCTCGATGCGGGCTTTGAAGCTGTACAGATGGGACGTGCCTTACTCAACGAACCTGGATTTGTGAACCGGATGAAGCAGGAGGAGCAGGCCCGTTGCAACTGTGGACACAGTAATTACTGCATAGGCCGTATGTATTCGATAGAAATGGCCTGCCATCAACATTTAAAAGAAACGTTACCTCCTTGTCTGCAAAAGGAGATTGAAAAATTGGAAAAGAAATGAATGATATAAAATGGGCTATCATTACCGGTGCGGACGGAGGGATGGGAACGGAAATCACACGTGCCGTTGCCAAAGCTGGTTATCAGGTAATAATGGCTTGTTACAACCCCCAAAAGGCGGAGACTGTCCGCGCTTGTTTGATTGAAGAAACCGGAAACCCGAATCTGGAAGTTATGGCTCTTGATTTGGCTTCCATGCAATCCGTAGCTTCTTTTGCCGACCGGATATTAGAACGTAACCTTCCTGTTTCTCTGCTGATGAATAATGCGGGAACGATGGAAACGGGACTTCATATTACCGTAGATGGGTTTGAGCGAACGGTTAGCGTGAATTATGTAGGACCTTATCTGCTTACCCGGAAACTGATTCCTGCGATGGTGCGCGGTGCGCGAATTGTAAACATGGTGTCTTGCACTTATGCGATCGGGCGTATTGAACTTCCCGATTTCTTTCACAGAGGCAAGGTCGGAGAATTTTGGAGAATTCCCGTTTACAGCAATACGAAACTGGCTTTATTGTTGTTTACCATTGAACTGTCCAAGCTACTCCGTGATAAAGGAATTACCGTCAATGCTGCCGATCCGGGCATTGTCTCTACTAATATTATTACTATGCATAAGTGGTTTGACCCGCTGACGGACATTTTTTTCCGGCCTTTTATTCGCAAGCCCGCACAAGGGGCTTCCACCGCTATCGGTTTGTTGTTGGATGAAAAAGAAGCCGGAGTGACGGGGCAACTGTATGCTAGTAATCGTCGGAAAGAATTATCGGATAAATACGTTCATCACGTGCAGAGGGAGCTACTGTGGGAAGTCACGGAACGTTCGTTGGCACGATGGATTTCTTCCTAAAAGGAAAAAAGGAAACGCGGATTAACGCGGATTTGCGCAAAGAAAGATCAAATTCTATTTGCGTTATCCGCGTTAATCCGCGTTTTATTTATTATTCCGAGCCTTAGATAGAAAGCTCTTTCAATACATTCACAAGATCTTTTTTTATCGGCTTGTCATTTTTAATCGCTTTGCTGAACGGTACGTAAACTATTTCGTCATGTTCGATACCGATCATTACGTTACGTTGGTCTTCCATGATAGCGTCGATAGCGGCAGCCCCAAGTCGGCTTGCCAAAATACGGTCGTGGGCAGTCGGGCTACCTCCGCGTTGCAAGTGTCCCAAAATCGTTACACGTACGTCGTATTGCGGGTATTCGTTCTTTACACGTTCGGCATAGTGCATCGCTCCTCCGGTCAGTTCGCTTTCCGCCACTAGTACGATACTACTATTCTTCGATTTGCGGAATCCGTTCTTGATAAACTCTTCCAATTGGTCGACTTCCGTACTGAACTCCGGAATGATGGCGGCTTCGGCTCCCGAAGCGATTGCTCCGTTCAGCGCAAGGAAACCTGCGTCTCGTCCCATTACTTCGACGAAGAACAAACGTTCGTGCGAGGTTGCCGTGTCGCGAATTTTATCCACAGCGTCCAGAATCGTATTCAATGCCGTGTCATATCCGATAGTGGTATCCGTGCCATAAAGGTCGTTGTCGATTGTTCCCGGAAGTCCGATACAAGGAATATCAAACTCCTGTGCAAAAATGCGGGCCCCCGTCAACGAGCCGTCTCCACCGATGACTACCAAAGCGTCAATACCTTCTTTTTTCATGTTATCGTAGGCTAGTTGACGTCCTTCCGGAGTGGTAAACTCCTTGCAGCGCGCTGTTTTCAGGATAGTACCGCCCAGTTGGATGATATTACTTACGTTCTGACTTTTGAACTCTTTGATTTCGCCTGTCACAAGGCCCTTGTACCCTCTGTATATACCTTTAACTTGCAATCCGTTGTAGATAGCCGCACGTGTCACCGCACGTATAGCTGCGTTCATTCCGGGGGCGTCACCTCCGGAAGTCAAGATTCCGATACACTTAACTGTTCCCATAACACAATCTTTTCATTAATTAGTTTGACGTGGCAAATGTACAATAAAAAGTTGAAAGCAATGGTTATGAAGTTTCTTTTCGTATGAAGAAAACATTAAAAATGTTCAAATTGCAGCTATTTGCTTTCTTCTATAAGCGACTGAATGTGGCTATATATTTTTTCCATCAGCCATTTGGGAGTGGAGGTAGCTCCGCAAACCCCGATTGACTGTACATTCTGGAGTAGGGAAGGGTCTATTTCCTTCTCATTGTCAATTAAATGTGAATTGGCGTTCACTTTCAGACACTCTTCAAACAACATCTTTCCGTTTGAACTTTTCTTCCCGCTGACGAAAAATATCAGATCGTGTGTAGCCGCAAACTCCCTTAACTTGGGCATACGGTTTGCCACTTGGCGACAAATCGTATCGTAGTATTCGAATGTCGCTTCCGGTGAAATATTCTGTTTGATATACGCTACAATTTCCTGAAACTCATCCAGCGACTTGGTGGTCTGCGAGAAGAGACGGACACTTTTATTCAAGTCCAGCTTCTTTACTTCCTCTGCCTTCTCGATGACAATCGCTTTCCCGTCGGTCTGTCCCACTAGTCCCAGCACCTCCGCATGACCGTTTTTGCCATAAATCACAATCTGTTTTTCATCGTTGGCGGCGTCTTGCAGAAACTCCTGTTTGATACGTTTTTGCAAGCGTAACACCACCGGGCAAGTCGCGTCGATGATTTCTATATTATTCTCGCGGGCGATCATATAAGTTTCAGGCGGTTCTCCGTGCGCGCGGAGCAGTACTTTTGCATTCCGCAACTGCTTGAATTCCTCCCTATTGATGGTGATTAATCCCATCGTTTTAAGTCTTTCCACCTCTCGGCTGTTGTGAACGATGTCTCCGAGACAATAAAGTGTTTCTCCTTTTGCCAATTCCTCCTCTGCCTTGTTGATGGCCGTCACCACACCGAAGCAGAAGCCGGAACCTTCGTCAATCTCTACCTTAATCATAATTTGCGGTCGTTGTCTGCGGTTATTGAATGCCACTTACTTTGTTGAACTGTTCAAACAGCCATTCTTTCTGCTGCTCGATTGTCAGGTTCGTATTATCCAGCAGCAGAGCGTCCTCTGCTTTCCGCAATGGGCTGACCTCCCGATGCTGGTCGATATAATCCCGTTGTTTCACGTTCTCCAGAATCTCGTCGAAGCTGGCTTCCTGGCCTTTCGCCTTCAACTCGTCGTAACGGCGTTGGGCACGGATCTCGGGTGTGGCGGTTACGAAAATTTTCAACTCGGCTTCCGGGAAAACGGTCGTTCCGATGTCACGTCCGTCCATCACAATGCCTTTTTCCTTTCCCATTGCCTGTTGCTGCGCTACCATTTCTGTGCGTACGAAATCGAGTGCGCTGATGGGACTGACTTTAGACGACACCTCCATCGTCCGGATTCTGTTCTCCACATTTACATCGTTGAGGTACGTGTCCGGCCGTCCGGTCGCCGGATTCAGGCGGAATGAAATACGGATGTTTCTGATTTCTTTTCTCAGCTTTTCCGTGTCGATGTCGTTCCCGTCGAAAATGCCGTTTTCTATACTATATAAGGTGACCGCGCGATACATAGCTCCGCTGTCAATGTAAATGTATCCTACTTCGCGGGCAAGGTCTTTGGCCATTGTACTTTTTCCGCAAGAAGAGAAACCGTCGATTGCTATTGTTATCTTTTTCATATTCAGTTCTTCTGATTTGTCCGCCAAAGATACATTTATTTTGAAAATCAACCATGCATTTGCCGTTAAAAGGAGCCGGATAAGTCAGAAAGGATTAAAAAAGTTAAAAAGCCGGATAAAAAGACAGGAAGAGGTGGACGGTTATCTGAAAATGTACTATATTTGCCCGGAGACACATAGGAAGACACTTTTTTTATTAATCATTATATTAATTATTTTATGGAAGTTAAAAAATCACCCAAAGCAGACTTGGAAGGCAAGAAGTCTACATGGCTGCTCGTTGGTTACGTGGTAGTGTTGGCTTTCATGTTCGTGGCGTTCGAATGGACCCAGCGTGACGTGAAAATTGATACAAGCCAGGCAGTAGCTGACGTTGTGTTTGAAGAGGAAATCATTCCTATCACTGAAACCCCTGAACAAGCGACTCCACCGCCACCAGAAGCTCCGAAAGTGGCTGAATTGTTGGAAATTGTTGACGATAAAGCCGAAATTGATGAATCAACTACCATTATCAACGAAGATAATGTGGCTCCGGTAGAAGTAAAATACGTACCGGTGCAAGTTGTTGAAGAAGAGCCGGAAGAACAGACTATCTTTGAAGTTGTAGAAAACATGCCGGATTTCCCCGGCGGTCAGGCAGCTTTGATGCAATATTTGGCTAAAAACATCAAATATCCGACTATCGCTCAGGAAAACGGAACTCAAGGACGTGTTATCGTACAGTTCGTTGTCAACAAGGACGGTAGTATTGTAGACGCAAAAGTAGTACGTAGCGTTGACCCGTACTTGGACAAGGAAGCCCTCCGTGTGATTAACACCATGCCGAAGTGGAAACCAGGTATGCAGCGCGGAAAACCGGTACGTGTTAAATTTACAGTTCCTGTAATGTTCAGATTGCAGTAATTTGTAACACAATAATTGGGGAGGCTGCTTTCGGCAGCCTCTTTTCATTCATTAAATATTTTCTCCATCCTCATGTATACAGCTTCTCAACTACTTGATAAAATAAATAAATATATTGCAGATATCCAATTTACCCGGACACCGAAAGGACTTTATGAACCGGTCGAATATACTCTTTCTCTGGGTGGGAAGCGGATACGCCCCGTATTAATGTTGATGGCGTACAATTTGTATCGGGAGGATGTTGCTTCTATCTATGAACCGGCTGCTGCTATCGAAGTGTACCACAACCACACGTTGTTGCATGATGATTTGATGGACCGTTCGGATATGCGTAGGGGAAAACCGACCGTGCACAAAGTCTGGAATGATAACACGGCTGTGCTGTCGGGAGACGCTATGCTGATTCTGGCATTCCGCTATATGACGGCTTGCCCGGCGGAACACTTGAAAGAGGTGATGGACCTGTTCAGCCTGACTATGCTTGAGATTTGCGAGGGACAGCAGCTGGACATGGAATTTGAATCCCGCGGTGATGTGACGGAAGATGAGTATATTGAAATGATCCGCCTGAAAACAGCAGTGCTGCTTGCGGGCAGTCTTAAGATTGGCGCTATCTTGGCGGGGGCGACTGCCGAAGATGCGGAAAATCTATATAAATTCGGAATGCAGATAGGCGTTGCATTCCAGTTGCAAGATGACCTGTTGGACGTTTATGGAGATCCGGAAGTGTTCGGAAAGAAAATAGGCGGAGACATCCTGTGCAACAAAAAAACATATATGCTCATCAAGGCATTGGATCGTGCGGATGCGAAACAGAGGGAGGAACTGAACCGTTGGCTGGATGCGGAAACTTGTCAGCCGGCCGAGAAAATAAAAGCGGTGACTGAACTGTATAACCAACTGGACATTCGCAGTGTCTGCGAAAACAAAATGCGCGGCTATTACACGCTTGCCATGGAAAGCCTTGCCGCAGTGGGAGTGGCTGAGGAAAGAAAAAAAGAACTGAAGAACCTGGTGAAGTTGTTAATGTACCGTGAAATGTAGCTAAGTTCTTGAAGCATGCCTTATAGACGATTACCAAATACAGATCAAGCGAGAGTTCGGGCGCTGAAAGCGGCGGTCGAAAAAGGGGATGTATATAATGTACGCGATTTGGCTATTTCATTAAAGACGCTGTTCGAGGCACGTAACTTCCTGCAGAGGTTCGAGGCTGCGCAAATTTACTATACGCAATGTTACGAAAATCAGTCTCGGGCTAGTCGCAAGCACCAGGCAAATGTGAAAACCGCCCGGTTGTATATTTCTCATTTTATCCAAGTGCTCAATTTGGCTGTGCTTCGTGACGAGATAAAAGCGGTACACAAAAAACTGTACGATTTGCCCGATGCCAATGTCGTGCCCGATCTGTTGAGTGAGGCTTCGTTGGTGGAGTGGGGGAAGAAAATCATCGAAGGCGAGCAACGCCGGACAGGACAGGGCGGTATACCTATTTATAACCCGACCATTGCACGTGTAAAAGTGCATTACGATATTTTTCTGGACAGTTATGAACGGCAAAAGAATTATCAGGCATTGACCAACCGTAGTCTTGATGAGCTGTCCTCTATGCGTGAGCGTGCCGATGAACTGATTCTGGATATCTGGAATCAGGTAGAAGCGAAATATCAAGACGTTACTCCAAACGAGGATCGTTTGGATAAGTGCCGTGATTATGGACTGATATATTATTACCGTTCCAGCGAGAAAGTAAAAGAAGAAAATTAGTTATCATGTTGATAGACACCCATTCACACCTTTTCTTAGAAGAATTTGCCGAAGACTTGCCGCAAGTTATGGAGCGTGCGCGCAATGCCGGTGTCTCGTCTATTTTTATGCCCAATATTGACAGTACGACGATTGACGCTTTATTATCCGTTTGTGCGAAATATCCGGATCTTTGTTATCCGATGATTGGATTGCACCCTACTTCGGTGAATGAAACATATGAGCAGGAATTGGCAATTGTACGTGAACGTTTGTCGGCTCCCAATTATTTTGTGGCTATCGGTGAGATCGGTCTGGATCTCTATTGGGACCGGACTTTTCTGAAAGAACAGCTTTTGGTCTTTGAAAGACAGATCGAATGGGCGCTTGAATATGAATTGCCGGTTGTTATTCATACGAGAGAAGCATTTGATTATATATATAAGGTAATGGAACCCTATAAGAAAACCGCATTAAGAGGGATTTTCCATAGCTTTACCGGAACGCCGGAAGAAGCGGCTAGACTGCTGGAGTTCGATGGTTTCATGCTGGGCATTAACGGAGTGGTCACTTTCAAAAAGTCGACGTTGCCGGAAACCCTGTTGACCGTTCCTTTGGAGCGTATTGTGCTCGAAACCGACTCTCCTTATTTGCCCCCCGTTCCGAATCGCGGGAAGAGAAATGAAAGCGCCAACGTGAAAGATACCCTTGCCAAAGTAGCGGAAATTTATCAGAAGAGCCTTGAATACGTGGCTCAGGTCACTTCTGAAAATGCGCTAAAAGTGTTCGGATTCCGCAAATAAGGCACGAAAGGTTTTAAATTATATTAATTTACAGTATTTATTCGAGATAAAAAAGGGATAATGCTTCAAGAAAAGAAAAAAAAGGATACATTTGTAGCTGAAAATACAGAAAACCCATAGGGAGAGGTGCTCGAGTGGTTGAAGAGGCACGCCTGGAAAGCGTGTATACGCCAAAAGTGTATCCGGGGTTCGAATCCCCGTCTCTCCGCAGAAATTGAATGTGAAACGAGAAGTGAAAACAATAATAATAATCAATTAATTAATCTTAAAAATTAGACACACAATGAAAAAGTTATTCGCAATTGTTGCTGTGATTGGGGCCTTGACATTTGGCTCAACTCAACTTGCTCAGGCTCAAGACGCTCCTGCAGCAGAACAAACTGAACAACAAGCTGTTGCTCCTGCTGCTGAAGCTACAACTGCTGCTGCTCCTGCTGCAGAAGAAGGTGGTATTCACAAGGAAATCAAAGTTAAATTCATTGAAGGTACTGCATCTTTCATGAGTTTGGTAGCTATCGCTTTGGTGATTGGTTTGGCTTTCTGTATCGAACGTATCATCTATTTGAGCTTGGCTGAAATCAACACAAAAAAATTCATGGCATCTATCGAAGCTGCTTTGGAAAAAGGTGACGTTGAAGCTGCAAAAGACATTGCTCGTAACACTAGAGGTCCTGTTGCTTCTATCTACTACCAAGGTTTGATGAGAATCGATCAAGGTATTGACGTAGTTGAGAAGTCAGTTGTATCTTACGGTGGTGTACAGGCTGGTTACCTTGAAAAAGGATGTTCTTGGATCACACTGTTTATCGCAATGGCTCCGTCACTCGGATTCTTGGGTACTGTAATCGGTATGGTGCAGGCATTTGATAAAATCCAGCAGGTAGGTGATATCTCTCCGACAGTTGTTGCAGGTGGTATGAAAGTGGCCTTGATTACAACAATCTTCGGTTTGATCGTAGCATTGATCCTTCAGGTATTCTACAACTACGTACTTTCTAAGATTGAAGCTCTTACAAGTGAAATGGAAGATTCTTCTATCTCTTTGCTTGACATGGTGATCAAATATAACCTGAAATATAAAAAATAATTCGAAATGAGTAAGTTAACATATAGAATATCGTATTACGCATTGTATGCGATGTTTGCTATTATCCTGATCGTGATGGGGCTCTTCTTCTTCGGAGGAGACGCTACTGGAGCGGCAGTGATCCCGGGAGTAGATCCCGAAATGTGGCAACCGGCCCAGACAGATGCCTTACTCTATTTGATGTATGCTTTGTTTGGTATTGCTATTGCCGCTACTTTAGTTGCCGCAGTATTCCAATTTGGTGCAGCTTTGAAAGACAGCCCGGCAGCCGCTATTAAGTCTTTGCTTGGTCTGGTTCTTTTGGTTGTTGTTTTAGTTGTAGCTTGGGCTATGGGTGACGGTACACCTATGCAGATTCCGGGTTATGATGGTACTGACAACGTTCCTTTCTGGTTGAAGCTGACTGATATGTTCCTTTATTCTATTTACATCCTGTTGTTTGTAACAATTGTTGCAATCATTGCAAGTGGTATAAAGAAAAAATTATCATAATCAATTGAGAGTACTCAATTAAAAAGTAATTACAATGGCAAAAGGAAAAAGAAAAGTTCCTGATATTAACTCAAGTTCTACGGCGGATATCGCTTTCTTGTTGCTGATCTTCTTCTTGATTACAACATCAATGGATACGGACCGTGGTTTGGCAAGACTTTTGCCTCCACCTCCCGAAGATGAAAAGAACGAGAATACGGATAAAATCAAAGAACGTAACATCTTGCAGGTGTATCTGAATAAGGATGATGCTTTGATGTGCGGAAATGATTATATCGGTGTTGATCAGTTGAGACAAAAGGCCAAAGAATTTATCGCTAACGTTGCTAACGCAGAAAATATGCCTGAAAAAACACAGAAGAATGTAGAGTTCTTCGGCACATGCATGGTTAACGACAAGCACGTAATTTCTTTGCAGAATGACCGTGGATCTTCTTATCAGGCATATATCAGTGTGCAGAATGAATTGGTTGCTGCATACAATGAATTGAGAGATGAGTTGGCTAAAGAAAAATTTGGGGTTACTTATTCGGAACTGAACGATCTACAACAGAAAGCAGTCCGTGAGATTTATCCGCAACGTATTTCTGAGGCAGAACCTAAAAAATACGGAGAAAAAAAGAGGTAAGTAATGGGAAAATTTAATAAGACTGGTAAACGTGAAATGCCGGCATTGAATACTTCTTCGTTGCCTGACCTTATCTTTACCTTGTTGTTCTTCTTTATGATTGTAACAACAATGCGTGAGGTAACATTAAAGGTGCAGTTTACGCTTCCGCAAGGTACTGAGCTCGAAAAACTGGAGAAGAAATCATTGGTGACATTCATTTATGTAGGTGAACCTACACAAGAATACCGTGCGAAAATGGGTACTGAAAGTCGTATTCAGCTCAACGACAGCTATGCTGAAGTGGGCGAGGTGCAGGACTTCATTTTCCAGGAACGCGCTAGTATGAGTGAAGGGGACGCCGCTAAGATGACTGTGTCTCTGAAAGTAGACCAAAAGACAAAGATGGGTATTGTTACTGACGTAAAAAATGCTCTCAGAAAATCTTATGCTTTGAAGATTAACTATTCTGCTACTAAACGTGGTGAGAAATAATTAGTTAATTCTATTATATAAAGAAAAGGCTTCCAAATCATTTTGGAAGCCCTTTCTTTGTTCTGTTTTATTTCTACTTCACTCTTTTGCTCCGTAGACGACCGTGTGCAGTTTATGTTTTATATCTTCGTAGTCTTTTTCCGGATCAAGGTTGCCGTGTACCATTAGATACATTGGGAGGAAGTGATCACCGGGCTTGTAAGGAGGCTGGCGGTAGTCTTTCTTCCATAAGACAAATCCTTGACGTTGGTAGAAGCCGATACGTCTCTTTGCCATTTCTTCTACCGGACGCTCCACTTCGAGTACAATGGGGAGTTTTAAGTAGTCGCATAGATATTCCAGCGTACGTTTGCCGTACCCTCCGTTGCGCAAAGCAGGATTGGTTGCAAAGTGCTCTACGTAATAGAAGTTACCGAAGTCCCAATAGGTGATGAAGCCTATCGGCAAGTCGTCATCAAAAATAATGTTATTATGGAAATTGCCTGTCCGGTCGGTGAATTCACGTAACTGTTCTAATTGCCGGTACTCTTCCGGTGGAAAAGAATCTACCAGCAGTTCTTCCATAAATTTGTAATGTTGCAGGTCAGATGTACTGATTGGTTGAAGTCTGATCATGAGGTTCGGGGTTTTAAAATTAGATAATATTTCTGTTTTACAATTTCATTCTTATCCTTACATCAAGGAACGTAGAATTCGATTATACGCCGGATGGCACGTTGGCAAACCGGACAAAATTCCTTGTATTCGTTTGTTTTCATGCGGCAATTATGGGCAGGGCGATAAATACCTTTGGCAGAGTAACCTCCACCTTCGTATACCCCGATAGGGAACTTCTCCCATTTGTTGGCAGGAGTAGGTATCGGAGTGTCTGCCGGAAGCAAATCTTCCCATTTGGAGGAAAAATCCACCCGTGTTGATATATTTTGCTCCCACGGTTCGACATCCAATGGATAAGTATCCGTCATGGTATCGTTTTCGTAAAAATATTCATCAGCCAACCCGGCAAAACTGTGGCCGAACTCATGGACTACCACTGGTTTAAACATGGGATGATGGGCGGTGGTCAGTGTGTAGGAGTTATAGATTCCTCCTCCGCCGTAGACGTCCGTGTTGGCAAGGATAATAATGTGCTCGTAGGGGATACCCGCCAAAGCGTTATGGATAGACTTTATTCGGCTGGTAGTCAGATAGCGGTCTGAATAGAAAGTGTCGAAGTGTGAGTGGACAGCCGTCTGTTTCCATTGATTCTCGCGAGGAACACTAACACCGCTATCGGTGGACGGGCTGGCTACGGCAACAATATTGAATTTGTCCTTCATTGAGCGGAACGGCTCATGCGAAAACAGGCTTTCGCAGGCATTTTCCGCATCTTGGTAAAACAGATCCATCTCTTTATCCGTATAGCCTTCAGCAAGTATGGCAACGTCAATGCAGTCTTTCTCGTTTCCGTTCCGGAGCAGATACCGGTGCGGAGTGACGTGGGACACGCCTCGTTGATGAATCAGTATATCATCCGGACGGACAAGGTGTTTGTAGCGTGCCATAACCTCTTTGCGGGGAGAATACAAAGAAATCTCCACTTCAGCAGGCTGTTTGGGAAATGGCAGGAGAAATGTATTTTCGAAGCCCTTAGCAGTCTCTTTTGCTTCGTCTGTGCTCAGCCATTCATGGAACAGTGAAGAGAAAGAAGTCTTATAAATAGTTTGTTGAGTAGCGAGATCTTTAACGATGATTTGTCCGTTGCCCTCCAATGGAAGTTCCGAAAGGTGGTGTTGCCGTCCTGCCCAAGACGGTAGTTGCGATAATTCATCCAGGTAAATATTTTGTCTTTCCGCATTTCCGGTAAAGATATAATCTACTCGTAAAGTTTTGTTCTGAAAGTAATCCGCAAAATCTTGCGCATGGCTTCCTGCAAAAGCGAAGAATAGTAGGATGGTACAGCAAATTTGTTTCATATAAATAGTATATTTATGTTTTTACAAAGGTACAAACTATTGGCGACTTATCCGCCTCCTATAAATAAAAGTAATAGTTTATAGTATTTGTTGCCGAAAAATCGCTAACTTTGCACAAAAGATTCATCGTTTTAAACAATTTGATTTGAAAATGGGACATCATCAAATAGATATTTTGGATGAGCAAATCCTGAAACTGATTGCAGGAAATGCGCGTATTCCTTTTCTTGAAGTAGCAAGAGCGTGTAGTGTTTCCGGTGCTGCCATTCATCAACGTATTCAGAAGTTGACAAATCTTGGAATCCTGAAAGGTTCAGAATATATTATTGATCCTGAGAAAGTAGGGTATGAGACTTGTGCCTACATCGGTATATATCTGAAAGATCCTGAATCTTTTGATTCGGTGACGAAGGCTTTGGAAGCTATACCCGAAGTAGTCGAGTGTCATTTCACTACCGGAAAATATGATATGTTTATCAAGATTTACGCTAAAAACAATCATCACCTGTTGAGCATTATTCATGATAAATTACAGCCGCTTGGTCTGGCTCGTACTGAAACATTAATATCTTTCCATGAAGCCATCAAGCGACAGATGCCGATAGATATAGACTTTGATGATGATGAAGATTAGTCAAATCATCTCATCAACCGATAGTGACAGATGAGATGATAAGATTGCGCTAAGCGGAAGTCAGTTATTTCCTTGTGTAATCGACAAAAGCATACGAGCAGAGATGTTTCTCGTCCGCAGGGTGAGTCTCTCTGCTTTTTTCTTGCCACACAGCCGGAGAGACCTCCGGAAAGTACACATCCGCTTCGGGAGCTGTACTGTCTATTTCCGTCAGACAAAGTTCGTCGGCGAATGGCAACGCTTGTTGATAGATACTTGCTCCTCCTATGATATATACGTGTTCATCTTCTTTGCAACTCTGCAAAGCGGCGGTGAGCGAAGGGAACACTTCCGCACCGGGACATTGCAATGCCGGATTGGAAGAGATAACTACATTTCTGCGATTCGGTAATGCACCTTTCGGAAGTGACTCAAAGGTTTTCCGTCCCATAACTATGGTATTTCCGGTAGTCAATGCCTTAAAACGTTTCAAGTCGTTGGGCAGCCAGAACAAGAGTTTATTTTGGAAACCTATTGCTCTACGGCGGTCTAGGGCGGCAATTATTGATATTTTACTCATATTGTCATACAGCTACTGCACCCGCTATGTGAGGATGCGGGTCATAATTTACTAACTCAAAGTCCTCGAATTTGAAATCGAAAATGCTTTTTACATCCGGATTGATGTTCATTTGCGGTAACGGACGAGGCTCGCGTGTAAGTTGTAGTTTCACTTGTTCCAGATGATTCAGGTATATATGAGCGTCCCCTAAAGTATGGATGAAATCTCCTGCTTTCAGTCCCGTCACTTGCGCCATCATCTGCAACAATAATGCATACGACGCGATATTGAAAGGAACACCTAGAAAAATATCGGCGCTGCGTTGATAAAGTTGCAGGCTCAATCGGCCATTCGCCACATAAAATTGGAAAAAGGCATGGCAAGGCGGCAAGTTCATGTTGTCTAAGTCCGCTACATTCCAGGCGCTAACAATGATACGGCGTGAGTCCGGATTGTGTTTGATCGTTTCCACCGTTTCACTGATTTGGTCGATGAATCCCCCGTTGTAGTCAGGCCACGAACGCCACTGATACCCATAAATATGCCCTAAATCACCGTTTGCATCCGCCCATTCGTTCCAGATGCGTACTCCATGCTCTTGCAGATACTTCACATTGGTATCTCCTTGCAAGAACCAGAGTAATTCATATATAATTGATTTTAAATGCAATTTCTTGGTCGTCAGGCAAGGGAAACCGTCCTCAAGGTTAAAACGCATTTGATGACCGAAGACGCTGATGGTTCCGGTTCCGGTACGGTCACTTTTCTCTGTGCCTTCGGTTAATACACGATTTAATAAATCCAAATATTGTTTCATAATGAATAAATTTCAAATACTATACGTACGCTTGCGCAAAATGATATATACGTTCGCTCAAGACTATATACGCTTATGCAAAATTACAAAAATGGAGTGAATAAATTAGCAAACCATCCTACGAACTTCTTCCAGGGCGAACGCTTTTTCCAGAATTCGGGAGTCAGTTGGGTGCAATCCCGGATGTCTTCGTGAAACATCGTGTTCAGTTCGCCCGTTATCCGTTTATCAAAAATAAAAGCATTGGTTTCGTAGTCATACCGCAGGCTGCGGCTATTCAGATTGGCAGTCCCCACTGTGCAAAACAGATCATCGACCATCATGATTTTAGAGTGATGGAACCCGCCGTTATACATATAGACCGTTGCCCCTCTTTTCATCAGTTTGTGAAGTTTGTAGAGTGCAGCGTCTGGGGTAAATGGAATATCGGAAGCGGAGGAAACCATGATTGTCACATCCACCCCCCGATCAATGGTTCGGTAAAGCGCCTTTTTGATTGAAGAGGTCGGCACGAAGTAAGGATTTACGATGTGAACGTTTTTTTGTGCCGAATAAATACTCATCGCATACGCGTGGCTCAGCATTCGGCTGTTCTTTTTCGGAGTACGGTCAACGATTGCGACAATGATGTCGGTACTATCCGTCTTGCTCTCGTGGAGTGGAAAGTAGGCAGCTCCTCCTACATTTTGTTTGGTCTCTTTGTTCCAGATTGTCAGGAAGATTTCCTGTAAGTCATTGACCGCGTCTCCCTCTATGCGCATATGCATATCACGCCAGGTCCCTATTTTAGGCAGACCGTTGATATAGTAATCTGCTATATTCATGCCTCCCGTATAAGCTATTTTCCCATCAATGACAGCTATTTTCCGATGGTCGCGGTGGGCAGCGTGGTTGATATAAGGGAATGTGAACGGATCGAACTTTACAATTTCAATGCCCTGCTCACGTATTTTCTTGAGATGTTTCTTTTTCAGAGGTTTGTTGTTAGACCAGTTGCCAAAAGCATCGAACATAGCACGTACCTCAACCCCCTCTTTCACTTTCTGAGCCAGCAAGTCGAATAGGGCATTGGCGATGGAATCGTTGCGGAAGTTAAAGTATTCCAGATGAATATGATGTTTGGCTTCTCGGATAGCTTCGAATAAATCGATAAACTTTTCCCGTCCGCTTTTCAGTAACTTTACTTTATTGTTGTCGGAAATGGGTATGCCGGACTCTTCCAGAAAACGTAATACAAGTGAGTCACTTGCAAGTCCGATCGAGTCTCTGGGTTGTGTTTTTAGACTGTCTATGATGTCTGCCTGAGCGTGTAATAAAGACAGGAACAGGAATAAAATAAATATACGTAATTTCAAAACTTTTCTCTCTATTTTAGTTTTACAGTTCAACAAAGATACGACATCTATGTTTGGGCTTGTTTGAGAGAAAGGGTATATTTATTATTGTTTAACAGACGAAGTGCTTTTATAACTCTTATGCTATTGATAACTTTTATGCCATCGATGCAACTTTTCGTGTTGCCATAAATACCAGGACGACAGAGGCGATAATAATCGATTTCGGATCCAGCTCCGCAGTGCCTTGATTAATCATGCTTATGAACACTTCTCTGATTGTTCCCCAAGCAGCTTCCAAGCCGCCCATCCAAATGAAAAGCACAGCGCCCGCAACCACCACGGCAGCGTTCCAGATGCGTGCCAACCAATTGCTACGATCGGGCAAGCGATGCATGACACGGCGGCTGAAGCCATTATCAGCTATTTCCTGTTTGTTAGCCGTGAAGAAATCCTTCAAAAGCTTCTCGTCATTTTCAATTTTTGTCATAACCGTTTTGTTTTAAATACGTTGCTAACTTTTCTTTTCCACGCGACAGATGGCTTTTCACCGTTCCTGTCGGTATTCCTGTAATTCCCGCAATCTTTTCGATACTTAAATCTTCCATATAAAAAAGTGTGATGCAGGTTCTTTCTATTTCTTTAAGCGTCTTGAGCGATCGGTAGATATCCATCTTTTGACCGATGTTTTCCTGTTCGGCACTGTTGGCGGCGTCTATTTCTCTGGCGTCAAGGTCTGCTGTTTCTTTGCGGCTGCGAATATAATCATAAAATATATTGTAAGCAATTCGATACAGCCACGTGGAGAAGCTGGACAAATTTCTGAAAGAAGCAATATTTGTATACGCTTTGATAAACGTGTCTTGTGCCAGGTCGTCACTCAATTCGCTGTCTCCGCAAGTCAGATTCAGGAAGAACCGCCGGACCGGTGATTGGTACTTCTTCACCAACTGGTCGAAGGCCTTAGTGTTTCTGAACACCACGACCTGCGCGACTAGCGATATATCATTGAGTTGATTCATCTTTGACTGTCATTCTCTTGATTTTCATCTTTCTTTCTACCGATGATCCACTTTCCGATTCCCATGAAAGTGATTAGCAGACCGATAGTGCCGATTGAAAATTCACCGGTAATAGCCCAGAGGAAGATGAAAAGTCCGATTCCCGTAAAGATGTTTTTGATGCCTTGCGTACGCGGATCATTCGGCTTGTCCTCCTTGAGGAAATCTTCCGGAAGCGGTTGTCCGGCAGCAAGAGCCTGTTCGACAAGGCGATAGCGGGCTTTCCGGTTCTTGTAGCGGAAGAAGAAAATGATGAATAGGATAAACACCGGAAAACCGAAGACTGCAATGATTGCGATGATAGGAATCAGAACATCCTCCATCGCATTGGATAGGCTGTACAGAACGCTATGATTACTTGTGTCCGTAGCAGTAACATTCTCTTTGGCGATAGAGTCGGTTGTGTCTGTGTCAACTACCAGAGTCGGTTCCGCCTGACTGATGGAGTCGTGGGCAACAGGATTCTGATTTTGAGCGACAGCCAGTGTGCAAGTGGTCAATACAACCATCAAAGCAAGTAGAAAATTTTTCATATAGATCGTTTTTTAATTTGTTTCTTTGTTTGTTAGACGTAGTTAATGACTTAGAAAGTTGCAAAGAGACGAAATATTTTTGATATTTGCGGAAATTAATAAATGAAAAATGGAATTACCCGCTTCTTTTGTAGACTATACCCGCTCTTTATTAGGTGAAGAAGAATATGAAAAACTGGCCGTTGCCCTGCAGCAAGAACCACCTGTCAGTATCCGCTTTAACAATGAAAAATGGAAAGTGCAGGATGAAGGGTTATCTGCTGTCCATTCTCCTTTCGACCGAGTTCCTTGGTCGTCCGAAGGGGTTTATCTGGACGAACGCCTGACTTTTACATTCGATCCGTTGTTTCATGCCGGTTGTTTCTATGTTCAGGAGGCCTCCTCGATGTTTGTAGAGCAGGCATTACGCCAATACATCAAAGAACCGGCAATAATGTTGGATCTTTGCGCCGCTCCCGGTGGAAAGTCTACCCATGCCCGTAGCGTGCTGCCCGAAGGAAGCCTGCTGGTGGCTAATGAAGTCATACGAAACCGTTCACAGGTTTTGGCGGAAAATCTTGCGAAGTGGGGACATCCGGATGTGGTGGTTACTAATAATGATCCGGCGGATTTCTCGGCTTTACCGTCTTTTTTTGATGTAATTCTCACCGACGTTCCTTGTTCCGGTGAAGGAATGTTCCGCAAAGACCCTGTGGCGATAGAAGAATGGACCCCGGAGAATGTAGAGATTTGCTGGCAGAGACAGCGGAGGATTATTGCTGATATTTGGCCTTGTCTGAAGCCCGGAGGCATTCTTATATATAGTACCTGTACCTTTAATACAAAAGAAGATGAAGAAAACGTACGCTGGATTCAGCAAGAGTTCGGGGCGGAACTGCTGCCGTTGGAAGTTCGGGAAGAATGGAATATAACAGGAAATCTGTTGAAAGATGAATCGACCGGGACCGTTCATTTGGAGGGCATTCCCGTCTATCACTTCTTCCCCCATAAAACGAAAGGAGAGGGATTCTTTCTGGCTGTTCTTCGGAAACCGTGCATAGAAACAGATGACAACGAAACGAAGAAGGCATGGGAAACCATCAATTCACAGAAGTCTGCAATCTCAAAATCTACGATAGCGCGAGCTGCAAAGAAAAAAGGGAAACACGCTGGGAAAGGAGTCCCGCCTGTCGCTAAAGAATTGATGGACGTAGCCCGGAGTTGGGTGAGGGACATCGGCAACTATTCTCTTCTGACCGATGCGGAAACCGTTTACGCCTTTCCCAATGCTCGTCTGGAAGAGTTGGAAGCACTTCGACAGAATTTGAAAGTGATCCAGTCCGGTGTGTCGGTGGGTGAAGTGAAAGGGCGAGATTTGGTTCCCGCTCATGCGCTGGCACTGTGCCCTGTGCTGTTGCGTGACGGCGCTTTTGCCGTTGAGGACATTAGCTATGAGCAGGCGATAGCTTATTTGCGCAAAGAAGCTATTGTACTTCCTGCTGCGGTGGCTCGCGGGTTCGTGTTGCTTACTTATAGAGGCGTCCCGTTGGGCTTCGTGAAAAATATCGGCAACCGGGCTAACAATCTTTATCCGCAGGAATGGCGCATTCGTAGCGGCTATCTGCCGGAGGAACTTCGGATACTGTAAATTTCTCGGCACAATTAAAAAAAACAGGATAAGATCAGCTCGATAAATCTTATCCTGTTTACTTTCATAAGTAGATAAATACCTTTTATATTTATAATTTGCTCTTGTAGATCCGCGCCATTGCCTTCTGGTATTGATTTTCCAGTTGCAGATAATTCTGGTGGCTCTGATAGAGCACGGACACCTCCACAAAGTACTCAATCATGCTGATTTGTCCTCCGGTCAAGGCCTGTTTGAGCAAGGCAAGATCTTGTTGCGACCGGAAAGTCCTCGTGTACTCCTCCATAGAAGCATGAAGCGTTTTGGCTTCCCGGTAAAGCTGTGCCAGTTCGGATTCTACCTGCAAGGCGGCATTATCCCTTTGCAGATCGATGTTCAGAGCCTGTGCTTTGGCAATCTTCACCTTGT
Organism: Bacteroides finegoldii DSM 17565; assembly: GCF_000156195.1. Taxonomy (GTDB): domain Bacteria; phylum Bacteroidota; class Bacteroidia; order Bacteroidales; family Bacteroidaceae; genus Bacteroides; species Bacteroides finegoldii. Next base: position 165,051 of record NZ_GG688321.1, on the reverse strand, counting down.
TCCGGTTTTCAAAAAGAGGGAAAGAGAATCCCACCACTAGGCCGTTGAAAGGAGTACCCGATTCCGTGTTCCGGCGGTAGCCCAGTTCCAGTTTCGGCAACCATTGCGACTTGTTGACAGCAATTTGTTTGCGGGCGACGAGGCTCTCGTTGCCAAGCGCCATCAACGTGCGGTCCGTCGATAACACCTCCGATTTCAGTATCTGATAATCAGTCGGGAAAGGCACGGCCGGGTATTGGCTCTCCTCGAAAACAACTGGAAGATTTCCGTTCAACGTACTCAATTCCTGCAATTTATTGCGCAGCGCCGTTTCGTTCAGAGACACTTCCGTCTTGACATTCAGCAACTCCAGATTGATCTTGTTCGTTTCGAGCGCATTGGCATCTCCTGTCTGCAGGCGTTTGGCGTACATTTTAGCAAGTTCTTCCGCATTGCGCAGGCGTTCTTCTAAAATCTGCTTCTGCTGGCGAAGCATAATGATGTCCAGGCAAAGTTCCTTTGCCTGCAATAACTTCTCCTGCCGGAAGACATCCGCCTGGCTGTCGTAAGCTCCGATTTTCAGACGGTTCAGCTTGTTGCGCGTGGCGTATAAGCTGGGGAAGTCGAAGCTCTGCGAAACCACCAGCTCACCGATTGTTTCACTTTTATCTTTCGAGCCCCAGAGGTGTGCATAGGAAAGCGTAGGATCGGGCAGATTGTTGTCCGTTCTAGCCTCCAGCTTTTGCGACTGAATCAGCTGCTTGTTAGCCGCAGCTCCTTGTTGTTCGTTTCGATATTT
>NZ_GG688321.1:723-164173 GCF_000156195.1 Bacteroides finegoldii DSM 17565 | reverse complement strand
TTTCTCAAAACCTGCTCAATGCTGTTCTGGGCTTGTGCACTGCCTGCGTTCAGGAGCAGAAGTGCCGCGCCGATAGTTATGATTTGTTTCATTTTCATCTTCTTTATTGGTTGTAAATTGCAATTACAGACTTGCTGAAGCCTTCTTGCGGTGCATCATCAGATAAACAATCGGGACGATGAATCCGTTCAGGAAAGTAGAAGTTAACAAGCCTCCCAGAATCACTTTTGCCATCGGACTCTGAATCTCGTTGCCCGGAAGATCACCTCCCAGAGCCAGAGGAATCAATGCCAGAGCAGAAGACAAAGCCGTCATCAGGATCGGGTTCAGACGGTCGAGCGAGCCTTGCATCACGCTGTCGTACACGTTCAGCCCCTCCACTTGTTGGAGATGATTGTAATGGCTGATGAGCAGCATACCGTTACGGGTAGCAATTCCGAACAGAGAGATGAATCCGATGATAGCGGGTATACTAACTTCCCCCGTTGTAAGTACCAATGCGAAAACGCCACCGATCAACGCGAGCGGCAGGTTCAGCAGGATAACTCCCGACTCCTTGACGCTGCGGAACTCATGATAAAGCAATAGAAAAATCACAACGATACTGATAAATGAAGTCAGCGCTAATGTCCTGCTCGCCGCCTGCTCGCTCTCAAACTGCCCGCCGTATTCGATGTGGTAGCCTTCGGGCAATTGCACGGATGCGTCGATCTGCTTCCGGATGTCGTTTACCACACTGCGCAAGTCGCGGTCGGCAACGTTGGCGGAAATCACGATTTTCCGTTTCACGTTCTCACGGTTGATGGTGTTAGGTCCCATAGCCGATGTCACTTCCGCCACATAGCTTAGGGGGACTTTGCGTCCGTCGTTCGTGTCCACCATCAAGTTGCGGATTTTCTCCATCTCGTCACGGGCGTCGTTCTTCACCTTCACAATCAGGTCGAAACTCTTGCCTTGTTCGTACACCTGCGAGATCACTTTTCCCGCCAGAGCGACATTCACGTACTCGGAAAACTCCGGCAGTGTGATTCCGAACTTGGCCAGCATTTCGCGTTTGGGCTGTATTTTTAACTGCGGACGTTCGATCTGCTGTTCCACATTCAGGTCGGCGATGCCGGGAATTGCGCCGATCGCCTCTTTGATCTGATTGCCGATGGAAAACATCTTGTTCAGGTCGTCGCCGAATAGCTTGATGGCAATATTTGCTTTCGTACCGGACAACATGGCGTCAATCCGGTGGCTGATCGGCTGTCCGATTTCAATGTTTGCTCCTGTAATTGTGCCCAGCTTTTCACGTACATCCGCCACCAGTTCGCTGCGCGAGCGGTCGCCCAGTTCAAACGGAGCCTCAATTTCGGACACGTTCACACCCAATGCGTGCTCATCCAGTTCGGCACGTCCCGTTTTGCGGGCAACGGTTTGTATCTCCGGAATGGTCAGCAGCAACTCTTCCGCGCGCTGTCCCATTTTGTTGCTCTCTTCCAGCGAGATACCCGGCAGAGAACTGATATTGATTGTGAACGAACCTTCGTTGAAAGAAGGGAGGAAGCTACGTCCCAGCGTGAAGAACACACCGAGCGCCACGATGAAGAGAGCGATAGTTCCACCCAGTGTCACCCGTTTGTGCGCCAGCACCCAAGACAGTGCCTTTTCATAAATCCCTTTCATCCAACGGGCTACGAAAGACTCTTTCAGTTCCTTGTTCGTCTTGTTGCTTCCCAACAGATAAGAGCAGAGCACCGGAGTCAGTGTCAATGCTACCACCGTCGAGGCGAATAACGCCACGATGAAAGCAATACCCAGTGGGACCAGCATTCGACCTTCCATGCCACTCAGGAAAAATAAGGGAACGAAACTGACTACAATAATTAAAGTTGAGTTCAAAATCGGCATACGAACCTCCTTCGAGGCGTTGAACACCACTTCGAGCGTGCTCAATCTTTCCGCTTCCGCTTTCAGCCGGTTTTCACGCAAGCGCTTGTATACGTTCTCCACATCAACGATGGCATCGTCCACCAGCGAACCGATGGCGATTGCCATACCTCCGAGACTCATAGTGTTGATAGTCAGTCCCATATAATGCAGTGTCAGGACCGAAACGAGCAGTGAGAGAGGCAGTGTTACCAGCGAAATAAGCGTAGTGCGCACATTTGCCAGAAACAAGAACAGAACGATAACGACAAAGATACCTCCCTCAAAGAGCGATTTCTTCACGTTGCCGATAGAACTTTCGATGAAGCGGCTTTGGCGGAAAATGTCCGTAGAAACCTTTACATCCGGTGGCAGGTTCTTCTGAAGGTCTTTTAGCGAAGCCTCCAGCTTGTCCGTCAGTTCCAGTGTACTGGTGGCGGGCTGCTTGGTCACAGTCAGCAGGACGGCAGGTTTTCCCCGTTCCGAAGCCGTACCCAATTTGGGTGCTTTGGGGCCTATTGCCACGTCTGCTATATCTTCCAGAGTGACAGGAAAGTTGTTCACCGTCTTTACCACCGCCTTGCCGAGCTGTTCCGTCTGAGTGGTGGAAAGCACGCCTCGCACTATATATTCATTTCCGAATTCGTAAAGCACTCCGCCGTTGGCGTTCAGGTTCATGTCTTGCGTCACCGCCATCACCTCACCCATCGAAACGCCGTAGTGACGCATCCGCTCGGGATCAAGCTGAATCTGGTACTCTTTGATGTCTCCTCCGAGCACCGCTACTTGCGCCACTCCTCCGGTAGACAGCAGACGCGGACGGATAGTCCAGTCGGCAATCGTACGGAGGTCGAGCATGGAGGTAGAGTCGGCCGTCAGCCCGACAATGAGCATTTCGCCCAGAATAGAAGATTGCGGGCCGAGTGTCGGTTTTCCAACGTTGACCGGAAGCGATTCACTGACTACAGCGAGCTTTTCACTCACAATCTGCCGGGCAAGATAAATATCTGTTCCCCAGTCGAATTCCACCCAGACAACAGAAAAACCATTGGTGGAAGAAGAACGGACACGGCGTACGCCGGTAGCTCCGTTTACGGCAGTTTCCACAGGGAAAGTCACGAGTTGTTCAACCTCTTCGGCGGCCATACCATTGGCTTCGGTCATGATGACAACCGTAGGCGCGTTGAGGTCGGGAAACACGTCTACTTCCGTGTGCATGGCAGTATAGCTCCCCGCAATGAGCAGAAGAATGGAAGCGCAGAGCACCAGCAACCGGTTGTGCAGGGAATAATGTATGATTTTATTAAGCATCTTTTTAAATTAAGAATTATGAATGAGGAATTAAGGATGAAGATTCATTCTTCATTTAATCAGTGTTCATGGCTGTGTGCGGGGATGGCATTGCTTGCACTGGCCAGTCTTACCTGGTACGCTCCTTCGGTCACAACGCGGTCGCCCGCTTTCACGCCGGACAGGATCTGGACATTTTTTCCGTTGTCGGCTCCTACGGTCACTTCCTGTTTCTTGTACCCTTCCTCATCCAGTTGCAGATATACAAAGTAGCTTCCTTGTTCCTCCGTCAATGCGGTGCGTGGAAGGGAAATTACGTTTTCCATTGGCGACGAGAGCAGGAAAACCTCTACGAATGAGCCGGGAATCACTTCACCTTTGTTATCGAACTCGAAGGTGACAGGCACGTAGAAAGAATTGTCTCCGGCAGTTTTCCCGAAAGAGAGGAGTTTGCCGTTGAGCGCTTGCAGTTCGTATACCTTATTATTATAAGGAGTCTGGAAATTGGCGGAGCTGATTGTGCGGAGGTACGGGTAGTACTTTTCCGACACTTCGGCGCGGAGGAACAGACGGCGGTTCTGCGTCACGCTAACCAGTGGTTGTCCGATGGTCACGTAGTCCCCCTCTTTCACCAGTATACTTTTCACATAGCCTGCGATGGGAGCTGTGATATTTTGTCCGATAGCCGAATGGTTCTTCGAAAGGGCCTCGTAGCTGATGCGGGCGTTCTCGTAATTCTGCTCCGCCTGTGCAAACTCCTTGTCGGATACGATTTTGTTTTTGACAAGGGCTTTCATCCGTTCGTACTCTTTTTTCGACACCTCGTAGGCGATGCGGGCACGTTGCACCGGGTCACCGTCGGCTATATTGTTTGAAGAAATGGTGACCAACGGTGTGCCGCTGCCGACGCTCATTCCTTCCGTCACTTTTCCACGAAAAGAAACAACGCCAGCTACGGTAGCTACGGCAACCGATTCGTCCCCCTGAGCAGCAAGTACTTGTCCACTGGTTTTAATGACCTGTTGGAAAGGAGCGGGCTCGATGATACTAGCCTTTACTCCGGCTGCTTCGGCTTTCACTTTCGGAAGGATGATCTCGTCACTATGTGCTTCGGTCGTTTCGAGGTGGCTGCCTGCTGTTTCGTGACTGTGCCCTTCACCGGATTCATCCCCGTGGGCGCTGTGGTCGTGATCTTCTGTGGCATGATTATGTCCTTCCGCCTCATGATCATGCTCGTTGTGTGTATGTGTGACGGTACTATTACAAGAGGCAAGGATAAATAAACCCAGCACTCCGAAAAAAATAAGTTTCTTCATAAATGATATTTCCTACTTAAGTTTTTTGTTTTCTTTTTGTTGTTGCAGATTCATACTGCAAAAATACGGCAAGGTTCTTGCAACTGGCTTGCAAAGATTAGCTACAACGCCTTTGCAACTGACTTGCAAGAGCGTTTTTAAGCGAAAACAGAGTAGGGAGGTGCGCGAAGCGAGGTGGCACGGTAGAAATCCGTGCTATGCAGAGAGTCTCGGAAGACGTAATAGTTCTTTACCCGTTTCTCCTGCGGGCGTAGTAAATGTTCGATAATGACATCGGTGAACAGCGTAGCGATAAATACATAATCCGGACTGCTATAGCTGTGTATGGATGGGATGGACGACTGAAAGCGTGTCAGACACTCGCTGTTGCAACAGGCGTCGCTCTCCGGATGATGATGGTGCTTGGGGCATTGTTGCTCTACGGGCAAGTCCTGCTTCATGCAAATCATTCCGTTAGGGTGGTGATGATGGGGAATAACGGCTGCCACCAACATGATAATGTTGATAAAAAACAGCAGAGTTACTATGATTCTTTTTTTCCCTTTCATCCTGCGCAAAGATACAAATTCTTTATCTTCTCCCGGAATCCGCCCCCTTCTTTTTATTATTTATTATTTCTTTTCCAGCTCTTGCAACGAATCCATCTTTTTCTTTTCGAGGAATTCATAGATACCGCATAGGTGTTCCGTCACCTTCTGATTGCCAAACTCATAAACCTTTGATACCAGTCCGTCGAGGAAATCACGGTCGTGCGAAACGACAATCAGCGTGCCGTCAAAATCGAGCAACGCCTGTTTCAGGATGTCCTTTGTTTTCATGTCGAGGTGATTCGTCGGCTCGTCCAGGATGAGAAGGTTGACCGGCTCCAGCAATAGCTTGATCATTGCCAGGCGGGTACGTTCTCCACCCGAAAGCACTTTCACTTTCTTCATCGACTCCTCCGGACCGCCAAACATGAAAGCACCCAGCAAGTCGCGGATCTTGTTCCGGATTTCCCCTTTCGCTACGTCGTCAATCGTCTGGAACACAGTTAGATTCTCGTCCATCAGTGAAGCCTGATTCTGTGCAAAATACCCGATTTGTACATTATGTCCCAGCGTCAGCGTGCCATCGTGCTCTATTTCCCGCATGATACATTTGACAAGCGTAGACTTACCCTCGCCGTTCTTGCCGACGAACGCCACCTTGTCTCCGCGCTCAATCGTCAGATTGGCGCCCTTGAACACCACCTTCTCTCCATACGTTTTCCCAACATTCTCCATGATGACCGGATAACTGCCCGAACGGGGGGAAGGCGGAAATTTCAGACGCAAAGCGGAAGTGTCCTCTTCGTCCACCTCCAGCAGTTCCAGTTTCTCCAGCATTTTCACACGGCTCTGTACCTGCAAGGTCTTCGAGTACGTCCCCTTGAAACGTTCGATGAACTCCTTCGTCTCGGCGATGAACTTCTGCTGCTCATCGTACGCCTTCTGTTGCTGTTCGCGGCGTTCCTTGCGCAGTTGGAGGTATTGTGAGTAGTTTACTTTGTAGTCGTAGATGCGCCCCATCGTCACTTCGATGGTGCGGGTCGTGATGTTGTCGACAAACTTGCGGTCGTGGCTGATGACAATCACCGCCTTGCCGTTATTGATCAGGAAATCTTCCAGCCATTGGATAGACTCGATGTCGAGATGGTTCGTCGGCTCGTCAAGCAGCAGCACGTCCGGTTTCTGCAACAGTAACTTCGCCAACTCGATGCGCATCCGCCATCCGCCACTGAAATCACTCGTCTGACGTCCGAAGTCTTCCCGGCGGAAACCGAGTCCGAGCAACGCTTTCTCTACATCCTCCTCGTAGTTCGTGGCGTCGATTGAATAATACTTCTCGCTCAGGGAGGATACTTCCTCGATCAGAGCCATATAACTGTCGCTTTCGTAGTCCGTCCGTGTCTCCAACTCCTTGTTCAGTTTCTCGATTTGCGCTTCCATCTCGTGCAGATGCGCGAAAGCCTGTGCCGTTTCGTCGAACACCGTGCGTCCGTCCTCCGTCATCAAGTGTTGGGGCAGATAGGCCACCACGCACTCTTTCGGTGCAGAGACCTTGCCGCGTGTAGGTTGCCTCACGCCTGCCAGAATCTTGAGCAGTGTACTTTTTCCCGCCCCGTTTTTCCCCATCAGGGCGATGCGGTCTTTTTCATTAATAACGAAAGAGATATCACTAAATAAAGTCGTGCCGCCAAATTCTACGGCCAGTCCGTCTACAGAAATCATATTATTCTTTTAAATTGAGGCGCAAAGATAGCGAAATATATGAATATTTTTTATATCTTGCGGGCTGAAATAGGATATTAACTTGTTGAAATAAGATATTAACTTGTTGAAATAAGATATTAACTTGTTGAGACAGGATATTAACTTAAGTATATAGAAGGATGTAGATGGAAAATAATATACTAAATAATATGGAAAGTACGCAAACATCTGAATTCAGACCGCTTATACTTGTGGCTGAAGACGACGACAGCAACTTTAAACTGATTAAAGCGATCATAGGTAAAAAATGTGATATCCTGTGGGCGCGGAACGGAGAAGAAATGGTAAATTTATTTCAAACACACGGCGAAAATGCCAAAGCGATGTTGATGGACATTAAAATGCCGTTGATGAATGGGTTGGAAGCGACGAAAATTATTCGTGAGTCCAACACTACGATTCCCATTATCATGCAGACTGCCTACGCTTTCAGTTCGGATAAGGAAAATGCGATGAAGGCGGGAGCTACGGAAGTGCTGGTGAAGCCGATTACGCTAGGGGTTCTTCGTGGTACACTAAGTAAATATCTGCCCGACTTGCAGTGGTAAATGAATAATAAAACGCAGATTAACGCAAATTATCATAGAAAAGATTCTATAAGTCGTTGATTAATATATCAATTGAAATGAATTAGTCAAGACTTGGAGCCTGTTTGAATAATCTATGCTAACTTGCGTTAATCTGCGTTTTGATATATCCCCCCCCTTTTTTGAGGAGGGGAGAAAGAGGAGGGGAGAAATTAGTTCTTATGGCTGAGAGCCGGATGTATCGTCGGGAGTAGTAATAGGCTCAACCCACGTTTCATCGTCATCCCATCCGGTGCGGCGGAAGCCTTTGATGGTGTACGTTTTGCCTTCCAGCGTATATTTCACTTCGATGCCGTCCGCTTTCCCGTTTGTCGGAGTCGTAACGCTTTCTAAAGTGACTTTTCCGGAAGTGACTGTAAATTCCCCTACGGGAGTCGTTCCATCGGCAACCATATTGCCTGCTGTTCCGTTAAAGGTGAGTTCTTCCACATTACAACTGATTTTGCCTAGAATACCTTGTTTGAAAAGGCTTGTATTCGGCAACTTGATCCACAACTTGTCCTTATCATTATCTGCTGTATTGTACAGATACAGATAAGTTCCGTAGACGTTGTATGATTCGTCATCGTCCTTTGTTGTGCTTATAACCAGTTCCTCATTGTTCTCGTCCAGCACTTTGACGTAATATTGTCCGCTTAGCGGGTATATAGGGGCAAACTCCTGCTCATAGTCTCCATAAGTGTCGCATGACACGAAAGTGACCATTGCGAACATCAGGACTAATAAATAATTAATAGGTTTCATGTATATATCCTTTCTTTCTATTGTTCAATATCCTTATTATTTTTTATGCCACCACAGAGGTTCGGTAATTGCCGGAACTTTCGTAGGCGCATTCGTATTATAGTCCAACGACTCTTTTGAGTAGATGAAGCGGTGAGCAAACTGACCCTTAGCTAACGAACTGTTGGGGTTATATGCCAGCGTACCCAAAACGTAATCATCCGGATCACCGTCTGTTGTATACTCGCTGACTTCCGGAATACCGGTGCGGTTGATATCGAACCATGCATCCCAAGCCTGGCAACGGGTGCTGGCAATCCATTTCTGGGTAAGGATACATTTCAGCATACTTTCTTCGTCGGTGTCTTGGAATTCGTAAGGTTTTCCAACTGCAATAAATTCAGCAGCTTTGTCGCCATGGTTCCATCTGGCGAAAGAAAATTCAACGGCTTTGTCATAATGAGTCTTGGCGCTGCCTTTGTCTCCCAGTCGTGCGTAGCATTCCGCCAACAGGTATTCGGCTTCGGCCGCTGACATATAATAAACAGGATCGGTAGCACCGATTACGGCACGCGAAGTTGTTGAAATGCTATATGCGCTGGAAGTTCTGTTTCCATAAGGAATCGCTCTGTATTCGGTTCTGTCAGATGCGGCAGTCTTCTCGTAAAAGTCTCCGATGCGCGGATCTTCATATTCGGCTAGATAGTTATACAACGTCGTACAGGCGCGTACATTATTTGTCGTATTCAACTGTCGGCGGTCATTTTCATAGAACGGATTGGACTTATTTACGACATCCTCGAAACAGTGTACCGTTGCGTCGTCTTTCAGAAAATCACCGGCAGCGAGCATTGTTTGTATCTCCGCCTTGTTCGTGTCAAAGTCTCTCATGAGCAACTTCAACTTTAAAGTTTTGGCAAATCTGATCCATTTCGCGATATCCCCGTCATAGATATAATCTTCCACGTTCATGGTTTTCAGACCTTTGGCAGAGGCTTCCGCTTCCTTGTCGATTGCGTCGTCCAGCATTTTGATAATGCCGGGATAAACCACCGTTTTACTATCGTCGTATTTGCAGTTCTGACCTTTCAGAGCTTCGGTGAAAGGAATATCTCCATAAGCGTCGGTGAGCACGTGATAAGTAAACGCGGTCATGATTTTTCCGACCACCCAATAGTTCCACGCACCTTCCTCTTCCGATTTCTTGATGACGAGATCGAGATCAGGCAAAACGTCCGCGTACGGAATTCTCCACAGACGGAGGTCGCTGGAAGAAGTCATCGCATAGTTGACCAGCGTGATATATTGGCTGGATGACGGATTCTGCGTGTAGTGCTGTGACCACATAGAACCGTAGAGTTGGTACAAATACCCCATTGCGGCAGCCGAGCCGGTGAATGCGGACGGCAGTAACGTCGTTACCGTCACTTGTGATTCGTCCGGATAATTCGGATTTTTGTTGACGTCCAGATAGTCCTCGCAAGAGGTGAACGTGCCGGACAGGATGGCGCTTAATACACCTATATATAAATACTTGAATTTTTTCATCTTCGATCGTTTTTTTTTTAGAATACAACTTTAATACCTCCACCTATATTGCGCGTAGAAGGCAAGGCGGCAAATTCTCCCAGTTCGGAAGCGATATCGTTACCGAAAGTTGTGGTTTCCGGGTCTACGTAATTGTTAGCTTTCGGAGTCCACATAAAGAGGTTGCGTCCGATCAGGCTCAGGTCTAGCTGCTGGATACCCAGTTTGGAAATCCATGCTTTCGGGAATGAGTAAGACAAGACCAGTTCCCTCAGTTTCACATAACCTTTCGGGATGATGAAGTTCTCGAACTGGCTGTCTGAGTAAGAGTCGCTGTAATAACTGCTCATGTTGTCGCTGGTCACGGGACGGTTGTTTTCGGCGTAGCCTCCGTCCTTGAGGGCGATTACGGAGTTGGGCACGACGAACGGTTCGCGGTTGTTGAACAGCGAGCGGGTAGTGTTGCCGACGAAGTGCATCAGTTGTGCGGTGTAGGAGTACATATAACCGCCTTTACGCCAGTCGGCCACAGCAGAAAGGGTGAATCCTTTGTAGCTCACGCGGGTGTTGAAACCCATATTGAAGTCGGGAGCGGACGAACCGATCGTCTTCATTTCGCTGTTGCTGGTAGTCGGGATACCGTTGGCGTCGACAATCACTTTGCCGTAGTAAGGGCTGTTCTCGTCCTGTACGGTAGCGAGGGCGGGCACTTGGAAGATTCCGAGCGGTTCGCCGACTTTGGCAACGAAGTTGGCGCTGTAAGCCGTTTTCAATACGTATTCGGTCACAGGCTTGTCCCCCTCGTTCCACAACTTGTTCACCTTGCTCCAGTTCTTGCTGAAGGTGACTCCCAAGTCCCATTCCACCTCTTTGGTGCGGATCGGAGTCAGGTTGAGGGCGATTTCGATACCTTTGTTGGAAATTTCGCCAACGTTGCGCACGGCACTGGTGTAGCGTGTTTCCGGGGCGACGTCTGCCGCGATGATCTGGTTTTTGGTCAGCTTGTCGTAGTAGGCGAAGTCAATGCCGATGCGGTTGCTGAGGAAGTTGGCGGTCAAGCCCAATTCCCATTCGGAAGTCTTCTCCGGTTTCAGGTTGTTGTTGGGCTGGCGGTTGTATTCGGTCAGTCCCAGCGCCCCGTTCAACGGAGTGTCCAGATAGCCGTAGCCGGATGAAATATGATCGGGGATGTAGTATGCCAGCGTTCTGTACACGTCGGCGTCGTTACCCGTCTGTCCCCATGCGGCGCGCACTTTCAGGAAGTCTATCACGTTGTTTTTCAGCGAGGGGAACATATCGGTCAGGATGACGGACGTGTTGATTCCTCCGTAGAAGAAACTGTTGTGGTGGATGGGCAGTGTAGACGACCAGTCGTTGCGTCCGGAAAGGTTGACAAACCAGAAATTCTTATACCCGAATTCCACCTGTGCGAAGGCTCCGATTGTTCTGCGCAAATCGCTGTAATTGGTGCTGACGGGCTTGTCGGTCCCGTTCTGCAGATTGTACCATCCTTCCATGAACAGCCCTTCGAGAAACGACTTCAGATAAGACGATTTCCGTTGGTTGAGGTTCCATCCTGCCGTACCTCCGAGAGTGATGTCTGTGCCGATATTGTAGTTGGCGCTCAGGAAGAGGGTTGCGTCGATCTGGTCGTAATTATCGGTACGTTCGGTATAAGTACCCTTTTCTTCGGATTTGCCTCCGATGCTGCTGTATGAATTGTCGGCGTACGTCAGTTTCGCCGTGCGCAGCTTCTGGCGGGCGTTGGTGAAGTCACCTCCGAGACGTCCTACGGCCTTCAGACCGGGAATGACCTCGTAAGACAATTCCAGTTTACCGTAGATGCGGTCGTCCTGATAGTTGTTCTTATTGTTGGCGAGTACCCAGTAAGGGTTCTGCGCGTACCACGTGTAATAGTTGTCTCCGTTGAACCGTTCGTCGTTGAAATCCTTCATGACAGAATAGTCGATGTCCACCGGGTGCTGTATCAGTTCCTGCTGCATGGTGGCTCCCGCGTTTCCTTGTCCGGCGGCGGCTTTCGTCATGTCTTTGCGGATATACGTGATGCTGGCGTCGGCGGCGAACTTGCCGAATTTCATGTTGCCACGGAACGACAGGGTGTTACGTTCGTATTTGTCGGCATTGTTGGGCAGCACGCCGTTAGAGGAGGTGTTGCCGTAAGAAAGCATCAAGCCCATCTTTTCGTTACCGGTGCGGACGCTGATGTTGTTGTTCATCTCGAATCCGGTGGTGTAGAAGTTGCGGAGATTGTCTTTCACGAACGAGTAGTGCTTTTTCATCGGGGTAGTCAGTTTGCTGGAGCCCCATTCGTTGAGCCGGCCGTCCAATGCCGGTCCCCACGATCCGTTCTCGCCTCTGTTCCACGTTCCCCATCCTTGTCCGAACTTGTCCTGTTCCTGCGGCACGCGGAGCACGTTGGAAGCCATGAAAGAGCCGTCGTACGAAACGGTCAGTTTCTCTTGTTTGGCGCGTTTGGTGGTGATCATCACTACACCGTTGGCGGCGCGCGAGCCGTAGAGGGCGGTGGCTGAGGCGCCTTTCAGCACGGTGACGGATTCCACGTCGTCGGGGTTGATGTCGTTTGCCCCGTTACCGAAGTCGATAGCGTCGCTGGCGGCAATGACACCGTTGCCCTGGTCGTTGGAGAGGCTGGTGTTGTTGGACATCGGCACGCCGTCGATGACGTATAGCGGCTGGTTGCTGGAGAAAGAGGAATAACCGCGCACGATTACTTTCTGTGAGCTACCGGCCGTTCCGGAGCTGGAAATGTTTACACCGGCTATTTTTCCGGAAAGTCCGGACATCACGGAACCTGACTTGGCTGCGACCAAATCGTCATTTTTCACTGTAGAAGCGGCATAACCTAGTATTTTCTCGCTTCTTTTGATACCTAAGGCGGTAACGACCACCTCGTCCAGCGCCTTCGCGTCCGAACGCAGCACGATTTTTAAAATCCCTTCCTTGATTGTCACTTCCTGGGGGAGCATTCCCACATAAGAAACACGTAAGGTTTTGGAGGAGCTTGGTACGTTGCTGATTGTAAATTTACCGTCAATATCGGTGATTGTACCAAGAGTGGTGCCATTGACTAATACTGAAGCACCTACGACAGGCTGTCCATCTTCTTCGGATGTTACCAATCCGGTCACTTTGGATGTCTGCGCTGTCGCCAGACCTATGCCTATAAATAGGAAGGTCATGAAGAACATCAATTTTCTTTTCATAAATTCTCTCTTAATTTTAACCTAAAAACACATCATTTCTCTCTAACAGGCTGCAAAGATAATATAAATTATAATAAACTAAGAAAAGTAATGCGTTTTTAACTAAATACTGTCATATTGAAAGTGGATTCCGGTATTGATATGGGATTTTGAAATGTCATATGGGTTGTTTGCTTGCTTTTAGATTATTTGGTGTGTCATAAGGAAAGTGTTGTAAGTGTTTGTTTTGATAATAAAATATCATTGATTCCGCTAAATGGGTGACTTTTTATTATTTCAGCTTCTTCCCCTCACCATTTTTTGTAGCATTCCGTTGTAAGTGCTTTCAAATTCGGCCGGGTGATTGAGTGCCCAAAGGATGTAATCTCCCGGTTCGTTCTTTTTGAGCAGGGTAGGGCGGTATCCGGGACTGAGGATTTTCCATAGCGTGCCGTTGATTCCTCCCAGTTCTTTTCGTCGGGCAAGGGCGAAAATGGCTTTGGCGGTCTGTTCGTTCCGGATGCCGATAGCTTCCATATTTAGTCGTAGTATAGCTTCGAAGTCCCCTCCGGACGAATCCCCTAAAGACAAACCCCTTACAGCAACAGGCGAAGCCTGAGAAACGCCGTTTGGCGGAACGGGCGGCTTCTCGCTCTCCTTTCTCATTTTCCCTTCCCTCTCTGTCTCTTTGTCTTTTCGGGTTTCCGATTTGCTTTCATTTTCCCTCTCCATTTCCTGTTTACTTTTAATATCTGTATCCGTTTCTTGTTTTGTTTGTGGCATTGTTGCTGCAAATTTGCCCGGATCTGCTGCAAGTTTGCCCGAACTTGCTGCGAATTTGTTCGAACTTACTGCGGATTCATTCGTCTGTCCTCCGTTTTCCCCCTTTGTCTCCTTTGTCTCTTTTCTCTCCTCTGTTTCCTCCTCGTTATCATTCGCTTCTTTCTCCTCCTTGATCATCCAGAAGTTTTCCAAAGGCAATTTGTATTTCCTCCGGCTGTCGATGATGATTTTGTGATACTGCTCTTGGATGGCTTGCGAGGTCAGCACCCCGTACTCCTTATATATATAGGTGTCGAACAATCCCACCGACAGACAATCGTCGATGATGGCCTGCATTTCCTCCTCCTCGCAACAGGCTTCCTGAGCGATGTCGAACATTGTGTCCTTGTTCCAAAGGACATAATAGCCTTTTTCTTTGTAGATAAGACAAAGCAGGGAAGTGAGCGCGGCAATTCCTGCCGCGTGATGGCGGCAGGAGATGCGGCGCACTTTCCGGTCTTGCAGGAAATTGACATCTAGGGGGAAATAATCTAATCCGGGTTTGGAAATGCGTGCCATGATAAATTAAGTTTTAAAAAGTGATACATTGTGCGGTTTATCGGAACTCGTTGCGTACGTCGAAGCAGGGGCACATCTTGATAAACTCGTTGGGCGAGATAATGCCGTCACCGTTGCGGTCGGGGCTGGTGTCCCGGTGGCCTATCACTTGTCTGATGTCGGGGTAAACGAGCCGCAGGTCTTCCACCAGGCGGATGAGCGCTTTGCGTTGGGCTTCCGTCCGGGTGTCGGCGGGACGGCCTTCCTTGTCCAGCCCGCCCACGTAGCAGATACCTATGCTTCGGCGGTTCCAGCCCGTGCAATGCGCTCCGTCGAGGGAGACATCCCTTCCCGGTTCGATGGTTCCGTCGAGCCGGATTACGAAATGATAGCCGATGGAACGGAAACCGCGCGCACGGTGCCAGCGGTCGATGTCGGCGGCTGTGAAATCCTGTCCCGCACGGGTGGCGGAACAGTGGATGATAATCGTGTCTCTCATTACAGCGTCCTCCTTTCTTGTTGGTTGCGGCTTGTGTAGATGGCGAATCCGAAAGCGATGGCTTCGTCTTCCGACAGTTGGCGGTAATATTGCCGGTTCACCGGATGCTGGACCGGGATGCAGGGGGATTGTACAGGCGGGACAGGCCGATGATGGGACGACTGCGGAACAGCCTGAGCGGGAGACAACGGTAAGGGTTCTTTCATGATAAAAGCGTCTCCTCTGTGCTGGCGGACGCGTAAGTTGTGGAGGAGTAGTCGTTCCGGATAGCGCAACTGTAGTCTGAGCCAGTTTATGAATGCGGGATTCATGTGTTCTCCTTTGCTCATCGCCTGCATGGACGGGTAGGCGCGGAGTGTATTTCCACTTGCGTCCGTTACGGCGCAGGGAACACCCGAATACTTTGAACCCGTTTTTCCGGGAGGCCGCAATCCCATTCGGATGGCGTGCATTATGTTGTCATGTGCGTCACACCATTCGAGGTTCGACACGTGGTTGTTCAGCGTGTTTCCGTCGAGGTGGTTTACTTGCGGCAGATGTTTCGGGTTGGGAATGAACGCCTTAGCTACCAGACGATGCGTGTAGTATTTGGTGTAGATTCCTTTTTGCATGAGCTCTGTCTGCTCGTAGCCTTCTCCTGCGATCGTGGTGCAGAGAATCAGTTTCGACTTGCCTTTAAAACTCAACACCCGTCCATGGTCCGAGACCATGTAGTCGGGATTTTCTTCGATAAATCTCCAATTTTCCATACTTGATATTGGTAAACGTTAATAAAATTATATTCTGTTAAAAAACGGTCTGTTCTTTTGTCTCCGCGTGGAGAAACGGCGTTTCCTGCATTCCAAGAACGGCGTTTCCCGGTGTATAGAAACGGCGTGGACTGGATATGTTAAACGGCGTTTCTTCCTCCTCCGTGCGGGGTTCGAGCCTTTCGGCGCAATGGATAAGAAACTCCAGTTCTTCCCGGCAGCCTTGAATGGCTTCTTGCAGGGAGTCTACATTGTACTGCCTGCAAAGGATTTCCCATTCTTCTCGTTCCTGCCGGTTCATTCTGTTCTCGTCTTTTCGGGTTCGTCCTCGGCGTCGATGTCCAGAAAGTTTTCCGCATGGAACGTGCGCCATCCTTTTGCCTCGATGTCGTAGTAGACGACGAACGTGTTTTCCGGTCGTGGAATATAAGGTTGGTGGAAACTGTGTTCGTATCCGGTGAGTGTGCCGATGGCGTGGCGGACGCTGCCGTCTTGTCTGGTGTAGTGGAAGCGGACATTTCCGTGATGCATCTGCCGGATGAGGGCGCCTATCC
Organism: Bacteroides finegoldii DSM 17565; assembly: GCF_000156195.1. Lineage (GTDB taxonomy): Bacteria > Bacteroidota > Bacteroidia > Bacteroidales > Bacteroidaceae > Bacteroides > Bacteroides finegoldii. Next base: position 148,182 of record NZ_GG688321.1, on the reverse strand, counting down.
GGTGGGCGGTGACGAGTGCGTCGTGCCGGTTCATACCATTGTTTTGCCGGATGGCGGCTGCCTGTTTCATGAGCCGCACCCGTTGAAAAGAATGCTCTTCTTTAATCTTGGTCATTGTTCTTCGGTTTATTTTGATTATGGGGCAAAAGTAGGGAATGGAAAGGGGAAAGATTGTCCGAGCTTGACACATAAATGAGGAATTAAAGAAGAATGTGTCAAGCGTGAACATGAATGTTAAGAGAAATAGCCGTTCTTTGTGGAAATTTTTAATTAATACAATAGGAAAATGGCAAAGAAATTGGTAAAAAGAGGGTCGGAAGTGACAAGTAATAGTGATGCAATCTGTAAGGTAACCGGACTTCGGCATTGCGATGATAGCACAAAAAAAGAGATTGTGGACTATTTGGTGAAAATAGATAAGCAGAATGATATACCGGAATGTTATATTGTAAATAATTCAAATAGTTCGACTTCTTCGGTGAGACGTGTGTTCAGTTGCGTCTGGGATGGCAGTACTTCAATACCCGATTTTACGACGTTATTTAATATTAGCGCGTGTGTCCTCAAAAAGGCTAAAATCGTTGTAGCCCTTCCCGGATTACTGTGTGCGGTTGTATGCCTTTTACTGAAAGATTCGGCGAAAGTGAAGTGCCGGGTTATAAACCGGCACCATCTGGTAATGGATATCGAACTCTTTGAGGATAAAATTATATCTGTTGAAGATTGGGAGGAGATGAAGAAGGAAGAGGCGGAAAAGAATAAAACAGATAAGAATAAAACAGATAGGAAAAAAACAAATAAGAAAAAGTGAATCAAGGTTCTCCTAAAAAACGGAAAAACAACCCTACTTGTGCCGGAGTAAGCAGGATGGATTTCTCGCTGTATCCCGTTTGGGCGAGTGCAGCCTGCAATTCTGTATTTTTGGCTATCCACCCCCGCAGGGTGCGGCGTGCTGAGGCGGTTTGTATATCGGGCAGGTAGAAGGACGCTAACTGGCTTTTGCTATAAGTCCGGATGCGGATGGAAGGGGATGTTTCTGCTTTCATTGTCGGTTGTCTTTTAAGGGGTTTTATCAGATTCTATGTTTGTAAAGGTAAGGCTTTTTAGGCTGATTGGTGATGTGTTGTGCAGAAGCGGTTGTGGGCATGGTTTGTGCGGACTCGTGCCGGGTTGCTGTCTCTTGTGACAGGTCGGTACGTTATGGTTCACGTTTTTTTTCCTTCCGGTTACCTTTGCTTTCGTAATCGGTTACAGAGAGGAATTTAATTTATCAATCATTAAAAAAAAGGAAACAGTATGCCATTAATTTACAAACCTTATCAGGCAACGCTTGCCAACAAGGAAGGACAGAAATTGTATTATCCCCGTCTGGTGAAATTCGGGAAGGCAGTCAATACGCAGAAAATGGCGGAATTGATTGCGGAAAAAGCCTCGCTGACGGCGGGTGATGTCCATAATGTGATTCGTAATCTGATGTCCGTGATGCGGGAACAGTTGCTTAATAGCCGCACGGTACGCCTCGAAGGCTTGGGAACGTTTACCATGATCGCTAAGGCGAACGGGAAAGGGGTGGAGCTTGAAAGTAAAGTCAGCAGCGCGCAGATTACTTCGTTGCGTTGTCAGTTTACACCGGAGTATACACGTGAGGCGAACGGAAGCGCTACCCGTGCGCTGACTTCCGGAGTGGAATTTGTACACGTCAAGGATGTGGCGGGCTCGTTTGTCGCTGCCGATGATTCAGGTGAAGATCCGGACGACGGAAAGAAACCGGATGGCGGAAACGGTAGCGGAGAAGCTCCGGATCCGTCTGAATAATGAGGAAACGGACTTTAAGAGACTGGATTTTAAGACTGGATTTTAAGAGAGGATTTTAAGAGACCGGATTGAAAAAAAAATTTAAAAACAGAAGCTTATGAAATTGTTGTTGGAAAAATTGCTTGACATTCTTGAGGCAATATTGCGTTTCCGCAGACGCCGTAAAGAGTAGATTGCTGTTTGTGGAAATTGTGGAAAAATGAAGCTGGCTCGCTTATTATTTGTAAGTGAAGAGATGAAAAATCCCCCTTACTATTACCTTAGTCCGTTATAATCCGCAAATCCAAATTTCCGCAGAATCCGAAACGAAGCGTTCGATTTTCAGGGAAAAGGACAAAACGAAGCGTTCAAAAAAGGAAAGCGCGCAACACTCAAAAAGCCGAAACAAAAGTTTTGTAATGACCTCTGTTTCGGCTTTATAATTTCATAAAAAATGGCTTTATAACGGCATTAAAATAAGGCTCAAAAGTTTGGCCTTCTACTTGAAAAATTGTATCTTTGTTCAGTGCTAAGCAGCTGTTTTATGAACTAATTTTTCCTGTTTCTTATACAGCATCATGTCTGTATATTCGGCAGAATAATTCATGTGGGCATTGAATTCCTTTTTTGTACAACCCTCAAAAGGATTGCCAATGGTTTTGTTTGCTCCAATCCATTCACACAGTTCAAGTATGGAGGATTTATTGGATGTGAAATAAACGAAGGAATGCTTTTCGAGTATCTTTAAAACATCCAAATAATCAGACAAGCGCCAATACATATTGTACGTACCAACATCAGTGGAAAGATAAGGCGGATCAATTAAAAAGACGACTCCGGGAACATCCTTATATTGGTTGAATACTGCTTTGTAGTCGCATGATACAATTTCAAGCCCTTTTAAGTAGTCAGAAGACTCCGGATAACCGGTCTTGCGAATGTTGTTATAAAGGACTTCCTTGCGCATTTCGGCTACAGACAATTTATACTTCATGGAGAACATAAGTGAGGATGATAAGGTTATAAAATCCACGTACCCAACATTTAGTTCTTCTTCCTCGATACGTTTAAAAATGCGTTCTCTAAGTTCCCCTTTAATTGGTTTATGTTTGGGTATCGAATTACCCACCAGCTCCCTAATATCGGCAAGCAGTTTATTTGTCTGTGGGATATTTTTCAGTCTGAACCGGTAGTTGTCGAAGTCATTGTAGACAACAGTAGCATCGGGCTTGCTTCTTTTGGCTATATGCGAAAGAAGTCCGGAACCGCCAAACAAGTCCACAAACACGGTATCTTCAGGGAACTGTTCCAAAACTTTAATAAACTCTTTAGCAAACATTCTTTTTTGGCCTACAAATGGCAGTGGTGCAGATAAATTCATATTCTTCATACGTTCAAGTCAAATTTAATGTTTTCAACTCCGGATAACAGTTCCAGAGTCCGGTCAATGTTATTTTCATATATATGCACATTTCCAAGGTCAAGGGTTATGGACTTCAGGGGAAGCTCCACCTGCCTTGCCATCAGATAAAGATGATAAATATCAGCCGGAAGCCCAAGGTTCGCATCAGAACTACGCTGATATGCAGATAGCACCAATTCTCCCTCATCAATTTGGAACTGCACAAGACTCAGGCAGGGTGCCTGGTTGCTTTCCACCCCGGTTTCTCCAAGAAACAGGACATAATTCTTGCTGTTGCGCTTTTCCCGGTTAATCCTGGTTATGAGGGGTGGAAGCTTTTCAAAGTAAGTTGGATAGCTGTTTACAAGGGTATGGCCGCAATAATCCCACCAGGTAATCCCTGCCTCTTTGTATTTTTCCACATCCCGGACTCCTTGCATAAACAGTTTCAATTCCTCTTTCAGCTTTTTCCTGGCTATCCCGTGGCTTTCAAATATGTCAAGTAAATCAGCGGGGGTTAGCATGAGCCTTTCGTTTAATAGATACTTGATACGCCCTTTCCTATTGGTCTGGATTTTGCCCGTTTGGAGTATCTTGTCTAATGTCTGGTAATACTTATTCATGAGCTTTATTTTTGGTTGTACAAAGGTAGCTCTACCGGACAACACAAGGCATCCCCGGCACATCAATCACACTGCACCGAGCGTGCAGTGCTTTCCAAACCGTTTGATAACATCATACACCTTACGTTCGCTTACCGAATATTTATTTGCCAAAAACGCCACTGCATAAGTGGTCTTTTCACCTTGTTTTTTCATGACCTCATACTCCGTATATAAGTCTATGAATCGAAGGTCATCCTGCTTGCCGCCCAAACTTATAAGCATTTCAAGCGGTTCTCTGTTAAATTTAAGTGCTTCAAACAATGTCATATCCAATCATTTTTGTACTTTTGCAATGCCAATCATTTATTTAATGCGTAAAAACGCCACGAGAGTGCGGCAGAGGGCATTGCCCCCGGTCGCGCACTCTCGTGGCGTTTTGTGTTAATAAATGATTGGCGTCTATATTAACAGGCCGGGGGCTTTTTTTATCCCTCCCCCGAAGGGATTGTCAATCACTCAATCCGATATAATTCCAAATTGAACTTGTCCTTTTTTTCCCAGCCTTCAGCCAGAACTGTCTGAATGAATCCTACTGCTTTTGTATAGAAATCTTTCAGTTCTTCTAACTGAGTAAAAGTATGGTATTCCGGTTGTTCATCCGAACCGAACTTAAACGTCACTGGCAGGGTTTCTCCGCCCGTCTGAACGGCCAAATCGTATGCTGCCTTATAGTTGTACTGGTTCTCCACAGAAAGCCATACATGGGCACCATTATAGGCGAATCCGGATAGGATAGCCGCATCAGTCTGGCTGTTATACCAGGACATAACCAATGTGTGGATTTCCTCATCAGTAGGCTTATGCCCGAACTCCTCTTCCATGTAGGAGGCAGAGCCGTTCTCTTTTTCCTGCACATCCCATCGGATGCGCCATTTGTCTTTAACCGGGTTCGTGCATTCCATCAGCGAAACCCCGGAACTTCCTTCAACTCTTCTCATGTAAACACGTATTTGGTTCTACCTTTGCCGAATGTCTCTGTCTTGATGGTCGTTTCAAACGGGAAACCATCCGGCATTTCCTTTACTTGTGCGAGAATATTCTTCATTTCCTCGCTGTTGGTGAAGAACTTCTTTGCCTCGCCGTTCACTTCGATGGCCACAATACAGCGGTCTTCTCCCTGCTCGGTTTTGATACCGGTCTCAAAGTCCTTCACTACAATGGGTAAGTTTACCAGTTCCCGGATGCTTACCACCACTCCGGGGAATCGCTTTTTACCGTCTTCCGGCTTGTAAGCGACATTCAAGTCTTTAAAACTTCTCATTTCTTTGCCTGTTAATTTTTTAAACAACTTATTACAGTCGGCGTGCTTCGTCATGCCGTAGAAACTGGCAATCAGTTCCCGCCGTCTTTTTCTCGATTTTACCTCGTGCATTTTCCGGGCAAACTTCTGTTTGATGCGTTTCCGCAATCTTACATAGTCGGGACGGATAACATAGCCAAGGAAATCAATGCCTTCTTCCACAGGGAACACCCGTTCATTCGGCTTTATTTCCAAGTCTATTTTTCCCATTTGCCCGTGAACAGCATCACGAATCTTCCACAATTCCGCTTTCGTTTTACCGAGTACCAGTCCGTCATCGCAATAGCGATAGTAATAACGAACCCCGTACTTATCCTTCAGATAGTGGTCTAAAAATACAGACAGAAGCAGATTTCCTGCCCCTTGTGAACTGCGCAGTCCGAAACTGATACCTTCCGGCAGCAGCTTAACAAACCGCTCCAACAAGACCAACAGCCTTTTGTCCTTGAACACCCTCCGGAAGCACCACATAACAAAGTCCTGCCGCGCATTGTCATAAAACCTCCGGATGTCAAATTTGTATGCGTAAAGCGTGCCTTCCGGATTTTTTTGCAAATCGGTACGTATGCAGTTCATCAGGTCATGAGTACCGCGCCTTTTGATGCTTGCACCGGTTGTCCGGATATAACGTTTTTGCAGGTGGCGGTCCACCACATTCATGATGGCAAACACAGCGATGCGGTCTTTCATGGACAGGATCTGCAAAATACGTTTTTTACCGTATTCTTCAATTTCCCTCTCATGGTAGCCGCCCAGCCGGAATGAGCCGTCCGCAATGGAAGCCGTCAGTTCGGTGATAATCTTCTCCCTATGGGCAAGCAGGAATCGTCCCTGCCTTGACCTCTTACGATCGGTTCCGCGAAGTACCGAATCGAATGCCTCCGACATATTGGAGTATTCGATGATTTCCTCGATAATATATCCTTCCCTGCGCATAAGCTATTGGTTAATAAACATGGAAGATGAGGGCCTTCCTTTCCCCGGGTCTGACTTCTTCGAACTGATAACAGCCTACCAAACTCCACCCGACGCGTGATTTTTCAGCTTTCCACCTTTTCTGGTGCTGTTGCTGTGGCTTGCTCCCCTCGGCACCGCTTCGGGGACACGTCCCCGCTGCTGTACGCCGATTTGTTAGATTTCCAGACGCGAGCCGACATTCGCATTCGTATTCGAAGCATCGTTATTCGCATTCGCATTCGACACACCGCCATTCGCATTCGCATTGTTGTACCCGCGATAGACCACACGGACTATTGGGGAACTCTACCGCTTGCAAAGTTACTGATTTAACAGGCAAAACAGATAAACGAATTACACTATCATCCAAAATAAAACGGATATACTGCCACCCGCGACGGTGAGCCCCCAATCAATCCAGTCCCAAGGACTTCCCCGAAGAGTATCTTTCAGTTCCAGACAGGAAGCTGCAATGGCCGCAGCATAAAAGGCCGTCCAAGGAGTAAATCCCAATAGACCTACCATCAAACCACCGATAAGATGCTTGTAACGGTTACTCATTTTTAAAAATGCGATAATCTTTTTCATATACCTCAAAATTCTATTTTTTCGACCGGCTTCGCCGGTATTTGAATACCTTTTAAATGGAATTCGGAAACCATCCGAATCCCGTTCTTTCGTTTTAGTCGCTTCGCTCCACGCTTTGGCGCTTTGCGCTTACGCCACCTCGCGTATCGCCTTGTACGCTGCCACGCTTTGCGCCCGGACGATTTTGCCGCGGAAGGCCAGACGCGAGCCGACACTCGCATTCGTACTCGAAGCACCGCTATTCGCATACGCAAGCGACACACCGCCATACGCAGCCGCATAGTAGCACCCGCGATAGACCACACGGACTGTAGCGGTGCTTATCCAGTACATGTCGGTATAGTAGGTGGAAGATGATCCGTTCAAATTACCTACCGGAACCATGTCCATATACTTGCCGTGCGCCACGCCTGTAATCCACTGACCGCTGTCCTTCTTGCCCTGTACCATACGGATACTGCCGTCAGGCATCCAGATGCGCCATTTGCCCTGGTTGCCGCTGTCATTCGGCAGATCCACGCCGTCCATCATGTCATACTTGTTGCCGTAGATGTCCTCGTAGCCCAGGCAGCAGATATTGTTCACCTGCACCACGGTCGCCTGTCCGTATTCGTCCCGGCTCTTATACCAGGCATACTGATGCACCAAGCCGTCAATCAGCGAATTCGTGATTTTGTTGTTGATGACATACGCTTCGTCATAGCCGATGGTGTCTGTCATTCCATGGTCGGCCGTTCCACCCGTTGTCCGGTTATTGTTATGCTGACCGGCACCGCATTGTTCCTGCATGTCCCTACGCCCGTACTTTGCATAGCTCAGGTTCGCGATGCGGCTGTGCATCAGGGCATCTATCTGCTGCATGCCACGCTGCTGGCTGTAATAGTGGAAGTCCGTCCATGTCATGCTTGCCGTGGTCGAAGCTCCGGTTATGCAGGCACGCAACTTGCTGCCCACTACAGAACTGCCCACAACGGCACACAGATGTTCCTCATTGGCCACCCAATCCGGTTCCATGTCCTCTATCTTGTCGCTGTTGCTCAGCACCACGCAGTCAAACTCTGCCGTGTTCAGAATGGAGAAATGCAGGGCTGTAGCACGTTCCGGAACGTCTGCTATCAGATACATGCCGGCTTCAAATTTCAAGCCGATGGTCGGCACCACAATACTCTTCAGGATGTTTCCCTCCGCATCAGCAAACACACTGCCGATAAGCCCTGTTCCTGGAACGCTCGGGAAGCGGACACGTCTGTAACCCGACACGTCCACTTTGCACACGGAATAAGCCTTGTCCGTCGTATAGGATTCCATCAGCGTGGGCTTGCCGCTCATGATCTTCCGCTCACCCAACCAGCCGCCCTGTGTCTCCTTGATGGCATCCAGTGTCAGTACTGTCGCATCTGGAATCGGGGGCATTTCGTCCTCCGGATAACTGCTGTAGCAGGCGTACTTCTTGTTGTTCAAATAATCGTTGATGCCTTTGCTCCAGTAAAACGGCTCATACATCATCCAGTCTCCCTCGCTGCCGTCCAGCTTCGCCACCGTACAGTCGTTCATATCCTCCGCATCGGCATAGAAGTTCGAGCTTTCGTCATGCAGGGGGAAATAGGTCATCTCCCCGTCCGGGTTGTTCACTTCCACCTGCTGCCCGGCTATCTCCACCTTCCGACTCGTGGGCATCCTGGTCACCTTGGCCAATACGCGGTGGCGCTTGGACAGGATGGCATTCACATGCCCGCTCATTTTGTACGTATTGCCGAATTTGTACCCCGTCTTGTTGTCCAGGTTCGAAACATTGGCATCGTCGGCCACACTGTCGTCAAACTCAATCATCGTATAGGGCGGCTGCTTGATGGTCAGTTCCGGATAACGGGCGGCATACTTCTCCAGTTCCTCATCAGCCAGATACTTCGTCAGGGTCAGCTTGCCCCTCAGTCCCGAATGCCGGTCATCCACGGCACCCGTCTGCGTATACGTTCCGTAGTCGTAATACTTCTTCAGCAGGGTTCCGTCGTCTTCCCGGTCTATCTCCAGCACGAAGCGTTCCAGCTTGCCGCTGCCGTTCAGTCTGGCCTGGTGAAGGCGTTCCAGCATAGCGAACCCGTCGATGCCGGGGCAGTTGGTGTAGCGGTAGCCCCGCACATTATTGATGCCTTCCAGTATCAGGCCACTGTCGGACAGCTTGGTCAGATATTCCAGGAACAGTTCCTCAATCGTGTCCGGCAGGCATAACTGCACAACGGGCGCACCGGTGGCCAGTTTCACACGGGTCAGCCCCGTACCCCTCACGTCCAGTTTCTTCAGGCGGCCCTGCCAGCTCAAGTCCAAAGTAGCCACATTGCCGTTGTCCCCGTTCCGGGCCAGCCGGTTGTTCCGCATGTTCACTTCTTCCAGAAGCAGCATGCCGTTCGTCGAAGCCATGAACGAGCCATTCCGGTAACCGCTGGCTTTCTCCACGCTCATGTCGAGTTTTACCAGTGAGGTCAGCAGACCGAAGTTGAAGCCGATTGCGAACGCATCCTCATGCCAAACCAGTTCCTTGACTTTCGCCGCACCGATGATCTTCAACGGGTCATTTTCACCGAAGGCACGGGTCAGCTGCAACGAGTGGAGCACGTCCGCATCCACCACGCCGCTGTCGGCCTGCACGCCGTTGCTGGTGGAAAGCTGCACACGGTACGGAATGGTCAGACGGTACTGCATCGGTTTCAGCGTGTAGGCCTTGTCCAGCGATGCCGTACTCTGGTAGAACTGGGCACCCAGCGTGGATACATAGCCGTACTCCACCTGCTTCAGGTCATACCGGCGTTGGATGAAGTAGTTCCGGTGTGCTTTCAACGAACCCTTCAGACCGTAGATTTGCGGATAGGTCTGTTTGGCTCCGTCCGCACCCACCGGCATTTCGTTCAGGAACGGGTAGATGTATTTGAAGATGCCGGACTTGTTATAGAGGCGCGAGCACCACTTCTTCATCTGTTCGGTATCGAAATGGTCAATGGCTTTCTGGATACTGAAAGCACTCATGAAGCTTGCGCCCCCGTTCCATCCGCTCACCATAATCTCCACAATCATGTCCCAGCAATTGGCCACGATGAGGTTCCACAGCCACGAGTTATGACCCTGCATCACATAAGCCCCGTCGCGCTTCGTCTGGCGGTTGTCGTCATACTTCCCGGTCAGGAACGACTTGTTGTCAGAACCGAGCTGGCAGTCGCCGTCATAATAGTCAATCGACCATTTCACACCGTCCCATGTGCGGATAAGCATGTTCTTCGCAAGCTGGTCCACGCCGAGGTTGAACTGCACGTACAGATAGTAGGCAATCAGGTGGGGAAGGTCGAAATACTTCCCGGCCTCTTTCCTGAACGTATCGCTCTGCCACTTGGCGGTAGGGAACTTGTCGCCGTCGTCCTCATAGTCCACCCCCTCGAACGAATGGGATTCCGTGCTGTAAACCATGTTCCTGCCCGCAGGCGTTTCCTTTACGCACCGGTAGACGAAACTCATCATGCGGTCGGTGGCCTTGTACATCTTGTCGTACTTGTCACCGGTACCGAGGTGGTCTTTCAGGTTCGGTTCTTCCTCCGCGTCACCGCCTCCGTCCGACCAGAAGGTATCTTTCGGATGATTAAATTCCAGTCCTCCGTCAAAGTTGTAGTCCATGAAATCCTTATGCTCCGGTTCGGTACTCGGCAACCAGTGGAACAGGCACAGCGGATTGGAGTTGTTCAGCGTCTCGAAGCAGACGGGCAGGTACTGCTTGTGTCCTTCCTCGTCGGCTTCCAGGTAGTTCAGCGTGTCGCCCTCGCCCCATTTCTCGCCGCCGATGGTCTCATCCTGCCCGAAGATGGGGTAGCTGTCGCTCTTCTCGTTGTTCATGTTGTACTGGCCGTAATAGGTCAGGTCTTCGTCGGCACTCTTCGCTACGAACAGGTCGCACGGCAGGCCGTCGATGGCCGAACGGTAATCATCCTCCAGCCCATGGTCTTTGGCGTAACGCTGGGCAGGCGTAAGCAGCCCCATCTCTTTCAGTCCGTCATTGATAAGCTTCGCACCTCCGGTATTGGTGGTCATGGACGAGTCCGAGAAGTCGCATTTGGAACATGCCAGCTTCGCGCCTACCGAGTTCCTGCGTAACTTGAAGAGATTTTTTTTGCCGGTAGTTACCACCGGATTCTTCTGCCTGCCGTTTCCGTCAATCTCCCCGTAGCTCAATGTAACCGTCCAGCCGCTTGCCGTCTTCTGGAAGTAGAAACGGAAGTTCTTTCTGGCATAGTTCACGGAAGAAGTACCCTGAATACGGACATATACGTTGGTAAGGATAAAGTCAAGCGTCCTGTCCTCTCCGTTATAGAAACGGACCTCCCTTACCAGCTTGTTGGCCTTCTTGTCGTTCAGCTGGGCCAGTGCATCCACCACGTTCAGCGTGTCGCTCTCGCTCGGAACCTCACTGCCCACGCTGCCCGTGCCTATCAGTACCAGGATCGAGTTCCGGCGCTTCTTCATCAGCCCCATCAGCTTCTCCATGCTCACCGTATCTCCTTCATTCAGCACGCGGTTGTCCTCATCCAGTGAGCGCACGCCCGGTTCCCCGTCGGCATCCTCCAGGTGGTTGCGGTCCACGATGTAGTTGTTCAGCACCTCGTCCGAGGTCAGCGCCTTGTTATAGATACGCACGCTCTTCACGTTCAAGTCGGCACCTGCCGACTTAAATTCCAACTGGCTCTGAATGTCAAAATTCACCTTGTCGAGCCACTTGGAAGCAGCCGACTCTTCACCGTTCACATAGAAACCGATCAGCGTGCGCTGTTCGTTGGTCTGCACGTTCGGATAGAACACGTAGGTAATGCGGATATTCGTACCCGGCTGGAACTTGGTACCCACCGAGTCTTCATAGCGCAGCACCTGTCCGGCATCCATCGCCTCGGTCACCACACCGGTCAGGAACTTGGCCTCTTCCGGAGTCACAATCAGCCCGTACCGGTTGCCGTTGTCCAGCTGCCCCAGGCAGGTGATCAGCTCGGCATCCGTATCCGTCACGTTGGCCGTGCTGTATTCTATCTCCAGCGTCATGCCCACGTCACGGATGGCAAATCCCTCGGGCTTGTCCGCCTCGTTGAAGGGGCGGTAACCGCCGTCAGCGGTCAGGGTCATACCTGCACCACCGGCCAGCAGCAGGCGGTCCTTGTGCCAGCCGCTACCGGCACCATATTCGTTCACGCTCCACAGCACGTCCCGGAACTCCATACGCTTGTCACCGCTCACCCAGCTTGCCGGGTTGTTTTCCGTGTTGCTTCGCCCGAAGGCGTCAAACGTACACACGGCATCCGGTGCCAGCGTGGCTTCAATGTCCGGGTGCGATGTGGTGTTCACCTGCACCTCAAGCACGGCATCGCCGCATGACACACGGTAGTCCAACGGTTCCACGTTCACGTTCGTCCGTCCGTAGCTGCCGGTCTCACCGCGTTGCAGCAGGTCTTCCTTCACCACGCTGCCCCGGTCGGTCACTTTCACACGGGCCGTGTACGCATCGCGGTCATAGCCGGCATACGTGAAGTTCCATGCCGTGAACTGCTCTGCCTCCAGCACCGGGTGTTTCCAGTCACGCTGGAACCCCGCTGCCCGGTGGCTGAACATCAGGCCGGCATACGCTGTCACACCTCCGCCTGCCTTCAGCAGCGTAATGTAATGCACCCGGCTCACCACACCGGAGTTCTCATGCTGCGCGTAGGCTTCCACCACGTTCGTACCCTCCTGCATCTGTGTCAGGGGGATGGTCACGTTCTTCTGCTGCACACCGCTGCCGGCCGAAAGACCGAGGGTAAAGGCCTGTCCGCCGTTCACGCGGTAGTAGATGTTCTTCTCACCGCTCGTGCCCTTGGCAGTAAAGGGGATGTTCACGTCATTTTTATATCCCCCGTCGGCCAGCCCGTTGCCCGCCGAGTAGGTGGTCTCCAGCTCCATGGCCACCATGGTCACCTTGGCCGTGGCCGTCTTCATCAGCGTGCCGTCCTGGTAAGTTGCCTGCGCTTCCACCTGTACGGTATAGGCAGTGGCATCCTTCAGGTAGGGCGAAGCGTCAAAGGTATAGCTCTGTCCGGCTGTAACGCCCACAAACTCCGCATCCCGGAACTCACTGATGACGGTCGAACCGCGTTTCACGATCACGCGGGCTTTCAGGTCGCTGTAGCCGTCCACCGTACCGCCACCGGCAGTGCCCACACCTACGGAGTATTTCACCACAAAGCCGCTGCCCAGTGCCAGATACTGCGAGGCGGGAAGTCCCGCACCGCCGCTGTCCGTCAGGTCGATGTTCACCACCACCTTGTCATCGTCCGTGTACTTGGAAAAGCGCACTTCCTTCGAGCTCTCGCCGCCCTGGTTGTCCTTCTGCTTGACGGTCATCACGTACTGGGTGCCGTCCTCGCTGTCCTGCACATCCACGTCCGTCACCGTACCCACCATCGCATCGAACACCGTTCCGGATGTAGGAGGTTTCGTCTCGCCGCTCACCAGTTCCTCGGTAGGGGTACGGTTTGACAGTTCCTTCTTCAGGAACGCTTCGATGTCATCGCCTGCATAGGCATGATAGGTGCCGTCCGGCTGTTTCTGATTCCATGGTGTTTCAAGATTCATCGGATGTTCAGTCGCGTTGATGATTCCGCTTATTTTCCTTTTTGCCATAATACTGTCCTTTTATAATAATCATTCATTTATCAGTTTTACTGCTACCGTTCCATGCGTCCGATCCGTTCCACGGCTCGTCACCTTTCCAGTATCCAAGTCCGAAACAGCTGCTTATCGCAGACCACACCAGTCTTGCCCCGGCATAGACTGCCGACAGGGCACGTTTCCCCACATACGCAGCCGTTATTTCCTTACCGCCTATGGTTATCATCGTCAATCCTCCTCATAAATCAGATACAGCGTATTCGCATCCTTGTCCTGCAGCGCCTCGTAAGCTTCCCCGCTCATCACCTCATGCCGGTAGGCCAGCAGTCTCAGGCTGCCGCCTGTTCCGGTATATACGGCATCACCCAGCAGGTAGAGCTTGTCCGGCAGGATGGCTGTCCGGTCCGCATTCATGAATATGCCGGCAGGAGGCACACCCGCCACATCCCAGTCCCCGTACAGGGTGGAGTCCATGTGGTAGGCGAACTTCCCGGCATCCGCTACATACACTACGCTGCCGCCCGGTTTGGTACTCTTGTCAGGTAAAACGTTGCCTGTTTCCATCCATGAGGAAAAGCGTGCGGTAGCCCCGCCGATGGCTGCTGCCGTAGTCTGTTCCACCTTGGCAGCGGCGTTTTCTGCCTTGGCTGCCGCTTCGTTGGCCTTGGTGGCCGCTTCCGTGGCGGCCTGGGTCTTTTCCTCCAGTCCGGCTACGGCTCCTTCCGCTTTCTTGGCGGCAGCCTCGGCACGGGCGGCGGCATCGCTCGCAGGCTTCCCTATCAGTTCCAGGGGGACGTTCACCATCTTGCCGTCCTTCTCCCCGGGCAGTGATTTCACACCGCTCAGCGAGGTGACGGTCTCCAAGTCCTCCACGCCGGTAGAACTCTGGAGTACACGGTCCAGCACTTCCTGAACCAGTTCTTCTTGTGTCATTTCTGCCATACTCATTCGTTTTTATCGGTTTCTGACCCGCCCAGGATTTCGTTCAGGGCATCTATCACATTGGGAAGACAATAGCGTTCCACCGCCATGTGTATCATCCCGGTTTCCTCATCGCTGAACTCGGTCTCGCCGGTACTCTCGAAAATCTTGAACGCAAGCCGATGGGCCTTGATGCCACTGACACGCGTATACAGCAAATCGGCTATCTGCTCACGTGCATCGAAAACCTCCCTCGTCTGACGGGTTATTCCGGTGGGAACGCTGAAATTCCTGAAATCTAACTTTTTCATATATATCTGTTTTTTAGGATGAATGATTCAATATCTGGTAACGGAATCCGTCCGCTTTTGTAATAAGTACCGTTACGGAGTCCCCGGATGCCATCTCGTAGTTTTGCAAATCTTCATTGTGGTTATAGATACCTTTTAGTATGATATTCTTTGAACCGGGTCTGACCCTGAACGTGACAATGGCTGCAAAATCGGTAGGCAAGTAACTCATGCCGAACTTGTATGCCACAGAACTTTCCGACGGCAGCGTAACCTCTACCTTACTGTAGTTGGGTTCATTGTAATACATCAAAATGATATTGTGTTGTGAGAAATCCACCGTGTAGTTTCCACTTCCGAAGGTAAGCAGCTTGGCTTTCGTATTGATAAACGCCGGGGCAAGTAATGCCGCATTGCTGCTGATACCGTAGTTCTTCGTACCGCCGGTAACATCTATAAACAATCCATAGTTCGCTTGGTCGAAGCCGTAATTCCCGTATATATTGGGGGCTGAGTTCACGATACGACCGACAGCGGTAAAAGCTCCTCCTGCAGAAGACGGTATCACATCATCACCGAACATCACATATCCTTTGCTGCCGCCGACACGGAAAAAATCATCATAAATGGCAAGACCGCCACCGCTCCCGTGAGAGTCGGCCACAGAACCGATACGGCCGTTCCCTATCTCAAAGCCGCCGATTTTCCCTTTGCTGCTGTCTATCTCTCCGGTAAACTTACCGTTGGTCGTTTCAATGCTGCCGTCTTCCAGTATCTTGAAGTTGCCGTTGGCCGTTACCAGTCCCTCCAGCTGTATATGGTCGGCTGTCAGCTTGATTTTGCTCACGGTATTTCCGTACTCGTCCTCTTCCTCCACGCTCACCCCGATAAGGGCAATCTTTCCTGTATTGTCCTGCGCATACAGACCGGAACCTTCAGGCTTTATGACAAGCCCGGTCTCTTTCAGCGCATTACCGTCCTTGTCGAAGACCGCCGCTGAAATCTTTACCAGCCGGTCGCTCTGTTCGAACAGTGTACGGTACTTATAGGCCAGTGCGTCCGCCTTGTTGGTGCTGAACACCAGCAGCGAAATGTAAATCACGCCCGTAAACGACAGCTTGAAGTCGCCAGTGCCGTTCCAAAGTCCGTCCAACGTGAACATCTTCTCACCGCCAACGGGCAGGTCCTCTTCATGGCCGAACATGTTGAAGTTCTCAAACCCGGTCTTATCAGCGTTCACAAATTCTATTTTCAACCTTCCGGCCTTGATAACCCGGTAGCTGAACGACAGATACACCACGCCGGGCACCCGTTCGCCCTGGCTGTTCGTCTGCCGGTACTCCGGTACCAGCCGGAAGTCCTCCAGTTTCTGCATGATATAGCTGTTCCGGATATAGGCATAAGGCACCTTGCCGTCGGTCCGTATCTCGGCATGGCCGTCCGGCTTCGTACCGTAAGGACCGCCGTTCGCCCAGATCCAGCGTCCGCCCAGGGTGAACAGCGTAGCCTTGCTGCCCGTCTTCCATTTGTCCATGCCGTCGGCAAAACTGCTGTTGTCCAGATAACTCTGTTCTTCGCGTATTTCCTTGCGCAAGCTTTCCACGGCTGAATGGATTTTCCCCTCGGTTATCTCAAACCGCGTCAGGATGTCCTCGCCCGTCATCAACACGAACGTACCCTTCAGCCACACGTTGTCGGCATACAGGCCGTTTCCTTTCGGCTGTTTGTCTGCCGGGAAAGCGCTGCTCCTGATGCCGTCCAGCTTACCCAGCCGGCAACGAAGGCAGCCGTTGAAGTTCTTGGCCTTCACACCGTCCAGAATGTCGATACGGGGCTGTCCGTCCTCCGTGGCCGCAATGGATATAAGGTTCTGCCGGAGCGGGGTTTCGGTGTTGCCCATCAGCACGCACTCATCGCCTGCCTCCGGCTTCACCCCGCCAAACTCGCTTACCGGGACCAGTACACCGCCGGCTATCACCGAAGCCACCTCCACCCAGTATGCTTTTAGTTTCTTACCACCCGTAACCGCACAGCGCATCAGGTCATGGGCCACAAAGCCCGATTCCTGCTCAAACACGATGCGGTAGTTGTCGCCCTGCTTCACCACGTCCTTGATCTTGCCGTTGGCAGCGGACACCACCAGCTGGCCGCACACGCTGCGCACCTTCTCGATCAGCAGTTCCAGCGCCACCAGGCTTTGCCGGGCAGTCACTTTGTCCACCGTCAGGTTTGTCAGTCCGGTCAGCTGGTCAATCCACAGCTGCCAGCCCTCACCGGTCAGCCCGTCCACAAACTCCGTGCTGCGCAGCAGTTCGCGGATCACGGCAGTCAAGTATTCGGCATTGCCCTCACCATCCACGATGCCGCAGGGCTTGCCGCCAGCAGCCTCGCCAAAGCTCACACCCTTCAGGAAGCGGATGGACTCTTTGGCTGTGTCCGGCTGGTTCTTGCTCAGGAACTCTTTCTGGCTGCGCCGGGCGGAAAACAGGTTGTTGTCCGTGGGCAGCGTCTTGTCCCAGCTTCGTATGATGTCCGGAAGGGCAGCGCCTTCCGTCTTTGATTTCGTATAGCTTTTCAGCGCACCGATGCTGTCCGTCACCTTGTCGAACTTGCCCACCTGCAGCGCATCGCTTATCTCGATGTCCATCTGCCCGGGTTCGTTCACCTTGCGGCTGATCTTGGTGATACGGCTCTGACGGTAGCCTTTTTCCGGGAAATACTTCCGGCTCTCCAGCTTCACCCGTCTGCCCACAAACAGGTCTATGCCGTGCTCCTCGATGTATACCGGGTCTGTCGGGGCTTTGTAGGCGGCAATGTCCAGCCAGTGGTCCCGGTTGTACTCGTCCACCGCAACCGCAAACTCCTCTTCGGCCAGCCGGTAATACTCATCCGGCATCCGGATATTCCACAGGATATAGGTGTCGCCTGCTCGGGGCACCAGCTTGCCGCCCGGCAGCTGGGTGTCGTCATCGTAGGGCCAGATGGTGATCAGTTCGAATTCACGTGCCGCGCTGTCGTAGTTCACCTCAAAGTAGTGGTCATCGCTTTCTCCCAGTCCGGCAAGGTCGCCCGTCTGGAACGACACACGTTTGGTTTCTCCGGCCAGCTCGTACAGGTTAGGGTCAAAGTCCAGTTCCCCGTCCCGGAAATAATAGACGGTGAATTTGTTTCCTTCATCGTCTGCCACCTCCTCGCTGCGAACCGAGCTCACCGTACCGACCCGACGGGGGAAGATGCCGCTGAAAGCATCCTGCTCGTAATGGTCATAGATGCCATATTCCTCCACGCCCTGCTCGATGTACTTCCTGCCGCCGGGAAGCATCAGACGCGGGCTGCCGTATTTCTCCGCATCGATGTTGCGGGTCGAGCCTACCGGGAACAGGCGCGTATAGAATTTGGCCGTGTTGCTCGTATCTCTTTCCAGGGAGGTCAGCCCCTTGCCATAGCCAAGGGTGATTTCTTCCCCGTGTTCGCAGCGGCACACGTTCACAGTCTGCCCCTCAACCCACCATTCCACCTTGCCGCCTGCCTTTTCCGCGATGGCTTTCAGCGCTTCGTCGCAGTACATCCCCTCGTAGTCTATCGTGATCAGCTCCGTACCTTCCACCGTACCCGTCTTCCAGTCAGTAATGTGGCCCATGCCGTTATTGATAGCCTTCACCACCATCGCCACATGCTCGCGGGGCGTGGCCGTCAGGGTAAACAGGGGGTTGGTGTCCCCGTCCGTCGTCTCCAGCACCAGGAACCGCTTGATCAGGCTCTCGATACCGTACAGCTTCAGGTTATACTCCCATTCACCATCGCTCACCTGCTTCGGCGTGTAGCGTTCTGTCAGCCAGTACCGTTCGCCCAGATAGTCCGTGTAGTCGTTCACGTCCAGGGGCAGGAAGGCATAATAGCTGAACGACAGGGAAAGCACATTGTCTCCCTGCACTTCCTTGCTTTGCGTCGAGCTGTCGTTCACGGCCACATCCGCACGCTTGGTTCCGGCTTTATCATATATCGTTAGAAGCATATTCTAATAGCGTTTGAATGGTTATATAATCGGTTTCGGTTCCCGGAACTTTACCCGGAACTTTCCGGCATGCACACCTTCCGTCCACAGATAGGTCAGCGGGGTGAACTTCGTACAGTCGGCATACTTCACCCGCAGCTGCAGATCCAGCTGGGGGAAACGGATCTCCAGCCAGCCGTCCTTCCCTTGCTTCAGGAAATTCACAAAGGCAAAGTACTGCTTCATCCAGCCTGCCTGGGTCTTGTTGTAAAGCGCAAAATGCAGCGTCACGTCACGCGCTTCATTCCGTGGGGTCAGCACGGGGCTGTATTTTTCCCCGTGCTCTTCCCGTATGTCCACAGCCGTATCCTTCTTGGCCTTGCTCGGGGTCAGGATGGCCGTCAGGTTCTCCATGCCCCCGCGCCGGTCTTCCACCAGGAACACGCCGTATTCCGTCCAGATGTCCGTGCCGTTCACCAGCACCAGTCCGCTCAGTATATTGCCCATATCACTTCACTTTTAGTCCGTCACGTATCATTTTCTTTATCACTTCCTTCAGTTCGCCCAGGTGTCCGGCGCTCACACCGGTGTTCTCGGCTATCCGGGCCAGATGCCCTTCAGCCGTGTCCATCTTCTCCACCACGCTTTCCAGCCGGTCGTCCATGCTGCTCCAGTGCTGCAGCCCGCCGGTGAACATGCCCTCCAGTTTCGTGCCCTGGTCCTGCGTCATGGCCGTAAAGCCGCCCGCTTTCGCACTTTGGCTCGTACCGCCCTGCTGCGTCTTGTCATAACCGGTGGCTGCCGCCAGGTTGTCACGCAGGGCAAGGGCTTCATCCATATACTGCATGTACTCTTCCATCAGCGCGTTCCGTTCCGCCTCGGTCAGTTCGTTGTCCTCCATGGCCTTGCCAAACTTCTCCCACCAGCCTTTCAGTTTGTCGCTGTACATCTCACCGATCTTGTTGCTCAGCATCGCCCGCATGAAGTACTCGGATATATCCTCCGCCGCATCCTTGGCACCGTACTTCATGTTCATCAGGTTGTCGATGAAGCTGCTGTACATACCGTCGAACGAAATGCCCGTCAGCCCTTCATACAGCTGGTCGGTCAGTTCCTCCAGCTTGCCGGCCTGGTCTATGTAGTCATCCAGTTTCTCGGTCAGTCGCCCGCCATAGCCTCCCTTACCGGTATTCTGGATTTGCGTCCACATATCCACGTTGCTGCGCAGTGCCTTCATTTCCTCCGGGCTCAGGCTCCACAGGTTCCCGTCCCACTGGCGGCCGATCTGTCCGCTCAGTTTGTCTATCTGTGCCTGGTTGAAACCGCCCCAGTAGTAGTTCCAGCTGTGGTGACTTCCGTGGTAGCCGGCTTGCGCCATAGCCATCTGCAGGTAGTTCGAATTCGTTTCCTGCTGCATCTTGTACGCGTCGCGGTAAGCCGCCACACTCTTCGTCCCCTGGCTCTGCTTGATGGTGTCGGTCAGATCCTCTATCGAGGTCTGCAGCAGCTCGTTCCGGTCTGTAAGACGGTCTATAGCCGCCTGCACTTCCTTGGCGTTCCCGCCGATGCCGAACAGTTTGTTGAAACCTCCGAAAGACACCGTGTTCAGCAATCCCCCGATACCTTTCACAAGGGAACCGCCTATCTGTTTGAACAGGTCTCCGCTGAGGATATTGTCGAGTATTCCGGTTATCGCATTGAAAATGGTGTCTATCAATGATGAGATAATCGGGCCAATACCGTCTTTCAGCAAATCCAGTATGGAGAGAATGGCCGATATGATCTGCCCGATGACTCCGGCACTTGACAGGGTTTCGGACATCCGGCTGATGGCATCGCCGACCTTGCCTCCGATATTCAGTTTTGAAAGACCGGTAAGCATGTTCTGGATTCCTTCAAATGATCCCTGCAAGGTTCCGCTCGCAAAGCCGTGCAACCCGTTGGATACCATGTTCAATCCGTCAACCGTGTCCCGGGAGGCACTTTTCACCTCCCCGGCAAGCGCCTTCATTTCAGAGGTGGCGTTCAGGTATTCTTCGTCAGCTGAAACGCTGGACGATTGAGCCGTTTGAAGAGCAATTTGGGTACGTTCTATTTCTGCCTGGTTACCGCTTTCAAGAGCCTTGTTGTAATCGGCCTGCGCCGCTTTCAACCGGATGAATGCCGCTTCCTGCTGCAGTTCTGCATTTTGCACACGTGTTACGGCATCCCCCAAAGCGTGCATCTGCGTTTGCAGCCGGGCAAAATCCAATGTGCCGTTGCCACCGGGGAGCATGCTTTGAATACGTTCAATGGCATCGTAAACGACCTGCTGATCCGCTGCTCCTGATTTTTTGAACTCATCCGTCTTGACATACTGCTTAAGTTCGCCAAGCAGATTCTTCATCTGGTCTGCAAGCAAGCCGGTTAAATCCCCGAACGCTGCTCCCCAGTCTATCTTCTGGGTAAGGGATTCCATGTCCACTTTGTGCACAGCCGCATCACGCTGCTTTTCCAAAGTCAGTCTTTCGCCCTGGGACTGTGCCTTGCGGATTTTCTCGGCATATTCTTCAGCGATGGCCAGTTTCTGCTGCTGGAAGGTCCCGTATTCCTTCAGATAGTCACGCATGGCTTCCGCCTCTTCCCTGTACACGTCCGCCTCCGCTTTTTTCCTTGACTCGGTGTTTGAGGCACGGGCTTTTTCAAGTTCATCCTGTTGCTCCCGGGTAAGTCCGTTATCTCCGGTAGAAAGACCGGCTTCCTTGTTCTCACGCTTCCAGTCGGCTTCCTGCCGGTTTATCTCTTCTTTCCGGGCGTTATAGTCATATTCGATTTGTGCCAGTTTCTTCTCGGTACCGGCTTGCATGCGGTCTATCTCTTCCTTCCGGTTTTCAGCCTGCAGGGCGGCAAGATCCTGCGCCAGCCTACGCTCTGTGGCAAGCCGTTGCTTGGCTTCCGCTTCCGGATTCTTCCCGGACTGCTTGGGGTCGATATGCCCACCGATATTTCCTTTTTTGGCTGCTTCTGCGGCTTTCTTTACCTCTTCCTCCGCTTTTTTCAGATAACCGTCACGTTTGTTTTCGGCATTTTTCAACAGTACGTCATAAGCTTCCTGATCATGTTTCTTGATGGCAGCCTGTGCGTCATAGAACTGCCCGGATTCTGCCATGCTTGACTGCATGATATATTGTCTCCATTTCCCGAAAAAACCCATGGCGCTTTCCGCCTCTTCCGGTTTCTGCGCCTTGATTTTATTCACCTCTTCATCGGCTTCTGCAGTCTTTTTTTACAAGGTTCTGGACATTGGCCTGGTGCAGCAGAACCTGTACATAGTCCTCGCTCTTTTGGATAAGGGTATCATACCATTCGGAAAGTGTTTTATAATACCCGAAAGATTCCCCGTACTTGCGGTTCAGTTCCTCCACCTTCGCCTTTTCCTGTTCCTTGCTGCCGGTGAAGTTCTTTATTTCATCGATGACCGATTTCAGTTCGAAGCGGGTACGCACCATCTGGGCACGGCCGTCCTTCTCTATCTCGGTCATTTCCTTGAGTGATATGTTGAATTCATCCACGCCTTTTTTGGCACTGAACAGGTTTTTCGTCCAATCCCAGATTTCATCACCGTACATTACCAGCAGCATGATGCCGGTGGTCATGGCCGTCTGCCAGGAAAAAAGTGAGGACAGGACCTGCTTCCATACCGGTGTGCCCTTCTTGCCGGACTTCTGCAGCTCATCGTATTCCTTGCGGGCACGGGCCAGTTCGTCCGTAAAAATCGGCAGGTTGTTGCTGATTGCCAGGAAGAACATCTGCGGTCCCATGGCCAAAGAAGGCATTTCACGGGCGATCTGCTGGATACTGTTGTGAAGCCCGCCCAACTGGCGCTGCGCGTTGGGTACATCTGCAGGGGTGACCTGCACGGATTCCGATTCCTCCTGCAGCAGTTTCAGTTTGCCGCGCAATTCCTCAAGCTGCTTCTCCAGTGCATGGATCTGCGCGATATTGGCACTCTGGTCCAGATTGGGGGCAGCCGTCTCCCCGGCAAGGCGCAGCCTTTCCAGTTCAGCCTCCAGCAGCCTGACGGTATTACGCAGTTCCAGCGCCTCACGCTCGGCCTTGTTCATGCCGGGCGTGAGTTTGTCCTTCATCAAAAATTCAACTTCTACAGGTTTGCTCATTCCAGTTTGCTTTGAAAAAATCCTACTATATCGTTCGCTTCATCCTCGGCGCTGTGTTCCGGTCTGGGAGCACCGTTTCCGCCGCCTTGCTTTTTCCGCACATACCGCGGCGCGTCGCTCAGCATCATGATCAGCGTCTGGTAATTCACCCCATCAAGGATGTAATCCACGCTCCAGCCGGTCGCCGATGCAATCTGCCACACGAAGCCGAAAGGGCTATGGGAACCTTCATACCGGGTTCTTAACTCCCCTTCCTTGCCTGGCTCAGTCTCGGAGTCATCGGGTTCGCCCGCGCTGTCGAGCTGATAATACGCATAAAATCCTTCGTGCCCATCAGACGCTCGAATGTTCGGAACATGGCCGTCAGATAACGCCACTCCACAAAGTTCCGCAGTACCCACGCTGTCACCCCGATGCCCACGTGCCGCGACACGTATCCCCGGCATACCGTATAGGCCAGCAGGCGGCTCACAGCCTTACCATGCTCCGCCACAAAGGCCAGTTCCTCGGTCTTGTCCTTCGGTTGCCAATCGGGTTTGACACCCGTCTTCAGGTATTCCCGCGCCAGCAGAATCTGACCCCGCAGCCTCGGACGCTTCATCGTCACACGCACCTCCACCGGGCGTTTCAGCCACGGAAGCTTCCACCTTTTAAGAGGTACGGACACGCCGCTGTCAAGCAGCGCGTCCGCACACTCCATCTCTATCAGTTGTTCCAAACGGTCAGCCATACGTTAGCCCTCCTCACTTTGGAGCGATGCTGCAGCCGCGGCTTCCGCCGGCGGCAGCTTGTACTGCCCCCACTCGTCCGGTATTGCTTCCGTATCGAACACGCCGTAAGGCTGCGAACCGTCCTCCGGCATCGCCACTTCGAGCGTAACCTCTATCTTGGAGGTTTCTGTAAGGGTCAGCTTGCCTGCAGGATTGGAAAGCAGCGTGGCGTTGGGAATCAGTACGCTCTGTCCGGACACGAGGGAGAGTTCCCATGGTCCCTGCATGACAAGCACCTCCGACGGGGCTGTCCAGCCGATCGGAGTTTTCTTTTCCGAGTCTTCTTTCTTATAATGCAGGCTGCCGCCAAGCAGTTTGTGCAGGTTCGAATAGTTCATCTGGATCACATTGAACGTCGGGGCGATGCCGCCGTTACTCTGTGGGATGACCAGCACCGGGGCACCCTGCACCTGTTCGGCCTCGATCTTCGCGGCCTCGGGTTTCTTGCCGCCCAGGTCAAACGAGTTCTTTTCAATATACCCGATTGTGAAATCCTTATA
Organism: Bacteroides finegoldii DSM 17565; assembly: GCF_000156195.1. Lineage (GTDB taxonomy): Bacteria > Bacteroidota > Bacteroidia > Bacteroidales > Bacteroidaceae > Bacteroides > Bacteroides finegoldii. The sequence continues at coordinate 124,175 of NZ_GG688321.1, read as the reverse complement.
CTTTACGGCTCCTATGCCGTACATGAAATTCTTGTTCATCGTTTATAAAGTTTGATGGTTAATAACACACCGGCCAATAAGCCGGCCAATACACCTGTGATAAACGTCCGCATCCGGTTCGGAGGGCGTTTTTCTACTGTTTGAACGTCATTTGAAATTTCGCTCTTGGTTTCGCTACGGATGCGCGCCAGCTCTTCTTCATACCATAGCACCAGCTGCTGCAGACTGTCACACGAGGCTTCGGCCACGATGTTCCCGCTGTCGTCGCTGCCTACGGTCAGATTCGCCTGTCCGCTCTTGCCACGGTACACGGCACCTTCAGGAAGTTTACGGAGGCTGTCCGCAGGTATAGACAGCTTCACCGAACTCGCCGGTATACCCGCCATCACCAGTCCCGCCCGTCGGCTTCCGCTCGCGCTGTCGGTGCTTGCCGATTCCGTCTGTATCTTCTCCACCGTCGTGCTCTTCCTGCTGCTTGCGCAGCCCGCCAAGCACAGGACAGTCATCATGATGGCGGCAACTGTTGGCAGTGTCAATGGCCTTGCGCAGTCGCGCCATTTCGCGCTTGTTGGCCTGCAGGTCTTTTCTTGTTGCATTCAGTTCTTCTTTTAAGGGTACCACAATATTGCTCACCAAAACGCGGGTGGCATGTTCTGCGTTATCCACACGCACACCCTCTGCGTCGGCTTCGGCTTTCATCGCTTCCGCTTTCGCTTTCCTCACCGTAGCACGCAGGGAACCGATGGCTGCTGCAGTGCCCACAAGGCCGCCGCTAAGAATAATGTTCATGATCTCGCTAAAGTCCATACCACCCGTTTTTTAGTCAGTCAACCTTTTATTCTGCTTCCTCGCGTTTCTTTCGGAATAGTCCGATAACCCATTGCACCAGTCCCGTGTCGGCTACCCCATTGGCTACAAGTGAGGCACCAAAACCATAGAGCAAGGCAATGTCCCAGCTCACATCACTCACAAATCCGGCATCAAGCCACCACAGTAGCATCGCGCACACCAAGCCCACACACCAGCTCACCAGCTGCGTCACCCAGCCTTTCATGTTGGGGAACAAACCTTTCAACCCTTCAGTAAGCACCACCACACCGCCGACGAAACCGGCAAAGGTGCCAATCATTGCGTCATAGTCCGTTGCCGGAACATCGGCCCCTTGGGCCATCACAGCCGATACTGTTCCCAGCATCAGCATCATAAACAGCATAATTCGTTTCATTGATTGCTTCTTTTATTATTGGTTAATACCTATTTCTTTCAGCCATTTCTGTACATCGAAACTGGGGCAGGCTTTGGCCGCCAGCTCGTTGTGTCCCACAATGCGCACATCCGGGAATCTGCGATGGAAGTCCTTCACATACTTCTCCAGTGCCTTTTTCTGGCAGCCGGTGCGGGTGTCCTTCGGGGTCTTGCCGTCCTTGGCCACACCGCCGGCATACACAATGTGGCGGCTCACGCTGTTGTACCCCTTGGCTCCGTTGGTCACTTCCCAGGGATCCACCTGCGCATCCTCGTTGTTGTTCACCAAGCGTTCCACACCGCCCTGCAGGTGGAACAGGTCGGTGTAGCCCACCTGTTTCCAACCTCTGCCACCCTGGCTTACGGGCGAAGTGTGCCACTTCCGGATGTCCGCCGATGATACCTCACGCCCCTCCGGGGTTGCCGTACAGTGAATTACCAGATACTTCAATTTTGCCATACCATCTTATCCTTTCTGGTTTTGGGTAATGGTAATCTTGGCCGTCTTGCTGCGGTCGGCATTGAGCGTAAGGGTCAGTGTACCGGTTTTCTGACTGCCACTGTTTGCACCGGCCGAAATCTTCACGCCTTTATCCGTCGCTTCCACCTTGAAGCCGGCAGGGGCACTGCCTATCTCATATTCTCCGCTGGCGGTCACGGTCACTTCTTCACTGCCACCGGTTGCCTCAAGGGTCACACTGGCAGGGTCAACTGAAATCTTCTTCTCGCTCGCCTTGAACACGGGGTTGCTTCGCTTGTCCAGCACCACCACTTCTTCACCGAAGGCAATGTTCGTGTCAGCCTTCATCAGCATCTTGAAGAAGTACAGTTCGCTCGCGTTCGAGATCTTGTCAATCTGAATCACGTCTTCATCGTCCTGCAGGTTCACAGCCGCAAACAGGTTGCCGCCGGCATCGGGCGAACAGAGGGTGCACACAATCAGATCATCGGGCCAGGCCGCAAGCGTCTCAATGGTAATGCCCTTGTAGCGACGGGCATTCACATCGGTTTCGCTCGTGTTCTTGGACTCGCGCTGGGTCAGCTCGTCATCATACTTGTCAAAGTCGTTCACGCTCATCAGAATGCGGAGGTCCGGGTTGTTGCGGATGGCCACGGGAATCTTCGCACGCATGGCTTTCAGTCTGCCCAGCATGGTCGATTCTGCGCTGTCCACCACAATCACCTCAGTATCCTTGGCCATCTGGGTCAGGATGCCGTTAAACAAGTGGTCGTCATCATCCCCATATTCACCGTTCACATAGTGGTCACCCAGTTCAAACTGTACCCGCTTGGCCAACTCGGCAAGCAGGGCGTTCTGCGCTTCGGGCGGAAGTTCCGAGAATACCAGGTTGCCCTTCGGCTGCCATTTGCGCCAGATGTTCTCGAACGTGCGGGGGTTAAACACCGTAAAGGCCATGAAGTCCACCGGGTCAAGACTCTTTTCGTCGTAGTTGAAGTTGCCCTTCGAATCCTCCACGCCGGGGTTCTCCTTGCGCTTCTGGAGCATCTTGCCGGTCTTCAGGCGCGGCAGGCTGATTTTCTTCTCCACACCGGGAATCACCATGATCAGCCCCTTTTCCACAATCTCATTGCTCGTAGCGGCAAGCGTCAGCAACTGTTCCAGTACCTCGCCGCTGTAATTCGTGTTTCTTACAATTATTGCCATAGTTCAATCACTTTTTACGTTTGTCCTTAATTTCTCGCATACGCCTGTTCCAGGGGCTTTCTTCACCATTCGGTTCCAGATGCAGGTCTTCCATCACACGGCGCTTTACCGGCAGTTGGGCCAGGGCCTTTTCGCCGTTCTCGCGGTCATTGGCCAAAAGGTTTTCGTAGATGGGGCGGGTAGTCGCATCAATGCGACCGTCCTGCTCGGCTGCGTCAAGCAGCTGCTTGCGGGCGGCAAGGTCTTCGGCTTCAGCCTTGTCTTCGTAGGTCTTCACCTTGGCCTTCAGGTCGGTGTTCTCTTTCGTAAGGATAGGTACCTTGCCTGCCTCTTCCTCCAGTTGGTCCATCAGGCGGAACACATCCGCATCACTCGCGCAGTCCTTGAAGCGCGGGCGTTTCTTTACGTCTTCCAGATTCATGTCTTCTCTGTTTTTTTGTGGCTCAACGAGCCGGTTATTGAATAAAGTATATATCTGCGCCGGTGTACTGTCTGCCGGCACGGGGTCTGCATCATAGATGTCGTCTATGAAACCAAGGTCCAGGGCTTCCTTGGCGGTCAGCCAATGGTCCTCGCCGTCAAAATAGGTCTGTTTCACTTCTTCCTTGCTCATGCCCAGCCGCTCGGCATAGATTTCACTCAAGCTGCCTTCCAGGCTTTCTATCTCTTCCATGCAACGCTGCAGGTCCTGCTTGTTGCCGTAACACCCGCCGCTCACACTGTGCAGCATCAGACGGGCATATTTGCTCATTTCTACGGGCTTGCCGCAAAGGGCTATCACACTGGCCATGCTGGCGGCTATGCCATCCACATAAATGCGGATGTCGGCCTGGCTATGGCGCAGGGCGTTGAATATCGCAATGCCGCTGTACACTTCCCCGCCGTTGCTGTTGATACGCACATGGATGCGTCGGCTCACGCGTTCGGCTTCCATCAGTTCCTGGGCTATGCGCCCGCTTTGCACCTCCGTATAGTCTCCGATGTCCCCGTACAGGAATATCGTACTGGTGCCGTCGTCACTCGTTGTAATATTGAAAAATCTGCTCATCGTCATGTCTTTACCAGCGGTTTCCCCGCCTTTCGATGGTGCGAAAATAGAACATTCCCATGGCACCAAGAAACCGCGTCCGCATCATAACGTTTTCTGGCGTTATCATAACGCTGTAACCCGTCATCATGCGTACGCGCTTTTACAAACCCCGCTTTTTCATGCAATTTTGTAACGTGATTTACAACTAAAAAGGACGATTTATGGCAGATTTGACGAATGCCCAGAAAAAGGAATGGGCAAAAACTTTGTACCTCAAGGAAAACCTCACACAGCAGGAAATCGCCGACCGGGTGGGCGTGTCACGGGTGTCCGTGTCCAACTGGGTACGGGCCGGGAAGTGGGAGGAACAGAAGGTGGGGCTTACGCTCACAAGGCAGGAACAGGTGGCTAACCTCTACCGGCAGGTGGCCGAAATAAACAAGGCCATCGCCGAACGGCCCGAAGGGGAACGGTTCCCCTCATCCAAGGAGGCTGACATCCTCGGGAAACTGTCGGCGGCCATACGCAACATGGAGCAGGAAGTGGGCATTGCCGACATCATCAGTGTCCTCACCGGGCTCATCGACTGGGTACGGGCGGCCGACCTCGAAAAGGCAAAGGAAATTACACGCCTGGCCGATGCGTACATTAAAGACAAATTATAAAGGGATAGACAATGAAACAGACTGACAGACTCGCTCTCCTCGATTGGGAGAAGTACAAAGAAGACATCGCAAGGGCTACACCGGTCGATAGGAACATGACGGCAGCCGAACGGGAAAAACACCGGGAATATCTTGAGAAACATCCCATAGAATGGATCAAGTTCTTTTTTCCGAATTATGTCAAATATGAATTTGCCGACTTCCAGAAAAAGGCTATCCGGCGGATCATTGCACACGATGAATGGTTTGAGGTGCTTTCTTGGAGCCGTGAGCTGGCCAAATCCACCGTCACCATGTTCATCGTCATGAATCTCACGCTTACCGGACGCAAAAAGAATGTGATTCTGACCTCCAACAGCAAGGACAATGCGGTGCGCCTGCTCGATCCCTACCGGGCCAATCTCGAAGCCAACGGACGCATCATGGCATACTACGGCAAACAGGAACTGCCGGGCTCATGGACCGAGGATGAATTCACCACCAAAGGGAAGGTCTCTTTCCGCGCACTGGGTGCCGGACAATCTCCGCGTGGTTCGCGAAACGAGGCCATACGTCCCGACGTACTGCTGGTCGATGACTTTGATACGGACGAGGATACCAAGAACCCGGACATCATCCAGAAGCGCTGGGACTGGTGGGAAAATGCGCTGTATCCCACAAGGTCCATTTCCGAACCTACACTGGTCATCTTCTGCGGAAACATCATCGCCAAGGACTGCTGCGTGGTGAGGGCGGGCGAAATGGCCGACTCCTGGGACATCGTGAACATCCGCGACAAAAACGGTTTTTCCACATGGCCGGAAAAGAACTCGGAAGAGGACATCGACCGCACACTGTCCAAAATATCCAAAAAGGCGGCACAGGGAGAATATTTCAACAACCCGATTTCCGTGGGAGAGGTATTCGAAAACATTGCATACGGCAAGGTTCCGGCACTCTCCAAATTCAAGTTCCTCGTGGTGTATGGCGACCCGGCACCGGGCGAAAGCAAGGGTAAGAAAGGCAAATCCTTCAAGACGGTTTCGCTCTGTGGCAAATTGGGTGGCAGGCTTTACGTCATCAAGACTTTCCTGGCACAGGCGCTCAATGCGGAGTTCATTGACTGGTATGTCCGGATGCTTGAATTTGTCGGGGGCAAGACCAATGTCTATTGCTACATGGAGAACAACAAGCTGCAGGACCCTTTCTTCCAACAGGTGTTCAAACCGCTGGTGGCAAAAGTACGCCGCGAACAGAAGATTGCGCTGTTCATCCGGGGCGACGAGGAGAAGAAGACGGACAAGGCTACGCGCATCGAGGCCAACCTTGAACCGCTCAACCGCGAGGGGAACCTCATCCTCAACGAGGCTGAACGGGACAATCCGCACATGAAGGAACTGGAGGATCAGTTCAAGTTGTTCACCCTGACCATGCGCTATCCGGCCGACGGACCGGATGCGGTCGAAGGGGCGAACCGTATCATTGACGAACTGATCAGGCGCATTGAACCGCCCGTATTCCGATCACGGAAGGATGTAAGAAAACGGAATAAGAAAAGATTATGACAACTCTAAAACAATAGGACTATGAGCAAATTTGTTGAACTTACCGATTACGATGCGAGCATCCACCGAGACATCCTCGACGCACTGGTTCGCGAAGACGAAACGGTCATTGAGGTTTGCGAGGACAGGGCCATTGCCGAAATGCGGTGTTATCTGGGCAAACGCTACGACTGCAACAAGATTTTTGCAGCCACCGGCGAGAACCGTAACCAGCTCGTGCTGATGATGGTCATCGACATGGCGGTCTATCACATCTTCTGCATCCACAACCCGCAGAAACTTTCCCAGGTACGCAAGGATCGTTACGAACGGGCGGTGGAATGGATGAAGGCGGTGGCCGACGAGGACATTTCAATCGAAGGGGCTCCGCTGCTGCCCGAGGAACAAAGGGCGGGCAGGTCGGATTTCCGCATTCAAAGCAACCGCAAACGAACGAACCACTGGTAAAAAGCAAGCATCATGAAAAAGAAAAACAGAAAAAACAACAAAGCCGGCATCATCACCGTAGGGGGAAACTTCACGTTGCCGGGACAAAAGAGACCGAATGTGATTGTGCTCACACAGCCCAAACGCTTCGGGCTGGACATTTCCGACTACATGGCAGCCGTAAGGGTGGCCGAGAATGTCGATTTCTCGCGACGTTACAAACTTTATGACCTCTACGAGGACATTCTGATGGATACCCACCTTTCCTGTGTGCTCGAAAAGCGAAAGAATGCCGTGCTGTGCTCCAACATGGAATTCCGGGTGGACGGGAAGCCCGACGATAAAATCAACGAACAGATACAGTCGCCCTGGTTCAACCGGCTGGTGGGTGACATCCTTGATGCGAAATTCTGGGGCTTCTCGCTCTGCCAGTTCTACAAGCTGCAGGAGTGGGTGGATTATGACCTGGTACCACGCAAGCATGTGGATCCGGTCAGGGAACTCATCCTGCGCCACCAGACGGACATTACCGGCCATTCCTGGAATGAATATACCGACCTGCTGTTTGTGGGTTCACCGTCCGATTTGGGGCTGTTGGCCAAGGCTGCACCTTGGGTCATCTACAAACGTAACACTACGGGCGACTGGGCACAGTTCTCCGAGGTATTCGGCATGCCTATCCAGGAATATATCTATGATTCCGACGACGACGAGTCACGCCAGCGGGCCATGGAGGATGCGGCCAATGCCGGAAGTCTGGCGCAGTTCTTCCATGCCAAGGACACGGAACTCAAACTCACGGAAGCCGGAAACAAAACAGGGTCTGCCGATGTCTATGAACGCCTCTGCGAGCGGTGCAACAACGAAATTTCCAAACTGATACTGGGCAATACGCTGACCACCGAATCGTCCGAAAAAGGCACGCAGGCTTTGGGTACGGTTCATAAGAAAGTAGAGGACAAGGTACTGGAGGCCGACCGGAAGTACGTGCTCAACGTGCTGAATTACGACATGACGGACATTCTGCTGCGCATGGGCATCAACACCGAAGGGGGTACGTTCTGTTTCCCCGAACCGAAGGAAACGGATGCCGGTACCAAAATATCCATCCTCACGCAGCTGAAGAAGAACTTCAACATCCCCATCGACGACGACTATCTCTATGAGGAATTCGGTATCGACAAACCGGCCAATTACGAGCAGCTGAAGGCGGAACAAAAGACGGCTGAACAAGCCGACCAGATTCCAAGCCCGAAGAAGGAGCCGGAGCCAGCGAATAAGGGACGGGATGATGAACCGACACCGAAACAGAAAAGAAACTTCCGGAACTGGCTCAAAGGTTTTTTCGTGAAAGCCCCGGCAGACGGGGCAGCTTTAGACTGGTAGTCGACAGACTGTATGCGGCTGATAATGGCAGCATCTCCATGGAGTTTGACTTCTCCGAAGAGGTGCTGCGGCGTGCCTTGCTGAACATATACAGCAGGGACTTTCATCCGGCAACCGAAATCGAAATCAACCTGTTCAATGAAATATGGGCAAAGATGGACAAGGCGGCAAAGGAAGGGTTCAGCAAATCCAAGGCCATTACTCCGGACGAGGATTTCAGAAATGCCATACTCCGGAACAATGCCGTATTCTCGGCATTCAAGGTACATCGTATGCAGAATGACATGGCACGACTTTTATTGGATTCAAACGGCATTTTAAAACCGTTCGACAAATGGGTACAGGAAGTCTTGCCCATTGCTTCCCATCAGGTTCGTCACTGGCTGCGGACGGAGTATGATACGGCGGTCATCCGGGCGCATCAGGCGGCTGACTGGCAACAGTTCCTGCGCGAACGCGATATTCTGCCCAACCTCAAATGGCTACCGTCCACCTCCATTCATCCGGGGGCTGACCACCGCCCGTTCTGGAATACCATCCGGCCGATTGATGACACGTTCTGGAACATCCACCGACCGGGCGACCGGTGGAACTGCAAGTGCGACCTCACTGCCACCGACGAGGAGCCGACACCACTTCCGGACGAAGACGACAAGAACAAGCCCCAGCCCGGACTGGATAACAATCCGGGAACGGACGGCAAACTGTTTTCCGACAATCATCCATATCAGGCAGAAGCCCACAAGGGTGCCCAAAAAGCGGTGGATAAACTTATGGCCCGTATTGACGAGATGATTGCGGAAATGCCGGACTACCTTACCGGGGAGGAAAAAATGGCCATTGCCCGGAACAACCTCGAAATGGAAAAGGCTCTTAAAATCAAAAAAGGAAAACCTATGGATGTGGATAAGGCGGACAAACAGAATGCAAATCCCAAACATGTGGAAGAGTATATTTTGGATTCCAAAGGAATATACCGCGATAAAAGGGGAAACAGATACCGGAAGAACAGCGATTACGATAAAAAACGGGATACTCCATACAGTATCAACTGCCAGACTTGCGCACCGGCATACGCTTTACGATTACGTGGATGGGATATTACCGCCAAAGGCAATGTCGCAGGGTCTAAACTTGAATATCTGAGTAATGGACGTGCTTTTGAAGTCTGGAAAAACACCGACGGTACTCCGGCGCAACATATAAGTATAAACAGCTGGCTTGCGCACAAAGGATACCTGAAAATGACCCCTAAAAGGTACATGGAGTATTTCAATGAGGTATGTAAGGAAGAAGGCGTATATGAATTGTGCATCGGCTGGAAAAGCGGGGGCGGGCATGCTACAATCCTGCAACGGTTTGCGGATGGTGAACTAAGGTATATCGAACCCCAAAGCGATAATTCTGCCGGTTCAGGAATGGAATGGAAAGACGTAAAATATTTATGTGAAATAGGAGCTGCGACTTCCCACAACTGCAGGGGAGTCCTGAGAATTGACAATAAGCTATTCGATGTCTCCTTCCTCGATATTTTCGATACATGAATCGATAACGTCAAGGGATAACGGACCGGTTATTTCGGTTGCGTCTTTACCGTCATACAGATAGACGAAAGGATAACCGGTACAGGAGTCCCCCGGAAACTTGAACACATAGGCTTCCTGGCCTTCATAAATACCAAGGTATTCGAAGGTGTCACCGTATTGCTCAATAAGTACACGGGCCTCGTTCTTTACTTGTTCCGGTATATTCATAACGCATAAAAGGCATATTGGAAGCCTCGGTTGCAAAGTTATAAATTATTCTTGAATTACTGATGATTATGGACATAAAAGATTTTACGGAAATGATAAAGCGGAAACGTGACAGGCTGGACAGTATGATGCGCCGCAAAATGCCAGTCATGGTAGGACGAATGGCCAAAGACCATTTTCAGGATAACTTCCGGCAGGGTGGATTTGTCAATGGCGGTCTTCACCCTTGGCCCAAAGCCAAACGGCTGTCCTCGGGAGGTTCCGATGCCGCCAGCAATTATGGAACGCTGCTCTCCGGCAGGAAACATCTGTTCAAATCGGTCGGATATACACCTGCAGACTACCGGGTAAGGGTATTCAACGAGGTGGTCTATGCACCCATCAACAACTGGGGCGGGGAAATCGATGTCACCGTCACAGACCGCATGAGGCGCTTTGCATGGGCCAAGTTCTACAAGGCTTCGGGAAAAAGAAAAAAAGCCGGCACAGGGCAAAAGAAACGCGTCAAACGACGTTCCAAGCCGAAGGAACTGAATCCGCAGGCACAGTTCTGGAGGAACATGGCGCTTACCCAAAAAAAGAAACTGCACATCCGCATCCCGCAGCGCCAGTTCATGGGCGAAAGCGAAGAATTGAACCGGCGTATCCGGGAAAAGGTGGACCAGGAAATTACCAACATTTTAAACCAATAACGATATGGACGAAATTTTTATCGCAATCATGGAACAGATTGCACAGGAAATGCCGGAACTCTCTCTCATCGACGAGGACTACGGACAATTGGAAATGGGAGCAGAAGAAGACCAGTACCCGGTCACTTTCCCTTGTGTATTAATCGGAAATACAAACTCCGACTGGCACGACCTCGGATACGGGGCACAGAAAAGCGAATCCGCACTGACCGTCCGGCTGGCCATCGATTGTTACGACGATACAAGCTACGCATCCGGCACGTATGACAAGGTGAGGGAAAGGCAGCAGCTGGCCAAGAAATTATACAAGTCGCTGCAGTGTCTGCAATGCACGGACAACGCTTCGCCGCTGGTACGCGAGAAAAGCCGTTCGTATGCCATGCCGCATTACATCAAGGTCTATGAAATGACGTTCTCATTCACACTGCACGATGAATCGGCCATGCCGTCATCTTATGGGGAATAGTTCCAGCTGGGCGGCAGTCAGACGGGGGGCTTTCACCTTGGGAACAGGCTTCAGATTGTAGTCTGTTCCCTCACGTGATTTCCGGCGGATGATGGTCATGATACGTTCCTCGGATATAAAGAATTCGCGCTCCGACAACACTTTTAAAGCATCGTCGAACCGCAACCGCTGTATTTCTGTCCAATAGTAGTAACGACGGCATAGTGCCTCGTCACGCAGCTTGATCAGTTCTTTATCCCGTCCTTTGCCCATACATTTTATTTCTCTTACAAAAATAACTGATTTCCATCTATTTTAAGAACAAAAGCGCCGCAATTATAACAACTGCGGCGCTTTCTGTTTATAGGGTTAACGGGTTTCGGCTACAAACGGCAGAAACTGGGTTCAATGCGGGTCCATACGCCGTTTTCAGGGTTGCGGCGGCTGAAGTAGTAGTTGGTGGCATTGCGCTGCACTACATTAGCTTCCTTGAACAGGCGCATGATGTCTGCATACTCTTCATCGAACTTATCTTCCAGTTCATACAGCTTTGAAATGCTCTTGTAGTCCAGGTCGCCCATCTTGTTGCGCTCCAGCAGGGTCATGGCCATCTGATACATCGGATCATCAGAACCTTTCTCGCTGTTCTGCATGTAGCGCTTCAAATAGTCAATCAGACGGTCGGCTGCCATGTCGGCTCGTTCATCGAAGCCTTTCACCTTGTTGCTTTTCACTTCCAGACGGAAGTCTCCGTCCGTAATGGTATAGCTGCGCTGTTCGTCGCTTTTCACCTGGCCGTATTCCTTCATCACCTTGGTAAAGGCATCGGCTTCTTTTTCCAGCCATCCGCGGAACCCGGTCACGGCATTCACCATCTCAAGAACGTTGGTCTTTACTTCGTGCATAAACTCACCGCGTAATGCCTCGTAAGTTTCACGACGGGCGATGCGGTCTTCTTTCTCTTCTTGCTGCAGCTGGGCCATGAGGGCTGCTCGCTGTTCTTTACTCAGGGACTTGATGTCCACACTTTGATTGTTCTTTTCCATTTTAAATCATTTTAGTTGTTAATCAGCTATTACTTTGTCATCCTTCAGCAGCAAAGCGAATGTCCTGTCTCTTTCTGCTTTGGTTTCAAACTTCTTGTATGTCTTCCAGCCACCGTTTATGCCGGTACACATCTTTATCCTCGGGCCTGGATAATCATCCTTTCGTATTATACAGAACCCCGCTTTTATCAGCTTGTCTTGGTCATCTATCCTCATAATCATCCTGCTTTTCCGGTTCATCGTCTATCAGCATGGCCTCCCCATTGGCATACGCCCAGTCGGCCAGTTCGTTGAAAAACTCCGCTGCATCCTGGTTCTCCATATCGGATGTCGTAAGGGTCACGTCTTTTCTTATGCGCTCAAGCACTTCATGTGCTTTTTTATCCATATTGCTCTATTTATCGGTTAAACCTCCTTTTCGTTGGATAGCCCGCAGTTTGATGGCCAGTTGTTCCAGCTCGGCTGTACTAACCTGAACAAAGGGCTTGCCGGCTATCCGGGGGTTGTTGCAGAATTCGTTCACCCGGTTCCAGTCGGTGGTGTCTATACCCAACTGTTGCATCAGCTTCAGGCAGACGCTGCGTTTCCGTCGCAGTTCCTCGCGAAGTTTCTGCCGCCATTCGTCTTGTCCGCTCAGTTTCTCCAGAGCAGTACAACAAACTTCATACTCCTTGGCCGTCATTTCCTTCAGACTGTCTGTCCGGTTCCACGTGTACTGCAGCACGATTTGTTTTTTGAATTCCTCCCGATCGCCCTGATAAGGCAGTTTGTTGAACAATGCATAGAACCGGGCGAAATTGGTTACTTCCTGTGCCATATCATCCTTTCACTTTTTTCTCCACTGAAAGAATTGCCAAACTTATCATCATAAGTTTTACAGACTGGCTGTCCTCTTCAAACAAATCAATATCCGCAACCACAGGCTCACCGCTCATGGTGTTCCATATTTGCTCTACCTCTTTCGTCTTCTTTTGATTCATCAAAAAGAGATACGCGTCATACTCGGAACGGTCAAATTCAAATACGACCTGAACTTTCTGTTTTTCTTCCATACATTCACTATTAAAAGGTTATTCAAACAATACTTTAATGCCACACGAACTGGCTACGTCAAGCTCCAGTTTGGCTCCCTTGCTCAGTTCCCAGTCCTTCAGCATGTAGATATAGTCACAAGCCAGCAACAGGGCAATGTCGGCCCGCATGTGGGCTCTCCAATGAGCTTCATCCGGCAATCCGTTCCTGAAAGGGTTTACAGGATCATAGCCTTGTGCCATCAGTTTCTCCTCGGCACGGCTGAAGGCTTCCTTGCGCTCATTCATATCATAGTGCGCGATGGCTCCGCTGATGTACACTTTCCCGGCACCGGTCGCTTCACCACGTTGAAAAGCCTTGTGTCGTTCCCACCGTTCCGGAACCACCACACTGTAGTTGCACGATTGGCAGCAGCAGCCTTCTTCTTTCACCGGGAACGGATTGTATCCGTAGCCCTCATACTCTTTGCCGCAGATGCAGCACACTTTCTTTTCTTCTTTCTTTTCCATCACTTCAAATCTTTAATGTTTATTTGGCAGGACGGATGCCATACCTGAATATTCCGAGCAAACATCACATCCCTGGTTTCTATCACTACGTGTCCCTTTGTCTTGGCCCTGCGCAGACGGAGGTCGCTTTGTATGTTACGTTCTACCCAATCGTCCACCACGGCCTCCGCTTCCTGTTCTTTCAGGAGTATCTGGTACAGCTTATTCTCCCATTCCATCATTCAAATAATCCTCCATATTATCGTCCTTCAATGTTTTGGCAGCACCTTCTTCCCATATCACGTAGGGCTCACCGGGCCGCTCCATAAAGCGGCTTTTGCACCAGGCTTTGAAACAGCTTACCATGATTTTCACATCGGCATCATATTCCACCTTGCGGGCGCTTCTACCTGCCGGATGAAGCCCCTCGGCATGGCTGATGAAGATAAACAGTTTCTTGGGATGACGTTCCTTGAACTCCTTGTAGGTTTTGTAGTTCAAGCCGCTGTATTGGAAGCTGTCGATAATCACGATTCCGGGACTGCCTCTGCGCCGTAACCGTTCCTCCAATTGCTCCATCGGTTCCCGGTCAAGGATAATCAGCTTCTTTTTCACTTCACCCATCTTGTGCCGTTTCAGGCTCATCTGGAACGACAAACCGGTACTTTCTTCCAAACTGTCATAAATTACGCGTCCGAAGCTACACAGGTACTTGGCCAGCTGCATCACAAAGCTGCTCTTACCGTTTCCGCTGGCTCCCCAAATAATCCACACGCCGCTCTTGGCCGGGTTGCCTATCGAGGTTTGCCAGTCCCCGGAAAACTCGAACCGGGGAATCTTCATGTTCAGCACCTCACCGGGACTGTAGGCTCTCTTCAGTTTCACGGTTACCTCCTTTCAATTCTTCAATAAGAGCATCAGCATAGTCCACAGCAAGTCTGGCAACTTGTTTTATAGACATTATACCTGATGAATTGCTTCTTACTACCGGAAGCATGCTTTTGGCAATTTCATATCTGCGCTGTTCCCAGTCTATCTCATTCGCTTTTCTCATCTCGCGATGGATACCGATAACAGCATCCATCGCTTGCATTTCTATCTTGCTTATCATGCCTGCATCCTCCTTAATTTTTCGATTTCGGTATATACGCGCCGCAAGCCGCCTCCGGTGCTATGAACAATCTTGGCAATGTCGGCACCGTCCGGGGCATTGATTTTTGCGACGATGGCAGCCTGTGCCTTCAGAAACTTTTCGCGTTCCTGCGCATCGTCCGGGGTCACCTTGCTGTAGGAGTCACCGTAGCGGCTCAACATTTCGGTATAGCCCACCTTCTTGCCTTCGATGGCGCGGTTGATCTTCTCCTTTAATCCGTCGGCACCCATCATATACCAGGCACAGCAGCGTTCCGTAGCGTTCCAAAGCGCCTTTAACTCCAGGAAGGCTTCATACTGCAGGTCCCCGGCTTCATCCAGGATAACCAGGGGCGTATCAATCGTGCGCAGGTAGGCCACCAGATCCTCATACACGTCGCTATAGCGTCCGTTGCTGGTCACACCGAATTCCTTGGCAATGTAGCGTATCAGCTTCAGTTTGGTCTTCACCTGGCTGCAGTCCACATATACGGCGTGCTTGTGCTGCTTCACGTAAGCTTTCGCTGTAAAGGTCTTGCCGATATTGGGCATATCGCACAGGATGGCACTCAGCCCGCTTCCCTGGCACACTTCCAGCTGCTTGCTCACAAACACGTAGGTCGGGGTCTGTGCTGCCAGCCAAGGTATTTCTGTACGCAGTTGCACGCCTAATCTTCGGGCTATACCTACCCAGTTGGCATCACTGACCTGCTTTTCATAATTGCCCCGCTTGATGGCATTGTAAACGCTGGGGGCTATGCCCAGTGCCGTGGCATGGCGGTTGTCACTGGGATAATTTTCACGGTCGGCGGCTATCGCTGCCACAATACGTTGCTTTACTTCATTTGTTATTTCCATTTGAATGCTGTTTTAAATTCGTTCTAACGTCGTTAATTATATCTTGGCTACTGCATCATGCTCGAAGGCACTGATGTCCATATAGGCTGAGTAATCTTCTTCCTCGGCTTGTGCAGGAAGGGGAACGGCTTCCGCCTGTACCTCTGTTATCAGCTTTGCTTCCTCTTTGGCAAGGATGCCCACACGCTTGATCTTGCCGTCCTTCATCATCTTGTCGAATTGAGCTACATACTTGGACTGTTCGGTATAGGCTGCCTTGTCGTACTCGGTCTGCTCGGCTGTATTCTCATTGTAACGGGCTACGGGCTTGCAGGTGGCGATATATCGTCCGTTCTGGTAGATATATACCTCGTTGATGGTTCCGTCGGCATCGGGCAGATAATAGGCATCTACCTTGTAGTTCCTCGGCTCCAGCTTTTCGATGATTTCCGGGCTGGGCAGTCCGTATTGGTTGTACATCACCGTGCAGTAGGTGTTCTGCCGGATGGTTGTTTCGGTGTGCTGTCCGATGAACCGGTAAAGAACGGCCTTGTCCCAAGGTGCAAGGTTCGGGTTCTGATGGGCGCAAAGCACATCCCAACGGCTCATGCCCGGATAGCGCTTTTGGTTGGGGTGAGGCTGTGCGTTGAAGGTCTCAATGGCGCGTATATCATCGGCTACCAATTCTTCATAACTATAGGTCTTCACCTTGTAGGTGTTGTTCTTTTCGTCATACACCTTTTCTTCCTTCGGGCGGTTGGCCTCCAGCTTGGCATACCATCGGCCGATACCTACCTGCGTGCGTTTCTCCACACCGTATTTCTTTTCGCGGTTCTTGTGCTCGGCACGTTTTTCACGCGAGTTCCCGGGGTTACACCAGCGGATCAGGGGGAAGACGGTACCGGCTTGCATCAATCCGTCGGCAAAGTCGCTTACCAGGTGGTGTTCCACTTCTAACTCGGCGGGGATATACATGCCGTTCCGGTCCAGGGTCTGGAACATGTTTCGCATGCAGTCTAAAAATAACTCGGTAGTCTTGTACCGGTTGTAGGCATATCCCACCACAGCACCGCTCACCACATCGTAGGCATAATAGGCTTTCACTCGGTTGCCATCCTTCATTGGGCGCGGCAGGTCGCGGTCGTCAAGAGAAACCTTACTCAAGGAATATTCACCGATGCTGCGCAGATGATAAGGACGGTAGGCATTGTTGAAATCCCATTGGCTCATGTGCAGCTTACCGCGAAGGGCCTTGTTCTTGGGGTTGTTCAGGTAGTTGGCTACTGTGGCCGGGCTCAATACCAGCGGATTTCCATCCTTGTCGGTAAAGTCTGCCGGATTCAACACCTCGCCGGTTTCGGGGTCATATAGCTCCAGTTCTCCTTGCACAAATAGATTGTACTGTTCCCACACGGTGGTATTGAAGGGCTGCTCCGGTTGGGCATCGATGCTCAGCAGCAGGCGTTCAATGTCATAGGTCACTTTCCGGCGGTTCTGGTTCATGAACTTGCGGCTGATAAGGCTTTCATAGCCGTTGGCCTTGAAGTCATTCACACGCTTCTTGAAGCGGTTGGAACTGACAGGCAAGGTATGTCCGAACTCTGCTTGGTAGTAACTGATGGCTCCTGCCAGTTCGCCCCAGTTCACCGGCCCGGCCTTCATGGCCTTTCGCATAAACGTGGCATCCTCCATGGCACGCATCACTGCCTCAATTACCGAAGCGTTTACCGTATATTCTTGGATGTGTTCCGGTGGCAGTGCATCTCCGTTGTCAAAACGGAACCGGGTGTAAAATTCCCGGGCTTTCGCATCGATGTGGTAATGGCTGCCGAGCCAGTTTCTTATTACGTCTTCTTTCATATCTCCGTATTTTAGTTTTATCCTTTCCTGAAACCGTAGGGGCATGGTGGCTATTTCTACCAAAACGTAACCTCCCAGACCTCTTCCGGATCGAACTACATTGATTTTCTCCTTTGCCGCTAACTTCTTGTAATTGGGTATCGACATGATGGGAGCAAGTTCTTCTTCGGAAAGAGTGGAAGGATGAACTCCTTTCAGCGTGCGGCTTCTGCTGTAGTCTGCCTTTCCGTTCACCATCACCGGTCGGTCATCGTAAGTCAGGTCATTGTAGGATATGCACAATATCTTTCCATAATACTCCATTTCATTTCTATTTATAAGGCAGATGCCATCTGTTGGGTCTCGTGCTGCAGCTGCATGAAATCCGATACAAATTCACATTGGTAGGTTTCAGTCCGTTTTCCGTCCACGTACACATCCACATCATTGGTCTTTCTGTGGACCACGAGTTTTACACGGGGACCGAAAGTGCAGGTCATGGTCTTCTCGCACTCCTCGAAGGTGGTTTCGCAGTTCGGGATGAAGTTCCCGTCAGTCAGTTTGCCGCCTCGCTTCAGGGCAAGAGTGCGTATCCGGCGCGCCTGATCGCTGTCACGGACAAAATTCAGTGCTTGCCACACAGCCTGACGGCTGCATCCGAATGTCTTCATCAAGAAGGTCTTGGTCTCGTTATCTGTCAAAATCTGCTTTCTCATATCGTCATACTTTTTAATCGTTATCGTTCGTTCAAAGGTTTTCAACGGCTTCCGCTATTTCCTAATCACCCGTCAGTATTTCATGAAGGCGTGTCCCTTTCTGCAGTTCTTCGACCAGCACCTGCATCGCTTCCTCACACACACAGCTCACATTCTCTATCACCCGGTAGGCATCCGAGTTGCTTATCTCATCCTCCGTCATGAATTGTCCAGCCAGCTCCATCGCCTGGTCGGCAATATTCTGCGTATGTGCCGTACTGCCTATCATCGTGCGCAACTTCTGTTTGAACAGACTCTCTGCTGTTCTCGGATTGAAATTCTTTGCCATAACTCTAAATTTTAAAAGTTTATATCGTGGGGCGCGGGGAATCGAACCCCGACGGCTTTCTACGCTTTCTTATTTCGATTTACCAACTCTCCGGCCGTGCCTGCCGCCCCTGCCCGTCTTTCCGGGCTGCCAGTTATCCGGCAATCTATTTGCCTTGTTCTTCTATCATCGAAAGGACAACCATCCTGTCTTCATCCCAAAGCGGAAGCCCCAATTCAATGGTCCGTTTCACCACTTCCATCTCACCGACCAGCCCTACCGCTTCTTTGCGGAAATCGGTATCGTCATACGCATGCGCCTTTCCAATCAGGAAGTCGGTCAGGTTGCCGATAACTTCCTTTTGCCGTTCACATTTCATCTCATAGTTCAGCACCCGTACATGGACATCGCGGATAATCCGGCTGTCCCCATGTTTCTTGAAATCTTTGCAGAACTCATCCTTGTTCATCGAAGTGTTCAGATAAACCGCATGGATGTAATCAAAATCCTCTGCTGTAGGGGTTATCCCCGTCCGTTCCATAAATTCTTGCTGTGTCATAAACTCACTTATTTTATTGTATTATTCTGCATCTTCAATTTTGAAAGAAAAGCACTTATCCGCCAATACTCTTTTTACAAAGTCTAAGTCGTATCTATCAGCTGAAAAGAAAACTGCCTGATAATCCACACTGGGATAAGCCTTGATTGCTGTTGTATCTACCATCTTCTTGACCAGTCCGTAAAGAGCTTCGGCGGTCTCAGCTGTTGCTTGAGCTATAATTACTTTTGCTTTCATTTTCTTTAATCCTTAAAATTCGCTAATCACACGCCTTTTTTGTATATTTGGCGCGCTGTTTACATCTTAAACACGCTGCAAATATAGTGATAATTTTCAACCATCGAAATAAAAACGGGGATAATTTTCAATTATGGGCAATATTTTATCAAGAATACAAGAAATAGCCTCCAATGAGGGGATAACTATTGGCGCCATGGAAAGAACTATTGGCGCAAGTAAAGGCGTGCTTTCAAGAGCAATCAATAACGGGACCGACATTCAAGCCAAATGGCTTAGTATAATAGTTGAAAATTATCCCCGATATTCAACAGGATGGTTGCTTACTGGTGCAGGAAGCATGTTGAAAGATGATTTGAACGGCATTAAAACAATAGACGAAGCCAATCCTTCGTTCATGCCTACCACATCCATGAACCCATCTGTCGGCACACCATACTACGATGTGGACTTTATTGGGGGATTCGATGAGGTGTTCAACTCTCAGGTAAACATACCCGCCACCAACATCGTAATAAGGGGATTCGAAAAAGCCAGCCTCTGGTGCAATGTCACCGGCCACTCCATGGAGCCCAAAATAAACCATGGCGACATCATCGCCCTGCGACAATGCACACTCAACGACATCCAGTATGGAGAAATCTATGCAGTGGTATTGGACACCATCCGTACCATCAAAATCCTGCGCAGGTCGCCGGATCCAAGCAAGTTGCGCTTCATTCCCATTAATACAGAGGACTACGATGAGCAGGAATTCGACAAATCACGCATCATGAATGTCTTTGAAGTCATTGGAAGCATCAGCAAGTTCTTCTAAGTGGTACACGCATGCCTCCTACAGAAGGCTAAAAAAGGACGCACGCACACACTTTTGAAGGAATTTACCTGAAGCAAACTCGTAAATACACTGTAAATCAAAGGATTTATTTTATTATAATAAGGTATATCACACAAACAAGTGTCGTTTTTCCTCTCTGAAAACAGAGAAAAACGGCACTTGCTTTCATTTATAACATAGTTTCCTATTTCGGGCGTACCCTCTGAGAACTGAAAAAGTAACCCCTAAAGTAACCCCTAACTTAAAGAAGTAGTAACCCCTAACAGTAACCCCAATAGTAACCCCTAACCAAATAAAACCAACCGTAGGGGCATAAAAAAAGGGAGCCATAAGCTCCCCAATCAGCATTCAAAGAAATAACGCCTACAAGCCTTTCTAACGGCGCTATTATATCGTTCTAACCATTCCCTTACTACCACCCGAGATGAGCGTAGATTGCTTAATTATAGCCTTTTTCGTGCATATTGTGCCGTTACCAGACAGCCCGGCATGAAGCAGGTAATTCTTGGTTGCCCCCACCTGATCTGCCGTCAGAACCGTATAAACAGCCGATATACTGCTGAAATACCAATCTTTCTGCTTCGTCCCGTCTATTTTATGCAGCAAATGCACATGAATCACTTTTGCCATATTCGTTTCTATTATGCTGCAAATATACCAAATAATACTTATTTAGAAGAATTTTAAGGCAACATCTTTAAAAATAGGCACAAAAAACGGCCACACAGCCGTTCACACCATCATATAACAAAATCCATCAACCCAGCCATAAAACGGCCACACAGCCGAAAATAAAACCCTTCCAGGCCGTTTTAGCCCCATCTGCAAGCCCGATGTAAAGCAATCCCCCGAATATCCGAAGAAAAGCCCCTCAAACGTAAAGCAGATGTAAGCCATGTAAAGAGAAAAACCGCTTCGAAATATTCAGCCCATTTTCCCGATCATGCCTAAACCCTTTGGTTTTCAAAACCTTTCGCCCATTTTTCCCGACCATTGAAAAAACCGCTTCGTTCTATGCCCCATACCGTTGTGATATTAAGGAATGGTAAGGGGGGATTTTTTTGTGGGGAAATCAGATCAGTCGGTCTCGATCTGGAACTTACGGCTTACTTTCATTAGATTGATGGTGTAAGTCACCACGTTTTGGGCTTCCTGAACCATCGTCAGGTATACCATGCTGACGCGGATACTTCCCGACTGGCTTTGGATGCGCTGCAGTTCCTTGCGTTTCAGCAGCGAGAGTTGTCCGTTAAGGTCGTTGGCACGGCGGATTTCTTCTTCCATGTTATTGTAATCGTTGTTTTCCAGTTTTCTGCGACATTGCTGGATCAGGTAAGTGATGTCTTCGGCCGCGTCGCTGAATTCGCCTTTTTGGATAGCGTCCAATGGGTTGAAGTTGTTGTCGATGTGCTCCAGGCACGGTTCGCAGAGACGTGAAATGCTGTACACCAGTTCGCTGGCGAAGTCGTTGCCCTGGTAGTAGTAAAGCCCTTTTTCGAGCACGGTGTTGTTGTCGAGACGGCACATAGCGACGGTTCCGGTACGCTTCATCTGCTTGACGAGCTGCTTCTCGAATTTGGTGGAGCCCATCGCGCGACGCAATCCCCGCAGGTTCTCGTGGAGGAAGGAGGTGACGGTGAGCTCGAAATTCGTTTCCGCGTATTCCAACACCTTGCCGAGCTCTTCGCGGGTGTGCTTGCGCATCAGTTGCAGAGCTTCTTCGCTGTCGGTGGTCTGCATCAGTTGTTTCAGGGTCTCGTTGCCTTGCTCTTTCGCTTTGCGTTTCTTGTACATCACTTGGCTGCGTATCAGGATGAACACGGCGATGCCGATGAGGACGATGATGGAAATGTTTCCTCCGTAGTGAAGTACGAGGGCGACGAAGAAGCAGAAGGTGAAGGCGGCTCCGGCGGTGATGAACCAGCCGCCGATGACGCTCAGTACGCCTGTGATGCGGTAAACGGCGGAGTCACGTCCCCAGGCACGGTCGGCCAGTGAGGTTCCCATAGCTACCATGAAGGTGACGTAGGTGGTGGAAAGGGGAAGTTTCAGTGATGTTCCCAAAGCGATGAGCAGGCCTGCCAGCACGAGGTTGACGGAGGCGCGGACAAGGTCGAACGCTGCGCCGTCGGCTATGATGGCTTCGTCTTTGCGGAAGCGGGTGTCGAGCCATTTCTTGGTGCTGTTCGGAGTGATTCGTGAGATTCCGTTGGCGAGCGCCATGCTGAAACGGACGATTGTACGGGCTATCGGGGTGCTTCCGAAGGTTTCTTCGCCTTCGTCTTGGCGGGAGAGGTCGACGGAGGTCTTGATAACGGCGTGCGCCTTTTTGGAGGTGCAGAGTGCGTAGACCATGATTGCTCCGGCTCCGATCAGGAAGTACCACGGAGTTTTGGCGGGTCCTAGCAGGGAGGTCATCAGGAAGTTGTCCGGGTTGCCCGATCCGTTGGCGGTGTAGTCTATGAAGGAGGAGAAACCGGCGAGGGGAACACCGATGAAGTTGACGAGGTCGTTGCCGGCGAAAGCGAGGGCGAGGGCGAAGGTTCCCATCAGCACGACTACTTTGAAGACGTTGACTTTCAGCCAGTGGAGGACTTGCATCAGCAGGGTGAAGAATACGAAGAACACGGTGATGAGCAGCAGGGTGTTGTCCTGTATCCAGTGTTTGTTTTCGGGTGTCATGAAGGAGCTGTCTTTCAGCCCTTTGATGAGCATGAAGTAGATGATGGAGGTGGCGGCGATGCCTCCGAAGAGGGCTATGCTGTACTTCATCTTTTTAGTGTAATTGAAGGTGAATATCACACGGGCAATCCACTGCACAAGCATTCCGAAGAAGAAGGCGATGGCTACGGATACGAAGATTGCCATGATGACGGAAAGGGCTTTGTCGGTGTTGATGAGGTCGCCCAGCGCGAGGGTGTCGCTGTTGTGCACTTTGATGAGCGCGAGGGCGAAGGTTCCTCCAAGTAGCTCGAAGACTAGTGAAACGGTGGTGGAGGTGGGCATGCCCATTGAGTTGAATACGTCGAGAAGCACTACGTCGGTCAGCATGACGGCAAGCAGGATGCACATGATTTCGGCAAAGTAGAAGTGCTCGGGCTGGTAGATGCCGTGACGGGCTATGTCCATCATCCCGTTGGACAGGGAGGCGCCGATGAAAATGCCGACACCGGCTATGAACAGGATGGTCTTGAACGATGCGGCTTTGGCGCCTACCGCGGAGTTCAGGAAGTTGACCGCGTCATTGCTCACGCCGACGATGAGGTCGAACACGGCGAGGACGAACAGAAAAATGATAATGCATAAGTAAATTGTCTCCATAAATGTATGTATGTAATTTCGGCGGCAAAGGACGGAATTTGACGTTGCAGGGAAATGTCATAGATGTTACATTTGTGTTACAATCTTCTTTCTTTTGTCTTGCAACAAAAGAAAGAAGCAAAGAAAAATTCAAGGCTTACTTTTTTCTCCTACTCGCTTCCTGCACTCCGCTGAAGGGCAGAAACTCGCTTCGCTCAAACAGTCTGCCCTTCTTTACGCTCCGTTACGGGAGCTCGCTTGACGGAGAAAAAAGTAGGCCGGGGGAAACCATGCGGATGGGAGCGGTTATTGGGGGAGATGACTGGTTGGTCTTTGGGGGTGGCGGTTATTGGGGCATGGCTGGTTGGTCTTTGGGTTGCTGGGTGTTATTTGAACAAAGCCGGTTATATAGTGTGTATTGCGCTCGGATGGCGGGGGTTCCGGGCGTTCTTTTTTTGAATATGTTTTGTAGCTTTGCGTCTACTCGGCAGGCTTTTTGGTTGTCGGCGAGTTGGATGGTAAGCATTTCGATCAGGCTGTTGCGCAGGTCGGGGTCGAGGACGGGGGTGATGGCCTCGATGCGGCGGTAGAGGTTGCGGCGCATCCAGTCGGGTGAGCCCATGAAGACTTTGGGATTGCCGCCGTTGCCGAAGTACCAGATGCGGGCGTGTTCCAGGAAGCTGTCTACGATGCGGGTGATGCGGATGTTGCGGCTGTACGGCTGGTCGGGGATGAGGCAGCAGATTCCGCGAATGATAAGGTCTGTCTGCACACCGTGTTCGGAGGCTTCGTAGAGGCGGTCTATCATGGCGGGGTCTTGAAGGGCGTTCATTTTTAGGATGATGCGGGCGGGTTTGCCTTGATCGGCTAGGGTAATCTCACGGTCGATGAGGCGGTTCAACTCTGGGATGAGGTTGAAACGGGCGACAAGGAGGGTGGTGAACTTCGGATCTTCTTTGCCTTGAAGGGTGCGGAAGAGGTTGTAAAGGTCGTTTACTATTTCTTTGCGACAGGTGAATAGTCCGCAGTCGGCATAAAGTGTGGCGGTTTTCTCGTTGAAGTTGCCGGTGCTGATGTAGGCGTAGCTGGGGATTTTCTCACCGTTCAGTCCACGACGGCGGATAAGGGCTACCTTGGCGTGCACCTTCAGACCGGGAATGCTGTATATGATTTTTATACCGGCGGCTTGCATCATTTCGGCCGTGGCCAGGTTGTTCTCTTCGTCGAAACGAGCTTTCAACTCTACAAATACTGTGACTTTCTTGCCGTTCTGGGCAGCGGCTATCAGGGTGTTGATGACGGCGGAGTTCTCCGCCACACGGTATTGCGTCACCATGATTTCACGGGTTTCCGGATTGTGCACGGCTTCGTAAAGGAAGTGGATGAAGTGCTCGAAGGAGTGATAGGGGTAATAGAGCAGCAGGTCTTTCCGGGCGACGTAGTTGAAGATGGATTCTTTTTCGTCGAGGATGGTGAGTTTCATCGGCTTCGGCTTTTCGGGGCTGTGGAGTGACTTGCTGGGGTTGGGGAGATGGCGCAGGTCTTCCAGGTTCAGGTGTTTGTCGCCGGGAACGAGTTCGTCGCGGTGAATGTGAAACGCGTCTACGAGAAAATCCAGAAAGTCGTGCGGCATGGCACGGTCGTAGACGAAGCGGCAGACGTCTCCTATTTTACGCTTCTTTACTTTCTTCTTGAGCTGGGCCACAAGGTCGGCACTGCTGGCGGTGTCGTCAATTAATATGTCGGCGTCACGGGAGATTTTTATACTGTAACACGACTCGACATCATAACCGGGAAAAATTAGATCGAGGTTCGCCTTGATGATGTCTTCGACAAACATCAGGTAATGATTTTTTTCATGACACGGCAACTCGATGAAACGGGGGACTTTTGCGTAGGGCTGCTTCATCACGAAGTAAAGAGGAGGACGGGAGGACTCGAGGATGGGGGATTCTTTTCTTTCTTCTTTCGGATAGAGTCGGATAGCGAGATAGAGTCGGTTATCTCGTAAGAAAGAGACGATTTTGTCTTTGGAAACGGGTACGGGTTGCAGGTAGGGGAAGATTTCTTCTTTGAAGAAGTCTTTGATAAACTGCTGATGGAACGGCTCTACATGGCTGTCCTGATAAAAGATGATGTGGTTCTTTTGTAGGGCAGGCAATATTTTTTGTTCGTAGATGCGCACACGGTCATCTAGTTGCCGGTTGACTTCCCTGTTGATTTCCTCTACAAGTTCGCGGGCGGATTGTACGCTTTCTTCATCACTTTCCGTTGCGCCGGAAGCAACAGCTTTGTGGTCTGCTACACGGATTTTATAAAATTCTTCGAGGTTGGAAGAGTAGATGGAAATAAAGTTGATGCGTTCGTAAAGGGGGAGACGCTCGTCCAAAGCCTCCAGCAACACGCGGTAGTTGAACGATAGCCAACTGATATCTCGCTTGAAATATTTATATTTGTTTTCCATATGCTTTAAGATTTTTCCAAATATAGTATCTTTGTAGGATTAAACAAAGAAATTTATGATAAGAATTGGATTATTATCCGATACCCATGCTTATTGGGATGAGAAATACCTGGAGTATTTTGAGCCGTGCGATGAGATTTGGCATGCCGGTGATATCGGTTCGGTGGAAGTGGCGGAGAGGTTGGCGGCGTTCCGTCCTTTCCGGGCAGTCTACGGAAATATTGACGGGCAGGCTATCAGGAAGCTGTATCCGCAGGTGAACCGTTTTACGGTGGATGACACCGAAGTGCTGATAAAACACATAGGCGGCTATCCGGGAAAGTATGATCCTTCGATAATTGGAAGTCTGATGACACGCCCGCCTAAGTTGTTCATTAGCGGGCATTCTCATATATTAAAGGTGAAGTACGACAAGACGTTGGATATGTTGCACATCAATCCCGGAGCTGCGGGGATGTCAGGATTTCATAAAGTGCGTACATTGGTGCGCTTTGTCATCGAGCGGGGAACGTTTAAGGACTTGGAAGTTATCGAGTTGGCAGATAAATAATTTTTCATATTATTTTTGTCATCTCGGATTTCTTTCCGACCTTTGCACCCAGTTTATGAATAATGAAGACGAACATGAAGGGAATTATTCTTGCCGGTGGCAGTGCCACTCGCCTCTATCCGCTTTCTAAAGCGATCTCCAAACAGATAATGCCTGTCTACGACAAGCCGATGATTTACTATCCCCTGTCTACACTGATGCTGGCGGGAATTCGTGAGATTTTGATCATCTCAACTCCGCGTGACTTGCCGATGTTCCGCGATTTGCTGGGAACGGGTGAGGAATTGGGTATGTCTTTCTCTTACAAAGTGCAGGAGCAGCCTAACGGGTTGGCGCAGGCTTTCGTGTTGGGAGCCGATTTCCTGAATGGAGAACCGGGCTGCCTGATTCTTGGAGATAATATGTTTTACGGGCAAGGTTTCTCCGCCATGCTTCGCCGGGCTGCCAATATAGAGAAGGGAGCTTGTATATTCGGCTATTATGTGAAAGACCCTCGCGCGTACGGCGTGGTGGAATTTGACGAACAGGGAAAGGTTATTTCGCTGGAAGAGAAACCGGCAGTGCCGAAAAGCAATTACGCCGTTCCCGGATTGTATTTCTATGATGCCACCGTGACGGAAAAAGCGGCGGCTCTTCGGCCCTCAGCACGTGGAGAATACGAAATAACAGACCTCAACCGCCTGTATCTGGAAGAAGGCACTTTGAAAGTGGAACTTTTCGGACGCGGATTCGCGTGGTTGGATACGGGAAACTGTGACAGTCTGCTGGAGGCTTCCAACTTTGTTGCCACCATCCAAAACCGACAAGGTTTCTATGTCAGTTGTATTGAAGAGATAGCCTGGCGTCAGGGGTGGATTCTGACCGAACAACTGCTGCTGCTGGGACAACGCCTCGAAAAGACCGAGTACGGCAAATATTTGATAGAACTGGCGAAACAATCCTAAAATCAACATAAAAAGTAAAATATGAAAACTTATCTAGTGACCGGTGCCGCAGGTTTTATCGGTGCAAATTACATCAAATACATCTTAGCGAAGCATAGCGATATAAAAGTCGTGATATTGGATGCATTGACGTATGCAGGTAACTTAGGGACAATTGCGAAAGACATTGACAATGAACGTTGCGTCTTTATCAAAGGTGATATCGGGAGCCGCGATGTGGTAGACAGCCTATTTGCTGAATATCGCTTTGATTATGTAGTGAATTTCGCTGCCGAAAGTCATGTTGACCGTAGTATTGAGAATCCGCAACTGTTCCTGATAACCAATATTTTAGGAACACAGAACTTGCTGGATTGCGCACGTCGCGCATGGGTGATGGGCAAGGATGAACAAGGATACCCCACTTGGAGAAAAGGAGTGCGTTATCATCAAGTGTCTACCGACGAGGTGTATGGCTCGCTGGGAGCCGAAGGGTATTTTACGGAGACAACTCCGCTCTGTCCTCATAGCCCGTACAGCGCATCCAAGACAAGTGCGGATCTGTTTGTGATGGCTTATCACGACACTTATAAAATGCCGGTAACGATTACCCGTTGCTCCAACAATTACGGTCCGTATCATTTCCCGGAAAAACTGATTCCGTTGATTATCAAGAATATACTTGAAGGAAAACATCTGCCTGTCTATGGCGATGGAAGTAATGTGCGCGACTGGCTTTATGTGGAAGACCACTGTAAAGCTATCGACCTTGTTGTGCGTGAAGGACAAGAAGGCGAGGTGTACAACGTGGGTGGGCATAACGAGAAGACAAACCTCGAAATCGTGAAGCTGACAATCTCTACTATTCATCGGTTGATGACGGAACATCCGGAATATCGCCAGGTGCTCAAGAAACGGGTGAAAGATGAGAACGGGGAGATTTCCATCGATTGGATCAACGAAGAACTGATAACCTTCGTCAAAGACCGTCTGGGACACGACCAACGTTACGCCATTGACCCAACAAAGATAACAAATGCACTGGGCTGGTATCCCGAAACGAAATTTGAAGTCGGCATCGTGAAAACCATCGAGTGGTATCTGAACAACCAAGCTTGGGTGGAAGAAGTGACCAGCGGAGATTATCAGGGATATTACGAAAAGATGTACGGAAAGTAGATTAAAAAAAGTGATTAAATGGGGAATGATCTCGTTTTCAAAGAATCATCCCGATAGCTAAAAGAATTCCCATAAACAGCATATTACGCGAGGTCTCGCCTAATATGCTGTTTAATTTTTTACCGCTGTGTATTTTTACCATTCGTCTCCAGGTGAGGACGTGGGGAACCAGGTAAAGTTGTGGAAGAAGGGCAGCGTAAATATGTCCTTCGCGTAAGAAATATAGGCAGAGTAGGGAAGCCGAAATGCCTAGCAGCAGATAGAAATAGCGTCCGAACTTCTCACCGAAACGGACGATGACGGTCCGTTTTCCGCTACGGGCATCCGCTTCGCGGTCTCGATAATTATTGACAACTAACAGCGTGTCGATTAGTAGTCCGCAAATGAAGGAGGCAATGGTGACATCCGGTGTCCACGTCAGTGCCTGCACGTAGTAAGTTCCGCCTACGGGAACAAATCCGAAGAAAATGATGACTAACACGTCTCCCCAACCGTTGTAGGAGAGGGGATAAGGTCCGGTAGTGTAAAGGAAGGCGAATAATACACAAAGCGCTCCTATGATGATCAACTCCCATCCGGCAAAAAGTAATAGCGTGCAACCAATCAGGCAGGCAAGTGTGACGGTAACGGCAATTCCGGTTTTCATTGCCTGCGGTGAGATCCATCCTTGTGCGCAAGCACGTTCGGGACCCAACCGGTCTTCACGGTCGGTTCCTTTGAGGAAGTCGAAAAGATCGTTGATGAAATTCGCGGCTATTTGCATCAGACCGGCAAACAGGCAGCAGACAAGGGCAGGCAACCAATGGAAACGTCCGTCCATTGCCGCTAGGGCTGTACCGATTAAAACCGGAGTGATAGCTCCTGTGAGAGTCTTAGGGCGTGCGGCTAATAGCCATGCTTTCAGTGAATTACGCTTTACTTCTTCCATGCTTTAATATTTTATAAAGAGTTTTGACGGACAAAGATACATGATTTTTCGTATCTTTGCGCCCCTAAAAACTTCAAACTAAGAGAAGATGAAGAAATCTATTTATCCGTTTCTACTGCTGACGCTGCTTTTACTTGTTTCCTGCAAGTCGAAAAAGAGGATGGTAGCAACCTTGCCGCGTCTTGTTTTGAACACAGACTCCATTGTTGCGGATACGTCCAACGTCATAGCCGGACTGTTTGCTCCGGATCACTCGCAACTCAAAGATCTGAACGTTTCGAAAGGCAGGAAACGCAGAGCCAAGAAAAATAAATCTTCTGCTGATGCATATAAATCGGAGGACTGGGTACTTCGCGGTACGAAAATAACTTCTTCCGAAGTGGACGTTTCCTCCGTCTATTCAGGGGTGGATCGTGTCGTGAAATATGACTTTACCCACCGGGACGTTCCCGAAGCCTTCGAGGGTTTTCGCATCGCTTTTATCTCCGATTTGCATTATAAGAGTTTGTTGAAAGAGAAAGGGCTGAATGATTTGGTTCGTCTGCTGATTGCCCAGAAAGCGGATGTACTCTTGATGGGCGGCGATTATCAGGAAGGTTGTGAGTATGTAGATCCTTTGTTTTCGGCGCTTGCACGGGTGAAGACACCGATGGGGACCTACGGGGTGATGGGGAATAACGATTACGAGCGTTGTCATGACGAGATTATCCGCACGATGAAGCATTATGGAATGCACCCGTTGGAACACGAAGTGGACACACTCCGCAAGGACGGTCAGCAAATTATCATTGCCGGTGTGCGCAATCCTTTTGACTTGGGGCAGAACGGAAAGTCCCCCACGTTAGCCCTTTCTCCCAGAGATTTCGTTATCATGCTGGTGCATACTCCGGACTACGTGGAAGATGTTTCTGTAGTCAATACAGATCTCGCTTTGGCAGGGCATACGCATGGCGGACAAGTATGTGTGTTCGGGATTGCTCCGGTGTTGAACTCGAATTACGGCACACGTTTCCTCACCGGACTGGCTTGTAATTCGGCTAAAATTCCTTTGATTGTAACCAACGGGATCGGAACCTCCCAATTACCAATTCGTATCGGTGCTCCGGCGGAGGTTATAATGATTACTCTGCATCGGTTGAAGGAGTAAGTACACTTTCTATTTGCTCCCACACCTTCGGATGCAGGAAATACCGGACATCCTTTCCCGCCTTCAGCGCCTCACGAATGAATGTGGAGCTGATTTCAAACACTGGAGAATGGACGAGGCGGACAGTTTCCGGCAATTCTTCCGCCGCTACGGGAAAGCCGGGACGGGGGTAAATAATGATGTGGTTCTCTTTAATGATGCGCTCCGACTGAAACCAACGGTCGAAACGCGCCCAATTGTCCGAACCGATGATGAAGTGAAACTCACGGTCGGGATAGGCTTCGCGCAGTTTTTCGAGCGTATATACACTGTAAGAAGGACGGGGAAGATGAAATTCAAAATCCGAAGCACGGAAATGGGGGTAATCGCTGATACACAGTTCTACAAGCCGGAGACGCAGTTCGTCACTCCATAGCTCATCTTGCGTTTTCAGAGGGTTTTGAGGAGTGACCATGAACCAGATTTCATCCAAGCCTTCGTACTCGCAAAGGTAATTGGCCAATGCGAGGTGTCCGATATGAATCGGGTTGAAAGACCCACTGAATATTCCGGTTTTCAGTCGATGGCTTTTTTTCATTGGTTGCTTCCTTCCTTGTTATAAGCTACTTTTTCCATTGGATTGGTAACTGGTAACTCCCTTTTCCAACTTTAGTTTATTTCTCCAGAAACTCCTTAATCACTTTCAGCGTTTCGGCTTTGGCCGTTTCTAGGTTATCATTCATGATGATGCAGTCAAATTGCGGAGCGAAGCTCAATTCATATTCCGCTTTGGCGATGCGGCTTTCTATCACTTCGGGAGTGTCTGTGCCTCGTCCTTCCAACCGGCAACGCAATTCCTCCACCGAAGGCGGCTGGATAAATACTGACAACGCACGCTCACCGTAAAATTTCTTGATATTGCATCCGCCTACCACATCAACGTCGAACACGACATTCTGTCCGGCTTCCAATTGCTTTTCCACCTGCTCTTTCAGCGTCCCATAGTAACGGTCTTTATACACTTCCTCGTATTCTAGAAATTCGTTGTTCTCGATGCGGCTACGAAACTCTTCCGGAGTAAGGAAGAAATATTCCACCCCATGCTGTTCCGTTCCGCGTGGAGGACGGCTGGTGGCGGAGATAGAAAACGCAAGATTCAAATTCTGCGTCAGCAGATAATTGATGATTGTAGATTTCCCCGAACCCGACGGAGCGGAGAATATAATTAATTTGCCAGTCATAGTTAAATTAAGAATGAAGAATTAAGAATGAAGGATGAAGGATGAGAGACGTTCGTCTACATCACGTTCAGTACCTGTTCTTTAATCTGTTCCAGTTCATCTTTCATCTGAACCACGATTTTCTGCATTTCGGCATGATTGGACTTGCTGCCCAGCGTATTGATTTCACGTCCCATTTCCTGAGCGATAAATCCCAATTTCTTGCCTTGTCCGTTGCCGCTTTCCAGCGTACTGATAAAATATTTCAGATGGTTGCTGAGGCGTTGTTTCTCCTCGTTGACATCCAGTTTTTCGATATAGTAAATCAACTCCTGCTCCAGACGGTTTTTGTCGTAGTCCACGCTCAGCGTCTTTTCGAGAGCGTCTGTGATACGTTCTTTCACCTTTTCCACACGTTCTTTCTCGTAAGGAGTAATCTTTTCGAGCAGGCTTGTGATGTTGGCAATCTTCTCGCGGAACTTCTTTTCCAGTGCAGCCCCCTCCTGTTTGCGGAAATCCACCAGATGCCCGATCGCTTCCGCTACAGCAGCGTGCACCGCTTTCCATTCTTCCTCCGTAAGTTCCTGAATTTCAGTCTTTGTCATCACGTCCGGCATGCGGAGCAATGTCTGAAACCAGTCGGCAGGAAGAGGAATATTAAGATTTTCCGAGATGGCCAAAATCTGTTTGTAGTAGCCCTCCACAAGAGCCTGATTGATAGGAGTAGCGCTTTCCGCCCCCTCTTTCTTCTCGATCCACAGGCTGAAATCCACCTTGCCGCGTTCCAGCACTTTGGAAATCTCGTTACGGATTTCGATCTCTTTTTCACGATAAGCCGGAGCGATGCGAGTGGAAAGATCCATAGCCTTGCTGTTGAGCGACTTAATTTCTACATTTATTTTTTTATCAGGGAGTTCGGCTGTAGCTTTGCCGTAACCTGTCATCGATTGTATCATAAATCTTAAAGTTTTGTGCAAATTTACACGATTATTTTAAGAATTGGAAATTATCATGTAAATTTGCGACAATTTAATAAGCTGATTTTTATGTCGTGTATACTGAATATTGAAACCTCCACCTCCGTTTGCTCGGTGGCAATCAGTGAGGACGGAATGGTTCCGTTTGTGGAAGAAGACCTGAAAGGCCCTTCACACGCCGTTTCTTTAGGAGTTTTTGTCGATGAGGCATTGTCATTTATCGACAGTCATGCTATCCCGTTGGATGCGGTTGCGGTCAGTTGCGGGCCGGGATCTTACACCGGACTCCGGATCGGGGTTTCGATGGCGAAGGGAATCTGTTACGGACGCAACATTCCGTTGATCGGGATTCCGACGCTTGAGGTGCTGTGTGTTCCGGTCTTGCTGCATGAGAATCTTCCCGAAGACGCTTTGCTCTGTCCTATGATCGACGCCCGACGTATGGAAGTTTATGCAGCCGTTTACGACCGTGCCTTAGATGTGAAGCGTGCCGTTGCAGCCGATATAGTGGACGAAAATTCCTATCTGGAGTTCCTGAACGAACGCCCGGTTTATTTCTTCGGTAACGGGGCTGCCAAATGCCGCGAGAAGATAACGCATCCCAACGCGCATTTTATCGACAAGGTGCATCCGTTAGCCAAAATGATGTTCCCGCTTGCAGAGAAGGCAATAGCGAAAGAGGATTATAAGGACGTGGCCTACTTCGAACCTTTCTACCTGAAGGAATTCGTTGCGTCCACACCGAAGAAACTCCTTTGATGAATTGGTGATGAGCAATTAGCAGTAACTTGATTAGCAATAAACAATTAATAATGGACGAAAGTGATTTTCAACTTTCAACTTTTTAAGATTATGCAATATAATACCCAACAGAAAAGAATGCCGCTTCCCGAATACGGGCGCAGCATACAAAATATGGTTGACTATGCGTTGACTATACAAGACCGTGCGGAACGTCAGCGTTGTGCCAACACGATTATAAATATCATGGGCAATATGTTCCCTCATTTGCGTGACGTGCCCGATTTCAAGCATAAACTTTGGGATCATTTGGCCATTATGTCCGGTTTTGAGCTGGACATCGATTACCCTTACGAGATTATCCGCAAAGACAATCTGGTGACCCGTCCGGAACACATACCTTACTCTACTGCCCGTATGCGTTACCGTCATTACGGTCACACTTTGGAGATACTGATCAAGAAAGCCATCGAATTTCCCGAAGGAAATGAAAAGAGGAACTTGATAGCCTTGATCTGCAACCACATGAAGAAGGATTACATGGCGTGGAACAAAGACACGGTGGACGACCGGAAGATAGCCGAAGACCTTTATGAACTGTCCGACGGCAAACTCCAGATGACCGATGACATCATCCGCCTGATGGCCGAGCGTTTGAGCCAGAACTACCGCCCGAAGATGAACTACAATAACAATCGTCAGAATAACAAGAGACGATATTAAAAAAATTAATACCCCGAACATCAATGGCTTCATTTGTAATCGAAGGAGGACACCGGCTCTGCGGCGAGATTCATCCGCAAGGTGCCAAAAACGAAGTTTTGCAGATCATCTGCGCTACGTTGCTGACTGAAGAGGAAGTGACGGTGAACAATATACCTGACATTTTGGATGTCAACAACTTGATTCAGCTCTTGCGTGAGATGGGAGTGACGGTTGCAAAGAAAGGCATTGATACTTATAGCTTTAAGGCCGAAAATGTAGATTTGGCTTATCTCGAAAGCGATGAGTTCCTGAAGAAATGTTCCAGCCTGCGGGGTTCCGTCATGCTGATAGGTCCGATGGTTGCCCGTTTCGGCAAAGCACTGATCTCCAAACCGGGAGGGGACAAGATTGGTCGCCGTCGTCTGGATACCCACTTTGTCGGCATTCAGAATTTGGGGGCAGACTTCCGCTACGATGAGGAGCGTGGAATCTACGAGATTACCGCCAAACAACTTCGGGGCAATTATATGTTGCTGGACGAGGCTTCCGTCACCGGAACAGCCAATATCGTGATGGCTGCCGTGCTTGCCAAAGGCACTACCACTATTTATAATGCAGCCTGCGAGCCTTACGTTCAGCAGCTTTGCCGCTTGCTCAACCGGATGGGAGCGAAGATTAGCGGTATCGCGTCCAACCTGCTTACCATCGAAGGGGTGGACAGACTGCATGGCACACAGCACACCGTACTGCCCGATATGATTGAGGTCGGCAGTTTTATCGGTATGGCAGCCATGACGAAAAGTGAAATCACCATTAAGAATGTTTCTTACGAGAATCTGGGAATCATCCCCGAGAGCTTCCGCCGTCTGGGCATCAAGCTCGAACAGAGAGGCGATGATATTTACGTTCCCGCACAGGAAACATACGAGATAGAATCTTTTATCGACGGCTCCATCATGACGATAGCCGACGCCACCTGGCCGGGACTCACTCCGGACTTGCTGAGTGTCATGCTCGTTGTGGCGACACAAGCCAAAGGCAGCGTGCTGATTCATCAGAAAATGTTTGAAAGCCGCCTGTTCTTCGTAGACAAGCTGATTGATATGGGAGCGCAGATTATTCTCTGCGACCCTCACCGTGCCGTAGTCATCGGCCACAACCACGGCTTCAAGCTGCGCGGCGCCCGCCTGATTTCACCGGATATACGTGCCGGTATCGCCCTGCTGATTGCCGCCATGAGTGCCGAAGGAACCAGTACCATTAGTAACATCGAACAGATAGACCGTGGTTATCAGAACATCGAAGGACGTCTGAATGCCATCGGAGCCAGAATCACCCGGATATGATAAAGAAAGAAGAAGTATATAAGATAGGATTGTTCAATAAGCCGCACGGAATTCACGGTGAGTTGCAGTTTACCTTTACGGATGATATTTTTGACCGTGTGGACTGCGACTATCTGGTCTGCCTGCTCGACGGAATTTTTGTACCCTTTTTCATCGAAGAATACCGTTTCCGTTCCGACTCCACCGCTTTGGTGAAGCTGGAGGGGGTCGATACCGCCGAACGTGCCCGGGCGTTTACCAATGTCGAAGTCTATTTCCCTGTGAAGTATGCGGAAGAAGTCGGAGACGGTGAATTGTCCTGGAACTTTTTCGTCGGTTTCCGCATGGAGGACACTCGTCACGGACTTTTGGGTGAGGTGGCGGAGGTGGATACCGCTACCGTCAACACCCTTTTCGTAGTCGAGAAAGACGGTGAGGAACTGCTGGTTCCCGCCCAAGAGGAATTTATCGTAGGCATAGACCAGAGACGGAAACTCATCACCGTAGAGCTTCCCGAAGGGTTGCTCAATTTGGAAGATTTGGACGCGGAGGATACGGATTGTCCCGTATAATCCGTATCTGAAGAGGAATATAAATCGGTCCTCCTTTTTAATTTTTAATCTTTAATTTTTAATTGTTCAAATGCCAAAGAGAAGACGAAGCAAAGCTTTCTGGAAAAATTTCAAGTTCAAGTATAAACTGACGATTGTCAATGAAAACACGCTTGAAGAGATTGTCGGGCTTCGTGTGTCCAAACTCAATGGCCTTTCCGTGTTGCTCAGCGTACTGACGGTGCTGTTTCTGATCGCAGCCTGCATCATCGCTTTCACCCCTTTGCGCAACTACCTTCCGGGTTATATGAACAGTGAGGTCCGTTCCCAAATCGTGGGTAACGCCTTGCGGGTGGACTCTCTGCAACAGGTACTCAACCGGCAGAACCTCTATATTATGAACATTCAGGACATTTTTAGCGGCAATATACCCGTCGACAGTGTGCAGACGCTCGACTCGCTGACTACCGTCCGCAAAGACACCTTGATGGAACGCACCAAGCGCGAAGAGGAATTCCGCCGTCAATACGAAGAAACAGAGAAATACAACCTGACTTCCATCACCTCCCAGCCGGATGTGACGGGACTTATCCTGTACCGCCCGACGCGGGGAATGGTTTCCGATCGCTTCGATGCGAAAAAGAAACACTACGGAACGGATATTGCCGCCAATCCCAATGAAAGTGTGCTGGCAACGATGGACGGAACCGTTATTCTGAGTACCTACACCGCCGAAACAGGCTACCTGATCGGTGTGCAACATAGTCAGGATTTGATATCGGTTTATAAGCATTGCGGCTCTCTGCTCAAGAAAGAGGGTGACCGTGTGAAAGGGGGCGAAGCCATCGCTTTGGTGGGCAACAGTGGAACTTTCAGCACGGGTCCGCACCTGCATTTCGAGCTTTGGTACAAAGGCCATCCGGTGAATCCTGAGAAGTATATCGTTTTTTAGTGAGGAGAATATATAAGAAATGAATATAGAAACTAATAAAAAGAAGAAACAAATAGCCATTTTAGGCTCTACCGGGTCTATCGGCACACAGGCATTGCAGGTGATAGAGGAACATCCCGATCTGTACGAGGCATACGCGCTGACGGCCAACAATCGTGTGGAGCTGCTGATAGCTCAGGCGCGGAAGTTTCAGCCGGAAGTTGTCGTGATAGCCAACGAAGAGAAATATACCGAACTGAAAGAAGCTTTGAGCGACCTGCCTATAAAGGTATACGCGGGAACTGACGCCATCTGCCAGATAGTGGAGGCCGGGCCGATTGATATGGTATTGACGGCGATGGTCGGCTACGCCGGACTGAAACCTACCATGAATGCGATTCGGGCAAAGAAAGCCATTGCATTGGCGAATAAGGAAACGTTGGTCGTGGCGGGAGAACTGATTAATGAACTGGCACAGCAATACCGTACACCGATTTTGCCGGTGGACTCCGAACATTCCGCTGTTTTTCAGTGTTTGGCAGGAGAAGTCGGCAATCCGATAGAGAAAGTCATACTGACCGCTTCGGGGGGACCTTTCCGTACCTGCACGCTGGAGCAGCTTAAGTCCGTGACCAAGACGCAAGCCTTGAAACACCCCAACTGGGAGATGGGGGCCAAGATTACCATCGACTCCGCTTCTATGATGAACAAAGGTTTTGAGGTTATCGAGGCGAAGTGGTTGTTTGGCGTTCAGCCCAGCCAGATTGAAGTCGTGGTGCATCCGCAATCCGTGATTCACTCTATGGTGCAGTTTGAAGACGGGGCGGTGAAAGCGCAGCTCGGTATGCCTGATATGCGTCTGCCTATCCAATACGCCTTCTCCTATCCGGACCGTATCAGTGCCTCTTTCGACAGGCTTGATTTCTCCAAATGCACGAACCTGACGTTTGAACAGCCCGACACGAAACGGTTTCGCAACCTCGCTCTCGCTTACGAAGCGATGTATCGGGGAGGGAATATGCCTTGCATCGTCAATGCGGCCAACGAAGTGGTAGTCGCTTCTTTCCTGAAAGACGGTATCAGCTTTCTCGGCATGAGTGATGTGATAGAGAAGACGATGGAGCAGGCTACGTTTGTAGCCAACCCCACGTACGATGACTATGTAGCTACCGATGCGGAAGCGCGGCGAATTGCTTCCGGACTGGTGGGTCGGCAAAGTCTTTAGTTCCTCCCCCAAAAAAACTATTCATTCGTGTGGATAGTAAAAAGTAAATAGTAATTCGTAAAATATAAATTGTAATATAATAAACATGGAAACATTTTTGATTCGTGCCCTCCAATTGATTATGAGCTTGTCTTTGCTCGTTATCATTCATGAAGGCGGGCATTTCCTTTTTGCCCGTCTGTTTAAGGTGCGTGTAGAAAAATTCTGCTTATTCTTCGACCCCTGGTTCACTCTGTTTAAGTTCAAACCCAAGAAAAGCGAAACGGAATATGCCGTAGGCTGGCTGCCGTTGGGCGGTTATGTGAAGATTGCCGGTATGATTGACGAGTCGATGGATACCGAACAGATGAAGCAGCCTGAGCAACCGTGGGAGTTTCGTTCCAAACCCGCTTGGCAACGCCTGCTCATTATGGTTGGCGGGGTGCTGTTCAACTTCCTGTTGGCGCTGTTTATCTATTCGATGATTCTTTTTGCATGGGGCGACCAGTATATAAAGGTACAGGAAGCTCCTCTCGGCATGGACTTCAACGAGACCGCCAAGTCTGTCGGCTTCAAAGACGGTGACATACTGCTTTCTGCCGATGGTGTTCCTTTCGAGCGATATGACGGTGATATGTTGAGTCAGATTGCCGACGCCCGCGAAGTAAGCGTACTGCGCAACGGTGCGAAAGCCTCAGTCTACATTCCCGAAGACTTTATGCAACGCCTCCTGGTGGACAGTGTCCGTTTTGCCTCCTATCGTTTTCCGTACGTTGTAGATAGCGTCATGGTCAACTCTCCTGCCGCGCAAGCGGGTATTTTGCCGGGCGATAGTATCATTGCCCTGAACGGAACGCCTATCTCTTTCTCCGATTTCAAGGAAATGATGGCGGAACGTAAGAAAAACGAGGCTGCGCTTCTCAATGACAGTATCGACCCGCGTTTGATCACCCTCACTTATGTACGTGGCGGTGTGGAGGACACGCTGAGTATGCGTGTGGATTCCGCTTACCTGATGGGTGTGACCGCTTGCGTGTTGACCGACCGTTTGTTGCCGATGGTGAAAAAGGAGTATGCTTTCCTCGAATCTTTCCCCGCAGGTATCTCGCTCGGTGTCAAGACGTTGGAAGGCTATGTCGGAAATATGAAGTACCTCTTTTCTAAAGAAGGAGCCAAGCAGTTGGGTGGCTTCGGAACGATTGGCAGTATTTTCCCTGCAACGTGGGATTGGCATCAGTTCTGGTACATGACAGCTTTCCTGTCCATTATTCTGGCTTTCATGAATATACTGCCTATTCCCGCATTGGACGGTGGTCATGTGCTCTTCCTCTTCTACGAGATGATAGCCCGCCGCAAACCGAGCGACAAGTTTATGGAGTATGCCCAGATGACCGGTATGGTCCTGCTCTTCGGTCTTCTTATATGGGCGAATTTCAATGATATTTTGAGGTTCTTCTTCTGAATCTCTTGAAGGAAATCCTGTTTTCATGAAGTTGCGATTTCAGCAACTTCATGAAACTTTATAAAAGTAGAAAGACCTTCCGATTACAGGGAAGCAAGAGCGTATTTGTATAGCAAATAGCTTATAATCAACAAACTAACATCCCTGTTCTCTTAAATACAAAAAGGGCGTTTTAACACTGTGTTAAAACGCCTTTTTTGTATTTAAGGAACCGCCTTTTCTCTCTACCAAGAACCGCCCTTTCTCCATTTCCCTTCCCGCCTTGTCCCGCAAGAAGCCGGACTCTATGTTAAAATTTAACGGTTCAGCTTCAGAATCCTTTGATTACTGCTTCCTCTGAACTCCAGATAGGGAGAGAAAAGCGACTGCTCAAAACGTCCGTCCACCAGTACGTCGATATAGGTTAGTATTGCCTTCAAGCGGGGTTGTTCCTGAATCTCTTCGTAAGTATAACCAGTGTAGCACCACACGTTCATCCCGGTTTCCTCCTTCACCCGCCTGACGAGCGACAGGAATGCTTCCGGATTATAGAACGGATCTCCACCGGAGAATGTCACCCCATCCAGTAGCGGATTGGCTTTAATCTCCTTGATAATGCTTTGAATCTTCTCCTCTGTCAACCGTTCCCCCGCTTCCGGATTCCAGCTTTCCGGATTGTGGCAGCCGGGACAGTGATGAGAACATCCGGCAAGGTAAATAGAATACCGGATCCCCTCACCATCTACTATCGTCTCCGGATAGGCCGTTAATAAGTTGAGAGTTGAGAGTTGAGAGTTGAGAGTTTTCATAACTGTTTGAGATAAAGTGATTTAAGTGAAAAAATAAGAGCTAGGAGTTAATAAGTTGAGAGTTGAGAGTTGGGAGTTAAGAATTAAGAGTTGAGAGTTAAGAGTTAAAACATCATCTCCCTTCACTCTCAACTCTCCCTTCTCAACTCTCAACTTCTACAAGTGCTTTACCCGGTCCTTTTCTTCTGCTCGTTTGGCAGAGTTCCACGAGTTTAAATCACCGGTCAGATAGCCTGTGATGCGACGCATACGGAGGATGCTTTCGCTTTGGCAAACCGGGCATTTATCAAAAATCACCCCTTTGTAACCGCAGTTGTGGCACGTATCCACCGGATGATTGATCGAGCCGTAGCCGATTCCCTCGTCGTGCATCACTTTCACGATTTTGGCGATGGCGCGTACATTTTTCTGTGCTTCGCCGTCCAGTTCTACATACGTGATATGTCCACCGCGTGTGATGGCGTGGAAAGGAGCTTCGCACTTGATTTTCTCTACAATGCTGATCGGCTCTTTTACATCCACGTGGAAAGAGTTGACATAATAATCCCGGTCCGTTACTCCGGGAATCTTCCCGTACTTCCGTCTGTCCATTTTGGTGAAACGTCCGGAGAGTCCTTCGGCGGGAGTAGCCAGAACAGAGTAATTCAAGTTGTATTTCGCTTTGTATTCGTCTACTACCTTATTCATTTCCATCACCGCTTCGTATAACGTGTCCCATGCCTTTCGGCTGTGTCCGTGCCCCTCTCCGTAGAGTGCCACCATCGCGTTGTGTCCGCCGATGAATCCGATTCCCAGCGTTCCGCTGCGCAATACGTCGCCCACCTGCTCGTTCGGGTTCAAGTCCGCACCGCCTTTCCATACATTATTCCCCATCATGAAAGGGAACTGGCGTGCAAGAGCTGTACGTTGGTACTGATAACGTTCGTAAAGCTGGTCTGCCACCAAAGCAGCCATAGAGTGCACGGATTCAATGAAAATCTCCTTAGCTTTCTGTTCTATGGCAGCCGTGTTGCGTTCGTCTTCTATCAGATTCTCCGCCTTGATGCGGGCTTCGATGGCGAGTCTCGGCATATTGAGCGTGGTGAAAGACAGATTGCCTCGCCCCAATGATGACTTTTC
This sequence comes from Bacteroides finegoldii DSM 17565, assembly GCF_000156195.1. Lineage (GTDB taxonomy): Bacteria > Bacteroidota > Bacteroidia > Bacteroidales > Bacteroidaceae > Bacteroides > Bacteroides finegoldii. Next base: position 82,799 of record NZ_GG688321.1, on the reverse strand, counting down.
TCCTGCCACGTTTTCAAACACACGGGTGCGGCAACCCATCGTTGCCAACTCGTAGATGTACCGTTTCGGATCATCCGCTTTCCATTTCTCGTTCGTGTTGAAAGGCGTGTCGAGGAACATGAAGTTCGGGAACAACGCTTTTGCGGTTGTCTGGCAGGCTTTCAGCAGCAAGTCGAAGTTGGGAGCTTCGTAACGGTCGTTCATGGCCTCTTCTATATTCTCCGCTTTCATAGCCTTTTCAAAATCCTTTTCCGAGTAAGACACCCCGTCCTTCACCTTGAAAATCTGAATGGGGAAAACGGGCACTTCACCTCGTGTGCCCAGTCCCTCGATTGTGGCTTTCAGTAACTCTTCAATCACCATGCGGCCTTCGGCGGAAGTGTCCGTGCCGTAGTTTATCGAGCTGAATACCACCTGGTTACCTCCACGAGAGTGCATCGTGTTCAGGTTGTGGATAAATCCCTCCATCGCCTGATGCGTGTCCTTGCGGGTCTGCTGATAAGCCTTTTCCACAATTCTTGCGAGGTGCTCCTTGTCTATGATGATCTGCAAGGCTATCAGAGCGATGCGTAATGTCTCGCGTTCGGTTTCGGTGGACTTGATGGAGGGAAGATATTCCTCGATCAACGTGCGGATAGTCTTTTCGTCCGCCTGGCTTCCGTTTTCCATCGCCACGTAGAAGTTGATGAACGAAGCCAAGTGTTTGCGGAATGACTTCGCTACTCCTTTCGCCATGAAGAAATCGAAGGCGGGGATTGCCTGTCCTCCGTGTTGCTCGTTCTGGTTGGTTTGGAAAATGATGGTTGCCAGCGTGGCGTAGCTCTGAATGCTCTGTGGCGTGCGGATACTTCCGTTCTTGGTACGGAATCCGCGTTCAAAGAGGTCGTCCAAGTCATACTGGATGCAGGTCGTCGTCTTTGTCGGATAGTAATCCAAGTCGTGGATGTGGATGTCGCCCAGTTGGTGTGCTTCCGCAAAACGTTTCGGCAACAGGTATTTATAGGTATAATCTTTGGTCACTTCGGAGGCGAAAGTCATCATTTGCCCGGCAGGCGTGTGGCTGCTCATGTTGGCGTTGCTCAGATTGACATCGTTCTTGTCGATGGCGACGATACCGTCCATCACGTGCTTCATCTGGGTTTTCTTGTCCCGTTCCGTGTTCCGCCATTCGCGATAGATAATGTACTTCTTCGCTACTTCAGGGCGCACCTTCATCAATGCTTTTTCCACCAGGTCCTGAATCTCCTCTACGGTAATAGTAGGGGTGGCAAATTGGCTGATTACGTTCATCGTGATGTCAGCCACCAACTGCTGTTCATCTTGGATACCGGTTGCATTGAATGCCTTACTGATCGCATTCTTGATCTTACTGATAGAGAAATCTTCTCTTTTACCATCACGTTTGATGATACAAATTTCCGCGTAGTTCATAACTTTAACTCCCGAAAGTGATTAATAATAAGTTGATTCTGATTCCGGCAGGTCTTCTGACTTATCCCTCCCCCGCAACACCTTCCCACATCCGTTGCCGATGCAGTGGCTTACCGTGCGGATTCTTAGAGAATTACAGCAGCGGGTACTGTCGCCGATTTGCACAGCGTTCCCTCATTGACTAAACCTCTTTTTAGTTCCGAAACCGGATACAAAGATAGGAGATAATCCAATAGCTTGGTTCGCTTTTAACATTAAATTTTGGGAAACTTTTCTTTCTTGCTGATACAGAAAGTTTTCCGTTTTGGGAAACTTTTCTTTAAGTTATTCTTTAAAAGTTGTGTGAAACTCTCCGTTGTTCTTCTTGTCTATATTATGATGGGTTATTTGTTAATTTTCAGATTTAACTGCGTTGAATGTTAACGGATGTCTGATATCTATAAAACCAGCCAGATCGCCACGATGTGTCCTACGCTTCCGCCGAGACAGAACAGATGGAAAGCGGCGTGCATATAAGGCTTGCGCAGCGAATAGAATACAGCTCCTGTAATGTATGAAATACCTCCGCCTATCAGCCACCAGAAAGCGGGGGAGGCACCGGCCATTTCCAACTGATCGAGAAGAGGCTTCATTGCCACCAGTATACATGCCCCCATACCCACATAACAAACCGTTTCGAGATTGCTATGCTCTTTCAGCTTTTTGAAACTAAGGATGAAACCGGCAATGGCGGACAGCCAGACAAATGTGAAAATACCCCATCCCCAACCGCCTGCATGGCGCAAGACGAGTAGTGTGAACGGAGTATAAGTGCCTGCTATGTGCAGATAAATAGCTCCGTGGTCAAATTTACGGAGCTGTTCTTTCAGCGCTCCCGGACGACTGCCGTGATACCAGGTAGAACTGACGTAAGAAGAAAGCATCCCCGCCAGATAGACAATCACGCAGGGCACTGCCCATCGCGGATCAGCAGCAACGGAAGCTTTTCGCAGTAAGAAATATCCTGCTACGATTCCGAGAAGAATGCCTGCCCCATGACTGAGGGTGTTCGCCCATTCTTCCCGGTTACTATATCGTTTGTTTTTCAATGTCCCTCGACTAAACCCGACTAAACCAAATGTCCGATCCACTCTTCGCGGTCGCCCGGAAGGAGGTCGATTACCGGAATTTCTACCATTGTGTAACATCCCGGTTGCTGTTTCATGGAAGCGCGTGCCACGCACACCAATACCTGTGCGGTCAGTGCAGGGTTGTTGATACGCATATTGAATTCGAACAACTGGTTCTGGGTTTTGCCGGATACGCCCTTGCGGGTCAGGTTCACGCCGTGTCCCATGTCGAGCAGGGCGTCTACGCTCGGAACGAGTTTCACGTGTGTTTCATCGTTCACAAAGTAAGGATCTGCCTTGATGGCAGCAGCTACTTCTTCGAATTTATATCCGTCTTTCAGTTCGATGTATACCATGCGGCGGTGGATTCCCGTTCCGGTCGGAATAGTCATGGAAAGGGCAGCCTTCACTCCGTCAATCGCTTTCACGGCTACGGTGTGTCCCATGCTCATACCCGGACCGAAGTTCGTGTACGTGATACCTTTCGGAGCGATTGCTTCCAGCATGGTGCGTACGATGGAGTCACTTCCCGGATCCCATCCGGCAGAGATGATCGATACGGCTTTATGCTCTTTGGCGGTAGCGTTTAGTGTACGGCGCAAGTCTACGATGCCGGTATGGATATCGAAACTGTCCACTGTATTAATGCCCATCGCCAGGTATTCTTTGGCATATTTCTCTACGCTGCGGGTCGGCGTGCAAAGAATAGCTACGTCTACCTCTCCCAGCTCTTTTATGTCCTTCACTACTGCGTAGTTTGCTAACTCTTCCGGTTTGTTCTCTGCTCCGGCACGGCGAACGACTCCGGCTATTTCGAAATCAGGTGCTGCCTGAAGCGCTTCAAGTACATAATGCCCGATGTTGCCATAACCAACGATGGCAGCTCTTACTTTTTTCATTCTTTTCTTGGTTTTAATGAACAAATTTCTTTCTTTTGACTACAAAAGTAAACAAATTACTACTAACTTTGGTTCGTCAGCTTTAATATTTTATTTTTTTTCACTAGCAGGCAATACCGGTCCGCATGAAAGCAAATCAGGGTGTGATGTGCTGCATCGAAAAAACTCTGTGGCCCCTGTGTCCTCTGTGGTGAAATTGTTTTATCTTTGTACCCGTTATGATAGAATACATTAGAGGCGAGCTTGCCGAACTTAGTCCGGCAACCGCAGTGATCGACTGTAACGGGGTGGGCTATGCCGCCAATATATCTCTGAACACCTATTCGGCCATTCAGGGAAAGAAAACCTGTAAGTTGTATATATATGAAGCCATTCGTGAGGACGCTTATGTGCTCTACGGATTTGCCGAGAAGCAGGAGAGGGAGATTTTCCTGTTGCTGATTTCCGTGTCGGGCATTGGCGGGAATACGGCGCGTATGATCCTCTCCGCCCTTTCGCCTGCCGAGCTGGTAAACGTCATCAGTACCGAGAATGCGAACTTGTTGAAGACGGTGAAGGGAATCGGGCTGAAGACTGCGCAACGGGTGATTGTCGACCTGAAAGATAAGATAAAAACAATGGGAGCGTCCGCTGCCGGTGGAAGTGCCGTTGGTGGTATGCTGCTGCAGGCTGCCAACGCGGAAGTGCAGGAGGAAGCTGTGGCTGCATTGACGATGCTTGGCTTTGCTGCTGCGCCTTCGCAGAAGGTGGTGCTGGCTATCTTGAAGGAAGAGCCGGAAGCTCCGGTGGAAAAGGTTATTAAACTGGCTTTGAAACGATTATAATGATGAAGCAATCAAAGATTTATATGCGCCCGTGGCTTGAGATTCATCACCGGACGAAGAAAACGGATACGGACGAGTGGTACATGGGGTTGGCCAATGAGCTGTTGCCGTTGGTGATGACTTTCCCTTTGTATGAAGGAAACCCGGACGTAGCGGAAGACCAGCGCCGGTTGGCTCTGACGTGCGCTTTGTATCTGGAGGACTGCGTGGCGGATGCGGGAAACTGGCGGGAATTTATCCATTGGCATAAGAGGAGTTATGGTCGTTATCTGCCGTTCTATTCGTTGACGGAGGATTACTTGCCGGACGAGATTAACCGTGAGGATATCGCTTTTCTTCTGTGGACGCTCAGTTCGAAGAGCAGTGACAGTTGCCCGTTCAACGACGTGGAGAATCCGTTGGATGAGACGTTGCTTGAGTTGGCGGACGTACTTTACGAACGTCTGGATGCGGCTTTCGAGTCGGCTCCTATCAGTGATAAGCTGGCTTCGAACTGGATGATGGACAGGAGGCTGATGGAAAAGGAACGTGAACCTCTGCCTGAGATTGTGCCGGGAGCGGCATTGCCGACGGATGTGGAACATTTTCTGGAAGCCGGTAAAGGCGAACCGCTCATGTTCTTTGACTCGTATGATGCCCTGAAGTTTTTCTTCGTCCATTCTCTGAAATGGGAAGACGATGAAGAGACTTTGTTGCCCGAACTGGCGGAGTTTGACAACTTCGTTGTCTATGGCAATCCGAAAGGCGTGCTGGTGGCTCCGGATGTTGCCAAATACTTTGCAGCAGGGAATAATCCGTTGTATGACGCTGCGACAACGGAGGAGGAAGCATACGAGATGTTCTGTGAAGGGGGATTGTGCCCGTTCGATTTGTTGAAGTATGGCATGGAACATAACTTGTTGCCCGAGGCGCAATTCCCGTTTGAGAACGGAAAGGCATTGCTTCACGACAACTGGGACTTCGTGGCTCGCTGGTTTCTGAGAGAATTTTATGAGGGGGACTAATAGGTAGCGTTATGCCGATCAAGAAAAATAACAACCCTTTTGCCGGAAAGGCAAAGACAGGAACCGGGAAAAAGAAAGGCTCCGGTAAACGAGTGGGGAAATCAAAGCCCGGAAAGGCTAATAATCAATTGAACAGACGGGTGAAGTGACCCGTCTGTCTTTTTTATCTTAGAGTGATGGCTTTCATTATTTATCCGTCGGTTCTTCCTGTGCTTTCCGTTCTTTCTTCTTATTGATAAATCCGATTTTCAAGTTGGCGGCTTCCTGTTCTTTCTTTATCTCCTGCATGGCGGAGAGGATTTGCGCCAATTCGTAGACATTTGCCGCAGCCTGGCGGTCGGTCGGGCTCATAGTCGTTTTATAGGAGCGGTCGCCGATAAATTCCACACGGATATTTTTGTCCTTGTTGAAGTTGATGAAGCCGATAACGTTACCGTCCTCCCCCAGTTTATAGTCCGCTTTCTCTATTTTCTCATTCATGTCGGTTGTCTCATAACTGTCTTTGGAGGCGGGAGTTTCTGCGAAGCTGCCGTCGGGAGCAATCACTTTGACCCCTACGTGATGAATGTTGCCGGAACCGCAGTAGATGGAAGTCATGCTCATCTTGCCCAGCTCGTCCACCTGAAAGCGGAGGAAAGAACGGTGCATGTTTTTTTCGACAGTCTGCGTAGGCCATAGATAATTGCCCACCTGTTGGTATTCCGCATCTTTCTCAAGGATGAATTTGTCTTTGATGGCATTAAACTCCTCAGTCTTGGCCCGGAGGGCGCTGTCCAGGTAAGCAAGCGTTTTCTGCTGCGCTTTCGTCTCTACATCCAGCATCAATGCCTGTCCCGCTTTGCGTGTCTCGAACGCTTTGGGATACAAAATCTTTATACTGTCGATCTGCGACTTGGCTTCTTCATAATCGCCACGTTCGTAGGCCGCTTGGGCAACCATCAGTTTCTCATTGGCTTTTTTCTCGATTCCATTTCCGCAGGCAGCCAGTGCCAGTGTTCCGCAAAAGAAGATTGTTAGTTTTTTCATCACAAATTCTGTTTACTATTTGGTTATTTAGGGCAAAAGTACGAATATATCCCTTATTTTTGTAATTTTGTCCCCTCAAAACTTATAACTAAGAAGAATGATAGAGTTGACTCAAGAGGAATTGAAGCAGCATTTTAGCGAGCCCATCTTCGGGAAGATAGCCGAAACGGCCGATACGCTCGGTCTGGAGTGTTACGTCGTAGGCGGCTATGTTCGTGATATTTTTCTGCAACGTCCCTCTAAAGATATAGACGTGGTGGTAGTAGGCAGTGGGATAGCGATGGCGGAAGCGCTCGGAAAACATCTGGGACGCGGCGCTCATGTCTCTGTCTTCAAGAACTTCGGAACGGCACAGGTGAAATATAAAGGTACGGAAGTGGAATTTGTGGGGGCGCGCAGAGAGTCCTACCAACGGGATTCTCGCAAGCCGATTGTGGAGGACGGGACGTTGGAAGACGATCAGAACCGTCGTGACTTCACAATTAATGCCCTCGCCGTCTGCCTCAATAAGGGACGCTTCGGTGAACTGGTAGACCCGTTCGGAGGACTGGAGGATATGAAGGAGAAGACGATCCGCACTCCGCTCGATCCGGACATCACCTTTAGTGACGATCCGTTGCGGATGATGCGTTGTATCCGTTTTGCCACGCAGTTGGGATTTTATATTGACGATGACACGTTCGATTCTCTTTGCCGCAATAAGGACCGGATTGAAATTATATCGCGCGAGCGTATTGCCGACGAACTCAATAAGATAATTCTTTCACCGATTCCCTCGAAAGGTTTTATTGACTTGGACCGTAGCGGGCTGCTCCCGTTGATTTTTCCGGAGCTGGCTGCCTTGCAAGGGGTGGAAACCCGGAACGGGCGTTCGCATAAGGATAATTTTTATCATACGCTCGAAGTGCTGGATAATATCAGCAAAAAGACCGACAATCTTTGGTTGCGTTGGGCTGCCTTGCTGCACGACATTGCCAAACCTGTGACTAAACGTTGGGAACCGAAGGCGGGATGGACTTTCCATAATCATAATTTTATCGGTGAGAAGATGATTCCGAATATTTTCCGGAAGATGAAGTTGCCGATGAATGAGAAGATGAAGTATGTGCAGAAGATGGTCAGTCTCCATATGCGTCCTATCGTGATAGCGGATGATGTAGTGACGGATTCGGCTGTCCGCCGTCTGCTTTTTGAGGCGGGGGATGACATCGACGACCTGATGACGCTCTGTGAAGCGGACATCACTTCTAAAAATATGGAACGTAAGCAACGTTTCCTGAATAACTTTCAACTGGTGCGGCAGAAGCTGAAAGACCTGGAGGAAAAAGACCGGATTCGCAATTTCCAGCCCCCTGTGAGCGGTGAGGAGATCATGGAAACTTTCGGATTGCAACCGTGCCGGGAGGTGGGGACTCTGAAAAGTGCGATAAAGGATGCGATTCTGGATGGAGTGATCCCGAATGAATATGAAGCTGCCCGCACCTTTATGTTGGCACGGGCAAAGAAGATGGGGCTGACACCGGTTATCGGCTAGGTAATGTTACCGAAAAATGTGGATTCGGAGTATGTTGTTCAAAGATGATGGCTTTCATTTTTTTTACAATGTCCGGGTGCTGGAGGGCTATATCGTTGTCTTCGTGGATGTCCGTCTTCAAGTTATACAATGAGGGACTTCCTTTTTTTACGATTAGCTTCCAGTCGTTCATGCGCACTGCTATCTGGTCTGTCTCGTCGAATTCCCAGTACAGGAATTTATGTTGTTTTTGCTTTTTCTTTCCCAGTAATGTCGGTGCAAAAGAGATTCCGTCAAAATAGTCGGTCTCCTTCTTTTTATTGCGGTATTTCTTTTCATAATTCTTGATACCCGCCACTTCGCAGAAAGTAGGCATTAAGTCATAGAAAGCGCAGATGTGGTCGCTCACTTCACCGGCGGGTACACGTCCCGGCCAACGGGCTATGAACGGAATGCGTATACCGCCTTCGTGGCACTGGCGTTTCAATCCGCGCAACTTTCCGTCTCTACCGAAGAAAGTAGGGTCGGCTCCACCTTCCTCATGAGGACCGTTGTCGCTGGAGAAAATGACTAATGTGTTCTCGTCCAGCCCTTTCTCTTTCAGCTTTTTCAGTACTTCGCCTACATAATAATCCAGACGGGTAATCATGCCGGCGAATTGAGCGTGCGTATGGGTAACCGCATTATAACGTGACCATTTACTACCTTTGAAAATTTTATCAGGACTAAACTCCGCTTTGTATTCGTTCAGAATCGAGTCCTCCGGCTGTACAAGTTCCGCATGAGGAAGAGTGTAGGTGAATATGCCGAAGAACGGTTGCTTGCCATCTTGTCTGTTCAGCCATTCCAAAGCTTTTTGATGGATAATGTCAGCGGAATATTGAGGACGTTTCCGGTATTCGGGACCGAACATCGGATACTTGATGTTTTCGTCCATAACTATGCGTACCACTCCGGTATCACCCAATGCTTTACTGTAACGGTTTAAGAAATTAGGATAGTAGAGGTGCGCTTGAAACTGGCAGATGTAGCCGTAGTATTCGTCTATACCCCGTTTGTCGGGAGTGGAGCAGGAGCCCTCATAGCCTCCTGCCCATTTACCGAACATTCCTGTAGTATATCCGTTGTCTTTCATTATTTCCGGCAGTATGATGTGTTCCGGATCGTATGGATGTTGCCCTACTACCGCGTATTCTTTATTGTCCCCATACATCACGGTGGGAGCATTTTTCCAATATTCTTTGTTTCCCCGCACTTCGCAATGACCGCTGTGCTGTCCCGTCATGACTGAAGCTCTTGAAGGTGCGCTGACAGGGCTACCGGCATACGCCTGCGTGAAGCGCATCCCTTCATTTGCCATAGCGTCGATATGAGGGGTGCGGATAAACGGTTGACCGTAGCAGGCCAAATCTCCATATCCCATGTCATCGCAGAGAATAAATAAAATATTCGGTTGGGCGTTTCTTTGCTGCGCATGGATGGATAATGTAGGCAAAAGTAAAGCACTGCCGATGAATGAAACAGATGCGTAATTCATATTATTGGGTTGTTTGAATAAGGTTTGTGTCCGGACGAGTTTAACTCAGCTCAATGATTTCTTCACGGCAGTTCGTTAGTTTTTCGATACCTTCGTTCGTCACCACCCAAGAGTTTTCTATACCTACAGGACCTACTCCCGGAAGTACGATTTTCGGTTCGAGGGCAAACACCATGTCCGGTTCGAGTTCCTGCTTCATGCGGGGGGCCAGTACGGGAGCTTCGTTGATTTCGAGGCCGATGCCGTGGCCGATAAACTTCGCTTGCTGGTTGGTTCCCATGAATTTGTCTCTGAATCCGGCTTCCGTCGCTATTTGGATGGCGGTGTCATACAGTTGCTCGCAGGAAACACCCGGACGGGCAATAGAAGCTATCTTTTCCTGAATATCCAGACAGACCTGATGTGCCGCATAAGCTTCTTCCGGCAGTTTTCCGATAGAGAACACCCGGCTCATGTCGCCCATATATCCGTTGAAGTTGCCGCCTAAATCGACCATGACGCTTTGTCCTTCTTTCAACGGAGTCTTGTTGGCTCCTCCCGGCAGGGCAGGGTCGAGACCTTGTCCGCCCAGTGCGAAGTCGTATGGAGAAGGGTATCCGGCGTTGTCTCCCGTGAGTACGCTGCCCATGAAGATTTCCATGCTGCGTCCGAACACCCGGAAAATGCCCAGACACCCTTGCAGGCGCATCAGACGTTCTATCTCGATAGAGAATTCTATATCCGTCATTCCCGGACGGTATACGCTCGGAATCTGTTCGTAAGCTTTCGCATGGGCAATGCCCGAACGGCGTAACATTTCGATTTCAACCGGTGTCTTCACACTACGTGCCTGACGGATCAGCGGAGTGCCGTTCACCACTTCGGTCTCGGGGAAGAGACTTGCCAGACGGCAATATTCCGTGTAAGGAAGTTCGTCGCCCTCCAACATCAGCTTGGTTGGCATGGGCAATCCGTTTTCTTTCAGCAGATCGACAATCTGTTCCGGTTTGCGGATAGGGAACGAATGTTCGCCTGTGATATTGTTGGGACGTTTGAAAAACAACAATGCGGGTGAATGGAGCGGAAGATAAAGGTAACCGCTGACAACGCAGCCGTATGTATAAATCAGATTTGTATTACAAGTAATGAGCGCAGCGTCAATGCCCTGCAACGCCATCAGACTGCGAATCTTATCGCGACGGAATTTTAATTCGGGTTGTAGCATTTTTATTTAGTTATTTATTTATTCGATAATGCTGCAAAGATAATTAATTCCCATCGAAAATAACGTTAATCTCATAAAAATAGCGCCACCCGCGTCCTGTCACAGGAGGCGAGTGGCGCAAACCACAAATACAAATACAACTAAACAAAGTCTTCTAAATGAATCTAGAAATTAAAAATTAGAAACTAAAAATTAAATAATTTGTGAATCCCAAGCCAACCAGCTCCCGTCCACCTTCTATTTTCTACCTTTTAATCTTTAATTTTTAATTATCAAATGACGCCTTGTCCCATCATTGCATGGGCTACTTTCATGAATCCGGCAATGTTGGCTCCCTTCACATAGTTAATGTATCCGTCGGGCTCCGTGCCGTATTTCACACATTGGGCATGGATGCCGTGCATGATTGCATGAAGCTTTTCATCCACTTCTGCGGCACTCCAGCTGAGGTGCATGGCGTTTTGAGACATTTCCAGTCCGGATGTGGCAACACCGCCTGCGTTGACTGCTTTACCCGGTGCGTACATCTTTTTATGTTCGATGAATAGATCGATGGCTTCCGGCGTACAGCCCATGTTAGAAATTTCTCCGACACAAAGTACGTCATTTTTTATGAGATTTTGTGCATCTTCTCCATTTAATTCATTCTGAGTTGCACAAGGAAGTGCAATATCAGCTTTTACTTCCCACGGACGCTTGCCCTCGACGAAGGTCGCACCCGGATATTTTTCTGCGTATGGAGCAACTATATCATTGCCCGAAGCCCGAAGCTCCAGCATGTAGTCTATCTTTTCGCCACTGATACCGTCGGGATCGTAAACGTATCCGTCCGGTCCGGAGATTGTAATCACTTTAGCACCCAGTTCGGTGGCTTTCGTGGCTGCCCCCCAAGCTACGTTTCCGAACCCGGAGATAGCGACGGTCTTACCTTTTATATCAATACCTTTTGCCTGTAACATCTGGTTCACGAAATACAAACCGCCGAAACCGGTAGCTTCGGGACGAATCAGAGAACCGCCGAACTCCAATCCTTTGCCAGTGAAAGTTCCTGTAAATTCACGTGTCAGCTTCTTGTACATACCGAACATATAACCCACTTCGCGTCCTCCTACGCCGATATCACCGGCGGGAACATCCATATCCGGACCCAGATGACGCCACAGCTCCAGCATGAACGCCTGGCAGAAACGCATGATTTCAGCGTCGCTCTTGCCGCGTGGTGAGAAGTCGGAACCGCCTTTGCCGCCACCCATAGGCAGAGTGGTCAGTGCGTTCTTGAAAGTCTGTTCGAAGCCGAGAAACTTCAGGATGGAAAGATTGACGGAAGCATGGAAACGGATACCGCCTTTGTACGGGCCGATAGCGTTGTTGAATTGTACGCGGTAGCCGAGATTGGTCTGCACTTCGCCTTTATCGTCCACCCACGTCACACGGAAAGTAAAGATACGGTCGGGTTCGACCAGTCTTTCTATGATTTTGGCTTTTTCAAATTCAGGATGTTGATTGTATATATCTTCAATGGACAGAAGAACCTCTTTGACAGCTTGAAGATACTCAGATTCACCGGGATGTTTTGCCTCCAGAGAGGACATGATTTTTTGGATGTTCATGATACTATAGTTTAAAAGGTTAATTCTGATAAAATGTCAACTAACTATCTGCAAATATAGGGAAATATTTGAAATGTGATTATTTTTAAGGCGTTATTTTGATTAAATAATGATAAAATGACAGTTTTGGAGTCCAAGAAGCGCAAAGCCCCGCTACCTGTGATGTAAAAAACAGGTAACGGGGCTTCTATGTGTTCGCAAATAGAAAGCCGGTCTTTAGAATTTCGGTTTCATGCCCAGATTATACATGATGAATCCGTAAATGTCGGCTTGCTCTTCCAGTACTTTTGCCATAGGTTTGCCTGCACCGTGTCCGGCTTTGCTGTCGATGCGGATCAAGGTCGGATTGGTCCCGTCATTGTCGGCTTGCAGGGTAGCGGCAAACTTGAATGAGTGGGCGGGGACTACCCGGTCGTCATGGTCGGCAGTGGTTACCAGAGTTGCCGGATATTTTGTGCCCGGTTTCAAGTTGTGCAATGGAGAGTAACCTCTGAGGTATTCGAACATCTCTTTGCTGTCTTCACTGGTGCCGTAATCGCTGGCCCAGTTCCAGCCGATGGTAAACTTGTGGTAGCGGAGCATATCCATCACACCCACTTGCGGGATGGCTACGCGGAAGAGGTCGGGACGCTGCGTCATACAGGCGCCTACTAACAAACCGCCGTTGGAACCGCCGACAATCGCTATCTTGTCTTTATCGGTGTATTTCTGGCTGATGAGATATTCAGCGGCCGAGATGAAGTCGTCGAACACGTTCTGTTTCTGCATTTTGGTTCCGGCTACGTGCCACTCCTCACCGTATTCGCTGCCGCCACGCAGGTTGACTTGGGCATAGATACCGCCGTTTTCGAGGAACGGGATACGGTTGGAGCTGAAGCCCGGATTAAGACTGATACCGAAACCTCCGTACCCGTAGAGGAATACCGGATTTTTGCCGTCTTTCTTCAAGTCTTTCTTATAAGTAAGGAACATCGGAATCTTCACACCGTCCTTGCTGGGGAAAAACACCTGTTCCGTTACGAAGTCGTCCGAGTTGAACTGCACTTTCGGGGCACGGTACAGTTCGTAGCTGTTCTTGTCCATATCATATTTATAGGTAGCGCCGGGAATGGTGAACGAGGTAAATCCGAAGAAGCATTCCTTGTCGTCCTTGTTGCCGCTGAATCCTACCGAACCGAGCGAGGGCAGTTCGATTTCCTGCAACTGCTTGCCGTCGAGGTCGTAAACGTATGCGTGATTGGAGGCGTCTTTGTCGTATGTGAGGAACAGTTTGCCACCGATCACTTCCGCGTTGGAGAGCACTGCTTCCGATTCGGGTACGAGTTCTTTCCAGTCTTCCAGTTTCGGACGGTTGATGTCCGCCACCATAATCCGGTTTTTCGGTGCTCCGTAGTTGGTGTAGATATAAATCCAGTCGCCGATTACTTCAATTGGGTAATATTGGTAATCGAGGTCGGTGGTGAGCTGGATGAAAGGAGAGGCGGGCTTTTTCAAATCCCGTATGAACAGGTTGTTCCCTCTTCCGGCTCCGGATTCGGTCAGGAATAGAATACGTTCATCCTCGCTGGTGCCGGAGGTGTAGAAACGTTTCGGATAAGCCGGATTCTGGTAAATCAGCTTGTCTTTCGATTGGGGTTCGCCGATCTTGTGGTAATAGATCTTATGATTCTCGTTCACGTTGGAGAACTCTTTTCCTTTGGTCGGAGCATCGTAAGCACTATAATAGAATCCGTCTCCCTGCCAGGCAGCGTCGGTGAATTTGGCCCATTCGATGTGGTCTTCGAGCAACTTGCCGCTTTCGGTGTCCATCACGTAGATTTCAGACCAGTCGGAGCCGCTTCGCGAGATGGTGTACGCGGTGTATTTGCCATCGTGTGAGAAATAAAGTCCCGTGAGGGCCACTGTGCCGTCATCCGACAATTTGTTGGGGTCGAGGAACACGCGAGGCTCGCCGTCCAATGAATCTTGTACGTAGAACACGCTTTGATTCTGCAAACCATCGTTCTTGCTGAAATAATATTTGCCGTGTTTCTTGACAGGAGCGCTGATCTTCTCGTAATCAGCCAGTTCCGTCAGCCGTTTCAAGAGGTTCTCCCGGAAAGGTATTTGGCTCAGATACTCATTTGTCACTTTGTTCTGCGCTTCTACCCAAGCGGTGGTAGCTGCGCTGGTATCATTTTCCAACCATCTGTAAGGGTCGGGAACTTGCGTACCGAAATACACGTCTACAGTGTCTACTTTTGCCGTCTCGGGGTAGACCGGCTTTTTTTTGTTGGGGAGCGCATGACATTACCATGATTCCACTCATTAATAAAGTTACTTTTTTCATGTGAATAAAAAGTCTTTTTGAATAAACTTATTGGTACAAAACTACAAAATAATAAGAGATAAACAAGTAAACTTTATAAAGAAGATGATGGAAAATGAGATTTAAAGAATTAACTTTGCAAAATGTGATTTTGAAACAAGACGATTTGGTATAAGAAAGGAGAATAATTCTATGCTTAGTAAATATAAATTAAACCAGCTTTACTTCAAAGATACCCAGTTCGCCAATTTGATGACCCGGCGAATTTTCAACGTGCTGCTGATAGCCAACCCGTACGACGCTTTCATGCTCGAAGATGACGGACGTATCGATGAGAAGATTTTTAATGAATATACTTCGCTCTCTCTGCGTTATCCGCCCCGTTTCTCGCAGGTGTCTACCGAAGAGGAGGCATTGGCGCAGTTGGAAAGTATGTCATTCGACCTGGTGATTTGTATGCCGAGCACGGGAGATAATGACAGTTTCGACATCGGACGGCATATCAAGGAGAAATATGAACACATTCCTATCGTCATTCTGACTCCTTTCAGTCACGGTATTACCAAACGGATTATCAATGAGGATCTGAGTGCTTTCGAGTACGTTTTCTGCTGGCTGGGCAATACCGATTTGCTGGTTTCTATCATTAAGCTGATGGAGGACAAGATGAATCTGGAGCATGACGTGCAGGAGGTAGGAGTACAGTTGATACTTGTTGTGGAAGACGGCATTCGCTTCTATTCTTCCATTCTTCCCAATCTGTATAAGTTCGTGTTGAAGCAGAGTCAGGAGTTCTCTACGGAGGCTCTGAATGCACACCAGCGTACGCTTCGTATGCGCGGACGGCCTAAAATCGTGTTGGCGCGTACGTATCAGGAGGCAATGAATATTTATCGTAAGTATCAGAATAATATATTGGGGGTGATCACGGATGTACGTTTCCCGAAGGTGGAGCGGGGAGAGAAAGACGGTCTGGCGGGTATCAAGCTATGTGCCGAGATACGTAAGAATGATCCGTTCGTACCCTTGATTATCCAGTCTTCCGAGTCGGAGAATGCTTCCTATGCGGCAAAGTACGGAGCCAGCTTTATTGACAAGAATTCCAAGAAGATGGATGTAGACCTGCGCCGTATTGTTTCCGATAACTTCGGTTTCGGTGATTTTGTTTTCCGTAATCCGGAGACGGGGGAGGAGATTGCCCGTGTACGGAATCTGAAAGAGTTGCAGAATATTCTGTTTGCCGTTCCTGCGGAATCATTCTTATATCACATTAGCCGTAAT
This sequence comes from Bacteroides finegoldii DSM 17565, assembly GCF_000156195.1. Classification (GTDB taxonomy): domain Bacteria; phylum Bacteroidota; class Bacteroidia; order Bacteroidales; family Bacteroidaceae; genus Bacteroides; species Bacteroides finegoldii. Next base: position 67,053 of record NZ_GG688321.1, on the reverse strand, counting down.
CATGTGTCCCGCTGGCTTTATTCGCGGGCTATGTTTCCCGTGGCGGAGTTTTTGAAACCGATAACATGGAGCAGTCTTCAGGATGTGGACGCCCATCGCCGCATCATTTTTGAGGCGATCGTGAAATATCGCAAGATGAAGAATCAGGGAGTCGTTGCCGTCTTTAAACGGGACCGTTTCGACCGTTATTCCAATTTTGCCCGTATCGGTGACGGTTCGCTCGGAGGTAAAGGGCGCGGACTGGCTTTCATAGATAACATGGTGAAGCGTCATCCGGAGTTTGATGAGTTTGAGAATGCACGGGTAGCCATTCCCAAGACGGTGGTGCTTTGTACGGATGTGTTCGATGAGTTTATGGACACGAACAATCTGTATCAGATTGCCCTTTCGGATGCGGATGATGATTTGATTCTGAGGTATTTCCTGAAAGCGAAGTTGCCGGACCGGTTGGTGGAAGACTTCTTTACTTTCTTTGATGTGGTGAAGTCACCAATTGCCATCCGTTCTTCGTCTCTGTTGGAAGATTCCCATTATCAGCCGTTTGCGGGGATTTACAATACGTATATGATTCCTTATCTGGACGATCGCTATGAGATGCTGCGTATGCTTTCCGATGCCATCAAGGGAGTGTATGCTTCGGTATACTTCCGTGACAGCAAGGCTTATATGCAAGCTACGTCGAACGTGATAGACCAGGAAAAGATGGCTGTTATTTTGCAGGAAGTCGTTGGTAATCAATACGGAGAACGTTATTATCCTTCCATGTCCGGTGTGGCACGCTCGCTCAATTATTATCCGCTGGGTGATGAAAAGGCGGAGGAAGGAACGGTGAATCTGGCTCTTGGATTGGGAAAATATATTGTGGATGGCGGTATGACACTTCGTTTTTCTCCTTATCATCCCAATCAGGTGTTACAGACCAGCGAGATGGAAATAGCTTTGAAAGAGACTCAGACCCGTTTCTATGCGTTGGACTTGAAGAATGCAGGGCATGACTTTTCGATCGATGACGGCTTTAATCTGTTGAAACTTCATGTGAAAGAGGCGGAAAATGACGGTGCTTTGCAGTATATCGCTTCTACATACGACCCGTACGACCAGATAATCCGGGATGGTTTGTATCCGGGAGGACGCAAGGTGATCACGTTTGCTAATATCCTGCAACATGATGTTTTCCCGTTGGCTCGTATTTTACAGTTGGTTTTGAAATACGGGGAACAGGAGATGCGTCGTCCGGTTGAGATTGAGTTTGCGGCAACGTTAAGTCGTGATCAGGATAAGACGGGTACTTTCTATCTTTTGCAGATCCGTCCGATTGTGGATAGCAAGGAGATGCTGGATGAGGATTTGAACGATATACCGGATGATGAGGTGATTCTTCGCTCGTATAATTCGCTGGGACATGGCATTATGAACGAGATTCAGGATGTTGTCTATGTGAAGACAGACGGCTACAGTGCTTCCAATAATCAGGCTATTGCTTGGGAGATAGAAAAGATCAATCAGCAGTTCTTGAACGAGGGGAAGAACTATGTGCTTGTCGGTCCCGGACGTTGGGGAAGCAGCGACACGTGGCTGGGTATTCCGGTGAAGTGGCCGCACATCTCGGCAGCCCGTGTGATAGTGGAGGCGGGACTGACTAATTACCGCGTTGATCCCAGCCAGGGTACGCATTTCTTCCAGAATCTTACCTCGTTCGGAGTGGGTTACTTCACGATCAATGCCTTTATGAATGATGGTGTCTACAACCAAGAGTTCCTCAATGCGCAACCGGCTGTGGAAGAAACGAAGTTCCTCCGCCATGTCCGCTTTGAGAAACCGATAGTGGTCAAGATGGATGGAAAGAAGAAACTTGGGGTGGTGCTGATGCCGGGAGTATAGGTGGCTTTATATAAAAATGAAATTGGTGGAAATAAAGAGGAACTATAATTATATTATGAGTCTATTAAAAAAAATAACACTCGTGTCTGAATCAATAGGTCTTATATTCAATAAATGTAGGGGGTAACGTTCTGTTTTTCATCTAAAAGGTGAAATTCTTTTGTGATAGGCTTAAAAATATGGCCTTTTTTTAAGGTCGGGCAGGCTAATTGTGTTCTCATTTTCATATTTCGGGATAAATCTTTCTTTGGATACTTTATTATAAAGAAAGAAAACTGTATTTTTGCGGTCGTTTTTTAAGATATAAAGAGATTCTAGAGAGATGAGTAACAGACAATTAGTAAAACTGGCTTTTTGTGTATGTCTCCTACCTTTCTTTTTTTCTTGTTCTTCGGAACGTGATGAGGGAAGTGAAGGAAATGGAACATTACGTGTACAAGTTAGTGCAAATGCCGAAGTATTAGTGGGAACAAATACTCGGGTTAATGATGGAATAGAACAGGAAGTGCCCGATGTCAATGATTTCTCTTTTTCTATATTTAAAGGAGAAACTCTTCGTGGAGAGTGGGCTACATTAGCTGAGTTTTTGGCTGATGATGAGTTGACTCTTCGGTCTGGTAATAACTATGTAGCGAAGGCTTCGTATGGCGATGTCAATAATGAAGGTTTCGAGTTGCCTTATTATGAGGGAAATCAGCCGTTTGTTATAAAGCGGGGACAGACCACCACTGTGGAAGTGACCTGTTATCTGGCAAATGCTAAATTGTCGATTGTCTATACAGATGAATTTAAGGACTACTTTTCTGAGTATACGGCTGAAGTCACTACTTCGCTTGGCAATACAGTGAACTATGTTTCTGATGAAACACGTTATGCCTATTTCAAGCCGGGAGAAGTACAAGTACGTGTGAAGGTAAAAAAGAAGGAGGGTTATTCACAGGAAGTAACTTTGAAAGTTGGTGAGGATTATGCTCTTGAAGCTCGCCATGCCTATATTCTGACACTTGATTTGGATGCAGGTACTCCTTCTATTAATATATCATTTAGTGATGATATTCCTAATCAGGAACCTGTGAAAATCACTGTTTCGGATGAGGCTTTAAGTGCTCCGGCACCTTATTTTACAGCAAATGGGTTTAATGATGACCAACCGATTGACGTTGTTGAAGGAAAATCAGCGGAAGCTTCAGAAGTGTATGCTTATTTGAATGCAGCCGGTGGAATAGCTCATTGTTATTTGACGACCCATTCTTTTTCGTTGATCGAACAAGGATGGCCTGAAACTGTGGACTTGACTAGTGTGTCTGCAGAAAGTCTGAGCGCAATGCAGAAGTTAGGGTTTCAGATGGCAGGATTGGGTGACAAAAAAGATAAGATTGCAAAGATTGACTTTACAAATGTAGTACCTTTTTTGGAATATACGGAAGAGGGTACAGAACATCTTTTTGAACTGCGGGCTACTGATAAATTGTCTAAAGAGAATGTGGAACCATTGAAATTTAGAGTTTCCAGTAAGGATAATCTGTTTGCGGTGAGTGCAGGACAATCAGTTCTTTATGGTACGACAAAGATGAAGGCTAATTTGACTCTTGACGGTGATCCCGCCAAGGTGACCTATTGGTTGAAGAAAGGCGAGACAGAACAGCAAGTAGTGCCAAGTTCCATAAAGTCGAATGGAACATCACATGATTTGCTGTTTAAGTTTGATGAATCCCAATATGCTGATATTCAGATGGAGGCTCGGTATTTGCGACGTAAAGGGACATTGAATTCGGCTATGGGAGATCCTGTGGTACTTAGTTTGCAGTATCCAGGAGATGTTTGGACGAAACAGGCTACGTTGCAGTTAAAAGGCAATGTAGATGGATGGAATTTCCTATGCTCTCAGAAGGATAATGACGGAAATGATGGTGTATGGAATGCTATAAATTGTCCTTTGTCTGGTTCTACCATTTCTTTGACTAATTTAATTCCGGCTACCGGCTACACTTATCAATTTACCAAAAAAGATGAAGAAGGTGATATTGTAGGGGCTTCGAATCAATTGAGTATTGAGACGGAAGCAGAATTGCAGATTCCTAATTCGGATTTTGAAACGTGGAGTGAGAAGTTTGTGTGGAAAGGAACAGGAAAACCTGGCAGCATAGATATTTATACTTTTTACCCTTATGAGGATAGTGATTTGGATCCTTGGTGGAGTACACAGAATGATTTGACTACAGCTAAAGCAGGCATTTACTCTTATTATTATGTAGCATATCCAGGAACTACTTATGTGAATTCTTCTTGGTCGGCTAGTACTAGAATGAAATTATCTACATCTCCAATTAATGGTTCATATTCCGCAGAAATAGCAACTATTGGATGGGGGGAAGGCAGTACCTGTACAACAGGATTACCTTGGGGAGGTTTGAGTTGTAACAAGAAAACATCTAGCACTTTGTATATTGGAAAATATGATATATCAACAGGAGAAGTTCATGGACATACTTTTGCTTCTCGCCCTACGCAAATGACTTTTAATTATCGTTTTTACTCATATAATGGAGAAGCTGCTTCCGCTTCGATTCAAATAGAACATAGAGAAGGAGATAATATTGTTAATTTAGGAAATGGATATATGAATTTATCGACAACTAACACTGATAAGGCTACTTTAAATATATCCTATTCAAATGAAGAATTACAACCGACACATATATCTATCGTGTTTTTGTCATCAACCTCTTCTAGTCCGGCTATTAAAGAATATAGTGGAGAGATTAATACTTGGAGTGGTAATGCCGATACTCGTGGTATAGGAAATGTCTTAGTAATAGATGATGTACATTTAGAGTATGCTAAATAATGAATTAAAGTGAATTGATGAATATGAAACAATTAGTTAAAATAAAAATATTAGCAATATTTGTAGCAAGCCTTTTCATCCTCTCTGCTTGCGATCGTGAAAAGATGGACTTCGGCAACGAATCGGATGGTTATGGACAAATTCAATTGTCCTCCATGCAACTTTCTGTGGATGTAAATGCGACACCACTGTCTCGTGCTGTCACAGTAGATGCTGGTAGTTATATCGTTGGTATTTACAATGAAGACGGAACAACTTTAATTTCCGAATGGAAGTATAGTGATATGCCTGAAATATTTCAATTGAAAGTCGGCAAATACAAAATCATAGCCCATTCTCCAGATGGAGGAGAACCAGTGTTTGATGTTCCTTATTGTCAAGGTTCGCAGAGTATTGAGATACAAAAAGATCAAGTGACCAATGTTGCTAAGATAGAGTGCAAGTTGCATTGTATTATGGTAAAAATAGGTTATACGGACGAATTGAAACCGCTTTTGGGAGACGATACCGAAGTTACGGTAACAATAAATAGCAATGATCAACTTACGTTTAAGATGGGAGATGAAGTACGTGCTGCTTATTTTCCTGCCAATGAAAGCGGTAATATTGTCGATTTCAAATTTTTGAGCACTCTAACGGAAGATGGAATAAAAGATGAAGTACAGACAGTGAATACGCGTTCGGTATCCGGTGTATCAATCGGTTATCTTGTAACCATGACTTATAAATTGAGCGATGCTGACGGTGATCCGAATACTGGAGGTGATGCTAATGCTTCTGTGAAAGTGGACAATAGCTGTGATGTGGAAAATATAAATGGTGGTGTTCGTCCTGACGAACCGGAAATAGATGATTTCCCGGATGGTGGGGGTGATGTGGACGGAGAGCCTACGATTACCTGCAAAAAGTTTGATTACGTTCTTGATGAGACTGTGACTGAAGAGAACCCATTGGAGATTATTGTGAAACTTAATGCGTCGGAAACTATCGGACATGTGAATGTGCAAATAGAAGCGGGTGATGATTTGTTTGGAGATGCTATCAAAATGATGTTTGGTGAAGCTGGAACTTTTGATTTGGCTGAACCGGGAGAATATAAGGAAACATTGACAAGTCTCGGTTTTCCTGTGGAAGAGCAGGTTGTAGGAAAAACGGAGTTGGATTTTGTAATTACTCAATTTACACCGTTATTGAGGAATTTTCCAAGTGAGAAACCACACAAATTCCATATTACTTTAATTGATCGGAAAGGGCAGAGTGTATCGAAGACGTTAACATTTACTATAAAAGAATAAATAGGTAAGAAATGAAGATAAAAGAATATTATTTATATTGGTTATTACTTCTTTTCTTTTTCACAGGATGTCAGCGTGACGAATATACTGCGACTGATGGTGAGGGGAGTCTTCGGTTGTCTATTGGGATGAAGAATGATTTGAAAGTAGTAGCTACCCGTGCTCTTACATCGGAAGAACAAGCTATCTTGGAGAAAGACTGTAAGGTTCGTATCTACCAACGTGAAAAAGAGGATTTGAAACTGGTACGTAAGTATCAAGGAGTAGAAAATGTACCTGATGATATTTTGCTTGCTTCCGGTGATTACCAAGTAAAGGTGACAGCTGGAGAGGTGGTTTCTGCATCATTCGATAAGAAATTTTATGAGGGTATAAAGTCTTTTACTATAACAAAAGGGGCAGATGTAAAAGTTGATGTCGTGGCTAATGTAGGTAATACAGTGGCTACTGTAGCTTTTGCAGAGACAATGAATCCTTATTTTGAAAATTGCATGGTGGGGGTGGCTGTAAAGGCTGAAAATGGAATTCTTGATTTTACGGCAGATGATGTCGGAAAATTAGGATATTTCTCTGTTCCTGTTGCTTGCGATACGCTATTTTGTACATTTGAGGCAACCAATAAGCTTACCGGAGCACCGTTTGTACATATAGATACGATTCCCGATGTGGTGTCGGCTACACTTTACAACTTGACTTATGAATTTAAGGAATCGGAAGTGGAAGTGCCGGATACCGGAGGGGGAATGATAAATTTGGTGGTGGATGTAACTCCTATTGGAGAAGTGGAAACAGAAGAGACGATTTATCGCCGACCGTCAGTTAAAGCTGAAATGGGGGGACAAAATTTAGTCTTGACACAACCTGCATACATGAAAATAGGTGATGGAGAGGATATGACGGTGATGATAAAGGGTTCTACAAAACTGACGCAGATTGAAATAGCCTCTGAACAGTTTCCGGATTTTCTTGGTGCACCTACTGCGCAACAGACTTTTGACTTGAAAAATCTGACAACTGAGGAAGAAGATCTGCTCGCAAATGGCGGAATCACGATCGATAAAAAAGAAGCTTCTTTGGGGCATGCTATGGATATAAATCTTTCCGCTTCACTAATCCGGAAATATACAGCGGAGAATGGTACACGTAGTATTCGTTTTTCTGTAACAGACCAGAGAGGCTATCAGCGTATAGTAGACTGGCAAATTGTGGCTTCTGATATTGCTGTACAAACAGTCGCTATTCCGGATGATAAGAAATATCTTATATGGGCAACAAAGGCGACTTTGTTCGGTGAAGTGCTGCCGGAACGAGAACCACAATCAGAATTGTCATTCCGCTACCGGAAAGTGGGAACTACTGAATGGCAGACGGTGCCTGCGGTACGAAACGGTTCTGTACTTACTGCTGAGGTGACTGGATTGAAGAATAGTGATAATGAACTTTTCTCAGAATATGAATATCAAGTTATGGAGGGGGCAATGGCATCCAATGTAAAATGTCAGTTCACGACAGAAAAGACGCTCCAATTGGAGAATTGTGGATTTGAGGAGTGGTCGGGAAGTAAGCCTATGTATATTGCGGCTTCAAGCAGTGATTTCTTTTGGGATAGTGGTAATCATGGTTCCTCTTCTGTTTCTGCTTTTGCTACAGATTTGACAACAGCGGATTCTTCTGTGAAAGTGGAAGGCAAGTATTCTGCGAAATTACAGTCTAAAAAAATAGTTATTAAGTTTGCCGCAGGAAATCTGTTCATCGGTAAGTATTTGGATACACAAAAAATGAATGGAATTTTGGGATGGGGACGTTCGTTTACCTCCCGTCCAGTTGCATTGACCGGATATATACGTTATACTTCGGGAACTGTAGATAACGGAGGAAAGTATATCGAAAATGGAGAACAAGACAAAGGGCAAGTGTTTATAGCACTAGGAGACTGGGAAGGACAAACTTACGGTGGAGAAACTTGGCCGTTGATTGTGGATACGAGAGATGCTGCTACTTTTTTTGATCCGAAAGGAGATAACGTTATAGCTTATGGTGAACAGACATGGGATTCGTCTACCGAAGGTGAGAATATGCATCCCTTTGTTATCCGTTTGAATTACAGTCTTGAACGTATTCCTACAAGTATTGTAGTGGTGGCTTCGGCGAGTAAATACGGAGATTATTTTGAGGGAAGTACCGGCAGTTCTATGTGGTTAGACAACTTGAAATTGGTATATGACGAGAGTGAATTGGAAGAATAAACTTATAATGATTATAGAGTGAAAAAAATATTATTATTCTTGTTGTTTATCTGGGGGATAACTGCTCAGGCACAAGAGTTTAAACGCAATATAGAACCTCGAACATTTGTTCCGAAAGGGCAGTGGATTGTAGGAAGCTCTGTTTCTTATTCCGAGCATAATGAACAAAATTATCAATTTCTGATTGTTGATGGTTTTAATTCTGACGGATACACGTTTAAGGTAAGTCCTATGTTTTGTTATGCTTTGAAAGATAATTTGGCTGCCGGAGGACGTTTTTCGTACGGACGTACGCTGACAAAATTGGATGGGGTGACATTGAATCTGGATGATGATACTAATTTTGATGTAAATGACCTATATCAGTTGAAACATTCTTATAGCGTGATTAGTATTCTGAGGAACTATATAAATATAGGTACTAGTAAGCGATTTGCTCTTTTTGCAGAGACACGTCTTGAGATGGGAGGAAGCCAGTCGAAAGTAGTAACGAAGAATGGTGGAAAATTGAGCGGTACTTATTCGACTACTGCTGATTTCGGATTAGGAGTTGCACCTGGAATTGTTGCTTTTATTAATAATTATACTGCTGTGGAAGTCAGTGTCGGAGTTCTTGGACTTGACTTCAGCAAGGTGAAACAAACAACAGACCAAGTGTATGTCGGTGAACGTTCCTCCAGTTCGGCAAATTTCAAGATTAACCTGTTTTCCATTGGTTTAGGTATTGCATTCTATTTATAAAAAAAGGAGAAAATGAGTAGTAGATTAATCTATATATGTGCTGTCATTCTGTTGGTTGGCATACAGGAGATCCGGGCACAGCAGCGGGATACCATTGTAATACATGATACCGTATATGTGGATAAGGCGGAGTTGGAGCAGGTGCATGCGGAAAAGGATATTGTGGAAGACAATACCGGACTGATTCGAATCAAACCGATCGGACGTTACGACCGTGGTATCATCAGCTATCGTTTTATTCCGAAGAAAAAATGGATGGGCGGTTTGACTTTCTCTTATGTTAATTTTGACAGTGATGACAGTAGACTGTTATTCTCAATATTGAAAGATTTTGATTGTAATTTCAAAACGTTCTCTGTTAATCCGTTCGTCGGATATGCGTTGGCGGATAATTTGATTGTCGGTATGAAACTAGGTTATAGTCATACGATTGCTGATTTGGGTAATGTGTCGTTGAATATTGATGATGATTTGAATTTCTCATTAGACAATATCCGTTATACGGAAAATTTACGATCGATCGGCATATTTCATCGCTCATATGTAGGGCTTGACCGTGGTAAACTTTTCGGCTTGTTTAATGAGACTACGCTGACTTACAAACGAGGTTCTTCTAGTTTCTCACGTGGAGAAGGTGAAGAATTTAAACGCACTGACACAACGATAAATGAGTTGCACTTGGGCATTAATCCCGGATTGGCGGTATTTATTACGCAAAATGTTTGTGCTGAATTATCCTTTGGCGTTGTCGGATTTAAATATCGTACAGAGAAACAAAAGAATAATCTGGGTGAAGAGGGTAAACGTAGAGACAGCGGCGCCAATTTTAAGATAAATCTTTTTAATATAAATATAGGTTTAACCTTTTGTATGTAATGAAAATGCGGGCTATATATAATTTATTGCTAGGTGCTGCTGTGATTACTTTATTACAGGGGTGTATCAAAAATGATATCGATTATCCACAAATAGCTTTGTCCATAACCGGAATGCAAGTAGAGGGACAAAAAGAAAATGCGGTAATCTCGGAGAAAGACCGCACTGTGACTTTGAAATTGGAAGAGAATGTCAATCTGCGAAAAGTTCATGTGACTAAGCTTTCGGTGACAGAGGGAGCTAAGAGTACACTTGCTCCACAAGATATAATAGATTTAACTAATCCTTATGAGGTGATATTATCTCTTTATCAGGAATATCGATGGAAAGTTATTGCTCAGCAAGATATTGTACGTATATTTAAAATGGCAAACCAAGTAGGACTGTCTGAGATAAATCCGGATACGAAAGTTGCTATTGCCAATGTGAGGAAAAATACTAAATGGAAAGAACTAGACCTCTTGGAGCTGAAATTAGGGCCGAAGGGTACAACATATAATGGAAAAACGGAAGTGCCGGAACTAAAATGGACACTCTATTCCAATTATGCCTCTGCACAGGTAAAGGTGCAATATCAGGATTTCTTTGAAGAAAATTGGGAGCTTCGTGTTTATCGGAAAGATAAAGATGTGGAAATGAAGCGCGCAGACGGTTGGGTAAACGTGGCATGGCTGTATGCGGAGGGTATAGAAGGTTCTGATAATGGATTTGAGATTCGAGAAACCACAACCGAAGAGTGGAGGAAAGTTGATAATTCATATATTACAGCGGATGGTGCAGCCTTTTCCGCTCGCATACCGCATTTGAAGGAACAAACGACTTATGTTTGTCGTGCGTATTCAGGTGAGGATTATAGTGAGGAGTTGCCTTTTACTACTGGAATAGCCAAACAATTGCCGAATGCTAAGTTTGATGAATGGCATTTGAAAGGCAAAGTTTATAATTTTTGGGCAGAAGGTGGTGAGGAGTTTTGGGGAAGTGGTAACAAGGGAGCTTCCATTCTCCGGAGTATAACGACACCAGACGGAACGAATACTTGGAATGGACAGACGGGAACTTCCGTAAAGATGGAATCTATGTATGCTGTTATCAAATTTGCTGCCGGAAATCTGTTTGCCGGTTATTGGTACGATTTTGCTGAAGGTAGTTTTACAGATGGACATTTAAAATTTGGTCGTCCGTTTACCGAGCGTCCCACGAGGTTGACGGGATATTATAAATATACTACTGGCCCGGTTAATCAAATGGATAAAGATTCGGATAAGTATGATGAACTATATCCTTTATTAAAGGATAAAGATGATACTTGCATCATTTGGGTTGCTTTGGGAGATTGGGATGCTCCGATAGATATTATCACTGCTAAGACTTCCAGTAAACGTAAAATGTTCGATCAGAATGATCCTCACGTCATTGCCTACGGAGAATTTACTCAGGGAAAAACAATTAATAACTTTGAACCTTTTGAGGTTGAATTGGAATATCGTGACACCAATCGGGTTCCTAACTATATATTGGTAGTATGTTCGTCCAGTAAATATGGAGACTACTTTTTCGGTAGTGATCAAAGTGTGATGTGGGTAGATGACTTTACTTTGGAATATGATTATAATGATTAGATTTTTATTTTTTCCAAAGAGATGAATACTATTAAAAGAGCATGCAAAGATAGTTGTGACGACACCCGGGTCTCAGGCATACCAACACCCGGGTCTCATGTATGCTGACACCCGGGTCTCAGTATGCACGACACCCGGGTGTCGTACAAATTGTTTGTGCATAAAAAACTCCCGTTCTTCCTTTCGGAAGGCGGGAGTTTTTAACTATAGCTTATTTATATCTGTGGCTGATTATACGATACCTTGTGCCATCATTGCTTTGGCAACCTTCATGAATCCGGCTACGTTAGCACCTTTCACATAGTTTACGTATCCGTCAGCTTCAGTACCGTATTGAACGCAAGCTGCATGGATATTCTTCATAATGCTCTTCAACTTCTCGTCTACTTCTTCAGAGCTCCAGCTCAGTTTGATAGAGTTCTGAGTCATTTCAAGACCGGATACTGATACACCACCTGCATTGGCAGCTTTACCCGGAGCATAAAGGATTTTGGCTTCTTGGAATACGCGGATAGCTTCCGGAGTAGAAGGCATGTTAGCACCTTCGGATACAGCTATCACACCGTTAGCAACCAATTTCTTAGCATCATCACCGTTCAATTCATTCTGAGTTGCAGAAGGCAGAGCGATATCTGCTTTCTCACCCCAAGGACGAGCACCTTCTACATATTTGCAGCCATATTTTTCTGCGTATTCACGGATACGGCCACGATACAGATTCTTCAATTCCATGATGTAATCCAGTTTCTCACGGTCGATACCGTCCGGATCATAAACGTAACCGTCAGAGTCAGACATAGTCAGAACCTTACCGCCAAGTTCAAGAACCTTTTCTGCAGTGTATTGAGCAACGTTACCGGAACCGGAAATCAAGCAAGTCTTACCTTTCAAGTCAGTACCTTTGGTTTTCAGCATTTCCATCAGGAAGTAAATGTTACCGTAACCTGTTGCTTCCGGACGAATCAGTGAACCTCCGAATTCGCGGCCTTTACCTGTGAATGTTCCAGTGAATTCGTGAGTCAGTTTCTTGTACATACCGAACATGAAACCTACCTCGCGGCCACCTACACCGATATCACCGGCAGGAACGTCCGTCTCAGGACCGATGTGACGCCACAATTCCAACATGAAAGCTTGCACGAAGCGCATTACTTCTGCGTTTGATTTACCACGGGGAGAGAAGTCGGAACCACCTTTACCGCCACCCATAGGCAATGTGGTCAGTGAGTTTTTGAATGTCTGTTCAAAGGCAAGGAACTTCAAGATAGAAAGATTCACGGATGAGTGGAAACGGATACCGCCTTTGTACGGGCCAATCGCGTTGTTATGTTGAACACGGTAACCCATGTTAGTCTGAATGTTACCTTTATCATCCATCCAAGTCACGCGGAACTGATATACTCTATCAGGGATACACAAACGTTCGATCAAGTTTACTTTATCGAACTCAGGGTGTTTGTTGTATTCTTCCTCAATAGTCGAAAGTACTTCTTCTACTGCTTGATGATACTCCGGTTCATTGGGAAATCTTCTTTTCAGATCGTCTAATACCTTTGCTGCATTCATAATCTTTTTTTCTTTTATTGGTTGTTTAAAATTCGATTATCTATTTCTCTTATGCGGTTGCAAAAGTAAAGATAAAAATTAAACTAGCAAACATTTTATAAAGAAAAATGCGATAAAATATCAAATTTGATATTTTATCGCATTAAAAATAGGAAAAAAGATATTTATTTATTCCTTTTTATCGACTTATAAACAGGAATGAATACTAATGCTGCCGAAATGACAAGCATTACTACTGTCATCCCATCGATCCGTTCGGCTTTTGTGAGAACTAAATAGCAAAGCGCCAACCAAAGCAGGCTAATGCAAACTATTTGTGATTTGGATAACGGTCTTCTCATTAGCCTTCTTTTTTCTTCTTGTCTACGATAGCGTCAATTACCGCTACAGCTGTAATATTAACGATGTCACGTACAGAGCTTTCGAAATCGGTGAAATGGATCGGTTTGTTCAATCCCATTTGGATAGGGCCGATAAATTCCGTATCCGGATCCATTGCTTGCAGCAGTTTGTAACCGGCATTCGCTGAACTCAGGTTCGGGAAAATCAATGTATTTACATCTTTTCCTTTCAGACGGGTGAACGGATACTTGGTATCACGCAATTCGCGGTTCATGGCGAAGTTTACCTGCATTTCACCGTCGATAGCCAATTCCGGATACTCTTTCTGCATATAATTTACGGCTTCATGCACTTTTACAGGGCTTCCTGTTGTATCAGCACCGAAATTAGAGTAGGATAGCATGGCCATTACCGGAGTATGGTTGAAGAAACGGACTGTTTTGTCGGACAGCTTGGCTATATCAATCAATGTGTCGGTATCGGGGTGGCGGTTAATTAATGTATCTGCCAGGAAGTAGGTACCCTTCTTGGAGTTCAGTATGTGCATGGTTCCGAAATGTTTGAATCCCGGTTGGATGCCGATCACTTCTTTGGCAACCTTGATTGTGTTGCTGTATCTTGTATAAAGTCCGGTGATGAACGCATCAGCGTCTCCGGTTTCTACCATCATCATACCGAAGTAGTTGCGCTCGAACATTTTATCGTTGGCTTCTTCATAAGTAAAGCCTTCGCGTGCACGTTTTTCGGCTAAAATACGGGCATAACGTTCGCGGCGTTCCGACTCGTCCGGATGGCGGAGATTTACAATCTCGATACCTTCCAAGCTTAGGTCCAGCTCCTCTGCTAATTTACCGATAGCCTCATCGTTTCCTAATAAGATAGGATGACAGATACCTTCCGATTTTGCTTCAACGGCAGCTTTCAGCATATTGGGGTGGATCCCTTCTGCAAATACAACACGTTGCGGGTTGCGGCGGGCAGTATCATACAGTTGGCGGGTCAGTTTGGATTCGTAACCCATTAATTCGCGCAGATGTACACAGTATGCGTCCCAGTCCTTGATTTCCGTACGGGCTACTCCACTTTCCATCGCAGCTTTTGCTACAGCGCAAGACACCTCTGTGATGAGGCGTGGGTCTACCGGTTTCGGGATGAAGTATTCCGGACCGAAGGAAAGGTTGTTTACATGGTAGGCCGCGTTAACAACATCGGGTACCGGCTGTTTTGCCAGATTGGCGATAGCGTGTACGGCCGCAATTTTCATTTCTTCATTGATGGCTTTGGCATGAGTGTCCAATGCACCACGGAAGATATACGGAAAGCCGATTACATTATTTATCTGGTTCGGATAGTCGGAACGTCCGGTTGCCATCAATACATCGGGGCGGGCTGCCATAGCGTCTTCGTAGGAAATTTCCGGAGTCGGGTTGGCCAGCGCAAATACGATAGGCATGGGGGCCATGCTACGTACCATATCTTGACTCAACACGTTTCCTTTTGACAGGCCGAGAAATACGTCTGCACCTTTAATGGCTTCTGCCAGTGTATGTATGTCCATGCGGTCAGTTGCGAAATATTTCTTCTGTTCGTTCAGGTCAGTACGTGTTTTGCTGATAACACCTTTACTGTCCAGCATGACAATATTTTCGAGACGTGCACCCAGTGACACATACAGTTTAGTGCAAGACACGGCAGATGCACCGGCACCGTTCACAACGATTTTTACATCTTCGATTTTCTTTCCGGCTACTTGCAGGGCGTTTACCAATCCGGCACTGGAGATGATAGCGGTACCATGCTGGTCGTCGTGCATCACAGGAATATCCAGTTCTTCTTTCAGACGGCGTTCGATTTCAAAGCATTCTGGAGCTTTGATGTCTTCGAGGTTGATACCGCCGAAGGTGGGAGCGATAGCCTTTACGGCTGCAATGAATTTTTCCGGGTCTTTTTCATTGACTTCGATATCGAATACGTCAATGCCGGCATAGATTTTGAAGAGCAGCCCTTTACCTTCCATTACCGGTTTGCCACTCAATGCGCCTATGTCACCTAGTCCGAGTACGGCTGTACCGTTGGAAATAACAGCAACAAGGTTACCTTTCGCAGTATATTTGTATGCGTCTTGTGGATTCTTCTCAATTTCGAGGCAAGGTTCTGCCACACCGGGAGAGTATGCGAGTGCTAAATCTGTTTGTGTACTATACGGTTTGGTAGGGACTACCTCGATCTTACCGGGTTTGCCCTGTGAGTGATAGAGCAAAGCGGCTTCTTTGGTTATTTTAGCCATGGTATCTGTATTTTTTATTAATAAGTTATCATTTGGCTGCAAATGTAGGAATAAAAGTTATATATTGTAGTCTCTTGTTGGTAATTTCTATTAATTTTATAGCAAAATGGCTGAAGTTATAATCTGATATGTATTTATATCCTATTTTTTTAGGTGCTATAATATTAATTTATTGAAATTTCAATAAATACCTTATAGCTTCCTCACCTTTTATTGTGCAACAACATTACGGATTTTCCCCCTTTGCATTTAGTATCTGCTTCGCGGTGAATGCGGTAGCTATCGGGGTGGCAGCAACTATCTCCGTGAAATTCCGCCAACTTGAAACTGGGACGCTGACCGGATGCATCGGTATGTTGTGCCTGTCCGTCTGTGTGATGATTGCCTTGTATAACGGATGCGGCTTCTGGACCTATGAACTGCTGATGTTCGCATTACTTTTCACAATGGGACTGACCTTTACTTCCTCCACCACCTTGGCGATGGATAGCGAACGCCGTTACGCCGGAGCAGCTTCCGCCCTGCTGGGAGCACTCTGTTTTGCTTCCGGAGGTATTGTTTCTCCGTTGGTCGGCTTGGGAAATATCCTTGTATCTACCGGAGTTACATTTGTGGTCTGCGCCATCTGTTCCCTGCTTTGTGCACTATGGGCGATGAGGAAAGTACCGATGAAAGTAGCAATGTGCCGGATTTTCCGTTAAAGTGAGATTGTTTCAAAAATAAAAGTCATGAGGAAGTTAAAGCTTAAACTCCCTCATGACTTTTATAATTTACTACCAGTATAAACAGACCGAAATAAAACTACAGTTTTATCTCTTCCGTGAATATCTCCCCGAAACGATTCTTAACCACCACCTTGACAGATTTTGCATCTTTAGAAGGCTGTGCACGGAAAAGATGACGTGTGCGATAACCCGTTTTCTTTCCCTTTACCATATTGATATAATCCTGATCCTCATCGTCAAAAGCCTGCATAGCACCTTTCAACACTCCATCCTCGTACCAGTTTACCGTATACGTCCAGTCCCAATCCCAGATATTGGCTACCACATAGTCTTTCTGGCTTTCAAACTCTCCCGGTTGGTAAAGCCGGAACTGATAGTCCGGCGAACACCCTGTTGCCTTGTAACGCCATTTCACATCATCACCTTTCACTTGTACCACCAGATAACCGTTTGGTGCTCCGCAACGATTCACGTGTCCTGCCCACCATGCGCCGCAGGCCGCTCCGATATTATGTTCGTAAATGGTAGGGGCGGGCAACTGATTTTCATAAAAGTGCGTGTGTCCGGAGAAAATATGTACTTGGTAAGGCCTCAACAGTTGGAAAAGCGCATTGGCGTTGCGCGCATTTCCCCCCGCAGCTACCGTGTTATTAGCTACTGGAGCGTGAACGTTCAGGAACACGATATTTCCTTTAGGCACATAACTTAAATCTTTTCTCAACCAGTCCAAATCTTCCGGCGTGAAGCGTTCCGTGTATTTCTTGTTGCCGTCGTAATCAATATCCTTCATTGCTATCACATGCACTTTACCGATATTGAATGAATAGTTAGCCGGGCCGAATGACTGATAATAATTCTGTTCCCCATAACCATCCGCCGGATGATCCGTCTGCGTTATAGATTTGTAGAGCAGGTTGAAGTCGTGGTTTCCCATCAGTTGGAACATCGTCATTCCTAAGTTGGACACCGCTTGCCGGTAAGGAGCGTACAGGTTCATGGCATCCCACACCAGATCCCCCAGTCCCATGCCGACGATTTCGAAGTTCTTTAGTGAGTCGGCAGTCTGTTTCAGGTCGGGCACTGTTTCCGTGCGGAAGCGGTCCAGTTGCTTTTCGTTTCTCACTTGCGGGTCGGAAAGGACGATGTAGACAAATTCATCCACCGGCTTCTGCCGTTTAGTCAATACGAAGTCACATTGGTTTTCGCTTTTCCCGGCATCCAGATATTGATAGAAACCATCGGCTATCCCCTCTTTGGAAGGAAGCTCATACGTTGCCGGAGTAGAGATGTAAACCATTGGATAACGTGCCGGATCAGTGTTCAGAACATAATTTCCTTCTGCATCAGTCGTATTGAAATGTGCCCCGTCTGTCACCACTACACCGCTGATGGGTTTACCTGTATTATCTTTCACACTACCTTTCACCACCGTCTGACCAAAGGCGGCAATAGCGTTCAGCTGGAAAAGCAAAACCGCTGCAAACAGCGTTTTTCTAAAATTGATCTTTTTCATTGCTTATAACTTTCTTAAAGTAACCTGATTGAATAATGCGATAATTTCTTCCGGTTCATCTGCCGACTTGAGAGCCTCCTCAAAAGACTTGCTGTTATCATCGAAACACATCACATTGGCGCAATCCAGAATATGACCCATGTTGAATGTAGCAACTTCCCGGCTCACCTCTTCTTTCTTCAATGCCTTCTTATAATATTTATTCACCTTATTGACCGCCTTGTAAATAGAAGGCTTCAAAATTTCGACCGAGGAATCCGTAAATCCGATTGTTACATCATACTCATGCGTATAATTCTGGATGAAAGTATTCCATTTTCCGGTAATGTCACTCCCCAGATAATGTTCCGCTTCAAACACTGGTTTGGTAGTCGGGATTTCTCCATACACGTCGAATATAAATGCCGCTTTCGACTTTTTGCCTACGGGAGTAGCTTCTTTTTCGTTTTTGGAAATATGGTCTTTTCCGGAGATATTCTCGTTCATGGCGAGCTCTCCTTTTTGCGCCGTTGCTGCCATCGTTATAACTAACACAACAGCCATACTGATTATTCTTTTCATATTCATTGAATTTTAAAGATTGATTGAAATGATAATTATTGCCGCAATCTTGGTGACCGACACATTCATTTATTGCTGCCACATCAGTCGGATATGGAAGTCATCGCCTCCCATGTTCGCTTTAGCCGCCTGATAATTTTTCAGATTAGTACGCTGCAGAGCAGATGGATATTTAAAGCGTTTCGGCATTTTGTTATTAGCATTTGCGATGCCGGGCCCCACAGGTAACACAGGAAAACCGGTACGGTTATATTCAAACCACTGCTGATAATCGCAGAAGAACAGTGCGACAAACTTCTGGTTCATGATTCGTTCCAGCGTATCATCATAAGCAGCTTCCGGATTTTCAAAATAATGGTCAGGCATTTTCTGTCCCCACTGTTCGATAGCCGCCTGCACTCCCTTCTGATAAGCCTCTTTGGCAGCGCTACTTCCTCCGTCGATCACTCCTTTTTTCAGTAATTCCGCTTTGATGAATTCCACTTCGGCATAAGGCATCATGGCAAGTTTCATAGGTGCCTTCGCCATTTCCTGATTCAGTCCCGAAGCAGTGATTGAAGGCAACGTCTGATAACCGCTGGGCAAACCCACATAATCTTTAGTCTGGTCGGGGAGAGTGACCTGTGTTGCATACACCTGCAGACGGGGATCGTTCCAACCTTTCAGCAGATTAACAAAGAACTCTGAAATCTGAACATAAGAAGTGAAATCCTGTGGACGGGTGAGCGGAGCTTCCTCCGGATAAGTTCCGCTGATGGCAAGCAGGGCAGCATCATCGTTCGATTCGAATACCGGATAAGTGGCGGGATCGGTCAGCATGGTACGCAGCTCCTGTTTCGCGTTGAATTCCGGCACGTCGATCACCCGGAGCAGTGCACGCAGACGGAGCGAGTTGCAGAACTTCTTCCATTTCAAAATACCGGTTGCATCCCCTTTGGACGTCTTGTACAACATTTCGCCCGATTGGTTGTAGATCAACCCGTTAGCTTTGTCGAACAACTCGTTAGCTGTTTTCAGATTGTCGATAATCTGTTGGTACACCTGCTGCTGGGTGTCGAACTTCGGTGCAAGTATTCCCTCGTCGGCGGAGCAGGCTTCGCTCATCGGAATATCACCGAAGGCATCCGTCAGAATCTGGTATAGCCAACATTGCAAAGTCAGCGATATAGCATCGTAGTTGGGTTGTTTGGAGGCTTCCGGCAATTTTCCGGTGAGGCGCATCATCTCTTTGGCGTTGTTGATCCATTTATAATAAGTAGTCCATGTGCCGTCTCCTTCGCTGTCCGTCATATACCACCATCCCACACCGTTGGTGCTGCTGGTAGATACGGCACATTGCATCAGGTCGTAGGTATAGCTGTTGTAGCGTTTCCAGTTGTAGACCGATGTTTCGTATAAAATCGGGTTGAGCAGCGTGCCGGGATTCACCTCATCCATGCGGGTGGGGTCTGTATTGAGTTCGTCGAAGCTGGTGCAGGAAGTCGTGCAGAGAGCTCCGCACAAAGTCATTCCCCATACTATATTTTTGAAAAGTTTATTGGTTTTCATAAGTCAGTGTTTAAAAAGATACGTTAATATTCAGTCCGAAAGTACGTGCCGTAGGCAGTGAGCCCGTCTCCACACCGGTCACCATCGAACTTCCGTTGAGGGCGGCAGATTCGGGGTCGAACAGAGGATAGTCGGTGATACAGAACAGGTTGCGTGCGTAGAGTGCCACCGATGCTTTGCTGAACGGTGTTTTCTTCAGTGTGCTGTTCGGCAACTTGTACTCCAGTCTCATTTCGCGCAACTTGAGGAATGAAGTGTCGAATGTGTTAGTTTCCACATTGGCCATCCGGTAATATTCCTTATAATAACTTTCCACGGTCACCACTTTGGTGTTTGGCGAGTAAGTTCCGTCATCGTTTTTCACCGTTCCCGGAGCAATCATGTACATCCCGTCTTGTGGTGAAAGTCCGGCGGCAGCGATGCGCGGGTCGTCTTTCGACATATAAAATTCCGTTCCCGGCAGACGTCCGTTCAGCGTATGTTGCAGTTTTCCCTGTTCCGTCATTTTGTGGTGCGAGTGCGAGTACATTTTACCTCCCATCTGTCCGTCGAGCAGGACGCTAAGCGTGAAGTTCTTATAAGAAAATTCGTTATACAGTCCGGCTTTCCATTTCGGATAGGCCGTGCCGACGTATTCGATCTCTCCCGAACGTTCGGGCAATCCATTGTCGTTGATGACCACATTTCCTTCCGGGTCGCGTACCAGTTTATATCCCCAGAGATCGCCCGTAGTTCCACCCACACGTCCGATGATAGACACACTACCGATACTGCTGATTAACTGGTTCTCATCCGCCCCTTCCGCCAGTGAGAGAATCCGGTTCTCGTTCTTAGACCAGGTGAAAGTAGCATTCCATCGGAAATCCCTGCTGACTACCGGAGTAACGTCCAACTGGATTTCGTAACCGCGGTTGCGGACGCATCCCGAATTGATGGTAGCTTTGCTGTAACCTGTGGTCGGGTCCATCGGAGCATCCAGAATCTGGTTTTTGGTGCGGTTATAATAGAATGTGAAATCGAGTCCGATGCGGTTGTGAAACATACGGAAGTCGAATCCCGTTTCGTAATTGGTCGAAATCTCCGGTTTGAAATCCTGATTATAGAGCGTAGAAGATACGATGGCCGAGCCGGGGAAATCGCTTGTGCCATAATAGGGCGATGTCTTGTAAGGGTCTGTGTCGTTGCCGACCTGTGCCAGCGAACCTCTCACTTTCAACAGACTGATCTGTTCCGGCAACGTGAACCACTCGTTCATCACTGCACTGACGCTGACCGACGGATAGAAGAAAGAACGGTTGCTTTTCGGCAGGGTAGACGACCAGTCATTGCGCCCGGTGACATCGAGAAACAGTTTATCCTTATACGAGAAATTGGCCGTGAAATAAAGACTGTTCAACGCTTTCTTTTTGATAACCGTCTGCACGTTCGGGTTGGAAACACCGTTTGCCAGTTTGTATACTCCCGGCGTAATCAATCCTACCACCGAGGCAGCCAACATATCGTAGCTTTGTTGCATCATGTTTCCACCTGCCGAAGCGTTGACACGCAATCCGTTGGCGAATGAATCATGGTAAGTAAATAAAGCATCGCTGTTTAATTCATAATCGAACACATTCTGCTTCTTGAAAAAACCGTTTCCGAAAACCACGTCACTGATAGGACGATGCTGTTCGCGTTGGTCTGCTGACAACTGGATACCGGACCGGATCATGAAATCGAATTTACTGTTGATGCGCAGATTGGCAGAAATGGATGATACATTACTGTGTTTCTCCGAAGGATTTTCAGATTCGTACAGAATGACATACGGGTTTCCGATAAAGGAACTGTACGGTTGGAGCTGTTTCACATTTTCCTGTCCGGTACGCCACATCGGACGCAACCAGTCGAGGTTGACATTCGGATTCTGGAAGATAAGGAAGTAGGAGATAGAGTTACTGTTATATCCCAGTGCAGGCGTGTTGTTGAGCTTGCGGTACGTATAACTCGACTTGAAATTAATGCGCAGTGCCCTCGAAATCTGCTGTTGGGCGGAAACCATGGCGGTGATACGCTGGAAACCTGTATTGGGGAGAATCCATTCGTTCTTAGTGTGGGTGATGGACGCCCGTACGCTGCCCCGGTCGGATTTTCCGGTCAAGGCTACCGAGTTGGTCAGGGTGTATCCTGTCTGGAACAAATCTTTGCGGTTGTTTTTGTACGCTACCCAAGGGGTGGCAACAGAAGCGCGTCCCTGCGTTACGGGGTCATATTGGTAGAACAACCTGTTGGCGTCGAAACGTGCTCCGTAAGCGCTACTGGTTCCGCTAGTGCTTGCGTAACTGCCGTCTTCCGCTTTCCCGTAAGAGTAATAGGGCTGGCCTTCGTAGATAGAACCTGCCGGACCGATATTGCTCGGCAATCCCTGTCCGAATTCATACTGGTAATCGGGCCATCTCATCACATCGTCAATACTGAAGTTACCGCTGTAAGACACACCGATACCTTTGGGTGCACCCGCTCCCGATTTGGTAGTCACCATAATCACGCCATTGGCTGCACGCGTACCGTACAAGGCTGTCGCACTGGCCCCTTTTAATACTTGGATGCTTTCGATATCATCCGGATTGATGTCGGAGAATCCGTTACCATAGTCCACGGAAAGTTCGCTGTTTGAACCTGCACCGTAGGCAACACCCGGATTGGTCATCGGACTACTCATCGGTACACCGTCCACTACCACCAATGCGTCGTTTCCGTTCTGGTTCAGCGAGACGTCCCCCCGCAGCGAGATACGGCTCGAATTAAGCGGACCACCGGAAGAGATAACACTCAATCCGGCTACCTTGCCGTTCAGTGCCGTCGACCAGTTGGTGGGCAGGGCACTCGTAATCATATCCCCTTTCACGGTTTCCGTGGCATATCCCAATCCTTTTTCTTCACGTTTGATCCCCAGGGCAGTCACCACCACATCATTCAGTTGTTGCGACTCTTCCGCCAGTTTTACGTTCATCGTATTGCCTGCATAGTTCTTCTGTAGCGTTTTATATCCCACATAACTGAATACAAGCAAATCCTTTTGAGTCAATGTTTTCTTAGTCTTCAGGGAGTAGTTTCCGTCGATGTCGGTCACCGTGCCGTCTGTCGAGTTTTTCACAGCTACGGTAGCCCCGATTAACGGTTCCCCACCTTCACTCGTTATTTTTCCTTTCACTGTTGTCTGTGCGTATGCAGAGCCACAGCACAAGAGCCCAATTGACAGAGAAAGCAGCCATTTGTTTCTTTTCATAATCTTTTACCTTGCTTCTTTTAATTTATTAAATGCAATAAAGTTATTCACACCCGTGTTTTTGTTTCACGGTGCAAAGGAATGCAAGGCAGATTAAGATAGTATTACAGATCTGTTAACAATCTGTGTTGTGCGATAAATACAAATTAATAAAATAAATGGAGGCACGGATTACACGGTTTTAGTTAATAAAAGAACCGCGTAATCCGTGCCTAATAATCTAATAATAAAAGATTATTTTACTTGATTAGATAGAATACTTACTCTGATACTCTTTCGGCGACATCCCCTCGTGCCGTTTGAAGTACCTTCCTAAATACGACTGATCGGGAAAATGGAGTCGGTCGGCAATTTCCTGCACTGTCAGTTCGGTTGATTGAAGCAACACTTTAATCTTCAGAATAGCAAAGTCGTCAATGATCTTTTTAGCAGAATCACCAGTGACAGCTTTGCAGATACCAGTCAGATATTTGGTAGAAATGCACAGTTTGTCGGCATAGAAGCTGACTTCCCGTTGAGAGGCACAATGCTCGTGTACAAGCGATACGAAACTTTTGAAGATTTCATCCTGTCGGGTACCACCTTCTATTTTATGCTTACCGAAATAGCGGTAGCATTTATCATAAATGTCGAACATGAAAGACTGGAGATGGTTTCTGGCTATCTGGTTCCGGAAACGGTTTTCACGGTCGTTATATATCGCTGTTGTGGCTCGTATCAATCCGTTGATGGCTCCGGTATTTTCTTGGGGGAGAACGTAGCAAGGCTGTTCTTTGATGAACCGGAAAAATATAGGCTCAAACCGCATGCAGGCTTCCATGAACATCTCTTTTGGAAATTCGAAAAACGAAGCGGTGAAGTCGCTGCTACAACCATTGATGCAGATAATGGTACCGGGAAGAAGTACTACCTGTGTGTTTTTTACAATTTCATAATCCTTCAAATCGATTGTGGCGTGTGCCCATCCCTTACGGCAAAAGTAAATGGCACCTCCTTCCAACTTCCATAAATGATGCATGACCGGAGACAGATTTTCGTCGGTTCCGGCAATAAAAGGTTCGCGGAGTATAGCAAAGGCTGGAGTTTCTTTCATACACATTTCTCTTTTCGCGGACAAAAATAGGACTTTTTTACTAAATATTAGCTTTTATATTCCGAAAATGAACAAAACTCAAAACAGTATGACCAGTTTTCTATACTAAAAAGAGCCTATCTTTGCCGCGTTCAAAAATTTAATAGGTAACATAATGAGTAGAAAGATTAGTAAAGTTAAGCAAGGGCTGTTATTGCTCTGCTGTCTGGTTGCTGCTACGGGATGTAAGCAAGCTCCACCTGCACAAATGGAAACAGGATATGAAGTTATGACCGTCGCTCCGGCGGACCGTATGATTCTGAGCACATATTCGGCGACAATTCGCGGACGCCAGGATATTGATATTTATCCGCAGGTGAGCGGAACGCTGACAAAAGTATGTGTGACGGAAGGACAACGTGTAAAAAACGGACAGACATTGTTCATTATCGACCAGGTGCCCTACGAGGCCGCATTGCAGACGGCGGTGGCAAATGTGAAGTCTGCTGAAGCTGCTCTTGCTACGGCACAGCTTACTTATGAAAGCAAAGAGGAACTGCATAAGGAGAATGTGGTTTCCGCATTCGATCTGAGCACGGCAAAGAATTCTCTTCTGTCGGCCAAAGCACAGCTGGCACAGGCGAAAGCACAGGAAGTAAACGCCCGCAATAACCTTTCATATACGGTAGTGAAGAGTCCCAGCGACGGTGTGATAGCTATGTTGCCTTACCGTGTCGGAGCATTGGTAGGACCGAGCATTCCACAGGCTTTGACTACGGTTTCCGACAATTCGGATATGTACGTTTACTTTTCTCTGACCGAAAATGAATTGCTTTCTTTGATTAACCAGTATAAAAACATGGACGAAGCATTGAAGAATATGCCGGAAGTAGAATTAAAACTGATTGACGGTTCAGTGTATGGCGAGAAAGGACGTGTGGAGTCTATCAGCGGTGTGATCAACCGTCAGACAGGAACGGTAGGTGTTCGTGCGGTGTTCCCTAATGCTTCGGGTATTTTACACAGTGGCGCTTCGGGCAGTGTCCTAGTTCCCAATTCCTACAAAGGTGTTATTGTTATTCCTCAGGAAGCTACGGTGGCAATGCAGGATAAGATTTCCGTATATAAAGTTGTGGATGGAAAAGCGACTTCAACGTTGATTACTGTAGCTGCCATCAATGACGGACGCGAGTATATCGTTCTGGACGGGTTGAAAGTCGGGGACGAGATTGTGTCACAAGGCGCCGGACTGCTTAGAGAGGGAACGCAAGTAAAATAAAGCTGTAAGATACAAAAAATGAAAGGAAATGTATTTATAAAGCGACCGGTGATGGCTATGTCCATTTCCGTGTTGATTATGATTGTCGGATTTATTTCGCTTTTCACCTTGCCGGTGGAGCAATATCCCGATATAGCACCGCCTACGGTGATGGTGTCCGCCACTTATACGGGGGCAGACGCTGATGCGGTGATGAATAGTGTGATTATGCCATTGGAGGAGAGTATCAATGGTGTTGAAAATATGATGTATATCACTTCTAATGCGACCAATTCCGGTACTGCCACTATCCAAGTCTATTTCAAGCAGGGAACAGATCCGGATATGGCTGCGGTCAACGTGCAAAACCGTGTATCGAAGGCTCAAGGGCTGTTGCCTGCTGAAGTTACCAAGATCGGTGTAACGACGAGTAAACGGCAGACCAGCTTCCTGCAGATTAATTCATTGGTAAGTACGGACGACCGTTACGATGAAACTTTCCTTGCCAATTATCTGGATATTAACGTTATTCCGGAAATTAAACGTATAGAGGGAGTCGGTGACGTGATGGAGTTGGGAGATACTTATAGTATGCGTATCTGGCTGAAACCGGAATTGATGGCACAATACGGATTGGTTCCGTCGGATGTGACGGCAATACTGGGTGAGCAGAACCTTGAGGCTCCTACCGGTTCTTTAGGTGCGGATTCTAAAAATGTTTTCCAGTTCACTATGAAATATCGCGGTCGTCTGAAGAGTGTGGAAGAATTTCAGAACACTGTGTTGCGTGCAGAGGATGATGGCTCTACACTTCGCTTGAAAGATGTGGCCAAGGTGGAATTGGGAGCGTTGTCTTACAGCTTTCATGGTAAGACAAACGGACATCCGGGCGTGACGTTTATGGCCTTCCAGGTGGCTGGAGCAAACGCTACTTCGGTGAACGAAGCCATAACGGACAAACTGAATGAAATGTCGAAAGACCTGCCTGCGGGTACGGAATTTCTTTCGATGATGAGTTCTAACGACTTCCTGTTCGCTTCTATTCACAATGTGGTGGAGACATTGGTCATCGCTATCATCTTGGTTATCCTTGTGGTTTACTTCTTCTTGCAGGATTTCAAAAGCACACTGATACCGTCTATTTCCATCATTGTCTCTTTGGTCGGTACGTTCGCCTGTCTGACGGCAGCCGGATTCAGTATCAACATTCTTACGCTTTTCGCTTTGGTGCTTGCCATCGGTACGGTAGTTGATGACGCTATTGTAGTGGTAGAGGCAGTGCAGGCAAAGTTTGATTCCGGCTACACATCTCCTTATCTTGCCACCAAAGATGCGTTAAGTGATGTGACGATGGCGGTAATCTCTTGTACGTGTGTATTTATGGCGGTATTTATCCCTGTTACTTTTATGGGCGGTACTTCCGGTATTTTCTATACGCAGTTCGGTATCACTATGGCAACTTCCGTTGGCTTGTCCTGTATTTGCGCCTTGACTCTTTGTCCGGCATTGTGCGCTATGATGATGCGTCCGGCTTCGGGCACTAAGAGCGCGAAAAGTATCAACGGACGTGTGCGTGCCGCTTATAATGCTTCTTACAATGCTATGCTGGGTAAATATAAGAAAGGAGTGATGTTCTTTATCCACCACCGTTGGATGGTGTGGACTTCTTTGGTTTGCTGTATAGCTTTGCTCGTTTATCTGATGTCGACAACCAAAACCGGTCTGGTTCCTCAGGAAGATCAGGGAGTTATGATGGTGAATGTCAGTGTGGCACCGGGTAGTACGCTGGAAGAGACCAACAAAGTAATCGATAAAGTAGAAGCTGTGATAAAGAGCACTCCGGAGGTAAAACAATATACTACTGTCGCCGGTTACGGACTGATTGCCGGACAGGGTGTTTCGTACGGTACGGTTATTATCCGTCTGAAGGACTGGAGCGAACGTAAGGGTAGCGAACACACGGCTGATGCGGTGATGACACGCCTGAACGGACAATTCTATATGATTAAAGAAGCACAGATTTTCTGCTTCCAGCCGGGTATGATTCCGGGCTACGGTATGGGTAACTCTATCGAACTGAACCTTCAGGATAAGACTGGTGGGGATATGACTACATTCTATAACAATGCGATGAAGTTCCTCGGTGCGTTGAATCAGCGTCCGGAAGTGGCAATGGCATATACTTCCTACGCAATGAACTTTCCCCAACTGTCGGTAGAAGTAGATCCGGCGAAGTGTAAACGGGCAGGTATTTCGCCCTCTACGATATTGGATGCACTGGGTAGTTACTGTGGTGGTGCTTACATATCCAACTATAACCAGTTCGGTAAGGTATATCGTGTTATGATGCAGGCTTCACCGGAGTATCGCTTGGATGAGCACGCACTCAAGAATATGTATGTCCGTAATGGTACCGAAATGGCTCCTGTCAGCCAGTTTGTGACGATCAAGAAAGTAATGGGAGCGGAAGTTGCCAATCGCTTCAACCTGTATAGCAGTATTACAGCCAACGTGAATCCGGCTGCCGGATACTCATCCGGTGAGGTCCAGAAAGCCATTAATGAGGTTGCCGAACAGACCTTGCCTATGGGATACGGATACGAGTATGGAGGAATGGCGCGTGAAGAGGCCAGCAGTGGCGGTGCAAAAACGCTTTTTGTGTATGGTATTTGCATTGTTTTGATCTTCCTTATTCTAGCTTGTTTGTATGAAAGCTTCCTGATACCGTTTGCCGTTATCTTTTCCGTACCGTTCGGCTTGATGGGATCTTTCCTCTTTGCCAAGATTTTCGGTTTGGAGAACAATATTTATCTCCAGACGGGTGTGATTATGTTGATCGGTTTGTTAGCGAAGACGGCTATTCTGATTACAGAGTACGCAATCGAACGGCGTCGTAAAGGGATGGGAATTATCGAGTCGGCCTACAGTGCGGCGCAAGCTCGTTTGCGCCCTATCTTGATGACAGTTCTTACGATGATTTTCGGTATGTTGCCGTTGATGTTCTCCTCCGGTGCAGGCGCTAACGGTAACTCATCATTGGGTACAGGTGTCGTAGGAGGTATGGCTGTGGGTACATTGGCATTATTGTTTGTAGTCCCGGTATTTTACATTGCATTTGAGTTCTTGCAGGAGAAAATCCGTAAGCCGATGTATGAGGAGGCGGACCAACAAGTAGAATTGGAGAAGGAAAGAAGCTTGGCGGAACGCAGTGTGTTTAACGAAGATAAATAACTCAAATAGAAAAGTAAAGTATGAGAAAAATTATCATATTATCCGCAGCAACACTGGTACTGAGCAGTTGCGGTATTTACAATAAATACAAACCGGTGTCGGAAGTTCCGGAGGGACTTTATGGTAGTGAGCCAGTCGCTGCCGTCGATACGGCAAACTTCGGTAACCTCTCGTGGAGGGAGGTTTTTACCGACCCATATTTGCAGACTTTGATCGATTCGGCTTTGGTGCGGAATACAGATATGCAGACGGCTCACCTGCGTGTGAAAGAAGCGGAAGCTTCACTCTTGACGTCCAAATTGTCTTATCTGCCTACCCTGTTTTTGGCGCCCGAAGGGGCTGTCAGCAGTTTAGGCCGTGCGAAAGCCACACAGACCTATTCTCTGCCTGTCACGGCTTCGTGGGAGTTGGATATCTTTGGAAAGGTAACGACAGCCAAACGTCGTGCGAAAGCTGCCTACGAACAGAGTAAGGAGTATGAACAGGCTGTGAAAACACAATTGGTGGCTGCTATGGCAAATGCCTATTATACATTGCTAATGCTTGATTCGCAATATGAGATTGCTGTTGCTACCGAAGCGGCTTGGAAGGAAAGTGTGAGGACTACCCGTGCCATGAAAAATGCCGGTATGGTGACTGAAGCCGGGTTGGCGCAGACAGAGGCTACCTATTATAATATATGTACGACTGTGCTTGATCTGAAGGAGCAGATCAATCAGGCAGAGAACTCGTTGGCGTTGTTATTGGCGGAAACTCCTCACGAGATTCAGCGTGGAAAACTGGGAAATCAGCAGTTGCCGGAGAACTTCTCAGTAGGTGTTCCTTTGCAAATGCTTGCCAATCGCCCCGATGTTCGTAGTGCGGAATTTTCACTGGCTCAGGCTTTCTACACAACGAATGCAGCTCGTGCTGCTTTCTATCCCTCTATCACTTTGAGTGGTAGTGCCGGGTGGACAAACAGTGCCGGTAGCATGATTATCAATCCGGGACAATTCCTTGCTTCTGCTTTAGCATCCCTGACTCAGCCTTTGTTTAATAAAGGACTGAATATCGCACAACTCAAGATTGCGAAAGCGCAACAGGAAGAAGCACGCCTTAGTTTTGAACAGACTTTGCTGAATGCGGGCGTGGAGGTGAACGAAGCATTGGTACAGTATCAGACGGCTCGTGAGAAGGCTGCTTTCTATGATAAGCAAGTAGCTTCCTTACAGACGGCCTCCAAGAGTATAAGTCTTTTGATGAAGCATGGCAACACCACTTATCTGGAGGTATTGACTGCACAACAAACGTTGCTTAATGCACAATTGTCTCAAGTTGCCAATCGCTTTACCGAAATCCAGGGTATGATTACTTTATATCAGGCGTTGGGAGGAGGCCGGATGTAAGGAGGTTGTTATTCTAAATTCTTAAGTATATTCACTGTGATGAGAGGGAATCTCATTGCAGTGAATATTTTTTTATTCTCTTTTCCTATTTTTCTACGAAAGTATTCAGTGAATGAGGTTGTAAAGTGATATTTAAATAGCGGTCCCTAAATTAACGGTTATATCTTTCGCTTTTTCGTTGAAGTTTCCGGCTATAGCCACTTGTTTCTTTTGAGGAGTCATAACGACAAGTACCGGAGTTTTGTCTTCTTTGCCGGTTTTATAAGCTAAGATTTTTGAACCGGGCGTTATGTAATGGTTGTAATGTTGTACTGCATAATACTCAGGAGCATAGGTTGCCGTTCCTGCTTTTGAATCTACATGGATTAACGCGTTTTGTTTCCATCCCCATCCGCTGAAACCACCATCATACAATATAGCGTTCCAAAAAGTATATTCTTCGCAACCATTACCCAGATAGTGATTCATCAATCCGAAGGTATGCTCGGCTGCTTTCCAATCGAAAGAGCCCCATCCGCATTCACTTTCTGTTTGTACATATTTATATTGCGGATATTTGGCACGGAGTTTCGGTAAGATCTGTCCGCCTTCCCATTGGAAACCGACGCCTTGTATCGTTTCCGGCATACGTGGATCAGAAAGGACCTGATCGATAACATCGTAGCGGTTGGTGTTGATTGTTCCTAAGTATAATTTAATTTCCGAATGTTGCTTCTTTAGGGTAGGAGCGAGATATTCTGTGTTGAAACGGATGATACCTTCTGCCGTGCATAGTCGTTGGCATTCATGGAAAAGCGCCCCATTGTGAACCTCAGCTCTCCTTCGGGAGAGAAAAGTTTGTGATGTTCCTTACGGGGAAGCATATTGAGTGCATCCCATCCTAATTCGTTGAAGCAAGTTACCCAAGCTTTGAAAACAGTCCCTTCTTCCGAACCGCTGACATCCAATATGGGAGTTTGTGCGGCATTCGTTTGTAGCTTGGCTTTCGATTTTTGTCAGGTGTTACCTTCCGTACTGCTGATCCATTCGAGAGATTGGGCATACATGGAGTTTGCTGATAGTGTGAGGACTAAACTACTTACCAGAGTGGTTTTCTTTACAATGTTTCTCATGTCTTGATTCAAAGTGTTATTTATTAGTTGACTGGTGACAAAAGTAAAAAAGAAGAGGGGTATGGAGGAACAAATATGTAACAGATACTACGACAGATGTAACAAAAAAAAGCAGGTGTCAGAATAATTAAAGTCGGCAATTGCTGGTTTTAATTCTGACACTCACTCATTTTTAGGTTGTTAGGTATGCTTATGCGTTCAATGCCTGTTCAATATCCGCGATGATATCATCTGCGTTTTCGATTCCTACGGACAGACGAATTAGGTCAGGCCGTACACCTGCTTCCATCAACTGCTCGTCCGACAACTGACGATGTGTGTGGCTTGCAGGATGAAGCACGCAACTACGTGCATCGGCAACGTGAGTGACGATAGCAATGAATTCCAGTGAATCCATAAACTTGATGGAAACATCGCGTCCCCCTTTCAGGCCGAAGGAGATTACTCCACAAGAACCGTTCGGCATATATTTTTGTGCCAAAGCGTAATATTTGTTATCCGGCAGGCCACAGTAATTGACCCAAGCCACTTTCTCGTTCTTGGAAAGGTATTCGGCTACTTTCTGTGCATTGCGGCAATGCTGTGGCATACGGAGGTGTAGTGTTTCGAGTCCCAGATTCAATAAGAATGAATTTTGCGGGCTTTGGATGCTGCCCAAGTCACGCATCAGTTGTGCGGTAGCTTTGGTTATATAAGCGCCTTTGCCAAATGCTTTGGTGTAAGTCAGTCCGTGGTAGGATTCGTCAGGGGTACAAAGGCCCGGAAATTTATCTGCATGAGCGTCCCAGTCGAAGTTACCGCTGTCAATTACACAACCGCCTACGCTGGTAGCGTGTCCGTCCATATATTTGGTTGTGGAGTGAACAACGATGTCGGCACCCCACTCGAACGGGCGACAGTTGATGGGGGTAGGGAAAGTATTATCCACAATCAAAGGTACTCCGTGATTGTGAGCGATACGGGCGAATTTCTCAATATCCAGCACTTCGAGAGAAGGATTGGAAATAGTTTCACCGAACAATGCTTTTGTATTTGGCTGGAAGGCTGCGGAAATTTCTTCTTCGCTGGCGTCCGGATTGACGAAAGTAACGTCTATGCCTAGTTTTTTCATTGTCACGCCGAACAGGTTGAAAGTACCGCCGTAAATAGCGGAAGAACAAACAAAATGATCTCCGGCCTGGCAAATATTGAAAATAGCATAAAAGTTGGCTGCCTGACCACTGGAAGTCAACATGGCGGCTACACCACCTTCGAGAGCGGCAATCTTGGCGGCAACAGCGTCATTTGTCGGATTTTGCAGTCGTGTATAAAAGTAACCGCTATCTTCCAAATCGAAAAGGCGGGCCATTTGTTCGCTAGTATCATATTTGAAAGTTGTACTTTGATAGATGGGCAATACGCGTGGTTCGCCCTTTTTAGGCGTCCACCCTGCCTGTACGCACAGGGTTTCGGGCTTGAATTGTTTTGCCATAATGTTATCGGGTTTTAGTGATTTATTCCAAAAAATGTTTTAATGACGCAAAAGTAGGGAAAATAATTGTATTTTTGCCCTGTTTATGAGTGAAATGATAGTCACATGAAGGAGATAATTGTGCAGATATGAAAAATAAACTCTATATTCTTTTATTCTTAGCTTTTCTTTTCTCAGGAACAGCACTTTGGGCGCAGCAGAAAGCGACCCCGAAGGCGGGTGAGGGTATCTCTGCTTTTCTATTGAGACATAATCGTTCTCCCCGAAAATATATGGATGATTTTATAGAGCTGAATAAAAAGAAACTGGGGAAAAAGAATGTACTTAAAGTAGGGGTGAGTTATATTATTCCTCCCAAAGAGAAATCAAAAAACACAAATTTGGGAACTACTATTAACGAGCCTTTGTTTGGTAAGGAATTGGCAAATGTCAAGGTTACTTCCAATCGTCTTGCCGGTGCTTGTTTCTATGTGGTCAGCGGACATGGCGGTCCCGATCCCGGAGCTATCGGACGGGCAGGAAGGCATGAGCTTCACGAAGACGAATATGCATATGATATTGCTCTTCGTCTGGCGCGTGTTCTGATGCAGGAAGGTGCTGATGTGCGTATTATCATTCAGGACGCTAAGGATGGAATTCGTGATGAATCGTATCTGTCCAACAGTAAGCGCGAAACTTGTATGGGGGATCCGATTCCATTGAATCAGGTACAACGTCTTCAGCAGCGTTGCAATAAGATCAACGCTTTATATCAGAAAGACCGTAAAAATTATGCCTATTGCAGGGCTATCTTTATCCATGTGGATAGTCGAAGCAAGGGAAAGCAAACTGATGTCTTTTTCTATCATTCGAACAAGAAAGCGCATAGCAAACGGTTGGCGAATAATATGAAAGATACATTTGAATCGAAATATGATAAGCATCAGCCCAACCGGGGCTTTTCCGGCACTGTGAGTGGCCGTAATCTGTATGTGCTCTCCCGTACCACTCCCGTTTCTGTATTTGTGGAGTTGGGCAATATTCAAAATACTTTCGATCAACGCCGATTAGTGATAAATTCTAACCGACAGGCATTGGCTAAATGGCTGATGGAGGGCTTTTTAAAGGATTATAAAGAGAAAAAATAAGTAGAAGAGTCTGTTTTTTATGAACAAAACATATAACTGTTTGTTTTAATAATGCAAATCACCTGATAAAGCTTCTTATGGGTATGCGAATATAGATAAGTCAAGCAAGATATGCCTCCCCGGCATAACAGGAAGATTGCATAGTAGTTTTGTCGTGTTTTATTTTGTGTTTGTGTTGTGACGGTGCTGCGATGTGAATCGGAGTACCGTTTTTTAGTAATGTCCGGTTGTGTTCCCTCATTTTTTTGATTTCTCATGAACAAAACATATAACTGTTTGTTATAATAATGCGAATCACCTGATAAAGCTTCTTATGGGTATGTGAATATAGATAAGTCAAGCAAGATATGCCTCCCCGGCATAACAGGAAGATTGCATAGTAGTTTTGTCGTGTTTTATTTTGTGTTTGTGTTGTGACGGTGCTGCGATGTGAATCGAGGTGCCGTTTTTGGGTATTGGTCGGAAAGAACCTTTCGGGAATAAAAAAACGGACTTACGAAAGTCCTGATATGATAGTCAGATATTCCGTAAGTCCGTTGGGCTGGTGCTGCTTTGCAGCACCTTATCTAGTTGTTATAAGGGCATATTACCGTGTTTCTTAGGCGGATTTGTCTGCATCTTATTTTCTGTCATCTCCAGTGCCTGAATCAGACGTTTACGAGTCTGTCTCGGATAAATGATTTCGTCAATATATCCCAATTCGGCAGCTTGATAAGGAGTTGCGAATTTTTCTTTGTAAGCTTCCAGCTCTTTAGCTTTCGTTGCCTCGTCAGCCTTACGGAACAAGATATTGATAGCACCGTCTGCTCCCATCACTGCGATTTCGGCACTTGGATAAGCGAAGTTTACATCGGCTCCTGTTTGTTTAGAGTTCATGACGATGTAAGCGCCACCGTAGGCTTTGCGGGTAATGACGGTGAGTTTGGGAACGGTAGCTTCCGCAAATGCATAAACGATTTTTGCTCCGTGACGGATAATGCCGTTATTTTCCTGTGTATATCCCGGAAGGAATCCCGGAACATCTTCAAAGGTAATTAATGGGATATTGAAACAATCGCAGAAACGGATGAAGCGACTTGCTTTGTCACTGGCGTCAATATCAAGTACTCCGGCAAGGTAGGCGGGTTGGTTGGCGACAATGCCTACCGAACGTCCTGCCAGACGAGCAAAACCGATAATGATATTTTTGGCGAAGTTCGGCATGACTTCAAAGAAATAACCGTTGTCTACCACTCGCTCGATAATATCTTTCATATCATACGGAACATTCGGATCTGTGGGGACAATGGTATCCAAAGTGGTGTCTTCACGATTTATTTCATCTGTACAGTTCTGTTTTTTGGTCTCGTCCATATTGTTCTGAGGCAAGAACGAAAGCAGCTCACGTATGCTCATCAGTAGCTCTTCTTCCGTGTTGCATATGAAATGAGTAACACCGCTCTTACTGCTATGTGCCATAGCACCACCTAGTTCTTCTTTGCTCACTTCCTCATGAATGACGGTTTTCACAACATCGGGACCAGTCACGAACATATGGCTTTGTTCTTTTACCATAAATATAAAGTCGGTAAGAGCAGGAGAGTAGCAGGCGCCTCCGGCACAAGGGCCGAGAATAGCTGAAATCTGCGGAATCACACCGCTCGCCATTGTGTTCTGATAGAAGATGTCCGCATAGCCGGAAAGGCTCTCGATGCCTTCCTGGATGCGTGCGCCGCCTGAATCGTTCAGGGCGATAATCGGAGCGCCGTTCTTCAAGGCAAGTTGTTGGACTTTTACAATTTTTTTTGCGTTGGAAGCCGATAGAGAACCACCGTAAACGGTGAAGTCATAGGCATAAACGAACACCTGACGTCCGTCTATCTTTCCATAACCTGACACGATACCGTCTCCCGGAATTTTATTCTTGTCCATGCCGTAGTTAGTGCAACGGTGAACCATCAGTTTGTCCAGTTCCACAAATGTACCTTTGTCCAACAGCATATCGATACGTTCGCGGGCAGTCATCTTCCCGCTTTCGTGTTGTTTCTCTATTTTGGCAGTGCCTCCACCGAGTGAAGCGATGCGGTCACGTTCTTCAAACGTGGCATATGCTTTATTTTTTTCTTCCATTTTTTAATCAATTGTTTCAAGAGTTATTAATGTCTGGTCACCGGTGATGTTATCTCCTTCCCGGACCAGTATTTCTTTGATGCGGCAGTCGGAAGTTACCTTGTAGTTGCTCTGCATCTTCATGGCTTCGATAACGATAACCGTATCTCCGGCTTTCATTTCCTGACCTACTGTCACGGGGATTTTTACTACTTTGCCCGGCATTGGGGAAGTAATACTGTCGTTTTGTTCTGCTTCCCCTTTCTTGCGCATGCGCAGGTATTTCGCTTGACTGTCTACGATTTCGACATTAAAACTGCTATAATGAGTGTTTACTTTATAGCTTTTCCCGTTTTCACGTCGAATTAATTGGGCATTTGCACTGCGGCCATCCATCAGAATGTTGCAGGTTCCATTTTCCGCCATCACAACATCAGCCTCGAAAGGCTTCCCGTCAATGGTGAGTACCACTTTGTTATCTTCTTTGCTGACCAATTCTATTTCGGCCACACGGTCTCCTATATGAATTTCCATAATCGAATTCTCTGCGTTATAATTTAGATTCTTAATACACCTTTGTGTAACCCGAATTCCTTCCATTTACTGATAGGACGGTTATCCGTTGCATCACCTTTGTTCTCTTCGAGATTCATCAGGTAATCTATGTATGCGGCAATCATGGCAATGTTTTCAGCACGTTCGCTGGTGCGCATGATACATTGTTTCAAGTGTTCGCCATTCTTGGCAATGAATCCTGTGTCGTAGTGCCCTTTCACAAAATCGGGAGTGTCCATGATGGCACGCAGATAACTGATGTTGTTCTTCACTCCGGTGAGCTTGTATTCGTGGAGCACGCGGCGCATGCGTTCGATGGCATAATCGCGGTTGGTGGCCCATACGATCAGTTTGCCGATCATCGGGTCGTAATAGATGGGTATCTCGTATCCTTCGTACACGTAGCTGTCAATGCGCACACCGATACCGTTCGGCTCCGTAATCTGTTTGATAATTCCGGGACTTGGCATGAAGTTCATTTCAGTGTCTTCGGCACAAATACGGCATTCGATGGCGTGTCCGCGTTGTTTGATATCTTCCTGTTTCAGCTGGAGTACTTGGTTGTCCGCCACTTTGATCTGTTCTTTCACAAGGTCTACACCTACTACTTCTTCCGTAATCGGATGCTCCACCTGTAAACGGGTGTTCATCTCAAGGAAATAATAGTTGCGGTGTTTGTCAACAAGAAATTCGATAGTACCCGCACCGATGTAGTTCACCGCTTTAGCCGCAGCTACCGCCTTTTCACCCATATCTTTCCGTAGTTCGGGAGTGACGAAAACCGAAGGAGTCTCTTCTACGATTTTCTGGTTACGGCGTTGCACGGAACATTCGCGTTCGCATAGATGAATGACATTTCCATGCTTGTCACCAAGAATCTGGAACTCGATGTGATGAGGCTCTTCAACGAACTTCTCCAGATAAACCGTGTCGTCACCAAAGGAAGACAACGATTCGCTCTTGGCAGTGGTATAAGCTTCTTCTACTTCTTCGGCATTGTGGATGAGGCGCATACCCTTTCCGCCACCGCCCATAGAAGCTTTCAGCATCACCGGATAGCCGATTTTATTGCAAAGCTCTATGGCTTCTTCCACGCTTTTCAGGTTGTCTTGTGTGCCGGGAACTACGGGTACTCCCGCCTCGATCATTTTGATACGGGCAGCAATTTTATCCCCCATGGCTTCCATTGTTTCCGGATTAGGTCCGATAAAGATGATTCCTTCTTCCTGACATCGACGGGCGAAGGTAGCATTCTCGGACAAGAAGCCGTAACCCGGATGGATGGCGTCCGCATGAGCTGCTTTCGCCACTTCGATGATTTTTTCTATATTCAGATAACTCTCTTTGGATGCTGCCGGCCCTACGCAATAAGCTTCGTCTGCATAAAGCACATGCTTCGCGGTCCGATCTGCTTCGGAGAAGATAGCGATACTCGTTATCTCCATCTCCCGGCAGGAGCGCATCACCCTTACGGCAATTTCACCGCGATTGGCTACTAAGATTTTTTTTATCATACTTTTTTCAATTAAGTACATACTTATTAATGTCTTCCCATCTAATGGACATACTCCACCCGACGAAAAACAGTATTTTTTTGATTTGGGGCTTAACAAGTGATGCTCTTTCTCCTAACCCACGAGGAGGGGAGCGTCTTACACAAAATGGCAGGTCTTCTGACTGACTCTTGTCTTATTTGCCTTCCCGATTAACATCAGTGGCGTTAAATTAGTTCAATTATAAGACATTGAACAGAGCTTCACAGCAGCGGGACTGTCCGGGACTTACACCCGATTCCCTATTAATCGTCGTCCGTTGGATACGGATTCTGAACCATTTCGGGGGGCAAAGATAAATAAATATTAAATAAGATGTTCCTTTTTTGCACGAAAGTTTCATTTTTGTGCAATGCTTATCTTTAAATAAGGATTCTTTAATTAGTGTATAACCTTGCTACTTTTCTAAACTATATTTCTCCTGATATTGTTAGGTTGATAGTAATTAATTAAAAGGAGATATTCGTATGAAAGAAAAGAAAATAGCTCGTGAAGAAAGAAATCAGGAGAAACTGGCTAACGGTGATTGGGTAATGGCAGAGTTTTATGCAACGTGGTGTCCTCATTGCCAACGTATGAAACCGGTTGTTGAAGAATTTAAGAAACTGATGGAAGGAACATTGGAAGTGGTATTGGTAGACATCGATCAGGAACCAGCCCTTACAGATTTCTATACAGTTGAGTCGACTCCTACCTTTATTCTTTTTAGAAAAGGACAACAGCTCTGGAGACAATCCGGCGAATTACCTTTGGAAAGATTGGAAAGAGCAGTGAAAGGATTCAAATCCTGACGATTATAGCATAGTTTGTTACAATGATATGCGTAGCTGATTCTATGCTGGTATGTCTTTGTCTGGCATACTTCTAATATGCATAAAGAAAAGCAGAAAGTATTCTCCGGTGAGGTACTTCCTGCTTTTCTTTATTTTTATTGCTTTCTGTTGAGTCGTAACTCATACAGGCAAGCCTGTACCTCTTCAAGGCTGCCGGTATGTTTTCCTTCATCATCAGACAGTTTGATACATTCCCTCCATTCCTGATTGACATTCATCTTACATTGTGTCAGTTTCATCACGATGTTCGAAGGTTCGAACCCGGTATCATTGGTGAGATTGGTACCGATCCCGAAAGAGCAGCGGATTTTGTTTTTGCAGTATTCTTGAATATCCAATGCTTTTGTAAAGTCTAGGGCATTGCTGAATACGATGGTTTTGGTTGTCGCGTCGATTCCCAACTCTTTGTAGCGGGCAACCAGCTTATCGATAAACTCAAATTCATTGCCGGAATCACACCGCACTCCATCGAAAAGTTTGGCTTGTTTACGGCTAAGGTTGCTAAGGAAGATGCCAGAAGTATATGTATCGGAAAGTGCGATACCTAAATCACCGTCATAAACATTCACCCAGTTTTCGAGTGCCATATAGTTGGCATGTTTATATCCGAACTGTGCTCCATGAAACATAAACCATTCATGTGGATGAGTTCCCATCATTTTCATTCCATATTTCATTGCAAAGTTACAGTTGGAAGTTCCGGTGCAATATTGCGCTGTTTCGTTCAGCTTCTTGATAACCGTTTCCTGCACATCAATGGAGAATCTTCTCCGTGTGCCGAACTCTGAAAAGCGAAGCTGATGTTGATTCGACAATTCTATTTTCTCCGACAGCTTGCAAAGAATCTCGTTCATGTCTGCTACATTGCCAAAGAAACGGTTTTTGATTTCGGAGACAATAGCGAGCAAAGGCACTTCGTATAAAGTCACTTTATAAAGCAAGTCGGTCACTTCGATGTGGAGATGACAAGCTTCATCCAGATGAATGTCAATCTTATTCGGATCGAAACGAAAAGAAGACAACCACTCCCAGTAGACTTTCGGAAGGAATCTGCAGTTTTTCGTCATGTATTCCAATTCCTCTTCCGTGAACCTCAATTGACTAAGGTTCTTGATCTCTGCCTTGAGTGCCTTCAGGAAATCTTTGGTATATTGAGTTTCATTCCGGTCGTTGAAACTAAACGTGCCCATTGCATAGGGAAACAGTTTGATATAAGCATACGATGTGGTAAACTTATAAAGATCTGTATCTAATAGTGTCTTAACAATCATGACATTCGTTCTTTATTCTAATTTCCATACGTTTTAGTTGGTCACAAAGATATGTTTCCTATCGGTAACATCAAGGAAAAAGAGATTATTTTTTGTAATGGTTACCGGTTAATAATCTGTCATCTTTACCGATAATACGTTATCCGGTCGTTTTATGATAACGCCACTGTCGGATTATGAACGGTCAGTCCTCCATCCACCACAATCGTTTGTCCAGTGATGTATCTGGCATCGTTCGAAGCCAGAAAAGCGATGGTAGCTGCAACATCCTCCGGTTCTCCCAGATAAGGAGTGGCACATTGACCGAGGAAGATATTACGTACATCCTCATTCAGGTTGTCCAATGCAGTGGGAGTAAGTATCAGTCCCGGAGCTACGGCGTTGCAACGGATGTTTTTCTTTCCCATTTGAGTAGCGATATATTTCGTCAGGTTGATGACACCCGCTTTGCTGGCGCCGTATAAAGTACCGTTGGCATCAGCCGTAAGTCCGCTTATGGAAGCTACGTTGACAATGTTTCCGCCGCCATTGGCAGTCATGATAGGAATGACCTGTTGGGAAAGATACATCGTGCAGCAGAGATTCAGGTGGAATGCTTCGTCAAAGTAGTTGATGTCCAGCTTTTCGATGCTAAGGTCACGTTTGGGATCAGTTCCTCCTACATTATTAATCAGTACGTCTATTCTTTGATATTCATTCATGGAAAAATCAATCAAATCTTTGCAACTCTGGAGTTCGGTGGCGGAGAAATAGACATGACGCACGTCAGCCCCTGCGTGCGTGAGTTCGTTGGCAAGCTGCTCCGCTCTTTTCTCGGAATGGTCAGCGATGACTACTTTGCCTCCTTCGGAGACAATGCGGCGTGTGGTTGTTTCGCCGATACCACCGGCGGCACCGGTGATGACAACTACTTTATTTTCGAATCTGTTCATATAATGGGAATTTGATGATTACCTTCTATTAGAAACAGCTGGCAGAGAAATTTGTTAGCCCTCATAAACTCTCTTTAATAAGATAAGGTGTTCGATTCGAAAACTTTTGCATCTTTTCCAGTTTTACGCTCTGATTATTTAAGAAAACTGTTAAATGTTAATGCCTGGACTCTCATTTGTTAATACAGCTCTGATTCTATTAAACCATGTTATAAGGTACGCTGCTTTGGCCTCAAAATTTGGAGATAACCGGAAAGTCCGTATCTTTGTACTGTGTTTTTCATAGTATTAGATTTAAGGTTAACAAAAGATTGGCTGTCTGGGAAGATAGCCTTTTTTTATGCCTGTAAGTCAACTGCAGACCGAAGAGATTAAATGGATCAGTCCGAAAAATCGGTTTGAGCTCTATACGGTGTGGGAAGGAGCCAAATACTATTTTTATTTCTTTTTCTGCCTAATCAGATTAGCCGCGTTACTTATTCTTTTTGCGTATGACTATAGTATTCCGCAAGAATAACTATAGTCTCCCTTGCGTATAACTATAGTCATACGCAAAGTACACTATAGTTATACGAAGTAAAAGTAACGAATGAAATGAGTCTAAATAGTGAATCGATTATAAAAGAATGCCCATAGAAATCAATAGGAATAGGAAGGCTATCATTGTTTAATTCAAAACCTAGTACGAAAAAGAAACAAACAGAAAACAACCAGAGTTTCGGATTGATTCATCAAAACAACGAATATTGGTTATCCCGCAGGCTTTTCACCTCCCGTTCCTTTACGATATCATCTTCGGATTATTCTTACTTACCCAAGAAGTAACTTGTGTGAATGAATATGTTAAATGTTAACGTGCAAAGTCTGAAATGTTAATACGCTTCCCGGATTATTAAACCCTGTTATAATATGGGCTGTTTAGGCTCTAAAATTTGCTATTTACCTGAAATATGGTACCTTTGTACAGTGTTTTTTTCATAAGTATTAGATTTAAGGTTAACAAAAGATTGGTTGCTCGTGATGAGTAGCCATTTTTTGTTTTTATACACTATGATTGTTTATTCCTTAATCATAGTCAACAGCATCTTAACTCTCTCCACTACACTTTTCGAATATGCATTGTTTGTCTATAACAAAAAACGATTTTTATTGTTATAGTACGAAAGACTCAATAAACTAACCATTATTATGAAGAAGAATATCTTATTGTTTGGAGCACTGATAGGTGCTTTCTTATTGGTTTCCTGTTCGGGAGGAAACAAGAAACAGGCTGCGTCCTCCGTCACTCCGGAGGAATTGGATAATGCCAGTAAAGTGATAAACTATTATCATACATCGCTCATCGTGTTGAGGCATGTAGCTAATGCAAAAGACGTAAATGCGGTCTTGGGATATATGGAACAGACAGGAAAAGTTCCTGAAGTATCTCCGATAGCACCGCCTGAAGTATCTGCCAGAGACACTGCGGAATTGATGGATCCGGGAGATTACTTTAATATACAAGTCCGTCAGAATCTGAAGCAGAGTTATAGAGGACTTTTCAGTGCACGGGCGCAATTCTATGATAATTTTAATAAGTTTCTCTCTTACAAGCAGGCCAAAGAGACAGCCAAGGCTGGCAAGCTCTTGGATGAAAACTATCGGCTAAGTGTAGAAATGTCCGAATATAAACAAGTGATTTTTGATATTCTAAGCCCTCTCACGGAACAGGCTGAAAAAGAACTTCTTGCCGACGAACCGTTGAAAGATCAAATCATGGCTATGCGTAAGATGTCCGGCACTGTGCAAAGCATAATGAATCTTTATTCCCGCAAACATGTACTGGAGGGTGCTCGCATTGATGTGAAGATGGCAGAATTGAAGAAAGAACTCGAAGCTGCAAAGAAACTTCCTACTGTCACAGGCTATGATGAAGAGCAAAAGAATTATTATAGCTTCCTGTCTTCTGTGGAATCGTTTATGAAAGATATGCAGAAAGCAAGAGATAAAGGCGCATATTCCGATGCAGATTACAATGCGATGTCGGAAGCCTACGAATATGGACTTTCCGTTATCTAAAGAATTCTTCCTCTGTTTGAATGAGTTGCAATCATGTTTCTTCAAGCAGGGGATGCTTTTTTAATTAAGCAAAGAAGTCCTTTTTTTACTATCCCCTTTTAAACAGGAGTTTTACTTTTGCATTTGGATTAAGAAATAATATCTTTGTTATATGCAATCATTTCAACTGATAAAACCCTGTTTTGCACTGGCTCCCTATATACGGCATTACTGGATATTGCAAGACGACTCAATAGCTCCTGTCTCCGAACGGACTCTGCCTATTGGCTGCATGCAACTGGTATTCCATAAAGGGAAACAACTTCTTTTGTTGGGCGAGTCGGAGCTGCAACCCCAATCCTTTATTTCCGGACAATCGGTCGGTTTCTCGGATGTGATGTCTACAGGCAGGATAGAGATGATTACTGTTGTTTTTCAACCTTATGCGGTAAAAGCATTGTTTCATATACCCAGTCATTTGTTCCGTGGGCAGACTGTAGATACCGATGCGATGGAAGATGTAGAACTGTCGGATTTAGTGAAACAGGTCACGGATACTTCTGATAATGCAGTTTGTATTCGGTTGATAGAACAGTTTTTTCTTCGTCGTTTATACACTCTTCCTGAGTATAATCTCAAGCGGATGTCTGCTGTCTTTCATGAAATAAACCTCCGGCCGCAAATCAACATTTCTCATTTGTCGGAAACAGCCTGTCTGGAAGTGACTGCTGTTCCTTCGTCCCCTTATCCGGATTATTCTACCGGAATATAGATCTCCGTCAACAACTCTTCGGGGGGAGTGTCACATGGATTGTTCAGATAGCGTTCAGCACTGGCTTCATCACGTATCGTACATTCCATTTCGGGCAGATACTTTCCGTAAATCGTATCGTACACAGCTTGCAGATTGTCATACGGGCCTTTATAAAGGAAAATAGCATAACGTCCGGCTGGGATAACCTTGAATCCCACATCACTTTTGGGGGCAACCTTTACAGGCATTACCATGCATACGTCTGTACGCAGTTTCTCGGCTGGCGTCACTTTCGGATCATCGTGGTAGATGCAAAGCGGGCTGAAATCTCCCATCGGCAGTTTTTGTTCTTTGATGAATTGGAATAAACGGCCCCAAGTGCCACCGTAATCATTCAGTTTGTAGTCGCCTGTAAGGCGGATATAAATCACATTCCGTTCGGAGACATTTCTGATCTCTTTTTTTAGTTCCAGGTCTGGCCTGATAATCGCTGGTTTCATAATTACAAAGTTTTTATTGTTTCTATATTCTAAAGGTGAAATGCCATAAAAATTGCTTGAACACTTTCGATAATGAAGAAGGGGATGCGTAACCAATCCGGTAGGCGATGTCAGCAATCGGAATATCCGAGTAGCGGAGTAGGCGTGCGGCAGCTTCTGTCCGCGTCCGGACAATAAACGTACCAATCGGTTCACCGAGAAAAGCTTTCATGATCCGGTGAAAGTAAAAAGGAGAAAAGTTTGAAATTCTGGCCAGAGATTTTAAATCAATATCTTCTCCTAAATGTTGGATG
This sequence comes from Bacteroides finegoldii DSM 17565, assembly GCF_000156195.1. GTDB lineage: Bacteria > Bacteroidota > Bacteroidia > Bacteroidales > Bacteroidaceae > Bacteroides > Bacteroides finegoldii. Next base: position 22,265 of record NZ_GG688321.1, on the reverse strand, counting down.
ATGTATTCCACTACAACATTTACGCACTTTTGATATTCCTCTTTCGTTGTTTTTTTCTGTTGCATAACTAATTTGGGTATTTCACTTCGCAAAGGTATTGGTAAAAAAACGAAATGACTTGTCCGATATTGCGGAAATGTCAACTTTCTATTTTCTTTCTATGGTTGCCCTATACCTGTTTTGAGAATTTATTTTGATATATAATGTACCTTACAGTGGTGTTATGGTGTGAACCATGGCCAAATTTTTAACCGTTAATTGCGAATTTGATTTTCTTGTTTTAAATAATGTCAAAAACTAAAATGAAAAAGCTGGTTTTGTTATAAACTATTATTGAAAATGATTATATTGTAACCGAATTATTAATAAAAATAGCCATGGATAAAACAATTGTAGGGAACAATGCCGGAAAGGTCTGGTATGCCCTGAAAGAAATTGGTGAAATTTCAATACCTGAATTGGCGAGAAGATTAAACCTAAGCGTAGAAAGTACAGCATTGGCTGCCGGTTGGTTGGCACGAGAGAACAAAATTTGTATCCAACGGAAAAATGGATTAATTGCTTTATCTGATGAAAGCACTTTTCCCTTCAGTTTTGGATAATAGTAGGTTTTGTGAGTGAATATTTTTGAAGTTCCGTTAACTTATAAGTAAGAATATGTCCGTATAAGGTATCACAAGTTAAGTTTGAACTTAAGAAGTTTTATATTTAAAAGAGTTGCTCAATAATAGGGCAACTCTTTGTATAATGAATGTATAAAAATGTCTGTTTATTATGTGTGATAGATAAAATATATATACTTTTTCCTTCGAATTATAATTGCTTAATAGATTAAGAAGAAATTTATGGGTAAATTTTTGCTTATATTGGGACGGGGAGTGGGGCAGGTGATGTTTCAGAATAATGCACTGTCGGGGGGATTGATGTTAGTTGGTGTTTTGCTAAACTCCTGGCAGATGGCTTTATTAGCTGTAGCAGGTAATATAGTAGGTACATTGACAGCTTACTTGTTCGGTTATAGTCGCGAAGATATTGAAAATGGTTTGTATGGGTTCAATGGGACGCTGGTGGGGATTGCGATAGGGGCATTTATGTCGATAACTTTGCCTTCCTTGCTATTATTGATTGTTGTTTCTTGCCTATCCACGTGGATTGTACGGCTTTTTAGTTTGCAACGTTTTATCTCCGGATTTACGGCTCCTTTTATTCTGTCTGTATGGATATTACTGTTTGTCTGTTCTTGCTGGTTTCCTTCTTTACTATTGAAATCCGAAAATACTGCGGGAACGCAAGCATTCGCTTTCTTACAGTCGTTTAGCCTGAATATTGGACAAGTGATGTTCCAAGGTGGCGCTGTATTGACAGGTCTGTTTTTTCTTTTAGGTATTTTGGTTAATTCTCGTGTGAATGCTGTCTATACGGTGTTGGGAGCATTGTTGCCTATTCCTGTAGCTCTGTTGGCAGGAGTCGAATCTGCGGTATTGAATGCAGGGCTAATGGGATATAATGGTGTGTTATGCGCTATCGCTTTGGGAGACAAGACATGGAGCGGGGGAGTATATGCCGTATTCTCCGTGTTATTATCTGTTTTTCTTCAACTTTTGGGAATGGATGTCGGAATTACTACACTGACTGCTCCGTTTGTTTTTTCCGTATGGATTACGGTAGGAATACGGTATATGTTGCTTACCCTGTTTCCTGCTAAGCGGAAAGTTGCCTGAAAAATTGTTGTGATAATAAACGGATGACTTTGTTTTTGTCGGTAGTATGGACTGATATAGTCAAACAGTGGTCATTACTGCCATAAGCGATTAGGGATATGGGAATATCTTTGATTGTTTCTATAATACTGCTTTCTATCTGTTTGTGTTTCCAATGAAGGGAGCCTATAACATGTATTACGGACATATTCTCATCGGTGGTCATTTTTACATATTTGTGTAGTTCTCTCTGAATGATGCGCAATGTGTCACGGCTGGCGGCTAGGATCATGGAAACGGATACATTGGATGAGGCCATAGAAATAATTTTGATTTTATATTTGCCTATAACTTCCAGTAGTTTACCCATCAGTAAATAGTCGGGGAGCACATTCAATGAGGTAAAACGAACGAGGGTGACCGAATCTTGTACAAGTATCGCTTTTATATTGTTTTTCGTATCATGGGAAGAAATATATAGCTTTTCGGTTGCCGTATCATTGGTATCTATCAGGCGGATGGCTATATCTGAATGTGCTGCAAGAGTGATACAATCTGCATAAAGTAAATATGCACCATTATTTATCAGTTGTTCGGCTTCTGCATAAGTCAGAGAGTGTTGTTCGCGCTGGTTATTTAGATTTGCACAGATATGATTGATTTCTGTTGATAAGAGGACTTCATTTGCATTAAAGACCGTAGCCAATATGATAGTGTAATAATCATTGTATTTTTTGTTAACAAAATCTATTTCACCATATACGTTCTGGCATAAGGAGAGAGGAGCTATGAATATTTCTGTATCCTGATTTTGCTCTATATATGGTCGGATATTTTCCTGGATATAGGGAATGTCAGGCTTTCGTTCAAGATTGAGTTGCATAAATATGCTGGTGTCGAGTAACTTGGCATTTATACCTTGCTCACGTAGGCAATAAGTAAATAAATGGCTAAATAGTCGGTATATTTCAGCTTTTATTATTTTATCTATAAGTAAATCGGCTTTTTCTTCCACTAAGTTGTGGATATTATTACAGTATTTTTGGATAAGTACATTTATGTCTTTGTTAAGTTTATTACTTGTGATAAGATGATCTGCTAATGTATAGTAATATTCTTCTATTGTATTGATAATAGAATGTGAAGTTTCGTCTTCATGGTGAAACCAGCTGGCAGAAATTTTTTGCAGCCATTTCTGTAGAGGTATTGCTGTTGGAATTACTACTACATGAGGATGTTCGTTTCGGATACAATCAATAATCCGTATTATCTCTTCCTCGTTCTTTATTTTTTCAAATTTACAAACTTTCATCGTTATCTGGTATTTTATTGGTTGCTAATCTTTTTTACAAAATGGAATGCTTTTTTCAAAATAGAAAGCTTCTATTGAGCTTTTTAGTTACTTTGAATATTGCAAATATTTAAAAATAAGATTGTTAATCACGATCTCGTTATTGGGAAAGTTGTTTCTTCCTATGGTTAATATGCCAATATTATACCATAATCTAAAAGATATGTCAGTTTTATATTTGGAGTGAAAATAGAATTAGAATATGTATTTTTGCATCTTTAATGATTGATACCTTTTTTTGAAATGACTGAAGATATAAAGAACAAGCTATTGATGTGTGCGGAAATTTATCATTGTGCCGGTTTTATAGAAAGTGATCCGGTGCAGTTCCCTCATCGTTACACACTGAAACAGGACATTGAAATTAGCGGTCTGCTGACGGCAATAATGAGTTTTGGTAATCGTAAGCAGATACGGAAGAAAGCAGAGGAGTTACATGGATTAATGGGAGATTCGCCTTACCGATATGTATTATCATGCCGTTGGAAGGACGATTTCCCTGCGGGAGCGAAGAATAGTTTTTATCGAATGCTGTCATATGATGATTTTTATGGATATTTTCAGCGTTTGTATACAGCTTACTCCTGCTTTGACAGTTTAGAGGAAGCTTTAAATGTGTATACCGGAATACCGATGGAAAAGTTATGTGCTTTTCTTGAGGTTTCTGCAAAAAGTCCACAGAAAAAACTGAATATGTTTTTGCGTTGGATGATTCGTCGGGATTCGGAAGTTGATTTTGGGATCTGGGATAGTTTCGACCAGAAAGATCTGATCGTTCCTTTAGATACACATGTTTGCCGGGTAGCTCATTATTTAAATTTGACGGATTCGGAAACTTTCTCTTTGAAGAATGCCCGTCAGATTACTGTTGCTTTGGCAGAGGTATTTCCTGATGATCCTTGTTTGGGGGATTTTGCATTGTTTGGGTTAGGAGTAAATGGGGAAATATAAATCAGTCGGTAATGTAAAAATCGATTATAACAGAAAAAGTAAGGGTTTAGGTACTTACCTTTCAGTTATAATCGAAGAAAGAAATATTAGAACGTTCTTATTTTGTCTTTAAATTCTTCCCATCCATTTGCCGATTTATATTTTTCCGCTGTTCCGGAAGGAACACGAATGGTTGCTATGTTTTTAGGAAATCCGTACCATACCTTTTCAAATACTTGTGGTGGAGTTGTTGCTTCTACTTTCACTTCCTGAATACCTGTATTATCGAATGCTGAGAAATCGATTTGGATGACATTCGAAGGAATGGTCAGATGAGTCACTTTTTGGTTGCCACCGAGTAGCCCTTGGCCTAATATCCGGATGCTTTGTGGAATTTCAAAGCGAGTTAATTGTGGACATCCTTCAAAACAGCATGCTTTGATTATGGCGTCAGGGGTGTCACTGACAACAGATCCGTAAGTTAGTACTTCTGTTAATTCCGGGCAATGGTAGAAAGCTCTGCCTTCTAAAGTTATAATTCCGTTTGGTAATTTTGCTATTGTAATACCACTCTCACGAAAAGCTTCTATCCCGATTATCTTTACATTTTCAGGGATTTCAATTGTTCTCAGCTTTGAAGTTCCAAGAAACGCTTGTGCTCCGATTTCCTTTAGTGTTAGAGGCAGTTTAATTTCTTCAATACCAGAGAAAAAGAATGTGCTGGCAGGAAGTGTGGTGATCTTTGTCTGACTTAGGTCTACACTCTTCAAGTTCTTACAATAGTAAAATATGTCTGCTTCAAGTTTTTCTAAAGTTGAAGGAAAAACGATTTCTTGAATGCTTGAATTGAAGAAAGCTTCTTCTCCGATAGCCACAAGTCCTTCATTGAGTATTACTTTACTTATTTTTCTACCATAAAACACTTTTTTCGCAATTGATTTTACATGATTGGGCAACGTGATTGTTTCATAACCGTTCACTACTTCCGTTAATACACCATTTTCTATACGTATAGGGGCTATTTGCACAGTAAATGTCTTTTGCTTCCCCTCTATGGTAACTGTAACCTCTTGTTTTTCAACGGGAGTTGAAGAGGAAAAGCCGCTGATTTGTTCCAAAGTTACATTTACAGGTCGTCGTTGACCGTCATCGTAATTGCCTATCACTTTAATTCCGGTTAAATCAATCTTTTCACCTAGCGTATAGATCGTTTTTTCGGGAAGCTGTTCTATTGAGAAACTTTCGAGCAAAGCCTCCGATATATCGGATGATTGCCCAATGGATGGTGAATTGTTTTTATATTCATCACTTTCTTTTCCGCATGCTACCATAAAAAGCATGAGATTTAATAACATAACAATCTTTTTCATAATTTTTTTCTTTTACAAGTTTTCCGCTTGCAAAAGTAGCGAGATTTTACCTTTTCAGAGTTACAATGCAGTCTCGCATTTCTAACACTCTTGATTGGTAAACTCTGATATTCAGTCGTTTGTAGGAATGGATGCTTGAATTTTCTAACACTAGCCTAACGACTATTCAAAAAGTGATAGAAACAGGTCTTTGTTGGCTGTTTCCGCAGATTTTATGCGTGACTTTAGACGTGATTTGCGGGCGTAGACATTGGCTACTGTATCTTTCATAAACAGACTGATAACTTGTGGTGAGAAGCCGACAAAGATGTAACAAAGTAACCGTATGTCTGTTTCCTTCATTGCAGGAAAATCATTCCGTAGTTTTTGCATGGCATTATCATGGCAGGTATTAACAATTAGTTCTAGTTCTTGCAACATTTCTCCGTTTTCTGAAAAGTCAGTGATGATTTGTTTTACTTCTTGGAACATGGCAGCTTGCTGTGACGAAGTGTTCTCCCGCTCATAGTAGGTCTTGCCTAGTTTATCGATGATGTTGAAACGGGAGGCGATCAATCCTTTCAAGTGATTTTCGGTATTGCGCTGTCCCTCCATGCGTTCTGTCAAAGCTTTATATTCGGAATTAGCTTCTTCTACCAATAGTAGATAGCGATCTGTGCGTTCACGTTGTAGACGCATACGTTGTCGGATTATGTACCAAGCTATACCTGACAACAGAATGACTATAATTATGGATGAAATCTCTAGAATAGTACGATTTTTCATGCGATATTCCGCGAAAGCCGATTGTTCCTGGAAATACTCTCGTTCGACCATACCGGCAGAAAATTGCATATTCGAGCGCGTCAGGGAATCAGTCAGATATATGTAGCGGTGTATATTTTCTGTTGCTTTTTCAAAGTTTTTGGATTGAGCTTCGATCCGATAAGCAGTATAGTATAAATTTGCCATGTCACGAATGTCGGTTGTATGTGTTTCTGCCAGTTTTAGATAATGACGTGCACTGTCCATGTGATTCTTTAGGAGTTGCACATCAACCAGTGTATGATAACCGTATAATGTATCTTTTCGTGCGGAAAGTTCAATTCGTAGCAATAGGTCATGAGGTATTTGTTTCTTTCCGGATATTACATAGAGAGAAGCTAGGTTGGTCAGACTGGATTTGGCCAGTTTATCACTTTTTTGCTCATCAGCCAAATCAAGTGCGGAGGAGTAGAGTCGTGTTGCTTTCTCAACATCCTTTGAGTGGTAAGTAGCAGCAGCCATATCAAGTGTAGCTTCTGTTTCTTCACGTAGATTTTCGGATTGACGGAAGTTATTCCGAGATTCCCGGAAATAATGATAAGCCCGGTTATAGTTCATCTGTGCATAATATACTTCACCGATCTGGCTATATAAGAGTCCTTTATAATAGGGCTCATTAGTATCTTTCAACTTTTTCTCAATCTCTAGAAAAAGGCGTAGTGCTCCAGCTTTATCATTTGCACGTAATTTGATACGTCCCCAATAATAGAGAGTTGTGCATTGGTTACGCAAATCTTTCGGATGATGCTTATAGTAATTCCAAGCTTTTCGGATAAGGGAGTCACTTGTTATTTTGATATGGTTCTGATCCAAAGCGGCAGAATAAAGTAAAGCGTATTTGGCCTGTTCCGCTTGTTGGCTTCCCGGTGTAAATTGCTGTAATATACTCAAAGCACTGTCCGGCTTATTTTGCAACAAAGCTTCCGCTTCATTAAGGAGGGAATTTTGCTCTCTGTTATAGCATCCTGTAAAAGAGAAAATTATCAATATTTTAAGTATTATCTTACTTTTCATTCTGTAAATTGTAGTTTAGGGGATCATATATTTACCAATTTATCTCCTTTATTCCCTTGCTCTGTAAGAAAGCGTTCGCTTTGCTAAAATGTTTGCAGCCAAAGAAACCATATTCCGCTGAACGGGGAGATGGATGAACAGTTGTCAATACTAGATGCTTGTTGGTATCTATCAAGGATCGTTTCTCTTTTGCGTAACTTCCCCAAAGCATGAAAACTAGATTTTCTCGTTTATCACTTAACTTTCTGATAACTGCGTCTGTGAATATTTCCCATCCCATATTTCGGTGTGAACCTGTTTCGTGTGCACGTACGGTAAGAACGGAATTCATGGGAAATACCCCTTGTGTTACCCAACGGTCCAAATTGCCGGAGGTAGGGATTGGCTTTCCCAAGTCTTGATTTATTTCTTTAAAAATATTGGCTAATGATCCGGGAATGGTTACTCCATCCGGAACGGAAAAGCAGATTCCATAATATTGTCCCGGATTGGGGTATGGATCTTGTCCAAGAATAACGACTTTGACTTTCTCGAAAGGGCAGGAATTGAATACATGGAATATTTGATGTCCGAGAGGAAGGATATGTGCCCGTTCATATTCACTTTTGACGAATGCAACCAGCTTTTCAAAGTATGGTTTGTTGAATTCTTCCTGTAATTGTTGTCTCCAACTTTCTTCTATTTTGACATTCATTGGTCACTGAAAAATTGTACAATGACAAAGGTAGGCATATTGTGATAAAATATCAAGAATAAGGTTATGGCATTTCTCCATTTGACACCAATTGCGTGCTAATAAATGATAATAAACGTCTTTCTTATAAAAAAGAATGGATGTAAACGTACTTATTTAATTTATTGCATTACCTTTGTACGCAGAGTTTGAGTTACGAATTGTTATCGTATAGTTCTTCTTTTAATATAATGTTAGTAAGTAGTCCTCTTCTTTAATTATCCTCCTCACTCCAATTTAGTATTTATTTTAATAAAAGTTTTTAGATGAACATTTACATTGCAGGTTTAAGTTATCGCACAAATGATGCGGACTTGACAAATTTATTTGCAGAGTTTGGAGAAGTTTCTTCAGCTAAAGTTATTATGGATAGAGAAACTGGTAACTCCAGAGGATTCGCTTTCGTGGAAATGACAAGTGATGAAGAAGGGCAAAAAGCAATAGACGAATTAAACGGCGTTGAATACGACCAAAAGGTTATTTCGGTAAGCGTTGCACGTCCTCGCGCTGAAAAACCGTCATACGGTGGAAGCCATGGAGGTTATAGTAACTCCAGAAGATATTAATATCCGGACTTTAGGAAAGCGGAAGAATTTATATTTCTTCTGCTTTCTATAAAGTCTTTGTATCCGCCTTTATGATTTATCTGCGGAGGCTTTTATAAAAACGGATAGCCGGAAAAGAAAATCATCTAACAATTAAGTTCTGCTAATTCTCACTCCTCCGTGTAGTGCAATAAGGATATCCTAAATCCTGATCTTTTCATGTCTAAAGAAGAATTATTAGGCTTTACTACAAATTTTAAAAAATTCTATTTATGACATTTAGAGATTTAAATATAATCGAACCGATTTTAAAAGCAATTGAAGAAAAAGGATATATTGCTCCAACATCTATTCAGGAAAAAGCAATTCCTGCCGCATTGGCGAAAAGAGATATATTAGGTTGTGCACAAACAGGAACAGGAAAGACCGCTTCGTTTGCAATTCCTATTATTCAGCATTTGCAGGCAAATAAAGAGACAGATAAACGTCAGGGTATCAAAGCACTGATATTAACGCCTACCCGTGAGCTTGCTATGCAAATCAGTGAGTGCATTGATGATTATTCAAAATATACCCGTGTGCGTCACGGAGTTATTTTTGGTGGTGTGAATCAACGTCCGCAGGTTGATATGTTGCGCAAAGGAATTGATATTTTAGTGGCAACTCCGGGCCGCTTGCTTGATTTGATAAATCAAGGGCATATCCATCTGACTAATATAGAATATTTTGTGCTTGATGAGGCAGATCGTATGCTCGATATGGGTTTTATACATGATATCAAGCGAATATTGCCGAAACTTCCGAAAGAAAAGCAAACGCTGTTTTTTTCAGCAACAATGCCGGATAGTATTATTGCTTTGACAAAGTCGTTATTGAAAAATCCGGTGAAGATTTATATAACACCGAAGTCATCAACAGTAGATTCAATCAAGCAAATTATTTATTTTGTGGAGAAGAAGGAAAAAAGCCAGCTATTAATTTCGATTCTGCAAAAGGCGGAAGACCGGTCAGTGCTCATCTTTTCACGAACAAAGCATAATGCTGATAAAATTGTTAGAATATTAGGTAAGGCAGGGATTGGAAGTCAGGCTATTCACGGAAACAAAAGCCAAGCAGCGAGACAGTCTGCATTGGGGAACTTTAAATCGGGGAAGACGAAAGTAATGGTGGCTACCGATATTGCTTCCAGAGGAATTGATATTAATGAATTGCCGTTGGTTATTAATTATGATCTTCCTGATGTTCCCGAAACTTATGTACATCGTATTGGTCGTACGGGAAGAGCTGGAAATGAAGGTACAGCACTTACGTTTTGCTCGCAGGAAGAACGGAAATTGGTTAATGACATTCAAAAATTGACAGGAAAGAAACTGAATAAAGCTGATTTTGCTATTTGAAATCAGCGAATTATAATCCTTTAAAATATAAATATTAAATTAAATATAGATTCTATGGCAAAATCCATGACAGTTGGTAAACGTGAAAATGAAAAGAAAAGACTCGCTAAACGGGAAGAAAAACTCAAGAAGAAAGAAAGCAGAAAATTATCAGGTACCAGTAGTTTCGATGATATGATTGCTTATGTAGACGAGAATGGAATGATAACTTCAATTCCGCCCACTGATGATATTAAAAAGGAGGAGATTAATCCGGATGAAATAATCATAGCAACTCCAAAGAAAGAGGAAACAGAACCGGTAATTTTGAAAGGTCGAGTTGAATTCTTTAATGAATCGAGAGGCTTTGGCTTTATAAAGGACCTTTCAGGAGTTGATAAGTACTTTTTTCACGTGAACAATGCTGCACCAGGTATTGCCGAAAATGATATTGTGACATTCGATTTGGAACGTGGGGTGAAAGGGATGAATGCAGTTAATATTTGCTTGGAAAAGCAGTAAAACTTTATCTTTCCCGACTTGTAATTAGGAATATTCGATAAACACCATTTGGGGGTGACCTACAAGAGAGCAAGCTTTCCTTTGCAAGAGGAACTTGCTCTTTATTTTTTCTTAATATTTGATTCCTGTTTTGCTGAAAATGTGGAAGCTTGAGGAAAAAAGAAAATCCCTGAAATGTTTAATTTTCAGGGATTTATCAACTTTGAACTCTTTAAAAAGTGGTGTCACCAGGAATCGAACCGGGGACACAAGGATTTTCAGTCCTTTGCTCTACCAACTGAGCTATGACACCAAGATAGTTAACTTGATTCAGTTATTTCTCTTTTGCGGTTGCAAAGGTAGTGAAACTTTTGGAATACACAAATCTTCTGGAAATAAAAAACACTGATAAAAAGTTAGTTACCTTATTATCAGTGTTATATGGAATGAAAATAATTTTGTTATATACAGAGGTTTCTTATTTCTCCTCCTTTAATGGATTCCATCCTTGTGCTTTTAATTCAAATTCTTGTCCATCGCGGGTAATCAATGCACAACCTAGTTCCGGTTTGGTGATATGACCTATGAGACGGACACCTTCCATTTGCGAAACCTTCTCGTGGTCGGCGATAGGTACGGTAAAGAGAAGTTCATAATCTTCACCTCCATTCATAGCACATGTAGTCAGATTCATATTGAATTCTTCAGCCATCACAGCTGTTTGATAATCGATAGGGATGTGTTCTTCGTAAACACGGCAGCCGACATTACTTTGTTTGCATATATGCATAAGCTCCGAAGATAGACCGTCAGAGATGTCCATCATGGAGGTCGGGACAATATTTGCAGAAGCAAGTTTCTCAATGATGTCTTTGCGGGCTTCCGGTTTTAACTGACGCTCCAATAAATATTCTTTGCCGGAGAAATCAGGTTGTATGTCCTTTTCACCTTTCAAAACATTTTTTTCCCGTTCCAATAGTTGTAATCCCATGTAGGCGGCTCCCAAATCTCCACTGACACAAATCAAATCTGTTTCTTTAGCCCCGTTGCGGTATACAACTTTATCTTTGTCTGCATCACCAATACAGGTTATGCTGATGGTAAGTCCGGTGAGGGAAGAAGTCGTATCCCCTCCGACAATGTCGACATTGTATTGCTGACACGCAAGTCGGATACCCGAATAAAGTTCATCCATATCTTCTACGCTGAAACGTTTAGAGAGACCGAGTGATACTGTTATCTGTCGGGGAGTGCCATTCATGGCATAGATATCGGAAAAATTGACTATGGCAGCCTTATATCCTAAATGTTTCAAAGGGACGTATGTCAAGTCAAAATGTACGCCTTCCAGAAGCAGGTCTGTGGTTATCAACATCTGCTTTTCGGAAGGGTAGGAGAGAACGGCAGCATCGTCGCCCACTCCATATTTGCTAGATTCATTTTTCAGTTCGATTCCTCCGGTGAGACGGTCTATCAGACCGAACTCACCGAGAGATGCTATTTCAGTTCTCATATAATTCGGGATAGTTGTTTAGGCACGGTTAATAAGTTCACGCATGATTGTAGTCATTTTCGGTTGAGCGGCGTCGGCAGCTTTCTGAACTTCTTCGTGCGTTACTTCAACGATTTTTCCTTCTACTCCCAAATCGGTAATGACAGAAATACCGAATACTTTGATACCACAATGATTGGCTACAATCACTTCCGGAACGGTGGACATGCCTACAGCGTCAGCACCGAGAATGTGGAATAGCTTATATTCGGCAGGAGTCTCAAAAGTGGGACCTTGTGTACCGATATACACTCCATGCTGAACTTTGATTCCTTTTTCTTTGGCAATCTCGTCCGCTTTACGAATCAGCTCTTTACTGTATGCTTCACTCATATCCGGGAAACGGGGACCATAAGGGATATTCTTTCCGCGAAGCGGATGTTCGGGGAAATAATTGATATGGTCAGTAATAATCATCAAGTCACCGATTTCGAAATCTGCATTGGTACCACCACTCGCATTAGATACAAACAAGGTTTTGATACCCAATTCACGCATTACACGTACAGGGAAAGTTACTTCCTTCATAGAATAACCTTCATAATAGTGGAAACGACCTTGCATGGCTATAATATCTTTATTGCCAAGTTTGCCGAAGATCAGTTTGCCGCTGTGCCCTTCGACCGTAGATACCGGAAAGTTCGGGATATCCGAATAACTGATTTCATACTTCTCGGTAATTTCATTGGCCAGACTGCCAAGCCCGGTGCCAAGTATGATGGCGGTTTCGGGACTGGTATGCATCTTACCTTTCAGATAAGCTGCGGTTTCTTGTATTTTCTCTAACATAATCGATAATATGTTGGTTAAATTTATCTTGTTGATTCTGTAAAATCTCTATTTCAATAGGCAAGGCATAGATATATGGTTTTAAAGCTTCGTCCAAAGCCGGATGATTAATCAGGCGTGTTGCATCCTTCTCGGTAGTGATAATCAACCGATGCTCCCCTTTCAGCTCATTGAACCGTTCTTTGATACGCTGCATATCCCGGCTACTGAAATCGTGATGATCATTGAACTCCAATAAATCTATCTGCTTTGCACTGTCTTTCAGCTTTTCGAGGATAGAGATAGGTGAAGCGATACCGGTCATCAGTAATACATTCGTATCCGTTAATGCGGATAATGGAATCTCTTTGTTCACCGAAGCCATCTCTGCATCCGATGACTGGGCTGGAAATACCGGTTGCAAATTAGCATATAGGAACGAAGAAAAGAATAACTGCTGGTAGGGATAAAGGTTCAGACGTTTTGCGATAATATTGTAATCAATGGGCTTGATATCCTGCGGACATTTGGTCACAATGACGATTTGTGCCCGGTTTTTGCCGCCGACAGGCTCACGTAACCTACCTGCGGGAAGTAATGTGTCATCACAAAATAAGCGATGATAATCTGTTAATAGAATGCTCAGTCCCGGCTTGACATAACGGTGCTGGAAAGCATCATCCAGCAGAATGATATCTATTGAAGGCTTTTCCAATGCAAGCAACTCCTCTATGCCATGACAACGTTTTTCATCGACCGCTACTGTGACGGATGGAAACTTCTGATGTATCTGGTAAGGCTCATCACCGATACTTTCTGCTGTACTTTCCGGAATGGCAAGCACATAACCTTTCGTGTGTCGTTTATATCCCCGACTCAATACAGCTACATTATATTGATTACAAAGAAGCTTTATCAGATATTCGGTGTGGGGAGTTTTTCCTGTTCCTCCTACGGCTAGATTACCTACACTGATGACAGGTATATCGAAATTCTTTGATTGGAAAAAATTCCAGTCAAAAAGCTTGTTTCTCACCCTTACCGCCATTCCATAGAGCCAGGAGGCAGGATAAAGCCATTTGTGTATCTTGATAAAGTGATCGTCCATGTTTGCGTTTTATTTAATATTCAGTTCAAACGGAACACGTGCCTGAATCATAGATTGTTCTTTCAGGTTCGTTAGCAGACCGAATTGCCGGTAATATTCGCCTAACTTACTTTTCAGTAATTGTGATTCTACGTAATTAGTCGGCTTCGTATCAAGCAGAGAAGACAATACGTCTTTTTTCTCCGGATAAGACACAATGGTGTATCCTCCGACTCTGGCTTTGGCAACAGCAATATCCAATGCTTTATCGATTCCCCCCAATTCATCTACTAATCCCAGTTCTTTGGCGGCCTCACCTGTCCATACACGACCTTCGGCGATCTTTTCTATTGCCTCTTTGGTTGTATGGCGTCCTTCGGCACACCGGGTTATGAAAGTGTCGTATCCTTCGGCTACCATCATTTGGAGCAATGCTTTTTCACCTTCACTGAACGGACGCATGATATTGCCGAAATCCGCATATTTATTCGTTTTTACTACATCATAGCTTAAACCGATTTTATCGGTCAATTCTTTTACATTGGGAACCATACCGAAGATTCCGATGGAACCGGTCAGCGTTGTTGGCTCTGCTACGATTGTGTCAGCACCACAAGAAATGTAATAGCCTCCTGATGCGGCATAGTCACCCATGGAAACAATTACCGGTTTCTTTGTTTTCAGTTCTTTCACCGCATACCAGATTTGCTCGGAGGCAAAAGCACTGCCACCCGGTGAATTGACGCGGAGAACAACGGCTTTCACATCATCATTATCTTTCAGCTTGCGAAGGTCGCGAATGACTTTGGAGCCGACAATACCCTCTTCTGAAGTTGCAGAGCCCGGATAATCTGTAATTTCACCACTGGCATAATAAACAGCTATAATATTCCCGCTTTTATCTTTCGGCACATTTTTCCTTACGTTTATCATGTCACCCAATCCTAACAAAGAAAGATTGTCGTCTTCGTCTATATCTACCAACCTTTTAAGGTAATCGCGTACATCATTGCGATAAACCAACGTATCGGCCAATCCACATCTGACGCTCTCTTCTGCCGGATAGAACATTAACATACGGTCGGCATAGGCTTTTAATGAATCTACGGGAATATTTCGGGAAGCGGAAACGCCTTCGGTAACCTGGCTCCAGATAGAACTGATAAATGTCGTGACCTGTTCACGGTTAGCCGGACTCATCTCTGTAGCGATGAACGGCTCTACGGCGGATTTGTATGTCCCTACCTTGAATATTTGCATTTCTACTCCAATTTTCTGCAATAAGTCTTTGTAGAACAAAGGGGTGGAGGCAATACCCCGCCATTCAATCATTCCTTTAGGATTTAGCAGAACCTTGTCGGCTGCACTGGAAAGATAATAAAGCCCTTGAGTGTAAGAGTCGGCATAAGCGATGACAAATTTGCCACTTTCCTTGAAGTCGAGCAGTGCATTACGAATCTCTTGTAAAGAAGCGTATGATGTCCCCAACGAATTTGCCTGCAGATAAATCCCTTTGATATCCTCATTTTCTTTAGCTTTCTTGATAGACGAAAGAATGTCGTCCAGCCCATACGTGTTGGAATCGTCGTTGAACAACTGTGATAAAATGCCTAGTGGATCTTCTTGCGTGCGTTCCACCAACGTTCCGTTCAGATCAAGTATCATAACGGAGTTCTTTTTGACTATCGTTTCCGTATCCGAAGCAGCCATGATACCAAACAGCGTTACCATGCCGATTATAAATAATACAATACTTGACAAAATGATACCTGTCACTGTGGCAAGTGTAAATTTCAAGAAATCTTTCATTATACTAATAATTTTTTATCAGCTAGTTATTAAGCTAACAAAGATAAATAATTGAGTTGATATTTATTCAATAAGTCGTGCGAATTTTTGTTTTATCACAATGAATCTGTATAAATTGGGTTTTTATCGTTTGAGATTTAAGTATATTTGTCTGTGTCCGGCCTTCCTAAATAGAAAGAATTCTTTATTTTTGCAACGTAACTTTTAATGCGACATCAACTTTAATATCATATTTACCATGAAAAGAAAAGCCCCCTTTATGGCTATAGCTTTAACAAGCTTGTTTTTGTATTCTTGTACACCAACAGAAAAACAGGAAGTCAAGGATTATACTCAGTATGTTAATACTTTTATTGGTGCCGCTGATAATGGGCATACCTTCCCCGGAGCCTGTTGCCCTTTCGGAATGATACAGACTAGCCCCGTGACGGGAGCAGTCGGTTGGCGGTACTGTTCGGAATATGTTTATGAAGATTCTCTGGCATGGGGATTTACACAGACACATCTGAATGGAACCGGATGTATGGACTTGGGAGACATTCTCGTCATGCCGGTAACGGGTACACGTACTCGTGCATGGAATGCTTATCGTAGCCGCTTCTCTAAAGATAAGGAAGCTGCTACTCCGGGTTATTATACAGTTGAACTTTCCGATCCTCAAGTGAAAGCGGAACTGACCGCTTCTATCCATGCAGCCCTTCACCGTTATACTTATCATAAAGCCGATTCCGCTTCTGTTCTGATAGACTTGCAGCATGGTCCTGCATGGAGGGAAGAACAATATCATTCACAGGTCAACAGTTGTGAAGTAAACTGGGAAGATGCGCAGACACTGACCGGGCACGTCAATAACACAGTATGGGTGGATCAGGATTATTTCTTTATCATGAAATTTAATCGTCCGGTAGTCGATTCGCTTTACCTGCCGATGGGCAAGACTGAAAAAGGAAAACGCATCATTGCGACTTTCGATATGCAACCGGGAGATGAGTTGATGATGAAAGTAGCCCTTTCCACTACCGGTATAGAAGGTGCCAGAAAAAATTTGGAGACGGAAATTCCCGCTTGGGATTTTGAGGGAGTGAAAACTGCCGCTCATGATGAATGGAATAATTATTTGAGTCGTATTGACATAGACGGTACGGATGATGAAAAGACAAATTTCTACACCTGTTTCTATCATGCATTGATTCAGCCTAACCAGATTTCGGATGTAGACGGTATGTATCGCAACGCCGCCGATTCAATAGTAAAAGCGGGAACGGGTGCTTTCTATTCTACCTTCTCTTTGTGGGATACCTATCGTGCTGCCCATCCGTTCTATACATTAGTGATCCCCGAACGTGTAGATGGTTTTGTCAATTCGTTGATCGAACAAGGTGAAGTGCAGGGTTTCTTGCCTATTTGGGGATTATGGGGTAAAGAGAATTTCTGTATGATTGGTAATCACGGTGTATCAGTCATTGCCGAAGCCTATCGTAAAGGATTCCGTGGCTTTGATGCTGAACGTGCTTTTAATATAATAAAGAAGACGCAGACGGTGTCTCATCCGTTGAAATCCAATTGGGAAGTTTATACAAAATATGGCTATTTCCCGACAGACCTGATAAAAGCTGAATCTGTATCTTCTACTTTAGAGTCGGTATATGATGATTATGCAGCTGCCGATATGGCACATCGTATGGGTAAAGAGGAAGATGCGGCATATTTTGCAAAGCGTGCTGATTATTATAAAAATCTGTTCGATTCGCAGACGAAGTTCATGCGTCCGCGTAAGGCTGACGGAACCTGGAAGGCTCCATTTAATCCAAGTGCGTTAGGACATTCTGAAAGTATCGGTGGAGATTATACAGAAGGAAATGCATGGCAATATACTTGGCATGTACAACATGATGTACCGGGATTGATCAGTTTGTTTGGTGGTGAAGTGCCTTTCCTGAATAAGTTAGATTCATTGTTTACCGTTAAGTTGGAGGGCGAAAGTCTGTCAGATGTAACCGGACTGATCGGTCAGTATGCTCATGGTAATGAGCCTAGTCATCATGTAACTTATTTATATGCACTGGCAGGTCGTCCGGAACGTACACAAGAATTGGTTCGTGAAATATTCGATACTCAATACAAGAATAAACCTGATGGACTTTGTGGAAACGATGATTGCGGACAGATGTCTGCCTGGTATATGCTTAGTGCGATGGGATTCTATCCGGTAGATCCGGTAAGTGCGGAATATGTATTCGGTGCCCCACAGTTGCCGAAGATGACCTTGCATCTGGCCGATGGAAAGACTTTCACGATTATTGCGGAGAATTTGTCGAAAGAACATAAATATGTAGATAGTATTACATTGAATGGCGAACCATATACAAAGAAAATGATTTCGCATGAAGATATTGTAAAAGGAGGAACGCTGGTTTATAAGATGAAGTAATCAAAAGAGATAATGTAAAGCTTGCAAAATACATCTCTTTTAAAACGAGTTATTCAAGTTTTAATTAAATAATTTGTTTATTTTATTTTTGCATCATTCTTCTTATAATTTGATAACTACTATAATTAAAACCATGAAAAAACTGAAGATTTTATTATTCTTGTGTGTTGTCGTATGTACGCTTACGGTACAGGCGCAAAAACAATTTACTTTGAACTCTCCGAATGGAAAGCTTCAAACAACGATTACTGTAAGTGACAAGCTGACTTATGACATCCGCTGTAACGGACGGCAGATCCTTGCTCCTTCTCCGATTTCGATGACATTGGATAACGGAGAAGTCTGGGGAGAGAAAGCAAAGTTGTCCGGCACTTCCAGGAAAAAAGTAGATCAGATGATTCCTTCTCCTTTTTATCGTGCCAGTGAATTAAGAGACCACTATAATGAACTGACTCTTCGGTTTAAAAAAGACTGGAATGTAGAGTTCCGTGCGTACAATGATGGTATTGCTTACCGCTTTGTCAGCCGTGCGAAGAAACCTTTCAACGTGGTAGATGAAACGGTAGATTATCATTTTCCATCCGATATGGTAGCTTCTGTACCTTATGTAAAAACAGGAAAGGACGGTGATTATAACTCTCAATATTTCAATTCATTCGAAAATACTTATACTACCGATCCATTATCGAAGCTGAATAAAAAACGTTTGATGTTTTTGCCATTAGTCGTGGATGCCGGTGAAGGCGTTAAGGTTGGTATCACAGAATCCGATTTGGAGAATTATCCCGGCCTTTATTTGTCTGCTGCTGAAGGAGAAAAGCGGTTGACAGGATGTTTTGCTCCATATCCCAAAAAGATGGTGCAGGGCGGACACAATCAACTTCAAATGTTGGTGAAAGAACATGAAGCTTACATTGCCAAAGTAGATAAACCCCGGAATTTCCCGTGGCGTATGAGCATTGTTACCACTTCCGATAAGGATTTGGCTGCAAGCAACTTGAGCTATTTATTGGCTGCCCCTTCCCGTCTGACGGATCTTTCATGGATCAAACCCGGCAAAGTAGCATGGGACTGGTGGAATGCCTGGAATTTGGATGGCGTTGATTTTGTGACCGGAGTAAATAATCTGACTTATAAAGCCTACATTGATTTTGCTTCTGCAAACGGTATTGAATATGTGATACTTGACGAAGGCTGGGCGGTAAATCTGCAAGCGGATTTGATGCAAGTGGTGAAAGAGATTAATCTGAAAGAATTGGTAGATTATGCAGCCTCCAAAAATGTGGGTATCATTCTTTGGGCCGGTTATTATGCTTTCGAGCGTGATATGGAGAACGTTTGCCGTCATTATGCCGACATGGGAGTAAAAGGTTTTAAGGTCGATTTTATGGATCGTGACGATCAGCTTATGACTGCGTTCAATTATCGGGCTGCCGCGATGTGTGCTAAATACAAACTGATCCTCGACTTGCACGGAACGCACAAACCGGCCGGTTTGAATCGCACCTATCCGAATGTGTTGAACTTTGAAGGTGTCAATGGTTTGGAACAGATGAAATGGAGCCCGGCTTCGGTGGATCAGGTGAAGTATGACGTGATGATTCCTTTCACTCGTCAAGTATCCGGTCCGATGGACTACACTCAAGGGGCGATGCGCAATGCTTCGAAAGGTAACTATTACCCTTGCAATTCAGAACCGATGAGTCAGGGAACTCGTAGCCGTCAACTTGCTCTGTATGTTGTATTTGAATCTCCTTTCAATATGTTGTGTGATACGCCGAGCAACTATATGCGCGAACCGGAATCAACAGAATTTATTGCTGATGTTCCGACAGTGTGGGATGAAAGTATCGTGCTTGATGGTAAGATGGGAGAGTATATCGTAACAGCACGCCGAAGTGGAAATGTCTGGTATGTAGGTGGAATCACCAATTGGACGGCACGTGACGTCGAAGTGGATTGCTCTTTCCTGGGTGATAGGACGTATGACGCTACATTGTTTAAAGACGGAGCAAATGCTCACCGGATCGGGCGTGATTATAAATGTGAATCCATACGGATAAAGAATGACGGTAAGTTGAAGATTCATTTGGCACCCGGAGGTGGTTTTGCACTGAAGATCAAATAATAGTTACTTTAGGGTCTATATTCTATCTAAATATTGAACGGATTTGATGAGTCTGAAAATAGGTGGGAGTGCGTCAAAACTTTTATAAACTAAAAATCACCCTCGCTACAGGTAGTTGTAATGAGGATGGTTTTGGCAAGATGTGAGTTCTGTCCCATTTCTATTATCAATTAACTTCCTATTGTTTACAGCTTTCCTGTGTATCATTCACCTTATATCTTATTGTTTTCCCTTACTCATAGCCATTCCTTCCTGTTACTATCTGCGTTGTTGCACCAGAGTGAACAGATCGTAGCACTCTAGTGAACGGTTCTTTCCACTCCAGTGAACAGACTTGTTCACCGGAGTGCTACAGGGCAGACGCATTATATTTTTTACTATATTCTCCTTTGTTATTCCTTTGTTATATTATTGTTTATTAGTATATTACCATTTGTTTATGTCGATTGTTTTTCTTATCTTTATAAGATATATTAAAACATAAACTAACATGAAAATTGGCATAATTGACCTTTGTAAACCAATAGAAGATCCTAGGATGAACCGTAAAAAAGTACATAAAATGGAAACCATTATCTATATATCCATTGCTGCTGTAATCTGTGGCGCCCAATCCTGGAATGAGATTGAGGAATTTGGCAATGCGAAAATTACTTTTTTCAAAAGTCGCATACCTGACCTGGAGTCCATCCCCAGTCATGATACTTTTAATAGATTCTTCAGTATAATAAAGCCTGAGTATTTTGAGTTGATCTTTCGTAATTGGGTAAAACAAGTCTGCCAGGAGGTGAAAGGCGTTGTAGCTATAGATGGCAAGCTCATGCGTGGTCCAAGCCAATGTGATGGAGAACATACTACGGGAAAAGAAGGATTCAAATTATGGATGGTTTCCGCCTGGTCTGCCGCTAATGGACTTTCTTTAGGTCAGGTAAAAGTAGATGATAAAAGCAATGAGATTACAGCTATTCCATTGTTAATTAACTCTTTGGAACTAAGTGGCTGTATTGTTACAATTGACGCGATGGGGTGCCAGAAAGATATACCCCAGACCATTATTGAGCATGATGCAAATTATATTATAGCTATAAAGGAGAATAAGAAAAAAAATTATCAACTGGCTAAACAAATCATTGACGATTATCAGGATAAAGATGAAATAATCAATAGAGTCACCAGGCATGTGTCGGAAAACACCGGACATGGAAGGATTGAGACAAGAACCTGTACTGTAGTCAGTTATGGATCTATTATGGAGAAAATGTTTAAGAAGAAACTTGTAGGGTTGAAGTCTATTGTAGGGATAAAGTCGGAGAGGACAATAGTAGCAACAGGAGAATATACTCAAGAGGTCAGATACTATGTAACTTCACTTGATAATACCAAACCGGAGGAGATTGCGTCTGCCATCAGGCAGCATTGGTCTATTGAGAATAATCTTCATTG
>NZ_GG688321.1:0-623 GCF_000156195.1 Bacteroides finegoldii DSM 17565 | reverse complement strand
AGAAAGATATACCCCAGACCATTATTGAGCATGATGCAAATTATATTATAGCTATAAAGGAGAATAAGAAAAAAAATTATCAACTGGCTAAACAAATCATTGACGATTATCAGGATAAAGATGAAATAATCAATAGAGTCACCAGGCATGTGTCGGAAAACACCGGACATGGAAGGATTGAGACAAGAACATGCACTGTAGTCAGTTATGGATCTATTATGGAGAAAATGTTTAAGAAGAAACTTGTGGGGTTGAAGTCTATTGTAGGGATAAAGTCGGAGAGGACAATAGTAGCAACAGGAGAATATACTCAAGAGGTCAGATACTATGTAACTTCACTTGATAATACCAAACCGGAGGAGATTGCGTCTGCCATCAGGCAGCATTGGTCTATTGAGAATAATCTTCATTGGCAACTGGATGTTACCTTTCGGGAAGACTACAGTAAAAAGGTGAAAAATGCAGCCAGAAACTTTTCGGTGGCAACAAAGATGGCGCTTACCATACTAAAGAATGAGAAAACAACAAAAGGAAGCATGAATCTGAAAAGACTAAAAGCGAGATGGGATGAAAAATATTATCACTAACTTTACAGGAAAATTAATTTTTAATGCGTCTGCCCT
>NZ_GG688322.1:297910-298190 GCF_000156195.1 Bacteroides finegoldii DSM 17565 | reverse complement strand
AGGGACTCAACGTCAAGGCGATTCGCTAGTTCCTGACGAATTGCACTGACGATTTTAGGATTGGTTAGTGGATGAAGCGGATCAATCTGGACACCACAAAACAACTGGTAATGAATATTACCGTTTAAATGCTCAATCAGTTGTGCATCGGAAAAGTTGGTATAGGACTTCAAGACCATCAAGGCTATTTTACCTTCGGGAGAAAAATAACTTTTACGACCCAAAGCAGAGGACTTCAAATGCATTTGTCGGGCCAGTTCCGAGAAAGGGAATAGAGAAT
>NZ_GG688322.1:202497-297810 GCF_000156195.1 Bacteroides finegoldii DSM 17565 | reverse complement strand
AAGAGAATGGAGTCGACCTAATTCACTCGTTGCAAAACTTTGACGATATTTTTTTAAGCATATCGAACTCGGTAAAACCTAAACAAGGTTCGATTTCTGAGATTTTTTGTATCTTTACCATGTGTTTTTATTTTAGATTACCCCCGTTTTGGCCGTCAAACCGTTTTTTGGGGGGAATGCTTAAAGATACAAAAAAGGCAACTAACTCGCAATGAAGTAGTTGCCTTAAATTTTATTATTTTAGGAATATCCCTAGATTTAGATTTTATATAAAGGAAAAGGGAATCCCCGAATATTCGAGAATTCCCCTTTCCTTTATATTGTACAACGGTTCTTTATCAGAACTCATAATGGAAACCAAATGAAAGGTCTTCACTACCGAATGAAAATCCGTAACCATCAGTACCATACGCATAATCATCTCTGTATCCCAAGAATCCACATTTGGCAACAAGGCTAAAGTGATTATTCAATTTAATGGCAAGTCCCGGTTTGATCCCCAGCTCAAAGCCACCTTCGGAGTTGTCACCGTATTTAACAGAAGAAATTCCAATACCTCCATCCAAGAACAGACGTACTACTTTATTCTCGTAGTATGAATAACGAACATAAGGAGCAAAACTAAAAGCATTTTTAAAACCTACTGTTTCTTTGCTGTTATGAGCAAATCCTAAAGTAGCTCCCACTGCCCATCGTTCACTAAAGTTATATCCAAATTCCGGTTCAATCAGGAAAGATGTATTATCTGCATCGTCATTATGCCACAATGCCACATTTCCACCCACATAAAATTGTGCTTTAGCAGACAAAGCCGCCATCACTACAAAAATCAAAACTACAATTTTTTTCATTCTATCGTTGTTTTAGTTAAACATTCAGGTCTCTTAAAAGCCTAATACCTTAATTTTTCGGGGAACAAAAGTATAACCCTTTTTTGATTAAAACAACTTTTTAGTTAGTTTTTCATAAAGTACACATCTTGAGCAAGTGTAAACTTTGAGTAAACATCGCAACTAGTAATAGCAAATAATCGGCTGAAAAAATAGGCTGCAACCAACTCTATGAGATGATTACAGCCTACATAACAGATAGTTAAGTACCTAACCAGTGTATTTGACTATCCTTCTATAGCTGCCTGCGCCACATCAATATATCACTGATATTCAATAGCTTAATTTCCCAGTGTAATCCCGGAGTAAGCGAATATTTGTTTAATATTGATTTAATCGAATTTTCTACTCTTCGACGGCGGCTTGCGCCGCTGCAATACATTATTAATAATCAAAAACTTACATTGTTATTGTAAGCGACTGATAAGCACTACATCGCATTTTTTACTCAATGATTCCCTGCTATTCGTCTATAGCAACTTTCAAGTCATTTATCTCCTTTCTTTTAATAGTTCTATAATTGCGTCCTTATCCTTCAAGTTAGAGTCAAGACGGTTTATTTGCGCATTCAGACTATCCACCTGTTCTTTCAGGAGTGCAATAGTGCCCCTTTGGCTTTCTATCTCTGTCTGAGCTTTGGCCAGTTGAGAGGCGAGTTCGGCATCACCAATAATATTGTGGGCATTACCATCCAACGTCACTGCCGCAAGATAGGCGGATATCTGGTGTTGGACAGGGCAGAACAGTGTGAAGAAATTAAAGCCTAAAGCCTCACTGACCTTGATAAGGCGTTTGGTCTCCATAGTCTCCCTCTCCAGTATGCGGTTGACATGCTGTTGCGGCACACCAATTTTCCGTCCAAGCTCGGATTTACTCAATCCAAGTTCGTTGCGACGTTTCTCGATTGCCTCACCTATATGTACGTTTTTTATGTCTATATCCATAGGGCTAAGTCAATAATTAGACCTTAAACATTAAATAGTCAAACAAATATTTGTGTATATAAACCATTTTGTGTTACTTTGCAGGTGTAATACACTATATTAGTGGGTACAAAGTTAAACATTAAATATTAAATATCCAAAGATTATGGCAGAAAACTTGGAAAAAATTCGCCCAGCACTTACTGCCCTCGAAGTAGGCGGTACAGTCACATTCCCCATTTCAAGGCTGAAAAGCGTCCGCACGCAAGCCTCCGAACTGGGAGCTATTTATAACAGGCAGTTCAAAACAAAGACGAACAGGGAAACCCAAACAATAACCGTTAAACGTATCATATAGGGAATATGGCATTCATGCAGTTTTTAGACCGCCTTATTCCGTATGACATCTTTCTGAATGACCTTGCTGCAAGAATCGTAAAGTTTTTGAAGTCAGACAACAACGACCCTGAATTTATCAGTCAAAGAAGGGCTTATGAAATGTTTGGCCGCCGCAACGTCGAAAGATGGAGGCGCATGGGAAAAGTGGTAGCATACAAAAGACCGGGCAAGGTCGAGTACAGGACGGCCGACTTGCGCCTGTTGCAGCGTATCGTTCAGGACTATTTCGACAAAGACATTACGAAAGATGATCTGGAATGACGGTAAAAAGGCGAGTATTCAAACAATATTATGGCTATGTTGACAGTTAGAACTACCCCGTCAATGTGGCAAACAAACATATTTATGGGGCTGTTCATCATGAATTTATAGCTAATGAAGGAATTAAAACCTACTTGTGACCCTAATGGGGTCTATTCAGTTAAACGGACTTGTGCCGAATTGGGCATAAGCCACAAGACATTACGCAAGTACAGGGAGCGCGGTTATATCAGGCCGATCAACCCAGACAATGTTTGCCGTCCGAAATATTTGGGACAGTCAATCATAGACTGTTGGAATATCTTAATCGCATTATGATCAGTGAATCGACCATTAGCAAGGTCAGGGAACTTTCCATAGAAGATGTCCTCCGCCCATACGTCAAACTTTCAAGAAAAGGCTCGGCATTGATGGGGCTTTGTCCTTTCCACGAGGAACGGACAGGCTCATTCTCTGTCTCTCCGGCAAAGAATCTTTTCCATTGCTTCAGCTGTAACCGTGGTGGCGATGCAATCACCTTTATCATGGAGAAGGAAGGATTTTCATTCATGGATGCAGTCCGATTCATCGCAAAACATCATAATATCCAAATAGAATACACACAGGAAGAATATAATGAGGAACAAATGGCCGAAGAAAAACACAGGGAATCTCTCCTTGTCGCTTTGGATCATATACAGGCCTACTTTTTGAACTGTCTGAGGACAACAGATAATATAGAGTGCAAACAGGCCCGTGACTATGCCTATGGCAGATGGCCGGAAGAGTTCTGTTCCGTGGCTGGTATCGGATATGCCCCAATAGACGGAAACCTCTTTGTTGACTATTGCCAAAAAAGGTCGCTTAATGAAGAAGCACTCTTTGAGTTGGGAATGCTTAAACGTGGAGAGGACGGACACATTTATGCCATGTTTCGGCAACGAATCATGATACCTATCAGGAACAGATGGGGACGTATCATCGCTTATACGGCAAGACACATCGGCCACAATCCCAAAGCTCCGAAATACATCAATTCTTCCACCAGTCCGGTTTACTCCAAAGGGGAAACCTTGTTCGGCATCGACAGGGCAAGCCGCCAACGTAACGCTGACTACTTTATCATAGTGGAAGGCGCACCCGATGTCCTGCGGATGCAGTCTGTCGGCTTTGACAATACCGTGGCCGCACTTGGCACCGCATGGACGGACAGCCAGTTTGAACAGCTCAAAAAGTACACATCATCCTTATGTTTCATTCCCGATTCAGATGTGACGGAAGGCAAACCATACGGTGCCGGCTTTGAGGCGGTCATGGCGAACGGTGCGATGGCAATCAGGAAAGGGTTTCATGTGACGGTCAGGGAACTTCCGTTTGTCAAAGCCTCGGTTGTCGGTGAGAATATACCGTCCGAAGATACTTTCCAAGTGAAGTTTGTCAAAAATGATGCGGACAGTTTCATCAAGAGTAAAGAGGATTACACCTCGCTGGCAGAGAAGCATTTCATCATCTGGCTGGCTCAAAAACGTTTTCTTGTCGCTTCTTCATTGGTGGAAGAGCGGAAATGCGTGGCCGAAATAGCAGACCTGATGCGTTATGTAAAGGATCAGCTTGTCTTTGACCAGTGCATCGAGCAGCTGGCCAAACTGCACGGCAAGGTGAAGCTGTGGCGTGATGCCGTCGCACAGGCGCGTGGGGAAGCCCGGAAAAGGAATGAACGGCTTGCGCCCATGAATGAAATGCAACGGGATGCCGAATTATTGCGGCAGTTCGGCCTGTTTGTAAGGGAGAACTGCTACTATGCCACCGGCGACGATGACGAGGAGCCGGCAAGAATCTCCAACTTCATCATGGAACCGCTGTTCCACATTGAGGACGAGAGCAATGGAACACGTATCTTTCGGATGCGGAACATGTACAACATGTGCCGTGTCATCGAGCTGAAAGAATCCGAACTTTGTTCGTTGAGTAACTTTCAGCAAAAGGTCGGCTCTTTGGGCAACTATGTGTGGTTGGCCAAGATTGACAAGCTCAACCGTGTCAAGGAATATCTCTACTCGAAAACCGATACAGCGGAGCGCATACGGAAATTGGGTTGGAATGACACGGAAGGTTTCTTCGCCTTTGGCAACGGCATTTTGATGGACGGCACTTTCAGGGAAGTGGATGAATTAGGTATCGTAAGGGGTATCAATAGCAAGGCTTTTTACATTCCTGCCACGTCCAAAATCTATATCCATAATCAGGAAATCTTCCAGTTTGAGAGGCTGATGGTGCACGAGAACCGCAACGGCGTGAAACTTTACGACTATGTGACAAGGTTGGTGGAAGTGTTCGGCGAGAATGCGGCCATCGCCTTTTCTTACCTACTGTCCACCCTGTTCCGTGACATCATATTCCGGCGTACCCGGCATTTCCCCATCCTGAACCTTTTCGGAGAAAAGGGAACAGGTAAGACCACCCTTGCCACCTCCCTCCAGTCATTCTTCTTGCACGGTGTTGACCCGCCCAACCTCGGTGTCACCTCCGTACCGGCCATGAACGACCGGGTGTCACAAGCTGTAAACACACTTGTTGTATTGGACGAGTACAAAAACGACCTTGACATCCGCAAGATAGCCTACCTCAAAGGTCTTTGGGGTGGCGGTGGCCAGACTAAAAAGAACACAAGTACGGACGGAATGGCGGCCCAGACCATCGTCACTACCGGCGTGGCACTTTGCGGACAGGACAAGCCCACGCAGGACATGGCACTTTACACCCGTGTCATCTTCCTTGCTTTCTCCAAGACATCGTTCAACCAGGCGGAGAAAAGAAATTATGAGGATTTGGTGGCTCTCTGCAATTTGGGGCTGACCCATCTGACGGTAGAGATATTGAACCATAGGGAACTGTTTGAGAAGAACTTTCCTGAAATATATGCCATCACCAAACGGGAACTGGCTACAAAACTGGAAAACGAAACGATCCATGACCGCATCTTCGGCAACTGGGTCATCCCGTTGGCCACGTTCCGCACATTGGAGACTGTCATCCATGTACCTTTCAGTTATACGGAGCTGTTTGAAACAGCATTCAGGGGCATCCGTAACCAGAACGAGCTGGCGCAGGAAAGCTCTGAAATCGCCGACTTCTGGAATATGCTACAAGGATTCCAGACATCAGGGAAATGTATCGAAAAGGCGCATTACCGCATACGGTACTTGAAATCCTTCCGTCCCATATCCGTCAAGGAGGACATTGAGTTCAAGGAAGCCCGTCCTATCCTCTATCTGAATATGGCGGCAGTGGCTTCCCTGTTCAACAGCCGGAACATGAACGCCACCGCTAACCGCTCCAACTGGTCAACCATCATGTCCTACTTAAAATCCCACTCCTCGTACCTTGGCTTGAAACAGGACAGGTTCACCATTCTCCAGCCCGGCGGATTACCGGACTACATGATAGAAGTAATCAATGGTGAGCAGGTCAGGAAAGTCAAGGTAAACCGCCCCAAAGCGTTGTGCTTTGATTACCTGCAATTAAAGGATGCCTTCGGACTGGATCTTGAAACGGAAATTGTGTCTGACAGTCTGGACTTGTCGGAAGACAATCTTTCCGATTCAACCCCTTCCGATACCACACCTCCCATTCAGGAGGATTTACCATTCTAAATGATGAAATAATGAAGAACGAAGGACTTGACAAATTAAAAAACGAAGCGGTGAACGCTTTGGTGCGTTGGGGTAAAATCGGACTGGGTTTATATTCCATGCGCGATGCAGTCAATGCCTACATGAAGGCTTGCGGTGCTGACAAAATCCCCTTTGACGGTATAAACGGCATCAGAGAAAAAAGAAAAATAGTATCGGACGGTTTGCTAATCCATTGCATTGCACCTTTATCCAGAGAACAGTTATACAAAGTAAAGATGGAATTGAATCAAATTTCCAATTCCATCACCACTCATATAAAGCCACGATTCAAAAGGTAATATGAAAGAGGTATTATTGGCACCTAAATGCCATATAGTATTACACTGTTGATTCTGAATAAATTATTCTCTGAAAGAAAAATGGACTACGGGCAACGTTTGTTTATAGATTACGCATGTTCATAAATTCGTGAACACAATGAAATAATGAACGCAAAATTTGGCAAAGCAAAGAATGTTCACTAAATTTGCAGTGTTTATCAATTTATGAACATTATATGAACAATGAACGATACAACAATGAGAACAGATTATTTGGAATTGTTTCATGAAGCCATCAACAATTTGAGGGCGACAACAAGGAATGACTGTATTGTCATTTGTGACGAATTGGACCAAACTATTAGCATTAATAGCTTGAAGTTTTATTGTGACATAAAGAAAACCATAAGCAACGCCAACATCTTTTCAGTCGTTGACGGAATCAGAAGTAAAAGTAGCGATAGGAATATGCCTATGGT
The DNA here is from genome assembly GCF_000156195.1 of Bacteroides finegoldii DSM 17565. Lineage (GTDB taxonomy): Bacteria > Bacteroidota > Bacteroidia > Bacteroidales > Bacteroidaceae > Bacteroides > Bacteroides finegoldii. The sequence continues at coordinate 290,924 of NZ_GG688322.1, read as the reverse complement.
TTTGATTACTGATAAAATCTATCCCAAATTAGCCAATACGCTTTCGGACAATCAAATCAATTGGATAGACAAAGTAGGAAATTGTGATATCAGACATAAGAGTCTAATCATTAAGATTGCCGGCCAAAAAGACAACACCCCCACTAAACCAAGTTCTACTTCAAAAATAAGTGAGACAAACATCAAGCTCATCTTATTCTTCTTGCAAAATCCTGAAAGCGTCAATTGGGCTTATCGTGAGATTCAAGAGAAAGTCGGGCTGTCTTTGGGCACTATCACGAAAGCTTTTGATTTGTTGAAAGCGAAACAGTACTTGGTGCAAACTGAAAAAGGCAGAAAGATTTCGATGCGCGAAGAACTTGTCGAATGGTGGCAACAGCAATACAATGAATTTTTGAAACCTAAATTACTCATCAATCGGATGACCTTCCGCAGTCCGGAGCATAGAAGAAAATGGAAAGAAATGCTTCTTCCCGAAGGTATGTATTGGGGAGGTGATTGTGGAGCCAACTTAGTAGATGGTTACTTAATCCCCGGTGAATTTGAAATTTATTCAGATGTAGCAAGTTCGTTGCTTCTTCGTACCGGTGCGGTAATGCCTGCCCCAAATGGGGAAATACGCATCTACAAGAAATTTTGGATAGGGGAAAGCAAACTAAACCTTGCCCCAAAATTAGTCATTTACGCGGATTTAATGGGTGCTGGAGACAGCCGTTGCCATGAGGCCGCATTAAGAATAAAAGAAAATGGAATATAAAATCACACGAGATACTTTACAGAATAATTTGCTTTATGACACCCTTGAAGCATTGAGTAAAGTAATGAACGACCTGCAACTGGATGTGTATGTTGTTGGCGCACTGGCAAGAGACATTGCTATGGAAATACTTGAAATGCCGCCTTCGCGTAGAAGAACATCTGATCTTGATGTGGCTATTGCCTTGAAAGATTGGAGTCAGTTCGAGTTATTGTCGGAAAATTTATTGAAAAACAATTTTGTCAAGGGTAAACCGAAACAGCGATTTTATTATAAAGGTGTGGATGGAAAGAATGACTACGAAATAGACATTGTGCCTTTCGGAGAATTGGAGGAAGACGAAAAAGTCGCATGGCCACCTGAAGGCAATCCTGAAATGTCGGTCAAATGTTTTAGAGACGTAATGAATATAGCCGATACAGTGGTGATTGAAGACGCCATTACAATAAAGATGGCTCCTTTGTCAGGACAATTCCTCATTAAATTTGATACTTGGCTTGACAGGCACTTGCTCACAGACAAAGACGCAGCCGATATGCTTTATATAATGGACAATTTCTATTTGGCATACGTTTCGTTCAAACAACCAGTTCCTGATGAGGTGCAGGAAACAAGTGAAAGTTTTGACCTCTTGAATGGTGGTGCTCGATGGATTGCTTGTGAAATGAAAGAATTTCTTACAAAAGAACACTTGCAATTCTATACCGACCAACTACAAGCGCAAATAGAACTGGATGAAAACAGTCCACTAATCAGGTCTATGAGTAGCAAGTATTCTGCAAGCGACTCACATATGATTGTGAGAAATGCACTAATCGGAATGGTTGAAGTATTAAAGAAAGGAGAAAACAATGAAAATAGATAGCTTTTCAATAGAAGGTAAGCACAATTCAAATGAAGACAGCCTGTCAGTCCTTCAAATAATAGACGATAAGATTATCGCAGTATTGGCAGACGGTATGGGTGGCTTAACATTTGGCAAGGAGGCAGCAGATTTGATTGTAAGCACAATTACAACTTTTGTTTGTGAGCACATAAATAAAATGACTGTCAGCGATTTGTTGATTAAGGCATTAGAATTTGCAGACAAAGCCGTTTCCAAAAAGAGTTTGGAGATGCATAGTAAAATGGGCGCAGCCGTTGCTGTCGCCTTTATAGAAGATAGAGACATTCACTATACTTGGTTGGGCAATGTCAGAATTTATATTTCTGACCACGATGAAATGAAGCAATTAAGCACAGACCACACTCTGAATATCGGATATGGTAAGTACCTGCTCACAAGGTGCATTAAAGGTGCAGGTTTAAGAGATGACATTCCATACCAATGCCAGAAAGCCAATGCTGGAAGTTCCCTTTTCCTTTGTACTGACGGACTTTATAAACAAGTCAAGGTCAATCAGATGTTAGACAAAGCTCTACCCACAAATGAAGAATATGAGGATGATGCGACTTTAATAAGAATAGTTTTGTAAACTCAGAAACAAACATTGATTGTTATTAAACTCCAATCATGCAAGACGTATTACCCCCCTGCTAATAGCGTTAGCAATGTTTCATTGTGCATTTCCAAATATAATATGCACCTATTTCAAAGGTGACACCGTTGACAAAGCATAAAAATCCTCATATCAACGACTTCCTATAAGAAAATTGCGTTGACAAACGTTGACAAAGGTAGTCATTATCGGAAATGCTGGAAAAATCGAAGCCAAACGTTGACAAGACATAGACTATTATTCTAAATTCTTTTTTCTAAGAAAAGAGATAAAATATTGTATAGCAATCGCTTTTGTAATGGCTATTTGGATAGATAGTATGTCAGCTCGCTTGTCAACGCTGTCAACACTCAAACATATAGGCTTCTACTTCTGCGAATGTGCATTTCTGCATAAATCGGATATATAATGCAGCCTTTTCTTCGTGTCAGTTCATACATTGGAACAATTTATCATAAATTATCCGATTATCTCCTTGATATTCCAATATTTGACGTATTGCATCCCAATCGCTTTGCTTTTACCTTTATGGCAAAAATGAATGCCATGATGGACTTGCATAAATTATTTGGAGAGATTATCCCGGAACAAATCTATTCGGTGAGTGAGGCAGCACGCTATTTTGGCGTACACCGATGTACAATATACGCTTATATCAGTCACCCTGAGAAGCCATTATCATTTACGCGGTTTCCCAATCAAGCGAAACTCCTATTCCAAGGAAGGGATTTGATAGCCTATAAAGCCAATGGACTTCCCAAAAGAGGGCGCAAACGGAAAAATGATATTCCATGATGCCGTTTGCATACCTCTTAGTTAAGTTCATTGTTGGGAAATTGGAGCGAGGCGTTACTGCTTCCGATAAGCCCCAACAAATCATAGACAAGCAGCCAGACTTCGACACGGATATTATCCATGTCGGCCACGGCTTGCTGATAACAGGATGGTGAAACAGCACCAGACAGTATCATCCATTCAACAGCACAAGTCTCCGGGTCTATTGCATCTGCAAATGATATAATCTCACTGACAAGGTTTTCCACCTTACCATATTCCATTTCAACGGTGAAACAAAAGGGTACGCCACTAAATGTTTTCCTTCGGAACTCAACTATCCAAATACCATCCTGCTCTTTGTGGAACACACGCCAGCCATTTCTGACAGCTATATCAAACAAATTCCTATATTCCATAGCACATAGATAATGTCAGCCGTAGCATTTGTTGCCACGGCTGACGGATTAATACTCAATCCTCAAACCTTGCAAGGAAACGCTGTAATCGGTTGTCTTGAAGTTTCTTTAATGGGGTCGGTTGAAAGTCTTGTTGCTGTCTGACTTGCAACTTGCCATACCCCTGTTTGGTCAAGTCAAGCTCCACTTCCGAAAGCTCATTCAGCGAGATATAGCCATACTCGTCCTCCATCAGTCCGATGACTATGCCAAAAAGGATGGTATCATTCCCTTCTGCTTCTCCTTCAAGGATGAACCATCGGGCAGAGCCGAGAATAAACACTGCACGGCAAACCGCTTCTTTTCCCTTGCCGTTCTGGGAGTAAAGCGGAAAACCTTTCAAGGCTTCCGCTAATTGGGGTGTCATTAACCTGCACATATCAATCAAATTTTATTTCGTCCTCATATATTTCTATCTCTGCACCACTGCTGAACTGCACGATAAAACCTCTTGCTGTCTTGGCTACTATTGTGCCACGGTGATAGCCATGCCACGGTGTATTAAGCTCACATTGCCGTCCGTATTCGGGAAAATCATATTCGTTATTCATGATACTTTTGTTTTAGGGTTGATAATTCGGGTCAAATATGAGATTGCTTTCAATCAGATGACGGTACGCTTCCGAGGCGAGCCGTGATGCCCACTCGTTACGCTCGTCATAGAACCCTTTTTGATAGTTGTATGCCAACTGTCGCATGAAACCCATGAACACCTTGAACATCTGCTGCTGGAGATAACGGTGCGCTCTGGTAAGCTCCTTGCCGGTTTTCTCTGCGGAACACATCCGTCCATTGACGAAGTTTGTAAACTCTTTGGCAAAAGCCTTATCTTGTTCGGAGATAACCTCTCCTGAAAATTCCTGATAGTCCATAATCTATAGTTTTAGAAAGTTGCCTGATGGTAGATTTGCGGCTCTGCCGATACATTATAAACATAGCTGCCACAACGCACTAATAGACATTTATAGCCGTAATACAGCCTTTTCATGCCTCTTACGCTTCCAGTCTTGTGAAAGTTGGAAAAGCGGCTGATACCCACTCTCTTCCCTTGTTCGATAGTCATTCTTTTTACTCGCATAATCCTTCGTTTTTAGAGTTCCAATTCTTTTCCCTTTTGTGAAGCTCTTTTTGAGCTTCTTGGTCGGGAGAACCGTTTTTCGTGCGTTTCCTACACTACGGACAAAAGGGGGATAAGGCAAGTATGAGGTCAGAGAGCGCGGACGGAATACCCAAATTTTGGAGATACGAGAAAATTTGCGGAAGGCTGCCGGCAAGCCCTCCGACCGAAAAAGACAATGGTACTTGATGTTCCTCCTGTCCGTAGTAACTTTGCACGTAATATGGTATCGAGCAAGAAGCACCAATAATCCTCACTATTAGGGTGTTTCCTTATATTTCTGTGAGCAAAGCAATCTTTTTCAGACTAATCTTTCCGATACATTATCAATGTGAGAGCCTTTGAAGTGAAATGAAATGGAGCCTCAAAGGTTCTCTCTTTGGATAGTATTTCACCTTTTCAAATAGTATGTAATATACTATTGACAGTTTTATTTGATGTCTTTGACTTGAAGTGAAACTGTCCTTCAAATTTTCTCTGACAAATACAAATAGACTATTGCCTAATACATTACGTTTCAAATCGGTAGTAAATAGACAAGAATCAGATAATATTCTGTTAAATATCAAATATTAGACAGTTATTTCAAGTATAATTGCTACCTTTGTAAAATAGCACGAATTTATCTGAAAAAATGAGCCAATAAGAAATAAAATATTTAGAAGAAGTATCATAAGAGATGTCCTTGATTGTAGTGTGATATGGTTTGGCTAACCTTCGGATAACTGCAAGAGAGGACTTTTTTGATTGCAATGACTTTCAACGATATACTACATAAATTTAGATCGGAGTCCTTTACACAAAAGGATAAAGGGACCCAATTTGAACGTTTGATGCGCTCTTGGCTGCTTTCAGACCCTCGGTATTCCAACCTCACTAAAGTATGGCTGTGGGATGATTTTCCAAGCCGTGCAGATCTTGGAGGAAAGGATACAGGTATAGATCTTGTTGCACGTACCGAAGAAGGTGATTATTGGGCGATTCAATGTAAATGCTACAAGGAGGATTCAGTTATTGACAAGCCAGCTGTAGATTCATTCCTTGCAACATCAAGCCGCCAATTCAAAGATCCAGAGACTTTGCAAACGACCTCATTTGCAAAACGGATGTGGATTTCAACGACAAACCATTGGGGAAAGAATGCCGAAGATGCAATCCAAAATCAGAATCCTCCTTTTAACAGGGTCGGACTTGTAGATTTACAGAACTCTCCAGTTGATTGGCAACTGCTCATTGATGGCCTTAAAGGTAAAGAGGCTATGCTTCCGGGCAAACAGCCACGTGAGCACCAGTTGCGAGCTATGTCTGCCGCACATGCTTATTTTCAAGAACATGACAGGGGAAAACTTATCATGGCTTGCGGTACAGGAAAGACATATACCGCATTAAAAATAGCGGAAGATTTACTGAACAATAAGGGGTTGGTACTTTTTATGGTGCCCTCTATTTCTCTTTTAGGGCAAAGTCTGAATGCTTGGTGTGCAGATGCAGTAAATCCCATTAAGGGCATTTGTATTTGTTCGGATAGTCGTGCTTCACGAAAAATTAAGAAAGACTTTGATGATACGCAAGACAGTGTTGTTGACCTTGCTGTTCCGGCTACGACAAACCCCAAGAGCATTGCAAAGCAGTTGAAATTATATAGGAACCATAACGGACTGACGGTTGTATTTTCAACATACCAATCCATAGAGGCTATACATGCAGCCCAACATGAAATCCTCAAAGAAACTGCCGGAACGTATGGAAAATTCGACCTTATCGTTTGCGATGAAGCACACAGGACAACTGGAGTTAAACTTTCAGATAGAGACGAAAGCAACTTTACGAAAATACATGATGCTGAATATATCAAAGGCAACAAACGCCTTTATATGACTGCAACCCCTCGTTTGTATGGGCAATCCGCAAAGATTAAAGCATCCGAAAAAGATGCGATACTTTGCTCTATGGACGACCCTAAACTTTACGGAGAAGAGTTTTTCAGAGTTAATTTCTCATACGCAGTTGAGCATGGACTTTTAACGGACTACAAAGTTCTTGTACTTACAGTGAATGAGGATGACTTACCAGACAATATCCTTTCAGATATAAAAGACCCTAATAATGTCGAATTAAATTTTGACGACACATCAAAGTTAATCGGTATTGTAAATGGCCTTTCCAAAATCATCCGTGGTGATAAACACGCAACATGGGATGCAGATCCAACGGTGATGCACAGAGCTATCGCTTTCTGCTCCGCCATTGGAAACAATCATTCACCCGGTACTTCGGTTAATACAGCAGAAGTATTACCGACTATCTGCGAGAAGTATCGCGATTCCATTAGTACAGAAGAGCGAGAGCATGTTGTCGAAGTACAGGCACGTCATATCGACGGTTCTATGAACTCACAAGCACGCAATGAGCAGCTGGCATGGCTTGCAGATGAAAATATAGGTGAAAATGAATGCCGTGTACTTACAAATGTCCGTTGTCTTTCCGAGGGTATAGATGTACCGGCTCTTGATGCCGTTCTATTTCTCTCATCACGCAATTCACAAGTTGATGTTGTACAGTCGGTTGGCCGCGTCATGCGAAATTTCCGCAAGGGACAGCCTGACGAAAAAAAGTACGGATATATCATTATTCCCATAGTAGTGCCATCAGACGTTAAGCCAGAAGACGCATTGAATAACAACACTTATTTTTCAACAGTGTGGAGTATTCTCAATGCACTTCGTTCACATGATGACCATTTTAATGCAGAAGTCAACAAAATTGCACTCAACAAGAACAGGACATCAAAAGTTGTCGTTGGAGGGCCGGGCATAGGTCATAATGCAATTTCAGACAAGCAAGACCAACAAGATGCACAGCACATTGAAGATGCCGAAGTTGCGCGCCAATTACAACTTCGCTTTGGTGAGATGCAATCCGGCATATATGCCAAACTTGTTGAAAAATGTGGAGATCGGCTTTATTGGGAAAATTGGTCTAAAAAGGTAGGTCTTATCGCAAAGAAATTCATAGAACGAATTTCTAAGCTCGTATCTACAGTGCCTGCAATTAAGTCCGAATTTGATATATTCGTGAAAGGCTTGCAGAACAACCTAAATCCATCCGTGGATGAGGGGCAAGCTATTGAAATGTTGGCACAGCACCTAATTTCTCAACCTGTTTTTGATGCTTTATTCGCGGATTATAACTTCGTAAACAACAATGCAGTCAGCCACTCTATGCACAAAATGATAGAGCAGCTGGAAACTGTTGGTGGCTTTGAGAAAGATACCACTGAGCTTGAATCTTTTTACGAATCCGTGCGCGTTAATGTTGGTAATATAGATAATTTGGAAGGAAAGCAAACAATCATCAAGAACCTGTATGAGAAGTTCTTCAAAGGTGCATTTCCTCTGACTGTTGAAAAACTCGGCATTGTCTATACGCCAGTTGAATGTGTGGACTTCATCATTCACTCTGTCAATGACATCTTGAAACGGGAATTTAACACATCCCTTTCAGATGAAAATGTACACATTCTTGATCCATTCACAGGAACAGGTACATTCATCACACGCCTACTCCAGTCAGGACTTATTAAACCCGAAGACATGGAACGCAAGTATCGCAATGAAATACATTGCAATGAAATAGTCTTGCTTGCCTATTACATTGCCGATGTAAATATAGAAGCAGTATATCATGACCTGATGAAGCCAGATCACTATGTGAACTACGACGGAATTTGCTTAACAGATACTTTCCAACTTGCAGAAACCAAACAACAATCACTTTCACAAGAATTTTTCAAAGAAAATTCAGAAGGAGTTTTGCGCCAAAAGAAAGCTCCAATTCGTGTTATCATTGGAAATCCTCCTTATTCGATAGGGCAAAAGTCTGCAAATGATAATGCTGCAAATATGACTTATCCCGTATTGGATAAACGAGTTTCTGATACTTATGCAGCAAAATCCTCAGCTAATTTGACGAAAGCATTATATGATAGTTATATTAAAGCTTTTAGATGGGCTACTGACCGTATTGCAGACAATTCAGATGGAGGCATAGTGGCATTTATTAGTAATGGTTCATGGCTTGACGGTAATGCTCAAGATGGTTTCCGTGCCTGTCTTGAATCTGAATTTACGGACATTTATGTGTTAAATCTTCGAGGAAATCAACGGACAAGTGGGGAATTATCTCGCAAAGAAGGTGGAAAGATTTTTGGAGGAGGTTCTCGTACACCTATAACGATTACAATTCTTGTTAAGAATCCTGCGAAAAATAGTAAAGCTGCTACAATCCACTATCATGATATAGGAGATTATCTGACTCGTGAACAGAAGCTAAACTTTATCAAAAAATTCAAGTCGGTACATGGTCGTACACTTGACTGGGAAGTTATAAATCCAACAGAGAAACATGATTGGATAAATCAACGCGATGGCATTTTTGACCAGCTTATTCCAGTAGCCCCTGAGAAGAAGTTCAAAATAGACGAGCAATCTTTCTTTTCTACCTTATCATTAGGTATTGCTACCAATAAGGATACTTTTTTGTATGATTTTTCAAAAGAATCATTATGCAATAAAATAGAATCATTGATTTCGTTCTATAATTCGGAGCGTATGAAATTAGCATTAAATGCCAATTATGAATTACAAACTGATCCTACAAAAATAGTATGGACAGATATGTTTAAGAACTCTGCAAAAAAACAGGAGATATTCAAATTAGACTATTCGCGGTTTGTAGAATCCTGTTATCGACCTTTTACTAAGCAAAATTTTATTTTTCAAAAAGATTTAATTCAGCGTACATATCAGCAACTAAGATTATTCCCTACGGGCATCACTTCTAACAAATTAATTTGTGTTAGTGGTATTGGTGTAACAAAGGACTTTTCTTGTATAATTACTGATCAACTACCAGATCTTGAACTCATCGGCAAAAGCCAATGTTTTCCTCTTTATTGGTATGAAGAGCGAAAAGACATTCAAGGCTCGCTTTTTGACACAGATGAATCAAAAGACCGTTATAAAAGACATGATGGCATAACAGACTGGATTCTAAAAGAAGTGCGTAAACGCTTCGGCAATTCCAAGGCTATCACTAAAGAGCATATTTTCTATTATGTCTATGGTATCTTGCATTCTCCGCAATACCGCGAACGTTTTGCAGCTGACCTTAAGAAATCTCTTCCACGTATTCCCATCGTTGACAATGTGGAGGACTTCATGGCTTTCTATAAGGCAGGGAAAGCTCTTGCTGATTTGCACTTGAATTACGAGCAAGTTCCACCCTGTCCCGATGTTACTCCAAAGGTCGCTGATGCTGTATTTGAGGAAGATTCCGCTGAAAAGCCTTTTGCTTACACCAAGTATAGCCATTTCTTTGTAGATAAGATGACATTCCCCAAAGTTAGGAATGAAAAAGGTAAACTTGTTCCTGATAAATCACGTATTATTTACAATGATCATATTACTATAGAGAATATTCCGGCGAAAGCCTATGAATATATAGTCAACGGTAAATCAGCGATAGAATGGATTATGGAGCGATATGCTGTTTCTCAGGATTCAAAATCTCTCATTATAAATGATCCTAATGAGTGGAGTCGTGAGCATAAGAATCCTACTTACATTTATGACCTCCTTCTCTCGGTAATAAATCTTTCGGTTCAGACAGTTGACATAGTCAACTCACTTCCGAAACTGAAATTCTAACATTAAAATATATAGAATAATGGCATTATCAACAGAAATGATTCTTACCCTTCAACAGTTAGATGGAGTTGGTAATAAAACGATATTCAAAATTGCAGATCAAGCAGACACTCACATTACGACAATGGAAAGCCTGTGCAAATTTTGGAAAAGTCTAAAAGGGAAAAAGCTGCAATCCATTACTGCAGATGACTTGGAAGATGCACATCGAGTAGCGTTACGTATTATTTCAAAATGTAAAAGTGAAGATGTTGGCATAATATCTTTTTATGAAAGCATTTTCCCAGAGATCTTGAAATCTTGCGTAAACGAAGAAGGCAAATTAGACCCGCCCATACTTCTCTATTACAGGGGTAATCTTGATGTATTGAAAAAGCTTGGAATTGCTGTCATTGGAACCAGAGAGCCTACTCGAAATGGCATTTTGGCAGGAAAACATTTTTCTGGTGAATTTGCCAAACGAGGGTATAACATCGTCTCAGGCCTTGCCATCGGATGCGATACTACTGGGCATCAGGGTGCATTAGCCGTAGGAGGAGCTACTACTGCATTTCTGGCAAATGGCCTTGATTGGGATTCAATATATCCCAAAGAAAACCTCGATTTGGCAAAGGAGATCGTTGTAAAAAGAGGCTTGCTATTAAGTGAATACCCTGTTGGCCAAAGTTGCGGAAGATACGGTTTGGTTGCAAGAGATAGATTGCAAGCCGGCCTATCTTATGCTACTGTCGTAGTCCAAACAGGTGTAAAGGGTGGTACTATGCACGCTGTTAATGCAACTATTCAGTCCAAAAAGCCTCTTTTTGCTGTAGAGTATAAGACAGATGAAGACACTTCCAATGAAAAAGTTCAAGGTAACATTAAACTTGTGAAGGAACAGAAGGCTTACGCTCTCCGTTCTACTGGTATAGATGATGCCTGTTCTATCATTGAAAAGGCTCATAAGAGTATCAATCCAGTTCAGCAACAATCACTTTTTTAGTAAAGGTCATTATTGAGTTTATTGTTTTATCACGAGAAAGACGAATCATTAAACAGTTGGATATGTACAATTATTATTATCTTAAAGAATATCTTCCAAAGAGATATAGTGCTGACATTCAACAGGAGCAGGATAGAGAAATAGTCTATGCTTTCAAAAATGGAGAACTTTCAGAAAGTATTAAGAAAAGTTTTCTCGATAAAATAAAAGAGATTACCGGCAACTCAAAGAGCGAATGGGTAGTTTGCTTTATTCCTGGTTCTACAGAGCATAAGACATCCATAAGATTTTCTAAGTTAGCAGATGCTATCCGAAAAGAAGGATATTCTGTTGAGCAAAAAGCCATATTTAATAAATATGACAAAGATGCAGGTTATCTTACAGGAAAAACCGGCAATCCAATTGAATCATTTGGATTTGACGGAACTGGAATCGTGAACAAGAATATTCTTTTAATAGATGATGTTATCACAAGAGGCACAACATTCAATTTAACAGCAGATAAATTGAAATCACTTGGTGCAAAAAATGTGACAGGTCTCTTTTTGGCACACACGATCAATCCTGATTACAGCTCATGCTATGAAGAACCGTATAATGAGGAGCCAGACTATGACCCTTATGAGGAAGAAACATATGAAAGGTATAACGGCTCATATGCGCAAGACGTTGAAGGTTGGAGTGATCAAGATATAGATGATGTATTTGATGGCGATCCAGATGCGTACTGGAATATTGATTAGAATAAAATCCATTGTCGGCAGGTAAAAACAACCAGCCAAATTAGTAACAATGACTTAATGATTATGAGAAGTATAATTTTCGATATGGACTTGACATTGGTTGATACCACATGTTTAGAAGAACTACGACATAAAAGGGAATGGAGTCAGGTATATAACTTGATTCCCCAAACATCAATGTATGCAGGCATGGCTGATGTTTTAGAAGTTATCCGTAAGCATAACATTAAAACAGCCATTGTCAGTACATCCCCACGTCCTTATATAGAGCGACTAATAGCTTTTTATAATATTCCAGCCCAATACATCGTGAGTTATCATGATGCAAAGCCAATAAAGCCGCATCCTGCTCCGATGCTAAAAGCCCTTGAATTTATGCAAATCCCTGCTTCAAAAGCTATCTCTTTTGGTGACAGAGTCATTGATATTCAGGCATCGAATGCTGCAGGCATTGAAAGTGTGGCTTGTTTTTGGGGAACGAAAGAAAAGAGCGAGTTGCTACAATCAGGCTATTCTCATGCAATTGTTAGACCTGATGAGATATTAACCTTGATAAGATAATCAATATGGGTGTATTTGATAGTATCCTGGGCTTCCTTAATCCTGAGGTTATTTCTACATACAATGATTTGGTAAATAACCACTCTGAAGCATTTCGCAGATGGCGGGGCAAACAGATTGTAGGCACTCTTTCTAGCTGTTTTGACCTCCGCCCAACATATAATGACAAATTGTATGTTGTAAATCATAAAAAAGAAATTTTGGATTTTGAGAAAATAATTGCTGAAGAAAAGGCGTATGACAAGCGTAGGCAAGATGTTATCCAAGCCGCTTCTCTATATCCACACGCATTTTATGAGTTAGTAAAAAAACTTTCGCTTAATGATATACCCGGAGTTTCTGTAACATTGCCTGGTAACAGGAAAAGCAAATATGCTATTCGCCTTGAGAATGAAGCAAGATTGAAAAAAGGAGAGAAATCCGACCCTCTTATAAATCCAATGAAAATAGCATGGGAATCCTTTCATTCCAGTGATTTAATTCGATTTAGAGAATTTCAAAAAAAGTGCATTCCTCAAGAACATATAAATAGAACCGCACCTCGTTCAATAGACAATCTAGACAAAGAAGAATACGAGAAAATTTATTTGCATATTAACGAGTTGCGTATGGATGAAGATCGTATTAAAGCTGAGCTAAGAAAGGAAGATTTACGGATTCAATATGAAGATGAAGTTTTAGCCAATGAAAGGCGAAAAAAATATCATGAAAGTTTCTTGGTATTTTCACATCGTAGTCAAAGTGATATAGAATATTTGTGCCTCCATTTAAGCGAGTTAGATGCTTATGCGTTGAAATGCATAGATGAAGAGTATGCTAAAATCGCAAAACAATATCCGTTTGGCCTTTCCGCATACAAATGTCAAAACACATATGGAAATGACAAAGAAATAATTATTCATAAGATAGATGAAATACAAAAACTAGATGTTGCACAAAGAAAGTATAATCAACTAAAAAAGAAATACCCCAAAGGACTACCAGCCCTTGAAAGATATTATACATATGATGATGGAAAAAATAGTGCTGATTTATCAATATATGAGATCGTAGAGCGTGAAGACGAAATTTGTCTTTTTGAAAAATCTGCCGATGAAGCCTCCTTCTATGAAAAATGGATACATTCACAAGAGGAATATGCTGCAGAATGTAGAAAACTTATGCCTAAAATACTTTCAGATTACGGGTGCTACATTTATGAGATACCATTTGAAATTTTAAAAGTAAACGGTGAAAAAGGAAGCGGACCATACAAGGTATGGAATTTATTCAATTCGGGATATAGCGAGGTTGATGGCGTAGATTTAAGTTATTTTCCTACCTACAAAAGCAATAAGGAAAATTTGCCTCAATTTTATAGAAAGCAGCGTTATTTCATCCAAAGAGTATATGATGATTTATTAGGTTTTATAGGAAAACTAAGTGAGATTTATAAAAAAGATGAGAATATAAAAATAGTATTTGCCATTGACGAACTTTTGACAAAGGATGTAGCAAACTATCATTTTAAATATTTAATGGAACAACTCAACATAAGAGGTATTCCGTATGGATTTATCAATCCATCGCCCATTTCTGTTGAGGATCAAGTTCGTTATGTCGTTATTGATTTGATTTCTACTGTCAGTCGAATGAAAGAAAACTGTCAGACATTAATCAACCTCAAAAGAAACTGCCGTAAAGATTGCTTAAAGAAAGGTCGCTATGACTGTTATACGGATATAGTGTACATTTCTCTATTAAAAGGCTTTGAAAAAGAGGAAATTGTAAATGCCACAAAGAGGAAAATAAAAGAAAAAGCCAAACAAGAAGCTGAAAGAATTAAGCGGGAGGAAGAAGAAAAGAAACGCATTGAAGAGGAAAAAAGAAAAGCGGAAGAAGCTGAAAGACTTAGAAAATTAGAAGAAGAAAGAATACGTTTGGAAGAATACAAACGGCAACAGGACATCAGTAATTTAAAGTCTTATGTATCTTCGTGGCCACAACCCAATCGTTCTACTCTTCATTGCTTTTCACTCTATTACTATTATCCTACGACTTGCGACTGGGACGCATCTGAAAGGGAATGGGATATAAGAAATTTAATCTGGGATTTTAAGGCAAATCCCAATAGGCCACAATCTGAGTTAGAAATCCAGAGCAGGCATAAAAGATCTATGAATGAAATTCTTCCTTTATTAAGGCGAGTAATAAATAAGTTTTTTGGAAGCAGAGCTTCTAAACTAACACTTGTTTGCATTCCGTCATCCAAGAAAATTGTAACGGAAAGAAGATACAAAGATTTTTCTGAAAATCTTTGTTCTTTGACCGGCATGAAAAATGGCTATGATTATGTTTACATTTTGAATGAAGGTGAGGCTAAACATTTGGGAGGAGTTGCCCAAGCCCAATTTAGTATAAACTCGGATTATTTTAAGGATAAATATGTTATACTATTTGACGATGTAATTACATCTGGAAGATCAATGGAAAATTTCAAGAGACTTTTGGAAGGATCAGGTGCAAAAGTAATAGCAGGTTTATCCATTGGAAAAACAAGACATGAAAGAGAATTCTCACAACCTATAGATAACATATGAATGCAGAATTTGCAAAAACATTAAGAAGGAGATTATATCCTTTATATGAGAGCCTTATACAATCTGTAAAAGGTTTTTCATATTCCAAGGCTTTTTTCTGTATGCAATGGGGACGTAACTTTCCAGAGAGTGAACATGCCGGCATTCTGTTTGTAGGAAGAGCTACAAATGGATGGATTACTGACGAAGAAGATATTGATGTATTATTTGGGAATACTGCTGATAGGATCTTTAATAGAGATGACCAGATGCAGTGGGTAGAAAACTCTGAGGGAAATAATAATGGTTACAATTCACGTCGGTCTGCATTTTGGAGGGTTATAAAAAGAGTCTCTGAATATTATTACCCAGAAGATTGGTCAAGCTATATAGCATGGAGTAATGTCTGCAAGGTCGCCCCATTCAATGGAGGTAATCCAAACAACGAACTGTATTACGCACAATTAGAAACTTGTCTAAAAATATTGGAAATAGAGATTGAACAACTTTCCCCCAGGATAATTGTATTCCTAACAGGTGAAAACTGGGTTCAGGATTTTCTATCATATCTAAATCATGAGAATTACGATCAAGCCATTGAATGTAAATCATGGGGAGAATACAAATCTACAGCTTACTTAATTAAGAATACAATTATGATTTGTTCCGAACACCCACAGGGGAAAAACGAAAACTTACATTCAAAAGCGATAATAGATATAATTAATGATTTGAAATGAGTTTACTACAATACATATTACCAATTCAAAACACCAACTACGTAGATGGTTGTGGTTTTCTAATTGATGGGTATTTCATTACTCCTGGGCACGTAATAAGGGATTCTGAAAATCCCTTTATTTTTTTATCAAAAAGGAAACGTTATCTTACGCAGCCCTCGTTTTATGAAGTAAATGAACAGGATGCCTCCAAATATGACCTTGCAGTATTCTCCATGCCAGAAGTGAAAAGCGAACTTAAACTGTACAATGGCGTTATTGAAAGTGGAATGAAATTAAAGAGTATAAGTTTCAAAACAAGTACGTCTGGGTTTGATTTAATTGAGTGTGATGCTTTTGTAGAGTGTTATAAGCAAGAAAATTATTTTGGGGCATTAACAAACACACATCTTAAAGCAGGTTGTAGTGGAGGTCCAGCCATTATAGGTAACGAAGTTGTTGGTATTCTAACAAAGGGGAATAATAATGGGAATAACGAACCATGTAACAATATGCTACCTATTAATTTCTGTCTGTTTTTATCATCCAAAGCCATACGTAGAATAATATGAATGAAATCATAAAACAAGAGTCCTCTTCTGTTTCACAGAACATTTATAAGCCATCGGAAATTATTGGTATATTCAATTCCGTTTTAGCAAGACAATCTGTTAATGCTCAGATTGTATATCTGCGTGGTATCTATCTGGCAAATCAAAAACAAGGGAATTGGGCATATTGCTATGACTCTTTAAGAGATGAAGATAGTCAAGAAGAACTCACACTACGGCTAACCCAACAACAGAGAGAGAACTTGAAAAACGGAAATCTCGTAAGTGTAGGCGGCGTACTAAATCGAAATATCTCATCAAAAGGATTCATTCAAATTGTACTAAATGTTAGTCGCATTGAAATTGTAAAAGAGCAAGCCATAAGTGAGGATGAAATAAAACAGTCTGAATTAAGGCAGAAGAAGTCATCAATAGGATTTAAGAATGTCGATACTATCATTGAAAATTTGCTATTATCAGACCGACGTCCTAAGATAGCACTAATTTTCGCTGAAACTTCAATTACTATGGGTGATTTTGAGGCAGGTATTAATGCTGCACGTACTGCTATTGATTTTGAAGAATACAGGGTTAGTTTCTCTAATTCAGCAGAGTTAGTGACACAGCTTAAAAAGGTTGATAAATTACAATATGATATAATTGCTATTGTAAGAGGCGGTGGTGGAGGAATCGAGAAATTGGATGACCTTAAAGTATTGGCTGCAATTATAGAACTAAAGACACCTATAATCGGAGCTATTGGCCATGTGGAGGAAAAGTTGTTTATCAAACAACTGGTAGATAAATGTGCTCCTACACCAAATGGCTTAGGACAATATTTTTCAGAAATGGTAGAAAGTGCCAATGAAAAGAAAACGCATTCAAGGGCAATTTTAACAGAACAGATAAAAAAACAATTCAAAGAACAGATTGATGCCGGGCATAAACAGAACAAAGAATTGCAGGAGAAATTGCGTGTGCTTACTGAAAATCAAAAGAAAGCAACTGAGGCACAAGAAATAGCAACAAAGAAGCATAACGAGCAAGTAGAAGCCGCTAATAAACTAAACAAAGAACTGCAAGATAAACTTCGTGTCCTGACAGAGAATCAAAAGAAAGCAGATGAAGAACAGCAGATAGCAAATAAAAAACATATAGAACAAATTGAGGCTGCGCAAAAGCAGAACCAGAGTCTACAAGAACAGCTAAAAACTCTCAATGAGAGCCAGAAAAAGCTTCAAATAATTCATCAAAAACAGCAGGAAGACTTAGGCAAGAATCTGACTAAGATGCAAGATGCGAATACTCTGTTACAAAAAAGTTTGGAAAAGGCTACCATGCAAAATGCAGAAACTTTGAAAGAGCTTAATCACGCAAAAGAGCAAGCAAAAGAACTCGAACATTCTATGTCCGAGCTTAAATCAAAGAAAGGCACAAATATATGGATGTGGATAGCTATATCTGCAATTCTTATATTACTATGTATGTTGGTTCTATAAAGGTTATACTTTTAGTATGGATTCAGAGATTCTAAAACAATATATCGCCATAGACTTGAAATCATTCTATGCTTCTGTGGAATGTGTGGAACGAGGATTGGACCCGCTTGATACCTGCCTTGTCGTTGCTGACCCGACACGGACGGAGAAGACGATTTGCCTGGCTGTTTCCCCTGCCTTGAAGCAGTACGGTTTAGGCGGCAGACCACGGTTGTTTGAAGTGGTACAGAAGGTTCGTGAGGTAAACCGACAACGTGGGCATCAGGGAAAATCCTATTCAAAATGTAAGCTTGATTCAAACAATGACCTTGCCTTAGACTATATTGTGGCCAAGCCCCGTATGGCTCACTACATCAAATACAGTACACGTATTTACGAGGTGTATATGCGCTATGTTGATCCAGAAGATGTGCATGTCTATTCCATCGACGAGGTGTTTATTGATGCAACACCCTATCTTTCCACATATAAGATGACGGCTCATGAACTGGCCATGAAGATGATTCGTGAGGTGCTGGCTAAAACGGGTATTACTGCTACTGCCGGCATTGGAACAAATATGTATCTGTGTAAGATAGCCATGGATATTGTAGCTAAAAAGATGCAGCCTGATAAGGATGGAGTGCGCATAGCGGAACTTGATGAGATGTCTTATCGTCGGCAGCTTTGGGAGCATACTCCACTGACAGACTTCTGGCGTGTAGGCCGTGGAATAGCAAATCGTCTCACTCAATATGGTATTATAACTATGGGAGATATAGCCCGTTGCTCGTTGGAACATGAAGATTTCCTGTACAAATTGTTCGGAGTTAATGCAGAACTGCTTATTGACCACGCATGGGGATGGGAACCTGTGACAATGGATTTGGTAAGAGCCTATCGCCCTGATACACGTTCTATGAGCAGTGGGCAGGTTCTCCAGTCAGCCTATACAGTCGAGAAAGCCCGTATCGTAGTGCTTGAAATGGCACATTCCGTTTCTCTTGAACTTGTGGATAAGAAACTGTTGACAGACCAGATAGTCCTCACCGTAGGCTATGACATAGAATCATTATCCAACGGCATATATGAAGGCAATACTACCACAGACCATTATGGCCGGAAAATTCCGGTTCATGCGCACGGCACTACCAATATAGAACATCCGACCTCTTCGGGAAAGATTCTCATGGAGAAAATAGGAGAGCTATTTGACCGTATCATTAATCCGGATTTATTGGTGCGAAGACTAACCTTGTCAATAAACCACCTTGTCAGTGAAGTGGAAGTGAAGCCTGTAAATAATGTTGTGCAGCTTGACCTGTTTCCTGATTATGAAAAGATGGAACGAGAGAAAGCTGAGAAAGAAAGACTGGCTAAGGAGCGTCGCCGTCAGGAGGCAGTAATCCAAATAAAAAAGAAATTCGGTAAGAACTCTATTCTTACAGGCCTGAACTATTCAGAAGGGGCTACACAAAAGGAACGCAACCAGCAGATAGGAGGACACCATGAGTAGATATGAAGATATAATAAACCTGCCTCACCATGTTTCCAAAAACAGGAGACCTATGCCGATGGAAAACCGTGCCGCTCAGTTCGCTCCCTTTGCGGCTCTCGTCGGCTATGATGATGCCATATCAGAGGCGACAAGATTGACAGACGCAAGAACTATGCTTTCTTCTGACGAAATGGAAGAACTGTCGCAATGCCTTAACCAAGCACTTGAAAATATCACGGAAAGGGACAGCTATACCTTCATCTATTTTATTCCAGATAATAAAAAGAGTGGCGGAAAATACGAAACCGTTACCGGCATTATAAAATCTTTCAACGAATATGAGCGAACTATTAAACTGGAGAATGGAGACATCCTACGGATAGATGACATCGTATCTATTTCAGGAGAAGTCTTTGACAAAGATTAAAACCTTTGATACCGAACAGCCATTCATCATCTTTACAGTTGCGACAGCAACTCGAATTTTGAGTAAAGGTCTACAATACTCCGACCCACGCCTCACGGCGCAAGTCGGAGTTCAGAACACATATCAGGAACTTATGCTGTAACCTTCGCCTCCAAGAAGCGGTGGGCATTGTCATTGACCAGCTTGATAATCCTGTCATGGAATTCCGTATTGGAGTTGCACACGCCACGGCTTTGCACCACTTTTCCTTTTGTGAGTGAGAACTCTACGGTTTCGATACGGTTGCCTTGTCGGTCGTGAGCCGACAGAATAACGGTATCAGTCTTTGCATAATACTCGCATTGGAACACGCAGTGCTTCATCTTTTCGCTCTCCGCCTTGTATGCCTCCAAGGAGTCAAGCACAGAAATTTCAATGTCATTGTCACGGATGACGATGCCGAAGAAGCAAGACTTGTTCTTATAGAAGTCCGCCTCGTGTCTTTTGGCTCTCTCCATCCGTTCCTTGTTCCTGCGCTTCTCCTCCATGAGGTTCATCTTGCTCAACCAACGGTCATGCTCGGCTTTGAGGTCTTTGGGGCAGATGTACTTTGTGTTATGGATGTCCCGTCCGCATCTGTCAAGCAGCCGGATGGTGTCACACCACATATCATAATCCTCCGGTTGATAATGGTGTCTTGCAGCTACCTTGTAGGACTGCCAAAACCTGTCAAGGTCGTGAGGATGGCTGATAAAATACGCTACGGCTTGTAAGTCCTTGGCTTTCATCATCGTCTCTATACGATGGTCGGAAAGCAAGGCATTCGCCAAACGCATGGGATGGGTATCGGGAAGTCTGCCCTTCATACCGTTGCGTCTTAGCTTAGGTATGACGGAATAATAAGGATAGACGTATGTATTGGAGATAACCCAATGAACATCTGTCATGCTCCTCAGTTCGATGGATGAAGCCCAACTGAAGCTGTCCTTGTAATAACCCAAAGTCCTTGCCAATGAAGTGACGGCAGTCTTTCCTTTGCTGTCAAGCCACAGACGGCACACCTCGTTACAAAAGGCTTCCATTGGCTTGCCTTTCCTGTAGTTGACAGTCAGCAGGAACACACGCTGCACTTGCATACCGTCCACCGCTTCAAGGGTGGAAAAGTAGCATGCCTCTTTATTCTTGCGTGCCAACGTATCAACCGTCTGCAAACGGTGTCCACAGTGGGGGCAACGTGCAGACTTTCCTTTTCCCTTATAGTCAAACTCCCCTCCACAATCGCCACACGTGCATTTATGCCCCGATGTGCGGAAAGAAATATGTTTCACGACGTTCCGTATAGCCCAATCAACCGCTTTTGAGCTGATGGCGGCCAGCCTCTCGTTGGAGGCTGCCACCGTTTTTTCAAATTTCGTTCTCGGTTTCATGGCTTAAAAATCAAAAAGTGAGGGTTGGGGTTGTTTCGTCTCTTGCGGCTTGCTTGTCCTTGGCTTGGAGTGGCGCACTTGCAACTTGCGCAGCTCCTCCTCTTGGTAGCGTTTGAGGGCGAGTGCCTTTTGCTCCGCCTTTTCCTCCTCGGTCAGGTCTATATGACGGTTCACCACCACATCACAGTTAACAGGCTTTCCGATTTCCAGTGTAAGCTCATCAATAGCATGTACCGCCATTGAAAATACCTCCATGTCGGAGAAACCGCAACATCCCGACTGCTTCACCTCATTCAGTATATAAGTGACCACATCGTCAATGGTTCGTTCTGTGGTTTCATACTTGGCACGGAAGAGTTCATCCTCTTTTGCCCTGTTGTCAAGATAGTTCTTGATAATCTCCTTGAATTGTTCTGTTCCTTTCATATCCGTTCTGATTATATGTGTCCGTATGTTAGAAATGATACCCGAAAACCGCCCCAACATAGAGTTTGTCCCCGATTTCAAGATTGCCTATGATGGTCATCAGTTCCCTCGACCGTTCCGCCAGTCCGTACCCGTTAGAGAAGTCCGTTACAAAGAGCGCATCGGTGCAAAGCGGATTGAGGATGGCTTTCTGTAGTTGGTAAGCCGGACCGACCCATTTCATGATGTTCTCCTCGTTGATGTCTGCCATCCTTGTATGGATGGTGTCAAGATAGCTTTTTCGCCATTCCGCAAAACCGCTTTGGTATACAATCGTTTCTCCGTCCTCGTTAAGGGAAAACATCTCTTTTGGCAATATGTGCTCCACAAGGCAGCGGATGTTCTCTTTGCGTTCCTCTTCGCTACTCTCATAAGCATAATCAAGGGAAGTCATGTCCCCTGCTTCGATGTGGTCAACTCCGATATGTTCTTCCTTGCTTATCGGTTGGTTGCTGATTTGATAAATGATGCTGTGCATAGTCCTGATATTTGATGGTTCATAAATTGCTGTCCTGCAACGGCAGTGATTGGAGTATATCCATAAAGGGTATGGTGTTGATGTCCTTGTCGCCAAAAAGCACCTTCCATTCCGGCTTGACGAAAACCCGATGGAACTCATCAACCCTAAAACCTTTCAATGAAGAATAGCAGTCAATGGTGGCGAAGTTCCTGCCGTCCTTGCGGATGTGGGCATATTCGGGTGGCATACCGAAGCAGCACCTGCGGATGTCCTCTCTGTTCCATAGCAGCGTAAGTTCATACACACTGCCATTGAGCGTTACCTTTTCGTTCCTGTCTTTAAGTATGATAGCCATAGTTCTTAATTTTTTCCCTTTTGTTTGAAGCTTTTCGGCTTCTCGCTTCCGGGATGTTTACGATACCTGCCTCACGGAGGGCGTAAGTGCCATAAGGCAAACGTGGCCGACGGAAAGAGGACGGAATACCCAATTTGGCACAAATTGCGGAAGGCTGCCGGCCGCTTTCCGTGCAGCCAAGTGAAACGCCGTTTGCCGTCGGCACTGCCCTCCGTTTCTTTGTATCGGAAAATCCGCAGGGAGCGTGATGCAGGTATGGTGTGGAAAAAGAAAGCCCCGATGTTGGCACACCGGGACTTCATGGAATCAGTATCAAAAGAAAGGCCGTCACAAAAAAACCGACACCTTACCTGATAATAAGATGCCGGGACAAAAGTATTTTATGATGCAATCCGGAGAAAAGGATTTGTGCCTACATCAACGGCACCTCAAAGGATTTCACCACACAAAGGGCTTCCTTGTCGAGTATGAACCAGTATTCAGAGCGGTAGGGCTTGCCGCCCGAATCCTTGGCCTCGAACTCTATCTTGACCTTCCAGCCGTTGAAGGGCTGTCTCGCATGGCCATGGGGATTCCCTTCATAGACAATAAGTCCTCTCAACGCCGACATCACAGCCATCTGCCGCTCCATCAGGTCGGACATCGCCTTGTCATCGGGGTTGAAATTCTCGAAGCCGTTCGTTTCCTTCATCACTTTCTCGTTGATTTTCATCATCGCCATTGAAAGAGCCATTTTCTCATCCATGGTCACATAGTCCCTGCCGAACACGGAATCCGCCTTGCTGATAGCAAGTATTTTGACGGATTTAGGGTTATCGACCGAAGCCATCAATGCCTTCTCCGCCACTTCCACCGCCCGGTTCTCCGGCTTGCCGGAACAACTGACGAAACAAACCACGCCGCCCCAGAACAGAACGGCAGAAACCAAAATAAAGATAATCAGTGAACCCTGTCTCATACCTTCACGATTTGAAGTTTGTCAGGCGCAAGCCCCAGCCGTTTGCGGTAGATGGAGCCGTCATCCCGGTACATTTCCAGTTCGGAGGCGGTGATGCCCTTCTCGCAGATATCCGTAGCCTCGGCAAGCGTGATCTGGTGGCCGCCGATGTTACGCCAGATGGCAAAAGAGCAAGGTTTCTCTTGATTGCCGTAGTTGGAGCAGTTGAACGCCCGGCTTCCCACACGGATGTCTCCGCCGCAGTGGGGGCACTTGCCGATGACCGGTCGCATATTTACCGCACCGTCATCCGCCAGTTCAAGTACGGTCGGGAAGGTCTTGCCTTCCTTGGTGGCAAAGCCGTCCAGCAGGATACGGCGTTTCTCCAGCAGCTCCGCCACTTCCCCGTCACCCATCTTGCGGTTGCCGATGATGCCGTTGATGTTGAGCACGCAGGACGGATTGTCGCCGATGTTATGCTCACAGCGGTAGCCCTTGCAGGTCTTCACTACACTGCCGCCGCACAAGGGGCAGCGGCCTATGATTTTCTTTTCTGTTTCCATTTTCTTATTTATTTGTTGTTACGATGTTCGTATTCCTTATTCCCTTACCATTTGAGCAGGTAGCCTTGGTTCCATTCCGCCACGATGCCGCCGATGATGTTCTTGCCCGACATCACGTTGGCCCAGCCTTCCGGGTCGAGGGAGAACCAGAGGTCGTTCCACGACAGCGTGCGCACCTGCCACGCCAAGATGAAGAGGTCTGTGTTGATGGCCTCCAGTCTTGTGACCACCTCGTTGGCGATGTAGTAGCGTTCCGAAGAGTTCAGCAGGTTCACCTTGTGCTTCTCGTTTTTCCCGTCAGAGCCTGTGACGTTATAGCTGCCCGAAGTGACCAGCTGTTTCATGAACGGATAGAGGGCAGCCATCTGTGTGGCCGCGTCCGTCAGCTCATCCGACACGATGGCGGCAATGGCCGTCCCTTTGAGGTTTCCGCCGACCGATTTTGTCAGCAGGCTGCAGTTCTTGGGGATTTCCGTTGTCACCAGTTCCCCTGCCCGTTTGATTTGGTACAGGTTCTGCATCGCTCCCTGCGCGTTCGACAGGTATTCCAGCATTTTGTCCTCGACGCTGTGGACACGGTCGAGGGCCACCGTTACGGCGGCTTCTGCGGCTATGATACGCTCCTGGAGTTTCCTCCGCTTCTTGTGGATGCTTTTCAGTTCCGCTGTCTGTGCCACAACCGCTGCGGTCAGGGCCGGGTCAGTCTGTTGGGCGAAGACGGGAACGCCCCCTGCGCCCAATCCCAACAGGACGGCAAAAGCCGCCAGTCGCTTTTTGATGAAGATTGATTCCATATTCCTTAGATTTTAAGACCGGCACTTCTGCGCCCGGCCAAGTTTTCCTCACGTTCCTCCTTATGTGGAGAGATAACCGGTGCCATCGGCTTGTTCAGCAGACAGTCATTCCAGTCCTTGAACGCCTTGGGCGGCAGCCATTGCCCCATCTTGTGACGGATGGAAAGGTGCTCGTTGACCTGTACGGTCAACGGACGTTCAGGGTTCAGCTCAAAAGTCTTTCCTTTGGCTTCCACTGACAGGATATTGTCTCTCTTATTGATTTTCATCGGGATGCCTTCCAGCAACGCCATCATGCGCAGCCCGTAGATGCGTCCGGCAAGGTCATTGTCGAAGCAGTCGTATGCACGCGCATCGGGAAACCGTTCCATCACACCGGTTATCTGTCTGTCCGAGAAGGTTCCTCCAAGCGACACAAGGGCAATGTCCGTTCCTAATTGTGCCCGGTTCACCTGATAGAAAGCCATCGCGTCAAATGCGGACTCGCAGAAGAACACGCTTTTTACGATATAAGGATTGCCGCCGGACAGGTCGGCCACCCACGCCGATGAAGAGGAGTCCGTACCTGCCGCCTTTGACTTGTAACCGCCATATCCACGTATCTCGTAGCCTTGCGGCACGTTGCTGTGGCCGTTGGTGTAAGGAAAGCCGATGTTGTAACCGTCAAACTTCCCGTTCTGTCGGTCACGTATCAGGGAAAGGAACGGGGCAAGTGCCTTGACCGTTCCGTCTGAAAGCCCCCGTTCGGAGAAAAGCCGTGGAATCCTTTCCGTGTCTATCGGTTTTACTTCGTACCGTGAGGCATCGAAAAACGCGGTGGCTTTGACCGACTTCACATATTCGCGGTCTTCCCGGTATTCGGGTTCGGGCATGTTGGCAAACCGTGCCATGACCTTGGCAATCTTCTG
Organism: Bacteroides finegoldii DSM 17565; assembly: GCF_000156195.1. Lineage (GTDB taxonomy): Bacteria > Bacteroidota > Bacteroidia > Bacteroidales > Bacteroidaceae > Bacteroides > Bacteroides finegoldii. Next base: position 265,206 of record NZ_GG688322.1, on the reverse strand, counting down.
CCACTCGTCCTTGCCCGATACAGTGAAAGCGCTCAGGTTTTCCCGTATCAGCGTGACCACATCACCCTTTGAACCGTCCCGGCGGAAAAAGGTCTGTGCCGCCTTGTCGTTGGGATGGCTGACAATGATGGTGTCACGCCGGTTGCCGTTCTCCCCGAGCACCAGCTCTATGTAGCGTCCGACACCGGCCTTGCGGTCAAGCCGGTAGCCCAGCGCGTAGGCGATGTCATCGACACCCACCCGTGCTTTCAAGTCCTTGAAGTTTACCTTGTAGTCTGCCATAAGCCGGTCGTTTTACATCATGCTGATTCCGGTACCCGTTTTCTGTGTCCGCTGCATCACCGCCAGTTCCGGTCCGTAGGTCTTGCGTGCCGTCATGTGCAGGAACGCCGCCTTGTCCTTCATGTCCGTGAGCTGGAAATAGGTCTTGGCCGTCTCCTTGGAGACGTTTTTCAACCCCAACTCCACACCATCGTAGGAGGCGCGGATGGCGTAGCCGCCCGAACGGGTCTTTACGATGGCCGCGTTCTTGAAGGGTACTTCCTCGTCCGGGCCTAACGGTACAAGAGGGTCGTTCTTGGCAAGGTACGGCTGTTCGCCGAGTGCCAGCCGCTGCTTGTCAACGTGGTCAAGAATCAGGTCGGAAGCCTTGTTCACGTCCGCCATGACGGAGACGATGAACTTCGGTTCCTGTTTCAGCACGCCTATCCATGAATCCAGATACGCTGCCGAGTTGTCGGTTACTTTGGAGTCAAAGCCCATCGAGTGGCTGATCATCGCTGCGGTCAGCTCCGCCACCAGTTCCTCCTTCGCATACTTCGGGTCGCCGAACTTGCCGCCCATGTCCCGGTTGAGACGTTCCGCCGTCATGGTCGAGTGCGTCATCTCGTGCAGCATGGTGGAATAGAACTCCATGCCGCCACGGTAGGTGTCCTCCGGCGTGCCGCCGATGTTGAACTGCGCCTTCATGGGCAGCACAATGTGGTCTTTGGAGGGAGAGTAATAGGCCCCGTCCACACGCTTGTCCACCTGTATCGGGCAGAGCCAGGCTTGTGTCTCCACCATGCGATCGAGGGCGGAATGGGCGTACATCCCGGCAGTGTCACGGAGTTCGGGCACCTTGAACTTGTCCTGTAGTTTCTGCATCCGTTCCGGTTGAATCTCAGCCAGATTGGTCTGCTGCACGTTGTACACGGGGAAGGCCTTGATGAAGGGTATCACCTCCATTCCTTTCTTTTCCTCCTTGCCCAACGCACGGTATTCTTCCGAGCTGATGCGTTTGCCGTACTTGTCCTTCACCATCATGTCCCAATAGACCACGGGAAAGGCCTTTTCGCCTTTCAGTACGTGGGCTTTGAGGTTGTGCGCCTGCTTGAAGGTCAGATAGACCGGCAGGCGGTAGCCCATGGCCGCCGTCTGCAACTGGAGGAAGAACGAGTTGGAGCCGGAGTAGTTCCGTCCGCTGACGTTCTGGGGCAGTCCGGCAAAGCCTGACGCGCCGCCGATCCATCCCTGCTTCCAGCCGGTGTCTTTCATCTGCCGCATCCGCTCGATCATCATCCCGGCAAATCGGTCGAGTGCCGCCTGTCCTGCGTTGCCGGATACGGACGTGGTATCAGTTCCAGATGCCATAGTCCTCGTCATCCATCATCTGGCGGTCCATCTGCTCGATGTCCGTCTGTTCGACATAAAACTCCGCCGACTCGTCGGACGGGTCTGTGCCGTGCGAGCGGCACCATTCCAGATACTCCCGTGCGTTGTCACCCTCCATGACAAAACGGAGGTGCCCAATCTTGCCTTCCTGAAGGAGCTGCACAAGCTCCTCATGTTTCATTGCTGACATAATATTGTTCTTGTTTATGGTTTGACGAATTGGTTTACATTTTCATGGAGGCGGATTTCTCCACCTTGGCGGTATTCGCTGCGAGCAGCCCGGTGATTTCCGTGTTCAGGTACTTGGCGGCTATCTGCTCCCGTGTGGCGGTCTTCGCCTTGAAGAGGGAATAGCCGTCGTCGAAGGAGATTTCCTGCCTGGTGGTGCGCCCTTTCTCACCCATGTCCACCGATACCTTCCACTTGTTGTCGGCACGGTCTTTGGCCACACGGACGCCATTCTGGTCAACGCCTTCGGGAAGACGGTATTTCTCGTAGGCTGATTTCAGGTGCAGGCGTTCGCCGAAGTTCCGCTCCACCAGCTTTTCAGGTGTCACCACCCGGTCAAAGTAGGCGTTCAGGTCCTGACGGGAAGCGACGGCGGACATCTTGGCCTCGCCGACCTGCGCGTAGAACTTGTATTTGCCGAAGTCGGGACGCTGCTCGTCCTTCTCCTTGTACACGTTGAACTTCTCCACGGTGATGCTGCCTTCCGGCCCGGCAATCGACTTGGGCATCCTGAACGCCTCTTCCGGCACTTTCGGCATCAGCTTGGTCGGGTAATAACGCTCCATCAGCTGCGGTACCGTCAGCTCCTTCTTCTGGTAGGCGGCGAGGTCGGCGGCATCCATCCGCTGCGGTTTCAGCTGCTGCCCGTCCATCTTGGCGGTGAAGTACCATTCCTCCGGGTTGGTCTTGCTCTGGTAGGCATGGCCGTGGGTCACTTTCTCTCCGTTGGCTGTCACCATCTGCGGCTCGCGCGGCTTACGCTCCTGTTTCTCTTTGGCTTCTTCACCGTCCTTGGTCTTCACGGCGGTCCCGGTTTTCTCTTCCTTGGCAGGTTTCTCCCCGGCTGCGTTCTTCACTGTCCGGACAGGCTCTTCCTGCGCGGCCTGTTCCTTTTTCTTCTTTGCCATATCTGAATGATTTGATTGGGTTTGTTCCTTTTTCACGCCCTCCTTCGCCATCTTCGTCAGCTTGGGGTCTTCCACCTTGTCGCAAATGGCGACCCTCGTCCCTGCGCGTATGAGTTTGGGCAGGTAGGTGTCGAGCTTGTTGTATGGGAACATGGTCATCTTCATGGGTTCCTTCTCGCCGGGAATAATCCTGTCGGTGAGGGTTATAGCAAGTATGGCGGCGGCCTTCACCGCGTCCTGCCGGTATATCTCATAGAAGTCGCCCGTCCTGAAAAGGAGCATCGCGTCGGGATGCTTCTTCTTCATGTCATCGAACTGCCTGACGAGTCCGGTGTTTTCATCCGTCTCTTTCTTCTTTGCCATAGCTGTCAGCGTTTAAGACCGTTACCGATATTCTCTTCACGCAATGGTTTGAGCGTCAGGGCACGCTCCTTGGATTGTGCGTCCACCACCTGCTGGTACTCCCAGCGGTTCTTGTCGGTCATCACGAGGCCGAGGTATTCGGGGTGCAGGTCGTCGTAGCGGAGCTTCTGCTGCCTTTCCCATTCCTTCATGTCGCCCTTGATGAGCTTGAACCCCTGTGGCTCTTTGAGATCGATGCCCACGGAGACCTTCTCGCCGCCCACGTTCAGCTCCACGGGCTTGCCGTCCCGTACCTGCTGCTTCTGCTGCGTGCCCAGTTCGATGTCGTTTACCTTCTCCATGTCTTTGAGTTTCCGTTCCATTTCGATGTCCGTCACCCTGCGGTGGATGACCGATTTCGTTTCCGGGTCGAGCTGTAGGTACTGCTGTGTTTTCTCGCCGTTCACCTCCACGGCTTTTTGAAGTACCTCGCCTTTGGCCAGCCGTTCGGCTTCCTGGGGTGTCAGTCGGAGTACCTTGTTCCGTTCCGTTTCGAGTTCCGCCCGTACCGGGTAGGCTAAGAGGGCGGGATTGCCGTCCTTGTCGGCGGTCATCTGTAGTTTGAGCGGCAACGTGATCACGTCACCGTTTCGGGCACTTATCGACACCTGCATCAGCGGTGTGACCTCTCCGGATACCAGCCTTTCCTTTACCTCTTGGGGCAGATTGTCGGCCTTTTCACGGTCGATGCCCAACAGTGCCAGTTTCTCGTATGGCAGCTGTTCGGATTGATTTCTGTTGTGTAATTCCATTTGACTGTTGTTGAGCTGTTAATTTTGCGGCCGTGGCCGTTGGATGCCACAAAATTATTTGCTGTAACCCCCTGAAAAAGAAATGCGCAACACTATTCTGACAATGTTCACCGCGATGCTGCTGCCTATAGCGGCATCCGCACAGTTCTACACGATTACCAAAGAGACGGAAGTCCAGCTGCCTCCGGTTATGAATAGTACCATAAGTGCTGATAATAAGGGAGAAACATCAGTTAACTGCACTGAAACTATAGGGAAAGACACGGTGACTGTTCCAAAGGACGGCCAAGCTGTCAATGCTCCCAAAGCCCGAAAAGGTGACAAAAGGATGTCCCTGAAAGTGACAACGGGAAAGTCGGAAAAAGTAAATCCGGCGACACCGGATGCAGGACTTCCCGAACTGACAATTCCTAATCTCTATAAAGAAATAGTAAACAACGGCATCCGCCATCCGAAAATAGTATTGGCACAGGCCATTTTAGAAACGGGGTGGTTCCGTTCAAAAGTCTGTCGCAACCGGAACAATCTTTTTGGCTTGACCAATCCACTGACAGGACAATACTTCGAGTTTGGGCATTGGACGGAAAGTGTACGTGCTTATTATACGAAGGTACAGTACCGGTATAAAGGTGGCAACTACCTCGTGTGGTTAAGGGATATTGGCTATGCGGAAGACCCCAATTATATTCGTGAAGTAATACGGGTACTGAAAACATTATAGCATTTTCAGAATAATATCTTTTTCAATTGATTTTGCAGTACTTAAGAATGTGATATAAGTCAAATACAAGTTATAGTTGTATTTTTTACGAATTTCATTTGTAATATAAAACTTTTATCGTATATTTGCAGGCAAATGGATTTACTTTCAAACATACAAGTCACAAAGTCAATCTTATCAGAAGAAAAGGCTGGAACGTTCATGACCTCTTTAGATGTAATCCAAAAGGTTATGAATGTACCAATGTGCGCATTAGCCTCATTGCTAAGGGCGAATGGGTATGATAATATTGATGATACGTCAAGCCTTTGTATAGATGAAAAAAGGCTTGAGATTTTCGCAGAAGCCTATGTGCGAAAAATCCGAAGTTATTTTATTAGTTCTCTTCGCAACGTTAGCAAACTTCCCCCAAAAGAACTAAGTAGTTTCAAGCAGTTTATTGAACTCTTTAAAAACAAGAATTTACAAAGAGAGCCTTCGAAATGGTCAGACATTGATGTCGAACATTTGATAGAAGTCTTTAAGGAAAAAGTAAAAAATGAAACACCTTCCAAACTATCCGCATATATTACTCGATTGACGGATTTGTTTGAAAAAATAACAGTAGATAAAAAAGAATTAGCTTTCCATCCTTTAGGTTTCGCAATTAGACCTACTTATGAGGTTTATTCTGCTAATGAAAAATTCCGACTGGAAAACCAAGTATTAGATGCTGTTATTCAAAGCTATTATTACATAGCGAAATCAACCTATGTTAAACAAGGATGGCACATAAATTTCCTTATAAGAAATATCTATGTAGCCGCAAGGTATCATATATTCTCTTCTGACTCTGACGATGATTTTAATAGTAAAAAGAAAATTGCATCCTATAATTAATTTTACTATTCAAATTATTTTTTATGAACAAAGAAGGTATTTTAAAAGAAATAAAAAACAGTAACCTCACGGAAGAGTGTAAAACAGAAGTCATTCAGATTATTGAACAATATGACAAAAATAGAGCTGAAGAAATTTTGCCTCTATTGTTCAAACTAATCGAAATTGCACCTACGCTTATAAAGCTGTTCTGTGGCCATTTATAAACAACAAAGATTATGGATATAGGAAATGCCATAAAATTACTTAGAAAGAGAAAAGATATTTCCCAAAAAGAATTGTCTAATCTGTGCGGAATTTCAGCAAATGCATTGTGTAGCATAGAATCCGGAGGTACGTTTCCTTCTAAAAGCACCATTGCTAAAATATGCAACGCGCTGAAAATTCCAGAGTCTTATCTTTTATTATTCAGCATTTCAGAAGAGGATATTCCTGAAAATAAAAGGATTTTGTATAAAACACTATGCGAATCAATAAAGGAGGACCTTATCCAGAATCTTTGATATGATGATTCTCACAATTTTGGTGGTAGAAGAGAACATACATTTAATTTGTATGTACATTACCTCTCTACCACCAATTCGCGAGACCAAAGATAACCATAAGATGCGCCGGATAAAAAGAATAGAACCCATACTTTGCTGTATTACCATGTATGAATCCTCTTGTTCCATCATATAAGCAGAGTACCATACACGCAAGCAATGCCCCAGCTATCCCGTAGTGCATTATGAGCGGAAAAGCACAGAACAACTGCGTCATTCTACCAAAGGGAGAAGCATACTTGTAACTACATCCCAACAAGTAAAAGATGACTATCATCAATATGCCTCTCCATTCGTAATCCACACCTAACCATGCGGCCAGCCACGCTATCATTAGGATTACACAACAGCAAAATACGCGGTACTCATGTAGTTTCTCAAAAGCGGCTAAAGCTGTTATTCCCAAAGCCAAAGTGAACATCACGTTATGCGTACCGTCCGCTCCATCCAGCAGATACCACGGCACTTCACTGATTACGGCGAAAAGCAGGAGCTGCAAAAAATATCTTCTTCGGTTTCGGGTGTGCCGGAAGCCCTCCGCAATCAAGAAAGCGAACACCGGAAAAGCGATACGTCCGATGCAACGCATCGTTTCATAAAGCAATGTGCCATCTTCCAGCAGGTAATAAGCCGAGTGGTCAACCACCATTGAAAGAACAGCAATGACCTTCAATGCGCTGCCACTCAGTTTCGGCAGGGCAGAGAATCCATGTAATGTACCTGACACATCCATAAGCTATCATCCCATGCCCAACAGTTCCCTGACCATATCCTCGACCTCCTGGTTGACCCGTTTGAAATTGCGGTTCAGCATGATTTCTTTCTCCCGGTCATTCTTGAACTCGTAGATTTTAGGAAGCGGAACGTAGTGGTCTTCCTCCTCCTTTATCTTCTTCATGTCGAAGTGCGTCTTGCAGAAATACTTCGTGGTCTTGAACTCTTCCGACTGCTCTATGTCGAAACGGTTGAGCATCCTTTCGTCCGTGGCCGTGAAGTCGCGTGCCGCCTGGCCTGCCAGCCAGCCGGTAGCCATGTCCGCAATCTTCGCCGCCGGGACGAGGTAGTCCATCTTCTCCGATATGGTGGTGGAGACCTTCTGGTCGTTGATGGAGATGGAGCGTGAGGTCTGCTTCGCCTTGCCGAAAACGTCATTCTGCGCCCATTCCAAGGTCTCCTTGTTGCGTGCCGCACCCATGAAGATATTGCCGCAAGTGGTGATTATCTTCTGCATCCCCACCTTGCCATAGTCCGCCTCCAGCTGTGGAAGTTCCTGAAAGCCCAGCGTCACGGCCACCTTGTTGGAGCGTGCCGTACCGATAAGACGGTCTATCTTGTGGAAGTACAGGGTGGGCAGCTCGTCCACGATGATGCTCACCGGGATGTTTCCTTTGGAGTTGACCCGTGTTATCAGGCGGTTGAGCACGAGGGCGTTCAGCGAACCGATGACCTGCTCCTTTTCCGGGTCGTTGGCAATCACGAGGTAGCTCGGATGCTCCCTGTCTGAAATCTTCAAGTCAAAATCATCCCCGGTAAACACCCAGTAGGCTTCCGGTGACACCAGCCGGGCGGCATTCACGCGGAGCGTGCCCACCATGCCTTCCAGCTGGTCGTTCGCTTTATTCTCGTAGGCACTCTTGAACGGCGCCATCAGAGAAGCTATCTTGTCATCCTGCATCAGAATGTTGAAAACCTGGTCGTAGGGTCTGCCAAGGAACGACAGCACATGTGGCATGTCCGAATACTCGCCCGTAACGGTGTCAGGCTCCACCTCGTTGCCCTCCTCGTCCTCATACCAGCAGCGGTCAATGACAATCCGTTTCCCTGTCCGGTCTTTATAGGAAAAACCGTTCAGCTCCACAAACATACGGTCTTCATCGGTAGAAACATCATTCCCGTTTTCATCCACGAAGTCCAGCACCACGTTCCCTTCCTCGTTGACGGCATTGAAATCATCCCAGTTCCGTATCACCAGTTCCAGTTTCTTTCCCTCCAGTGAGACAAACCGTTTCAGCCGCTTCCCGTTCCTGAACCCGACCGGGTGGAAGTTCACGAAGAAATAGATGATGGCCGCCAGAAAGTTCTCCGCTGAGTTGGTGAAGAACGCTTCCGATCCGCCTTTCTTCTCGCCGCCGCCCTTATTCAGGGATGCCAGCAAAGTAGCGGCCGTTTCCGAAGCCGCCGCCAAGTCGGGAATGTACTTCCGCTGTATCGGGTTGATGCGGTTGGAATACTCCACATCAGTAAAGTTGACGATACGGAATCCGCAATTATCAGGCAGTTTCCCTGCCTTGCGGTTCTTGCAGAACTGGTAGAACAGCGTCTTGGCCAGTGTCGGGAACTTGAAATCGTAGCACATCATGGCAAAACCCTTGGCGGCGTGCTGCCGGATGAACGGGTCGATGATGCCGAAGGACTTACCCGAACCCGGCGTCCCCAATACAATCGTCCCACGGAAGGGATTGATGATATTGATCCAGCCCCTGTGCATCTTCCGCTTCCAGTAGTATATCATCGGAATGTTCACCGAATAGTCGTTGCTGACCAAAGCCTCCGACTGTTGGAAGGATTCGTTCTCGAAGTTGAAGCGGTCTTCACCCACCTTGTAGTTGTAATACTTGGCGATGCCGTCCAGCCCCTGATGCACCAGCATTGTCCCCACCACCGAACAGACGGCATAGAGGATGCGGTTCGCAGGGAAACCCATCCAACTGATGCCGAAATCCATCCCGTGGAAGACGAAGCACAACCCTACAAAAGTCAGTCCTGCCAGTACGGGATAGACGACCATCGTCCTCACGTTGAACTTCAAGGCCTTCTTAGCCTTCGTGCCGATGCAGACCACACAGATGCAGACCAGCTCCGTCACCTTACAGCCCGATACCGAGTTGAAAATCTTGAAACGTCCCAGCAGGTCGAGGAGGAACTGCGTGATGCGGTTGTCCGCCGTCACCGGCAGGTTCATGACAATCTCTATGATGAGAAAGATGTAAATGCAGCTGCGGAAGTAGTTGTACATCTGCTGCTGTTCCCGTGTTTCCTCAAATGCCATATCCGTGTTCCTTTCTGTTGATGGTTAAAACGGTATCTTGAATCCGAGCAGCATACCGTTTCGGAACGTGTCTCCGTGTATGAAGTTCACATTGTTCTTTTGGGTAAGGGAGAACTCCCATCCGTTACGGAACACATAACTGTATTCAAAGCCTCCCTCCAGTCCGAGGAAGAACTTCCTTTCCACCGCCCCGAACTGCGGCCCGAAGCGAAAGCGCAACATTCCGTTCTTGTAACGGGCAAGGCGGTGCTTGTACACGATGCCGCCGTCCCAATAGTAACCTTTCCAAAAATCTGGCTTCCGCCAGTGGTTGCCGACCTCACCGAATACCTCCAAGGCATTGCCGTAGGCCAACGGATGCTCATAACCGACAGTCGCGTTGAGCGTGGAGGGGAACAGGAAGCCGGCATTGACCGTCAGTTTGCCGTCCTGTGCGGACGCACCAATCGTTACCACCGCACACAATAAAGCGAATATCAATTTTTTCATGGCTGTGAGGGATAAGTGATGTAATAATAGGGATAGTAGGCCGCGTTTTTCAGGATGTCCGAATCAAAGCCGTCGGCATGTAGGATGTCCTCGTATTCGATGGTCAGCGTGATGACACGTCCGCTGATCTGGTTCTCAGAAATCTCCAGCCGCAAGACCTTCTCGTCCGGGAACGTCAGCTTGGGTAGCACCAGCACGTTGCGGTAGCTCTTCTTGAACTTTCTGACATGGTTCAGGGAGAATACGGGAGACAGCTCGATGGTCTGCGAGTTGGTCGCCTTGGTCTCCTTCTTGTCGGTCAGCTTCACCCTCAGTTCCTCAATATCGTATGCGATCTTCGTTTTGTTCTGCAGGGAGTAGTCGATGAAGAAGTAGTCCCCAACGGCGTAAATGTTGTTGACGACGGCCTTCATGCCGTGCGCTCTTGACACAATCTGGTTGTATTTCCGTCCGCTGCCATAGACCGCCCACGCATACCGCGCCATTTCCGCCATCGGCATGGTGACCTCCGGGTTGATGTAGGACTGCGTATGGCTGTAAGGCACCTCGAAGATGGAAGCGGCCATTTGGGGCGACTGCGTATAGAGGATGTCGTACTGTGCGATGTGCCGCTCACCGATAAGCGTCAGCGTGCCCAGTAGCTCGTTGTCCCTGTAGCCTGCCTCCGGTATGGAGTCGCTTCCACAGGACGGTTTTATACGGACAATGTTGTCGGTACACTGGTTGCCGGCAATCTTCGTGGTGGAAATATCCACCATCTTGATGTTCTCCGGCATGACGATGTGCGTGGTCACTTCCCGGTTGACATAAATCCTTTCGTTGGCCGATGCGCCGGCAGCCGCCATAAAGAGGGAAAGGAAGCATAAAAGCATTTTTGATTTCATAGTGCGTATATTTATTATTTTACGGATTATGTTGCCTATCTCGCGTCATCCGAGTTGATTAGATAGACGATGGTGTTGTATTTGATTTTCGCCTTGTTCTTCCGGATATTGGAAGAGATGGCGGACGTGGCGGAGTTGTACATATTTTGTAGGGCTTGCAGGGCGATGGCCTCGCCTGAAATGCCCGAGCCGTAGCCGTCCTCCGACTCCAAGTTGATATTCTGCTGCACGGTGCTGGCACCAGCGTCCTTCACGAAATCCCTGAAAGCCGATTCGGGGACGTAGAAGCCTTCCATGCCGTCGTTGTCAAAGACCGAGAGTTTCACTTTGATGAACTTGCCACCCACAAGGATGCTGGTGACCGCCGCGCGGACACGCTGCCCTCCGAAGCCTGTCACCGTCCCGTACAGATAGGTGCCCTTCCGCAGTTTCGTGCCGCTGACCGTCACGTCATCCAGCAGCTTGAAGCGTAGCCGGGTGCCCTCGCGCGCCTTGGTGGTCTGGTCAATCATCGCCCGTATCAGGTTGGCTTCCGCCGCTTCATCGGGTGCCGATACCGTATGGAACTTTCCGGCACCGGCATCGGATGATTTGACGACAAGGTTCGGCCGGTTGCGTTCTTTTTCCTCCATGCGTACCTTGGCGATGGAATCCGCCCGTTGTTTTCGGGCCGCTTCTTCCGCTTCGGGATTGCCGAAACCCAATCCGCTCTCGATGGCTTTCTGCCGTTGGTAACTTCGCCGCTGGATTTCTTCAAGGTCACGGGCGAAATCGTCCTGTGAGACATTGCCCGAAGAACTGCTACCGTAGGCGTATGAATTGATGTGCTTCCTTGATTCGGCAAGGGAACGCTCCAGTTCCTCCATTTCCTGCTGCTGGCGGATACGCTCCGCTTCGGCGGCGTCGAGCCTGTTCAGCTCCTCCTCGCTGTAGCCGTGTTCCAGCTCCTCCTTGTCCTTTTCCTCCTCGCCGATGGCACCGACGGCGGTAAAAGCGTCCTCGTCACCGAAACGCCGGGACATCTCGGTCATCTTGTCGCCGGCTTCCTCCGCATTGGCCTCCGGCAGTTCCATGTTGATGCGGTCGGTGGCCACTGTCTGCCGCGTGTCACCGCCTCCCCCAAAAGTCTGCATCACGAAGTACACTAACGCGCAAAGCGGCACGAAGACCACCAGCGGAAAGATGTACTTGGGTTGTTTGAAGTTGATTTTCATCATGGGTTATCGTTGTTTTTGAGTGATTTGACAATGCTTTCCAGTTTCCCGTACTGCCGGACGATGCGGACGGAATCCGCACGGCTCTTGTGGGGCAGGGCTATCATGGAGTCCAGTTCCTCGCGGAGTGCCTGCCCTTCGGCGGCCAGTTCCAGCAACGTCTGCCGCTGTACGCCCTTGTTCGCCTGTATGGTACGGAAACCGCTGAAAAGCGGTTCCATGCTGGCGATGGCACTGATGTCTGGTTCCTGCCCATCGTTCGGACGCATACCGTCCAACGTGACGGTGACTGCCAACAGGAAGGACAAAGTGCCCACCACACAGGCACAGGTGCGCTTGGGATGTTTCCTTGCCCAAGCGTTTGCCAGCCTGATTCTTGCGGCCAGCCGGTATTTCGTGCCAATGCTGCCCAGCTTGGGCTGCAACCATGCCTTTATCTGGTCATGCGTCTTCAAGCGGTGGGCACGCCCTATTTTTCTGAGTGATTTCATATTTTCTTTGATAAGGTGTTACACGTCAATAATCCAAATCCTTGTTCTCTATCGTCCTCCAGTTCGTGATCATCAGCCCGTGCGGATTGTTCCTTGTCCTCGGCACGTTCTCGATGTAGCCGGTCGTGACCATCGAACGCTTCAAGTCCTTGGTGCGCCGCTTGATAAGCTGCGTGCCGTAATAGGTGAACTTCCGTTCATGCTCGTCCAGCAGGATGGAGTCGCACATGATGGTGCAGACCGCCGACGAGGATATGATGTCCGAATAGAAGCCGTTCTCGTCCAACGCCTGTTTCTGTTTGAGTGCCGTACCGTCCGCCATGTACATCGCCTTGCCGAGCGTCCACTTGATATAGTCGTTGTCGGGCGGCAGGTTGAAGAAGTACTGATGGAAGAGCTGGATGTGTGCTTTTGCCTCCATGGTGAAGTTGGCCTCTAACTGGGCGCGTTCCGCAAGGAACGGGATGTCGCCGTCAAGGACGTATATCTGCTGCCTCTCCTTGTTGACCAGCGAGATGCAGCACCAGACGGTGAAGCCGCAGATGACGGCGCAACCGGCGATGGTTGCCACTACCGTCATCATGGCGAGCCTTGTTTTCTGTGCCAATGATTCTATGAGCATATTCTTTCTTGTTTGATGTTGTTACTACCTATGATTTGAGGGACTTGCCCACAGAACCTGCGCCGCCCACCGCCGCGCCTACGGCACCTCCCGCCGCCGATCCTGCCGTGCTCGTGATGCCCATTGCCGCCGAACCTGCCACAGAACCTGCTCCGGAGCTTACGCCGCCGGGAATCAGCCATGAGGCCACTTCGGGAACAAAACGGATGATGTACGCCCCCACGAGCATACCCATGGCGTACATGCAGTTGGATCCGATGCCCTGCAAGCCGAGTGCGCCGATTTGCGACCATGAGTTGACGGAGCCGTGCAGGAGGTGGTTGTAGGCCACCAAGTCCTGCTGCAGGTTGTATAGGAGGATAAAGTCGATATAATAGAGGCACATGTAGGTCACGAAACCCCAAAGCGAGAGGGAGAGGTATTTCGACATCCACTGGCTCCATGCCGAGTTCCACGGCGGGGCGAGGGAGAGGGCGAACATGATGGGGCAGAATATCACCATGATGGCCATGAAGATGCGCTGCGCCACGAGGATGCCGTAATAGGACATCTGGAAGATCAGCTCGCCCACGAAGCGTATGACGTCGTTTATCCACTCGCTCATTTTCGTCTCTGCCGCCACCGCCGCACGCTGGGCGTAGTTGTTGATGGTGGTGCCGAGGTTCTGCACGTTGTAGATGAGCTTGTCCCACCATGCCGCGTCCTGGCCGATGGCGGCCACCTGCTGGGCGGTGGCGATGGAATCCTGCACCGTCCTGAGCCGGTCAAGGTACTCGCCCTGCTTCTGCGCCACTTTCAGCTCGAAAGCGGCCACTTCCTTGTTCTTTGCCTGCGCCATCGCTTTAGTAGCGGATTCCAGTCCCTTGCCGGGCACCTGCAGGGCCGAGCATATCCACGAAGAGGAGGAGATGCAGATGGAGATTCCCACGATACGGAACAGCTTCATCACGTCCATGCCGCGCCGTCCGAGCATCATCATCCAGCACTCGTAAGAGCCGACACAGAGCGCGAGGCACAGCCCGATCACCCGTGCCATCCCGACCGCATCGCCCAGCACCGCCACGTTGGGAAATGTTTCCATGGCGACCAGCAGCTTATCAAGGCTCTCGTCGATGGCCGGCAGGCCTATAGTCAGAAGTGTACATAATAGATTCATATTCTGTCTTTGTTTGTAAGTGTCCTAATAATGCGTAGCTGCCACCGCGCACAGACGGGCGGTACGGTCCACCAGTTCCTCCATCTTCGCCTTGACTTCCTCGTATGCCTGCTGCCGCTTGGCGTTCTCCAGCCCGTAGCCGACTCCCGTCTTGTGGATATAGGCGATGTCCGCACAAAGGATCTCGTTCTGACGGCTCAGCTCGTCCACCTGATGTTTGAGTTTGCCGTCGCTTTTCTTCATGCAATAGAGCAGTCCGTCCGTGATGCAGCCCTGCATACGGTTGAACTCGTCCTTGTAAGAGGCGTAGGTCAGATCCACGTTGCGGTCCGCCTCCCTCAGCAACTCTTCCTTGTAAAGTTCCTCTATGTGCGTCCGTTCCTCTTCCACCTTTTTCACTTTCTGGCGTTGGGTCTCTTCCGAGGTCACACGTACCGGCATGATGCGCTTTACACTGGACTTCGGTTCTTTGAAACGTACCCGGAAGCCCGACTTGAAACCGGCCCACTTCCAGTACATTTCCGCACCGGAATATTTATTATGGAGGAAGTAATAGTACCAGTCAGGTGCAAAGTCCCAAGGGCCGTTCTCCATTGACTGCCATTGTTTCGCCTTCTCGTTGTCACGGGACGGCCTTTGGGCATAGCCTGCAAGAGGAAGTCCTATAAGCATTATTCCGATAATGATTTGTCTAACTTGCATATCCTTGTTTCCATTTGTTGATGACTTTGTCCGCTATCTCGTCCTTGACGCTGGAGTTCAGGATTTCCCAGATGTAGTCCGGCTTCCAGCCGCAATCGGTTATGAGAAAACAGTACAGGTTCGCGTTGTCGATGATGTACCTCGCCTTGTCGATGGTGGTTTTGAGCGTCATCACCAGATTCAGCTTCTCGTCCATGGAGGCTTTCATCAGGTTGATGCCGGAGGCGGCCACGGAAGCATATAGTTTGTAGCAGTGTTTGACTTCACGGGAAATGGCTACGTTGGCATCCGCATAGTACCATGCCACGAATGGTTTCTTGGATACGTGGCTGAACGTATTGGATGTAAAGTCCTTGTAGTCCCTGACCAGTTGGTACAGCGAGTTGGCAGTGGAGGATATGGCACCGGCCAGCACCAGATAGGAATGGGCGTTACTCAGCTTGGTGTCGAGCGTGGTGCGGACATCGTTGAACTTGACTGCCCCTTTGGTGAGCAGCGACTGTTCGCCAAAACTGGTTGCCACACGCTGCAAGGCCTGGTCTTCGTCCTTCTTCACGGCTTTGTGCAGGGCAATCAATGCCTCGATGGTCGGCAAGTCCTTCGGCAGGACATAGGCGGAGACCTTCACCGGCTGCAAAAAAGCCAAAGCCAGCACAAGGGTAAAGAGTACCATTCTTATCTTCCAATGTTTCATAGCTGTATCATCAAAGGGTTAATAATTTGCCGCTACCAGTCCGTTCCAGTCCTGAATCAGGCCGCCGACTTGGTTTTTCATGGTCACTACGTTGGCCCAGCCTTCCGGGTCTATGGCGAAGAATAGGTCGTTAGCTGTCGCGAACTGCGCCATCAGCATCATGCCCTCCACCTTGTAGCGTATTTCCATCAGGTCGGTATAGATTCGGTTGGCCAGTGACAGCCGTTCATAACGGTCAAGCAGGTTGTAGCCGTCGCTCTTCTTTTCCGCCGTGCCTTGTCCTTTGAGGGGATTTTGCACCTTGGCGTTGTTCACGATGTTCACGAAGTTACCTACCAGTTGCTGTGTCTCCATCACGAGGCCGCCCAGCTCCGTCAGGCAGGCGAGCTTGTTCTTGAACTTGGCCTTATTCACCGTGTTTATCAGTTCCGGCACGTCTTTGAGTATGTCAAAGGCGCACGTGCCGATTTCCTTGTAGTACAGGCTCTCCGTCCCGAAACCCGAAATGTTCTCCATCGTGAGCTTGTAGAGTTCCTTGATGGTGGCCATGCTCACCGAATAGAGTTCCACCTTCTGCTTCTTGGAGGCGATGGAATCCAGACGCTGGTTATGCTGGTCTTCTATCAGTTTCTGTGAGGCGGTATTGGCAGCCACCACCTTGATGCAGTTCTTGTCAATGACAACCTTCCATCCGGCAAACACCGGGGTTGATGCGGTTGCCATTAAAACCATTACCAGTATGTATCGTAACTTTACCATTGTGACATTACCTTTTGATGTTCATTTACTTTCCTTGCAAATTCCAGATATTTCGGACTTCCTGCACGTTTGCGGTCGGCTTCGATACGGGTTATCGCCTCCTGCATCGTGCCGTAATGGGCGAGGTATACCTTCAGGGCTTCCTTTTCGCTCCGTTCGGTCGTGTATGCCCAGTAACATTCCGGGGCTTCCTCCACACCATACACGTCCGAGTTTTGCCCACGGCATATCCACACCTCTTTGAAGTAGCTGCGCCCCTCGCGGTTGTTCAGGGCGTTGATGGTGAATATCTGCTGCCGCTGGATGGGCGTGAGACCCAAGATGGCGGCTATCTGCTCATACCTGTCCTTGAACTTTGTCTGGTCCAGCAGTATCTTCACGTCGGAGTTGTTGATGATGGCCTCCTTGACGATGGGCGAGTCAATCACGTCGTTCAGTTCCTGTGTGACCACCCCGGCGATGCCGTGGAATTTCCTGACCGTTTTGTACAAATATTTTATGTATTCCGCCATGGTGGGTGAGGCGATGGCTTTCCATGCCTCTTCGATTATCAGGGCTTTGCGCCCTTTCTTGATGCGCATCTTTTGCAGGAACACGTCCATGATGATCAGCACCACGATGGGGAAAAGCACGGGGTCATCTTTTATCTTGTCAATTTCAAAGACAATGAAACGCTCGTCGAAGAGGTTCACGTCAAGGTCGGAGTTCAGCGTCACTTCCAGCTCGCCGCCCCGGTAGAACTGTTTCAGGATGGCGGCGAAGTCCCGGATGTTGAACTGGATCTTCTCCTGCGAAACGATTTGCGGAATGCGCTCCAGTGCGAACTCATAGTAGGAGTTGAAGGACAATTCCGTTACTTTCAGCCTGCGCTTCTGCTCCTCGATATGGTCAATCTGCTTGTCTATCTTGATAAGTATGGAGTTGTTGTACAGTTCCTTCTTGTAATTCTCGATAATCAGCAGGGCGCGTTCCTTTTCCCCTTTGCTGGCCGCCTCGTCCCGGGCAAGTGCCAAGAGGGAACGGCACTGTCGGAGCAGTTTGAGCCGCCGGGCTTCTGTCGGAAGCATCAGTGCCTTGCTTTCCGATTGCTTGTCGGTTTCCGCATCCTGAATTTGGGCGTCAATGTCCTCCATGCTGTGGGAAAACTTGTCATAGTCCTCTTCCATCTTGGAGGCGACCAGCAGTTTCTGCCTCAGTCCTTCGCGCTCTTTCTCTGTGAACTTGGTAAAGGGATGGAAGTAGGCTTCGTAGTATTCCACGATGGTCTGGTTAATGAGCATGTCCTCAATCTTGGTCGGAAACTCATTGCCCTTGTATATCAGGAATATCAACGATTTGAGGAAGTTTTTCTTCTCCCCGAAATTTTGGTCATACTCTTCCTTTGTCACCTTGAACGGGTTCATGGAGATGGGCTTCTCTTTGGAGTAAGAGATGTATGTGCCCTTGTAGTAGCCGCAGATACCCTCGTAGGAATCTCCCGTATCGACCATGACCACATCGGTCTGCTGCTCCAGCAGCTGGCGGACGACACTGTTCATGTGGAAGCTCTTGCCGCTTCCGCTCGGCCCGATGCAGAAGAAGTTGGCGTTGTCGGTCATCTTGACCTTGCCTTCCTTGCCGGTGATGTCGATGCAGACCGGTAGTCCCTGACGGTCGGTGTAATAGGTGGTCAGCGGTGTCTCCTCCGATCCTTTCAGGTGTTCTTTGAAGAAGAAGCACAGAGCAGCGTCAGAGAGTGTGAGAAACAGGTCATAGTCCGGATTGAAGGCGTAGGCGTTGCCGGGGAAGCTGTCCGTGAACAGCTCCAGCTGGTTGTAGGCAGTCCGTGAGGGCATGATGCCGCACTCGTACAGCTTGGTTTCCAGATAGGAGGTGACGGGTGTCACCTTGTCAGCCGGGCAGCTCACCAGTATGTTGAAGTTGCAATAGACCAGCTGCGTGCTGTCTATTGCCAGCCGGTTCAGCACCTCCTCGATGTCCGCCTTGGCAATCTTGTTGCTCGGGTCAGGCATGGAGCCGTGGCGTTTCGCCTTGGCCTGCAGCTTCCGTAGTAGTTTCCGTTGTTCGGGAATCTGCACCACTTGGTTGAACACCACACAGTCCGAAAAAGGAATTTGGGTCAAAAAGGACAGCAGGTCGGTGGCGATGCCGTAGCCGTTGATGCTCATTTGCGTATAGGGCTTGATGACGGACGGCAGGTTAATCTCGTCTATATCCACTAACGGGTAAGAACGGATGACCCGGCCACCGGTTTTCAGGTACTCGTCCGATGCCTTGAAATTGGTCATGGAGAAAGGGCCGTGACGGAAACGGAACGCCATGAAGCGGTGGCAGTACTCATTGACCTCCGCCTTGCTGAGTTTGCGGTGCTTTATGCCCTTCTCCTTCAGGATGTCATCCACTTTGGCCACTTTGGAATGGAAGTCCAGCCACCTCTTCGGGTCGTACTGCACGAACTGGCCGCGCCGTGCCTCCTGCGTTATGATAAGGAAGGTGCGTATCTCGGTGAATTCCCTTCCCTCGAAGTACCTGAAATAGCTTTTCGTAAGGAACTCCGCATTTTCGGGCACCTCGTGGCGGTAGCTTTGCTTGCAGAGGATGTCCTGCTTCTGCAAGGCATAGCCCTCCCCAAGCGTCTGCACCACGCCCGAAAGCACGTCCTGAAAACGCAGGTACTGCTCCGCGTCCGTACACAGCTGCTGCACGGGGTTGGTCATCTCGAATATGACCGACGGCTCGCCCTTGGCCGAGAAGAGGACGACATTGCCGTCCGTCTCCTCCAGCTGCGCATAAAGTCCGTCAAACGCTCTTTTCCGTTTTTGTGCCATGCTTTTTGTTTTTATGGGTTACGCATCAGGTGCCTGTAGATGAATATGCCTTTGGAACGCCGCTTGTTGTGCAGGCCGCCACGCTGCTTGACATAAATGACAACCAATCCAGCTACAGCCATCACCAGCATGGCGATGAACCCGGCGAGTTTTCCCAAAATAATGGAGAACACGATAAAGCCGACGAACGACACGCCGACCGCCGCTGCCGCCAGTGTGAGGAAGCGGCCACGGATGCCCATGAACTCCAGCGGCTTTTGCAAGCCCTTGAAAACGGGATAACCCTCCTGATTCATCGTCATGCAAGTGTTTGCGGTTATTACTTGAAGAACAAGGGCAGGGCTTCTGACAGCGCGATGAACGCGATACATCCGCCGATGGTCAGCATGATGGTCTTCTTCACGTCCTGGTCACCGTTCTGCATCTTGAAATAGACGTTGAACGCGCCGACAAGCACGATGACCGCGGCAATGGCCTTCATGAGGTTGGATACGGGTGTCTGGTAGGAGCTGACCTCCTGCGTGGCCTTGGTAAAGCCTGCCGCACCCTTGCTGGCGGCCATGGCCTCGCCGACCGATACCGTGAGGCAGACGAGTGCCAGCACGCCTTTCTGTGCGAACTTCGATGCCATGAAACGGTCTGCCGCACGTTGCAATTTCTTCTTTAACTGTTGCATTTTTCAGAAAATGTTTATGGGTTCTATCGCCAAAGGAACAGGTGTCGCCAAAGGAACGGTGGCTTCTTAAAGCCATATAGCTATTACATTGCGTTCTCGCAGTTGAAGATGACCGTGCCGAGGTCACTGGTGCCGGTCTCCGCCAGCCGGTTTATCTCGTGGATGATGTCCTCGACAAGGATGCCGTCAGTCATGATGGCTTCCCGGTAGCCGGGGCGGTGGAACGGTTTTTCGGTATCAAGTGGCTCTTGTGCATCGGGTTCTTCCGCTTCGTCTTTTCTTGACGCTTCTTCTTTTTCGGAAGCCTCTTGCTTCTTGACTGGTTCATCCCGGCTAATCTTCACGGGCTTGAAGGTCTGCGCTTCATCCGATATGTCTATCTCCTCCTCGGTCTGGCCGTCCTGCTCCGCCGCCTGTGCCGCCTTGGTCTTCTGTATGTCAAGGACTATCAGCACTGCATAATAGAGCAGGAGAACAATGAAAAGGAGGAATACGATTTGTCCGTACTGCATGGGGGTGTTCAAATTATGGCTGTGAATAATGTTGTCGTGTCTTGGGGAAAGGGCAGGAATCGGAGTCCCAACTTGGTGCCACGGTGTTCCAGATGTTCCTTGCGCACCAGACTGACGGTATAGTAGAGGATGTTACGCTCTTCGCTTACGATATAGCCGATGCCTTTCAGCCGTGAGCGCAGGCGTACCCTCGCCCTGTTCGACACCACCTTGATCCGTGTCACCGGGTCAAGCCCGAATATCACGCGCCGCCGCTCGCGCCGTATCATTTCGCATCGGATTCGGGAAGACACTTTGTAAACCTGTTCCTTGGTGCGTCTCAGCCCTAATTTGGCGGCTATGCGGCTGACGCTCATCTTGCTTATGCCCAGTTCCCTGCCCATTTCGGAGAATGACTTTTCATGAAAGTGGCTTTTGATATGCTCGGCACGTTCCAGCCAGCCGGACTTGGCCACTTTGACAATGCCCATCTTGCGAGCCTTGTTCTTGACTGCCGTCTCGCTCATGCCGACCACTCCGGCAGTATAGGCCGTGGTCTCCACCGGGTAGGTCTCGGCGAGCAGGGCAGTCTTCCGTTCGTCCCATCTGTTCTTTCCCATGGTCATGCTTCCTTGTAATTCGTGAAAAGTGATTTCTTCTCCCGGCGGTACCGGGCAAGCTGTGGCAGGAACGCCCCGAAGAAGGCACGGACGATGGCGTTCACGAGGTCGGAACGGCAGCGGCCCTGAATGTCGCAGTCGTCCAGCGAATCGGCAAGGTCGCGGTCCAGTTTGCAGACCAGACGCTCGTTCTTGTCATCCCTTTGGTCGGCGGTGTCAAGATAGGACAGGAAGTCCTGCCAGCAATTTTCGATATTGCCCGAAAGGGAAACGGATAGCTCGGACTGTTCCTTGGCCGCTTCCAGACTATCCTGTGCATCGGATGTTTCCTGATGGCTGTTGGAAAGCATGATGTCGGGGTCGTTGATGCCTTTGGTCAGGTCATCTATTTCCGGAATGTCTTTTGTCATTGCGCTATGGTTGTTGATGTTACTGTTCATTTTCATTCTCTGTTGTCGGTCTCGCTTCGGATTTCTCCTTGTCATTCTTCTCCGTCTGCTGTATGCTGGGTAGGACAACTTCACGGATGGGCATGGCCGTATCGAAGATGTCGGTATAGATTCGCTCAAAGACCGGCGCGACGATGCCGCCCTGCATGTCGAGGGCGGCCATGGTGCTGAAACGCTCCATGTCGGCACGCTTGGGTATCCTTGCGGTCACGTGCCCGTAGTTGGAGAACGTCTCCCTCGCGTTGTCCCAGATGACCAGCTCGGAGCGTTTGCCGACCCTGCCGTCATGCAGGTTGGGGACGATGAAGAGCCTCGCCTTCATCCGTCCGCCGACGGCTTTGCGCAGGCGGTCTATGAACATGAGGAAACTGGCTGTGGAGGGCACTGTCACCAGATCGTAATGGAACGGTACGATGATGATGTCCGAATTGACGAACATGGGGATCAGACCGTTCGCTTTCAAGCTTCCGGGGGAATCCATGAGCACCACGTCTATGCTGGGGTCGTTGTGCAGCTTTTCCATCAGGTCGGTCATGGCCTTCTTGTCGTTGGCCTCGTATGACAGCACATCGTAGGGCGTATGCTCCTCGCCGTATTTGCGGATGTCCGCCTTGCGGCACTTGACGATGGAGTGCTGGAAGTCGCAGTCGATGACGGCCACACGCACGCCCTTCGTCACCAGATAATTGGCGAAGGTTACGCAGAGCGTCGTCTTGCCGACGCCGCCTTTTTGGTTGGCAAATGTCACTATGACCGGTGTCTGTATCATGTCCGTGCGATAATTGATTACGGCTCAAAATTACCGTCCGAAGCACCGGAAAAACGAAATGTGCAACACTTATGTGCTTTGAGTCAGCCAAACCTGAATATATGACAAATGGGATACTTGGCTATCAGGGTTGACTGAAACCGAAAAGGTTACGGCAGAAAGTCCGCAGGGGAACTTTAATGCCGTAACCTTTCTGTCCTGTGTGCCGTGATTATGTGAAGTCACCTTTTCAGTGATCGTCCATCATCAATCTCATCGTAGTTACCCTTGTGTCCGACTTCCCACTCACGCTTCTCGCTTTGACTGCCGCCTCCTGCATCACGCAACTTGACATGATGTGAATGCGGCCGAGCGGCATTCCGGACTGGAACTTTGTTCGTCTGTTTTTTGGAAGATTTTCGTTTCAGACGGTCGAGGTCGAAGCCTTCCTCCGTCAGGTTGATAAGGATGTGACGTTTGAAATTGATGGCGTAGGTTGATCCGCCATTCTCCCGAATGATGAAACCCTCCGCATAGAGACGGCTCCTGACGGACGTGTCCGCCTCCTCATTGAAGATTTCCTGCAAACGTAGGACGGCATCCATACGGGATGTCGGCTTCTCCGATGAGAGGGCAACCAAATCCGGACGGTTGACCTTGAAGATTTGACAGAGCAGATCTCTTTCCGCTTCGGAGACGGGGCTGAACTTCTCCACCCATGCGATGCGGTTGTTCCGGTCGATGGCTTCCGCCATGAACGGTTTCAACGGACGTGTCTGACCGTCAAAATAGATGACACCTTTCTTTATATAGGCACGCTGTTTACGAATTTTATCGTAAATCTCGCCTTGGGTAATCTTGGGGTTGAGTGTGAGCAGGCGGTCTATGAAGTCCTCGATGCGGTCAAGACGCTCTTCGGGGGTGGCGAAGTCCAGCAGCTCGTCCATGGCCAGCACCCTTGCGCCGTTGATTACCGTCTTGTTCGCATGGTCAACCAGCATGTAGCCATAAGGCTTGTCCTTCTTGCCGAAAAATACGAGGTCGATACCGAACTTGGCTTTCAGTTCCTTTTGCAGCTCTTCCTTGTTCGTGCTCACGTCCCGGTACTTTTTGAGGATGTTCCTTAACTGGCGGCAGCGTGCCCTGTCACGGTAGCCGTTCCTGTACAAGGCTTCTATCTCTGAGAGCGGAAGTTTCTGCTGCACTTTTCCTCCATGCTTGATGAATACAATACCGTCCTTTTGATAGGTTTCATATCCCATGGAGGTCATGACGGACTTGAACTGGGCGAATGAAGAAAAGGTGTACTGTTTGGCATCATTTATGTCCTTTCCGGTTTTCTGTTTCCGGTTCGTTCCAAGGATACGGTCAATGACTTCCTGCGAACGCCTGCGCTCATGATCATGGGCAATCTTCTTTCCGTCCGGCGCAATTCGCGAGGTGACGATATGCAGGTGGGTGTTGTCCGTGTCATGGTGTGAATAGACCAGCAGCGGTTGCCCGGCTTCGCCATATCCCATTTCCTTAAGATATTGGTGTGCGAACTCAAGCAACTCGGATTCCGACTGCTCATGGCCTTTGCAGGATATGGCCACATGGAACTGCGCTTTCTGAATCCGGCTGTTCCGGGAGCTGTATTCTTGAAGGTATCTGACCAGTTCTTCTGAGGTAGGCTTACCGAACGTGCCGAGTGCTCCGAAATTCTGGATTTCGAGCAGCCGGGCGACACCTTTCGACACTTTCCGTTCGTTGTAACCGACTGCATGGAAGTTCGTACTTCCGGGTAATATGGTGGCTATCATCTTGCGTGCTGTTTATCGGGTGATTGAAATAACGGGGTAAATGATTTCCTGAAACTGAGGTATGATTGTATCTGGGTTTAAGGCTTTCAGAGTTTGACGGCCTTTTGAGTGACGGCATCCAGTTCCCTTTTTATCCCGTTCAAAGTGCGCTGTGTTTCGAGGATGGTAGGAAGCAGGACTTCACGGACATAGCTTGGTGGCAGCAGTCCTGCCACCGAAAGCTCGTTGGCACGCTTGACCGACTGGTTCAGGTTGCCGCCTGCCCAGGACAATTCGTTTTGGAACTTTCGGTAGAACGCACCGAGTTCCTTAATGAGTTCGAGCCTTTGCTTCACATGGACGTTGGAATACTCCACCACGGCACAGCGTATATAGTGGCTTATGGAGCCGTATGGTTCTGATTTCTCTTTGAACAGGGCGGCTTCCTCCGGGGTGAGCCGCAACTGGAATACTTTGGTTCTCTGTCTCGTCATACTTTGATAAACTTGTTTATGGGTTTTCCCGAAAACATTTCGCAAGGCGAAACAGCGATGCAATCGCCCCGATGCGGCAGCAGTCGGCAAGTCACCTTTGGCAGGACGAAACGGAGTTTTGTAATGACAAAGGTACAACTTGCTTGACAAAACCTGCAACGCAGTCCGATATGCTCCCGGACACTTTTTGCACCAAAATTATCGTAGGGAAACGTATTGCAAAGAAATGGGCAACACAATTCTTTGATAAGGCGGTTTGTACCAACCGAAGTCCCGAAAGTCCGATGTGCTTAGGATACTTAGTCGGTTGGTTTACAGGTCAGATGTAACACGCTACTGTATTTCTATATGCCTTTTGGAGCACGGACGTAGGAACGTTGGTTTGCTCAGTTGTCCCTACCATAATTTGCAAATTTGCATTGTTTTGGATTCTTGATAATCCGAAATCTCGTGATTGCAGTCTGACGGTGCAGGAATGCGGTTGTATCAAAATCCATGTTTCCATGGCATCAAAGTACAACGGTAAACGGTACATTACCATACAAGAACCTGAAATCAGACTTTTGGAAGTCTGCGTTCTCTTGGACTGGCGGTTATAACAACCCGAATGTTCCAGTATTCAAGATGCACAAATACTGATATTCAATGTATGGGGAATAAGAGGGAAAAGAAGTTTTGGGATATAGAAAGCCGGGAATGTCGGTAACACATTCCGAGAATTTGCTGGGTGAAAATGTTACGTGAAAAATGTTGAGAAACCGCTTAAAATAGTGATGATTTTATTTCTCTAATTCACAGATTATTAGTATATTTACATAAGGAATGCCTATATAAGGTTACGCCTTCTGACAATAAAATTGCATACCATGTTCGAGTTATTGCTTCTTATATATCTGCTGCCGCTCATCGCAATCGTTGCGCTGCTTTTGAAGCTGGCCATTGGGCTGGTCAGGGCGGTGTTTCGACTGGCTCTATGGCTGGTCAGGAAGTCATTTGTTCTTTTAGGAAAGGGGCTGCTGCTGGCTTTCGTTTTCATTGTGGGAAGTAGGAGGACATCTGCCGGGAATTATACTGACGGGCAGCAACGATAAAAGCCGTACCAACACAATGACTGATACGGCCTCTATGGAGCATGGACTAAGTTTTTCCCTCTACGTTGAAAGGTTATTTTTGTTCCGATTAAAAGCCTTTACCTTTGCTTCTCTCATATACCACCTCTCTTCCCGAATCGCAATTTGTAATACGGAACTGGACGGTACAACCGATAGGGATGTCTTTGGGCAGTTGCTTGACAAGTCTTGATATTACTTCTTCTACGTTGCTGAAACCTATGTCGGTAAATTCTCCAACAACCTTACCCTTGAAATACGCCCGTCCGTAAATCATCTTCTTTTTTGTAATGCGGAACAGTTTGTCCGCCGGTGCCTCAAAATCAAGTGCCTTTCCCTGCTTGCTCTGCGCATCGCTGAAAAAGATGAAATCTATGACCTTGGCGTTAAGGTTCCATGCAGGAGTGAAGTCGAGCTTTACATAGCCTCTTGTCACGTTCAGCCCATGGCTGTGGTTCATGCCGAATGCCACTTCAAAAAGATTGGCGTCGCAGTCATTTTGGGCGATGGTAGCCCACGTATGCCGGAATGTATAGAAACAATAGCAGTCTTCTTTTTCCATGCCCATATCCCTGCAAATTTTGCGGATACCGTGGTTCACGTTCGCATTGAAACTGTCGAAATCACAGTATCGCTTATGGAAGTTAAACAGGTATTCGTCTTCTTCGTCCGAAAGATACTTGTCAAAGGTTGATTGGATAAACGGTTCTATCCGCATCTCCATATAGGCTTCATCCCTTCTGCTGTGCCTGGTCTTCGCCCTCTTGTAACCTATTACGCCGTTATTGTAGTCTTTCTTTTTCAGACTATACAGGTCTACCGTATTGATGCCACCGATACAGAGTGAGAGAAGTGCAACATCCCTGCCAAGTTCGGGTAAGGAGGAAATCATCTTGGTTTGAGGCAAAGGACGGTTGAAGAACTCCCGGCAGGCTTCTGCGCTTATGGCACGTTTCAACGTGGTGTCAGACTTCGGAATTTGAATCTTTAACCAAGGATTGAATTTGATGCGTATGACACCACGTTCCTCGTCATTCAACTCGATGATAGCCTTCTTGAAGATTTGACGGATACAAGTGGGGTACATTTCCTTTGCACGATTCGTTTGAGATAGATGCTCTATCCATTTTCTCAATACAGATGATGTAAGATGGTTAAACATAATTTTGTTCGTTCCCAGATAGCGTTCCAAATGATTAACCGAGAGTTGATAGTTCTTTGCTGTACGCTGACGACCTTGGGACTCCATTTTCCCAATAAATGATTTCGCATATTCGCTAAAACAAACTTCCTCGTCTGCCTTTAACAAATACTCTAAAACTTCTTTTATACCCCAAAGAGACACGTCTGTTCGGTTTAACCGATCCGTGTATTGTCTAATTAGCATAGCACAATACTCATTGACGACCGGATCTGTCAGTTCGCCATTACTTGTGATATGTTCCGCATCAACGATTTTATTCGTTTTGATGTACCCCGGTTTTCGATTGTGCACAATTCTGATGTACACAGAGTAGAAGCCATCTGTTCTCGGCTTTCTTACCATTGCTTTTAGTGTTGTCATATCCTATCAGTTTATTACAGTGAAATTATTGGTGTAAGCAGGTGTAAGCAGGGGCTATTTTAGTGTAAGCAGAGAGTAATCAAATACGTTCATTTCGCTCATTTTTTGCGGTCAAGTGAACGAACCGTCCAAACGCAACTCAGGCTGTAATTACCGCTAATGCAGTGAATTACAGCCTGATATTAATATTTATATGTATCGGACTTTAGTCCTCTATTGCAGCCTGCGCCGCTGCCAATCTTGCAATAGGCACTCGGAACGGCGAACAACTTACGTAGTTCAATCCTACTCTGTGGCAGAACTTCACAGAAGAAGGTTCACCACCATGTTCACCACAAATACCGCATTTCAAATCCGGACGGATGGCACGGCCTTTTTCCGTTGCCATACGAACCAACTGTCCTACCCCATTCTGGTCGAGAACCTGGAACGGGTCTACTTTCAAAATCTTCTTTTCCAAATATACAGGGAGGAAAGAAGCAATATCATCACGAGAGTAACCGAAAGTCATCTGCGTCAAGTCATTTGTACCGAATGAGAAGAATTCCGCAGAAGAAGCAATACGGTCGGCAGTCAAGGCTGCACGAGGTATTTCGATCATAGTACCAACTTTGAAATCAATGCTGTCTCCCATTTCCTCAAACAATTTCTTAGCTTCGGCACGGATCACCTTTTCCTGTTCTTTGAATTCATACAGAATACCGGTCAACGGAACCATAATTTCCGGATGAGTCTCCACTCCTTCTTTCTTCAATTCCAAAGCAGCACCCAAGATAGCGCGTGTCTGCATCTGTGTAATCTCCGGATATGTATTTCCCAAACGACAGCCACGGTGTCCCAACATCGGATTGTGTTCACACAATGATTCCACACGCTGTTGGATATATTGCAGGCTCACTCCCATAGTATCTGCCATTTCCCGCTGTCCTTTCAGATCGTGAGGAACGAACTCATGCAAAGGAGGATCGAGCAGACGTACAGTCACAGGACAACCCGCCATTGCCTTAAAGATACCTTTAAAGTCGGCTTGTTGATATGGAAGAATCTTAGCCAATGCTTTACGACGGCCTTCTGCATTTTCAGCCAGAATCATTTCACGCATAGCCTTAATCTTCTCACCCTCAAAGAACATATGTTCCGTACGGCAAAGACCAATACCTACCGCACCGAAATTACGGGCTACCGTCGCATCATGAGGCGTATCCGCATTGGTACGTACCTGAAGACGAGTATATTTATCGGCAAGCGCCATCAGTTCGGCGAAGTCACCGGAGAGTTCGGCAGCCTTCGTTTCCACCTTACCATTATATACTATACCTGTACTTCCGTTCAATGAGATATAATCTCCTTCTTTCAATACCACACCGTCAATTTCTACAGTACGAGCTTTATAATCGATATTCAAAGCACCTGCACCCGACACACAGCATTTGCCCATACCACGTGCAACCACAGCAGCATGAGAAGTCATACCACCGCGAGCTGTAAGAATACCTTCGGCAACTGCCATACCGGCCAGGTCCTCAGGAGAAGTCTCGATACGAACCATCACTACACGCTTACCGGCAGCACGCCATTCGGCTGCATCATCAGCAAAGAATACAATCTGACCGGCAGCAGCACCCGGAGAAGCAGGAAGACCGCGAGTCAGAATTTTAGCTTTCTTCAAAGCGTCCTTATCGAATACAGGGTGAAGCAACTCATCCAACTTATTCGGTTCCACACGCATCAAGGCAGTCTTTTCGTCAATCATGCCTTGACGGAGCAAATCCATAGCAATCTTCACCATAGCAGCACCCGTACGCTTTCCGTTACGTGTCTGGAGGAACCAAAGTTTACCTTCTTGTACGGTGAACTCCATATCCTGCATATCCTTATAGTGATTTTCCAGTTTGGTTTGAAGCGCATCCAGTTCTTTATAGATTTCGGGCATGGCTTCTTCCATAGAAGGATATTTGGCAGCGCGTTCCTCTTCACTGACTCCTGCCAGTTGAGCCCAACGCTGAGAACCTATCTTAGTAATCTGTTGCGGAGTACGGATACCGGCTACCACATCCTCGCCCTGCGCGTTAATCAGGTACTCACCATTGAAAAGGTCTTCGCCTGTGGCAGCGTCACGGGAGAAACAAACACCTGTTGCCGAAGTTTCACCCATATTACCGAATACCATAGCCTGTACACTGACTGCCGTTCCCCATTCGTCAGGAATTCCTTCCATCTTACGATAAAGAATAGCACGTTCATTCATCCATGAGTTGAATACGGCACAGATAGCTCCCCAAAGCTGTTCGTAAGCTGATTTCGGGAAATCCTGTCCGGTCTGTCCTTTTACGGCGGCCTTGAATCGTTTTACCAATTCCTTCAAGTCTTCCACTTCCAGCTCATTATCCAGTTTCACACCTTTCTGATGTTTCACTTCTTCGATGATTTCTTCAAACGGGTCCACATCTTCCTTATTCACCGGCTTCATGCCCAATACCACGTCACCGTACATCTGTACAAAACGACGGTAAGAATCCCATGCAAAACGCGCATTTCCTGTTTTGCGGATCAATCCTTCCACTACTTCGTCATTCAGTCCCAGATTCAGAATCGTATCCATCATGCCCGGCATGGAAGCACGCGCACCGGAACGAACAGAAACCAACAACGGATTCTCAACGTCACCGAATTTTGATTTCATCAAAGTTTCTATATTGGCGATTGCTCTTTCTACTTCACTTTTCAAAAGAGATACGACTTTATCTTTTCCTAATTCGTAATATTCTGTACAAACATCTGTGGTGATTGTAAATCCCGGAGGAACAGGGACACCGATAAGATTCATTTCGGCAAGGTTGGCGCCTTTACCACCTAACAAGTTTCTCATGTCAGCCTTCCCTTCTGCCTGACCATTTCCAAAGGTATAAACTCTTTTTTTATCCATAATATTGTGTTTAAAGTTACATTATGACTTTTTTCTGTTCGCAAATCTAAGGATATTTCGCAAACCAGAAAACTTTTTGCGAAAAAACTTTCTATCAAAATGCAATTTCGACATTACAATCTGGAATATTTCCGTAGACACAGAAGATTTCCAAAAAAAATACCTACTTTTGCAAAGTAATTATTAGATTGGTGTAAAAGTGGCAAGAAAGAAAAAAGAGCTTCCCCTATTGGAGAAGGTAACAATCATGGATGTGGCTGCCGAAGGGAAAGCCATCGCAAAAGTAAATGACCTGGTAATTTTTGTACCATACGTAGTACCGGGCGATGTAGTAGACCTTCAGATCAAGCGTAAAAAGAACAAATATGCCGAAGCAGAAGCGGTGAAGTTTCATGAACTGTCGCCCAACCGCGCTGTTCCTTTCTGCCAACATTACGGTGTATGCGGCGGTTGCAAATGGCAAGTGCTCCCCTATTCGGAACAAATCAGATATAAACAGAAACAAGTAGAAGATAACCTGAAACGTATCGGAAAGATCGAGCTTCCCGAGATTTCTCCTATTCTTGGTTCGGCAAAGACCGAATTCTATCGGAATAAATTGGAATTTACATTCTCAAACAAACGCTGGCTGACTAGTGAGGAAGTCCGTCAAGACGTGAAGTATGACCAGATGAATGCAGTAGGTTTCCACATTCCGGGAGCATTCGATAAAGTGCTGGCCATTGAGAAATGCTGGTTGCAAGATGATATTTCCAACCGCATCCGTAATGCGATACGCGACTATGCATACGAACATGATTATTCCTTTATCAATCTGCGCACACAGGAAGGTATGTTGCGTAACATGATTGTCCGCACGTCTTCAACCGGTGAGCTGATGGTAATTGTGATTTGTAAAATTACGGAAGAGCATGAGATGGAGTTGTTCAAGCAGTTATTGCAGTTTGTCGCCGACTCATTCCCGGAGATCACCTCCTTGCTATACATTATTAATAATAAATGCAACGACACTATCAATGATCTGGATGTACACGTATTCAAAGGCAAGGACCACATCTTTGAAGAAATGGAAGGATTGCGCTTCAAAGTAGGTCCGAAATCTTTCTATCAGACAAATTCGGAACAAGCGTACAACCTATATAAGGTGGCCCGTGAATTTGCCGGTCTGACCGGAAATGAGCTGGTATATGACCTTTATACGGGAACAGGAACAATTGCGAATTTCGTATCACGCCAGGCACGTCAAGTAATAGGTATCGAATATGTGCCGGAAGCCATCGAGGATGCAAAAGTCAATGCAGAAATCAATGATATCAAGAACGCATTATTCTATGCAGGTGATATGAAAGACATGCTGACTCAGGACTTCATCAATCAGCACGGACGTCCGGATGTGATTATTACAGATCCTCCCCGTGCCGGTATGCATCAGGATGTGATCGACGTTATCCTGTTTGCCGAACCCAAACGGATTGTTTACGTAAGTTGTAATCCTGCTACTCAAGCACGCGATTTGCAACTGCTCGATAAGAAATATAAGGTGAAAGCCGTTCAACCGGTAGATATGTTCCCTCATACTCATCATGTGGAAAATGTAGTGTTATTGGAACTCCGATAAAGAATTCGGTTCACCACAGATTACACGGATTAACACAGATTTTTTATTGTTGGATTTTATAATCCGTGTTAATCCGTGTAATCTGTGGTGAGTATTAAATCAAAAGAAAAAAGATATGGAAAAAAGACCGAGAAGAACTCCCGCTGAAAAGGCACGTGCTCAATATACCAACTATGCAGTCAAGGAACCGATGGAACTTATGGAGTTTCTAGCTGCCAAAATGCCGGATGCAAGTCGTACCAAACTGAAATCATTACTCAGTAAAAGGGTCGTATTCGTTGATAATGTAATCACTACGCAGTTCAACTTCCCGTTACAGCCGGGTATGAAGGTGCAGATCAGCAAAGAAAAAGGAAAGAAAGAGTTTAATAACAGACTGCTGAAAATTGTATATGAGGACGCTTACATTATTGTGGTCGAGAAGATGCAAGGACTTCTATCCGTCAATACAGAACGTCAGAAAGAACGTACCGCATATACAATACTGAATGAGTATGTACAACGTTCCGGACGCCAGTTCCGCGTGTATATCGTTCATCGTCTGGATAGGGATACTTCCGGCTTAATGATGTTCGCTAAAGATGAAAAGACGCAACGTACACTACGCGACAATTGGCATGATATAGTGACCGATCGCCGATATGTAGCTGTAGTAGAGGGAAGTATGGAAAAGGATTATGGAACTGTAGAATCGTTTCTTACAGACAGAACTCTCTATGTCAGTTCAAGTCAACAAGATGATGGCGGTGCGTTATCCATCACTCACTATCGCACTATCAAGCGTGCCAATGGGTATTCTTTGATAGAATTGGACTTAGAGACAGGCCGTAAGAATCAAATCCGTGTACATATGCAGGATCTGGGGCATCCGATTATCGGAGACGGAAGATATGGTGGTGAAAATACTCCTAACCCTATCGGTCGAATGGCACTTCACGCTTTCAAGCTGTGCTTCTATCATCCCATAACAGGAGATTTGATGGAGTTTGAGACTCCTTATCCGGCAGACTTCAAGAAGTTGTTTCTGAAAAAGTAAGAAAGTTTTCACCACAGATTACACAGATTCGCACAGATTATTGCTATTAAAAATACACCATTTAATTTTTAATCTGTGTCAATCCATATAATCTGTGGTGAGTATAACTGCTTTATTTTAGGTATTTAATTTATATCTCATTGCATTTCCAGCGCAAATGGAAATCCCTCCGAGTCTCCAGTCAAATAAAAGATTCCGGTCATCACCCCCCGATAGATATCCACATTGTCCATATAAGAGGTTCCATTTCTACCATAATCCAGTACTAAGTTATTGCTATAGCGATCTTCCCAATACCACTGAAAGCGGAAATGGTCGTATAACTCTCCATTACGAAAAAATTGATACTCTTCACCAAAACCGTCTGGATCAAAAGTAAACTCACGATATAAAATTCGACCGTTAACAGCATTCATACCAACGTCACCTACCCATACCCGGCCAAACATTCGCTCTTCCAAGTCTTCATCATCTTCACACGAAGTAAAGCCGACCAATAAAGTCAGCATAAGTAGAAGCCCCGCATATTTCTTAATCTGTTTCATATCTTTTCTAGTTTATTTCGTTTACAAATACAAAATTAGCATTTTTATTTTACTATACACCACAAGCCATAAGTTTTTCGTACCTTTGCCAAATAATTTAAAATTCTCACATGAAACTTCTTTGGCTTGATTTAAATAGTTCATACGCCCATTCATCTTTGGCATTGCCTGCCTTGCACGCGCAAATAGCAGATGACACCACAGTCGAATGGTGTATGGTCTCCGCAACAATTAATGAAAACACCGGTAACATCGTCAAACAGATCTATCAACACCAACCGGATATTATTGCAGCTACCAATTGGCTATTTAATCATGAGCAACTGTTACACATTGTCTCACGCTCCAAAGCACTGCTTCCACAATGCTGTATCATACTCGGGGGTCCCGAATTTTTAGGAGACAACAAAGACTTTCTATTCAAGAACAAATTTGTCAACGGAGTGTTTCGGGGAGAGGGAGAAGAAGTATTTCCATTATGGTTAAAGGTGTGGAATCGATCAAGAAAAGAATGGAAATCAATCACAGGACTCTGTTATCTTGACGAATCGGAAGAATATCAAGACAATGGTATTGCCCGCGTCATGAACTTTTCCGCATTGGTTTCTCCGGAGAGAAGCCGTTTCTTTAATTGGAGCAAACCCTTTGTCCAACTGGAAACGACACGAGGTTGCTTCAATACCTGCGCATTCTGTGTCAGTGGTGGCGAAAAGCCTGTCCGTACCATCCCATTGGAAGCCATTCGCGAACGTTTGGATAATATTCATCAGCATGGTATTAAAAATGTGCGTGTACTCGACCGTACGTTTAATTATAACAACAAAAGAGCCAAAGACCTCTTGAATCTTTTCCGCGAATATCCGGATATCCGTTTCCACCTGGAAATTCACCCGGCACTCCTTTCCGAAGAGTTAAAGAATGAACTGGCTGCTTTACCCGATGGTTTATTGCATTTGGAAGCCGGCATTCAAAGTTTGCGGGAACCTGTTTTGGAACAAAGCCACCGTATCGGAAAACTATCCGATGCCCTCGAAGGATTGAAATACCTCTGTTCATTAAAGAACATGGAAACCCATGCCGATCTGATAGCAGGTCTCCCCCTCTATCATCTGACAGAAATATTTGAAGATGTCCGTACACTTGCAGAATATGGTGCAGGGGAAATACAACTGGAATCATTAAAGTTACTTCCGGGCACAGAAATGCGAAGAAGAGCAGAAGAATTGGGTATTCAATATTCTCCGCTTCCCCCATACGAAGTATTGCAAACCCGTGAAATCTCAGTAGAAGAATTACAAACAGCCCACTATCTGTCCCGTCTTTTGGATGGATTCTATAATACTCCCACCTGGCGGACGATCACACGGACATTAATTCTGGAGAATCCTCATTTCCTACATGAGCTACTTGATCATTTGGTTCGGACAGACGTCATAGACACCCCTCTAAGTTTGGAAAGAAGAGGATTAATCTTATATGATTTCTGTAAAAAGCATTATCCCGGTTATCTGACGCAAGTCAGTATCGCATGGATAGAGGCCGGTATGTCATTAAAGAAAGCTCCGGCGGAAAAAGTAAGGACCAAACGCCAAGTCCCACCCGAGAAATGGGAAATAGTATACGGAACTTATCGTGAGAATTTACGGCTATATTTCCTCCCCACTGATGAAGCAGAACATGGCTATTGGTTTGGATTCGAATCGGAGATTCAGAAGATACAACCCGTATTTAAGGCAAAAAATTAATAACAACGGGCAACCGGATAATCGGCTCTGTAAACTCGATCGAAGAAAGGAATCCATTCATTCTCAGCAATGCCAAGCTGCAAGCCATAAAAATGTGTATCCGCCTTTCTATATTCCAATATCCGGTCAGTCAACTTCGGTGAGGGAAGCGGTATTTTAAAATCAGTAATCCATAAAACATCCGCATTCATATACTCTTTCTTCGATTGAAGTAAGTCGAAAGTAGCTTTCAGCATCCGGGTGGCATCCGTGTCCCCGCAAGAGGTGGTAGAAAAGAAATCAAGCAAACGGGCCCGTTCCTTGCGGACATCAATCGGACATATCGAAACAGAAAAAGCGATCAGGAAACAAGGACGGCGTTGCCTGTCGGCTATTTCCAATAGTTTCACCAACAAAGAATAAGCTATTTTCTCCGGAATGCCTACCATGCTTCCGGAAGTATCCAGACAAACAATCATCGGCCCTTTATGAACAGCCGGTTTGGTTTCCAACGAACGGGCAGGCTGCATAATCTCGGACTTATAGCGGAACGTCTGGAGCTTTCGGGTGACATATTTATAAATAAACAAACTCTCCAAATCATCATCAGCACAATGCACCATCTCCGTAGGCAATAAAGCATTCAAGTCATTACCGACAGTAACTCCTTGAATATCATTTTTAGAGGAATGTTCCAACCGATACACATCCTCTTGTCCCACGTGCAGTCGTTCCCTTCCCTCATCATCGGCAGTACGCCCCATCAAGTTTGCTATTTTAATGATCTCCGGATATTCCTTCTGCATACGCACCACTTTACGGATCCGCTCAAAGTCAACCGTATTCCACATCCCGCTCATCAGTCCCCATGCCTGAAAGAATTCATCTTTTTCCACCTCATGCCGTCTAAGATATTCAGGAATATTCTTGAGATTGGCGTGCAACCTATTTTCCAGACTCTCTTTCCTCCGGTCTATCTCCTTCTTTTTCTGTTCCTGCAGATTACGTTTGAAAGCCTCCTCCCAATCTTCCACCATCCGTTCCCAAAGTTCATCATCGCCATACTTTTCCTCCTCATTCCCGAACTGGCTTTTATAAAAGGAACTACCAAAACCCATTGTCTCGTATTTATCCGATACTTGCTGAAGCAAAGCCTGCCATCCGTCTTTCCGCCTGGCTATCGACCATTCCAGCGTTTGCTTCATTCCATTCTGCTCCGATTGGCTTTTTTGCAGGTTATACTTTTCCTTTTCCAGATTCAAATGAATGAACTGGCTCATCATGTCATAAAAAATACGGGCACACACTTCATCAGTCAGCACTTGTATCTTTATCATCGGATCATTCATGATAGACAACAAATACGCATACAAAGGTTCATCATCCGTATCACTGCACTCACCGGTTGCCACATATTGATCCAGCACCCGGATATAAAAGGAAGCGTCATATTTAGGATTCATCGCCGTACCGCAATTTACGTACATCCACACGTGCCCAAGCTATCTCCTTACGCACCAGAGCCACATACTTCCCCACCTCTGTTTTATCCTCTTCGGATATAAACATATTTCCCTGCAATTCTCTAAACAGTTTTTCGACGGCAGCATTCACCGTTTCCAACTCCTGCTCATAATCACGGTCGGTAAGTGTTACATTCCCCAGCCAGAGTTGCTGTTGCTCTCCTCTTTGCAGCCGACGCATCGGGAAACGTACCCCGTTAATATACAGATTCCTGTCATCCCGATACAGCGTCACCCTTTCAGCTCCTTGCTCTCCCAGCTTGGCAGTACCCGAAAAGACACGTATAATCGTCTGCTTCGGATTCTGAGGATCGGCATACATCATCCCTGTCGCCGGTGCATTTTTCGGATTATATTCCTTCAGATTCCGATAATCCACAATGAAGATATAAGTATTTCCCGTACCATGATTTTCAACCTGGTAATAGAAATGATCGACAATCAACAGGTCATCATCCCTGCGGTCGCCTTGTTTTCGTGCCTTCTCCAACGCTTCACGCACACGACTCACTTTCAAATCCGATTTTAAAGCCCGGCTAATCGATGAAATTTCCTTAACATAAGAGGCAAACAAACTACGGATTACTATCTGACGTATGTCCGTACGCTCATCCGGCTCACTCCACAAGCAATGATAAACAGGCAACAAATCCGACAAAGTGACTTCCGTACGCCCATGTACAAAAGCCGAAGCCTTCAGAAGCCGTACTATATTCTTCCAACGGCGGTCGCTCACATAGACATTACGATGAACTTCCGAACCTTGTACTTCCACTTTTCCCAATCCCTGACGAATCTCCGTTATACACGCCAGAATTGTCATAGGTACTGTCACCCGGACTATTTCTTCCTGCCACAAGCGATATTCTTCATCCGTTATCTGCCATTTCCCGACTTCATCGTCTTCTTCCACTTCTTCATCCAGCAACATCTGATAAAATGTCTCTTCCCGCTTCACACAAGTACTGATGACGCGAATCAGAAAACGATCCCACAAAGCATCGAGCCCTTCTCCCTGAGCAGGAAGCTCATTACTGGCGGCAACGAGCAGTTTCAACGGCAACTTGATTTCCGTATTTCCATTTCTAAAAAGTTTCTCATTAATAACCGTTAGCAGTGTATTCTGTATCGCCGGTCCCGCTTTCCATATCTCATCCAGAAATACAACATCCGCTGTCGGCAGATAACCGTCAACCACGCGTTCGTACGTATCCGATTCTTTCAGACGGCTAATGCTTACCGGACCAAAGATCTCATCAGGAGTACTGAACCGTGACATCAGATATTCAAACGCCCGGGTATTTACAAAAGCTTTCTTCAACCGCCGAGCCACCATAGATTTGGCTACTCCGGGAGGGCCCAACAGTAAGATACTCTCTCCCGCCAAAGCGGCAAGCAAAGACAACCCTACTTCCACTTCCTTCTCATATACACCCCGATTCATCTCTTCCAGCAAAAGACTGATGCGTTCCTTTATTTCCATCCTTTTATCTTTCATTCCGATTCTATTTTCCAATCAAACTCCAAAAGTAGTACTTATTCGCCAAAGAAAAACAGATTGCAGATAAAATAAGTATACCCAACTAATGCCAAAGATCCAATCTCCATACCTTATCCAACAATTCTTCATATACATTAACCCCGTTTCCTATCTGTAATCCATAGAAACGAACCCCTCTTTCCTGTTCTTTACGAATCCTGCTTTCAGTAGGCTTACAACAGAAGTCAAACTCAAAATCACTTATTATCAGTACATCCGCCATCAAATAATTCTCCTGAGTCAACGTATGAAGAGCTGTTTTCAACATTTCTTCCCCATCCGTACCACCAGAGAAATGTGAAACCATGAATTCCCTTACCTTTTTCCAATTTCCCGAATGTGCCGTATCCAACGCTTGAGCCCGTACTGAGAAAGACAGCAAAAAGCATTTCCTGTGTTGTTTTTTCGCCATTTGAGTGATTTCCAGAAGCAAAGCTTTAGCAATACTTTCTGCCTTTCCACTCATCGAGCCGCTCGTGTCAATCGCTACAATCATCGGTCCTTTTATTTGGCGAGGCTCTCTCCGTTTTGTTTGACTTTCCTGCTTCTTCCGCACACTATCCGAACGATTGGAAAACAACTGCAATTGCCTCATAGCATATTTCATAAAAAACAAATCTTCTGTAGCAAACTCCGCCAACAGTGCGACTTCTGTCGGCATTAATGCCTGCAAGTCATTCCCTTCCTCCACCCCATGTATGTCCGAGTGTGCTACAGATGCAGAAAGAGTTTCCGGTATGTATTGCTTAATTAGCGTATCCAACTCCTCAGCCTGTTCTTTTTCCCTCCCCATGCAACTCACTATCTCTTTCAACTCCTTATATTTTACACTTATCGTACGATACCGACTCACCATACGATAATCTTTCATATTCGATCTCCCTACAGAATTTTCAAATTGTATCTTACTGCTATTCAAATATCTTTGTTTTTCTTCCAATATTTTCTCCCTATATGCCAAACTCCATTCATCACAAATCTTTTGAAACAAAATATCCTTGTCAAACTCATCTAATTTCAGCAAGCTGTTATATCCGTCTACATTCAATTCATACTGAGAATACTGTCCCTTCAGATAATCCGAAACCTTCCCCCATAACCCTTCCTTCCTCTCTATGTCCTGAGCATTCAATATTGCATACATATATTGCCGTTCTATTTCCCTTCTCTGTTCTATCTGCTGAAAACAAGAGAGAAGTATTGAGAAAAACTCCAATACTGAATTCTTTAATAAATCACGCAATATCTCATCACTCCACCACTGTGTTCCCAAACAATCCTCAAATACAGTAACCAAATACGCCATCAATACATCTTCTTCGTCATGCACAGGATATTTACCTGTATCCACGAATTCATCAAAAGCAGACGCGTATACCGACAGTTGCGATTCAATATCATTCTTCATAATATCTGCTGATTGCAAATAGTTATAAGCAGTGATTCTATTCGCTTCTCACATTGCACGGCATATTTTTTTATATATTGCCTATCATTAACAGAGATAAATAAATTTTCAGTCCATTGCGCATCTGCCATTTTTTCAGCCAGACGTACCTTGAGCTCCTCACATTCTCTCATCCACACATCCAACATCTGCTTCCTACCATTGGAGGGAGATTCTTCTCGCATTTCTTCCGGGTCATTCCTTTCTTCGGAACAACACAACGGATATTCCTTACCGTCAACAATCAGCGTACCTCTTCCTCTCCTGACTTTTATCCGACAGATATTATGCCTTTGCCCGGAAGAGGAAAAAGGTACATCCATGTCAATAAGACGAATAAAATGAGTACGCGATTGTGCATCCGAGTAACAGATTCCATCTCTGTCTTTCGTCCGGTCAAGATGCCGGTAATCTGTAGAAAACACGTAACAGGGAGTTGTTTTGTAACGTTCTACCTTATAATAGAAATAATTGAAAATTTTCGGTTTCATATTATCTTCCGGTATTTCTCCCCGTACAGATTCCTTCTGTATCCTTTCCAATTGCTTCTTTATCTCTTCTATCCTCTCTATATAATCAGTAAATAATGATGCCGATACCACATCCAATATCACAGGAATAGCCTCCGTTGTATTCCAAAGGCAATAAAACAAAAGTAATACATCCGACTCTACAATTTCCCTTCTTCCATTCAAAAATGCTGATGCCTGCATGAGATGCACAATCTTTTTCCAGCGACGATCGGATATATAAAACTTTTCTCCATCCGCCTCATCTGTATTCTGTACATATTTCCTCAGCCCCATCCGTACACGGGTTATCAGTTTCAATATCTCATCCGATATCTCAATTTGTTCCATCTCATCCTGCCATTGCTTGTAACACTCATCCGTAATAAGCATTACTTTAGGAATTGGTTGCCGTATCGTAGTTTTAGTTCCTTGCCGCAACATTTTATAAAAAGAACGTTCGTTAGAGATACAGTTGGAAACAACACGTACCAAAAAGCGATCCCATAAAGCCTCCAACCCTTCCCCTTCTACCGGTAATTCGTTGGATGCAGCAATCAACCCTTTCAAAGGTAAAGCGATCTCTTTACGTCCATTTTTGTAAATCTTTTCATTGAGTACAGTGAGTAACGAGTTCTGTATAGAAGGCCCCGCTTTCCATATTTCGTCAAGAAAAACAATTGTGGAAGTAGGCAGATAGTCATCTACAATTCGTTCATAAATGTCTTGTTCTTTCAATTTAGAAATAGAAACAGGACCGAATATTTCATCGGGCGTACTGAAACGTGACATTAAATACTCAAACGAACTACCCTGTCTGAATATCATTTTCAGTCGGCGAGCTATCATACTCTTTGCCGTTCCCGGCGGTCCCAACAAAAATATACTTTCACCCGCCAAAGTACTCAGTAAGGCCAAAGACATTATATGTTCTTTTTCAAAAAGTCCTTCACTTATATATTTTAATAAAGCCGATACTTGTAGCCGCACCGGTTTCATCACCTCCGATTTTTCCATTTTTCTCAATAACCCTTTTTCTTGTGATGCAAAGAAAAACAATATTTGTTTCAGACAATCTCAAATAAAATAAAAAGCT
The DNA here is from genome assembly GCF_000156195.1 of Bacteroides finegoldii DSM 17565. GTDB lineage: Bacteria > Bacteroidota > Bacteroidia > Bacteroidales > Bacteroidaceae > Bacteroides > Bacteroides finegoldii. The sequence continues at coordinate 224,334 of NZ_GG688322.1, read as the reverse complement.
ATCCCTAACTTCAATGAATAGAGTACAATTAGTATATTTATACTAGATTATTAATCTTCATCATTCTATCCAAACCACTAGCTAACCTACTTCGAATATACTTTTTCCGTGCAACAAAATTGTATCTATTTTAAGTTTTATACGGGGGGAAAAAATGTCACACCGCTTATAATCAACTAATTAACGAATAAAAATTCCCTGATTTTAAATAAGTTTACAAAAAACATACGGTCGTTTTTACTCTTTTCGGAAATAAAATTGCACTTTTCCGATAACACACTGTTCATCAGACCATTATCTCCATTTCAATCTATTTCTTTATGACTCATCTGCTACTGTCGAATAACTACGACAATGCACAAGTGTAATCGATTGATTGCTCTTGTGCATTACATGAGTTGTTCAACTGCAACTGATTAATTCTATTAGATAACTTCATTAATATCACTGTATAAAATGCTTAGCTTGTGTAGAAGAATCGCTTACTTCGTCTATATATTTTCGGCAAAGCATACGGACAGAAGATTCCAATATATTACAAATATAGACAACCGTTTCGGCTTCTTGGTTGAATACGGTAAATTTGATTCGGTATTGATCGTTCACCCTGATTGATGAAATACCCGCCTTGTCGCCTTCCAACACCTCGTAATGCAAAGAATGGATGGAAAACAATTCTTCAATATTCAAAGCCCCAACAGTTTCCTCATTATCTTGCTCGGCAGACTTACGATACCAATCTATTGCCAATTTTAAAGCTTTCTTTTTCATCCTCTCATCTTCACTCTTTTCTTCATCCTCAATCGTCATTGCATCAAAGCGTATCATCAGTTAATCCAAATCCAATTAAAAAGACGCTAACGAAAACTGAGTTAAAAGGAAGCTCCTACACCTCTCACTTTCGAGCTTTCAATTAGCATCTCATAAGTTTCTATTTCCGTACACAGCACGTTCTTCAGATATACCTAATTATTCATCTATTTTTTCAAAGCCTCAACAGCTTCCTCAAAATTTTGTTCGGCAGACTTACGATACCAATCTATTGCCAATTCTAGATTCCGCTCCACTCCAAGACCTTTTTCACACATAGATCCCAAATTAAATTGAGCTTCCGGATCACCTTGTTCAGCAGATAACTGATACCATTTGAAAGCAGCGGAATAATCCTGCTCCACACCATCACCTAAACGATAGCAATCACCCAAACAACATTGAGCTTCTTCATGACCTTATTCGGCAGACTTACGATACCAATCTGCTGCCAATTCTAGATTTTGCTCTACTCCGAGACCTTCTGCATACAAAACTCCTAGACGGAGCTGAGCGTCCGAATAATCCTGCTCGGCAGATAACCGATACCATTTGAAGGCTACGGAATAATCCTGCTCCACACCTTGACCTAAACGATAGCAATCACCCAAACAACATTGAGCTCCGGCATTACCCTGATCAGCAGACCTACGATACCAATCGACTGCTAATTCTAAATTTTGCTCTACTCCGACACCTTCATCATATAAAACTCCTAAATAAAGTTGAGCGACCGAGTTCCCTTGTCTGGCTGATAACTGATACCATTTGAAAGATTCAGAATAATTCTGCTCCACACCTTGACCTAAACGATAGCAATCACCCAAGCAACATTGAGCGTCTGCATTACCCTGATCAGCAGATTTACGATACCAATCGACTGCCAATTCTAAATTTTGCTCTACTCCGACACCCTCTCTATACAAAAAACCTAAACAATATTGAGCGATAGAATTTCCCTGTTCGGCTGATAACTGATACCATTTGATAGATTCAGAATAATCCTGCTCCACACCTTGGCCTAAACGATAATAATCCCCCAAAGCGCATTGAGCATCTGCATTACCTTGTTCGGCAGACTTACGACACCAATCGACTGCTAATTCTAAATTCTGCTCTACTCCAGCACCTTCTCCATATAAAAGCCCTAAATAATATTGAGCGTCCAGATCTCCCTGTTCAGCTGATAACTGATACCATTTGAAGGCTGCGGAATAATCCTGATCCACACCATCACCTAAACGATAGTAATCACCCAAACAACATTGAGCGACAGAATTTCCCTGTTCGGCAGATAACTGATACCATCTGAAAGCCATAAAATCATCTTGCTCCACTCCATCACCTAGACCATAACAAGCTCCTAAAAGACATTGAGCATCTGCATTTCCTTGTTCAGCAGACTTACGATACCAATCGACAGCCAATTCTGAGTTTCGCTCTACTCCAGCACCTTCTCCATATAAAAGTCCTAAACAATATTGAGCGTCCGAATATCCCTGCTCAGCAGATAACTGATACCATTTAAAGGCTGCGGAATAATCCTGATCCACGCCTTGACCTGAGCGATAACAATCACCTAAACTACACTGAGCTTCTGCATTACCTTGTTCGGCAGACTTACGACACCAATCGACTGCTAATTCTAAATTCTGCTCTACTCCAGCACCTTCTCCATATAAAAGTCCTAAATAATATTGAGCGTCCAGATCTCCCTGTTCAGCTGATAACTGATACCATTTGAAGGCTGCGGAATAATTCTGCTCCACGCCTAGACCTACACGATAGCAATCACCCAAGAGATATTGAGCTTCTGCATTACCTTGCTCGGCAGACTTACGATACCAATCGACAGCTAATTCTAAATTTTGCTCTACGTCGAGACCTTCTTCATATAAAGTTCCCAAACAAAATTGAGCGTCCGAATATCCTTGTTCGGCAGATAACTGATACCATTTGAAGGCTGCGGAATAATCCTGCTCCACGCCCAGACCTAAACGATAGCAATCACCCAAACTACACTGAGCTTCCGCATCACCTTGCTCAGCCTTTTTTTTATATTCATCTATTTCTTTACTCATAATTCTTACACTTATAGTTCATATTTAAATACAATAGCCAATGAAGCTGAATTAGAAGAAAGCAATAACTATTTATTTCCTTTCTCACAATCGGGATTCCACTCCATGTACTGATCCAACTCTTTAGATGTAACATTTAAAGCCCAAATAATTATTGCCGTATCATCCACAAACCCCATTGGTAGAAAATCAGGAATTAAATCTATAGGAGAAAGTAAATAAAGGGTGGCTGCTATGATATAAATCAAACAACCAACATCATAATCCTTATATTTTCCCGTTGCAATATCTCGCAAATAACAATACATCAGCCTAATCTGCTTTCGAAGATTAGCTAAACCTTTTCTCGACAAAAATAATCCTAACTGAAAGACTAACGCTTTCAATCTCCTCGGATTATAAGCATACTTTGTTGCTTTGACTGTCCAATCTGATTGTAAAAAGCTAGAGACGAAAGACATAAACTAAAATTTTTTAACTTCAAAATAGTTAGTACCTAATATATTCTCATGCCCTTTTATATTGAAATTTCTAAGTTCCAATTGTTTAATTACAGCTTCTTTACTATTAATAGAATCAAATGGCAAACGTCCAAAAGGAAGATTTACAAAAAAAGTTTGTCCTTTATCAATCTTCATTCCTCCACTAAGTTGTATATTCACTTTTGCCATTAATTGAAATTGTGACATATTATCTTTATTATTTAATTCCACGATTAATACTTCTCATAGCTCTTTCAGGCTCCTTGATTAACCAATCTATCGTCAACAAAGCAGCTGGATAAGTCATATCAAATTTTTGTTTCAGCTCCGACAACTTAAAACCTTCGACAGTATAATCCATTTCTTCTTCATTGCCCAACCAACATTGAAGCCCTTGTTGCAAGCTATCATCCATTTTAAGTAATTCAGGAATAACAGCAAGAGCCTGCTTCTCCGTATATCCTCTTGAAATCAATATATTCTTTATTTGGTCCATATCATTATGCTTTTTTATCCATATAACTTTTAAATACATCTTCTGAAAAAGCCCGTGCATCCGCTTCTACAGGTTGCATCTCGTAAATTTTAAATCCGAAATGTTTCACGTCTTGATACCCATATTCAATTTCGTTCATACGCCAATTAGAGATCTCTCCTTGACGCGGATGCACCTCTCTCTCATATAAATTATAACATTGATACGCATGACGTCCTTCATGGACTAATGTTTCTAAAACGTTATTGTATGCCTTTTCGGAATTAGAACTAATGAAGTCACTATTTATTACAATCTTATTAGAATCTTGCGAATAATAACCCATATGACCATCACCAAGTTTTTTAGCACAAACTTCGCAAGACGGACGATGAGCAATCTCAGCAATATTATTTTCTAATTCCTGTAATACCTCCATCCGCTTATCAAAAGATATTTCTTTCCATTCATTATAATTCAGTTCTTTCATGCAGCTCATTGTTTCTGATATTTCTTCTATCTGAACAGCGTCTTGCGGTGCCTCCAAATACAAAGGATTGATATCGTGCTGTATTGATTCTAATAACTTTGCCACCCCTTCATCCGAATCAATTGCCTTGGGAGGAAAACCTTCCATATCATTTAATTCATCAATTCTGTCAATCAACAAATCTGCATCTTTTAATGGCAATATTTCGCTAATATACTCCAACTGAGAAGAAGATAAGTTACTACGAATCTGTTCCGTATCATGACATTCAAATCCTTTAAAGTAATTTTTCTCATTCATTAGCCAACTGCCTCCTAAATGATTGACAGCCTTATGCAAATCCGTAGGTACATATTGCATTTCCGCATTGCCTGAATGATGAGGGGTTAAACCGAGTATTGTTTCAGCCACTTTACCATTGGCTATTTCCCGCAAAGCCAATTCTTGCTGTTCGGTAAATGTCCCCGGAAAATGTTTGCCCTCGATAAAATTTTGAGCCAATATCCGTGTAGCTTCTTTTTTATGAGAAGAAGCGTCTCTTATCACAGCATCCTCTTTTATCGAAATAGTGGCAACCGCATATTTTTTAAAATCCGGAGTACCATAAGTACGCACTAACATACCATGATATTGTCTTTCTTCCTTGACTATGGGAATTTCGTATTTTGTCCCATTCACTTCAACCACCTTTATACTTCCTGTCAAACTGCTGTTAGGACCGTACACGTTATAAGTATCTTTAATTTCATACCCAGGCAAACGAAATTCTCCTCTTTGCACATTCGTGTAATAGTTTTCCGTACGACGATAATAATGCTCCCCTATCAGTACTTCTCCTGTTTTTTGAACAGAATCCAGACTTACTACTACAACCTTGTCTTCATTTATCAAATCAAGAGAACCGCTATTTACCTTTATATCCAAATTATGGTCCAACGAAAAATCCTTAATCTTTTGGTAATCTTCCCGCTCTAAACTTACTTGTTTACATAATTCTTCATACTCCTGAGAAAAATATTGTTCTCTCTCCAGGGAATCCAACAAACTAAGTATTTGCTTCTCATTTACACAAGACAATTCTTTTATTTCATTCAAACGATTCTGATACGTCTCAAAATCATTCATGACATCCACTTCTCTCAAATAATCTATCTCATTGGGAGATAGTACAGACTGCTTCAAGTTTTCACTTGAAACAGTCAAAACGTCCATGTTTTGCTTGCAGAACAACATCATTACTATTTTACCTTATTTACTTGAACCCAATATGTATCTGTAGATAATGAATTAGAAACCACGCATTGTCCTGTCAGCAATTTTGCTATTATCTTACGTTGCTCATCATTCAGCCCCATTGATTCACCGATTGCTTTACAATCATCTTCAGCGACCAGACGATGCGTTATTTTCAGGTTCGTGTTCTTAATTGCGTCCGGAATCAGACGTGTCGGCACTTGGTCTACCAAGAGCATACCTTCGCCATACGCCCGAATTTCCGACAACATATTACTGAACATCATTGCCGATTTATATTGGGGAAGTTCTTGATTCTCACATCTCGGCATCACTCGATGTGCTTCTTCAATAACCGTTAAATGCCGACACGTATTGTCATTGAAATCAATTTCCCCCACTTCGGCTTGCGCCGTGCGATACTCATATAAGAATTGAAGAATCAAAGCCATGAAGAACGACTTGTCAATATCATCTCCCACATACGAAAGATTGATGACACACCGTTTGCCAAATAAATCTAACCAAGGAGTAGAATGCAAAGTATTCAGCATTTCTCCTTTCCATCCCCTTTTCAAGCTATCAATACGAGTATTCAGACACGCTTTCATATTGCGTTCTATCCGTTCCTCATACTGACGGTTGGAAATAACCTTATCCACACAAACGCTCATACTGTTTAGTGTAGGAGGTAGAGTAGCCCCAAATACAGGTTCTTTTCCTAACCAGTCTGTAGACTTATTCTGATAAACCGTATAAATCAAATCTTCCATCAGAACAGGAAGAATATCATACATAGGAAACGCGGCTGCAAAAGTCGACTTCAAGCGGTCGATATGCGTCAGCACATTCGGTTCTAATTCTTCTTTCAACCAAACCAACTCAAAAGGATTCAACTTCAGTGTTTTAGGTTCATAACCTGTCTTGTACTTCTTACAGCCGGGAATATAAATATCAATAGGATGCTCTGGATGCAATTCATTATAATGCAATGCCCAATCTATGTATTCCGTCTTTGCCGGTTCAATTACCAAAAACGGGCAATCCATATCCAAACCGTTCAATATTGCTTGAACCGTATTCGTCTTACCGCTACCATTGATTCCGGAAAGCAAAGTGTGGCGAGATAATACATCTATAGGAATATGGTAATTGAGCTTTGTCTCAGTTCCGCCATATAATAATTTTCCAAATGCAATATCCTTTTCTTTCTCTTCGTCCTGCTGGTTCAGACTAAATTCAGGTGAACTGTCTATTACGCTAATTCCCGGAACAGCACGTAACGGAAAATTAATCAGATAAGAAAGCTCCTTGGTAGTAAGAAGAGTTTTCAATTCCTTGAACTGCTCACCTAACGGATGCTCGAAATATTCACCAGAAGGTGTTTTAATACGTATCGTCGGTGGTGCCATTAATGCCAACGTATTGTTCTTATCTCGGTCAACCAATGAAGATATATCATGGATACGTATCGGTTCAAATATAGATTCCTGGCCACTTAATATTGACCTTAATTGCAACGAACCACTTTGAATATCCGCTTCCTTTTCTGCCATTAGATAAACACCTACGTTCCAACAGCCGATAGCCTTTCCCGTCTCAAACCGTTTAGAATGATAAAACAAATGTTCTGAAACAGATTCGATATGCTTATTAACCAAATTCTGACTAATAGTTTTACTTTGACTTTGGCTAAATCCTGTAGTTTCCGATTCTGTCGTTCCTTCTGAATACCCCTTTGTTTTTCGAGGAGAAAAAGCCGTCAACAAATTTACCCCTGCTATATTTTGGGATGCTCTCAAGAAAGAAGTACCTAAAGCCAAAGCTGTTGTAACAGCTCCTGCAGGTGGAAAAAATGCAGAAGCTAACATTAATCCGACACCTGCTAATTGCCATCCTTTATTTGTACTTTCTTGAGAAATTGATTTTGACATACTTTTTCCATAAGAATAAGAACTACTGCTTCCTTTAGAATCACTTTCCGAAAAATTAAACGACTTCAAAGACTCTGCCTGTCCATTAAAATCCCTGCATTTATACAATATTTCATCAATCTCTTGTTCGAGAACTGGATCTGCAACGACTAAATATGAAAAGTTCTTCTTCCTCATTCCCGCAATCAATTTATCTATCGTTGCCGGATAAATTGACTTATACTGGCTCTCCATAGAAGGAATACCGGTTATGGAATAAATATAATCGTATCCTTTTTCTTCGTCTTTAATCTTGTCAGATATAAAATTTAAACGATTTCTACCCTTAACGACCACACATTTCACTCCCGGCCAGATGCCTTCTATGAAATCAGCTAAACTATCCACGAAAGATGATTTCACCTCTTTACCTGCAACTGGGCGGATACCTATATAAAGATGGCAAACACCATCTTCACTATGTACAAGAAAAAGCAATTGGATTTTCTTTGGTAAAGAACACGTGGAAAGAATCTTTTGTATAGCAGAAAAACAATTTTCCACATTATTATCAAGCGGCTTTCCGATACGTTCTATCTCTATCCAATATGGAGCCAATGGAGAATCAAACCGATGAACAGATTCCAATCTAAATCCATCATAAATCTGACCTTCTTTATTTATCTCATTCAAGTATTTCCGTTCCATCGTAAAAGACAAAGACTTGGCAACGGCATTAGCCGCCAATATCTTAGCTATTGGTTCGAAACGATCTTCACTTTTTCCCTCATTTTGAGGCATTATTTCATTACCTTTTTCCATCTCGATCTGTTTTTTATTCAATTGCAATTTTTACTCTGTCTATATTACTTTGAATCAACTTTGAAAGATAAGTCTCCAACTCTTTCGACACGACATTGACAAACGAAGCATCTTGCGAAAACTGTTTAACTAGTTCCGTTTTAATACCAGCTTTTATCTTCGACTCATTCTTTTCAAGTTCATGACAGATATCTTTGCGCCTACTCTCCTCCGACTTAAATCTATATATCAAATATTTGATTGTCTGGTATATAATCGAAAAGATTCCAAACAAGAATATGCCAAGAGCCGCCCACAACATTTTACTGATAATGCCCGATGTGTGTTTCATACATATATCGGAGATGTTTTGTGTATCCAAACTTATATTCGAAACCGCATTATGCACATTCTTTATTTCTTGTCCAGGGGCATACTTACAAATAATTTTATTCAACTCTTTCCTGACATTTTCACCCTCACGTTGAAAAAACTGATTAAAGACTCCGGAAATAACAGACAACACCCCGCTCTCAGAAAACTTCTCCAATTTCGAACGGATATCACCTTCCAAGTCTTTTACGCCTAATTTCTTATCCAAGTCTTTTCTTTTAAAATCCAAACAAGCTTCATGTACCACACTCCACGAAGTCTCCGAAATAACACCTGCCATATTTTCAATCAGTATATCCATGCTCTCGCGCAGTCTTTGAGGTTCGACCAACTTCATCTTTTCTTTTTCCAAATCTTTCCTCAATACATCAACTATCGCATCGACTGTTCCTAAAAGCGCAATTCCTCTTGATACTACCAACGAAGAGTCAGCTCCGCCGCTTTTCACTTGCTCATCCGAAAGCTGGAACATCTCTGCGACAAGCGGCTTTAAAAAGTTCATTCTTGTCGCTCCGCCGGCAAGATAAACTCCATAAACCTCTTTACCTCGGAGATGTTTAGTTTGAAAATTCTTTATAGCCTCTTTGATACGTGTCTTATAATGACATGTTTGTTCCAACCAATCATTGAAAGCATTTACGCTTGAAAACTTTAATTTCAATGCAACATCCTCATATTTAGCAGCGTCCTTTTCTTCCAAGTAACTTGATAATTGCTCCAAGTCTATTTTCACACGGACACTCGTATCCATATCTATTCTATTATAAACTGCTTCCTTCTCCTCTCTCACTTTAAAAAGAAGCGCATCTTTACATGCAGGATATTTTTTTTAGAAAATCCGAGAACCTATCATCCTTTAGCAACAATTGCTCAAAAATCGTCTGTTCAATCAGAGATGCCCCACAGGGTTCTCCATCATCTATTATGCTGGAAGGGTCATCCAAAGTCAAATAGGTGAAGTCTAATGTACTTGAACCTAAATCAAAAACAATCCCTCCTCTCGATATATTCTTGCGGAATTCATCTTTGTTCATTGCATAAAAAATGGCAGCACGTGATTCTGAAGTCAAACCTCCCAATGGTATGTCGGCTGCTATTGCCATCCTTTTATACAAATCTTTCACTTCGTCATCCTTCCATCCCGACGGTCGAGCAATATATACAATATGGTTACCTTTTTTCAACTTATCTGTTTTTTCAAGAATCTTTGCATATACCGCGCGCATATAGGCAATCATCAGCTGCTCCGGTTCACCCTTAATATCTTCAGGGCATTGTTTAAAACAGACTCTCGTTTTAGTATTGGAGGTCATTGAATCCAATCGGAAAGCGTCACTTCCGATATGTTCTCTTCCATCCAGAGTGATACTAATCGCCGATGGAAGCACTCTCAGACTACCTGCAAATTCTATGTCAGAAACGGCAGATTCTCTCTGTCCGGCATCCTTATCCCATTCCAATTTACAATAGGCTGCTGATGTCTCTCCGTGTCCAAAATCTATTCCGACTACGTATTCATGCCGACTTTTATCGGGCTTTACCAATGGTATTTTACTCATAATGTTACAATTTCTGTGATTTTTCCGTCTACAACGGACAAACCATAATTTTCCAATGTTTCAGAAAGATCGGCGATCTTTTTCTCTACTTTTTTCATTCTCTTATCCGGCTCACCGGTGTTCTGCTCTATAGCCACCAATGCTTGAATAGCTTGAAGCAACAAAGGATAATCTCTTTGCAAAGAGGGCTTTTCTCTTTGTTTGTACATATTTTTTACCCGAGTTACTTGCACACGATATGTTTCTATCAAACCATCAATCTTTTCACACACCGTTTTCACAATATTCACAAATACCTGAGTATCTATGGGACAAGATACGCTCTCTTTTTCCGTTGATTTCGTTTTATGCAAAGAAGTAACACCATATATCACAACGGCAGAACCTGCAATGGCACAGAAAACAGCCTTCCAAGTATCTAAGAAGATGCCGGACATTGTACCCACAACTGCTCCTGTAACAGTTCCCATCCACAGATAGGAGTTCTTCTCCTTTTGTCTACATTGATTATTGGCTTTGTTCAAAGAGACATAAGTTCCTCCTTCCATTCCTGCTACAATTTCGCGTACTATGTTTTGTTGCGCATTAAGTAGTTCTATAGCTGCAATCAGAATATAATCTTCTGATTGAGTTAAGCCTTGTCGATACTCACCATCATTCTCAAACATGGTATTCAATGCACCCATAACTATTCTTTGAACCTTACTTGCATCTTTGGGCAAAACCAAATCTTTAAGTTTATTCTCCAACTCCTTTTTGTTTGATTCAAACATAGAGGATAATGTATAATCTACTTCCATTTTTTTATTTATTATATGAATCAATTATTGATTTACCGATTTGTATGGTTTCTATTCATTCCCACACCCCACTATTTTACTTTTTGGAAATTTTAGAGAACAATAACCCTAAAAGTCCGAGCGATACTTTACCAACCGTAGTTATAGATTTCTTAATTAATGATATACTCATAATAACCTTTAGTTAAAAAATATGTATTCTTACACTCCTATTTTGCAAAATTATATCTTCTATTCTGCTTTTAAGTCATACTTCATTGTCAACGCTTTCATATAAGCGATACCTGACAACATGATTTGAACAAACGCAAGTAGCGAATCTCCCAATGGTATAAAACTCAAAACCATACTTGCAACAAATGCAAATGCAAAGTTGACAAGAATAGCAATCAAACATGTTGATACAAAATGTTCCCAAAATGGGATATTCACCAAATCACAAATTTTGCTATACATATGCCATAGCACACCAATGAAAAGAAATGAATCTAAGCCAAATGTAGGTAATATCATCACTAAGGAAGCACACCAAGCATGCCTTTTGACTGTACGAGCAATCTTGTCTGATAACACTTGATTGGCAGCAGATTTTAATGTTGCTTTTACAAACCGCCCCGCAACAAACTCTAATCCAAACATAATTTTATAATATTAGTTATTTCCATTTCCACATAGAAAATTCTATGTTCCTTCTGTTACTTCTTTTTCTTATCCATAAACATTTTCACTAATTTACCAGTTCCTTTCAATGCTCCACCTACTATAACTTGAGTAGTAGCTGTCGCAACTCCCAAACCAACAGATATAGGGTCCTTACCTAACAGTAATGCCCTACCACTATTCTCCAAAAGGAAATCTCCTCCCTTTTCCAATAAATTTTTATCTTCCATAATTTCAGTATATTAAATTAATATTCTATCTCCACAAAACCTCTTCCTCCCACATCCTTTACAATACTTCCCCATCCAGACTTCATCAAATTGTTTCACCGCATTTGTCACCACTTCCGGTATCTCCGTGAAGATACCGGCTTCAAAATTCCGATTTCTTTCACCTTTCATACCGAAAGCCGCACCTGTCATGTTGGCTGAGCCAATATAAACAGAGCACATATCAAAAATAAGAAGTTTAAAATGTACACGAGGACAAAGGACACGCTCCATCCCCGCCCAAAGAAGAGGATATTTATCAAAATCAGCACGGAAATTCGTACCGGGTTCTTTCGCATGAATCAGACGTATCGCCACTTTCTGCTTCACTTTCGTTTCCAAAAGTTGAAGTAATGGAACAACTGTTGAAGAGGGCTTCACATAAAGATCCTTCAAATCAGCGGTGCCGATCCAAAGAGTATGCTTTACTTTGTCGATTTGCTCCATCAGTAAAGCGTAGTGTTCTTCGTTATTTATATATTTTACCAATCCACAATACATTATACTGTTTTATTCCAAATCAACAATCTCATATTTTTATTCCATCTCTTTCTATTGCATTTCTTCCGCCTTGACACCCAACTACAAAAAAGAGTCACCACACAGATATTCAAAATTATAAAGGAAACAAGATCCCAACCTGTGAAAAAAGATAATAGCAATAATAGGTCTACAGCCAAAAAGGAAATTATCAGTTCCCAAGATATAGGTTCTATGAATGTGTCTAGCCTCTGAACCGTAAACGGATGTTTCTGTTTTGCAGCTTGCTGATACCATTTTCGTGCCTTTTTCATATCCTTACTGATTCCTAAGCCACCTTCATATAACCAAGCTGTTAGGAACTGAGCATCTGCATCACCATCTTCTGCCGCATCTTGGAGATAATTCAACGCCTTGTCATATTGATGAGTTATATGTTCACCAAAAGCATATAAATAACCAACATAAAATTTGGCTGCCTTTTCTCCTTGATTAGCAGCACGCCGAAACCAGACCTGCGCAGAATGTTCGTCCCCCAATTTTAACAAAGAGAGTCCTACTAGAAATGTGCCACCTTGTCTTTGTTTTTAGCTAATGGCATAAGCTGATGTACAGCCTGATTATATCGCTTTTCATTATAATACCCCCATCCAATTTCATAAACGTCACAATATTCTTCCAACGGTTTACTTTGATTTTCACCATCATCTGTCAAAATATCTACACTGGAAATCTTAGTATCTGTTGGAAAAATCGTATTTCCATACGCAAGTTCTTCTACATATTTTCGGATTGACTGCGCTTTAGAAACCGCCACATCCCGATATGCCTCTATATATTCTATCTGTTCATCTAAAGATTGAGAATCCGATTCATTCGTATTACCACAGATACCTTCAAGAAGAGTAATTATATCCTCACCCACTTTTTCTAGAATTTCTCCAAAGGGAAGTGAATCCAAATCGCGCCCTTCCAAGAACCTCTCTCCTATACTAAGCCGTAATATAATGGGAAAGGTTCTCATTTTCTTTATAACCGAAAGTGATTCAGTAATCCGCTCCTTCCCTTCAAAAGCAAAAGGAAGCGTAGCAACTAAAATAACCTTCTTCTTTTGAAAACTAAAGAAATGAGCTAGTCTGATTGTCAACTCGGCATTAACAGGTCTTCCAAGACAAGAAAGAAGAATGATTTCTTCAAACCTATCCATGTAACTCAATAAACGTTTTTCGATGTCCGGAAAATCGCCAAAAGTTGTGAATACTAAACTATCAAAAGTAAAATCATTATGAGAAAGAAATGAAACTGAACCTTCCTGCTTTTCAATGGCAAGATAAGTAAACCGGTCCTTAAAATGAGGATAGATGGTCATTGACATCAGATTAGTAGCCCCACTGGTTATGGCAACTAAGAGTGTTTTTCGTATGTGTTGTTTTTCATTTTCCATAATATGTTACTTTTCCCTTTACTTTTCCCGATTCATCCGATACTATGCAATCTAATCTTAAATGGAAAAGAAAAAGCACGGTACCATCATTTTATCGTCCTAAAGGCACCGCCAAGTAACCTACCCCGAATAAAACAACAGTCCGTGCCCATATATGGAACACGGACGTCTGTCGTTCTTTGTTCGGGGTTTCGTATAAAAATTGGCGGTATTTATAGGACCCTAAAGAAAACAAACGTCTTTTTACAATCTAATATGTCATTCGCACCGTAAACAATGCACGGCAAATATATAGATTATAATTGATAATCCTAATATAGGACGAACTGTTTTTTACATTTATTTTTCTCCTTTGACAGCAAAGAAAGCTAATATTTGCTTGCAACGCTTTCAATAAAAGTATATTTTTGTCTCCCAAATGGGAAATAAGGGTATAATTAGTATATACATACTAAATATTAGCAGATATGAGAAATGAAGATAAAGAAAATATACAACTGCGCAACCGCCTAAATGATCTCTGCTTACTGAGATTATTTCGGAACACCAAAAAAGAGTTTGGTGAATACATTGAATATAATCTGACTACCAACAACAGCATACTCAAAATAAAACCTTTCACAGCACGATGCTTATACAGAGAATTGAGTAGCCAAATATTCAGTGATACTTATTCAACCTTTGAAATAGATAAAGAATTGGAAGAATACCAAAAGGCTTCCGATATCTATCTAAATAAAATCAAGAAAAAAAGAATAGACTTACAGGAACCCAAATTATTATATTCATTCCTCCGCTATTATTACACTGATGGCCTGCAGGAACCGGATTGCAAGAACAAAGACCTTGATAAACTGATTCATATCGTCAATAAGAATAACGAAGTAGATGTCCCATTCTTATTGTTACTTATATTAAAGATACTTCCACCCTATAATTCCAAACAAGGAGACGTAAAGGATATTAATGCAGACTTCGCACGAGTTTATCATTTCTTTGAAGGATTCGTAAAAGATTCACCAAATTTGACGGAGCTTCCCGTACTGGAAATCATGAAGCATACATTCAATCAGTGTACACACAAAAACCGGATATTTTTAATAGATATGACCAAACGGATTCTTGGATGTTTTTGTGCGCTTACAAATCCCGGAGATGCATACGATTCAAATGCAGTTTCGGACAAAAAAGTACCAAACATCGATGAATGTTATTGGTATGACACGGATACTTCCTCTGACACTACTACCTTTTGGCAATTCGAGCAGATGGCGACATTCGATTATTTCCTCTATCGCTACAAAATTAAAATAGACCGGAAGGAAGTGGAATACAATAAATTTGAAGTTTCATTCTTCAATAATCTGAATTATCTAACTTTATATGCAGCCAAAAGTTCCTCGATTTTGGAGTTTATCATAGAAAAGAAGATAATACAAATGGACAAACAAGCATGGTATAAATGCAAGCTAGATAACGAAACCTTTCCTAACAAAATTGAATTGTGCGAAATACTTGCCGGAGAACCATTTCTGGGATTCAAGACTCTTTCGAGACTGACAGACAGTAAAAAAGAGGAACAAATAACCAATCGGATAAAAGAGTATAAATCAATCAATGCCAAAGATAATCCAGAAGAGAATGAATATACTTTTCTTTCTGCCCCAATCGCCATCACTGAAAAATTCATCTATATACAAATGGACAATTCTGAAGAAGAAGAGAATGAGAATAACAACCAACATTACTATCGCATCTCTAAAGAGAACAACGAAGGGTTAAAGAAAATCATGCTCAATGACTTTGTTGGAATATTGACGATACAGAACCGAAAATATATAGGCTTCTCTCCTCTCTCTTTATTCTTGGAAGTAACTGATGAAAAGGCATTGATAGAAAATAAAGTTGAAGTTGTAGACAGAATTATATTGTAATAGCAAAATGATATCACATTTCAGACTTTTATTTCCTTTTTCACCGTTGCCCAACAGTGAATTCATCGTTGTCCAATGCAAAATTCGCCGTTAGGCAACGATGAAAATACAAAAAGCAACCAATATTTTAAGTAATTTTTGGAATAAAATGTCAATCAAGTGGCAGGAAAAGAATATCACTTTCTTTTAATCTTTGAAATATCTGGCGATAACCATCACCGGCTTCTTCCAAAATCTCATCAATTGTTTGTCTCAATATATCTATTGTACATACACCGCCAACTGAAGT
The DNA here is from genome assembly GCF_000156195.1 of Bacteroides finegoldii DSM 17565. Taxonomy (GTDB): domain Bacteria; phylum Bacteroidota; class Bacteroidia; order Bacteroidales; family Bacteroidaceae; genus Bacteroides; species Bacteroides finegoldii. The sequence goes on along the minus strand of NZ_GG688322.1, from coordinate 208,221 downwards.
ATTTATAAAAGCTTCATGAAAAGTCTTCTGCATATAATAAGGTTCCCGCCAAACAGTCCGTATATCCTCAATACATCCTTCTCATGGATATCCCGTTCATACGCCCTGAACCATTTGCAGACAAAAGGTATATATTCTTCTGTCGAAATAGGATGTAACTCCATTATCGACGTACTATTATAAAAAGGTCTGGCTGAAGAAAGAAACATCTCCGTAACAAGATGGCGTTCGCTACCGGCAAAGATAAAAGGGTTTTCCATTATTCATGTATTTAATGAACACAAATATAATTATTACATTCGTATAATACAAATTCAATAAAATCGACTCTCACCACCGAGCCTGAAAAGTTTTAAAAGCCCAAAAGCTACATCTTCCATTAAATCTCGTACCTTTGCTGTCGATTTTAAATATCATATAATAATGAAGAACTTTATCAAGGGATTCCGGTTTACTCCCTCCAATTATCCGGCTGCAGTAGAAGAGAAAATACAGAAATACAGAAAACAAGGATACAAACTTCCGCCACGTAAGGTACTCCGTACCCCCGAGCAACTGGAAGGGATTCGTGAAAGCGCAAAAATCAATACAGCGTTGCTGGACTATATTTCGGAGAATATCCGTGAAGGGATGTCCACAGAAGAGATCGATGTGATGGTGTATGATTTCACAACCGCCCACGGAGCTATTCCCGCACCGCTCAACTATGAAGGATTTCCCAAAAGCGTCTGCACAAGTATCAATGATGTAGTGTGTCATGGGATACCCAACAAGCACGAGATTCTCAGAAGCGGTGATATTATCAACGTAGACGTTTCTACCATTTACAAAGGATATTTCTCCGATGCATCCCGGATGTTTATGATTGGAGAGGTCAGCCCTGAAATGCGCAAATTGGTTCAAGTGACCAAAGAATGTATGGAAATAGGTATTGCAGCCGCACAACCCTGGAAGCAATTGGGAGATGTAGGCGCAGCTATCCAAGCGCATGCCGAGAAGAACGGATTCAGTGTGGTACGTGATCTTTGCGGACATGGCGTAGGGATGAAGTTCCATGAAGAGCCGGATGTAGAACATTTCGGACGGCGAAGCACTGGCATGATGATCGTGCCGGGAATGACTTTTACCATCGAACCGATGATCAACATGGGAACTTACGAAGTATTCGTAGACGAAGCCGACGGATGGACAGTCTGCACGGACGACGGACTGCCTTCCGCCCAATGGGAAAACATGATTCTGATTACTGAAACCGGAAACGAAATTCTTACATATTGATGGAACTGATTCTACTCATTGCGATTGCCATATTAGTGACAGTCCTGCTGGTATTGGCTCTGACGAAAGGCAACAATCAAACGCAAGCGGAACAATTACAAATAGCCCTGCGCCAACAAATGCAAGAGAACCGGGAGGAACTGAACCGCAGTATCCGGGAACTCCGCATGGAAATGACGCAGACGCTCAACCAGAATATGCAGCAACTTCAAGACGTTCTGCACAAAAACATGATGACTACCGGAGAACTGCAACGGCAAAAGTTCGACATGATGGCCCGCCAGCAGGAAACGTTAATAAAATCCACCGAGAAACGTTTGGATGATATGCGTCTGATGGTGGAGGAGAAACTGCAAAAAACACTGAACGAACGAATTGGGCAATCCTTCGAGATAGTCCGTTCGCAACTGGAAAATGTGCAGAAAGGGCTGGGAGAAATGAAATCTCTCGCCCAAGATGTCGGCGGACTGAAAAAGGTATTGAGTAATGTGAAAATGCGGGGCACATTCGGAGAAGTCCAACTGGGTGCTTTATTGGAACAGATGATGAGTCCGGAACAGTACGATGCCAATGTCAAAACAAAAAAGAGCGGAACAGAATTCGTCGAGTTTGCCATTAAACTTCCGGGAAAAGATGACGCCAACAGCACTGTTTACCTCCCGATTGACGCTAAATTCCCCAAAGATATTTACGAACAGTATTATGATGCATTCGAGGCCGGAGATACCGCACTGATGGAGTCATCCGGCAAGCAACTGGAAAATACGATCAAGAAGATGGCAAAAGATATTCATGACAAATATGTGGACCCACCTTTCACTACGGACTTTGCCATCATGTTTTTGCCATTCGAAAGTATCTACGCTGAAGTTATCCGCCGTACCAGCCTCGTAGAGACACTCCAAAAAGAATATAAAATTGTAGTGACCGGACCGACGACATTAGGCGCTATCCTCAACAGTCTGCAAATGGGCTTCCGCACCCTGGCGATCCAAAAGCGTACCGGAGAAGTGTGGACTGTATTGGGAGCTGTCAAGACAGAATTCGGCAAGTTCGGAGGACTGCTTGAAAAGGTACAAAAGAACCTCCAAAGTGCCGGCGACCAACTGGAAGAAGTGATGGGGAAACGGACACGTGCCATTGAACGCAAACTACGGCAAGTGGAACAGTTACCCCATGAAGAAAGCCGGAAAATTCTACCTATTGACGGAATAGAAGAAGAGGAAGAATAGTCTCACAGGCTATCAGAGTTGCATTACGGATATAATCATCAGAATATGTTTGTCAAGAACGAATCGTTGTGCCCTTTGTCGTAACGGAACGCAGCGCCAGTTTTTTCACCCAAAGCACAAAGATTCCTGTCAAAATAAGGTTCAAGACCAAAGTCAATACTGAAATCACCAATGCCGGACCTCCCAGATTATATCCTAATGCTATGAAAATAATCCCCGCTCCCACTTCGCCACGGGTAAACATACCGATCGAAAGAGCCAAGCGCTCACTCAACTTCCGGTCGCGATAGAAGAACATCGGACAAAGTTTTCCTAGATTTGACAGTAAAGAAACAATCACGACATGGAATAGAATCATTCCCCACGACATCATTTCCTGCGAACCGGTCACCGAATGTGTACCGGCATGAGTCTCCGCAAAGTTCACTCCGATAAAATGAGGCATACTCATCCCCACCAGGAACATAAACAGAAAGGAGATTCCCGTAGCAACCGACCGTTCAACCGGTGTATCATGCTCTTTATGCTTCATGATCATTCCCAGAACAAATGCCGGTAAAAGCACTTCGATATGAATGCTTCCCGCTTCTCCGTATAGTTCCTTGCTGCCAAGATAAAGTATCTGAGTAGCCAGAAATATAATAACAGAATAAAAGAGGATAGCCTTCCAATCCTGCCGCCAATCATATTTATTCAATCGCTGCCAGCCGATAGACAGCAATAGAAACACAATCACCACTACAATAATCAACTGCCAGCGCAAACCGATCATCATAATCTGAAGAGGAATCATCAGGATAATCGTGTCCAGATCATCGAAGATAGCCAACACCTGTATTTTCTTATAAATCCAACTGGATTTCAATCCGATAGCAGCCAGCATTGTAAATAAGATACCCGCAGAGGTAGGGGCGGCAAAACGGCTTAGCAACAGATTCTCTCTTTCCATGCCTCCCAGCTATTCCAGTAATCGGGCGGAAGTAATATGAACACATAATAAATAGCAATCATAAACCAAGGGAGAGCAGCCGTTGCCATCGCTATAAAATAATCTTCGGCATAACTTTTCCAGCGGGACTTGTCAAGAACAAATTCCCGGCCCACGTTAATCATTATAAAACTAAGACATACATAAAGCAATACGTTAGAAATGGACTTGACAACTCCATACCCCTCTCCTGCTATCATTGGCAGGAATTGTGAAATGACGAGCCCCAACATCAGGAAGCCCGAAAAAGACAGTACTTTTCTCATATTTATAGTTGTTGCTGGTATATTAAAAACTAACCGCAAGTCAATTTGTTCAGCGCATATCTCTGAAAAATTGCTTGCGGCAATGTTTTAATCCAATTTCAGTACGGCAAGGAAGGCTTTCTGAGGAACCTCCACGTTGCCAATCTGCTTCATCCGTTTCTTACCCCTCTTCTGCTTTTCAAGCAGTTTTCGTTTACGGCTTACGTCGCCACCGTAACATTTGGCTGTTACGTCTTTACGGACTGCCTTGATGGTTTCACGCGCTATAATCTTAGCTCCAATAGCCGCCTGGATAGCAATCTCAAACTGTTGGCGGGGAATCAGTTCTTTCAATTTCTCACACATCCGACGTCCCATATCATAGGCATTGTCGAAATGGATCAGCGTAGACAGAGCGTCCACCGGCTCGCCGTTCAGCATAATATCCAGTTTCACCAGCTTGGAAGGTCTGAAACCGTTGGGATGATAGTCAAACGATGCATACCCTTTCGAAATACTCTTCAAACGGTCATAGAAGTCGATCACAATTTCCCCCAAAGGCATATTATAAAAGATCTCCACACGATTGCCGGAAATATATTCCTGTTTAAGAAGTTCTCCGCGTTTCCCCAGACAAAGCGTCATAATGGGGCCGATATAATCGGTAGTGGTGATGATGGAAGCCTTGATATAGGGTTCCTCGATATGATCGATCAATGTCGGGTCGGGCATACCACCGGGATTATGCACCTCCTTCATCTCTCCCTGTTTGTCATATATATTATAAGATACGTTGGGCACGGTAGTGATCACATTCATGTCGAATTCGCGATCAAGCCGTTCCTGCACGATCTCCATGTGGAGCAATCCCAGAAAACCGCAACGGAAACCAAAACCCAATGCCAATGAAGACTCCGGCTGGAAAGTCAAAGAAGCGTCGTTCAACTGCAATTTTTCCAACGAAGCGCGCAAATCTTCAAAATCTTCCGCCTCAATCGGATAAACTCCCGCAAATACCATCGGCTTCACTTCCTCAAATCCGGCGATAGCCTGCGCGCACGGACGGCCCACATGAGTGATGGTATCTCCCACTTTCACCTCTTTTGAAGTTTTAATACCGGAAATAATATACCCAACATCTCCCGTACGAAGCTCATTGCGAGGAACCAGCTCCATCTTCAATACCCCGACCTCGTCAGCGTCATATTCTTTACCCGTATTGAAGAACTTCACCTTATCCCCTTTCCGAATCACTCCGTTCTCAATCTTGAAATAGGCGATAATACCACGGAAAGAGTTGAATACGGAATCGAAGATCAATGCTTGCAGCGGCGCTTCCTCATCTCCTACCGGATGGGGAATACGTTCGATTACGGCTGCGAGAATCTCTTCCACCCCCATACCCGTCTTACCGGAAGCACGTATTATTTCCTCACGCTTGCAGCCCAGCAGTTCGACAATTTCATCTTCCACCTCTTCCGGCATGGCGCTTGCCATATCGCATTTATTGATTACAGGAATAATTTCAAGATCATGCTCGATAGCCATATACAGATTGGAAATGGTCTGTGCCTGTACTCCTTGAGATGCATCGACAATCAGCAACGCACCTTCACAGGCTGCGATAGAACGGGACACCTCATAGGAAAAGTCCACGTGTCCCGGAGTATCAATCAAGTTCAGGATATACTTCTCACCCTTATAATTATACTCCATCTGGATGGCATGGCTCTTGATTGTGATACCTCTCTCCTTCTCCAAGTCCATGTCGTCAAGCATCTGCCCTGAAGTCACCTGAATAGTGTTGGTATACTCCAACAAACGGTCGGCCAGAGTTGACTTACCATGATCAATGTGGGCTATAATGCAGAAATTTCGAATATTCTTCATTCTGAATTCTTATTATTTTGTCTTTTTCGGTGTGCAAAGATACGTAAATGGCGGAATATAAAAAAATGCGTTGATAACATTATGATAATGT
>NZ_GG688322.1:164791-202397 GCF_000156195.1 Bacteroides finegoldii DSM 17565 | reverse complement strand
TTTTTATTGCTTAAGTGAGTTACTCGCTTAGATCAATTTGATGAAGAGTTCACCTTCAACTTCTTCCACAGAGACTTTGTCTTCTCTCAATAACCAGCCAAGTCCGAGGAACAAATCTTTGTCAACCAATTTAGTTGCTTTCTTCAATTGCTTGGCAGTCATTCCTTCTGTTTCATTCAGTGCATTCCAGATAGTACCTGCAATCACACCTGCTTTTTCTTTCAACATTTGCTTTGAAATTTTAGTTAGACATGCTTTAAATCATCCGGTCTTGAAAGACTTTCAGATTTTATTTCGGGGACAAAGATAGCTATTTTTATGTTATAGAACACTTTATTGAAGTTTTTTTTATTGATTTTGTAAGAATAATGGCTTTTTTCCCTTATTTGGGATGGTTTTCGAGATATTCAGACCAGATTCTCGCCGCTTCTTCCACCATTTTCGCACAAGGACGTTTGCTATAATATTGAGCAGTACGTTCTTCCGGAACATTTGAAACCAGTTCTTTTTTCTTCAATCCCAACAATTCGCCACAAATCAGCGACCCGTTGCGTTTTTTAAACTCAGCAGCCAATTCCTGGACAACTGCATAATTTGCCGCCTTTCCCTCGCGGTCTGTCGCTTCCGTAGCTCCGGTTTCGAGTCCTGCCACCAAGAACATACCGCAAGCAGCACCACAAGTTTCGCGCATCCGGCCTATTCCTCCACCAAAGGATGCCCCCATGCGCAGAGCCTGTTCCTGCGTGAATCCGTACATATCTGCAAAAGCTGCCACTACGGACTGTGAACAATTGTATCCGCTTTTAAAAAGCTCTACTGCTTTTTGTACTCTATCTTCCATATTATTGTCTTTTTATTATATTCATCCCGACCCTAAAAACTCAACGGTCAATCTCCAACACCATCGGACAATGATCGGAATGCACCGCCTCATTCAGAATCCGCGCACTCTTCAGCCATCGGCGTACCGGCTCGCTGGTCATACAATAATCTATTCGCCAGCCTTTATTTTTGGCACGCGAATTAAAACGGTAACTCCACCAGGTATACTCCTGTTTTTCCGGATAAAGCAGACGGAAAGAATCAATAAAGCCTGCCGAGAGAAAACGCGTCATCCATTCCCGCTCTTCGGGGAGGAAACCGCTATTCTTCGCATTACGGACAGGATCATGAATATCAATCGGTTCATGGCATATATTATAATCACCGCAAAGAATCAGATTCGGACGTGTCTTCCGCAGCTCTGTCACGTATTTCTGAAAATCCTCCAGCCACACCATCTTGAATGCCTGGCGTTCGTCCCCGCTAGTCCCCGAAGGGTGGTACACGCTTACCACCGACAAATCGCCGAAGTCCGCACGGATAAAACGGCCTTCATTATCGTATGCTTCTATTCCCATCCCGTATTCCACGTGGTCAGGTTCTTGCTTGGTCAATATGGCCACTCCGCTATATCCTTTTTTCTGTGCCGAATACAAATACGACTTATAGCCCAATGCTTCAAACACTTCCGCCGGGTATTGATCCGGCTGTAGTTTTGTCTCTTGCAGACAAAGAATATCCGGATTTTCCTGCGCCAGCCATTCCGGGAAACCTTTGGAGACAGCAGCACGCAAGCCGTTCACATTATAAGTTATAATCTTCATCATTATATATTTATTGATTCACGTTTATTTTAGGAAAACAGAAGCATGATATTCAGTACGGATACAATTATCGCAATAGTATACAGCACAAATGTGCTCCAACGACTATTCACATAATTCCCCATCACCTTTCGGGAAGATGTCAGTCCGACTTGCAGAAAGACCGTGAAAGGCAATTGGATACTAAGTATCATCTGCGAAATAATCAGCCCCTTAAAAGGATCTCCGATAAAGAAAATCAGCAATAAGGCGATTCCTAGCGATAAAAGGACTCCCACTTGCGAGTGACTGTCTTTGATGTGATAAGACTCACCGAAAATACCGGCAAAGATGGAACCTGCCGCCATCCCGCTTGTAATGGTGGACGAAATGCCCGCCATCAGCAATGCCAAAGCAAATACAATGGCAGCGTTGCTGCCCAGCAACGGTTCCAGCAAGGACTTGGCCTGTTGCAGTTCCTCCACTTGAATGCCGCTTTTAAAGAAAGTCGCGGCAGCCAGCAGAATCATGGCACTGTTAATCGCCCAACCGATAACCATTGAGAACAGCGTATCGAACAACTCATATTTCAGTACTTTCTTGATAGATGCATCATCTTTCTTGTTATACTCGTGACTCTGTATCACTTCCGAATGCAAAAACAGGTTATGAGGCATTACCACCGCTCCCAGCACGCTCATGATTATCAACATACTTCCTTCGGGAAACGAAGGAGTCACCCACCCCGCTGTTGCAGCCGGCCAGTCTATCTGCACCAAGAAAAGCTCATAAATAAACGAAAGTCCGATGACAGACACAAACGCAATGATGGAACGTTCTATTTTTTTATAGGAGTTGGTGAAAAGCATGATGGACACAAAAAGCGTAGTCAGCACAGCTCCCCATACAATAGGAATATCGAACAGCATTTCCAATGCGATGGCTCCACCCAGAATCTCTGCCAGCGAAGTAGAGATGGAAGCCAGCACCGCCGTACCAAGAATAGGACGGGATACCCATTTGGGAGTATATTTGGTGGCAGCTTCCGAAAGGCAAAGTCCGGTGACAATCCCCAAGTGAGCAACATTATGTTGGAGGATGATCAGCATAATCGTGGACAAGGTAACCACCCACAGTAATGAATAGCCGAATTCGGATCCGGCGGCAAAATTAGAAGCCCAGTTTCCGGGATCTATAAATCCGACAGTCACCAGAAGTCCCGGACCAATATATTTGAAAACATCCAGTCCGCCCAAATAGCGTTTATGATCTTTGCGTTTTAAGTCTTGAAAAAGATTCTTCATTGCTGCATAATAGTTTATTCAGTACAAATATACTTATAAATAACGAGTAGGGATCAATTTTGGTTCAAAATACCGACAAATAAGGAAAACGCTACTAACATCAAAAGCCCAAAGCAGTATCATAAAAGAATGCGGATCAACACAAACTTACACAAAGATTAAATTTAATCTGCGATAATTTGCGTTAATCCGCGTTTCCTATCTTATACTTGAGACCGGATGATATCAATACCCCATCTCATGCAATGCACGGCATAACTGGTCCGGACACGAAGTGGGTCTGCCACCACAGCGTACTCCTTCAAGTTTACTTATCACGTCCTCCACCTTCATTCCCTTTACCAGGCGCGAAAGACCTTGAAGATTGCCGTTGCATCCTCCCCAAAAGGCCACTTCTTTCACCACTCCATCTTCCACATTCAGTTCAATGTTGGTGCTGCAAGTGCCTTTCGTCTTATAAACATATTCCATGAACTGTTATTCTTCGCCTTCCGGTTGCATATTGGTATAAACGGTCTGCACGTCATCAAATTCTTCCAAACGTTCCACCATCTTATCTAATGTCTCACGCTGTTCCGGAGTAACCTCTTTCAGATCGTTCGGGATATAAGTGAAGTCTCCACCGACATCTTCGAAACCACATTCTTCCAAATGTTTCTGAATGGCGGCATAGCTCTTAGGATCACCATAGATCGTAATTGTTCCTTCTTCCTCATCTTCATCATATTCATCTTCCACATTATAATCTATCAGGTCAAGAATCAGCTCTTCCATATCCAAGTCCTCTTTCTTCTTGAAAGTGAAAATACACTTATGGTCGAAAAGAAATGCCAAAGAACCCATTGTACCCAAGTTTCCGCCGAATTTGTTGAAAACGGAACGCACGTCCGCTACGGTACGGGTAGGGTTGTCGGTAAGTGTATCTACGAATACAGCTACTCCGTGAGGGCCGTATCCCTCATACGTCATGCCCTTATAGTCACTCTGGTCTTTACCCATCGCATTCTTGATGGCACGCTCGATGTTATCCTTCGGCATGTTTTCACGCTTACAAGTAGCGATCACCGAACGGAGTGTCGGGTTGTTTTCGGGTTCCGGACCACCTGCCTTTACAGCAATAGCGATTTGTTTACCCAGTCTTGTAAATGTTTTAGCCATGTGGCCCCATCTCTTCAGCTTGGTAGCTTTTCTATATTCAAATGCTCTTCCCATTGGTTTATATTTTTAGATTGAAATTTTAAACTTATCTAAGTTTGGCTCCTAGTTTATCTTCCAGGTTTTTCACCAGTTTCGACATGATCTTATCAATCATCTTATCATTCAATGTCTGGCTCTCGTCTTGAAGCAAGAAACTGACCGCATACGATTTCTTACCAGCTTCCAGATTCTTGCCTTCATATACATCGAAGAGTTCCACTTCTTTCAGCAACTTCTTCTCTGTCTCGTAAGCGATCTTCTCGATTTCGGCAAACTGCACATTCTTGTCGAGCAGCAAAGCCAAATCGCGCCGTACAGCCGGGAACTTGGAAAGCTCCTTGTAGCTGACCTTAGCCGAGCGGACAGCTTTCAGCAATTCTTTCCAGTTCAAGTCAGCGAAATAGACTTCATTGTCTATATCGAACGCTTTCAGCAGCTTCTTAGTAACTACACCGAAAGAAGCAAGGCGTTTGCCACCCTTCGTATGGACAGACAGTGCGGCAGCAAAGATATCATCAGACAGATTGCCTATCACCAGATTGTGCAAATCCAGTCCTAAACGTTTCAAGATATTCTCCACATATGCTTTCAGCTCATATACCGAACTGTTCTCATCCGGATGCGCCCATGAGTTGGAAACCTTCTTGCCTGTAACCCACAGACCCAAATGATAATCTTCCGAATAAGGAGCCAACGCTTTTTCCGGGTTCTTCTTGTCCCCGTCGAAATAATAACAATTACCAAATTCAAAGAATTTCAGATCCGCATTTTTACGATTGGCATTATGGGCAATGCTTTCCAATCCACCGAACAGCAAAGTCTGGCGCATAGCGTTCAAATCAGCGCTTAGCGGATTCAACAGCATAACCAGGCGATTGGAAGGATAAGTTTCCAGACCGTCATAATAAGCCGCACGGGTCAATGAGTTGTTCAATATTTCATTGAATCCACAGCCCACCAATTGTTCGGCAACCAGATTCTGCAATTTATTCGACTTGTCATGCTCGCCTTTAGTAGTCAGACTGGATTTCAACGTAGTCGGAATTTCCACATTATTGTATCCGTAGATGCGGAGAATATCCTCAATCACGTCACAATCACGCTGCACATCCACACGATAAGGAGGAACGGCCAGTGTCAGTCCTTCCTGCGTCTCATTAGTTATCTTCATTTCCAGGCTCGTCACAATGCTCTTGATTGTCTCTACCGGAATCACTTTACCAATCAGCGAATGTACTTTCTCGTAAGACAGGTCTACTATGAAATCCTGTGCAGGAGTAGTATATACATCTTTTATTTCAGAAGAGATAGTACCGCCTGCCAACTCTTTTACCATTATGGCAGCCAGTTTCAGACAGTAAATCACACTATTCGGGTCGATGCCGCGTTCAAAGCGGAAAGAAGCATCGGTATTCAAGCCGTGACGACGGGCCGTCTTACGCACCCATGTAGGATGGAAATAAGCACTTTCGATGAAAACATCCGTTGTAGCTTCCGTAGAGCCGGAATCCAATCCGCCAAATACGCCCGCAATGCACATGGCTTCTTCCTTATTGCAAATCATCAGGTCGCGGTCACTCAACTTACGTTCCACCTCGTCCAATGTAACGAACGGAGTTCCTTCGGGCATTGTCTTTACGATAACTTCATTACCCTTTATCTTACCGGCATCAAAGCAATGCAACGGTTGTCCGAAAGCATGGACAATGTAATTAGTGACATCCACTACATTATTAATAGGACGCACACCGATCAGACGCAATTTATTCTGCAACCATTCCGGACTTTCCTTTACAGTCACTCCTTTCACGGTAACACCGGCATAATGCGGACACGCTTCACTGTTTTCAACCTTTACTTCAATATCCAAATCATGGTTTTCCACTTTAAAGTCATCCACCGACGGACGTTGCAGAGTTGCCTGCTTACCGTTCTGAATCAGATAAGCATACAAGTCACGGGCTACCCCGTAGTGAGAGCATGCATCCGCACGGTTAGGAGTGATATCCACTTCAAGCACATAATCGCTCTTGATATTATAATAATCTTTGGCAAGAGTACCCGGGACAGCATTTTCCGGCAAAACGATGATACCTGCATGATCCGTACCGATACCGATTTCATCTTCAGCACAAATCATACCTGTAGATTCTACACCACGGATTTTTGATTTTTTGATGGTAAAGCATTCGTCCCCGTCATAGAGTTTTGTCCCCAATGTAGCGACTACCACTTTTTGTCCGGCAGCCACGTTCGGAGCTCCACAAACGATCTGCACCGGATCGCCTTCTCCCAGATTGACAGTAGTAATGTGCAGATGGTCCGAATTAGGGTGTTCCACACAGGTCAGCACTTCGCCGATCACAAGTCCCTCCAAACCACCTTTAATGGTCTGCACTTCTTCCACACCACCTGTTTCCAAGCCGATAGAAGTCAACGCAGCCGCCGTTTCATCAGGCGTCAAATCGAAGTTGACATACTCTTTCAGCCAGTTATAAGAGATATTCATATAATTAATTTTTTATTGTTTCTCAAAAGATTCGCAAAGTTAATAAGATTTTTCGGTTGACCGAAAAGGTTAGATAAAAAATTGCAGGTTATTTCACCACAGAGGACACTGAGGACACAGAGTTTTTTCTTTTTATTTAAGCACTCATGTTTAATTAGTTTATAAGTTAATTATACACACTTTGCTTATTACGGATTTACACTTATTTTTCATCTTTCCGATATCCTCTGTGTCCTCAGTGTCCTCTGTGGTGAAATAATACGCAACTAAAATGGCAAAGGTCCATCCCCTCCTACCGGTGCCCCGAACGGATTACCCGACTGCGGAGTAAAGTCCGGTGCCGGTGGTGGCGGAACGGAACCGGCTCCTCCGGCATTCATCTTAGACCCCAGCATAGCACCGGCAGGCTCACCCGGCATAGGAATCACCATGTCATCCTCCGGATTTGAGAAACGGGTAAACTCACCTTTGAATCGGAGCAGCACTTCACCCACCGCACCGTTACGATGCTTGGCTATCACAATCTCCGCCATACCGCGAAGGTCATTACCACGATCATCCTGGTAAATTTTGTAATATTCCGGACGGTGGATAAAACATACCATATCGGCATCCTGCTCGATGGCTCCCGATTCACGAAGGTCGCTCAACTGCGGACGTTTGCCATCAATTCCTTCACGACTCTCCACACCACGATTCAACTGCGACAATGCGACAATCGGGATGTTCAGTTCCTTCGCCAATCCCTTCAGTGAACGTGAAATGGTACTGACCTCCTCCTGACGGCTTCCGAACGCCATTCCACTAGCATTCATCAACTGCAAGTAGTCAATAATAATGATTTTCACCCCATGTTCACGCACCAGACGACGGGCTTTCGTACGAAGCTCAAACACCGACAGAGAGGGAGTATCATCCACATACAGCGGTGCATCCAGCAAATCCTTCAGTTTATAATCCAATTGCTGCCATTCATAATTCGCCAACTGTCCGCTTTTAATTTTCTCACTCGGAATCTCGCAGACATTCGTAATCAGACGATTCACCAACTGGACATTACTCATTTCAAGAGAAAACAACGCTACCGGGTTACGATAATCGACGGCTATATTCTTCGCCATAGAAAGGACGAAAGCTGTCTTACCCATCGCAGGACGGGCGGCAATAATAATAAGGTCAGAATTCTGCCAACCGGAAGTCATCTTGTCCAGCTTCGTAAAACCGCTTTCAAGCCCACTCAATCCGTCCGTTCGTGCCGCTGCCTTCTGAATCAGCTTATACGCTTCGTCAATCACCGGATTGATCTGCGTGTAGTCCTTCTTCATGTTCTGCTGCGAAATCTCAAAAAGCTTTCCTTCGGCTTCCTGCATCAGATCGTCCACATCCAGCGTTTCATCAAATGCCTTACTTTGAATGTTACTGGTAAAAGTAATCAACTCGCGCGCCAATGATTTCTGTGCTATGATGCGTGCATGATATTCAATATGCGCCGAAGAGGCCACTTTGCTACTCAACTGAGTAATATAGAACGGACCTCCGACCTCTTCCAGCTCTCCGCGTTTGCTAAGCTGTTCCTTTACAGTCAGAATATCCACCGGCTTCTGATTTACGGCAAGATCGGTGATAGCGGCATAGATCAGTTGATGCCGGTGTTCATAAAAAGATTCGGGACGAAGAATTTCACTCACCAACGAATAAGCGTCCTTCTCAATCATCAAAGCCCCCAATACTGCTTCTTCCAGCTCAGGTGCCTGCGGCTGAATACGTCCATAATCATTTACCGGTTGCACTTTAGCAGACTTCGTATTGCGGGTGTTTCTTCTCTGTTCGGCCATGAAAACATTTACTATTTTACAATTTACTACTTACTATTTTACGACCGGACAGACTCTTTTATCACATTTATCACGGAATTCCTCCGGTCGGGACGACAAAGATAGAACATAATCACGAAGAATGGATAAGGAAAAATGAAGATTTTACTAACTTTGTCCCTGAATCGCGTTCAGCACAAGATTAATTGCAATGTGCAGCACTGCAAATAGTAAATGGTAAATTATAAAATAGTAAACATGATTACTTTCCCCAACATCAAAATAAACTTGGGACTTTCCATTACGGAAAAACGCCCGGACGGATATCATAATCTGGAAACAGTGTTCTATCCGGTAGCTTTGGAAGACGCGCTGGAAATCCGTACTTCTCCCGACACTGACCGGAAATTCACCCTTTACCAACACGGAATGGAAATAGCGGGCAAGCCGGAAGATAATCTGGTGGTAAAAGCCTATCTGTTGATGGATAAGGAGTTCCATCTTCCTCCCGTAGAGATCCATCTATATAAGCACATTCCTTCCGGAGCCGGACTGGGTGGAGGATCATCCGATGCAGCTTTCATGCTGAAGTTGCTCAATGATCATTATCAGTTAGGGGTATCTGAAGAACAATTGGAGGTATACGCCGCCACTTTGGGAGCAGACTGTGCTTTCTTTATCAAAAACAGACCGACCTTTGCCGAAGGAATCGGTAATATCTTTTCTCCGGTCGAGCTTTCATTAAGCGGCTACCAAATCATGATTATCAAACCGGATGTGTTCGTATCCACTCGGGAAGCTTTTGCAAACATCCGCCCTCATCATCCGGAATATCCTGTCAAAGAGGTCATCCGACGCCCGGTTACAGAGTGGAAAGATACCCTGATCAATGATTTCGAAACCAGCGTATTTCCGCAACATCCCATTATCAGAGACATAAAAGAAGAACTCTATCATCACGGAGCGATCTACGCATCCATGAGCGGTTCCGGTTCTTCAGTCTTCGGACTCTTTGCTCCAGAATCCACTCTACCGGAAATTGATTGGGGAACGGATGCGTTCTGCTTCACAGGAACGCTATAAGAAAATCAATCGAAATATCTATCCCGTCATACTAAAAACGGTACCACGACTCACATCGTAGTACCGTCACAACACAAACACAAAATAAAACACGACAAAACTACTGTGCAACCCCCTGTCTATACCGGAGAGGTATAAGTACTGTTCATATATATTCACATACCCATGAACAGCTTCAGGTCGATCGCATCAATTAAACAAATCCATATTGATTTGTTTGAACTATTTAGATTATAAAAACAAAAAAATTCCATTTATTGAATACCTCTTTCACGAAGTTTCAACTGCCAGTTCCAGGCAGAGCGCAAAGTATCTTCCAAAGTTTCCACAGCTTTCCATCCCAATTCGGAATTAGCGAAATCAGGATTTGCCCAAACTTTTTCAATATCTCCCGCACGACGTCCAACGATCTGATAGTTCAACTTCACACCGGTAGCCTTCTCGAAGCCTTGAATCAATTCCAATACAGAGACACCACGTCCCGTACCGATATTGAATACTTCCACTTTTTCTTTCTGCGCCTTCTCCAAGATACGGCGGATAGCAATCACGTGTGCCTTAGCCAAGTCAACAACATTGATAAAGTCACGGATGCAAGAACCGTCGGGCGTATCATAATCGTCACCGAACACACTCAACTTCTCGCGAATGCCGATAGCTGTCTGAGTCAGATAAGGAATCAGGTTCTGGGGAACACCGTTCGGCAACTCACCCAGCAATGCAGTAGGATGCGCGCCTATCGGATTGAAATAACGCAACATGATTGCATTGATCGGAGCACCGGAGGCTACCGTATCACGGATAATCTCTTCATTAATCTGTTTTGTATTTCCGTATGGCGATTCCGCTTTCTTAATCGGCGCCTTTTCTGTCACCGGCAATTCATCCGGCTGTCCATACACCGTACAAGAAGAAGAGAATACAATACCTTCCACTCCGTGTTTCGGCATCAGTTCGAGAAGGTTGATCAAAGAAACCAGATTATTACGATAATAAAGCAACGGTTTCTCCACCGATTCACCTACCGCCTTGCTTGCAGCAAAGTGGATGATAGCTTTAATTCCTTTATATTTTGTGAATACGGCGTCAAGACCTTCAAAATCAAGACAATCCAACTTTTCGAAAGCCGGACGGATACCGGAAACTTTTTCTATATTGTCGACAACATCAGCACTGGAATTTGATAAATTATCGATGATGATTACTTCATACCCACTGTTTTGCAACTCTACAACAGTATGGGAACCAATATATCCCGTTCCCCCTGTCACTAAAATTCTTTCTTTCATATTCTTTACTTATATGGTTAGTTCTTCGGTCTATTATTGTTTGAGCTACAAATGTATGGAAATAAAATGAGAATGCAATATTCCGTAACCATTTTATTTATAAAAGAATTGGGAACTCATTATCTGTATGTCCCCACACAGCCGAGCCCCCAATTCATATTTAATTATCAACTGTAAATCTTATACCACGCCGGAGAATCCCATGAATGCCATAGCCAGCAAACCGGCGGTGATCAAAGCAATCGGAGTGCCTTGCATTCCCTTCGGGATTTTCACCAGACTCATCTGCTCGCGCAGTCCGGCAAAAAGCACCAGCGCCAGTCCGAATCCGAGAGCTGTTGAGAACGCATACACAACGCCTGTCAGCAAGTCATAGTCTTTCTGAATCACCAGAATAGCCACACCCAAGATACAGCAGTTGGTTGTGATCAATGGCAAAAATACACCCAACGCCTGGTACAGAGCCGGAGAGACTTTCTTCAGAATGATTTCCACCATCTGCACCAGTCCGGCGATCACCAGAATAAAAGTGATTGTCTGCAAATATCCCAGATCGAAAACATCCAGAACAAATTTCTGAATCAGGAAAGTGACAATGGTAGCGATGGTCAGCACGAAAGCAACCGCAGCGCTCATACCCATCGCAGTTTCCACTTTCTTGGATACGCCCAGGAACGGACAAATGCCCAAGAACTGCGACAACACGATGTTGTTTACAAAGATTGCCGAAATAAAAATCAATATATATTCCATATTCTTCTCTTATTTAATTGAATTAGGCTTTCTTCAAGCTGTTGATCAACGCAATAAGGTATCCTAAAGCGATGAAAGCACCCGGAGCCAATACAAATACCAACATTCCGTACTCTTCCGGCATGATTGTCAGATTGAAAATCTTGCCTGTTCCCAAGAATTCGCGGACAGCTCCCAGCAGAGTCAAGGCTATCGTAAAACCAAGTCCCATACCAAGACCGTCGAACATGGAAGCCACCGGATTATTCTTCGCGGCGAATGCTTCAGCACGTCCCAGCACGATACAGTTTACTACGATCAACGGAATGAAAAGCCCCAGTGTGGCATACAAATCCGGCACGTAAGCCTGCATCACCATCTGGAGCAATGTTACGAAAGACGCAATGACTACAATGAACGATGGGATACGTACCATATCCGGAATCAGATTCTTGATGGAAGAAATTACCACGTTCGAGCAAATCAACACAAACATAGTGGCCAGTCCCATACCCATACCATTGATAGCCGATGAAGTTGTACCCAATGTAGGACACATACCAAGCAGGAGCACAAACGTAGGATTCTCTTTGATAATCCCGTTCATCATTACTTTAAAATTATTCATATCTTAATCTCCTCCTTTAATTAATAGAATCTTGCTTCACCGTTTCAGTTTCCGGAGCAGTGGCAGGTTCATTTTTCTGCGAAGCTCCCGAAACAGTATCTACTTCTCCCGTCTTATAGGCCTCGTAAGCCTTGTTGATAGCGTTCAGGAAAGCGCGCGACGTGATAGTGGAAGCCGTGATGGCGTCTACCTGACCGCCGTCCTTAGAGACTTTCAGCTCACCTTCGCCCGGACTCATGCCTATGATAGACTTTTTGCTCATTTCGTGCGTCACCGCCTTTTCGCCTTTGGTAGCATCATAGGCTCCAAACCATTTGTCAGCTTTCGAGCCCAATCCCGGAGTCTCGGTATGGGCCAGCAAAGAGTAATTGTAAATCTTGCCTTTTGCATCAAAGCCGACCAGCACTTTCAGTTCGCCACCGAATCCCATAGCTTTGGACTCAACAGCCGAACCTACCCATTCCTCTCCTTTTTTTGCCGGATAAACGATGAAGTCCACCACTTTCTTTCCGTCTTTCTCGCTGAAGATCGTGTCGCTTTCGCCTACCGGGTTATTAGTAAATTCCGGAAGAACCTGTTTCAAGGCCTTGTTCAATGTCTTCGCATTCGCTTCGGCAATAGGACCTTTTGTCAGTTCATTCACGTAAGCCAGCAATGCTACGGAAATGGCAGTCACCCCCGTAAGTACCAGCAGCATATTCTTTAAAGATGATTCTAACTTTTTCATTTCTTCTTCGCTACCTCCCCAAAGCGTTTAGGTTTACAATAGGTGTTAATCAGCGGAGTGAACGCATTCATAATCAGGATGGCAAACGACATACCTTCGGGATATGCGCCGAACAGACGGATAATAACCGTCAGCAGACCGATACAAACACCATAAATCAACATTCCTTTCTTGCTCATCGGAGAAGTCACATAGTCGGTTGCCATAAAAACCGCACCCAACATCAATCCGCCGGAAAGCAACTGCAATACCGGAGATACATATTTTGCAGGATCAACCAAATGCATGATACCGGCAAAAACAAACACAGTGACCAAGATAGACACAGGGATATGCCAAGTGATGATTTTCTTCCAAAGCATGTAACCCAATCCGATCAGCAGAGCCAACGCGCTGACCTCACCGATACAGCCACCGTTCTGACCGATCAGCAGACTGAAAGAATCAGGAAGCTGGTCGATAGAGAATCCCTGAACCCCTCCGATTATTCCTTTCATGATAGCCAACGGAGTAGCTCCGGTAGTAGCATCCGTATAAGCTGTCAACTGACCTACTACCGGCCAGCTAGTCATCTGTACGGGGAACGAAAGCAACAGGAAGACACGTCCTGCCAATGCGGGGTTGAAAGGGTTGCAGCCTAATCCGCCGAAAGACATCTTGCCTACACCGATAGCGAACAATGCGCCCAGAATAATAATCCATACAGGTAGGTTGGACGGCAAATTGAAAGCCAGCAACACACCTGTGATGACAGCAGAACCGTCACAAATTGTTGAAGTCGGTTTCTTCATCAAATATTTTCCGATCGCCCATTCGAAGAATAAACAGGCCGCAACGGAAGTAGCAGTAACAATCAGAGCACCCAGTCCGAAGAAATAGAGAGACACCAGAAACGCCGGAATCAGTGCAATCAGCACACCGTACATATTTTTCTGTACGCTGTCTCCGCCATGAACGTGGGGTGATAGTGATACGATTAATTTATTTTCCATATTCGTTATTTTTTAGCTTGACGTGCACGAATCATAGCTCCCACTTTGCCTTTACCGAGACGACAATAGTCGAGCAACGGACGGTTGGCAGGACAAGTGAACTGGCAAGAGCCGCACTCGATACAGTCCATGATTCTTTCTTTTTCCATTCTTTCAAAATCACCGTTTTCGGACAAAGCTCCCAGCAAGTACGGTTCCAGTCCCATCGGACAAGCGCTTACACACTTCGCGCAACGGATACAGGTCTGTGCCTCACCACGCTTGGCTTCCTTCTGATTCATGATCAGAATACCGGAACTGCCTTTCGCAGTAGGAACTTCCGTATTGACCAAAGCCTTACCCATCATCGGACCACCACCGATCACTTTTCCCGTATCTTCCGGCAGACCACCGCAAGCATCAATCAGCTGCTTCATCGGCGTACCGATACGGGCCAGGAAGTTGGAAGGTTTTGCAACCGACTTACCGGTCACAGTGATTACCCGTTCAAACAACGGCTTGTTCTTCTGAACGGCTTGATACACAGCAAAAGCAGTACCCACGTTCTGAACGACCGCTCCGGTAGAAATAGGAAGGGCGCCGCTCGCCACCTGGCGTTTGGTTATCGCATCGATCAGTTGCTTTTCACCTCCTTGCGGATATTTCACCTTCAAAGGCACTACCTCGATACCGGCATAACCGGAAGCCACTTTCGTCATCAGCTCGATAGCGTCCGGTTTGTTATTTTCGATTCCGATAAACGCCTTGTTCACTTTCACAGCTTTCATCAGGATAGAAACACCGACCATGATCTCTTCCGCGTGTTCCAGCATAAGCTGATGATCGGCCGTCAGATAAGGTTCGCACTCTACCGCATTGATAATCACACATTCGGCCTTGAAAGAAGGAGGAGGACAAAGTTTCACCTGAGTAGGGAAACAAGCGCCACCCAGACCGACGATTCCCGCTTCGGCAATCTTTTTCACAATCTCCTCCGACGAAAGCTCACATTCTTTCACCAGGGTTGCGCTACGGTCAATCGTTTCTTCCCATTCATCACCTTCCACATCAATAAAAATAGCTGGTTTCGCATAACCACTGGCATCGACTATCGTATCAATCTTCGCCACTTTGCCACTGACGGAAGAGTGAATTGCTGCCGAAACAAAGCCGGCCGGTTCGGCAATCTTAGTGCCCACCTTTACCACATCCCCTTTCGCAACAATCGGCTTTGCAGGTGCGCCGATGTGCTGCCCCAGCAAAATAACGGCCTTTGCAGGAACCTCCGCCGTGATGATAGGTTGATGTGCCGACAATTTATTTTCGTGTGGATGAACTCCACCAATTGAAAATGTCTTTAACATACAATTCTGTATTTTATTCTGTTATTATTCTGTTACTTTCGGAGTAGCCGGAGCTTTCGGAGCAACTGGTGCTTTCGGAGCTTCCACAGCTTCTTCCGCCTTCGGTTTGCGAGGAGGGAAATTCAGCTCGATAATAGAATTCTGCGGACAAACTTCCACACATTTCCGGCAAGATTTACACTTGTTCGGATCAATGTAAGCCAGATTATTCTCCAATGTGATAGCCTCGAACGGACAAGTCTTCACACACTTGCCACAGCCGATACAACTTACCGTACAAGCTTTGCGGGCAACAGCGCCTTTGTCTTTGTTCACGCAAGAGACGTACACGCGACGCGACTTCTTACCCTGCGGGCGAATCTCGATAATCGCTTTCGGACAGGCCTTCACACAAGCACCGCAAGCCGTACATTTAGTCTCGTCCACTTCCGGCAGACCCGTTTCGGGATTCATGTGGATGGCGTCAAACTGACAAGCCGCCACACAGTCACCACATCCCAGACAACCGTAACTGCATCCTGTCTCACCACCATACAGTGAAGCGGCAATAGCGCAGCTCTTGGCACCATCGTACTGGTTGATGCGAGGGCGGTTGGCACAGGTTCCGTTACATCTCACCACTGCTACCATCGGTTCAGCCTCACCGGCTGCCAGTCCGAGAATATCAGCAACTTTTGCCATGACAGGCTGTCCGCCTACAGGGCAGAACTTACCTTCCAGTGAACCGGCTTTGACACAAGCGTCGGCAAATCCGCTACAACCGGGGTAGCCACATCCACCGCAATTAGCCTGGGGAAGCACTTCCCCCACTTGGGCAATCCGCGGGTCTTCATACACGGCAAATTTCTTGGAAGCCACATACAGAATAGCGGCCAGCACGAGCGCTATAGCTCCCAATGAAATCACTGCAATCAGAATCAAATTCATAATGTTTTAGTTATTTATTGGTTTTATAGTAAATGAAAATTTTTGTTTCAGTCGTGTTTTGTTGAGCCAGAGAATGAAATAATAGGGTATAAGTATAGCCAGAGAAAGAAGAGCGGAATACAGTTCATTCTCCATCAACGCCATAAAAAGGAATAGTGAAAATATCAGAAGTATGAAAGGAATTATAAAAGCCAATACCACCGCCATCATGCCCATCGACGTTTCGCCAATCACCATGACTTTCTCTCCTACCCGGTAGGAAGAGGCCGCCGTATCGATAACATCTATGATTTTGTCCTTGCTATCTGCTGAGGAACAGTGTCCCTTTGCGCTACAAGCCGCACAAGCCGATGTCTGAACAATCCTCACCGACAGATGAGAACCCTGTATGTTTTCCACAATACCCAGATGCTTTATAGTATTATTCGTCATTTTGCAAACTCAACATTACAAATCGCGGCAAATTTAATCATTATTTATGAACTACGAAGCATTCCCCCAACTTTTTCTACCTAATAAATTGTTATTTTTTGTGTTTTCGTTATCGCACACGGAAAAGATATGCCTACCATTTGATATTTTTCGAGAATAGCAAATAGACATCCTAAACAAAAAATCCATTCATAAAGACCGCAGGCGGGAAACTTTTTCCCGCCTGCCACTTTTACTTTATCTGTTTTTTCACCGTTCTCCTCTCTCCTCCTCTTTTCTTCTCCTGTACTGAAAATACATTCTCCTCCATTCATCCCAGATAGCTCCGGCTTCCTCTTCATTGAAGGCATCCAGACAGCACTCCACCACTTTTACGTAATCACTCAATGGGCGTTTTGCCCCTTTTTTAAATCATTAAAAGTAGAGTGGCCGATGTGTACTTTCTTACATATTTCTCCATTTTTCAAATCCGCACGCTTTCGCAACTTTTCAGTGTATGCTCCTAAAATCAGGTAACAACCGACTTCGTTTTCCATTCCTTTTTATTGTTAAAATTAAACTATATTGATTAATAATCTCCACTTTCATCCCAACATGTCGGGACGATGTCTATTTTGCATTTACTAATTTTACGCCGTGTTTTGAAACATATTTATGTATTTTCCACAAAAGTAAAGTTTTTAATTCATTACAACAAAAAATTATGTCCAACAATTACAGAATGTCCTATTTTATGCCACCTATCGCTCCTATCAAAGACAAACAAGGCCGACTGATGGCTCCTCCCACACTTATCCCCTTCTGCGAAGTCTCCATCGAACAAGTTTTCCAAATGATTACTTGCAACGAGAACCTCAAAGCCCTGACCGAACAAGTGCGCAACTCCAAAGATTTACGAGCCGCCAAAGCGTCATTACTACCGTATGTGACCCCCTGCGGCACATTCACGCGCCGTAGCAGCAAGGATTTTGTCTCCCCGTCTCACTTGGTGATAGTCGATGTAGACGATCTCCACTCTTATCAGGAAGCAGTGGAAATGCGACGTATGCTCTATGACGATCCTCTCCTACAACCTGTACTCACCTTTATCAGTCCCAGCGGACTGGGTGTAAAAGCATTTGTTCCCTGCCATTATTCCTCCACGATAAATGATACCAAAAATATCACAGAAAACATGAGTTGGGCGATGCGGTACGTAGAGACGGCATACAATACGATAACAGCAGTTTCTTCCAAAACAAAATCCAAAGTCGATTTCTCCGGCAAAGATCTCGTGAGATCCTGTTTCCTTAGTTACGACCCGGAAGCATTGTTCAGAACCACCAACGAATAAATTATAAATCAAAAATCATAAATCCAAATGACCGATATTGAATCTTTATGCCGTCTCACCGAAGCAGTCGAAGCGGCAGGAGCGGACATTGCTCCCACCTATCTTGAATACGTACAATTGTCATTCGCCATCGCAACGGATTGCGGTGAAGCAGGACGTGACTTTTTTCATCGCCTGTGCCGGGTGTCTCCCAAATATCAGCGCGAACATGCCGAACGGGTATTCTCCAACGCACTCCACACCCAACGTGGAGAAGTGCACTTGGGCACCGCTTTCCACCTGGCCGAAGCGACGGGAGTAAGCATCTGCATAGAAGAAATGCCCAAACATCCCACAGGTACAAAAGGTACAGCAGGTACAGCACGCAAATTTCCCACACACACGGGCGCGTATAATAAGGTGGGAAATGACAATATCTCCGATGATAAAGAAGGGGAAGAAGAACTATTACCGGGCAGTGAACCGCAACATCAATTACCCACTTTTCCGAAAAACGACTGGCCGGAATTCTTGCAACGTATCATAAAAGCCGGGAGCAGCCCAATACAACACGACATCATGTTATTGGGAGCGCTCACTGCCCTGGGTGCCTGTATGTCGCGCCACGTGCGATGCCTATATGGCGGCAAATACCATCACCCCAGCCTCCAATGTTTCGTAGTGGCTCCTTCGGCTTCCGGCAAAGGTATCCTTTCCTACATCCGCTTACTCGTAGAACCTATCCACGACGAGATCCGCAAAGAAGTGACCATACAGATGAAAGCATACAAAAAAGAGAAAGCCGAGTATGATGCAATGGGGAAAGAACGAACCAAAAAGGAGGCCCCACAAATGCCCCCTAACAGGATGTTCCTCATTTCGGGCAACAACACCGGTACGGGTATCCTGCAAAACATCATGGACTCCGACGGAACCGGACTTATCTGCGAAGCGGAAGCGGACACTCTTTCCACCGCCATCGGATCGGACCACGGTCATTGGAGCGACACCCTGCGCAAAGCGTTCGACCACGACCGCTTGTCCTACAACCGCCGCACCGACCAGGAATACCGGGAAGTGAAGAAAAGCTATCTTTCCGTCCTGATTTCGGGTACGCCGTCGCAGGTGCAAACTTTCATTCCGACAGCAGAAGACGGATCATACTCCCGCCAATTATATTATTACATGTGCGGAATCAGTAAATGGATCAGCCAATTTATGGACAACGAGATAGATTGGGAGGAGATATTCACCGCTATGGGACTGGAATGGAAAGAAAAGTTGAGCGTGATAAAAACACACGGCATTCATACTCTGCAACTTACGGATGAACAAAAAGAAGAAATCGACACCGTCTTTTCCGACTTGTTTGAGCGCTCCAGTGTAGCTAATGGAAGGGAAATGTATAGTTTTGTGGCACGTCTGGCCGTCAATCTATGCAGAATCATGTCGGAAGTAGCTGTATTGCGTGCCCTCGAAAGCCCGCAGCCCTACGACTTCAAGACTTCTCCCACCTCTCCTTTCACACCGGACAAGGAGATTCCTGCGGACAACCGCAAAGATGACATCATCACTCGTTGGGATGTATCCATTTCACAGGAAGACTTTCATGCTGTGCTTAGTCTTGCGGAACCTCTCTACTGCCATGCCACGCATATTCTATCGTTCCTCCCCAGTACAGAAGTCAGCCATCGTCCTAATGCCGATCGTGATTATCTCTTCCAGAAACTGGGTGATGAATTTACTCGTACACAGTTATTGGAAGAAGCAGTTGCCATGGGAATTAAGGAAAACACAGCCCTCACTTGGTTGAAACGGCTCACCAAGCGCGGAATATTAGTCAGTATGGACGGTAAAGGGTTGTATGCGCGTGCGTGTGTGTATGAGTGAACCGGAAAAAGTGTACCTACTGTACCCGTTTTACTTACGGATGCAGTAGTCATTTCAATTACCACATCCGTTTTGACTGAAACAATCGTTTGTCCTGCATAAAGCATCGCTTTAGGAGGTGTAAAGCTAAGCTTTAGACATCGTAAAGCGGTGCTTTAGACACCATAAAGCGACGCTTTATTTAAGGCTCTCCCAAAGCATCCACAATCACTCTCACCTCCAATGGTGTGAATGAGCGTCGCTTTGATTCGTAGCCTAAGTCGTACAGGCGTTGCAGAAGTCCGGGACACAAGGAGATCCATTTCTTCATCTTTCGATAGGCAGCAATGTCAGTTAGTTGTGGAGAATAGAGTTGCGCCAGTTCCATGCGCCCGTAAGCACGTATTTTAAATTCACTCATGATGGATATATTTCTGATTTACTGTTACAAAAATAACAAAAAACGGCTATATAACCAACGTTTTTCCATTGAATAACCGACTATAATGACAAATAACCGACCGCTACCAGACACAACCGTGCACAGCTGATTTCCGGGAGATCCGGAGTAGTATTTTTGTATCGTCGAAAGGGAAAAGAATCCCCGGACAATATGTTTAACCCTTTAATTTATTGTTTTATGATTCGTTACAAAATTTATCAGAACCAGCAGAAGAAAGGCTTGAATGCGGGTAAGTGGTTCGCCCGTGCAGTAAGCGACGAGACGTTTGATTTGGCAAAGCTTGCCGAACACATGTCGAAGCACAATTCACCGTATTCCGGTGGTGTCATCAAAGGTGTGCTTTCGGATATGGTGGATTGCATCAAGGAATTGTTGCTAGACGGCAAGTGTGTGAAAATTGATGATCTTGCCATTTTTGGTGTGGGTATTCGCAGTAAGGCAGCCGATGCGCTGGAAGAGTTTTCGTTGGAGAAGAATATTAGCGGCATGCGTTTGAAAGCCCGTGCCACCGGTAATCTGTCGACCAATAATCTGAAACTCGACAGCCAGTTGAAGCAGCAGGCGGAATATCAGAAACCGACAACTGCCGGAGGAGGTTCTGATTCGGGTGACACCCCTGACCCGAAACCGGACGGAGGCGGCGAAGCGCCCGACCCGGCTGCTTAAAAGATCCACCACGGAGGACACGGATTTCCACAGATTATATTGAATTGGTAGTTGCTAAAGTAGTCGATTATTTATCTGTGTGAGTCTGTGTAGATCTGTGGTAAAAGAAAACTATTATTAATTTATTTAAAACCTGTTATTATGAGTAAATCATCATCTCCCCGCTCTGTATGGAGCTTAGTTCTCAAAATCGTTATCACTGTAGCCACCGCCATCGGAGGTGTGTTCGGAATACAAAGTTGCATGTAACTCCATGCGGACTATTACATTAATTATCATTCATTGCAGTGCCACGCCGGAAGGAAAGTCCCTTTCGGCGGAGGCTTGCCGACAGGATCATATCTTGCACCGTGGTTTCCGTGATATTGGCTATCATTTTTACATTACTCGTAATGGGGAGATCCACCGGGGACGTGCGTTAGAAAAGGTCGGGGCACACTGCCGTAATCATAATGCCCATTCGGTTGGTGTTTGTTATGAGGGAGGGCTGGATGCGAACGGGAAACCGAAAGATACGCGTACATTAGAGCAAAAAGGAGCTTTGCTCGCTTTGTTGAGGGAGTTGAAAAGACAGTTTCCGAAAGCGTTGATTGTGGGACACCGGGACTTGAATCCAATGAAAGGATGTCCGTGCTTTGATGCGGTGAAAGAGTATTCTCAAGTAATTTCTTGTCAAAAGTAGCTTCTTATAGATTTCCACCACAGCCTTATTGTATAAAAAAAATACCAACGATCTTCACAGACAGTTGGTATTTTTTGGAAATGCAGGGATTCATGTTTGTCACATGAATCTAGGGACCTACATTTTTTCATCTCACTGTAAATGTTCAATTATAACATAGCGTATTAAAAAGCACTTTCAGTACTTCTTATTCATTGTTTTTCATCGTTCAACGAGTATAAGCTCCATCTTTAGCCTCAAAGATGACAGATGGTTCAATCACTTCTACAGTATGCCATGCACCCTTAGGTATCTGACAACCATACTTGGCTTCTGTAGGATTGAGATGGATACGCTGTACTTCCCGATACTCAACCTTACGAGCTACATTTTGTACACTCACCCCCTTCTGAAAATCGTCCGTATCCTTCTCATACGAAACTACTTCCTCATAAATAACTTCGTCCAACTTACCACACAGGCAGATTACTGTTTCGGTAGTATCTTCATGTCGATGGATGGGCACCTTAGTTTCCGGCAACAATGCGTTTAGCATACGTTGACTGGTATCAGCAGGTGAAGTGCGTAGGTCGAAGTTCTGACGCAAACGTGGATTCTCCATAGCTTGCTCAAATAACTTATCTAAAAATTCTTTATCAAATTCCATAATCGTTATTGTTTCAATGATATGAGATATTCTTCATGTAAACGATAGTATTTTTTCATGAACAATATGTAAGCAATAGCCAATACAACTGATACACCCACCAGATATAACCAATGAGCAAACATCGTATCGGGACAAAGATAGATAAATCCTAGAGAAATCACTAACTGCATAACCGTATACAGTAATGAAACTTTTACATGCCCCACTTTCAACTCATTAGCCATAATCTGATAAGCATGCTTACGATGTGCCTCGCCCAAGTTCTCGTGCAACATAATACGATGTACAATAGTCAGACAGCCATCCACACCATATACCAACAGGAATATCAGCCAAGTAATATCCGTTGTCTCGATCATCACATTACCTAACAGAAACAGTATGATAAAAGCAATGCCGATAGAGCCGACATCCCCTGCAAAGCATTTCGCTTTACCCTTCGGACGGAAATTAAAAATACAGAACACCAATGAAGCAAGAATCGTTGATATGATCAAACTCTGTTCTACAAAAACACCATTTATATTCACCAGTGCCAACGGTATCAATACAGCCAAAGAGTAGCCTGCTGTGATACCATTGATTCCATCCATGAAGTTTATCACATTCGTGGCACCGACATAGACTATTAGTGCCAGTAATATTATCCACCACATTGACCAATGCAATATGCCGAGCTGATAGAATGCCATTGCGGCAGCTGCAAACTGAGCAACCAATCTTACAGAGTCCGGTAATGAATGGATGTCATCTACAAAGCTAATGCCTGCTACAAGTGTCAAGCCGACTAGAAACCAGGGATATTGAAATCCGAAGAAAGCGCTCCAAATCCAGATACCAATTAAAAAGATTATACCTCCGCCACGCAATACAATCGTAGAGTGCGATGAGCGTTCGTTGGGTTTGTCGATAATGTTAAAGTGGTCAGCCACCTTGAAATAGCATAACTCTAATGCCAATAGAATCACAAAAATAATTCCGTAAGTCAAGTATGCATTCATAATCATTCTACTGCTTAAAACTTCTAATAGTGTCCATCAATCCATCCTTCGCTCTTACCGGCATCCGCGTAATGCCAAGAGCAGCCTTGATCTTGGCATTACTCACTACATAGTTTTCTGTGAGCTTCTGCATCCGAAGAGGATTGAGCGGAAGATGAAACCACCCACCCACTTTTGCAACTCCGTTCATCAGACCTTTCGGAATGCACCATATATGAGTTTTCTTACCAAGAGCCTCACAAATAACCTGAATGAGTTCATTAGTTGAAAGAGCTTCATCGTCTCCCATATGGTAAATGCCCGAAGGTACATTCTTAGTTAAAAATCCGTCAATTACTACACAAAGATTTCCAATACTGGTAAACGAACGGCGATTCTCAAAAGCACCAAGAGGCCATGGAATCCCCTTGCTCACTACTCCATAAAGAAGATTGAGGTTACCCTTGTTTCCAGGACCGTGAATCATACAAGGGCGTATAATGTACACATTCTTCCCTTTTACAAGAGAGTCACCATCATCAAAATTGTGATAAGGACGTTTGAGAGCTTCAGGTGCGAAATGCCCGATTATATAATCCTCCGCTTTAATTTTACTCTCTCCATAAGGACCTACGGGAGTGGGAACGCATTCTTCTGTAAGGCATTTGCCTTCCACTTTGTCAGAAGCACTCTTTACGGTAGAGAAAAATATAAACTTCTTTGCAGATTCATTGGCAAGAAACCAATCAAAAATACGCTGAGTAAGACCTGTATTTACCTTGAAATACACATCCGCCGCACTCTTGTTCCGAGTGTCATGTGCCTTACCAGCAAGATGGATAACAGCATCAATCTGCGGCAAATCAATGCCACCCAGATCATTCCATGAGAAAGTCTTTACTATACCGTCCTTCTCTGGAGCCACAATGTCCAGACCATATATTGTATTCTCAGGCGAAAGCGCTTTCACTAAATTTGAGCCGACGAAACCGTGGACTCCGGTAATGAGGATATTCATTTGATAAATTATTTTATGTTATTCTATTATTTCTTCCAGTACTGATATCCTATACTCCTAAATAGAACTGAATTAAATTCTTATTCTTATGCAAAAAATAACCACCTCATTGGTTTCCTCGCTATAAATTACTTATCCGTCGTCCTTCTTGCTCCATCCACGCAGAAATCCACCTGTCCAATACTGGCACTATCTCGCATTTGAAGTCATTATTTCTGGGAACAAAACCCTCAAGTTTTGGCCATGCTTCTACAAGAGAATAAGTTCCGTCAATAATATATCCGCCATCGCTAAGTTTCTTAACGAGTTCTATTTGATGATTATCGGCCATTTCATTGAATTCATGCAGACGAGCCATGGCTATCACTTTTTTGCCTGCTTTAATACTGTTAAAAAGAGCACCACTACCAGCATGAGAAATCACAACAGAAGCATTCTTGATATATTTCTTGAACTCATTTTCACCGGTAAAGCGTATGGTTGTAAACTTATTGGTCTCGAAGTCGGTATTTCCGATCTGCGCTACAATTTCTTCCGTAATTCCATATTTCCCAATAAGCATCTCTACTTCCTGTAAACAACGAAGAAAACCATTAGGCTGTGTTCCTACTGTTACAAAAATCATATTCTTGTCCTCCTATACTAAGGTTCCATAATACTCTGCATGTCCCTTATAAACATCAACCATTTCGGGCCACTGGACTATAACCTTGTCTGCAAAGCGTTCTACGATCTTACCTGAAATAGTTTTGTTATACACTTTGGCGCGAGTCTCAATGTACACAAAATGGGAACCATAAAACTTCGCAATAAAACAAAGTGGCACTGCAATATTACTTCCTGTAGAGATAATCACTTTCGGACGATACTTCTTCCATATCGCATGACACTGCTTGAAGAGCTTCCAATAGGCAGACAGATAACTCGCATGAGTCAATTTACGATCTTTATCCTTAGTAAGTTCATCACGTTTATCCGCAAACGCCATCGCAAACTCAATCGCTTTTACATCTTTAAGTGACGGTATTCCTTTATTTGCGCGTTTATTATCGGTGAGTATAACAGAATCGTACTTGCTAAAGAGCTCTTTCAAAGCCATCAGCTGAGCAAAATGCCCTCCTTCATTACAGGCAAAAATTACTATATTATTCAATTTTACCATATGTCACCATTTATCTATTCTTTATTTAATGCATTCACATTCTCAGCCTCTATCAATTCATAATCCTTATAATATAAATAACAGCTCCCTATCATATCAATGCAATATTGTGCCAATTCTTTACTCGTATATAATTTACAAATAAAAGGAAAGCAGACGTTGTACGGATTTGTTCCTGCGTATCTGTCTGCATAACGTTCCGGCTCATTCTCAGGATCACATACACTATTATATGCATTTACATAAAACTCATGCCTACCTTCGGAATCAATAATAGTATGATTACATATTCCCGGATTACCCACTTTCCACTCTCGTTCAATTGTAATCCATTCACCGGCCTTCACTAGAAAAGATGAAAGTTCGTCATTCAAGTCATCATAGTTCTCAAGACCAATATTGACATCACAGTGTCTCCTCCGACAAAGTAAATGGAAATAGAGTTCTTTTGAATCAGGAGCAGGTTTTGATATCCCGAAAGAATTGGCAGAACCAGAATACATATCTGTTTTCTGACCTGTAGATGAGCCAAAATTACACCATGACCCTTGAATACTAAACCATGTAATAGCTTTTGGGTATGACAACATAGCTTCTTTCATATCTTCGGGTAGAAAGAACTTGATTCTATCTTTGAAATAAGTTAACGGATACTTTGCCAAAGAAAACTGCTGTCTCATATTTGAGGCTTCTTTGAGTAAACTTTTGCAGTTTATCATCAACACATTGCGTTTTTCCCCTGTTGGGTCTGGTACAAACGAATACATCATCCCTTCAGCACCATTATGGACATCTTGAAATTCCGAAACGTCACAAGACAAGTCATTGGAATATGGCTTATAATGCTTTACATTACGGTCATACTCAAAAAACACTTGTCCTTGTACTACTTTTTCGCAATCATTAAATTGCACTTTCCCTTGTTTGAAAAGAGTATAATTCTCGGGCTTCACTCTTCTACCATTCCGATATATAACCACTTCTGACAAATCCGCAAACTGATCTTCACACTGATATGTATTTTTACCATTGATAGCTTTCTTCAAAGCCTTAGTTTTAACTTTTGTCGTCTCAATCAGCATTCTATTCTTCCGCATATATTGCTTTATATCAGGAGAATTATCAATATTTGTGATATCATAATAATTACAAACAAACGACTTTGAATAAGCGTCAGGTACTTGAGAAAAATCACACTTTAACAGTCCAACCTTGCTTTCAATAATACCTTTATAAGTTTTGGAAGCCGATATTGCCTCCTGATAAGTATCGTAAAGATGAGATAAAATTTCCACATAGCCTGAAGGTCCCTTGCTTTCATCACCTATTCTGATATAATTATAATAACGTCCAGTTTTCTTAGACTTTAGTCCAAAACAAATTGTTATTTTTTGCGAATCAAAATTTTCCGGAACATTCCTTACGTAGACCTCCTTAATATACCTATTTACTTCTTTATTATCTGAATATGGCTTTACCCCCTTTTGTATAGCATACAAAGGAAACAGACACAACAACACTATTGCAAAAAGCAAAAATGTAAATACCTGTTGCATCAATAAACTATTTCGTCTGATTTTTTTCCCTATAAAAAACATATCTATATATCTACCTAAAAACATTGTGTATGTTTGATTTTCAATACACTCTCAACACTTAACATGTACATATTCTTCTGATATTTCATTTATTCTGACTTTGCTTCCCATATCCAAAAGAATTTCTGAAGTAAGATAATCCATAAATCCGCCGAGTGAAGTAAAAGTAAGTTCTCCAAAATATATTTTTTCATTTACTTCGTATAGGTCAACACGAAGTATAGGGAACTCTTCAGATAACTTAGATGCAACTTCAAGCATACGTTCAAAACACTTTGGTTTAGGAAGAATTTCTTTACCTTGTCTGTAATGCTCCGTAAATACGGACCACTCCGGATGATAATTCCAATCCAAATCATAGACTCCGGTATCAGCCCCTTCCTTTCCTCTGTTCCAAGCACACCATATACAATATGGTTTACCATTGAGACACCAAACCTTATAATCAATTAGCGAAGAGGTATTGATAGACTGTTTATTAATATCAAGAAGCTCCTCTGCTATGACACAAGGCTGAATTCTGGCATAATGAGGTTCACCCGTAACATCACCATATTTAATTGATACAAGTCTATCATAAGTATCTATAACAGTAGCCTTATCAAGCTTATCTTTATCACGACATATAAGAATATCACCACAACCGTTATTCACTTTTAAGACGAACTGATTGGGAAGCCTGTCCCAATCTATATCACTTGCCTTGTCCCATCGACCATAAAGTTTTACCAGTGTATCTCCAAGTCCTAAAGACTGCACATATTCTCTAACCTTATATTTATCAGCTAAGTCAGCCCATCGGCTAGTATCACCATAAAACTTGTTCCAATTAATCTTTTCGTTAATATCGGTAGGATGCTCATAATTCGGCATCTTATGAAACTTGTAGAAGTACTTCAACCGAGCCACTTGTATAGGCTTCAACAAATGAAGTTTACAAAACAAAGCTACAACTGCAAGAATGACTTTCTTCTTCATAACAGTATATTATAAAATATTGATATCTTTCAATAAGTCTTTTGTAATGACAGTCTTTATACTATAATCGTAAATCTGTTGTACATCCAATCAAGAGATTAGCGCAACTCATCCTATCTTATACTACTCGTTTTTAAAATTTTATCATAGCACCCTATTAATTCTTTTTTTATAGCCTCAGGCTGATAGTCCCGACTTATTCTGTAACTAGCTTCACCATACTTCTGCCTAAGCTCTTCACTTTCAGCCATCATTTTCATAGCCAGATATATCTCTTTATCATTTCCGGGAGTGACAAACACCCCACTCACACGATCTTGCACAATAGAAGGAATCCCTCCTACATTAGTGGTTATGACAGGTTTATGATATGATTCAGCCTCAAGAATGGAAATAGGCACACCTTCAATAAATGAAGGAAGAATGTAAACATCCGCCAAATTCAATAAATATTGTTTCTTCTCTTTATCAACCCACCCCTCAAATCTTACTAATGTTTCTATTCCCAGCTCTTTGATAATTGAAAGAAGTCTATCTGTCTCCCCGTTCCCCCCTATATGCAAAACTATCCTATTTTGAAGTTCCTGCTTATGATCTCCTATCGCCTTCAAAACATTGAAAATACCTTTGTTATCACAAATTAGTCCAAGGAATAGAAAATGTACAACTCCATTCTTTTCAACATTCTCAATATTTGGTTCTCTTATCACATTTTTGATAGTCACAATATGCCTACATCCGATACTCTGGAAATAATTATTCCATTCACCGGAAAGGCACACGACACAATCTACTTTTGCTAAGATAGCATCCACTTTTTTAATATTCGAGAGTCTGAATTCTTTAAAGCCACCTCCGTGACAATGAAAAACTACTTTTTTCCCCATCATCTTTGCAATCTTTATTGCACAGGTCTTTCGCCAAAAGCTAGTACCGGAAGCAGAATGAATATGTACAATCTCAATTTTTCGATCAGTGAAAAGTTTCCAAATGAGCAACAAATATCCACTGACAGCATACCATACTTTCTGCACATTGTTCAATTCACCTGCAGCAGTCCTGACAAACTTGAAAGGATGAATAAAAGTAGAATAAGTATTGAGTACACTAGCAATACCTCCTTTGGGGATTTTGTAATCCATTCCCACAAACAGAACTTTCTCAAATATCCTTGATTCAGACATACTGTTTATTCATTAAAGTATTCCACATATTTTCTTGCACACTCAGCAATTGTATAAGGACTATTGTCCTTCATGCTCATTGCATTTTCCTTAATTGAATCATAATTATCAATGGCTTTTATTAAAGCATTCTTGTAATCTTCCAAACTATGAGATTTACTGAGAAAGCCATTTACACCATCTTTAATCAAATCCACAGCTCCGCACACCGGAGTACTCACAACTGGAAGTCCCGCAAGACTTGCTTCAAGAAGTGTGATTGGCATTCCTTCAAAATTTGAGGATAGGCAAAAAATACCGGTATTTAGCATATAATCAGCCACATTTTTTCGAGGCCCGACAAAGTGGATCCTATTACACGCCATTGATACTATCGACTGTCCTTCCGGAGTATTAAATCCTGCACCCACGACAATCAGATCAATGTTGTAACCCTCTTGTACCAGTATGTTCACTGATTCAATCAGAAGCTTCTGATTTTTTACCGGATGACATCTCGCAACATGAATCAGTAAGAGGGAGGAAGCGTTGTTTTTAAGCAGATTCATCTCATTGCTTACCGCTCCAAATAAATCTGTAGAAACTATTGGAGCTCGTCCATTAGTTATACAACGTATAGGGGTGCGCGAATAAAATGCCTTAAAATCAGCATAGTTCTTTTCTGAGAGACAAGACAATTTAAAACGGCCCAATCTTCCCAAAATATTGCAATACAACCTCAGCAGTCCCTTATCGTAACCATTATGCAAATCACTATGTACGGAAAAATACACTTTCTTCGAAAAAGAAAGCAATCCTATAGCCAATGCACTATATTTAAGGGTAGGAATCATATGTACATGAATCACATCAGGATTGAATGCTTTGAGAGCAGTATATACCCTCCACTGACTAGACAACTTGAGGCCATTCGGAAGCCCTAAATTCACATAATGTACACTATCAGAAATCTCCGATCTAAAAAAATTCCTAACTTCCGTTTCCTTCTTATCATCCAGAATAGTAACAAGATATGTTTCGTTTTCTTTAGCTAACTGATTACTTAAATCGACAACAAAGCGTTCTGCACCTCCACCGGCTAAGAATGTTATGAGTTCTACTATTTTCATTATTACTTTGTTTCTATTTTCTTTGCAGGACTACCCCCGACAATCACAAAAAGCTCAATATCTTTGGTAACCACAGATCCTGCCACAATCACCGCATCAGTTCCAATATTTACTGGCTCTACAATACACACACGAGAATTTATGATTGCATAATCTCCAATGATTGCTGATTTGCTGCTGTTTGTTCCAATATTCACATACTCATAAATAGTGACATTACCTAT
Source organism: Bacteroides finegoldii DSM 17565 (assembly GCF_000156195.1). Classification (GTDB taxonomy): domain Bacteria; phylum Bacteroidota; class Bacteroidia; order Bacteroidales; family Bacteroidaceae; genus Bacteroides; species Bacteroides finegoldii. Next base: position 171,901 of record NZ_GG688322.1, on the reverse strand, counting down.
ATATATCACAGCAATAACAGTTAAAATATTTCAACAATCAAAAAGGTAAATGCGTCTTTATACCCCCATTTTTTATCTTTTAATCAACCATCGATTTTGAATGTACTCAGGATGTTTATTCTCTCCAATTACTCTACAAGGATTTCCTACGGCAGTACTATTCGAATAAACATCTTTCGTTACTATTGAACCTGCACCAATCAATGAGTTCTCGCCAATATGTACACCTTCTATCAAACAAGTCATAGGACCTATATATACATTATTGCCAATAATTGCTTGATTACCCTCATTTGTACCTATATTACTCATCTGAGACAAATTAACATTATTTCCAATAATACACCTAATACTAACACACATGCTCATTGCATGCCCTAAATACAAACCATAGCCGATCTTAGATCCGGCATGAACACGACAATCATACTTAAGTTTATAATGTTCATGACGCAATTTACATATAGGATAGAAACAGCCACGATAACTTGCAAATCTCAACCAAAACAAATGTTTAAGTGCCCTATCACGAAATGACTTTAACCATATTACCCCAAGACTATCGACTCGTCCATAAATCCTAAAATAATCACTTTTCAGGAGTTCAAGACAGTCTCTGTAACTTGTGGGAATAGGAATATCTATTTCGCTCCCGTTTCTAGTTTTATAGTGTTCAAATTTCATAGCAATTTAGTTTTTTAAAATCCTCTTCGCTAAAACAGCAGCCACATTCACCATTTTACTCGCTAACGGATAACGTTTACCAAGTACGTCAACAACAATCACTCCTTTGTAAGAATTCAAAGTATGAAATGACTGACTCAATTCGAAATGAGGTGATGTCATTCTTCTAACTTCCCTAAAGACCCATTTTCCATCAACAAAAGAGGTTTCTTGCAAAGAGATAGCATGACCATAATTAGTATTACTCTCTTGTGCAGGACGATACACCTTTCCATTAACTTTGAAAAAATATCCAGCCATTCGGGCAATACGCTCTGGAAAAATGCTACTCGTCACATATACAAACTGTTGCTTCGTGTCACTCCACTCATATTGGTCAAGCTGAAAGCCATTTGCATACTCGGCTTGTGTTGTAAATAATTGAGGTTTCCCAAACAAATCTGTAAATACAGCATCTGTTAATGGTTTGTCAGACAATTCATGAATCAATGTCATGTCGTCATTTATAGGATTATACTCGTAGATATTAAGTACACCATCTTCACTGTTTTCTGGATAAACATATATTTTATCATCTTTACGATATATAATAGGAAAACTCAGATGTCCTGGACGTTCCAATATCACTTTCTTCTCTATAACGTAATTGTTCCTCCTGTCAATCACTAACTTCGAGATTCTTCCCTTAGAAATCTTCTTTGTCACTTCCTCCACCAATACTATGATAGTATCATCAGTTACATCAAGAATAAACGGATCGGCAAACCAAGAATTGGGGAAATTATGAGTTACAAGAGTTAGTTTAAGTTTATCACCTCTAACAATACCTTCAAAAGTATTATCCAAGAAACCGATTTCCCAATGAAGAGAAGTCAGCTCTTTATACAATTTCCGCAATGCATTCATAAATAATAGAATTTACAATCGATTCCTAAGTGTTGTTTTGAGTTCTCTAAATAAACTATGCCAAAATGGCTTTTGGTCTTCTTTAAAGTAGGTAATAAAGCATGTTGTACGTCGATAATTTCGCCACCACTCTTTCAATGAGAACTCACGTTTCAGCATGCACTTAAAATAATATATTTCCGGCATTAAATAAGTAGTACTAACAGTGGACACCGACAACTCTTTTTGCCAATCACCTCCAGAATAATACAAATAGTAAATATATGGAATATTCATACCAGCCGATGTTTGACAAATTGCATTTCCATCATTTCTGAAATTTGTTTCTGTAAAATAGTTCTTACCCGTTGACTTTTCTTTCAAAAACTCAATGCTGAAGGTTCCTGAATAACCAACCCTTTTAATAAACTCTTTAGCCTTACTAAGTGTATCTAAGAACTCCGGTTCAACCTGATCAAATTTCAAAAAGAAAGTATTATCTATTCCGTTAGGACGATCAATATGTGTACGCCCTGAGATAATTATATGTTTTCCATTATCCATTGAGCAACCTAAAAACTGAAATTCAAAATCCTTTATTATAAACTTTTGAATCTGTATAATCGGACAATGCTCAGAATTCGCTAAAAATTCCTCCAATTCTTCTCTTTTCTTACAAATTTTAATATTTTTTTTGCTTCCCTCCACACTTGAAATAGCCTTGGTTATACATGGAAACTCAATATCTGCAGGCACTTTCCTATCAGATACCATCCACGTACGAGGAACATCAAGCCCAACCTCTCTTGCAAGATCAGACATATATTCTTTACTCATTTTACGTTCCAAACTTCCTGGCATATTTGTTACTGGAAGTATAAAAAAGGGACTTAGCCGTTGAACAGAAGAATCAAGCACAGAAGATACGTTATCATACGATGAATACACTATCACCTTGTTTTTTGTATCAGAAAAATGTTTTAGCATTTCATCAACCACTTGTTCTGGTGATGAGCATACCCAACCTTCTATTACGTACCTACTTTTAAGTACAAAGCTGTTTATATTTTCGCCAACTATAAGCACATAAGAATTGAGCCCTTTTTGGCCGAGACTCTCAACTATACCAAGAGTATTATGGTGGTCTGCACCAATTACCAAAACTTTATTCTTCATCTGACTCTATTTATTATATATTTCAACATATTCTTTAGCAATTACATTCCATGAACCTTTTCCTAATCTTGCACTCTCAGCTATATTCTCACTCATCTGCTGAAGAAAAACAGGATTATCAAGATATGATTGTATTGCATTGGCAAGAGCATCTACATCCTTAGGAGGAACAATTATTCCTGTCTTACCATCATCAATCATCTCAGGTAACCCACCTACATTGGTAGCAATTACAGGAGTATTCAGGGCAAATGATGAATATACTACTCCACTCTGTGTTGCATCAGTATAAGGACACACTGTAAATAATGCACCACGGATTAGATCAGAAAGTTCATCAAGCTCTATAAATCGATTAAGAATCTTTACATAATCATATTTCTCATACTCTGAAGCATCGAAATACATTTCTCCACTACCTGCAACAATGACTTTTACATTAGGATGGACTTTATGCACCCTCTCCATCGCCCGAAAAAGATATTCTACCCCCTTATATGGAGAAATACGTCCAAAGAAAAGTACATAATTCTCCTTTTTCTTATTTACATCTCCATACATACGAAGCATATCATAATATCCTAAATGCGATGTGAATATTCTATCTTTAGGCACATTGTATCCTTTTGAGAATACATCCACTTCGGCTTTATTGAGAACAATAAACTTCTTGACATACCACTTTATAATCGAACGACGAATATCCTCTTTCCTATCACCTTCCCCTGTATGAGGCTTTCCGTCATGAATTGTAACGACTAATTTATTTCTAAAGAACCACAATGGCACAAAATGGAATAATGATGGTGTTTCAATATATTGAATTATATCATAGTTACCCTTTTTAAAAAAGGACAAAACATTCATTGCTACCATAAAACTACTCCAACCAAAGCGGCCTACTGGGTCGTTTGCTATGTAAATATTCTCAATAGGGACATAAGAAGAAAATATTTTCAGCTCAGAATAAGCTGTTAACGGGAATATGCCTCTTTTAGGAATAATCTGATTAATATTGAACACTGTAGATTTTAAAGAGCGGGGGGTCATAGAATATAACACAGTCACATCATGACCTTGTGCTATAAGTGCTTTTATCAGTGGAAAATCACAATCACCAAAGCACGTACGAGAATAATAAAGTATTTTCATATTTAGACTCTTAGCCTATTTCTAGTGAAATGATAATCTGCACAAGGAATAATCGTCAATAGCATCATATACGGATTAAGATAGTTTGACTCTAAAAGTCCCATTACGAACAAGATAATTATACACATCCTCGATACAAGATTCGTATTACGAAAAAGTATTATATAAAAAAGACCGTATAGCAAAGCACCAATATAACCAAGAGATAGTAGAATAGTTTGTACACCATTAGCGTAAAAAATGAAATTTCCGTCATACATCTCTATTCCAAATCTGTTTCGTGCATCAGGAATACCAATAATCTGTTCATCAAAGGTTAGCTGATCAAACATTAAATAACCTCCGACAACTCGAGTAAAACCACTCGCTCCTTCAGTAGAGAATTCTTCAGTTCGTAAAAGCATCTCTTGTCCCATTTCACTTCCAACATACATATATATTAAAGCAATAATTAATGGAACGAACAGCATAATCATTATAAAACGTCTAATAATATTCGCATTCCAAAATATGCTGAACATTTTCACAGCAAAAAGAATCACCAGTCCGACCATTCCGGAACCAGACTTCAAAGCTACGAGAGAGAAGATGATAAGAATGCCCTCCTTATTCAACCACTTTTCCTGTTTATTAGTTTCAAACCATATCAAAGCCAGATAGCTCACATAGTAATAAGCCATATATGATGGTTCAAGGAATATCGAACATGGACGCGGACCTGACATCTGATGGGCAACAAGTTCTGCATACGACATCCCCTCATAAGTAAATGCACCTGTGAGATTTGGTACAAAACAAAATACATGAGAACCTGTGGCTAATTTCAAAGAAAACTGCACCCAAAACAAAGCAGCCGAAATCAGAACCACCCATCGCATATATCTCTTAAGCAACTGAAAATCAAAAGATAGTACACCTCCTATAAGGGCAAGAAAGAATAAAAAGAAAAGCCATCCACCCGGAGGAATCAGAGTCCATAATTCAAAATGGTGATGATATATCCATATCAGACAAATATACACAAACAAAAGCCAGAATATAATAGGAACCACATTAATTTTAAAATTGTTTCTGACTATAATATATGTTGACAAAAACAATATTAAAGTGTACCCCAAACCAACTGGAAATGGAATCTTATACCAAGCCAGTATCGGCAACAACGCAAGAATCATCATAGATGCTTTGCGAAGCCATGACTTACAGTTGCTTTGTATATTTATACAAGCGGAAATCATCGTTATTTTTTTAATTGATTGAGAACCTGAAGCATCATATTTGAATAACTTTGGTAATACCTTGCAGCAAAAGCCTTCTCCTTAACAGCATCAAAAGATAAAATAGCATCCATGACAGTAGATGCTGATGTAGGAGAATAATCCTGACCAGGTATAAAAACTCGATACTTCAATAAATCAGCTGCACTCAGAATATGATAAATCTTACTTGATTTTCCATTAGCTATAGACATCACAATCAGATACATACTGCTCCTTGCATACCCTTTCGGAAAAGAGGTGCATAACATACTAGAAATAACATTAAAACCTTATTTATGAAAGGTTTATTAATGACTGATTGTATCAAAATATCATCTAATTAAAACTAACAAATTTTCATTACCTTCTCATGTACTAATTTAATAGCATATTGTCTTTCTATTTTCTGCAAGCCAAAGAAAAATACACATACTCCTATTATCAATACATATACTGCAATTGCAACAAGCAACATCCAAAAATCAGATACAACTATCACTCTACTTGATATCCAACATACTAACACAGCTAAAGTTGTAACTACAGAGATTGGCCACATTACTTTAATAAAGTAATCTTTCATTCTCAACTTTATCATAGGATATATCATATATACCCTTACGAACTGCGCAACAAACTCTATAATAAAATACACAACAAATACCATAACAGGTAAAATATGTAGGAACTTCAAACAGAAATAAGCAACAGGAACTACAGACAAAAGAAGTGAACTCTCGACTATCTGTACCTTTTTAATATTGCCTGTGGCATGAAGTGCTGTCATTGTTGGATTCTGGAGAGTATTAATGAGACCCACAATCAGCATAATTCGTACAAAAGCTGCCGTATATTCAGGCACATCCCCTAACCACAATTCAAGAATGTACTGAGTGTGCATGCACAGAGGAATAGTAACCACTAGCATCAAGAAGAACGAGAACCGACTTGACATAAACACAAGAGCGTGCATTCTATCAAAATCCTTTTGGGCATATGACTTGTAAATTTGGGGATTGATAGCCGTTTGAAATCCTACAAAGAACATTCTTGCAGCAGTCTGTACCTGCACAGACACTCCTCGGGCTGCATTGACTATCGCACCAAAGAAAATATTCAGTAAAATATTCAAACCTTGAGTATACCCCATTACTGCTATATTTCCTGTAAGAGTCCAACCCGCAAAAGACAAAACACTCAACGAAACTTTCTTGTTCCATATAAAATGATAGTTACTTTCTTCAAATTTCTTTTTGCAATAAACGGCATAAATCAAACAAACAATCAACTGAATCAGAACATGAAGAACAGCATACAATATCAACCGATCAATTAACGAATAAAAAAGCAAGATAGCTATTCCAAACTTTGCCACTGCATCGAAAATGGATATGACAGCAAAGGCAGACATCTTCTCATGAGCAATAATAAGACCATTATATGGCGAACTGATAATGGTAATTATAGATGAAAGTACTGCACTTTGATAAACCCATATTGCTGCTACCATCCGTTCACTAGGAATAACAAGTTGGGTCATCACAAACCACAAACCTACAGTCTCTGCAAAAATAAGTATGATAACGCCAAAGAGGCAATGAATAGACATAATGCAACCGAATAGCTTCTTTACACTATCTAGATTACCAGAGCCTATCTCCACTGAAACAAACCTCGAATTAGCATTGGAAAGCGACATATTAACAAAATTCAACATTGCCATCACACCTCCAACGACATTATAGATACCGTAATTTTCTATACCTAATGCCTGTAATACAAGACGAGATGTATAAAGTTGTAGTGCCATTATAAAAAACATACGAAAGTACAACACTATCGTATTCTTTGCCAATCTCTTATTTCTAGCTGAATAATCTGACATCGTTTGATTACTATTTTTATATGGTCAACTTACTCAATCGTAAGCGCTCAAATTAGAGTTTCCTCTTAG
>NZ_GG688322.1:0-164691 GCF_000156195.1 Bacteroides finegoldii DSM 17565 | reverse complement strand
ACGTTTAATATTAGCTTGCAGCTAAAAAAAATTATAAGTTCATGTTAGCAAAGACACACCCCCCATTAAATATCCTTTGGATATAGTGTTAAGTCTCCAAATGCTTGAAAAGATTCTTCACAAACCCCACTTCAAATTTGTACTTAAAATAAAATCCAACACATTACATTGCTTACATATTTTAAACTTGCAACAAAAATGTTTCTTTTAATCTAAGGTCAAATTTGAGTACTGACAAAATATATTAAAAAGGAGCAGCCAAATAAATTTTGATTGAAAAAACTATTTTAATCTCTACCGAAAATATCGCGTGTATACACTTTCTTTTCTACATCACTTAAACACTCATCAAAACGATTAGCAATAATGGCCTTGCTTAATTCTTTAAAACGAGTAAGATCATTAACGACTTTGGAACCAAAAAAGTTTTCCCCGTTACTAAGTGTAGGTTCGTAGATAATGACTTCTGCCCCTTTAGCCTTTATACGCTTCATAATACCCTGAATAGCGCTCTGTCGAAAATTATCCGAATTAGCCTTCATGGTCAAACGATACACTCCTATAGTGACAGACTCCTTTTGACCATCGTACTGATTGTGTGAATTATAATCGTACCACCCTGCCTTGCGAAGAATGGAATCGGCTATATAATCTTTTCGAGTACGATTACTCTCTACAATAGCAGTTATCATATTCTGGGGTACATCCTGATAGTTGGCAAGGAGTTGCTTGGTATCTTTCGGCAGGCAATAACCGCCATAACCGAATGAGGGATTGTTATAATGTGTCCCGATACGGGGATCAAGACCTACGCCCTCAATGATGGCTTTACTATCCAATCCTTTCATTTCAGCGTATGTGTCAAGTTCATTGAAATAGCTGACACGGAGAGCCAGGTAGGTGTTGGCGAAGAGCTTGACTGCTTCAGCCTCTTTCATACCCATGAAGAGTGTATCAATATTTTCCTTGATAGCCCCTTCCTGCAAAAGGGCGGCAAATATTTTAGCTGCTTCCTCCAACATAGTGACATCCGTGACGGAACGGATCGCCTCATTTTCTTCCGCAAACTCCGGACGGTCGATGATCTTCGGATAACCTACAATGATACGGCTCGGATAGAGATTGTCATAAAGGGCCTTGCTTTCACGAAGGAACTCCGGTGAGAACAGCAGGTTGAACTTCTTTACTCCCTTCTGGGCATATTTTACATAAAGGTTACGGGTATAGCCCACCGGAATTGTCGATTTGATGACCATTACGGCATCGGGATTCACTTCAAGCACAAGATCGATAACTTCCTCCACACGACTCGTATCGAAGTAATTCTTCACAGGGTCGTAGTTTGTAGGAGCGGCTATTACCACAAAGTCGGCGTCAGCATAGGCTAACCTCCCGTCCAAAGTGGCAACAAGATCAAGCGGCTTTTCAGCCAGATACTTCTCGATATAATCATCCTGGATAGGGGAAACCTTGTTGTTCAGTTTCTCCACCTTTTCCGGGATTACATCCACGGCAGTTACATGATGATGTTGTGATAGCAGTGTCGCTATGCTCAGTCCCACATAGCCAGTTCCGGCTACTGCGACCCGAATCTCTTTGAAATCACGCATATTATGTTTGATTTGGTTTTATCAATAGCAGTTTATTTACCCTCCCGACTTGTATGCTGCTCTCCATAACCATAGCCATAACCGTAACGCTTGCCATAGCCATAATACTTGCCGTATTTACCATAACCATAATAATAGCCGTACTTCTTTTTCTGAAGATCCAAGCCGTTAATGGCGATACAGAGGTTAGGCAATTTGTTGTTTTCAGAAAGCTCATTAATCAAAGTAAACTCTGCCTTACGGGTATAATCGGCACGGCATACGTATACCGACAAATCAGCAGTACGCCCTATCAGCAAGGTATCAGTTACCATACCCACGGGGGCAGTATCCAGAATCACATAGTCAAAATTAGCCTTCAACGTTTCGATAGCTTTTTCCAAGCCGTCACGGGCCAATAATTCCGTTGGATTGGGAGGAACTGATCCGCCCGGAAGAATAAACAGATTCTTGTTTATACTGGAAGGCTGTACCAAATCCATCAGATTTTTTGTCGGATTGGTCAGAAACTGGGTAATACCATGTTCCTTTTGGGAAATATTAAAAACCTTATTCAAGCCAGGCTTGCGAATGTCAAGACCAACTATCACAACTTTTTTACCTAATAAAGAAAGACTGATGGCCAAATTGGATGATACGAAAGACTTACCTTCACCACTGATGGTAGATGTCACCAGAATCACATTCTTGCCATTTTCAAGCATAAACTGAAGATTGGTACGTACATTACGGAATGTCTCACTCATCAGGTTATTATGATTCTCAAATACAGCTATAGAACCGGACTTTTCATCCGCCAACGGGATATCGCCAATAACAGGAAGAGAAGTTAGTTTTTCAACATCAGCACGGCCCTCAATCTTGAATTTGGTCAATCCAATCAGATAAATAATACCTACCGGAAATCCTACTCCTAACACCAAGGCGGCAAGATAGACCATCATCCTCTTAGGAGAAACCGGATTGTCGTCCGCTAACGCTTCATCAATAATCTTGGCATTATTTGCTGTAGCTGCCAAAGTGATGGCATTCTCTTCACGTTTTTGAAGTAACATCAAATAAAGGCCGACCTTAATTTCCTGCTGCCGGGCGATACTTACGAACTGACGTTCCTGGGTCGGAGCGTCATTAATGCGACGGGAATAGCGGTTCGCCTCACGGGCAAGGCCTTCTTTGGTTATCTGCAATCCTTTCAATGTAGCATCCAGCGTAGCCTGTACATTGCTCCGCATCGCACGGATACTAGTATCCAAATTTATGATCGTCGGATTATTCTCGGTTGATGTACGGAGCAAACGCTTTCTTTCAACCAACATTTCATTATATCTGTCTATTGCACCAGCTGATGCCGCATCCTGTAATCCAATATTACTTGGTAAGACCTCATATTCATTACCTTGCATATAGCGTTGCAAATCCATCACCAAATTGATTTGAGTCTGGTTTTCCACACGCTTCTTTTCATATTCAGCATTACCGGTTAAGGCTATTTGAGCCTCACTGCTCAAATCTGTAATTCCGGCGCTACGCTTGAAATTCTCCAAGTCTTGTTCGGTACTTCCAAGTTCCTTGGAAATAATGCCGATACGGTCGTCGATGAATTCTGCGGTTTTCTGGGCTACCTCATTCTTGTCATTATTGGCATTGATATTGTACATCTCAAGGAGTTTGTTGATGAAGTCCCTGCCACGCCGGGTATTTGAGTTCTTCAACGAAAGAACAGCTACAGAAGTGGTTTTTGATGTAGGGGCTATCGACAAGGACTGGATATATCCTTTGGCCACAGACATCGGCCGGTTTATAAAAGCTTTTATATGACGCTCTTTACTTTCCTCCTTAGCCTGATTAACCGCCAATGTATCCTTGCTTTCAAAAAAGGCGACCGTCCCCTCATCGGTCGGAAAAACAGCAGGTAATTTATCGAATTGTTTCCGATACTCTTTGTCTTTCACTGTTATCAATACATCCATCCCACCATTGGGAAATAAAGTCATCTCCACTTCCATTGGTGCAGACAGTTTTTCCGCCTCTTGTGGAGTCAAGCTCACCACTACGGGCGAGGTACGGTAAAGTTCCCTATTAGGAAACTCATCTTCATCCTTATAAGTCACAAACAGTCCCAAATTGTTGACCACTTCACGGGCAAGAGACTTTGATTTCAGCACCTCGATTTCATTGTCTACGTTGTTCGACGAGGAAACGAAGCCGTCCAGCCCCATCTTTTCCAGTTCGGAGGACATGCTCGCACCACCGCCTTTCTTGTCATCCTTGATCAAGACTGTAGCGGATATATTATAGACAGGAGTGGCCAGACGCAGGTAACCCCATGCGCAGGCGATACATATTATTACAGAAACCACAAACCAGGGCCAGTGGATCAGGTAACGGAAGAGGATTTCCTGAATGTTCACCTGCTCTTCCGGTTGCTCACCCCGGTTCTCTCTTTTTTCCTCAATCATATCTATATTACTATTTGAAGATTGTTACTAATAAACTTGCCAATGATACCAGAATAGAAGTAGCGGAGAACCACAAGCTGGTACTGTTACCTATATCGGAATTACGGGCTTTTGCTTTATTAGGAGTCACATAAACTATATCATTCTGCTGTAACCAATAATAAGGAGAAAGAATTGTCTCCGCCTTGTTTAAATCCAATGTCACAATTTCCTGTTTGCCATCAGCACCCTCACGAATCAGTTTGACATTGTCACGGACGCCCCAGACCGTCATATCCCCCGCCATAGCCAAGGCTTCTAACAGGTTTACCTTCTCGTTACTGATGGTAAACGTACCCGGACGGGCTACTTCTCCCAATACGGAAATCTTGTAATTAACCATACGCACGGTGACGATCGGAGTCTCCTTGATGTAAGGTTTCAGTTTTTCGACAATCAACTGCTCGGCCTCCTTCTTGGTCAGACCACCAATCTTCAATTCTCCCAATACTGGGAAATCTACCGTGCCTTCGTTGCTGACCAAATAAGTCTGCAAAGAAGGTTGGGATGTTACATAATTATTAGCACTAATATTATTAGGTCCGGCTACTGTCAAATTGAATGGCATAGCCAACTCCGGACTAGTACACGACACCACGATAGTAAGTAAGTCTTTAGGCATTATCTTGGCATCATATAAATTTTCCTGTTGATTGATATCCTTTACAACTCCCGCATCCTGCAAATAAGGTACTTTCTTATAAGACTGACAGGAAGCAAGCAGAAATGCCGCTATCAGGCAAGAAAACAGACTTTCATACAAGCTTCGTACATTCAAATGCGTGCGCAATGATTTATTCATATTAAATGATAATTTATTTATAGAATCTTTTGTTGATTATTTCCTATTTATTCTTTATCCAGTACTTCAAATCGCGGAGAATTTTTTGATTTGAACTCCGGAACTATTTTCTTCATCAACCGCACGGTATCCATGATCTTTACAGCACGCGACAACCTTTCAAACTCTGCATAAGTATCAAGAATATCAGCATATTCATACCGACGAACTTTAGCGATCATGATTTTCTTATTCTCTGTCGGGATTGTATTTTCTTTATCGCTCAATACCTCTTCATAAAGCTTCTCACCCGGACGTAATCCTGTGAATTCTATTTTTATGTCTTCACCTGGACGATAGCCAGCCAATTCGATCATACGAGTCGCCAGATCAACGATCTTGACCGCTTTTCCCATCTCAAAGACAAAGATTTCATTGCCCTCACCCATGGTAGCGGCTTCCATTACCAGACGGCAAGCTTCGGGAATAGTCATGAAGAAACGGATAATATCGGGGTGAGTAACAGTGACTGGACCACCATTCTCTATCTGTTCTTTAAAACGAGGAATAACAGAACCGTTACTACCCAATACATTACCAAAGCGTGTCGTGATAAATTTTGTATGACCTTTCACTTTTCCTTCACGGATAGCACATCCCAGACTTTGAACATAGATTTCTGCCAAACGTTTGGAACAACCCATTACATTAGTAGGATTTACAGCTTTATCCGTAGACACCATAATCATTTTTTCTGCATCATATTCCACAGCCATGTCAGCCACCTGACGAGAACCGGTCACATTGACAAGCACAGCCTCACAAGGATTTTCTTCCATCAATGGTACATGTTTGTAAGCAGCAGCGTGAAAGACGATTTGAGGATGATACAATTCGAATACCATACGAACACGTTCCTTCACACGCACATCACCAATCACCGGAACAAAATCAATATTCGGATATTTTTTCTCAAACTCAAGACGGACATTATGCAGAGGTGTTTCTGCAGAGTCGAACATGATAAGTTTCTGAATTCCCATCTGCACTAATTGACGGCAAAGTTCACTACCAATACTGCCTGCCGCACCAGTCACCAACACCACTTTTCCCCTGAATTCTTCTGCAACTTGACGAAGGTTGATATTAATTTCGGCACGGCCCAGCAAATCCTCAATCTTAATAGGACGTACCCACTGATGAAATTTTCCATCAGAATCCGCCTCACTGATAGTAGGAGCTATCAATGTTTTAAGTTCATTATTTTTACAATATTCCAGAAGGCGTTTTTCTTCCAGACGGGTATCTTCATAACGGGCAAACAGAATCCCCTTAATTCCGCGCTTCCGCATGATATAATCAACATCCGATTCATTTTCAAAGTAATAAACGGGAAGATCTGCCAATCGGCGTCGGCTGTTATTTTTACCATATACATAAAAACCGGCTGCCTTATAATGTGCACTATCCCTAAGACGTAACTTCAGGGCTACACTCTCTTCATTAGTACCATAAATAAGAATACGGGTGTTCTTTTTATTCACCCAATCCAATAAGAAATCATAGATGATTATCAATGATACACGGAAAGTTGTCAAAGTCACTAAGGTCAACAAACCGTCAAATAGAAGATAAGATATTTTATAATTATATGGCAATTGGGTCTCATATATAAATCCGAAAGAAACGATTGCCAAACAAGCTATTTTAAATAATACAGCACACATGATACGCCAAAGTTCACGTGCCTGTGAAAAACGAATCGTATTACGATAAGTATGGAATAATAAAGAGCCAGCAACACTTGCCACCAAAGAAACGCAAGCAAATTTACAAAGCATCCAGTCGGTCATTGGAACATGCGCCATATAATGAATTACCGCATAAGCAACCAATGAACATAATACAGAAATTGCCGTGTCAATACCTAAAATAGACCAATAACTGAAATAATTTTTGCGGGCATATTGCACTATGCCTTTCAATGTCTTTTCCATTATAGTATAAATGAATAAAATAATATTTCGAAATTTGATTTATCTGATTGATTATATCAGCACAAAGGCAATGAGCAGGATTTCAATGTGAGTGTCACCACACCAAGATTCTTTCATCTTTCGATATACACATATATTTCCACACTATATCTTTTACAAGATACAATTCATAATACTGTTATGGATTTTTATTTTTTGAGAGAGATCATCGATAAATATACCCACTGTCTTGTTACCGATGTCAGATAGACTGTCTGCTATTTTACAGACTTTCATTACTATTTTTGCAGTAAAATCCCCCACTACCCCCTATAAAATAGATTGATTACTCACTCACGTAAATCCCCATTTTCAGATACCGGCTCTACACATCCCACCGGTATATCTACACATGCACACCCCAACATTGTCAATCGAACAGCAACTTTAGACTTGCCGTCCACATTTACCAACTCTCCTTCCAAACCTGCCAAAGGTCCTTTTATCACCCGTACCTTTTCTCCCGGTGCCAACGGCGATGTGCTCATACTGATCGTTTCATCCGAATAATCGAGCATAAATTTGAATCGCAACATTTGTTGGTCAGGAATAACAGCTGGAGTACTTTCCCCACGCAGTACCATATAGCGGCTGATAGCGGACAGCGTCAACACCTCTTTTTGTTCTTGAGGGTCGACATGGACAAAAATCATCATCGGAAGTAAAACGCGATCTACCACTTTACGACGATCACTCCATTTATGAACCTCTTGTTGAATAGGAAGGAAATTTTCAATCCCCATTTTCGTTAGTCGCTCACTCGTTTTTTTCTCGTGATATATGCGTACAACCGCCACTAGCCAGCGTTTTGAGCATGCTACGCTTCTGCCAATCACAGTTGTTGGCAGAAGATTTTGATCGTCATTTTTGCTAATGATCATGTATATTTACCCCATATTTCTTGCTACTTCTTAAATGAAGCAACGAAATTTCGTGCAAATATAAATATTATATATCAAACAATATAACAAAAGAATGTTTTTTTTTCACAAATGAAGGCTACCACTTGTAGTTAATACCGAAGCTGAGCAGTTCCTTTAACTGGAAATAGCTGTCACCTTCAGTGGGTTTGGAGCTATCGTCAAAACGGGTGTGAATATAAAGTTTGGTAGAGAGATAACGGTTAAGAACGAAGTTGAACGTGTTTTCCCATTCCACACGTGCCCAATGATAGTTGGTCAGATAGTTGAGACGGGATTCCAATGATACGGCAGAGATGATATTCCAGTTAAACGTAGACTGCAACTGTGAACCGAAGTCATTCTTGGAGCATTTGCCTTTATCCAGACCAAATTTCGTTTCATCCACTTCCGAGTTGTCAATATAACGTAGGTTATAAGTCAATGGCGCCATGAAGACAGAAAGATTGAATTTCTTTTTGTTCAGCTTATAGTCCATACCAATACTGACCGCCAAATCGGCCGGAGACATGAAAGCTGAAACCAGATCTTCGCTGTTGGCCTTGTATCCATTGAAAAACTGGGTCTTGAACTCAGAGGAGATCGTATAATACCAATTCTTAAAAGCTTTCAATCCCAGCTTGTTATAGATGCGAAGTTGGTCGGTTGTGAAAAGATATTTATGGTATTCGTCCGATGGAGTGGAAGTCATACCCACTTTCGCTTCAAGCTGGTTTTCAAACAGCACTTTCTCATTGTCATTATAGTTTGCGAAGATCAGAAAAGTAGCTAATCCGGAGAAGTTGCTCTCCCCTCCCTTATACCAGTTGTCCGAAAGATGGTTCTGGCTGATCTGTAATGAACCGTTACCTCCTACAACCCACCAGTTGGGGCGGCTGATCTTGATATCGGCCTTTCCTACATTATCATTCATATCTTCACGTTGAAACAGATGAATCACATTCGCTTTGGGGGAGATCTTCGGTTTCACATCATGCCGAAAAACATCCCGGCTCATGATACGGTCTTCCGTAGTAACAACCAAATTCGGATGTTGCAGATAAAGATCCATCAAAGCGTTATTGACTAATGTATTGGCACGTCGGGTTTTGGTAAACACCAATGTGTCGTATGGTAAAAGTTCCGATGTCAGTTTGGGGGTAGTGTCCGGCTGCACAGGTTTCCATTCCAGTCTTGAATACTGTTCCATCGGGGCATAGTAATATGCCAAAGGAGTAAACAGACGAAAATAGTCGGGATCCGACGGAATATAGCGTGGCGGTACAGACGGATCATTCAGATAATCCAATTGGGCTATATACTTATTATATAAATAAGAAACGGTATCCAATTTGGGTGTCGGACCGGACATGTTGAGTTTTAACATTAAATATTTCTGGAGTTCTGCCGAAAGTGTATCTGCTTTTATGACTTTGGCCTTAGCCACTACCGTTGAAGATTTGGGAAGTGAAGAATTGCCGGCATTTTCCTGTGCAGAAAGCGATAACGAAAATAACAACAGGATAAAAACTGAATATAAAGTAGTAACTCTCATCATATTTGTTTATGGTTTAGGCTGCAAAGCTACATTATTTTGTTCAGAAATCATAGGATTCTTTCAAAATTGCATTTTTTAATAAAATTGTAGAGACGAAAGTCTGCATTCTTCCTCTTTTTTTATAATTTTGCGCTTTTTAAGTTCATAAGAATACTACTAAGTAAACAATTTTAAAAACAGTTATAGCTGTGGGAGAAACAAAGTATATTTTCGTCACCGGTGGTGTTGCCTCTTCATTAGGAAAAGGTATCATTTCATCTTCCATCGGTAAGTTGCTGCAAGCAAGAGGTTATAATGTAACCATTCAAAAATTTGACCCGTACATCAACATCGACCCGGGAACACTGAATCCATACGAGCACGGAGAATGCTATGTAACGGTAGACGGACACGAAGCCGACCTCGACCTGGGACATTATGAAAGATTTCTGGGAATACAAACGACTAAGGCGAACAACATTACTACAGGACGCATCTACAAAAGCGTCATCGACAAAGAGCGTCGTGGAGATTATCTGGGTAAAACGATTCAGGTGATTCCGCATATCACGGATGAAATCAAACGGAATGTAAAACTGCTCGGTAACAAATACAAATTCGATTTTGTCATCACCGAGATCGGTGGTACGGTAGGCGATATCGAGTCACTCCCCTACCTCGAAAGTATCCGTCAGTTGAAGTGGGAACTCGGTAAGAATGCTCTTTGCGTGCACCTGACTTATGTCCCGTATCTTGCTGCCGCCGGAGAATTGAAAACTAAACCGACTCAACACTCGGTGAAGGAACTCCAAAGTGTGGGTATCCAGCCGGATGTACTGGTACTGCGTGCCGAACACCCGTTAAGCGACGGATTGCGCAAGAAAGTGGCACAATTCTGTAATGTGGATGATAAAGCCGTAGTGCAATCTATCGACGCAGAAACAATCTACGAGGTTCCTATCCTGATGCAGGCACAAGGCTTGGATAGCACCATTCTCGAAAAAATGGGACTGCCGGTAGGAGAAACTCCGGGGCTCGGTCCATGGCGTAAATTCTTGGAACGCCGCCACGCAGCTGAGACCAAAGAGCCTATCAACATCGCATTGGTCGGAAAATATGACTTGCAGGATGCTTACAAATCTATTCGTGAAGCATTGTCGCAGGCCGGTACTTACAACGACCGCAAAGTGGAAGTACATTTCGTAAACAGCGAAAAGCTGACGGACGAGAATGTGGGTGAAGCCTTGAAAGGTATGGCGGGTGTCATGATCGGACCGGGATTCGGCCAACGGGGTATTGACGGTAAGTTTGTAGCTATCAAATATACACGTACACATGATATTCCGACTTTCGGAATCTGTCTGGGGAGTGCAATGTATCGCCATCGAATTTGCCCGCAACGTATTGGGATATACAGACGCCAACTCACGCGAAATGGATGAGAAGACTCCGCACAACGTGATTGATATCATGGAAGAGCAGAAAGCGATCACCAATATGGGCGGAACCATGCGTTTGGGTGCTTACGAGTGTGTATTGCAGAAAGGCTCTAAAGCATATCAGGCATACGGAGAGGAACATATTCAGGAACGCCACCGTCACCGTTACGAGTTCAATAATGACTACAAGGAACAGTACGAAGCTGCCGGTATGAAATGTGTAGGTATCAATCCCGAATCGGATCTGGTGGAAATCGTAGAAATTCCGACATTGAAATGGTTCGTAGGTACGCAGTTCCATCCGGAATATGGAAGCACGGTACTGAACCCGCACCCGTTGTTCGTGGCGTTTGTGAAAGCGGCTATCGAAAACGAAAAGTAATTAGTAATTTGTAATTAAAATAAGAATGGATAAAAATACCATCACAGGTCTCGTTTTAATAGGTATATTGTTAGTAGGATTCAGCTTTCTGAGCCGTCCCAGTGAGGAGCAGATAGCTGCGCAAAAAAGATACTACGATTCTATCGCTCTTGTACAACAGCAGGAAGAGGCGCTGAAAGCAAAAACGGAGGCAGCACTGGCTAACAGCAAGAAAGAGGCGGCATCTGCTGCCGATTCATCCTCCCTGTTTTTCAATGCATTGCAGGGAACAGACTCTAAAGTCAGTATCCAAAACAATGTAGCGGAAATCACTTTCACAACCAAAGGCGGACGTGTCTATTCGGCCATGCTGAAGGATTACATGGCACAGGACAAGAAGACATCGGTTGTACTGTTTGACGGTGACGATGCATCGATGAATTTCAACTTCTATAATAAGGAAGGAGCTATCCAGACAAAGGATTATTTCTTTGAAGTGGCAAACAAGACGGATAGCAGTGTGGTCATGCGTCTGGCGGCAGATAGCGCAAGTTATATCGACTTTATCTATACGTTGAAACCGGACAGCTATCTGATGAACTTTGAAATCAAGGCGACAGGTATGACAGACAAATTGGCAAACACCAATTATGTGGATATCGATTGGTCACAGCGTGCCCGCCAACTGGAAAAAGGATTCACTTACGAAAACCGCTTGGCAGAGCTTACTTATAAGATCAAAGGAGATGATGTGGATAATCTGTCGGCAGCCAAAGACGACAGCAAGACACTGGAAAGCCGCATTGACTGGGTAGCTTTCAAGAACCAGTTCTTTTCATCGGTATTCATTGCCGAGCAGGACTTCGACAAGGTTTCCGTGAAATCAAGAATGGAGCAACAGGGAAGCGGATATATCAAAGATTATTCTGCTGAAATGAATACTTTCTTCGATCCATCGGGTAAAGAACCGACAGAGATGTATTTCTATTTTGGTCCGAACCACTTCAAAACGTTGAAAGCATTGGATAAGGGACGTGACGAAAAATGGGAATTGAACAGACTGGTATACTTAGGGTGGCCGTTAATCCGCTGGATCAATCAGTTTATCACGATTAACGTATTCGACTGGCTGTCGGGCTGGGGCTTGAGCATGGGTATCGTGTTGTTGATTCTGACCATCATGGTGAAGGTTGTGGTTTATCCGGCTACGTGGAAGACCTATATGTCATCTGCCAAGATGCGTGTACTGAAACCGAAAATCGACGAAATCAACAAGAAATATCCGAAGCAGGAGGATGCGATGAAGAAGCAACAGGAGGTGATGAGCCTTTACAGCCAGTACGGGGTAAGCCCGATGGGCGGCTGTCTGCCGATGTTATTGCAATTCCCTATCCTGATGGCTTTGTTCATGTTCGTTCCGAGTGCTATCGAGCTGCGTCAACAGAGTTTCTTGTGGGCGGACGACCTCTCTACTTATGACGCTATCATCACATTCCCGTTCCATATCCCGTTCTTGGGCAACCACCTCAGTTTGTTCTGCTTGCTGATGACGGTGACTAATATTCTGAATACGAAGTACACAATGTCTATGCAGGATAATGGAGCGCAACCGCAAATGGCGGCTATGAAATGGATGATGTATCTGATGCCGATTATGTTCCTGTTTGTCTTGAACGATTATCCGTCAGGTTTGAACTACTACTACTTCGTGTCGACCTTGATTAGCGTAGGTACCATGATTTTGCTTCGCAAAACGACTGACGAAACAAAATTGCTGGCTATCCTAGAAGCGAAAAAGAAAGACCCGAAACAAATGAAAAAGACCGGATTTGCTGCCCGCCTGGAGGCAATGCAAAAACAACAAGAGTTATTGCAGCAGCAAAGACAGAATAAGAAATAAGGAAGAAAATCCTATTATATTCTGAAAGAGCCGGACATCCTACTTGGGTTGCCCGGCTTTCTTTCTCTAAAAATGAAATAAGATGAAAACAAAATATACTTATAAACAAATTTGGACAATAGCCTACCCTATCCTCATCAGTCTGATCATGGAGCAAATGATCGGTATGACGGATACTGCTTTTCTGGGACGTGTCGGGGAAATTGAACTGGGCGCGTCCGCCATTGCCGGTGTATATTATCTGGCTATTTTCATGATGGCATTCGGATTCAGTATCGGTGCGCAAATATTAATTGCCCGCCGTAACGGAGAAGGAAACTACAAGGAAATAGGACCGATCTTCTATCAGGGAATCTATTTCCTGCTGGCTGTTGCCGTCATTCTATTCACGCTGTCCATCGTATTTTCACCACATATTCTAAGGAATATCATTTCGTCACCACATATTTATGATGCAGCCGAAAGTTATATCCATTGGCGTGTATATGGTTTCTTTTTCTCGTTTGTCATGGTGATGTTCCGTGCATTCTTTGTTGGTACGACACAAACAAAGACACTGACTCTGAACTCCATTGTTATGGTGCTTTCGAATGTGGTATTCAACTATATCCTGATTTTCGGTAAGTTCGGTTTCCCGCAACTGGGAATTGCCGGTGCCGCTATCGGTTCTTCATTGGCGGAAATGGTATCGGTGATTTTCTTTATCATTTATACCTGGAAGCGGATTGACTGCAAGAAATATGCATTGAATATATTACCCAAATTCCAGAGAAAGACATTGAAGCGGATTCTCAATGTTTCGGTGTGGACGATGATTCAGAATTTTGTTTCTTTGTCCACCTGGTTCATGTTCTTCCTGTTCGTAGAACATCTGGGAGAACGCTCACTGGCTATCGCCAATATTATCCGCAACGTATCGGGAATACCGTTTATGATTGCAATGGCTTTTGCCGCCACCTGCGGTTCGCTGGTCAGCAACCTCATCGGGGCGGGCGAACAAGATTGTGTTCGAGGGACCGTCAGACAACATATCCGTATCGGATACGTATTCGTATTGCCAATATTGATTTTCTTCTGTCTGTTTCCCGACCTGATTCTGAGTATTTACACGGATATGCCGGATCTAAGGGCTGCCTCTGTACCTTCATTATGGGTGTTGTGCTCCGCTTATCTGGTGTTAGTACCCGCCAATGTCTATTTCCAATCGGTATCCGGTACGGGAAATACGCGGACTGCATTGGCTATGGAACTTTGCGTATTGGCAATTTATGTAGCCTATGCCACGTACTTCATTCTCTATCTGAAAATGGATGTCGCTTTTTCTTGGACAACGGAAAGCGTGTATGGTACTTTCATTCTGCTCTTCTGTTATCAATACATGAAGAAAGGAAACTGGCAGAAAAAGAAAATCTAAATTCTTTTTTCACTATCTTCGCAAGAAAATAAACATTTTATAAAATATATGAGACAAGCTAATTTATTTATGATGTCGGCAGCAATGTTGTTAGCTGCCTGCGGAGGAACCAAAGACGCAGGCAAGACAGATCAGGTGCTTATCGAGAAATCGGATATTAAGATCGAAGGGAAGCGCATGACTCCCGAAGCACTTTGGGCTATGGGACGTATCGGCGGATTCGCCGTATCGCCCGACGGAAAGAAGATCGCGTATACGGTAGCGTATTACAGTGTGCCGGAGAACAAGAGTAACCGCGAAGTATTTGTAATGAATGCAGATGGAAGCGATAACCTACAAATTACCCACACTCCTTATCAAGAGAATGAGGTGACTTGGATAAAAGGGGGCAGCAAACTAGCATTCCTAAGCAATGACAGCGGTAGTAGCCAGCTTTATGAAATGAATCCGGATGGTAGCGAACGCAGACAACTGACTAACTACGACGGAGATATCGAGGGATTTTCCATCTCACCGGATGGCAAAAAGCTTTTGTTTATCTCACAAGTAAAGACTAAAGACAGCACAGTAGATAAGTATCCGGATTTACCTAAAGCTACGGGTATCATCGTTACCGACCTGATGTACAAGCATTGGGATGAATGGGTCACGATGGCACCGCATCCGTTCATTGCAGATTTTGATGGAAACAGTATTTCCAATGTCATAGACATTTTGGACGGCGAACCGTATGAAAGTCCGATGAGACCTTGGGGGAGTATCGAACAACTTGCCTGGAATACGACTTCGGATAAGGTGGCCTATACTTGTCGTAAAAAAACCGGACTGGAATATGCAATCTCTACGAATTCGGACATTTATATTTATGACCTGAACACGAAGAAAACGGAGAATATAACGGAAGAGAACAAAGGATACGACACCAATCCGCAATATTCACCAGATGGGAAGTATATTGCCTGGCAGAGCATGGAACGTGACGGATACGAAGCTGATCTGAACCGTCTGTTCATCATGAACCTGGAAACCGGCGAGAAGCGTTTTGTGAGCAAAGCGTTCGAATCGAATGTAGATGCTTTTGTCTGGGGAGCAGATGCTAAAGTGATCTATTTCACAGGTGTATGGCATGGAGAATCACAAATTTATGCGCTTGACCTGGCAAATGATTCGGTAAAGGCTATTACTTCAGGGATGTATGATTACGAAGGGGTAGCTCTTTTCGGAGATAAGCTGATTGCGAAACGTCATTCAATGAGTATGGGTGATGAGATTTACACTGTGGCACTGGATGGTTCTACCACTCAACTGACACAGGAGAACAAACAAATCTATGACCAGCTGGAAATGGGTAAAGTGGAAGGTCGCTGGATGAAAACAACAGATGGTAAACAGATGTTGACATGGGTGATTTATCCTCCACAGTTTGATCCGAACAAGAAATATCCGACTTTGCTGTTCTGTGAAGGAGGTCCGCAGAGCCCGGTAAGCCAGTTCTGGTCTTATCGCTGGAACTTCCAGATTATGGCAGCTAATGATTATATCATCGTTGCTCCGAACCGTCGCGGTTTGCCGGGATTCGGTGTGGAATGGAACGAACAGATTAGTGGCGATTACGGTGGCCAGTGTATGAAGGATTACTTCACTGCTATCGATGAAATGGCAAAAGAGCCGTATGTGGACAAAGATCGTCTGGGATGCGTAGGTGCCAGCTTCGGAGGATTCTCTGTATATTGGTTGGCCGGACATCACGACAAACGGTTCAAAGCGTTCATTGCTCATGATGGCATCTTCAACATGGAAATGCAGTATCTGGAAACTGAAGAAAAATGGTTTGCCAACTGGGATATGGGAGGCGCATACTGGGAAAAACAGAATCCGGTGGCACAGCGTACGTTTGCCAACTCTCCTCACCTATTCGTAGAGAAATGGGATACTCCTATTCTCTGTATTCATGGAGAAAAAGACTACCGTATTCTGGCTAATCAGGCAATGGCTGCTTTTGATGCTGCCGTGATGCGTGGTGTTCCTGCAGAGTTGCTGATTTATCCGGATGAAAACCACTGGGTATTGAAGCCACAGAATGGAGTGTTATGGCAGCGCACATTCTTTGAATGGCTGGATAAATGGGTAAAGAAAGCGCCGTCCAAATAAAATTTTACGTTAATTACATAGTAGAATAAACATAGTAAACTAAAAGAAGCCCCTGTTCTCAATCTTTTGAGTTCAGGGGCTTCTCCATTGCATTCATCAAAATCGGCTAAAATTATAAAAAAGTTCGCTAAATTTACTCCGAATAAATATTTTCAATTTCTACAATATACATCTTATGGAAACCGCCATGAGCACCACCGTACCACTTTTCCAATGATTCCTTATCCAGAAAACATTCCGGTTTGATAGCGTCAGCATAAAGTTTCTTACATTCCAGGCTCAAACGTGCCTGCTCGAACAGGACATTACCTTTTTCTGTAAATACAGGTTTCAATCCGGTTTCTTTTACTTTATCTATATTACGTCCCGACTTGGAACCACAAACAGCGTGAATCTTCTTATTTTCTTCTCCTAAGAAAGAAAGTGTCAGGTGATCGTTCTCCTCTAAAAACTCGTATGTATACCGTTCGGGACGGATAAAGACGAAAGCAACCGGTTTATTCCACAACCAGCCAATGCCACCCCAACTTGCTGTCATGGTGTTAAACTTCTCTTTTGTTCCCGCCGTTACGAGCATCCACTCTTTTCCGATTGCTTCGAAAAAGTTTTCTTTCAGGTCTTTTACTTCTAATTTCTTCATCTCTTTATTCGTATCTAAGTATTCTTATTTCTGTTTCTTCAATTTCACGATCTCTCCCAAATAAGGAATTTCCACAGAGATCTTCCGTTTCTTTGCCTCTGTTGCAAAGACTTTCGGGGGATCATGCAAAGGCTCGTCAGACAAATCGAATGTGCCATAATGCATGGGGATAGTAAGTCCTGCATGCATTTCTTCGGCAGCAGTCAAAGACTCGTGAGGCGATATATGATTGGGACGCATAAACCAGCGAGGTTTATATGCCCCGATACCCAACAAAGCGTAATCAGGTGCTCCGAACAGATCGGGGATTTCACGAAAGTGGCTGGAATAACCTGTGTCACCACTGTAATAAAGGGAGATTCCATCTCCTTGCAGCATGAAGGCTCCCCACAATCGCTGGCCGCCATCGCGTACGGAACGTTTGCTCCAGTGTTGTGCCGGTAGAAAA
Organism: Bacteroides finegoldii DSM 17565; assembly: GCF_000156195.1. GTDB lineage: Bacteria > Bacteroidota > Bacteroidia > Bacteroidales > Bacteroidaceae > Bacteroides > Bacteroides finegoldii. The sequence goes on along the minus strand of NZ_GG688322.1, from coordinate 146,977 downwards.
GCAATCTTCAATCCCTCATCTTCCATTTGTTGATACCATCCGGCTTCAATCACCTTCATTTCAGGAAACCATCCCTGAATCAGTTCACCGGTTCCCAATCCACAAAAGAGTTTCATTTGCGGGTTATTCTTCAATAGGCGTGCTATACTCTTCTTGTCCAGATGATCGAAATGGTCATGGCTGACAAGTAGATAATCAATCCCTGTAAATATGTCAGGATTAGCAGGAAACTCGCTCTGTCTCTTCACAAAAGGAATACTGCCGAACACAGGATCGAACATGATTCGTTTACCTGCTAATTGCAGAAAGAAAGAATTATGTCCGAGCCATATCAGAGAATCTCCTACCACCGCATCCAATGAACGGAGGTAACAAACTTTCGGGTCCCATTTCACCGTCTTCTTCTCTTTGCGTTGAGGATTGGGCGAAAGACGCCATTTCAGTACACTCCCCATCCCCGGACGGAAGCGATGCTGCCGATTAAAAAAACGCCCGCGCACCATCGGATTTCCTCTCCAATAAGGGTTGACTGTCGCTAAACGTTCGTTTCTCCTAAAACATATATGTTCACCCATTTTTATTTCCTGAATACGTATTTACAAACTTACTAAAAATTTCTCGATTTACGATGAATTAGAGTAAACAAAAAATGTACCCCGGACACACTATCGGGGTACATTTACTTATAAAAGAATAAATATTATCCTTTTTTTAATAGAATGAGACTTCGTTAAGAGCAGTGCAAGCCGTACAAAGGCAGTTGCCAGCCAAGAGCTGAAAAATTAATAATCATTATGACTGCACCCAATATCCATAGAATCAATAGCGACCATTTCAAGCCTGTTCCCATCGGTGACCAATGGAATAATTGCCGCAAGATAGTATACAAGAAAGCTCCTAACGGAATACCGATGAGAGCAACTCCGGCAATCGTACCTAGCAGTGTCATCATTGGAGATACGGAAGCAACCGGCATCCAGTCGATGGCAGGCAGCATCTCGTAAAGCAGTGCTCCTCCGCTAACTACCACGGCAATTGCTGCAAACACCAATACTACCAGTACAACGGCCAGTACGAACAAGACAGGGCAGCAAAGAATAACAAGAGCTACCAGAAATATTTTAAAGAGAACAGCAGCAATGGAAACAAATACATCGCCTATCTTTTGAAGAAAGGTACGAGGTTTGCCGGAATTCATATAGTTGTTGACTCCGTCCGCTACGCGTTCGAAACCGTCTGTCACTGTTTTGCCAATATTCTCAATGGTCACTGCTTCTCCACGCATACTCAATTTTTCCGCAGCAGTACGGGCTTCCGGAATAACGATCCATCCGATAATATAAAGTATAATCATCGGGCAATAAGGTACAAATACCAGGATAATCATCAATATACGCACTAATGTGATATCCCAACCGAAGTAAGCTGCCAATCCTGCCGCTACGCCTCCCAACAATTTATTATCCGGATCACGAAACCAACGGCGTTGAGCAGCGGTTTGCGTACTGCCTTGATTAGCGGACGATGTTTGTTCCGTTCTTTTCTGTGAGTCCATATCCTCATCAGCAATTCCAAAGTCTTCCGGTTTGCCGACACGGGCGATAATTTCTTCTACATCCGAAACTGTGATGACCTGTTTCCCTTCAGTTACTTTCTCGGCAAACAGTTCGGCAATACGCATTTCAATATCGTTTACGATCTCTTCCGCACCCTCCTGTTTACGAAAGTAATGTTTGAGGTTAGACAGATAATTGTCTAACAATCGGTAGGCATCATCATCTATATGATAGACAATTCCTCCTAAATTTATGGTCAATGTCTTTTTCATTTTTATTTCTTCTTTTTCGGATTATCTATTGGCAATATGATTCACTGTTTCATTGAGTTCTTTCCAGGAAATTTCAAGTTCTCCCAAAAAGACTTCTCCCTGTTCGGTCAATTTATAGTATTTGCGGGGAGGTCCTTGGGTAGATTCTACCCATTCATAACTTAACAGGTCGTCATTTTTCAGACGGGTAAGCAATGGATACAAGGTGCCTTCCACCACGATCAGTTGGGCTTCTTTCAATTTTTGAATGATATCAGAAGCATAAGAGGGTTCCTTGTGTAGCAAAAGCATGATGCAATATTCAAGCATACCTTTCCTCATCTGTGATTTTACATTGTCTACTTTCATTATTCACTTCTTTTAGATACACAAATATATGCATTACTTTAGTACCTTGCATTACAAAGTACTATAAATTAATAATAATTAAAACATTAGAGACTCTCCACCTTATTATAAAAAGAAATAATGGCTATATTTGTGCCCATTAAATAATAGATATGTTTACAATTCGAAAAGCAACAGTAGCCGATTGCGAGCTTATTCATAAGATGGCAAAGGAGGTATTCCCCGCCACCTACAAGGAAATTTTATCTCCCGAACAACTGGATTATATGATGGACTGGATGTATGCTCCTTCCAATGTGCGTAAACAAATGGAGGAAGAAGGACATGTGTACTCCATTGCTTATAAGGAGAATGAACCATGCGGATACGTTTCCATTCAACAACAGGAGAAAGATGTATTCCATCTTCAGAAGATATATGTCCTCCCACGTTTTCAGGGCACGCATTGCGGCAGTTTTTTATTCAAGGAAGCAATCAAGTGTATCAAAGAAATACACCCGGAACCTTGTTTGATGGAGCTCAATGTAAATCGTAATAATAAGGCTTTGCAGTTTTACGAGCACATGGGAATGAGAAAGTTGCGAGAAGGTGATTTCCCGATTGGTAACGGGTATTATATGAATGATTATATTATGGGACTGGATATTTGATATACAAAAATGCCCCGGAACATTTATGATACTTGTTCCGGGGCATTTTGTTTATTTAGTTAATGGCAAGATTTTATTTCGCTACACGCTCCAGCCATTTTACCATTGAAAGCATTACAATCATGGAAGCACCTGTTGCTCCTACAAATACCAACCAACAAGCCCAAATAGGAACAGTTGTATAAAGAATACCACCGATAAACAACAGTGAGTTACCCACAGCTGTCGCAGCCAACCAGCAACCTTGCATCAATCCTTGCAAATGAGGAGGGGCTACTTTAGATACAAATGATAATCCCAGAGGAGAGATGAACAGTTCGGCAACCGTAAGAATGAAATACAGGCCGATCATAATCCATGGAGTAACACGGATAGCATTGATTTCAGCAGCACTCATAGTACCCAACACCTCTTTCGAAGGCAATGTAAAGGAGAATACCATCAAGAATACATACGCTAATGCGGCAATACCCATACCGATGGCAATCTTCATCGGGGTAGAAGGTTCCTTACCATTCTTTTTCATTGAGCCGAACATCCACATAATAAATGGGGTCAGGAATACAACGAAGAATGGATTAACGCTCTGGAATATTTCAGCTCCCTTGATCTGCGTAAAACCTAAGTCGATATTAATCACACTTAAATCCACATAGTCACGGGCAAAATAGGTCAAAGAATAACCATTCTGATGGAAAGATAACCAGAAGAAAATAACAACACCGAATACAGCAAACAGGGCATAGATACGCTGTCTTATTTCAGTAGCACTCATCCGAATTTCTTCTTTATTCACCGTTGTCGCTCCTTTATCTGTTTTTGCTTTCGTTGCCGGATCCGGGAAGCGCTTCTTATTTGCCATATAAATAATCAACGAAATAATCATAGCACCGATAGCAGCCATAAAGGCATATTGGAAACCGCGATTAAATACATCAAGGTAATTATTTACAAATACGCCCATATCTGTTACATGAGTTTTATCCAAGACAACACTGTTAGCTAACGTAGTCAGATTTTCCATAGCCTGTGGAGCCATATCTTTTCCTTTTTCCAAATATTGATGACATAACTCCGGCAAAGTGGCATCATAATCAAAGTTATTCACTTTCAACCACCAGTTACGCACACCGATAGCAATAAACGGTGCAAAAACAGCACCGATATTAATAAACATATAAAATATCTGGAAACCGGCATCACGAAGATTGGAATATTTAGGATCATCATACATCTGACCTACCAGAGCTTGCAGGTTTCCTTTAAACAAGCCGTTACCAAAAGCAATCACTAAAAGTCCGAAACAAGTCAGCCCCAAATAAAGAGCCATATTAGGAACCGGAGTAGGAGTAGGAATGGCAATAATCAAATAACCGACAGCCATCAGTATTAATCCCACCAAAATAGTGCCTTTGAAATTTTTCGTCTTATCAGCAATAACACCTCCCGCTAAAGCTAAAATATAAATGGATGCGTAAAATGCGGAATAGATGTATCCGGTAGTCGTCTCGGACAATCCGAATTTCGCTGAAATAAATAACGTCAAAATCGCCATCATAATATAGAAGCCAAAACGCTCTCCCATATTAGCTAAAGCCGCAGCAATCAAACCTTTAGGGTGTTTACTGAACATAGATATAAGTTTTTAGAATTAATAATTGATTGAATTAAATAAATATTTCTTGCAAATATATACTTTTTCCTGAGTTTTTGCACAAATAATTTGTAAAACTAGTCTTCAAACAAACGACAAGTTTCCGCTCCGGATTCACGAATCAAATCGTCCGGAGCTATTTTTATTTGAAGCCCTCTTGTGCCGGCACTTACATAAATATACGGGAATTTCCGGCAAGTCTCATGAATATAAGTCGGAAAATGCTTCTTCATACCAATAGGGGAACAACCGCCACGAATATATCCGGTAAGCGGCAATAGCTCTTTCATAGGTATCAGGTCGCATTTCTTATTGCCGGAAGCCTTAGCCGCCAATTTCAAATCGACTTCGTGCTCTCCCGGAATAACACATACAAAATATCCGTTCTTATCACCGTGCAAAACAAGCGTCTTGAATACTTGTTCAATATTCTCACCCAAACTGGCTGCCACATGCACGGCACTTAAATCATTCTCGTCTACTTCGTATGGGATTAACTCATATATTATCTTTGCTTTATCCAACAAGCGGGCAGCATTTGTTTTATTAATTTTCATCTTCTATAAATTGGCATTTATTATTCAGATCATCAAGGTCACCATTCTTTGCAAAATCAAAGTCCTAATTCTTCGCGAAGAAACCTAGGTGTATATCCTTTAGAACTCTTCGCAACTTCTTCGGGTGTCCCGCAACTAAGGAGTTCTCCCCCGCCTTTACCACCTTCCGGCCCCATATCGATGATATAATCCGCCATTTTTATAACGTCCAGATTATGCTCGATAACGATAACTGTATTACCTTTATCGACTAGTTTGTTCAATACTCCCATCAGCACCCGTATATCCTCAAAATGAAGTCCGGTAGTCGGCTCATCCAAAATATAAAGTGTTTTGCCCGTATCTCTCTTCGACAGTTCCGTAGCCAGTTTCACACGCTGGCTCTCGCCACCGGAAAGAGTGGTAGAAGATTGACCTAACTTAATATAGCCCAATCCGACATCTTGCAGAACTTTAATTTTATTGAGAATCTGCGGAACATTTTCAAAGAATTCCACAGCACGATTGATTGTCATATCCAGCACATCGGCAATGGATTTCCCCTTAAAACGGACTTCCAACGTCTCGCGGTTGTAACGTTTGCCATGACATACTTCACAGGGCACATATACATCCGGAAGGAAGTTCATTTCAATCGTCTTATAACCGTTTCCCGAACACGCTTCGCAACGCCCGCCCGCTACATTGAAGGAGAAACGTCCCGGCTTGTAACCACGAATCTTAGCTTCCGGCAATCCAACGAACAAATTACGAATGTCCGAAAATACGCCTGTGTAAGTAGCCGGGTTGGAACGAGGAGTACGTCCCAACGGGGACTGGTCAACGTCCACCACCTTATCTATATATTCCAGCCCTTCAATAGAATCGTACTCCAAAGGATCTTGCAAAGAACGGTAGAATTTCTGTGAAAGAATCGGTTGCAAGGTTTCATTAATCAAGGTGGATTTTCCACTTCCCGATACTCCTGTTACGCAAATCAATTTGCCTAACGGGAACTCCACATCTACATTTTTCAGGTTATTTCCTTTCGCTCCTTTCAACAAGATAGACTTTCCGTTTCCTTTTCTGCGTTTGGCTGGAACTTCTATCTTCATCTGTCCGTTCAAGTATTGCGAAGTCATTGTACTGGTTTTCAGCATCTCTTGTGGAGTGCCTGCAAAAACCACTTCCCCACCAAGACGACCGGCCTTCGGCCCCATATCAATGACATAATCGGCAGCAAGCATCATATCCTTATCATGCTCTACCACGATCACGGAATTACCGATGTCCCGAAGTTCTTTCAAAGAATTGATAAGGCGCAAATTATCACGCTGATGCAGACCGATACTCGGCTCGTCGAGAATATACAACACATTCACCAACTGCGAACCGATCTGAGTGGCCAAACGGATACGCTGGCTTTCTCCTCCGGACAGACTAACGGAACTACGGTTTAAGGCAAGATAGTCCAACCCTACATCTAACAGGAACTTCAAACGTGTACGGATTTCTTTCAAAATCTCCACTGATATCTTTTTCTGCTTGTCGGAAAGAAATTCATCCACCTTCATCAACCAGTCGTACAACTCGTTGATATCCATATTCGCCAGCTCATTGATATTCTTATCATGGATACGGAAATGCAATGCCTCCTTATTCAAACGGGCTCCCTTACATTCGGGGCAAACAGTGGTTTTAGCAAATTGCTCCGCCCATTTCTGCGCTGTTGCGGAAGCGTCTTTCTCTTGCAACATCTGGATGTACTTCACAACACCTTCATAGGTAACAAAATAGTCAGAGGAAGTACCAATCAACGAGCTTTTGATCTTAATCCGTTCATCAGAACCATAGAGAACTTCTTCGATGGCATCATCCGGCAATTCCTTGACCGGAGTTTTTAATGACGCATCGTACTTTTCCAGCAAAGCACTGATTTGCCAGAAAATCATGGCATTTTTATATTTTCCCAGAGGTGCGATTGCCCCCTCATAAATGGATAGTTCACGGTCGGGAATCACCTTATCCACATCAATCTGATTGACAACGCCCAGCCCTTTACATTTCGGGCATGCTCCCTGCGGGGAGTTGAATGAAAAGTTATGCGGGGCAGGTTCGCGATAAGAAAGTCCTGTCACAGGACACATAAGACGTTTACTATAATGACGGATACTTTCCGACTGGGCATCTAAAATCATCATCAAGCCGTCTCCCTGACGCATAGCAGTCGCCACACTTTGTTTCAGCCGCCGGTCGTCTTTTTCGGTCACCACCAGTTTATCAATCACCACTTCCACATCGTGATTCTTATAACGGTCGAGCTTCATTCCATGCGTTACTTCACGCACTTCACCATCTACCCGGACATATAAATATCCTTTTTTTCGCACCTGCTCGAACAGTTCCCTATAATGTCCTTTACGTGCACGAACCAACGGGGCGAGCAAATAGATCTTCTTTCCTTTATAATCTTTCAGGATCAATTCCAGAATCTGTTCTTCGGTGTATTTCACCATTTCCTCACCGGACAAATACGAATAAGCTACTCCGGCACGGGCATATAGCAGACGGAGGTAGTCATAGATCTCAGTCGTCGTACCCACCGTAGAACGGGGATTCTTGTTCGTCGTTTTCTGCTCAATGGAAATCACCGGGCTCAGACCTGTGATTTTGTCGACATCCGGACGCTCCAAATTACCCAGAAAATTGCGGGCATACGCTGAAAAGGTCTCAATATAGCGGCGCTGCCCTTCTGCAAAAATCGTATCGAAAGCTAAAGAAGATTTCCCACTGCCGCTCAATCCGGTGATGACAGTCAGACTGTTACGGGGAATCTCAGCGTCAATATCCTTCAAATTGTGCACGCGCGCACCGTACACATTAATATATTCTGTTTCCTGCATATTCATATCCTTCATAAATGCTGCAAAATTAATGTTTCCGCCCGAAATATGCTCCTAAAAAAGCACAATATTATTTTCTTAACTCAAATCTTATGAAGATATAGGGCATTATTCGTACCTTTGTTCCTTGATTTCAAAAACCAATAGTTATAATTTGATGAAACCGATAAACCGAATATTCTTATTTCTGCTTTTTATAAGCGTTTCATACGCCGTCAGTTATGCACAGGAGAATCAATCCTATTTCTTGCATACCATCGAAAAAGGACAAAGTTTATATTCTATATCCAAGATGTACAATGTCACAACATCGGATATTATCCATTTGAATCCCGGTTGTGACGAGAAAATTTATGCCGGACAAACCATTAAAATTCCCAAAGGAAAAGAAAGCCAGAAAGGAGAAACATTCCATACAATTCAAGCCGGAGAGACACTGTATAAACTGACAACAATGTACAATATATCTGCTAAGGATATATGTGAAGCGAATCCGGGATTGAGCGCTGAGAATTTCCGTATCGGACAGGTAATTCTTATCCCGCAAAAGGAGAAAGAACAGGTCGTTACCGCCCAAAAACCGACTGAGCAAAGTAATATTCAAGGTCCTGTGGTTCCCAGATGCAAAGAAATGCATAAAGTAAAACGCAAAGAAACAATCTTTAGCGTAAGCCGCGAATACGGAATCAGTGAAGAGGAACTGATTGCCGCTAATCCCGAACTTAAAAAAGGGATGAAAAAAGGACAACTTCTATGTATCCCCTACCCGGTGGCAACAACCACGCAACCCACCCAGAAAGAAGATCCATATGCTATCCCTCCAAGTAACAGCGAACTTTTCCGCGAAAGTAAGGAGACTCCCAAGAAGATGTCGACCATTAAAGCCGCATTGATACTGCCTTTCCAGGAAGACAAACGTATGGTGGAATACTACGAAGGTTTTCTTATGGCAGTGGATAGTCTGAAACGTACAGGTACTTCTTTGGATTTATATGTATATGACAGTGGAAAAGAGGTTTCTACCTTGAATGCGATTCTTTCAAAGAATGAGATGAAGAAGATGGATGTTATTTTTGGGCCGATGCATCAGAAGCAAATCAAGCCACTGTCTGATTTCGCAAAAAAGAATGATATACGTCTAGTGATTCCTTTCTCTCAAAAGGGTGAAGAGGTATTCAATAATCCGGCTGTTTATCAGATCAACACACCACAATCTTATTTATATTCAGAAGTTTACGAGCATTTCACACGTCAATTTCCCAATGCGCATGTTATCTTTATCGAGCCTATCAGTGCCGACAAAGAAAAGGCTGAATTTATCAGTGGCTTGAAACAAGAGCTAAAGAATAAGGGCATCTCCATGCAAACGGTCAACGAGAATGCAACAAAAGAAACGTTGAAAGCAGCGCTCCGCAATGATAAGGAGAACATCTTTATTCCTACCTCAGGAAAAAATGTATTGCTTATTAAAGTACTCCCGCAATTGACGCTGTTAGTCAGAGATAATGCAGGACAGAACATCCATTTGTTCGGCTATCCGGAATGGCAGACTTACACGAGAGATCATTTGGAAAGCTTCTTTGAGCTGGACGTGTATTTCTATTCTTCGTTTTATACGAACACACTATTCCCAGCTGCCGTGCAGTTTACCAACGCTTACCACAAATGGTACAGTAAAGACCTAAGCAGCAAGTATCCCAATTATGCAATGCTCGGTTTTGACACCGGATTCTTTTTCTTAAAAGGATTGTCACGTTATGGCTCGGAACTTGAAAATAATCTGTCTAAAATGAATCTGACTCCTATTCAAACCGGCTTCAAATTCCAACGTGTGAATAATTGGGGAGGATTTATTAATAAGAAAGTGTTCTTCATTCGTTTCACTAAAAACTTTGAATTAGTAAAACTTGACTTCGAATAATACGGAAAATGATAAAGATAAAACCATTTTTGATCGCAGGCCTTCTGCTAACAGGATTCACTCTCTCCGCCACTGCTCAGATCGGAGAGGCACGAAGCAATTTTTCTGTAGGTGTCAACGGAGGTGTCAACTTAAATAGTGTATCCTTCACTCCTACCATCAAACAGAACAGCCTGATGGGAATAACCGGAGGATTGACAGCCCGTTATATTTCTGAAAAGTATTTTGCCATGATTTGCGGGGCACAGGTCGAACTGAACTTCTCACAACGAGGTTGGGATCAATTATTTGAGATTCCAGGAGAAAATGGAGATATGGTAGAAGACCCCACTCAAATTTACACTCGTAAAATGAGCTACATTGATATTCCTTTCCTTGCACATCTAGCATTTGGTAATGAGAGAGGCTTACAATTTTTCATCCATGCCGGACCGCAAATAGGATTTCTCATTGGAGAATCAGAGAAGATTGAAGGAGTCAATATGAATAAACTCAATGATACCCAAAAAGCGGTATATGGTACTAAGATTCAGAATAAATTTGATTATGGCATTACCGGAGGCGGTGGTGTAGAGCTTAGAACGAAAAAGCCGGTAGTTTTATAGTGGAAGGACGTTATTATTTTGCCTTATCCGATTTCTACAAGACAACCAAAAAGGATTATTTTGCCCGTGCAGCGCATGGAACAATTTCAATAAAACTCACTTATTTATTCGATTTGAAGAAATAAACCCCCTCCTACGCAAAAAGAATTTCCACATCTGCAAAGCATCGTTTTAAAGATGCTAAAGCGCAGCTTTAGATAGCAAAAAGCATAGCTTTAACTCCTATAAAGCTATGCTTTTTATCTATCATATTATTAACGAATTATTCAGAGAGTATAGGGAAAATTTTATCTTAATCTATCCGCAGCCTTTACCATCACTTCATCACGTCCGATAGCACGAACAGCCAATATATTCAGAATAATGGAAACAAGCGGCAAACACAAAGCCCACCCCACCCGAAACATATTCGCATCATTTTTCAATGCAAAATAGAAAGCAAGAAAAGCAATGTAATAGCCTACCAGCAATAAGCTGTTGAAAATCGTCATACGTATCTGCAACATACGATTCTTATATAAGAAAATTGTAGCTACGGCAACAATAGTACTAAGCAATAAAATGCAGAATAAGCCCCATGTAGACTCGTAAGCACCGTTTAGTTCTATTCCTAGAGCTTTAAAAGAGTGCTCTCCCATCGTATCAGTAAAATACCCCATCGGCAAGCACATTGCTGTAATCAGCAAACCTGTAACAATCAGTAAATAAACTGTTTGAATTCTTTGAATCATAAATAGTATAAATAGTAGTTGAGTTAAACAATAATAGCCAAGCAATAAGGAGCAGGGATTATCATCCCACTTACTACTTGACTATCAATTCTTTCGTCAGAAAATAAATTACTGAAGTTTTTCCTTCTCTTTAGCCGGATTTCTATAGTATATTTTCCCTTCGATGTATTCTTGCGTAGCAATCAGGTCCGGTTTCGGCAACTTCTCATAATAACGAGAAATCTCGATTTGCTCTCTATTTTCAAACACTTCTTCCATGTTGTCAGTATAAGAAGCAAACTCTGCCAATTTCTTAGAAAGATCGTTCTTGATTTCCACACTAATCTGATTAGCACGCTTACCAATAATGGCAACTGTTTCATAAACATTCCCTGTATCGGAGCAGAGTTCCATCATGTCACGGGTTACCGTTGTAGTAGGAGCATTCGTCTTTTTGTAGTCCATAAATCTATTTAAATTTAGTCTTTAATTACTTTCTGTGATTCATTGAAAATTTTCTCAGCCTCTTTCAGATATTTGCTTTCCGGAAACTCATTCTTAAAAGCATAATATTCATCGATTGTCTCACGATACCGATCCATTTTCTTATCTTCCACGCTATAAATAGCCATCTCATACCTTGCACGCAGAATCAAGATGGAAAGTTCTTCGCGATAATCAGTATAAGGATAATCCTTCAGTGCATTTTGAGCCGTGATTACACAAGACTCATAGTTGTTGCCCAAATAATTACCCAAGTTATAATATAATTTGGCTGAATAAAGTTCTTTCAACACCAACTTATCCTGCAAAGCAAAAATCATATCCTGTGCCTCTTGCTTTTTACTACTGTTCGGGAAATATTCCATGAACATCTGTAATTGTTGGATAGCCTGATAAGTACTTGACTGATCCAAACGTGGCTCCGGAGTATCCAAAAATAACGCTTTACCTGCATGGAAACGTGCCAATTCAGTAAAAGTTCCACGGGGATATGTATTAAAATAGGTGATAAAAGTCTGAGCCGCAGTCTGATAATCTTTTTGATTATAATAACTCATGCCCAACATATACAAAGATTCTTCCGCTTTATCCGTTCCTTTAAGAATAGTAATCAATTCGTTCAACAAAGTAGCCGAACGGTTATACTGTCCTTTTGCAAAATAGTTTTTAGCGGCTTCGTACTTGTATTCGTAATCGGTGCTTTTCAGCAATTTATTATACTCCCCACATGAAGTGAGAGTAGCTGCCGCAAGCAAAGTTATAATGATATTTTTCTTCATCCTATTTTAAAATATTGCGCAAAGTTACTTATTCGCAGGGAATTTAGCAATTAATCTATGTTTTTTAATACATAAAAGGCGTTAAACATCGACAAATGGGGAGAAAAAGACAATTAAAGTTTATACAAATCGCTAGCCGCCAGCAGATCAACTTTCTTTTCTTTCAACACCTCAATACATTTATCCAGATTGCTAGGACGAATCACTACATTGGCCACATTATTATTGGCAAACGAGTACATATATTCGATAAACACCCCTTCAGCGGACAAATATCCCAATACAGTTGCCAAAGCTCCCGGCACATTAGGACAACTGATCCCGACCACATCAGTCACATTTACTGCAAAATGATTATCCTTCAAAGCTTTATATGCTCTATCCGGATCGGACACAATTCCGCGCAAAATACCGAAATCAGCATTTTCAGCGATGCACAAAGCAGAAAGATTGATATCTTCTTTCGCCAGCACTTCAGTCACTTCCGTCAAACGACCTGACTTGTTTTACCAAAAAGATAGAAAGTTGTTTTGCTACCATAATCGTAGAGTATTAATTTTAAGTTTTAAAGTTTTCTGTTATCAATCACCCGTTTCGCTTTACCCACACTGCGTTCAATGCTACGCGGTTCTACCAGCTTCACATTGACTCCCAATCCGAGTACACTCTGCAGACGCGCACCCAATTTCTTCTTCAGAGCCAACATCTTATTGATTTCATCAGAATAGAATTCCGGCCGTACTTCTACTTGAAGTTCCATCGTATCGGTATTATTCTCGCGTCCCACTATCAGCAGATAATGCGGTTCAAATTCCGCCATTTCAAAAATAACGGATTCTATTTGTGTCGGGAATACATTGACACCACGAATAATCAACATATCATCACTGCGTCCCAAGATACGATCCATGCGTACCAATGTACGTCCACAGGAACATTTGTCATAATGTAGAGCGGTAAGGTCGCGCGTACGATAACGGAGCAGCGGCATACCTTCCTTTGTAAGGTGAGTAAACACCAGTTCGCCTGTTTGACCGGGTTCTATCGGCTGTAATGTATTCGGATCAATAATTTCGGGGAAGTAATGGTCTTCATTCAAGTGGGTTCCATGCTGGCATTCACACTCGTAGCCCACACCCGGTCCGGCAATTTCACTCAATCCATAAATATCGTATGCCTTAATGCCCAGCTTTTCTTCAATCTCATGGCGCATATTTTCCGTCCAAGGTTCTGCACCGAAAGCACCGACTTTCAGCTTAAACTCCTCACGTGGATACCCCGAATCCTTAATCGCATCTGCCAGATACAGTGCATAAGAAGGCGTGCAACAAAGTACTGTCGAACCGAAGTCATGCATCAACGTTATCTGCTTTTCAGTGTTACCGCTAGACATTGGAATCACAGAAGCTCCGATATTTTCGGCTCCGGCATGTGCCCCCAGTCCGCCTGTGAAAAGTCCATATCCGTATGATACTTGAAAAATGTCCGATCGGCCTGCCCCGTATGCGGTAAAGGCACGAGAAATACATTCCGCCCATGAAGACAAATCCTTACGAGTATAGCCGACAACCGTCGGTTTCCCCGTCGTACCGGATGAAGCATGGATACGTACAATCTGACTCATCGGTACAGCACAAAGCCCGAACGGATAATTATCTCTTAAATCATGTTTCGTGGTAAACGGCAGTTTCACAATATCATCAATGCTATTGATATCATCGGGAGTGACTCCCATTTCCTGCATCTTCTTCCGATAGAAGGGTGTGTTGTGATAAACGTAATCTACAATTTTCTTGAGTCGTATGCTTTGAATCTTACGAAGACTCTCACGATCCATACACTCAATGCTCTCATTCCAAATCATGCTTTTCATTATTAAAATTAAAAAATAGAGAATCGAGAATGAAAGGGAATTATCTGCTTCTGCAATACTTTTTAATTTTCAATTCTCAATTTTCAATTATTTTGTTGCAAAGTAAAGGATTTATTTGGAAAAATGATTTGTAATCTCGATTATTTTGCCGAATATTGTTCCAATTTTAGAATTAACTATGAATTTTGAACTAACATCAGCTTATAAACCTACCGGAGACCAGCCGGAAGCAATCGCACAACTGACTGAAGGGGTACTTCAAGGAGTTCCCGCACAGACTTTATTGGGGGTCACAGGATCGGGAAAAACATTTACCATTGCCAATGTAATCGCTAATATCAATAAGCCGACATTGATTTTGAGCCATAATAAGACGCTGGCCGCCCAATTATATGGAGAGTTTAAGGGATTCTTTCCGAATAATGCGGTGGAATATTACGTTTCATACTACGATTATTACCAGCCGGAAGCCTATTTGCCTAGCAGCGATACTTATATAGAAAAGGATCTTGCCATCAATGACGAGATAGACAAGCTCCGTCTCGCCGCAACTTCCGCCCTACTCTCCGGACGAAAAGACGTAGTAGTGGTCTCTTCCGTTTCCTGTATCTATGGGATGGGAAACCCTTCGGACTTTTATAAAAATGTGATTGAAATAGAACGGGGACGCATGATTGACCGCAATGTTTTCCTCCGCCGCCTGGTAGACAGTCTGTATGTCCGCAACGATATCGACCTTAATCGTGGTAATTTCCGCGTCAAAGGAGATACTGTGGATATTTATCTGGCATATACGGACAACCTGTTGCGCGTCACATTTTGGGGAGACGAGATTGATGGCATAGAGGAGGTAGACCCAGTCAGCGGAGTCACTGTCGCCCCCTTCGAGGCTTATAAGATTTATCCCGCCAATTTGTTCATGACTACTAAGGAGGCAACCCTCCGCGCTATTCATGAGATAGAAGATGACTTGACCAAACAGGTCGCTTTCTTTGAGTCTATCGGCAAAGAATATGAAGCGAAAAGACTATACGAGCGTGTCACATACGATATGGAAATGATTCGGGAATTGGGACATTGCTCCGGCATTGAGAATTATTCCCGCTATTTCGACGGTCGTGCTGCAGGTACCCGCCCTTATTGTCTGCTGGATTTCTTTCCGGACGATTTTCTGATTGTCATTGACGAAAGCCATGTCAGTGTTCCTCAGATCCGTGCAATGTACGGAGGCGACAGGGCACGTAAAATCAATCTTGTGGAGTATGGTTTCCGCCTACCTGCCGCCATGGATAACCGACCGTTGAAATTTGAAGAATTTCAGGAAATGGCGAAGCAAGTGATCTATGTCAGCGCTACACCGGCAGACTATGAACTCATCCAATCCGAAGGGATTGTAGTGGAACAGGTAATCCGTCCTACCGGACTGTTGGACCCGATTATTGAAGTACGCCCGAGCTTGAACCAGATCGATGATCTGATGGAAGAAATTCAACTGCGTATTGAGAAAGAAGAGCGTGTTCTTGTCACTACTCTTACCAAGCGTATGGCGGAGGAGCTAACTGAATATCTCCTCAACAATAATATAAGGTGTAATTATATTCATAGCGACGTTGATACTCTCGAACGTGTAAAAATCATGGATGACCTCCGACAGGGAATTTACGATGTGCTGATCGGGGTCAATCTGCTACGTGAAGGTCTCGATTTGCCGGAAGTATCTCTTGTAGCTATCCTTGATGCAGACAAGGAAGGCTTCCTTCGTTCCCATCGTTCGTTGACGCAGACAGCCGGACGTGCAGCGCGCAATGTGAACGGAAAAGTAATCATGTATGCCGATAAAATTACGGACAGCATGAGACTGACCATCGACGAGACCAATCGTCGACGAGAGAAACAGTTGGCATACAATGAGGCAAACGGCATTACTCCACAGCAGATCAAGAAAGCGAGAAACTTGGATGTATTCGGCAACGCTAATTCGGAAACAAATGAATTGCTGAAAGAAAAACAAGCCTATATTGAACCGACAACTCCGAACATTGCGGCAGATCCGGTAGTACAGTATATGAGTAAAGCACAAATGGAAAAGAGTATCGAACGTACGCGCAAACTAATGCAGGAAGCAGCCAAAAAGCTTGAATTTATTGAAGCTGCCCAATACCGTGACGAATTATTAAAATTGGAAAACTTAATGAAAGAGAAATGGGGATAGATTTCCCTACTTCTCTTCTACTACAAATTTGATTGTCAAGCATAGAAAATCTTAACAAACCTATATCACGTCATCCATTCCGTTAATTAGAGTTATAAAAACACTTATCAATGGCTGATAATTTGCAAAGTTGCCGGAAGTCCGTATCTTTGCATTGTGTTTTTCATAGTATTAGATTTAAGGTTAACAAAGGTTGGAGCAAGGCGTTGCTCCTTTTTTTATGTCTATACGTTATCTTCGTATTCAAAGTGCTTTATCAATCGCTTTCTTTATCAACGGTTCCATGATATCATATCCTTCACTGTTCGGATGTACTCCGTCTTTTGTATATTGAGGATTCAAGGCCTGGTTTTCATTAACCACCAATGCTTGATAATAATCCACATACGGAATTTTATTTGCTTTTGCATAAGCCTCTATCCGATCATTTAAAGATTTAATCTTCTGAGGAGCATCTTTAATTTCCATTCTCCACTTGAATGCAGCAGCAGGAAGTACGGAAGTCAGAATAACTTTAATTTTATTCGCTTTAGCCAATTCGACCATGGAGATGATATTTCCAAACGTATAATCTTCATTATAAGCCTGTGTATTTTCGGCAACATCATTTGTTCCGGCATTAATCACTACTAAAGCAGGAGAAAGATTAATCACATCTTCCCGAAAACGTAACAAGAATTGATAAGAAGTCTGCCCACTGATTCCGCGACCAATATATCCATTTGTCTTGAAGAAGTCCGGATGAGTCCTTACCCAACCTTCAGTGATGGAATTTCCCATAAAAACAACCCGTTTATCTTTTTTTGTCGCTTGCGGAAGCGCAGCATTTTGTTTTGAATAACGAGCTAAATTTGCAAAATCCTTTTTCTGTGCATAGCTCTCTCCCATTGAGAAGCTTAAACAAATAATTGCCAACAGTAACCATTGGTACATTCTTCTTTTATCCATATTTATATTAGGTATTAGTAATAGATATTGGACGCAAAGATAAAAAAAAATCTCTGTACATAGACAGTAAAATTCCGAATAACCGTTAAGACAGGAATGCATTTTCTTAATCTATGTTATATAACATACATTTTTTCTTGGATTATTTGCAAATATCACAGAAGTCCGTACCTTTGCAATGTGTTTTTCATAGTATTAGATTTAAGGTTAACAAAGGTTGGAGCAAGGCGTTGCTCCTTTTTTTATATCTATACGTATAGGATCTATCGTAAAATAGAAACAATCAATTCAAATAACTAAATCCAATGGAACAACAAATTCAACTCAACGATCACAACAAGCAGGAATACCCTCCTATGCATACAGCAGAGCATTTACTCAATGCCACCATGGTGAAAACCTTTGGCTGCCCACGTTCTCGCAATGCCCACATCGAAAGGAAAAAGAGCAAATGTGACTATATACTTTCGTCATGTCCGACAGCGGAACAAATCCAGTCTATTGAAAATAAAGTGAACGAGGCAATCAGTCAGAACCTACCTGTGACTGTTGAGTATATGACACATGAACAGGCCAAAGACATCGTAGATTTAAGCAAACTACCTGCCGATGCAAGCGAAACTCTTCGCATTGTCCGCATTGGAGATTATGATGCCTGCGCCTGCATCGGATTGCATGTGTCCAATACTTCTGAAGTGGGTACCTTCAAAATCATTAGTTATGATTATGACGAAGAAAGGCAAACACTAAGAATAAGGTTCAAACTGATCGAGAAGAAGTAAACAGGTTATCAAATTAATATCTATCTTATATAAAATAAATAAAAACAGGATACATTTTGTCACTTATATTGCAAAATTGACATTATAAAAATGACAAATAGACAATTTTAGTCTCAAAAATCACTTGGCATAAGGTTTGCACTTATAGAAGCGAAACAACGGTTCGAGAGCAGACGATGGAAACCGGGACAACCGGTGCCATCAGAAGTGAAAATACCGAAGTTCAAGAATAATTAACTGAATGTTTAACTTAAAGATAGGAGACTAAAATTATGATGCCTGTTAGAAGAACTCAAAGTTGGTTACCAAGTATCTTTAATGATTTCTTTGATAACGATTGGATGGTAAAAGCAAATGCTACTGCACCTGCAATTAATGTTTTGGAAACAGAAAAAGAATACAAAGTGGAATTGGCTGCTCCGGGTATGACGAAGGATGATTTCAATGTTCGCATTGATGAAGATAATAACCTCGTTATCAGCATGGAGAAGAAGACAGAAAACAAGGAGGAAAAGAAAGACGGTCGCTATCTGCGTCGCGAATTCTCATACTCTAAGTTCCAGCAAACAATGATTCTACCGGATAATGTAGACAAAGAAAAAATTGCTGCATCTGTAGAACATGGCGTTCTAAATATCGAACTTCCGAAACTCTCTGAAGAAGAAGTAAAGAAGCCAAATAGACAAATCGAAATAAAGTAATACAGTAACCACTTACTATTCACCGGAGACGGTGATGAAAAAGATCAAAAACAGCTCTCTCCCTTAAAGGGAAACGAGCTGTTTTTTTATTGTCTTTGCAGGCAATGCCGCCTTATTAACATAACATACCCACAGGGTTTTCGGACTGCCCCCTTATTATCTTCAGTTGTTCTTCCGATAGCTAATTACCGCCCAACTATTAAACACGACTGCAAAAAGCAACAATATTCCGAACTGCGGCAGCAAATCAAAGAAACCACTCCCCTTCAGATATATCATTCGCATCACCTCCATAAAATACTTCAAAGGATTGAATATCGTTATTATTTGTGCCCATTCCGGCATGCTGCTAATGGGGGTAAACAAACCGCTCATCAAAATCACCACCAACAAACAGAACCACATAACAAACATTGATTGCTGCATCGTTGCTGAATAGTTGGAAATGACTAGTCCGAAGCCGGACATCACCAGAACAAAAAGAACCGCGAAAAAGTAAATCAACAGAAAATGCCCGACAGGTACTATGCCATAAATTAACCAGGCTAATATGAAACACACCGTCAGCACCAGAAAACCAATCAGCCAATAAGGCAAGAGCTTTGCCAGAATAAAGACAAACTTCGGAACCGGAGTCACATTGATTTGCTCTATTGTCCCGACTTCCTTCTCGCTAACCACATTCAACGCAGGCAGGAAACCACAAATCAAAGTCAACAACATAACCATCAATGCCGGAATCATATAGAGCTTATAGTTCAGATTCGGATTAAACAATCCCTGCGTATCAACCTGTATGGAAGGGAAAGCACCAGAAACAGTAGCTGCTTCGGGATGTTCCGAACGTAGTTCGGCTGCATAATCATTAATGATAGAAGACAAATAAGAACTGCCCAGACCGCCTTTCGTTCCATTCACGGCATTGGCTGCTATCAAAACATGAGCATCCTCTCCATTCATCCAATCCCGTTCCAAATGCCTTGGAATTTCCATCACAATATCAGCCGTTCCAATTTCAATGTTTCGAAGACCTTCTTCATACGAGGCCGGTACTTCTACCAAACGAAAGTAAGTGGAGGCAGCAATCTTATTCACTAAACGTTGTGAAATAGCCGAATGATCATTATCCACAATATTCAACTGTATATTCTTGATTTCCAAATTTACCGCCCAAGGCATCAATAGCATAATCATGCATGGAAATACAAGAATCAATTTCGGAAGAAACGAATTGCGAAGCAATTGTTTAAACTCTTTTTCTATCAGGAACTTTATCATCAATAATTCTTCAATTTGCTGATATGTTTATATGTCAATGCCATGTAGTATAACACAGCCAATTGGCACATTAACATATTATTCTTATCTACTCCAATCTATACTTGAATTTCTTGATACTAACCGTAATAAGTACCGTCGCCATCAATAATAAGATACCAATCTCCTTATATACCAATACAACAGGCACTCCTTCAATCATCAACTTTCGCACAGCCTGAATATACCAACGTGCCGGAAGTATATCCGAAATCCACTGAAGTATCAACGGCATACTCTCAATAGGGAAAATCATCCCCGATAAAAGCATCGTGGGCATCATCAACATCAAACCGGAAACCAGCATGGCCGCAACCTGTGTACGCGTGACTGATGAAATCAATAAGCCCAACGCCAAGGATACGAAGATAAACAACAAAGAGACGGTTATCAACCAGAACAAACTTCCTACTACCGGAACATCCAGCACAAAGACCGAAAGTAAAAGGATAGTGATCAGATTGACAAAAGACAATACAAAATAAGGCACAGCCTTTGCCAAAATAATAAATAGTGGCTTCACAGGCGAAACCAGTAATACTTCCATGGTCCCCGTCTCTTTTTCACGAACGATGGAAATCGAGGTCATCATAGCACAAATCAGCATCAAGATCAACCCCATTACCCCCGGAACAAAGTTATAAGCACTCTTCATTTGCGGGTTATACAACAGTTTTATATCCGACGTTAAACAGGCAGCCGACATATTGGGCGGCATCATTTCCTGACCTACCATAGAAACAATTCCCGTTGCATAATTAACCTGCGAAGTCGACATATTCGGATCTGTCGCATCTACTACCAGCTGCACACGAGCATCACCCGTATAGAGATCATCTATAAAACGTTCGCTAAAAACAATCGCCATATCAACCTTATTCTTCAGAAAAGCAGCTTCCATTTCCTGGGGCGAATGAAAACGTGCAGTAACGGTGAAGTACTCACTGGCGTCCAAACGATCAATTATTTTTCGCGTCACCACATCATTAGAAGGATCGAGTACCGCCAACCGGACATTTTTCACCTCTGTACTGATGGCAAAACCGAATAGTACAATTTGTACAACCGGCATCCCCAACAAAATCAGCATGGTTCGCCGGTCACGGAAAATATGATAAAATTCCTTCTTTACAAAAGCTATAAACTGTCTCATAATCAATCTGCTTTGCGCACCGCACCGCGGGCTAATTGCTGAAAAACATCATCCATCGTTTCCGCACCGAATTGTTGCTTCAGACGGGCAGGTGTATCAAGAGCTTTAATCTGACCGTCCACCATGATAGATATCCGGTTACAATATTCCGCTTCATCCATATAATGGGTAGTGACAAACACGGTGATTCCCTGATCTGCTGCCTGATAAATCAATTCCCAGAACTGCCTTCTCGTAGCAGGATCTACTCCACCCGTCGGCTCATCCAGAAAAACAATTCTCGGCTCATGGAAGATTGAAACTGAAAAAGCTAATTTCTGCTTCCACCCCACCGGAAGGCTTTTCACCAGAGTATCCCGTTCGGCAGTAAGCTCCAGGCGATCCAACAATTCTTCTGTCTTCCGCTCTATTTCTTGCTCTTTCATCCCATAAATCCCGGCAAACAGACGGATATTCTCCCACACTTTCAAATCTTCATACAGCGAAAACTTCTGACTCATATAGCCGATATGCTTCTTTACTTGTTCAGCTTCCCGGAAAATATCATATCCTGCCACCTTTCCGATGCCTGATGTCGGTTTACTTAATCCGCAAAGCATGCGCATGGCCGTAGTCTTTCCGGCACCGTTAGCACCCAGGAAGCCAAATATCTCTCCCCGGTTCACCTGAAAAGAGATATGATCTACCGCTGTAAAATTGCCAAAACACTTTGTCAGCAGCTCCACTTCAATGACCGGAGCGGTTTCATGCCTCACCTCCTCCCGTTCCAAAGAAGGCGGGCAAAGGATGGATGCAAATTGCTGAAGAATACGCTCGGGAGTATCAATTCCATGAATCTTTCCATGATTGATAAAAGCAATCCGGTCACATTGCCGGGCTTCATCCATGATGGGAGTAGAAACAACAATGGTAATACCCTGTTCCCGCAAGTTACGAAGCATTTGCCAAAATTCCTTGCGCGACACAGGATCCACTCCGGTAGTGGGTTCATCCAGAAATAAAATATCCGGTTTATGGATCAAAGCACAACTCAATGCCAATTTCTGCTTCATACCACCCGACAAAGCCCCTGCCCTTCTTTTCCTGAACGGTTCTATCTGCTGATAGATATCTTTAATTAAATCATAGTTCTCCTGAACAGTCGTATGGAATACGGTAGCGAAAAACTCCAGATTCTCCTCTACTGAAAGATCCTGGTAAAGTGAAAAACGACCGGGCATATATCCAACCTTCGTACGAATCTGTCTATATTCTGTTGCCACATCCAGTCCGCCGATCGTGGCCGTTCCCTTATCTGCCAGCAGCAAAGTAGTCAGAATACGGAATAAGGTACTCTTACCGGCACCGTCAGGACCTATCAGCCCAAAGATCTCTCCCCGTTCTACCACAAAAGAAACATCTTTCAGCGCTTCCACCGTTCCATAGCTCTTGCCGACTTCTTTCACAACCACTATGGGTGCATCCTTCTCCATCTCCCAGACTTTAATTTTTAATCTTCATTCTTTAATTTTACTCCGCCATACATACCAATCTTCAACGCTCCGTCATTCTTCACCGCAATCTTCACTGCATATACCAGATTAGCACGTTCATTCTTCGTCAGAATTGTTTTTGGAGTGAATTCCGAACGATCGGAAATCCAGGTCACTTCCCCCGGATAAGCTTTCTGCTCCGAGTTGCCATAGTCAGCATACACAGTCACTTGATCTCCCAGTTTCACTTTTGACAACTGTTCGGAAGTGATGTAAGCCCTCAAATACATACGATCCACTTCGCCCACCTTAAATAAAGGCTTACCGATAGCCGCCAATTCACCGGCTTCCGCATATTTAGCCAATACTGTACCTGCGATAGGTGACTGAACATGACATTTAGCTAACTGATCCTCCACTTGCGCTACCTGTATAGCAACCGAATTGCCTTGTTCTGTAAGGCTATTCGTACTATTACGCAACGATGATTCCTGTGCAACGAGCTGTCGTTCGAGTAATTTGACTTGCGCGTCCCAATCATCCAGTTGTTTCTGATTGGCCGCACCTGCAGCAAGCAAGTTTTCCACCCGTTTCCTCTCACGCTCTGCCGTGACAATTTGCTGCTTGGTAGCGGCAATCTGTTTGGCAAGATCAGGACGCTGGTTTTCTACCGATTTCATACTGGCTTCCAATTGCAATTTCTTTAAATACAATTGTACCGTATCTACCAACCCGATCTCCTCACCCGCTTCCAGCTTTGTTCCCTCTTCTACTTCCAGTCGTAGCAATTTTCCGGCAGCCTCGGCGGACACTATTACTTCCGTAGCTTCAAATGTACCGGTTGCGTCATAATCAGGTGTTCCATTTCCACAGGCAGATAACATCATCAGCGTTATCCCCCACATTCCTATTTTTGTTATTCTTTTCATACCCGGAGAAGTTATATTAATCATTCGTTGTATATTTCAATTGATAAATTCCCATTAACCGTTGAATCTCATGCATAGCTTTCGACTGACGCGCCAAGCTCTCATTAGTCAGTTCACGTAACATTTCAGTCACGGTCAATGTTCCATTTGCCACCTTTGCTTCGGCAGCTTTACGGATATTTGTACGCAACCGGATTATTTCATCATCATCCCGCATTTGCTTCTCCAAAGAATGGATAACCTGATCCTGCTGCGTCATTTCCAGTCTTGTATTGAAAAGGAATATATCCCGGTTATTATCCAGTTGCTGTCTTTTCTTCTCGATCACCCGACGGTCATTTTTCAAAGTATACAGACTACCGAAATTCCATGAAAGCCGGACACCTGCCATATAATAAGGAGAGAATTCATTCTTCAGCATATCCAATCCGGGATTTCCGTATGCCCCCTGCACAAACAGTCCGAACTGCGGAAGATGACGCACATTCAAAGCCTTCTCCTGCACTTGCAGTCCAGCTCCCTGTGCATCAAACAAAGCCAACTCCGGCCGACGAATCTCACTGACAGCCGAAACCGTACTTTGAGGTACAGGTTTCTCCAGCACCGTCTCCGGAGACAGTGCTTCTCCTACCAACAGCGAAAGCATTTTCAAATAAGCTGCACGTGATGATACTAAATCCACTCTTTTCTGTTTTGTATTCAGCTGCTCCACTTTCACTGCATCCAAATCAGCTTGATTGGCTATTCCATTTTCCACATAAGCAGTAATCTGACGATAATTTCTCTCTAGCTCATCTTGTAACAATGTATTCTGTTTGATTTGCTCGTCCAGCAGGAGAATTCCAAAATAAAGATCATTCACGCGGTCATTCAGCGCATACATATCTACATTCAGTTTTTCTTTCTCCACTTCAGCCTCTGCAATCGTCTGCTTCTTCTGCATACGGATTCCTCCCCCGTCCCATATCTTCTGTTGCAACTCCAACATGACCTGATATTGGTCTTTGGGCAATCCTTTTAAATCTACTCCGGGAAGTTTTGCCGGAATTTCTGTCACATCACTCTGATAAGAGGCCTTAGCCGAAAGAGCAAATTGAGGTAAATATCCCTTGGCTGCATTTTCCAGATTATATTCCTTTGTCTTCTCCACTAAACCATACTGATGTACCAGCGGATAATTGTCCTGCGTCTTCCGCAGACATTCTTCCAATGTAATCTGCGCATACGCTCCTGCTACATACAGTAAAAAGGAGAAACTGAAAATCATTCTTTTCATATCCATTATTTCTTTGGTTTCTTCGAAAGACAAAGATAGGGATTTCAAAGACACTGGTCATTTCCAAGAGTTGGCAAATATGTCCCATTAGTTCGATAAAACAGAAAAAAGAAAATAAATATGCCGCATTTTATTACCTTTGCCGGAAAAGAGAGAAAGAAATGGAACAAAAAGGACCGATAGAGTTAGCACTTAAATTATTAGACAATCTCAAAATTGTCCGACATAACGAGCATCGTTATATATCTTCTGATTTCGGATTCGTCAATAGCTTTGTAAAAATGGAAACGACTCTTTTCTCACTCGGTCAACCGTATCGTATTAAAGAAGGGCGTATTGCATTCGTCAAACAAGGTTCTGTCCGAGTTCTCATTAATCTGATCGAATATACCATCCAACCGGGATACATCGCAGTGATCGCTCCTAACTCCATTATTCAAATCACAGAAGTGTCTCCTGATTTTGATATGCAAATGATAGCAGCCGACCACAATTTCCTTCCTATATCCGGAAAAGACGATTTTTTCTCTTACCTTCTCCATCATCAGAAAAGCATCATATTGTTACTATCTCCGCAAGAACAGCAACAAGTGGAACATTATTTCACCTTGATATGGGGAGTATTGCAGGAACCGCCATTCCGCAAAGAAGCTATACAACATCTTTTGGCCAGCCTCCTCTATTATTTAGAATATATCGCTCAAAACAGCATTGAGCAGAATCCTGCACAGTTGACAAGACAGGAAGAGATTTTCCAACGCTTCATCTCTCTTGTCAACACACACAGCAAGAAAGAGCGTAACGTGAACTTCTATGCGGATAAGCTATGTCTCACTCCGCGTTATCTGAATACAGTTATCCGGCAGGCCAGTCAACAAACAGTAATGGACTGGATAAACCAGTCCATTATACTAGAAGCAAAAGTATTGCTAAAACATAGCAATCTGCTCGTTTATCAAGTTTCTGATGAATTAAATTTCCCTAATCCTTCTTTTTTCTCGAAGTTCTTCAAACGAATGACAGGAATGACACCACACGAATATCAGCAAACGAAATAATCTTTATTTCGAGAACTCTGAATACAGTCAGCCACTTTCTATGAGTTGGCAAAATGTTCTGAAGAGATAATGGATAAAATGATGAGAAAAATTAAAGAAAAAGTAGTCTAAAATTGCTTTTATGTAATTTATAAGTTACCTTTGTAAAATGAAAGTAAGAGAAGTCATAACATATAAAGAATATTTTGATGATTTTTTCAAGAAACAACCACAGAAGGTTCGCGATAAAATCATCAAAGTGCTAGATATTATCGAGCAGATAGACCGAATCCCAACGACATATCTAAAATACATAGAAGGTACTAATGGACTATTTGAGGTTCGCGTGCAACTAGGCAATAATATCTTCCGCATTTTTTGTTTCTTTGACGGTAATAAATTGGTTGTTTTGTTAAGTGGCTTTCAGAAAAAGACACAAAAAACGCCACCAGAAGAAATAAAAAGAGCAGAACGGCTTATGACCGACTATTATAAAGAAAAAGAAAAGGAGATTTTAGAATGAATACAAAAACATTAGACCAAATTAAAAATGAGTATTACGGTGAAGTTGGAGCACCGGAACGAGACAGGCTTGAGAGAGAACTTGAGGCTTTGCGCATTGGCTTTAAGATACGAAGTGCCAGAGAAAAATTAGATATGACACAAGCAGAGCTTGCAAGTCGCATTGACAAGAAACGTACATTCATATCAAAAGTTGAAAACGATGGAGAAAATATTACTCTCAAAACATTATTTGATATTGTAGAACGTGGACTTGGTGGAAAATTAAATATCGAAGTGCAATTATAAAAATAATGCCGGAGTGCTTAACTCCGGCTTTCAATTGAATATCAGCTGAATGACAGGAATGACACCACACGAATATCAGCAAACGAAATAATCTTTATTTCGAGAACTCTTTAATCCGTTGTTCCTCTTCCAGTTTACAAATCAGTAATGTATTATCTTTCTCCGCGATGATATATCCATCTAATCCTTGAACAACAACTCGTTTTTCTTCGCTGGCATGCACAATACAATTCTTACTGTCATACAAACGTATATCGGTTCCTACCGTAGCATTTCCCGATTTATCCTGTGGCAAAAGACCGCGAAGTGCTCCCCATGTACCTAAGTCCGACCAGCCGAAAGAAGCCGGTAACACGTAAATTGCCTCCGCTTTTTCCATCACCGCATAGTCGATAGAAATACTTTCGCAAGTCGGGAACAACTTTTTGATTGTTTCATTTTCTTTTTCCGTATAGAAATCCGGGAAAATACGGTCAAAAATCTGTGCGATACCCGGAGCATATACACGCATCACGGAAGTGATAGTACGCACGTTCCACACAAAGATTCCCGCATTCCAGAAGTAATTACCTTCCGCCAAATACTTTTCAGCTGTCTCTTTATCGGGTTTTTCCTTGAATGCGTCTACTGTATAAATTTCTTTATCTGTTTGAAGCTGGTTGGCAGCAGCAATATATCCGTAGCCTGTCTCCGGACGAGTCGGCCGAATACCTATTGTGACAATAGCACTGCTATCATCCGTAAAACGAAGTGCTTTCTCCATCACTCTACGGAACTCGCCCGTATCGATGACTAATGCATCCGAAGGAGTTACTACAATATTAGCACGGGGATGCTTCTTTTTGATTTTCCAGCAAGCAAATGCGATACAAGGTGCAGTATTTCGTGCACAAGGTTCCGCTAAAATATTACTTTCCGGAATTTCCGGCAACTGCTCCCGAACAATATCAATGTATTTTTCAGAAGTTACCACCCACATATTTTCTCTGGGGCAAACACCATCAAACCGGTCTGCCGTCAATTGAATCAGTGACCGGCCACATCCCATTACATCAATAAATTGTTTAGGACATTCCGGAGTGCTCATCGGCCAGAAACGGCTCCCTATGCCACCAGCCATTATTACAACATGATTATCCATACCTATCATCCTCCTGTAAAAAAAAATATTATTTAAATAAGTGCGCAAGTTACATTAAAATGTCCAAAACAGCAAATAAAGACCAAGAGTATTTAATTTTCCAACTGAATAATCGAATAATTGTATTTCTACAATAAAAGACAAAGGCCGCTCCCGAATAACAGGAACGACCTTTGTCTTTTCATTTCAATAGAATATAATCATCTTATTTATATTCTGCCCAGCTCTTGATAGCTATATCATCCACACTCATCGTACAGAAGGCATTGATAAATGCACTAGCCAGACGAGCGTTCGTAATCAACGGAATATTTAAATCGATGGCGGCACGACGGATTTTATACCCATTGCTTAATTCTCCGGCAGTCAAGTTCTTTGGTATATTGACTACCATATCTATTTCCTTACTATGAAGCATCTCCAACGCTTGCGGATGCCCCTCTTCACTCGGCCAATAAACATGAGTACTCTCAATACCGCTCTCGGCAAGCGCTTTATGCGTACCGCCTGTCGCAAAGAGTTTATATCCCTTATTCACCAACATACGGGCTGCATCCATCATATCCGCTTTTTGCTTCATGGTACCTGTAGAAAGCAGGATATTCTTCTTCGGAATACGATAGCCTACAGAAAGCATTGCTTTCAATACGGCACAAGAAGTATCCATACCAATACAACCTACTTCACCAGTGGAAGCCATATCTACTCCCAACACCGGGTCGGCTTTCTGCAAACGGTTGAAAGAGAACTGTGAAGCTTTGATTCCCACATAGTCCAGTTCGAAAAGATTCTTTTCCGGTTTTTCAACAGGCAGGCCGAGCATAACCTTAGTTGCCAATTCAATAAAGTTGATCTTCAATACCTTGCTGACAAATGGGAAAGAACGACTGGCACGCAAGTTACATTCAATCACCTTGATATCATTATCTTTCGCCAAATACTGAATATTAAACGGACCAGAGATATTCAAAGCCTTGGCAATCTCACGGCTGATACGTTTGATACGGCGAACAGTTTCTACATATAGCTTCTGTGGCGGGAACTGAATAGTCGCGTCACCGGAGTGTACTCCTGCAAATTCGATATGCTCACTAATCGCGTATGCCACAATTTCGCCATTCTGCGCCACGGCATCCATTTCTACTTCCTTGGCATGTTCAATAAACTGACTTACTACTACCGGATGTTTTTTCGATACATTGGCGGCCAGTTTCAGGAAGCGCTCCAGCTCTTCCTGATTGGAACAAACATTCATCGCAGCTCCCGAAAGCACGTATGACGGACGGACAAGTACAGGAAAACCCACTTCTTCAACAAACTCCTGAATGTCATCCATAGATGTTAATTCACGCCAACGGGGCTGATCCACACCGATACGGTCGAGCATGGCAGAGAATTTTTCACGATCTTCAGCGTTGTCAATGCTCTTGGCACTTGTGCCAAGGATATTGATATTCTGTGCATCCAGACGCAAAGCAAGGTTATTTGGAATCTGACCACCGGTAGATACAATTACCCCATGCGGATTCTCAAGCTCCAGAATATCCATCACGCGTTCGAAAGTCAATTCGTCGAAGTACAAGCGATCGCACATATCGTAGTCCGTAGATACGGTTTCGGGATTATAGTTAATCATCACGCTGCGCCATCCTTCTTTACGAATAGTATTTAAAGCCTGCACTCCACACCAGTCAAATTCTACGGAAGAACCGATACGATAAGCGCCGGAACCCAATACAACAATAGACTTATGATCTCCCAGATAATGTACATCGTTCGCTACACCGCTATAAGTAAGATACAGATAATTGGTCTGTGCAGGATATTCGGCAGCCAGCGTATCAATCTGCTTCACTACCGGAAGAATACCCGCCTCTTTACGATGTTTGCGGACATAAAGAATACCATCCTCCATATCACCTTCGTAGCCGATGGCACGGGCAACCTGGAAATCAGAGAAACCTTGAACCTTGGCTTTACGAAGCAGTTCGTTTGGCAGATCGGCTATTTGTTTGTGATTATTTCCCCAGCTATGCAGTTCTTCGGAAGTCTGCATGATATTCATCAATTTCTGAAGGAACCATTTATCAATCTTAGTCAGTTCGTGTACCTGATCGATGGTGTAGCCGGCACGAAAAGCCTTCGAGATAACAAAAATACGTTTATCAGTCGGTTCGCGCAAAGCCTTGTCGATGTCGGAAATAACTAGCTCCTTATTTTCTACAAATCCGTGCATTCCCTGTCCAATCATGCGAAGCCCTTTCTGGATAGCTTCTTCAAAAGTGCGACCGATAGCCATCACCTCACCGACAGATTTCATAGAAGATCCCAATTCTTTATCTACACCGTGGAATTTACCCAAATCCCAACGTGGAATCTTACATACGACATAATCCAATGCCGGTTCGAAGAAAGCAGAAGTAGTCTTTGTTACAGAGTTCTTCAGGTCGAAGAGTCCATAACCCAGTCCCAATTTAGCCGCAACGAAAGCCAGCGGATAACCCGTTGCCTTAGATGCCAAAGCCGATGAACGGGAAAGGCGCGCATTTACTTCAATGACCCGATAGTCTTCGGATTCGGGGTCGAAGGCATATTGTACATTACATTCGCCCACAATACCGATGTGACGGATGATACGTATTGCCAGTTCCCGGAGTTTATGATATTCTTTGTTCGTAAGCGTTTGTGACGGAGCAATAACGATAGATTCACCGGTATGAATACCCAGCGGGTCGAAGTTTTCCATATTACAAACTGTAATACAGTTGTCGAAACGGTCGCGCACCACTTCATATTCCACTTCTTTCCAACCACGAAGTGATTTTTCCACTAATACCTGTGGGGAGAAAGAGAATGCTTTTTCTACCAGAATATCCAGTTGCTGTTCATTATCACAGAAACCGGAGCCCAAGCCTCCCAAGGCGTATGCGGCACGAACAATCACGGGATATCCCAATTCTTTTGCTGCGCGACGAGCATCTTCCGCATTTTCTACGGCTTCACTCTTAATGGTCTTTACATTGATTTCATTCAATTTCTGAACGAAAAGTTCGCGGTCCTCGGTATCCATGATGGCCTGCACCGGAGTGCCGAGTACTTTTACATTATATTTTTCAAGAATACCTTCCTTATACAATGCCACTCCACAGTTCAAGGCTGTCTGACCGCCGAACGCCAGCATAATGCCTTCCGGTTTTTCTTTCTGAATCACTTTCTCTACGAAATACGGAGTCACCGGGAGGAAGTAGATTTGATCCGCCACTCCTTCGGAAGTCTGTACCGTAGCAATATTAGGATTGATAAGAATCGTTTCAATGCCTTCTTCTTTCAAGGCTTTGAGTGCCTGCGAACCGGAATAGTCAAACTCACCGGCCTCACCGATCTTCAGGGCACCGGAACCCAACAACAATACTTTCTTTATATTTTCTTTCATTGATTCTACTTTCTGGTTCATCACAGATTACACAGATTGACACAGATTTTTTATAATCCGTGATGAATATGGGTTACAATAGTTTTACAAATTCGTCGAACAGGAATTCCGTATCCGTAGGTCCACTCGCTGCTTCCGGATGGAATTGTGCAGAAAACCAAGGGTTTCTTTTATGCTTGATTCCTTCGTTAGAGCCATCATTCATATTAATAAATAACGGTTCCCAATCTGCACTCAACGTATTATTGTCTACGGCATAACCGTGGTTTTGCGAAGTGATGAAGCAACGTTCCGTACCTACCATACGAACCGGTTGGTTGTGGCTACGGTGACCGTATTTCAATTTATAAATCTTGGCTCCTCCCGCTTTCGAAAGCAGTTGGTTACCCATACAGATTCCGAAGATAGGCAGTTTCTCGTTTGCCATTGCCTTGCGGATATTCTGCACCGCAGCATCACAGGTATCCGGATCCCCAGGTCCGTTAGAAATAAACAGTCCGTCAAATTCGAGTCCGTTATAATCATAATCCCAAGGTACACGAATCACCTCAACATTACGTTTCAGCAGGCAACGAATGATATTAGTCTTCACACCGCAATCTACCAGAACAACTTTTTTTAATGAAGAATGAGGAATGAAGAATGAAGAATTAGCTGCGCTGTGGCTGCTTGTTCCACTAGGGAAATAATGAATAATTTCTTTACAGGAAACCTGGTCTACATAGTTTATATCGCTATAAGACGGAAATTCTTCATTCTTCATTCTTAATTCTTCATTTTCAAATACTATTTTCCCCATCATTACTCCATGTTCACGAAGCACTTTAGTCAGCTCGCGCGTATCAATGCCCGTGATACCAGGAACTTTTTCCCGTTTCAGCCAGTCACCAAGACTTTCCACAGCGTTCCAGTGGCTGTATTCATAAGAATAGTCACTTACGATAATCGCTTCCGCGTGGATCTTTTCACTTTCCATGAAAGTGGCAAGTCCATTCGGCTCGATAGTAAAAGGAGGAACACCGTAGTTACCTACCAAAGGATAGGTAAGCGTCATCAACTGTCCGGCGTATGAAGGGTCAGTGAGGCTCTCCGGGTATCCGGTCATGGCAGTATTAAACACTACTTCGCCCGCCACCGGCTTCTCGTAGCCAAACGACTTACCGGAAAACCGGCTCCCGTCGTCAAGGATTAATGTCACATTTCTCATTCTTATTATTGAATCGTTGTATGGTTGTTAGAATTGATACATTTGTTCTATATAGTCGATGAACGCCCGGTTCACCATTTTCACACCACCCGGTGTAGGGTAGTTACCGCTAAAATACCAGTCGCCTTTATGATGCGGACAAGCCTCGTGCAATCCCTCCAACGGTTGATAGACGATTTCCACTTTCGCCTTGGTTCCCTTGGGTGTCAGCAGTTCCACCATTTTGGCAGAGATTTCCTCATCAGTGAACGGAGCATAAATATCTTTCACATAGTTTACCATCTGCTCTTTCGGCAGTCCTACCTGCTCTTTCGATTTACGGTAGGCGGCCGCAATCACATCTTTCATATCCCGTTCCTTTAAAAGTTCGACAGCAGCCCTGAAGGCGATAAACTCGCTCATCTTTGCCATATCAATACCGTAATAGTCAGGATAACGCACCTGCGGAGAAGAAGATACGATGACAATCTTCTTCGGACCGAGACGGTCGAGAATACCGATAATACTTTGTTTCAGCGTAGTGCCACGCACAATGCTGTCATCGATAATCACCAGATTATCAACACCGGGTACAAGACTTCCGTATGTAATATCATACACATGGGCAGCCAAATCATTACGACTGTTTCCTTCGGCGATGAACGTACGGAGCTTAATATCCTTGATTGCCACCTTTTCGCTACGAATACGACGGGAAAGAATAACTTCTAACTCCTCCATATTCGGGTTATGCCCCAATGCAGCGATCTGCTGCACTTTCTCCTCATTCAAGTAATCATCCAGTCCCTGCAACATTCCGTAGAAAGCAACCTCCGCAGTGTTTGGAATAAAAGAGAAGACCGTATGATCGATATCATTATTGATAGCTTTCAGTATTTTCGGAACCAACTTTTCGCCCAGCCGTTTCCTTTCTTTATAAATATCGACGTCACTGCCACGGGAGAAATAGATACGTTCGAAGGAACAAGCCTGATTTTCACGTGGCTTATTGATTTGCGAAGTACGTATCTTTCCCTCTTTGCTAATCAGCAATGCCTGCCCCGGTTGCAGTTCCTTGATTTCCTCAAACGGAACGTTCAAAGCTGTCTGGATCACCGGACGTTCGGAAGCAAGAACAGCTATCTCGTCATCCTGATACCAAAATGCAGGCCGGATGCCCCAAGGGTCACGGATAGCGAAAGATTCACCGCTTCCGGTCAATCCGCAAATAACATACCCCCCATCCCATTCGTGACTGGAAGTACGCAGTACGTTTGCCAAATCAATATGTTCTTCTATATAATGCGTGATGCCCATGCCCGTAAGCCCTTCGGCTTCGGCAAGATTGAATACACGCTCCACTTCACGGTCAAGACGGTGTCCCACCTGTTCCAACATGATATATGTATCGGCATATTTACGCGGATGCTGACCAATGGCAGTGATACGGGCAAATATTTCGTCCACATTCGTCATATTGAAGTTTCCGCAAAGAGCGAGATTCTTGGCACGCCAGTTATTTCTTCTTAAAAATGGATGCACGTATGAGATTCCGGATTTTCCCGTAGTGGAATAACGAAGATGCCCCATATATACTTCCCCGGCAAAAGGCAGGACTCGTTTGGCATACGCAGCATCATGCAACTGTTCGGGAGTGAGCTCCTTAAAGTTGTTTTGAACATTTTCAAAAATCTCCGTAATAGCTCCGGAGCCTAAAGCACGTTCACGAAACATATATTCTTCACCCGGATTTGCTTCCAGTTTCACACATGCCAGTCCCGCACCTTCCTGTCCACGGTTATGTTGTTTCTCCATCAACAGGTAGAGCTTATTAAGACCGTACATCCATGTTCCGTACTTTTTCTCGTAATACTCCAACGGTTTAAGCAAGCGTATCATGGCAACGCCACATTCATGTTTCAATTGTTCCATCTATACTATTTACGATTTGACGATTTACTATTTACGATTTAAATTACCACCTGCCAATCAAACAACTTACTATCTATCATTGATTCTTCAATCGTAAATAGTAAATTGTCTAATTGTAAATCACATTACTCTACCGTTACCGACTTCGCCAGATTTCTCGGCTGGTCTACATCCATCCCCTTACATACCGCAATGTGATAAGCAAGAAGTTGGAGAGGTACCGTAGTAATTAACGGATCGAGACACTCTATTGTTTCAGGAAGTTCGATACTACAATCGGCAATCTTGCTGATAACCGTATCTCCCTTCGTAACGAACGCAATCACTTTTCCCTTCCTCGCCTTGATCTCCTGAATATTACTTAGCACTTTTTCGTACAGTCCATTCTGCGTAGCAATCACCACTACCGGCATTTCCGCGTCAATCAAGGCAATCGGTCCGTGCTTCATCTCGGCAGCCGGATAACCTTCGGCGTGAATATACGATATTTCTTTCAATTTCAATGCACCTTCCAATGCAACAGGATAACTATATCCGCGTCCCAGATAAATAAAGTTATGCGCATACGTGAAAGTTTTCGATAATTCCGCCAGGGTATCATTCAGTTTCAGCACTTCTTTCATCTTCTCCGGAATATGATTTAATTCCTGTACAATTGAAAGATAATGCCGTTCGTCAATTGTTCCTTTCGCTTTGGCAAGCGTCAATGCCAGCATTGCCAACACAGTGACCTGTCCGGTAAACGCTTTGGTGGAAGCGACTCCGATTTCCGGACCTACGTGGATATACGAACCGGTGTGAGTGGCACGGGGAATAGAAGACCCGATAGCATTGCAAATACCATATATAAATGCTCCGCGGCTTTTTGCCAATTCCACAGCAGCCAAAGTATCCGCAGTCTCACCGCTTTGGGAGATTGCTATCACTACATCCTGTCCGTCAATCACCGGATCACGGTAACGAAATTCGGAAGCATACTCCACTTCCACCGGTATGCGGCAGAAACTTTCAATCAGATGCTTTCCAATCAGTCCGGCATGCCAGGAAGTTCCGCAGGCAACGATAATAAACCGCTTGGCATTCAACAGCTTTTCCCGATGATCGATCACAGCGGAAAGTACCACATTGTCTGCTTCCACATTGATACGTCCGCGCATACAATCGTGAATACAATCGGGCTGTTCGAAAATCTCTTTCAACATAAAATGCGGATATCCTCCTTTTTCCAGCTGGCCGAGATTTAGCTCCACTTTTTTAATTTCAGGTGTCATTTCAACATTACTCAAATTGACCACCTTCAATTCTTTTCCCAAATGGAGAACAGCAATTTCTCCGTCTTCCAGATAAACCACCTTATCTGTATATTCTACAATCGGAGTGGCATCCGAAGCAAGGAAGAACTCGTCCGCTCCAATCCCCACTACCAGCGGGCTACTCTTACGGGCAGCAATAATCTCATCGGGATGCTCTTTATCAAGAATCGCAATCGCATAGGCACCAATCACTTCTCCCAACGCCAATTGAACGGCTGTCAGCAAACTGACCTGATTAGTGACTTTCATGTATTCTATTAATTGAACAAGGACTTCGGTATCTGTACTACTTTTAAAAATATAGCCTTTGGCTTGAAGTTTTTCTTTGAGAACGGCGTAGTTTTCGATAATACCGTTATGAATGAGAGCGAGCTTTTCGGAAGAAGAGTAATGAGGGTGGGCGTTAGCGGAACAAGGTTCCCCGTGAGTAGCCCAACGAGTATGGGCAATTCCGATTGTACCGGAAATATCTTTTTGTGTGACGAAATTTTCAAGATCGGAGACTTTTCCTTTCGTCTTATACACATTTAACTGTCGGTCATCACTGATGATTGCTACCCCCGCGCTATCATATCCACGATACTCCAGTCGCTTCAGCCCTTTTATAAGGATAGGGTAGGCTTTTCGTTTACCAATATAGCCTACTATTCCACACATATTATGATATTTTTATTTCGACTGCAAATATACACATTACAAATAACATAAAGACAACAAAAAGCATATTTATTTGACAGAAACGCATAAAAAAGTTGTAAACACATCAAAAAGTTAAATAATATATTATTTTTAGCTCAAAAAGAAACAAATTACAATTAACTCACCATTAACCCAAAAGAGCTAACAAATTAAAAGTAAATCTCCCTCTTTTAATTACAAATTAGAAGAAGACAGGCTCTTCTTTTAATTTCGCGTTACAGAAAACTTATATTTTACTATCATTTTGAAATTAAACCACTAACTTTGCCGAACAAATTGACACTTCAATTAGGTATTATCATACAATAAAGCTAGTAAGAATGAAGAAACAAGAACTTTTTAACAACGTAACAGAAGGATCCCCTTACCAACGACAGCCCAAACTGATGGGCTTGTATAATGCGGCATACGAACACGATGCCTGCGGTGTTGGTATGCTGGTAAACATTCATGGAGAAAAGTCACACGACATTGTTGAGTCGGCTTTAAAGGTATTAGAGAACATGCGCCACCGCGGTGCCGAAGGTGCGGATAACAAAACCGGCGACGGTGCAGGTATCATGCTGCAAATTCCGCATGAGTTTATTTTATTGCAAGGTATTCCTGTACCCGAAAAAGGACGGTACGGCACAGGATTGCTATTTTTGCCGAAAAATGGAAAAGACCAGGCAGCCATTTTAAGTATCATTATTGAAGAAATTGAAAAAGAAGGACTCACATTGATGCATCTGCGCAATGTACCCACCTGCCCTGAAATTCTAGGAGAATCTGCTCTGGCAAACGAACCAGACATCAAGCAAGTATTCATCACCGGATTTACAGAAACGGAAACTGCCGACCGGAAGTTATATCTGATCCGGAAAAGAATCGAGAATAAGGTCAGACTGTCATCCATTCCGACAAAAGACGATTTTTATGTTGTTTCGCTTTCTACAAAAAGTATTATATATAAAGGTATGCTTTCGTCGTTGCAACTGCGCAACTACTATCCGGACCTGACGAATAGCTATTTTACCAGCGGACTGGCACTGGTGCACTCCCGTTTCAGTACCAATACATTCCCTACATGGGGATTGGCACAACCATTCCGCCTGCTGGCACACAACGGTGAAATCAACACGATCCGTGGTAACCGCGGATGGATGGAAGCCCGCGAAAGCGTACTCTCCACTCCTACCTTGGGTGATATAAAAGAACTTCGTCCGATTATACAACCGGGCATGAGCGACAGTGCTTCCCTGGATAATGTACTGGAGTTCCTGGTGATGTCGGGGTTGAGCCTGCCACACGCCATGGCTATGCTCGTGCCGGAATCTTTCAACGAAAAGAATCCCATCAGCGAGGATCTGAAATCATTCTACGAATACCACTCTATCCTGATGGAACCGTGGGACGGACCGGCTGCACTTCTCTTCAGTGACGGACGATTTGCCGGAGGTATGCTCGACCGTAACGGCCTGCGCCCTGCCCGTTATCTGATTACTAAAAACGATATGATGGTAGTGGCTTCGGAAGTCGGTGTGATGGATTTCGAACCGGGAGACATCAAAGAAAAAGGTCGTTTACAGCCCGGTAAGATTTTGCTGGTAGATACGGAAAAAGGTGAAATTTATTATGATGGCGAACTGAAAAAACAGTTGGCTGAAGCCAAACCTTACCGCACCTGGTTGTCTACGAACCGAATCGAACTGGATGAACTGAAGAGCGGACGCAAAGTACCTCATCATGTAGAAAACTACGACTGTATGCTTCGCACTTTCGGCTACTCCAAAGAGGATATCGAAAAACTGATTATGCCGATGGCAAGCAGCGGAGCAGAACCGATCCATTCAATGGGTAATGATACTCCGTTAGCTGTACTTTCGGATAAGCCGCAATTGCTTTACAACTATTTCCGGCAGCAATTTGCACAAGTGACCAATCCTCCCATTGACCCGCTCCGCGAAGAACTGGTAATGTCATTAACTGAATACATCGGGGCAGTCGGCATGAATATCCTGACACCCAGCGAGAGTCATTGCAAAATGGTCCGCCTGAATCATCCAATTTTGAGCAATACACAACTGGATATTCTTTGTAATATCCGCTATAAAGGTTTCAAAACGGTCAAACTGCCCATGTTATTTGAAGCAGCGAAAGGGAAAGCCGGATTGCAGGAGGCACTGAACAGCCTTTGTAAAATGGCGGAAGAATCTGTGACGGAAGGCGTAAACTACATTGTCCTGACCGACCGTGACGTGGATATTACCCATGCCACTATTCCTTCATTGCTGGCAGTAAGCGCCGTTCATCACCATCTGATTTCAGTCGGCAAACGTGTACAAACAGCATTGATTGTAGAAAGCGGTGAAATACGTGAGGTAATGCACGCTGCGTTATTACTGGGTTTCGGAGCAAGTGCCCTGAATCCTTACATGGCATTCGCCGTTCTCGACCGCTTGGTTAAAGACAGGGATATTCAGTTGGATTATGCCACTGCTGAAAAGAATTATATCAAATCCATCTGCAAAGGCTTGTTTAAAATCATGAGTAAAATGGGGATCTCTACCATCCGCTCTTATCGTGGCGCAAAGATCTTCGAAGCCGTCGGTTTGAGCGAAGAATTGAGTAAGGCCTATTTCGGTGGACTCGGTTCGCCCATCGGAGGTATTCGCCTGGAAGAAATAGCCAGAGATGCCATTGCTTTCCATGAGGAAGGATTTTCAGAAATCAAAAATGGAAATGAAGGAACACAAAGTAACTCTCCATCTTCTACTTTCAACCTTCCATTATTAAAAAACAACGGTTTGTATGCCTTCCGCAAAGACGGAGAAAAGCACGCATGGAATCCGGAAACAATCAGTACGCTGCAATTGGCTACACGGCTGGGAAGTTACAAGAAGTTTAAAGAATATACTCATTTGGTAGACGAAAAAGAGAAGCCTATTTTCCTTCGTGACTTTCTGGGATTCCGTCGTAATCCGATTTCGATCGATCAGGTAGAACCGGTGGAAAACATTCTGCATCGTTTCGTCACGGGGGCCATGTCTTTTGGTTCTATCAGCAAAGAGGCTCATGAGGCAATGGCTATTGCCATGAATAAAATTCACGGGCGCAGTAATACCGGTGAAGGTGGCGAGGACGCTGCCCGTTTCCAACCGCTGCCCGATGGCAGTTCCTTACGAAGTGCAATCAAGCAGGTAGCTTCCGGACGTTTCGGTGTAACGGCAGAATATCTGGTTAATGCGGACGAGATTCAGATTAAGATAGCACAGGGAGCAAAGCCGGGTGAAGGCGGACAACTTCCGGGATTTAAAGTGAATGATGTGATTGCAAAAACACGCCATTCCATTCCGGGAATTTCACTGATTTCTCCCCCACCTCATCATGATATTTATTCGATTGAGGATTTGGCACAATTAATCTTCGATCTGAAAAATGTAAATCCACAGGCCAAAATCAGTGTGAAACTGGTAGCAGAAAGCGGCGTCGGTACAATTGCCGCCGGGGTGGCAAAAGCAAAGGCGGACCTGATTGTCATCTCCGGTGCTGAAGGGGGAACAGGTGCTTCTCCGGCTTCTTCTATCCGTTATGCGGGCATCTCACCGGAATTGGGATTGAGCGAGACACAACAAACATTGGTTTTGAACGGACTTCGTGGGCAAGTAGTTCTGCAAGCCGACGGACAACTGAAAACCGGACGTGACATCATCTTAATGGCGCTAATGGGTGCCGAAGAATATGGCTTCGCCACTTCGGCATTGATTGTATTAGGGTGTGTAATGATGCGCAAATGCCATCAGAATACTTGTCCAGTGGGAGTTGCCACACAGAATGAGGAATTACGTAAACGCTTTCATGGGCGTAGTGAATATTTGGTAAATTTCTTCACATTCCTGGCACAGGAGGTCCGCGAGCATTTGGCCGAAATGGGATTCACCAGAATGGATGATATTATCGGGCGCACAGACTTGATCGAACGCAAATCCGTTACCAACGACCCGAATCCGAAACATGCGTTAATCGACTTCACCAAATTGCTGGCACGCATTGATAACAACGCGGCTATCCGCCATGTCATCGATCAGGATCACGGTGTTTCTACTGTAAAGGATGTAACCCTCATTGATGCGGCACAAGAAGCTATTGAACATGAGAAAGAGATTTCTTTAGAATATACGATTGCCAATACAGACCGTGCAATAGGTGCGATGCTCTCCGGAGTGATTGCCAAGAAATACGGTGCCAAAGGATTGCCGGAACATACGCTGAATGTGAAGTTCAAAGGCTCGGCAGGTCAGTCTTTCGGGGCTTTCCTCGTACCGGGAGTTAACTTTAAACTGGAAGGTGAAGCGAACGATTATCTGGGTAAAGGATTGAGCGGCGGACGCATCTCCGTATTGCCTCCTATCCGCAGCAACTTCGAAGCCGAAAAGAATACAATTGCCGGTAATACCTTGCTTTATGGAGCAACAAGCGGTGAAGTATATATCAACGGTCGTGTAGGAGAACGTTTCGCAGTTCGTAACTCCGGTGCAGTTGCCGTAGTGGAAGGTGTGGGCGACCATTGTTGCGAATACATGACAGGAGGTCGTGTGGTAGTCCTCGGGCAAACCGGACGTAACTTTGCAGCCGGTATGAGTGGCGGTGTGGCTTACGTATGGAACAAGGATGGCAACTTCGATTATTTCTGCAACATGGAAATGGTGGAACTGTCACTCATCGAAGAAGCCAGCTACCGGAAGGAGCTACACGAACTAATCCGCCAACATTATCTGTACACAGGCTCAAAACTAGCCCGTACCATGCTTGACAACTGGAATCATTATGCAGACCAGTTCATCCAAGTAGTACCCATCGAATACAAAAAAGTATTGCAGGAGGAACAGATGAGAAAATTACAACAAAAAATTGCAGACATGCAAAGAGACTATTAGATTTACAATTTGACTATTTACAATTTACTATTTGAATGTATAGTCTGTAAATAGTCAAATAGCAAATGACAAGATAGTCTAAAAATAGTAAATAGTAAATCGTCAAATAGTAAATAACAAGATGGGAAATCCTAAAGCATTTCTAAATATACCTCGACAAGAGGCGGGATACCGCCCTGTAAACGAGCGAATCACTGACTATAGTCAGGTAGAACAGACTTTGAATACAAACAGCCGTAAATTGCAGGCGTCACGCTGTATGGATTGCGGTGTACCTTTCTGTCATTGGGCATGCCCGATAGGAAATAAACAACCGGAATGGCAGGACGCATTATACAGGGGAAAATGGAAGGAGGCATACGAAGTATTGTCGTCTACTTGCGATTTTCCGGAATTTACGGGACGTATTTGTCCTGCTCTTTGCGAGAAATCGTGTGTGTTGAAACTTTCCTGCGATCAGCCGGTGACTATTCGCGAGAATGAAGCAGCTATCGTGGAAGCGGCTTTTCGTGAAGGATATATACAGGTAAAGACGCCGAGAAGAAACGGAAAGAAAGTGGCGGTGATTGGTGCGGGTCCTGCCGGATTGGTAGTGGCTAATCAGCTGAATTTAAAAGGATATAGCGTTACTTTATTTGATAAGGATGAAGCGCCCGGAGGATTATTACGATTCGGTATTCCTAATTTCAAACTGGATAAGAATGTAATTGACCGACGGATGAAGATATTGGCTGCAGAAGGAATACAGTTTGAAATGGGAGTAGAAATAGACGTCAATCATTTGCCGGAAGGATTCGACGCTTACTGCATCTGTACCGGAACGCCGACTGCACGTGACTTGAGTATTCCGGGACGCGAACTGAAAGGGATTCATTTCGCACTCGAAATGCTGGCACAACAGAATAGGATTCTGGCAGGACAGACTTTCTCAAAAGATAAATTGGTGAATGCCAAAGGCAAAAAAGTACTTGTGATAGGTGGCGGAGACACTGGTTCCGACTGCATCGGAACCAGTGTGAGACAGGGAGCCGTCAGTGTCACTCAAATCGAAATCATGCCGAAACCTCCTGTCGGCTACAATCCGGCTACTCCTTGGCCACAATGGCCGGCAGTCTTCAAAACGACTTCCAGCCATGAAGAAGGTTGTACACGCCGCTGGTGCCTGGCTTCCAATCAGTTCCTCGGAAAGAATGGAAAAGTGACAGGTGTAGAAGTGGAAGAAGTGGAATGGATTCCGGCAGCAGATGGCGGACGTCCCACGATGAAACCAACAGGGAAGAAGGAAGTCATCGAAGCTGATATGGTATTATTGGCAATGGGATTCCTGAAACCGG
The DNA here is from genome assembly GCF_000156195.1 of Bacteroides finegoldii DSM 17565. Lineage (GTDB taxonomy): Bacteria > Bacteroidota > Bacteroidia > Bacteroidales > Bacteroidaceae > Bacteroides > Bacteroides finegoldii. The sequence goes on along the minus strand of NZ_GG688322.1, from coordinate 104,075 downwards.
AGCAACCGAAATTTGCAAAGAATGTATTCCTAGCCGGTGATGCCGAGACTGGTGCCAGCCTGGTGGTACGCGCCATGGCGGGAGGACGAAAGGCTGCTGCGGAAATAGATGCTTATCTAATACAATAAGTTTTGCAACAGTGTACAACAAGAAGCTCGATTACTATTATCGGTTCGTTCCATATCTGTGGAACTAAAGGATAACAGATATGGAACTAAAGGGAAACAGTTGTGGAACTAAACGATAACAATTATGGAACGAATTAAGAATAGCTAATCAGCTTCTTAGAAATAGCGAATAAACAATCAACAGATTACATTACCCCTCTAAAAATTAAAGTTATGTGTGGAATAGCAGGTATACTCAACATCAAAGTTCAAACGAAAGAACTAAGAGATAAAGCACTGAAAATGGCCCAGAAGATCCGTCATCGCGGACCGGACTGGAGCGGAATCTATGTAGGCGGAAGTGCCATCCTGGCACACGAACGTCTTTCTATTGTCGACCCGCAGAGTGGCGGGCAGCCGTTATACTCTCCCGATCATAAACAGGTGCTCGCCGTCAACGGTGAGATTTACAATCACCGTGATATTCGCGCTAAATATGCGGGAAAATATAACTTTCAAACCGGAAGTGACTGTGAGGTAATTCTTGCCCTTTACAAAGATAAAGGCATCCATTTTTTGGAAGATATCAGCGGTATCTTCGCTTTCGTTCTTTATGATGAGGAAAAGGATGAATTTCTGATTGCCCGCGATCCGATAGGGGTTATTCCTTTATATATAGGAAAAGATAAAGAGGGAAAAATCTACTTCGGCAGCGAGTTGAAAGCTCTCGAAGGATTTTGTGACGAATATGAAGTATTCCTTCCCGGACATTATTTCTATAGTAAAGAGGGAAAAATGAAACGTTGGTATTCGCGCGACTGGACAGAATATGAAACTGTCAAAGAGAATGATGCACAAACCGAGGATGTGAAAGTGGCATTGGAAGAGGCTGTGCACCGCCAGTTAATGAGTGACGTACCGTATGGAGTGTTGCTTTCGGGCGGGTTGGATAGTTCCGTTATCTCTGCCATTGCCAAAAAATATGCGGCAAAACGTATAGAAACAGACGGTGCAAGTGATGCGTGGTGGCCTCAACTTCACTCTTTCGCCATCGGTCTAAAGGGCGCGCCCGATTTGATTAAAGCGCGTGAGGTGGCCGAATATATCGGTACCGTCCATCATGAGATCAACTACACCGTTCAGGAAGGTCTGGATGCTGTTCGCGATGTAATTTATTTCATCGAGACGTATGATGTAACTACCGTACGCGCTTCCACTCCCATGTATTTATTAGCGCGTGTCATCAAATCAATGGGGATCAAAATGGTGTTGAGCGGTGAAGGTGCTGATGAAGTTTTCGGGGGGTATCTGTATTTCCACAAGGCCCCTACTCCACAGGCATTTCACGAAGAAACAGTACGTAAACTTTCAAAGTTACACATGTACGATTGCCTCCGTGCCAATAAAAGTTTGTCAGCATGGGGAGTAGAAGGACGCGTCCCTTTCCTTGATAAAGAATTTCTCGACGTGGCAATGAACCTGAACCCGAAAGCTAAAATGTGCCCCGGAAAGGAAATTGAGAAACGAATTGTTCGCGAAGCCTTTGCCGATATGTTACCGGAAAGTGTGGCTTGGAGACAGAAAGAGCAGTTCAGTGACGGTGTAGGATATTCATGGATTGACACATTGAGGGAAATCACAGCAGCTGCCGTGAGCGATGAGCAAATGGAACATGCTGCCGAACGTTTCCCGATCAATACGCCACAAAACAAAGAAGAGTACTACTATCGTAGCATTTTCGAAGAGCACTTCCCCAGTGAAAGCGCAGCACGTACCGTCCCCAGTGTTCCGAGTGTAGCCTGCTCCACAGCAGAAGCACTGGCATGGGATATTGCTTTCAGGAATCTGAACGAGCCTAGCGGACGTGCTGTGAAAGGAATACATGAAGAGGCCTATACCTGATTAATAAAAGAGTGACAAATTCCTTTTGTGCAAACTATCAGACGTGTCCGGAGAATGTTTTTATGACAGACTGTTTTATTTTTGACACTCTTTTGTAGCATTTCTATTCTAAAATCCCAAGGATTAACGCAGATTAGCATATTATTGTCTGATTTGCGTTTTCTTTTTTATAATTTTGAGGCCAAACCCAATTAAATCTATCAAACTTTTAAAAGACCAAACAAATGAATTTAAAAAAAATGATGATGGCTTCTGCCCTTCTAATGGCTGCTTGTTGTATGCAGGCACAGACAAAAGTAATAGCTCACCGTGGTTTCTGGAAAACTCCGGGATCATCGCAGAACAGTATTTCATCACTTCTAAAAGCAGATTCCATCGGTTGTTACGGTTCAGAATTTGACGTATGGATTGCGAAGGATAACAAGTTGGTGGTTAACCATGATCCCGTATATAAGATGAGGCCGATGGAATATTCCAAAGGTGATGCGCTGACCGGACTTAAATTATCCAACGGAGAAAACTTACCCAGCCTGGAACAGTATCTGGAAACCGGAAAAAACTGTAAAACCCAATTGATTCTCGAACTGAAAGCGCATAGCAACAAGAAACGCGAGACTAAAGCGGTACAAGGAATCGTTGCCATGGTAAAGAAAATGGGACTGGAAAACCGTATGGAATATATCACGTTCTCTCTACATGCCATGAAAGAGTTTATCCGTCTGGCTCCTGCCGGTACTCCGGTATATTACCTTAACGGAGAATTGACTCCCAAAGAGTTGAAAGAACTTGGCGCTGCCGGTCTGGACTATCACATGGGAGTGATCAAGAAACACCCCGAATGGATCAAAGAAGCTCACGACCTCGGCTTGAAAGTTAACGTATGGACTGTGGACGAAGTGGAAGATATGAAATCGCTGATCGAACAAAAGGTAGATTTCATCACCACTAACGAACCGGTCATCTTACAAGAAGAACTTAAAAAGCTTCAATAAGATAAAATCATTACAAAGTAAACTTTTTAATATCCATCTTTAAAGAAACAGCTCGTTCCTTTAAAAGAAACAGGATGTTTCTCGGTGTCGAACGGGTGGTTCCTTTAAAAGGAACCACCCGTTTCTTTTAAAGGAAAAATGAGCTTTCATAACAAACTAAATATCAACACATTAAGAACACCCATTTTTTCATCTGAAAAAGAAAAGGTCATTTTCATATATGCCAATAAAAGATTACAAACGATTTACTGGAAATCATCTAATACCTCTTTCAACTCTTCTACCGTAAGCTCTCCTACCTGCCTCCATAATTCATGCCCCTTATGCAATAGAAGGAAAGCCGGTACTGTTTCTACATTATGCGCATCGGCAATTGTTCTATTCTCTTCTGCATTCACTCTAATCAATTCCACAGTTCTCTTTTCGTAAGTTCGAAGCACAGGCCCTATCCACTCATAATGAGGGGACCAATCGGCATAGAACACCACCAACACCAAATGGTTGGTTTTAACTGCTGTTTCTAATTGTTTCTCTATATTCATATCGCTACGTTTTTATATTAATGATAGTGCTAAAACAATGAATACAGAAAAAGGTTCTTCAAAACACACCGCGAACAATATGATAGAGAAATAAGGATTTTCACTTTCATATCGTCAAAAGAAAAAGAATATATTTCTTGTTTTTATAACTGGTTTTATGGATTATCAGGACTAAATATTCTTCATATATTATGAAAGAATATACAAAGCAATTCGTTCAAATAACAGTTTATTAATATATGAATATATATAATTCCAAATTATAACTAAACATAGCCGTATGAAAGGCAATTATAAGTTCACAGAAAATTAATAGAGATTAGACATACTTTTCAATAAAATATAAAGCAAAAAGTCATATCTTTGCATCGTAATAAAACAAAAGGATATAACAATCAACAAATACCAATCAAAATGACAACAAGAATTAAGTTCACTAAAATGCATGGAGCAGGAAATGACTACATATATGTAGACACGACCAGATATCCGATAGCAGACCCTGAAAAGAAAGCGATCGAATGGAGCAAGTTTCATACAGGAATCGGAAGCGATGGACTTATATTGATTGGTGTCTCTGATAAAGCGGATTTCAGTATGCGTATTTTCAATGCCGACGGTTCGGAAGCAATGATGTGTGGCAATGGTAGCCGCTGCGTAGGCAAATATGTATATGAATACGGATTGACTGATAAAACAGAAATAACTTTGGATACACTATCGGGAATTAAAATTCTGAAATTGCAGGTAGAGGGAAAAACAGTCAGTACAGTCACCGTAGATATGGGCAGTCCGCAAGAAACAGGAGAGATTGATTGGGGAAAGAAATATCCTTTCCAATCTACTAAAGTATCAATGGGTAATCCTCATCTTGTCACATTTATTGATGACATTACCCGAATTAATCTGCCGGAAATCGGTCCTGAACTGGAGAATCATCCTCTCTTTCCCGACAGAACGAATGTAGAGTTTGCACAGATCGTCGGTAAAGACACCATACGGATGAGAGTATGGGAAAGAGGATCGGGAATTACTCAAGCTTGCGGAACAGGTGCCTGCGCCACAGCAGTAGCCGCCTTCATCAACGGACTTGCAGGAAGAAAAAGTGATGTGATAATGGATGGAGGGACAGTTACCGTCGAATGGGATGAAACCTCCGGACATATATTAATGACCGGACCGGCAACCAAGGTTTTCGATGGGGAAATTGTTGAAGAAGTTGAGAGTTGAGAATGGAGAGTTGAGAATGAATAGTAATAGAAACTTAAAACAATAACAATATGGCATTAGTAAACGAGCATTTTTTAAAATTACCGGGAAGTTATTTATTCTCGGATATAGCAAAAAAGGTAAATACTTTCAGGATAACGCATCCCAAACAGGACATCATCCGGCTAGGTATCGGCGACGTCACGCAGCCACTTCCTCCAGCCTGTATAGAAGCAATGCATAAAGCGGTAGAAGAACTGGCCGGCAAAGATACATTCCGCGGATATGGTCCTGAACAGGGATATGATTTTCTGATTGAAGTAATCATAAAGAACGATTTCGCTCCACGCGGGATTCATTTCTCGACATCCGAGATTTTTGTCAGTGACGGTGCTAAAAGCGATACCGGAAATATAGGTGATATTCTTCGCCACGACAATAGTGTAGGTGTTACAGATCCTATTTATCCGGTTTACATAGACAGTAACGTTATGTGCGGACGCGCCGGAGTACTGGAAGAAGAAACGGGTAAATGGAGCAACGTTACTTATATGCCTTGCACAAGTGAGAACAACTTTATCCCGGAAATTCCGGACAAACGGATAGACATCGTTTATCTCTGTTATCCGAACAACCCGACAGGGACCACCTTAACCAAACCGGAACTGAAAAAGTGGGTGGACTATGCCTTGGCAAACGATACACTGATTCTGTTCGATGCCGCTTACGAGGCATATATCCAGGACGAGAATGTCCCCCACTCTATCTATGAGATTAAAGGAGCTAAAAAGTGCGCGATTGAATTCCGTAGTTTTTCAAAAACGGCAGGATTTACAGGAGTACGCTGCGGATATACCGTAGTACCAAAAGAACTCACTGCCGCCACTCTGGAAGGTGATCGCATACCACTCAACAGATTATGGAACCGTCGCCAGTGTACTAAGTTTAACGGCACTTCTTATATTACCCAACGGGCAGCAGAAGCCGTTTACAGTGCAGAAGGCAAGGCACAGATTAAGAAAACAATCGACTATTATATGACCAACGCAAAAATCATGAAGGAAGGCTTGGAAGCCACAGGACTGAAAGTATACGGCGGCGTCAACGCTCCCTACTTGTGGGTGAAAACTCCGAACGGACTTTCTTCATGGCGATTCTTCGAACAGATGTTGTATGAAGCCAATGTGGTCGGTACTCCCGGTGTAGGTTTCGGGCCAAGCGGTGAAGGGTATATCCGTTTAACTGCGTTCGGCGAACGCAACGACTGTATCGAAGCGATGAGAAGAATAAAAAACTGGCTCTGATTGAATGAATAATGGATAGCGGGAAATAGAAAGTTCAACATGCCCCCATTAAACGAACATCATCATTCCTGCAGGATCAGTTATCCACAATCAGTTATCTATAAAAAACGATAGTATTTTGCGCGCTACTATATAACAAATGGACCGTACATCCACATTTTTCTAACTTTTAAAGGTAAAAAGACGATGAAAACGACGATTAACAGCAAATTGGGGGTAATAACAGTAGCATTATTACTGTCAGGACTTGTCCCGTCTACAATGATGGCACAAGATAAGGTAGAAGCTTCCATTGGGGCAGATTTGGTAAGTGGTTACATCTGGCGCGGTCAGAATTTAGGCGGAATTAGCGTCCAGCCTTCACTGGGAATCTCTTACAAAGGTTTATCACTCGGAGCATGGGGATCAGTAGGAATTGAATCCAAAGATGCAAAAGAGTTTGATTTAACTCTCGGTTATTCAATTGGTGGATTTAGTGTTTCAATAACGGATTATTGGTTTGATAAAACATATACAGGGGATGTAGATGAATACGGAAAGGAGATCTATACAACCAATAAATATTTCCAATATGGGGCCTATTCTACAGCACATGTATTTGAAGCACAAGTGGGATATGATTTCGGTCCGCTAGCCGTCAACTGGTACACAAACTTTGCAGGTGCCGACGGTGTGAAAGAAAACGGCAAAAGAGCTTATTCTTCTTACCTCGCACTTAGCGCACCTTTCAAATTGGGAGGTCTCGACTGGACAGTAGATTTAGGTATGGTTCCCTGGGAAACGACTTTTTATAATGGCTATACCAGTGGATTCTGCGTAACAGACATCAGTCTCGGAGCATCCAAGGAGATTAAAATCACAGATTCCTTCTCCGTACCGACATTTGCCAAAGTAACAGTGAACCCTCGCACTGAAGGAGCCTACTTTGCTTTCGGACTAAGTTTTTAAGAGAGAGAATTTACAATACAAAGAGCGTATAGGGATTAGAAAAGGTAGTTAGAGTTTAGATTTTATCGGTTTGTTGTATGGTAACCTGCTATGGCTGCCGCTACCCTATACCTCTTTCTTTTACAGGACACACTAATATTTAAGGTATATGAAAAAGATTGAAGCTATTATCCGTAAAACCAAATTCGAGGACGTAAAAGACGCCCTACTCGAAGCGGACATCGAATGGTTCTCTTATTACGATGTAAGAGGTATTGGAAAAGCACGGCAAGGACGTATCTACCGTGGCGTAGTTTATGACACCAGCACCATTGAACGAATTTTGATCTCTATTGTCGTGCGCGACAAGAATACCGAGAAAACAGTGCAGGCTATCATCAAAGCTGCACAGACCGGAGAAATCGGTGACGGACGTATTTTCGTCATTCCTATCGAAGACGCTATCCGCATACGCACTGCCGAACGTGGTGACATAGCCCTCTACAATGCAGAACAAGAACGTTAAATAAGATTATACTATTATGGATACAAAATATAAAAGCCATAGCTTCGTAAAGCTGTGGATAGCCACTACTATATTCATTTTGTGCTGTTTTACTACTGATATGTCGGCACAAAACACGGCCGCTGCCGATACAGTTGCAGCAGTTACAGAAACAATTACCGAAGTCGTTACCGCTCCTGCCGAAGAAGCATCAGCAGCTCCCGATACGCTTGGTGAATTAGCTCTTGGATTGAATACTGTATGGATGTTGCTTGCAGCAATGCTCGTATTCTTCATGCAGCCGGGATTTGCATTAGTAGAAGCAGGTTTTACCAGAGTGAAAAATACTGCCAACATTCTGATGAAGAACTTTGTAGATTTCATGTTCGGCTCTTTACTATACTGGTTTATCGGTTTCGGATTGATGTTCGGCGCAGGCGGATTCATCGGAATGCCTCATTTCTTCGACCTTTCTTTCATTGATAATGGTTTGCCAACCGAAGGATTCCTCATATTCCAAACCGTATTCTGTGCGACAGCAGCTACAATTGTATCAGGAGCCATGGCAGAACGTACAAAATTCTCTATGTATATCGTCTACACCATCTTTATCAGTGTACTGATTTATCCGATATCCGGTCACTGGACATGGGGCGGAGGCTGGTTGATGAACGGTGAAGAAGGTTCTTTCATGATGAGTCTCTTCGGAACCACCTTCCATGACTTTGCCGGTTCTACGGTCGTTCACTCTGTAGGTGGATGGATTGCTTTGGTAGGTGCCGCCATTCTTGGCCCCCGTATCGGTAAATATGGTAAAGACGGCAAATCAAAAGCTATCCCAGGCCATAGCCTGACTATTGCTGCACTAGGCGTATTCATTCTTTGGTTCGGATGGTTCGGGTTCAACCCCGGTTCTCAATTGGCAGCAGCAACCGAAGCCGATGCTATCGCCATCTCCCACGTATTCCTGACAACGAATCTGGCTGCTTGTGCCGGTGGTTTCTTCGCTCTGTTGGTGAGCTGGATGAAATATGGAAAACCTTCCCTGTCATTGACACTGAATGGTATCTTGGCAGGGTTGGTAGGCATCACAGCAGGATGTGACGCAGTATCTCCTGCAGGAGCAGCCTTAATAGGTGCAATATGTGGTGTCGTAATGATATTCTCCGTTGACTTCATTGACAAGGTGTTAAAGATAGACGATCCGGTAGGTGCATCTTCTGTACATGGTGTTTGTGGCTTTTTAGGAACTATTCTTACAGGTTTGTTCTCCACCAGTGAAGGTTTATTCTATGGCTACGGTTTCGGGTTCCTCGGTGCACAAATATTTGGAGCATTGGTAGTAGGTGCATGGGCAGCAGGCATGGGATTCATCATTTTCAAAACGCTTGATAAGATTCACGGACTTCGCGTTCCGGCACGTATCGAAGAAGAAGGTCTTGATATTTACGAACACGGAGAATCGGCTTACAACTAATTTAGTGATGAACGGTTTAGTGATTAGTGAAAGACAGCTACGCACAACTTACTACTAATCACTACCCCGCTAATCACAGAAAAAACTTCCGGACAGGTTTGATCGCCTTTCCGGGAACCACATAACAAAGTAATTATTTACTCTAACATATTTAACAACAAATCAAATCAGGTATTATGTCAAAACTTAGATTCAGAGTAGTAGAGACAGCTTTCAAAAAGAAAGCTGTTGAGGTAGCAACACCTGCCGAACGTCCTTCGGAGTATTTCGCCAAGTATGTATTCAACAAGGAGAAGATGTTCAAATACCTTCCCAGCAAGGTATACAATGCACTGATTGACGCCATTGACAACGGTGCTCCGCTAGATCGCAGTATTGCCGACGAAGTAGCTGCCGGCATGAAGAAATGGGCCATCGAAATGGGTGTTACTCATTATACGCACTGGTTCGCACCGCTGACCGAAGGCACAGCTGAAAAACATGATGCTTTCGTTGAACATGATGGCAAAGGCGGTATGATGGAAGAATTTACTGGTAAACTGCTTGTACAACAGGAACCGGATGCTTCTTCTTTCCCGAATGGCGGTATCCGTAACACATTCGAAGCCCGTGGTTACAGCGCATGGGACCCCTCATCACCTGCTTTCATTGTAGATGATACGCTTTGCATCCCAACTGTGTTTATCGCATATACCGGCGAAGCTCTCGACTATAAAGCTCCCTTGCTGAAAGCATTGCGGGCTGTAGATAAAGCTGCTGTAGACGTATGTCGTTACTTCAACCCGGAAGTGAAAAAAGTAGTTGCTTACTTGGGCTGGGAACAGGAATACTTCCTAGTAGACGAAGGATTGTATGCCGCACGTCCGGACTTACTAATGACCGGTCGTACTTTGATGGGACATGACAGTGCCAAAAACCAGCAGTTGGAGGACCACTACTTTGGTGCTATCCCCACCCGCGTAGCCGCTTTCATGAAGGACCTCGAAATTGAAGCGTTAAAGCTGGGTATTCCTGTTAAGACCCGTCACAACGAGGTTGCCCCGAACCAGTTCGAGTTAGCCCCCATCTTTGAAGAGTGTAATCTTGCTAACGACCATAACTTGCTGATTATGTCATTGATGCGTAAGGTAAGTCGCCGTCATGGTTTCCGCGTACTGCTTCATGAAAAACCTTTTAAGGGCGTCAACGGATCGGGTAAACACAACAACTGGTCTTTGGGAACTGACACGGGCATTTTATTAATGGCACCGGGTAAGACTCCGGAAGATAACCTGCGTTTTGTTACCTTCGTCGTAAACACATTGATGGCAGTTTATCATCATAACGGATTGTTGAAAGCTTCTATCTCCAGCGCTACCAACGCCCATCGTCTGGGAGCTAATGAGGCACCTCCTGCCATCATCTCCTCTTTCCTAGGGAAGCAATTGTCGCAGGTATTGGATCACATTGAAAACAGTACGAAAGATGATTTGATTAGTCTTAGCGGCAAACAGGGAATGAAGTTGGATATTCCGCAGATTCCAGAATTATTGATTGATAATACTGACCGTAACCGTACCTCTCCTTTTGCTTTCACCGGAAACCGTTTTGAGTTCCGTGCCGTAGGTTCCGAGGCAAACTGTGCGTCTGCCATGATTGCATTGAACTCTGCCGTAGCAGACCAATTGGTGAAGTTTAAGAAAGATGTGGATGCTTTGATTGAAAAAGGAGAACCTAAAGTGTCTGCCATTCTCGAAATTATCCGTGGATATATCAAGGAATGTAAAGCGATTCATTTTGACGGCAATGGTTACAGCGACGAATGGAAGAAAGAAGCCGCCCGCCGTGGACTGGATTGCGAAACCAGTGTTCCTGTTATCTTCGATAACTACCTGAAGCCGGAAACCATTGCCATGTTCGAAGCTACCGGTGTAATGACAAAGAAAGAACTGGAAGCCCGCAACGAAGTGAAATGGGAAACGTATACGAAGAAGATTCAGATCGAGGCGCGTGTATTGGGTGATTTGGCTATGAACCATATCATTCCGGTGGCCACTCAATATCAAACAGATTTAATTAATAATGTCTATAAGATGCAATCTCTTTTCCCGGCAGAAAAGGCAGCGAAATTGTCTGCTAAAAACCTGGAACTTATTGAAGAGATTGCCGACCGCACAGCCTTCATCAAGGAACATGTAGATGCAATGATTGAAGCTCGTAAGGTTGCGAACAAGATAGAAAGCGAACGGGAAAAGGCCATTGCCTACCACGACACGATCGTTCCGGCACTGGAAGAAATCCGCTACCACATCGATAAGTTGGAACTCATTGTTGACAACCAGATGTGGACGCTTCCGAAATACAGGGAACTGTTATTTGTGAGATAGAGAAAAAGAACGGTGAACGATAAATGGTGAACGGTGAACCAATTGCACTGCAACGCATTTACCGTTTACCACTCACAGTTCACCGTTATGAAATTATCTATTTCTTTTGTTGGTTGTTTTAAGTTTGCGGGGAGGGGTGCTGTGAAGCAGTCCTCTTCTTTTTTATTCGATTATCTTTGCATCCTCAATATCATCATCGTCATGTACCACCGGAGTCTTCGGACGACGACGGTCAAACTTGAACCAGTTGATTAATTCGGTAAGCGAATAAACCAAACTACTCACACCAATAATTATAAATGCAGTATTACGTGCTCCCGTCGGATTAAACAAAGCGATAATACCCGCAATGAGAATCAATGAAGGAACCAAATAAAACGCTCCCGGAACGGGCATCCACCGACGTGCCATCGATAAAGAAGCAATCTGTTGCACTCCTCCCATTATCAGGATAAATCCCAATAGAAACATCAGAACATCTGCAAAGAATTCAGGCATCACAATCAGCCAAAGTCCAAATAATAAACTGCCGATTCCTTCTATCGGGAAACGGGGAGCCGCCTCACCTTCCTGTCTTTTCCGGCCGAAATAGCCAAAAAGGCTGATAACACCAGGAATCAAGAAGGCAACACCTACCGTAATAACAATATAGCTGGCAGCCGCATTGGGCCAAATCACGAGTACCAATCCAATCACAAGTGCGAAGAGAATGCGAATAAGGGAATAATTCATTGTTTTCATAAATTCTATATTTTTTAACCGAGTCTGTTCCAATACTTTTGCGAATATAAGTGTTTCTACTGAAATATAAAAATAACAAATAAACTTTGTAATAAGTTCGTAATAATATCGTTATGACGATTACATCTCGCATTGATATTTTTGCAGAAAATTTAGACGGTTCTCTTTCAGTATGAAACAAAGTGAAATAAGAAAGATTACTGCAAGATATATATGAAACATTGAAAGCTCTCTCTACTGAACAGCGTATCAAACAATATAAGTTGAAACCGAACCGGGCCGATGTTATTATTCCTGCTGCTGAAATATTTCTTGAGATAGCTACTCATATAAAAGCCACCGGAATTATTGTACCTACCATCGGACTGTTCGACAGTATCATCGATAGTCTGTACACGCAAAAGATGAACAAGGTTTAATTCTCTACAATCTTGATGCATCAATACAAAAAGCTCCTGATACTAGTGTATATTCAAACTTTGTATCGGGAGTTTTTGTCTCATCTTGCTATAATGCACAGATTCGTCCTTAAAGAGATAAATATTCGAATTTTGTTCTTTATATTTGTGCAACTATATATTTGAAATAAGATGGATATAAAACTTAGAATTGAGCAACCTTCGGATTATAATGAAACCGAAAATGTCACACGGGAAGCCTTTTGGAATCATTTTTCTCCGGGATGTGACGAACATTATCTCCTTCATATCATGCGCAACCATCCCAAGTTTGTACCGGAACTCGATATTGTTGCAGAACTTAATGGCAAGATTGTCGGCAATGTAGTCTGCCTTAAATCATTTATCATGGCGGATGATGGTAACCAATATGAAGTATTGAGTCTGGGGCCCATTTCTGTTCTTCCCGAATATCAACAGAAAGGTATTGGAAGAAAAATGATTGCGCTGACCCAAGAACGAGCTTTCGATATGGGATTTCGTGCCATTTTACTTTGTGGTGATCCGGATTATTACCTCCGGCAAGGATTCATTCCTGCTGAAACATTAGGGATTCGCACCGAAGATAATATGTATGCCACAGCTCTTCATGTTTATGAATTATATGATAATGCCTTAGCCAACGCTAAAGGACGTTACATAGAAGATGAAATATATCAGGTCGATAAATCAGCTGCTAATGAGTTCGATAAGCGATTCCCTCCAAAGGAAATTATAGTTGGCACTCCGTCACAAAAGCGATTCGATCAGATAGTAGTGATGCGGAGAAAAGCGATTTAAGGTTGAATAAACTTAAATCGCTTGATTTGTACATTATAGAAGTTCTATCGTGCTATGCCATCAAGCAACTATTATTCAACATAGCTACTATTCTTTGTCTCTTCATAGTTACAAAGCATTAAAATATATAATTGGGATAGAGAGAAAAAATGCCTTAACAATTGATGAAACCTATCTTATAAAAACTATAGTTTACAAAAAGTCACCATTGACACTTTGTAATTCTTAATCTAGCAGGAATCGTTTCTTTCCTCCCTTTTATTGTAATAAAGAGTTTCTGCCACTGTAGAGGAATTTGCTCAAATCGTTATTCTATAATCAGGCACGATATATACACTTTTTGATACATCATCAAAACATTTACCACCAAAAGAGAGATTATCTATACCAATAAAGTTCCCTTTTATTCTTTTCTATTTATCATTATCAAAGACCGAAATAGAAAAATCAATGGAAGGAAAGTAGAAAATACTAACAATATTTACGACATAGCGACACTATCCCAATGGTTTGCTTACTCTATCCATAGCTTTTGGTGACATTATCCGCATCTTTTGCTTACTTTATCCTTATGTTTTTCACAAATATAACGATGCTTTTCCGATAAAAACACGGTGCTTTTGTACAAAACAAGCAAAATTTTCAGCATTTTAAAGGTTTTTGCTTGCTAACAGAGAGAAATAACAAAACATGTGAGATAGCAAAATCCCTGATTACACAAACAATCGTCAGTATAATCAGGGATTCTAAAACTTTATGTAAAAAGTATAGAGATGACGAAAAGTTTAGTACTGAACCACCTTGTCACTACTAACAGTCTTATACCAATCTGTGGTTGAGCTCTGATCGTGTGCCCAATCTGCAAATTTAGAATATGCATTCGTTATCACTGTTGTTTCTGTTGGATAAGCAAATTTATCAGGAACGCAAAGAGCCCAAGTATTATTAACTGCCTTGATTACTTCGAGCACTTCATTATCTGCCAATTGCCCATTCGCCGTAGACGAATTAAAATGAGTCAAATGGATTTCCGTTCTCTTTTGACCTATCCCCTGATAAGCAATGAAGAAGTCTAAATCATCTGTCACACTAGGGACAGATATTGCATTCTTAAGTTTGACGTTCACTTCAAGAGTGTATATATCGGTCAGAGGGGTACTAGCATTCCCTGTATTCAACATGGGACGTTGTGTTCCTGTATATCCATATATATAATGTGCGTCTCCAAACAAAGGAATCACAAGTTCATTACCATTCGTTTCATAAGATGCATTTTCAAATATTCCGGAATTTAATGAGCCAGTACGTTGAGCGGCACCTGCACCAAAATTTACCTCTTCTACATTATTTTTGTCTATTCCTCGTATTCTCAAACCAGCACCTAATTGTTTCACGGCACCAACCGCCCGAAGGTCGATTTTATATTTCAGTTCTTTCACGTCATTACCGGCTGCAGGCAAAGTTACATTCAACACAATATCATTGAAATCGTAATCGCCTGCTTTCGGATAGTTATCTTCGAAAGCATAAGAATAAACCGCATATCGGATCTCTACATTATCCGGTTCTTCATCAGAGTTATATCCTTCTTTAATACAGTCACCGTCAGCAGGAAGTATAAATTCTGCTTTACCCGGGTTACAATAGGTAGCACCTTGCTGCAATCCTTTATTTACTAACCATGCAAAAGGAGACCAGTCATAGTGTGCTTCGCCTTTATATGTTTGATCTGTTATCTCACAAATGATATTATTAGTTACTTTAGAAGTAGATTGAGCCAAACCGGCAGTATTGTCTATTGTGTGAATTCTTAATAAGGCAGTTCCTTGTGTCGGACCGGTAACTGTTCTGAATAAATTAGCTTTGCCCGTACAAGTCAACATGGATTGCGCTTCCATCACGATATTATTATCATTTCCATTACCCGTCAATTCTTTGCAAATAGCTTCGGAAGTATTTCCCATAACAAGTGTACCAAACTGTAATTTTCCTGCCTTCAGATAACAACCGTTTTTAATATTAGTATTGTTGTTACCATCTATATTTTCAACTTCAATCGTTCCATGATTTATCAATGTGGTACCATTGGTAGAAGCATTATAAGAATTCAGTTCAAGTGTTCCATAATTCACAAAATCAACTCCACTTCCACCTCCATCAATTTTCAAAAAGTCACAATCAATCGTACCGGCATTATAGTTCGTACGCCCGGCCGAACTATTTGTTATCTGAATACCTCTGTCGCCTACAATACTTCCTCCCTGCATCACAGTTATATAAGAAGCTTGAGTTAATACCAGGCTCCCATTTTTAACGACCTCTATCTTTCCACCATTCTCAACTATAATTTCTGTGATATTAGAAAATTGATTACTATTTTCTATAACCCATGTGCTTCCTTGAGGAACAATTACTTTCACAGCTTGGGCTCCACCACTGACACCAGAAGTGGTAAATCCACCATTAAAAGTACCATCCGGAATCTTAAACCAACGTTTTTGTTCCTTGAATACAGGCAAATTAGCATACTCAAACCATCCGAAACCTGCCCCCAAATCCCAACCGTTTTTAACTTCAGTAGCCGTCATTTTTTTATCACTAATAAACTCTGTTGTATAAGGAGCCTCCATAACAGGTATACTAGTCGCCACAGCTCGTGACATAGAACGTGTTGGTGTACCTTTGTCTCCAAAATGCGCTGTCACTGTGCCATTTTCAATCGCTGCCGGTTGAACCAGATAGCGTTTGTGCTCATCTATGCGTGCAACAAACACCTTATCAAGCGCTGTTGCACAATCCATCACCACATTCAAAGTCGTACTTTGATTGACAGTTCCTTCCGCTAAGAGTTTTGCTGTACTTCCCGGACTTAATGGATCGGCATCAAATATTTGTATCTTATAATCTACTCCCTGATCTCCATTAACTGACACATGCGCTGTCACACTTCGTGACACTGTCCAATCACCATCAGGATCGATGTTTTTTACAGGAAAAGTTTCTTCGTAAATTTGCTTCAGTTGATCTGCATCAAACAGATTTTTCTCATTATCAACACAACTGATAAAACTGATGGAAGACGCCAACAACGAGAAAGTGAATACTTTTGCAATGTTCTGTTTCATAATCTTTTAATGCTTTAGTTTGTTTTATTTGCGAAAAACATAAATCACTACTAATCAATAATCAGCAATGAACGCACAAAGATAATTGTATTTATAAACATTATACAGATTACATTGCATTTTCCGATTTGCAGTTAACATCTTTTAAAGCGCCTCACTCTAATTATTTATATTAGAAGACAGTTAGTTATATCGTTGAATATAAAAATTTTAATACTATTTATTCAATAGTATACAGCAAAAAAAAAGAGTTGCATGGAAATATGCAACTCTTCATAAAAAGACAAAGATTCAGCGCTACAAATCTCTATTTCTTTCATCTCCCCCATTGACAAAATAAAAATCAAAGACTAAAAGGGGAAAATCAATGGCAATACAAAAATCATCACGATTCCCATAATAATCTGCAACGGCAATCCTACTTTTACATAATCCATAAAGGTATATTGTCCGGCAGGCATCACCAAGGCATTAGGCGGTGTAGAAAACGGAGAAGCAAAACACATACTTGCACCTACCGTCACGGCAAACAAGAAAGGAACCGGACTGACTCCAATCTGTATGGCACTTTGCAAAGCAATCGGAGCAAGCAAAACAGCGGTAGCCGTATTACTAATAAACATCGTCATCAACGAAGTCGTAAAATAAATACCTGCCATCAATGCAATCGGTCCGTATGATCCCAAGCCGTTCACCAATGTATTGGAAATATATTCCGAAGCTCCCGTTTTCTCCAATGCCAGAGACATAGGAAGCATGGCAGCAATCAATACAATACTTTCCCAGTTGATCGTTTTATAAGCCGCCTCTACATTGCGGAAACATCCCGTAAGCACCATCAATATACCCGCTATCATAACGGCTGTAACCGGAGCTACCGGAATGAAATCAAAAACCATCATTGCCACCATTAACACCATAATAGCAGCTGCTACCGGAGCTTTATAATCTAACGTAACTTTAGCCGCTTCCGCCAAAGGTTGTCCCAAAACAACCCAATCAGCATCTTCCTTACTAAGACGGGCTATATTATTCCATGTTCCTTGCACCAAAAGCACGTCACCACTATGAATACGCTCATTCCCCAAATCTTGCAATAAATATTCCTTTTTACGACGAATCCCCAATACGTTTACATTAAACTTATCACGGAAACCAGCTTCTTTAATTGTCTGGTTTATCAAATTAGAAGATGGCATCAATACTATTTCAGCAATACCGATATCATAAAAATCAAGCGAATTAGTCGTACTTTTTGTTTCTTCCGTTGCATGGTCGCCCAAAATCTCCAACAGGTAATCTTCCGCAAAGAGTTGCACCTTATCAAAGTCTCCAGTCACATACAAAATATCCTCTACTTCTAACATCGTGTCCGGTGCAGCAAACTTTTGAGTAATCGTTTTCAGAAAACGATGTTGCGATGCATCACCACGACGAACTTCCATAATATTCAGACCATATTTACGACGAATATCCAGATCGATTATTGTCTTCCCCAAAAGCCTTGAATCTTTTATCACCTGTAAACGAAACAAGTTACTGGAGAGTCCATATTCATTAACCAACTGTTTCAATGACTTGCCCGAACGTTTATTATCATCTTTCTGGCCTTTTTTAGAAAGAAACCATTTACTAAGCGGCATCAGAACCAGTGTACCGACAATTACACAGACAATGCCGACAGGTAGGAAAGAGAAGAAAGAAAGCGGCTCAAGTCCGGCAGAAGTCAACGTATTCTGTATCACAAGGTTCGGCGGAGTACCAATCAGAGTCATCATACCTCCCATACTACTTGCAAAAGCCAACGGCATCAACAGCCTGCTAGGATTCATGTCGGCACTCATCGCCAGACTAACAACAATAGGAAGCATCAATGCCACCGTACCTGTGTTACTGACAAATGCACCAATGGCAGAAGTCACCAACATCACCAATAGAAACAACCGGATCTCACTGGTTCCCGCAAGTTTAAGTATTCGTGAACTAATCATTTTTGCCAGTCCCGTTTGGAAAATAGCCCCTCCTACTACAAACAATCCGATCATCATAATGACTACCGAATTGGAAAAACCGGAGAGTGCCTCGTCAGGAGTTAATATCTGAAAAACAAGTAAAGCTATCAGCGCACATAGTGCCACAATATCCGAACGAACCTTGCCATTCACGAAAAAGACAGCCGAAAGAACGAGAATAATAATGGTTATTAGCATACGTAATTAAATGATTGTTTTATTTTGACTCTATCAAAACTTATTTAGGTGAACAAAAATAGAAAATACTCCAGTGTCATTAAAACAAACTAGGTATGCTTAAAGTGCAACCTCTAATATCCTGCGAGCAACAGCACCTGTTACATTTCCATTCTCACCATATTTAGCACCACGTTCATTGAAGCGGCGTTCGATTTCCAGAATAGTTTCCTGTCCGATGTTCTCTTCATGCAAACGTGTAGTCAGTCCCAGTGAACGGAAAAATTCTTCGGTACGGCAAATTGCTTCATCAATCCGCTCTTCTCTTGTACCGGAAGTAATTCCCCAAACTCTTTCACCATACTGCAAAAGCTTATCCCCTTTTTCTTCATGAAGCACTTGCAACGTGGCAGGAAGAACAATGGCTAACGTATGGCCATGTGTCAATCCGTGCAAAGCAGTAATTTCATGCCCGATCATGTGAGTAGCCCAGTCTTGAGACACTCCCATAGCAATAAATCCATTCAATGCCATTGTAGCCGAAAGCATAAAATCAGCCATCAGTTGATAATCATGCTGGTTTTCACGAATTTTCGGAGCAATCTCCACCAGAGTTTGTAGAATACCTTCCGCCCAACGGTCCATAACGCGACTCTGTCCGGAAGTAGTCATATATTGCTCCATCACATGAACATAGGTATCAGCCAATCCACAAGCTACCTGATGAGGTGGCAAGGTAAAAGTTACTTCCGGATCAAGAATAGAGAAGATTGGATAGTTGGCATAAAAAGGATATTTCTCTTTCGTTTCGCGACGGGAAATAACTGCTCCGTTATTCATTTCCGAACCGGTAGCAGGCAAAGTCAATACAGTGGAAAGAGGTACAGTATGAGTTACCGGGCGTCCGGCAAGTACTAAATCCCAGGCATCACCATCATACAGGATTCCTGCGGAAATCAATTTCGTACCGTCAATAACAGAACCGCCGCCAACAGCCAGCAAATAGTCCACTTTCTCTTCTTTTCCCAAAGCAATCGCTTTACGGAGAGTTTCGATGGCTGGATTGGGTTCGATTCCCCAGAATTCTACCGTAAAATGGTCCTTCAATGCTTCCTTTACCTGATCGTACACTCCATTTTTCTTCACGCTTCCGCCGCCAAAAGTAATCATAATACGTTTGTCGGACGGTATTTCTTTAGCCAGCCGGGCAATCATCCCTTTTCCCATGATTAGTTTCACGGGATTTTGAAAAATAAAATTTTCCATATCTTAGTCTATTGTTATTATTTTGGTTATTAGTCACTATCCTTGCAAAGATACATGATTTATCCGAAGCCTGTCAGAATCAAGCAAAGAATTGTTGTGCCACGGAAGGAACCATAGCCGACAACCAGGGTTTCATATCCTCTGCTACCAATAACCAATACAATAATAATATAATGAAAATGGCAATAGCGATACCTACTAAAACTTTTCTCTGTTTCATAATTGTTTTTGTTTAAATATTCAATATTTATAAGAACAGTTCAGGTTGAAAATTGTTCTATATCAGAAAAATGAAGGCAAAAGAGAAAAAAAGTCATATTTTGTTTGCTGTTTCAAACAAAGTGTCTATATTTGCCCCCATAAAATTACAAAAGACAATGAGAACAATGTTAGTAAATACATATTGGTGGTGGCGCCCGTTACAACTCCGACAGTCGTAAGGGAGCAGTGCTCGTATGTATATACCTCATTAAAGATATAACAAATTTGAAAGAGCCCTGTCGCAACCTGCGACAGGGCTCTTTTTATTTACCCCCGTTTCAAAACAGATTCAATAATAACATAAAAATAGATATAGGATTATGAAAAGTTTTTTAGTTGACCAGGATGGCTATTACGGAGAATTCGGCGGTGCTTACGTACCGGAAATCCTCCACAAATGTGTTGAGGAACTAACGAATAAGTACCTCGAAGTGATTGAAAGCGAAGATTTTAAAAAAGAATTCGACCAGTTGCTACGTGACTACGTAGGACGTCCCTCCCCACTCTATCTAGCCAAACGTCTTTCTGAAAAATACGGTTGCAAATTGTATCTGAAGCGGGAAGACCTGAATCATACAGGTGCTCACAAAATCAACAATACCATCGGACAAATCTTACTGGCACGCCGCATGGGAAAGAAGCGTATCATCGCCGAAACCGGAGCCGGACAACATGGAGTAGCAACAGCTACCGTCTGTGCATTGATGGATATGGAATGTATCGTTTATATGGGAAAGACGGATGTAGAACGCCAGCACATCAATGTAGAGAAAATGAAAATGTTGGGAGCTACCGTTATCCCCGTTACTTCCGGCAACATGACTCTGAAAGACGCAACCAACGAAGCGATCCGCGACTGGTGCTGTCATCCTGCCGACACTTATTATATCATCGGATCTACCGTAGGTCCTCATCCCTACCCTGACATGGTGGCACGCCTGCAATCTGTTATCAGCGAAGAAATCAAAAAGCAACTGCAAGAAAAAGAAGGACGTGATTATCCGGATTATCTGATAGCCTGCGTGGGAGGAGGAAGTAATGCTGCCGGAACGATTTATCATTATATCAACGACGAACGGGTAGGCATTATCCTGGCGGAAGCGGGAGGTAAAGGAATAGAGACCGGAATGACCGCCGCTACCATCCAACTCGGCAAAATGGGAATTATCCACGGAGCACGTACCTACGTCATCCAAAACGAGGACGGACAGATAGAGGAGCCATACTCCATTTCCGCCGGACTGGATTATCCGGGCATTGGTCCGATACACGCTAACCTTGCCGCCCAAAGCCGTGCCAACGTATTGGCAATCAACGACGACGAAGCGATAGAAGCTGCCTACGAACTAACCAAACTCGAAGGTATTATCCCTGCATTGGAATCCGCCCATGCATTAGGAGCTTTGAAAAAATTGAAGTTCAAGCCGGAAGATATCGTTGTATTGACTGTTTCGGGACGAGGAGACAAAGATATTGAAACCTATTTGTCGTTTAACGAACAGCTATAAATAATTAGTCAACCATCATTCGCAATCAATAATCAAGCAATTATAGAAATGAAAACATTTAATTATACTACCCATAGCAAACAAGTGCTCGGAGATATGCATACTCCCGTCAGCATTTATCTGAAAGTGCGCGACATGTATCCTCAATCCGCATTAATGGAAAGTTCCGATTATCATGCCGGAGAAAATTCCCTGTCATTTATAGCCCTTTGTCCCTTGGCAAGCATCGGTGTAAACGGTGGCATTGTCACTGCCAACTATCCCGATAATAGCCGTACGGAAGAACCGCTGACAAAAACATTCAATGTAGAAAAGGCCATGAACCGGTTTATCAATCAGTTCCAGGTGACCGGAGATAATAAGAATGTGTGCGGACTTTACGGATATACGACGTTTAATGCCGTGAAGTACTTCGAGCACATCCCGGTAAAAGAAAGTCATGATGAGCAAAACGATGCTCCGGATTTACTATACATATTATATAAGTATGTCATTGTTTTCAATCATTTCAAAAATGAGCTGACATTAGTTGAAATGTTGTCCGAAGGAGAAGAAAGCGGTTTGCCGGAACTGGAAGCAGCCATCGAAAACCGGAATTATGCTTCCTACAATTTCTCTGTAACAGGCCCCGTAACCAGCCCCATCACCGACGAAGAGCACAAAGCAAATGTGCGCAAAGGAATCGCACACTGTATGCGCGGAGATGTTTTCCAAATCGTGCTTTCCAGAAGATTTATCCAACCATACGCCGGAGATGATTTCAAAGTTTATCGCGCACTCCGCAGCATCAATCCTTCTCCTTATCTTTTCTACTTCGACTTCGGAGGATATCGTATCTTTGGTTCTTCGCCGGAAACACATTGCAAAATCGAAAACGGCCGCGCCTACATTGATCCGATTGCCGGAACCACCCGTCGCACGGGAGACACAGTAAAAGACCGCGAATTGACAGAAGCTTTACTGGCCGACCCTAAAGAAAATGCAGAGCATGTCATGCTGGTTGATCTTGCAAGAAACGATCTTTCACGTAATTGCCATGATGTACGCGTGGTATTCTATAAGGAACCGCAATATTATAGCCATGTTATTCATTTGGTAAGCCGTGTCAGTGGTATGCTGAATGAAGGCGCCGACAAAATAAAAACGTTTATTGACACATTCCCGGCCGGTACGTTAAGCGGTGCCCCCAAAGTACGCGCTATGCAGTTAATCAGTGAAATCGAGCCACATAATCGTGGAGCCTACGGTGGTTGTATCGGTTTTATCGGATTGAATGGCGAATTAAACCAAGCAATCACCATCCGTACTTTTGTAAGCCGCAACAACGAACTCTGGTTCCAGGCCGGAGGAGGTATCGTAGCACGCAGCCAGGATGAATACGAACTGCAAGAGGTGAACAATAAACTGGGAGCACTGAAAAAGGCGATTGACCTAGCAGTCAATTTAAAAAATTAGCCAAAGATAGTAACTCACTCCCAAATTATGCACGATGATTGCATAGAGTTATGCACGACGGCTGCATAGAGCTATACACGATGGTTGCATAGAGCTATGCACGATGGCTGCATAAAATTGGTAAACAAACTAATTAAAATTAAAAATCAAAAATGAAAATATTACTTTTAGATAACTACGACTCTTTCACCTATAACCTGCTGCATGTAGTGAAAGAATTAGGGGCTACAGATGTAGAAGTAGTCCGCAACGACCAGATAGAACTTGATGAAGTAGATCGTTTTGATAAAATCATCCTGTCTCCCGGACCGGGCATACCCGAAGAAGCCGGATTGTTACTACCTATTATTAAGAGATACGCTCCGACCAAAAGCATTCTGGGGGTCTGCTTGGGTCATCAGGCTATCGGCGAAGCCTTCGGAGCACGTCTGGAAAACCTCAAAGAAGTATATCATGGTGTACAAACTCCGGTAAGTATCCTTCGTCAGGACCTGCTTTTTGAAGGATTAGGAAAAGAAATCCCTGTTGGAAGATATCATTCCTGGGTAGTCAGCCGGGAAGGCTTTCCGGACTGTCTGGAAATAACAGCAGAAAGCCAGGAGGGACAAATCATGGCAATCCGCCATAAAACATATAATGTACATGGTATTCAGTTCCATCCCGAATCAGTATTAACTCCGCAAGGAAAAGAAATTATCAAAAACTTCTTAAACGATTGAACTTATGAAACAGATTCTATACAAACTTTTCGAACATCAATATTTGGGACGCGATGAAGCGCGCACCATTCTACAGAACATCGCGCAAGGGAAATATAACGATGTGCAAGTGGCCTCACTCATCACCGTCTTTCTGATGCGTAATATTTCCGTAGAGGAATTATGCGGTTTCCGTGACGCACTGTTGGAAATGCGTATTCCGGTCGATTTGAGTGATTTCGCTCCGATTGATATCGTAGGAACCGGAGGTGACGGAAAAAACACATTCAATATTTCTACAGCTTCCTGCTTCACAGTTGCCGGAGCCGGCTTCCCGGTTGTGAAACATGGTAACTATGGAGCAACGTCGGTCAGTGGTGCCAGTAATGTAATGGAGCAACACGGTGTAAAATTCACCAGTGATGTAGACCAACTGCGTCGCAGCATGGAAAAATGCAATCTTGCTTATCTACATGCCCCTTTATTCAATCCGGCATTAAAAGCAGTAGCTCCGGTTCGTAAAGGATTGGCAGTGCGCACTTTCTTCAATATGCTCGGTCCATTGGTAAATCCGGTATTACCTGCTTACCAACTGTTAGGAGTTTACAATCTACCGTTACTTCGCCTTTACACCTATACTTATCAGGAAAGCAAGACGAAATTTGCCGTTGTTCATAGCCTTGACGGATATGATGAGATTTCTCTGACCAATGAGTTTAAAGTGGCAACCAGCGATCATGAAAAGATTTACACTCCCGAAAGCCTCGGCTTCTCCCGTTATAAGGATATTGATCTGGATGGCGGACAAACACCGGAAGATGCAGCTAAGATTTTCGATCATATCATGAATAATACAGCTACGGAAGCTCAAAAAAATGTAGTGATAGTCAACTCCGCTTTCGCTATCCATGTGATTCGTCCGGAAAAGACAATTGAAGAATGTATTGCTCTTGCCAAAGAATCATTGGAAAGCGGACGTGCATTAGCAACTTTGAAGAAATTCATTGAGTTAAATAGTTAATTTGATTTACGATTAGACAATTTACAATGTACGATTGAAGTTAGTATTACAAAAAAAGATCCGTGCGTGTACATGTGTTTATGATTTCAAAAGTGATATCAATCGTGCATCGTAAATCGTCTAATCATAAATCAATAAGTCTGATCATAAATATAAAAACCAACGAACTGATGAAAGATATATTATCCGAGATTATAGCAAACAAACGATTTGAAGTTGACCTGCAAAAGCGGGCTATTTCTATCGAACAATTACAGGAAGGTATTAGCGAATCTCCGACTCCCCGCTCTATGAAGCAAGCATTAGCCTCTTCCGCATCAGGAATCATCGCCGAGTTCAAGCGACGCTCTCCTTCCAAAGGATGGATACAAGAAGAAGCGCGTCCGGAAGAGATCGTTCCCTCCTATGCAGCGGCAGGTGCCTCCGCCCTTTCCATCCTTACTGATAAGAAGTTTTTCGGAGGAAGCCTGAAAGATATCCGCGCCGCACGCCCTTTGGTGGAAATTCCCATTCTTAGAAAAGACTTCATCATTGACGAATACCAGCTTTACCAAGCTAAAATTGTCGGTGCAGATGCCGTACTTCTCATCGCAGCCGCACTAGAACTGGAAAAGTGCAATGAACTGGCAGAGAAAGCCCACTCGCTGGGTTTGGAGGTCTTATTGGAAATTCACAACACTGAAGAACTATCATATATCAATAAGAAAATAGATATGATAGGCGTTAACAACCGTAATTTAGGAACTTTCTTTACGGATGTGGAAAACTCTTTCCGTCTCGCCGAACAACTCCCCCAAGATTCTGTATTGGTATCAGAAAGTGGCATCTCCAATCCTGAAATAGTGAAACGCCTTCGGACAGCCGGATTTCGCGGATTCCTGATCGGCGAGACATTGATGAAAACGGAACATCCGGGAGAAACCTTACAGAATTTCCTGCAAGCAATGCAATAACCAATCGCCTAAAAACAGACAACCCTATGATCAACGGAAAAATCATCAAAGTTTGCGGAATGTGTGAAGCAGAAAACATACGGGACGTAGAAGCGCTCGAAGGTATTGATATGCTGGGATTTATTTTTTATCCCAAATCTCCGAGATATATCTATGAACTTCCCGCTTATCTTCCTATTCACGCCAAGCGTGTCGGAGTATTTGTAAATGCAGATAAGCCGACAGTCAGTATGTATGCTGACCGTTTTGGGCTTGACTATGTACAACTGCATGGGACGGAATCACCGGAATATTGCCGGTCACTACAAGAGAGGAGACTGAAAATCATCAAAGCATTTTCGATAGCCCTACCCAAAGACTTGACAAAGGTATATGAATATGAAAAAGCTTGCGATTTTTTCCTGTTCGACACTAAATGCGAACAATATGGCGGTTCGGGGAATCAATTTGACTGGAATATATTGCATACATACAAAGGACACGTACCTTTTATATTAAGCGGAGGAATCCATTCCTGCAGCACCCATTCTCTCAAGGGATTCAGCCATCCCCTCCTTGCCGGATACGACCTCAATAGTCGTTTTGAAGTGAAACCCGGAAAGAAAGATACAGACCGGATCCGAACATTCCTAAATGAATTAA
The DNA here is from genome assembly GCF_000156195.1 of Bacteroides finegoldii DSM 17565. GTDB lineage: Bacteria > Bacteroidota > Bacteroidia > Bacteroidales > Bacteroidaceae > Bacteroides > Bacteroides finegoldii. The sequence goes on along the minus strand of NZ_GG688322.1, from coordinate 77,647 downwards.
AATCATAATTAAAAAACTCAATAATCATGAATAGAATCAATCAACTTTTCAATAGCGATAAGAAAGACATACTTTCTATCTATTTCTGCGCCGGTGATCCTACTTTAGAAGGTACTGCTCACGTAATCCGTACTCTCGAAAAAAACGGAGTCGACATGATCGAAATCGGAATCCCTTTCAGCGACCCGATGGCGGACGGCATTGTCATTCAGAATGCCGCTACTCAATCTTTACGCAACGGTATGTCTTTAAAACTTCTTTTTGAACAACTACGGGATATTCGAAAGGATGTAAAAATTCCATTGATATTAATGGGATACTTAAATCCGATCATGCAATTCGGATTTGAAAATTTCTGCCGTAGATGTGTAGAATGTGGTATCGACGGCGTCATTATCCCTGATCTCCCTTTCCGTGATTACCAGGAACAATACCGAATCATCGCCGAACGATATGGTATCAAGGTGATTATGCTTATTACCCCGGAGACCAGCGAAGAACGCGTGCGGGAAATCGATGCTCATACGGATGGTTTTATCTATATGGTTTCATCAGCGGCAACCACCGGAGCACAACAGGATTTCAATGAGCAGAAGCGGGCCTATTTCAAAAAAATAGAGAATATGCACCTCAACAATCCGCTAATGGTAGGGTTCGGAATCTCCAATAAAGCGACTTTTCAAGCTGCTTGCGAACACGCCTCCGGAGCAATCATAGGCAGCAGATTCGTTACTTTGCTTGAAGAAGAAAAAGATCCGGAGAAAGCAATACTCAAATTAAAAGCTGGGTTGAAATGATTTATTGATGTGGATCAGCAGTTTACTCTGAGTCGTTAAATCCTCTCTCACGCTTTGCCTACATCTTTTATAAAAAGATGGCGGGAAATCTAAAAGAAGCAACCATCTTTTTTAGATTTCCCGCCACAACTTATTCATACAAATGAGGAATCCACAAAATTATTCGAAAACTCATCAATCATAAATCACAATTATTTCATATCTTTGCCAATATTTTAACAGTAGTTCAACAATTATGAGAGCAGAGACCCCTTCCGTTTTGTTAATTTACACGGGTGGAACGATCGGAATGATAGAAAATCCGGAAACTGGTGCCTTAGAAAACTTTAACTTCGATCATCTACTCAAGCATGTACCCGAATTAAAAAGATTCAACTACCGCATCTCTTCCTATCAATTCGAACCACCTCTCGACTCTTCGGATATGGAACCTGCTTACTGGGCAAAACTGGTAAAGATTATCAATTATAATTACGACTATTTCGATGGCTTTGTCATTCTTCACGGAACGGACACTATGGCTTACACAGCTTCCGCATTAAGTTTTATGCTCGAAAACCTAAGCAAGCCTGTCATCCTCACAGGTTCACAGCTTCCTATCGGGACTTTACGGACGGATGGAAAAGAAAACCTTATCACAGCCATTGAAATCGCTGCCGCCAAGAACTCGGACGGAACAGCCATCGTTCCTGAGGTTTGCATATTTTTTGAAAATCATTTGATGCGTGGCAACCGTACAACCAAAATCAATGCGGAAAACTTCAACGCATTTCGTTCTTTCAACTACCCACCATTAGCACGGGTAGGCATCCATATCAAATATGAGCCTAACTTGATTCGCAAACCCGATCCGACAAAACCGTTAAAGCCACATTATTTATTTGATACCAATGTCGTTATTCTGACGCTCTTTCCCGGCATTCAAGAAAGTATCGTGACCTCTCTCCTTCATGTTCCGGGACTGAAGGCTGTCGTAATGAAGACTTTCGGATCGGGAAATGCACCGCAAAAAGAATGGTTTATCCGCCAGCTAAAGGAAGCGACAGAACGTGGAATCATCATTGTCAACATTACCCAATGCGCGTCCGGAGCTGTGGAAATGGGACGTTATGAAACAGGAATGCATCTTTTGGAAGCCGGTGTTATCAGCGGATATGACAGTACCCCCGAATGCGCCATTACGAAACTGATGTTTCTGCTGGGACACGGATTATCCAACCAAGACATTCGGTACAAAATGAACTCTTGTCTGATAGGAGAAATCACTAAAGTTTGAAATAGAAGCCTATTATCATACTTATTTGATTTTATTTGTTTAAATATAGGTGTTATTCTAAAATAATATTTATATTTGCACTACTTGTAAATTTTATGTAACAACAAACTTATCTATAAACCTGATAACAAAACAAGCGACAGAAAGGTCTATTCGTATGAAAAAGAAAATATTACTAGTCGACGATAAAGCGACAATTGGAAAAGTAGCCAGTGTATACTTAGGAAAAGATTATGATTTTACCTATCGGGAAGATCCTATCAAAGCTATCGAATGGCTGAACGAGGGCAATATACCCGATCTTATCATATCGGATATCCGCATGCCTCTCATGACAGGAGACGAGTTCTTAAGATACATGAAAAATAATGAATTATTCAAGTCAATCCCTATTGTCATGTTATCCAGTGAGGAAAGCACGACGGAAAGAATCAGACTATTGGAAGAAGGCGCGGAAGACTACATATTAAAGCCATTCAACCCATTGGAACTCAAAGTCCGAATCAAAAAGATTATTGACTAATACCAGGCTGCTACATGCAATATTTTATTTATATAGGTAGAGATAGCAAGACGATAGAGTTGTTTTCCAAATTAAATGTAGGGGTATTTTATGCTGTGCCAAATTGTAGCAAAGCTATTAAAGCAGTAGACAAAATACGTGAAAAATATGATATAGCTCTATTTTTTGAACAAGTAGACCTCTCCAAAGATATTGCAGATGTCCGGTATATGCGCAAGAAATATCCGGGACTTTACATGGTACTTGTTATGGATTCGTTGTCTAAAGAAGAAGCGGCACAATATCTGAAAGCCGGAATCAACAATACCATTAAATTTGAAATGACTCATGAAGCCTTAACAGACTTATCAACTTTTCTCAAACGCCGCAAGGAGCAGAAAATAAAAGATCTCCAGCTCAAGGCACAAAATATCAAAGCTTTCCAGTTACCTTTATGGAAACGAATCTTTGATATATTATTTTCGGGAATGGCTATATTATGTCTTTCCCCTCTTTTGATATTTACTGCATTAGCCATTCGCTTGGAAAGTAAAGGAGCAGTCATCTATAAATCCAAACGAGTCGGAAGCAACTATCAGATATTTGATTTTCTCAAATTCCGTTCCATGTATACTGACGCGGACAAGCATCTGAAAGATTTCAATGCTCTTAACCAATACCAGCAGGAAGAAGAGGAGCCCGATATATGGGGAGAAGACATCGATACAGACATGAATGAAGAAGGCGATGAAGAAGAAATTCTTTTAGTATCCGATGATTTCGTTATCTCCGAAGAAGATTATATTCACAAAAAATCCAAAGAGAAAAGCAATGCTTTTGTTAAACTGGAAAATGATCCGAGAATAACAAAGATAGGACGCTTTATCCGCAAATACAGTATCGACGAGTTACCGCAGCTTTTTAATATCTTAAAAGGGGATATGTCGATAGTCGGCAATCGACCTCTCCCACTCTATGAAGCCGAACTACTGACTAGTGACGAACACATCGACCGCTTCATAGGTCCTGCCGGGCTAACTGGTCTATGGCAGGTAGAGAAAAGAGGTGAAGCAGGCAAACTTTCCGCTGAAGAACGTAAACAATTGGATATCATTTATGCCAAAACTTTTTCTTTCTGGCTGGATATAAAGATTATTCTAAAGACAGTTACTGCATTTATTCAAAAAGAGAACGTATAACTTCCCTTAAGTGATGGACTCTTATATCTACATAATAGATGATCTGGCATTCTTCCTTACAGGGATTCTGTTTCTATATTTTTTTGTATTATCCACCGCTTCACATTTCAGACATATCACATACCCTAAAGCTCAAAAAAAATATCGCTGCGCCATCCTTATTCGTGAAAGCAGTCCCCTTCCCGATTTATATGGGAAAGAATCACCCTACGAATTCATCACATACAACGATCTATATCAAGGTATCATCAGTTTAGACAAAGAACATTACGACTTGGCTCTTATCCTGCCTGATACTGCCCGCACTCTGTCCCCACAACTGTTGGACAAGATTTATGACGCTTATGATGCCGGAATACAGGCAATCCAGCTACATACACTCGTAAAAGGCTGCAAGGGATTTCGTTTCAAATTTCGAGTGATGCGTGATGAAATAAAAAACAGCCTGCACAGGGCAGGCAATACGCAATTCGGGTTATCATCCAATTTGCTTGGAACCAATATGGCTATTGATCTGGCATGGTTACAGAAAAACCTGAAAAGTTCCAAAACCAATATCGAACGGAAGTTACTTCGACAGAACATATATATCGACTATCTGCCGGAAGCCATTGTTTACTGCGAATCCTATCCGACCTCTCCTTATCGGAAACGCCCCCGAAAAATGATCTCTTATTTGCTCCCCTCTCTATTAGAAGGGAACTGGAGTTTCCTTAATCGGATTATGCAGCTATTGATACCCTCTCCGCTGAAATTGTGCATCTTCGTCGGTATCTATGCTTTACTGATGACAGCATATAACTGGACGTCATCATTTGGATGGTGGAGCATATTATTCGGTTTATTCATTGTATACAGTCTGGCGATTCCGGATTATCTGGTAGAAGACAAAAAGAAGAAAAAACACTCAATATGGAGAAAAAAACACTTAAGCAGCGAATTAAAGAAAACTCCGGTTTAAAACAGGCCGTTCACCGATTCATCATGCATCCTGTCAAAACGCGTCCTAACTGGTGGATACGTATCTTCGGTTACGTATATCTTAAACGAGGTAAAGGCTCCGTGATTTATCGAAGCGTTCGCAAAGATCTCCCTCCCTTCAACCGATTCTCCTTAGGAAGATATTCCGTTGTTGAGGATTTTTCCTGCCTCAACAATGCAGTCGGCGACTTGACCATCGGAGATTATACACGAATCGGATTAAGAAATACAATCATTGGTCCGGCCGCTATCGGCAACCACGTCAACCTTGCTCAGAATGTAACCGTCACAGGACTCAATCATAATTATGAAAATGTGGAAAAGAGAATTGACGAACAGGGTGTCAGCACACAAGCGGTTGTTATTGAGGATGATGTATGGGTAGGCGCCAATTCAGTCATTCTCCCGGGAGTGACTTTAGGAAAACATTGTGTTGTAGCTGCCGGAAGTATAGTCACTCATTCCGTCCCTCCCTATTCGATATGTGCCGGTTGCCCCGCAAAAGTTATCAAATCATATGATTTTGAAACAAATGAATGGGAAAAAGTAGAAAAATCAGCCATCAATAACTATAAATAATGAGAATAGCTACGCAATATACCTTATATAGGGGATTGTGACATATATTGAGATACACTATCTTTGCAGTATCAGAATTGAATTAATTAGTCATAATTTTATTACGTAGCCACATTTAAGTAAAAATGAAATAGGATCCTGCCGAAGTGATTTCGTCGGGATTTTGTTTTTATACTGACCCGAAATATCTACTGCCCCAATATTTTGCCGTTTTATTCACAAGCAATAAAAAAAACGAGTTAATTCTTTTTTTATAGAATCACTCGCCACCGCATCAGAAAAGCCAAAAGGCTTTTCCATAGTACCTCATTTTTTTCCTGAAAACTAATCTTCTTTTTTACCTCTAAAACGTCTTTACCTATTGTTATCCTTTTTACCTAACTATAAAAACTTTCCTATTGAATAAAAATTTTAATACCTTAAATCTTTACTTAATCTAATACCTTACATTTTTTCTTTTACCTTATAAACTAACAGCAATTTCCCAATTGCATTGCAAAGGTACGAATAATTTCCGTGTGCGCAAACGGTTTTATATTTTATAACACTTTTCCTTGCTATAAGCCCTTCACATCATTCAGCGTAACCAACTTATTTACAATAGCATAAATAGTCAAACCCGCCGCACTATGTATTTGCAATTTTTTGCTAATATTTCTCCGATGCGTGATAACCGTATGAATAGATAAAAACAGCTTTTCCGCTATTTCTTTATTTGTCATTCCTTTTACCACACAGATGACGATTTCCTTTTCCCGCTGGCTGAGCGCATCCTGATTTTCCAAATCTTCTTCCTCAGAAGGAACATTCAGCAAACCGGAGATTTTCTTAGACAATCTCTCCAAATCATCAAATATAGAAATAGACTCATCATATTTGCTCAACAAGGAGGCATCTACAAAAGAAGTGACCAATGCTATCACCCGTATCTTCTTACCGGACGTTTCCTCTCGGAACTTACCTATATCGAAATAATCACCGAAAGCCGGATTGACAATCAGCATATCAGGACACTGCGTCCGGACACAGTCATGCAGAGCCTCGATAGAAAGCAACTCTATAGGTTGCACTTTCACATTAGGAAGACGCTTCAACGCAGCAGTCAGTCCGCCACGGATAATTACAGAAGTCTCAGCAATTGCAATCCGGATAACTTCATTATTTTTCATTTTCCATCATCCTCCTTTCCAGGTTCAAAATAGCAGGAACAAAAATATAGTCCTCTATCTTGCAATGAGATTCCAGTCCCTCCTCACAAGCATAAATATCAAAAAGCGCCGCATTCAGAAGATTCTCATTGGCTTTGGCCGGACAATATTTAATAATGATATTCTTCAGTTCGGTCAACTTCTCTCCCACTTGGTCGTGATGTTTGGAGAATGTACTGATCTGGTAGTTTTTCGGGGCATTTCCTGCTATTAGCGCATCCACATACTTAAATACGGTTTTCTCTTCATAATCCATATGTTTACGCACTTCACGGGTATATTCATCAAAAAACTTCAGAATAAGGAAAGCAACATCGTCCTGCGAGCAGTCAATGGCTTCAATCAATTTGCGCCGGATGGCGGGAAGAGAAAAATCAAGAAAATAGATGTGTGCCTGCCGCAGATAATCAATCAACGCAGGGATGGAAATATCATCTTTATCTCCATCTAACCGAGAAAAGCCCTCAGCCATAAAATTAACTACAATAAGGAAAGTACGGCAATCTACTCCATTCAGCTCGCAAACCTCCTTTACCGTTTTATCTCCAAACCCTAACGAAAGCCCGAAACGACTCATTACCTGCAACAAGGAATAATTGTCACTGATAAGATCAATCATCTTATCAGTCGGCTTATATTTTTGTAAATTATCCATCTTACCTATTATATTTAGCGAGTGCAAAGAAACGGAATATTTCACGAAATCGCAATCACCATTTATAGGTATTTTGAACCATTACAATATTCTAAATACTAATTACATATTACTATTTTACAATACAAGTCTAGGCAAGCTTATCTTTTTTTCGTAATTTTGTCGCTATCAATTTGTAATTAGCAACTCATAATTTATAATTAATAAAATGGCAAACGAACTCGAACTGAAATACGGCTGCAACCCTAATCAAAAGCCTGCCCGTATCTTCATGAAAGAAGGCGAACTCCCCATCGAAGTGTTGAATGGACGTCCCGGTTATATCAATCTATTGGATGCATTCAACAGTTGGCAACTAGTGAAAGAACTGAAAGAAGCTACCGGACTGCCGGCTGCCGCTTCTTTTAAACATGTCAGCCCTGCGGGTGCTGCTGTTGCGGTAGAAATGAGCGACACGCTGAAAAAGATTTATTTCGTAGACGACATGAAACTATCTCCATTGGCTACAGCATACGCCCGTGCACGTGGAGCAGACCGCATGTCGTCTTACGGAGACTTTATCGCATTGTCCGACACTTGTGACGAAGAAACAGCACGCATCATCAACCGTGAAGTATCCGATGGTGTCATTGCTCCTGACTACACTCCCGAAGCACTGGAGATTCTAAAGAATAAAAGAAAAGGAACCTATAATGTAATAAAGATAGATCCTGCATACCGCCCGGCTCCTATCGAACATAAAGATGTATTCGGAGTAACTTTCGAACAAGGAAGAAACGAATTGAAGATCGATGAAAGTCTTTTGAAAGAGATGCCTACGCAGAACAAGGAAATCCCGGCTGATGCAAAACGCGACTTAATCATTGCCTTAATCACTTTAAAATATACACAATCTAATTCTGTATGTTATGCCAAAGACGGACAGGCAATCGGTATTGGCGCAGGCCAACAGTCACGTATCCACTGTACGCGCCTGGCAGGAAATAAAGCAGATATCTGGTATTTACGCCAACACCCGAAAGTGATGAACTTGCCGTGGATTGAGAAAATCCGTCGTGCAGACCGTGATAACACGATTGACGTTTACATCTCAGAAGATTATGACGACGTACTGGCAGACGGCATCTGGCAACAGTTCTTCACTGAAAAGCCGGAAATACTGACACGCGAAGAAAAACGGGCATGGTTGGATACGATGACAGGCGTAGCTTTAGGATCGGATGCATTCTTCCCATTCGGAGATAATATAGAACGCGCACACAAGAGTGGCGTTAGCTATATTGCACAACCGGGCGGATCAGTACGTGACGATCATGTGATTGAAACTTGCGACAAATACAATATGGCAATGGCATTTACAGGCATCCGCTTGTTCCACCATTAAAAAGATCGACCATTTTTATTCCATATATCCCCATTTATAATGAGAAGGAGACAAATCTTCCATTATAAATGGGGATTTCCTATTTCTTTAAGCCCCTCTATCTTTGCAGCGTTACATTTAAAAACGAATCAAAGATGAATAAAATTGGTGTATTTTATGGTTCTACAACCGGAACAACAGAAGACCTTGCCCGTCGAATTGCAGAGAAATTAGATGTACCATCGGCAGATGTATTTGATGTATCCAAGCTAACAGAGGCGTTAGTCAATGAATATGACGTATTGGTGCTCGGCTCTTCCACATGGGGAGCAGGCGAACTTCAAGACGACTGGTACAATGGAGTAAAAGTTTTAAAGAAGTGTGATTTATCCCACAAATCTGTAGCCCTGTTCGGTTGCGGCGACTCTGACTCGTATAGCGACACATTCTGTGACGCAATAGGTATTCTTTATGAAGATCTGAAAGATACCCACTGCAAATTCTGTGGAGCAACAGACACTGCAGGCTATACCTTCGATTCTTCCATTGCCGTCGTAGACGGTAAGTTTGTAGGTCTTCCACTTGACGAAGTCAACGAAGATAGCAAAACAGACGAACGTATCAGCGCATGGGCTAAACAAGTGAAACAAGAAATTAGCTAATTTCACCTTAACATAAAAGACCGCAGTAAAAAGAAGGTATAAAGATAGCAGTTTAAGCGATAACCTTAGCATAAGTTTAGCTTTGTTTGTATGTAGTTTGTCTGAGGTGAATCGTTTCTAAGAAGACAGTCTCCTGATAGTAGATATACTCAAAGGAACAGGCTGTAGAAGAAACGATTCACTCAAATACAAACAAGGCAACAGAATAGTTATTCATGTTTCAGCCATGCATTTGGCAATACTTCTTTTTCACCTTTTTCATTCACCAGTTCCATCTGCAATACGCCTCCGTTACAATCGAAGTAACGCACTTCTATCGGATGAAGCCCGGCTTTCAAAGCCTTCTGCACAATAATCTCTACCGGCGAATGTGCTCCATCATTATCTCCCAACAATTCACCGTCAAGCATTAATGTGCTACCGTCGTCCGAGAGAAGGGCAAATGTATAGATACCATCGGCAGGAACTTCCAGATAGCCAGTCAATACCAGACCGATATTTCCTTTCACCTCTTCGGGAATGGATACCGATTCCACCACATACTCCCCTTTGACAGGAGCTGCATCAATATCCGCACAAAGATTACCACGAAAATCGTGCCATACTGCTTTCAAGCCGGGCTGCAAAGCAGCCGGAGCAGTCACCGCCTCTGCATAAGGAGCCTTTACATACTTGGTACGCACCACATCCGAAGGAGAACCATCCGGACGGAAAGTGCGGAAAGCGAAATCCGTAGCCTTCCCAACCTCCAAAGCACCGTTATAAAGAGCTGATTCTTTGGTAGGCATACTGCCGTCTGTCGTATACCGTATTTCAGTACCGGGTAACGGGCAAGTCAATTCCACAGTTGTTTCATCAATAAATGCATTCACTTTATAGAATCCCTGCAAGTCAGGCACCCTATAATTTACCCTCATCACATCCATCCGCTTAAATTGCGGAACAAGCTGACGATAGAATTCTTCGAGATCCGGTTTAGCTGTCGGCTCCGCCCAAGCTATTTCACTCAACGCTATCATACGGGGAACAATCAAATATTCAATGCGCTTCATTGTCGGAATCCATTCAGCCCAGAGATTCGCTTGCACACCCCAGATATATTCCTTCTGTTCCGGCGATAACCGCTCGTCTGCACACGGATCATACGCAAGTATTTTCTTTACTGAATTCTGATCCTGCGCATAATCGAAATAAAAATATTCATTCGGACAAACAATCACTTTCTGCTTTTGTGCAGTTGCCGTAGGCAATGCATCTTTCGCCCAACTTCTCCACCATGTAATAGTGGCATCGGAAGATAATCCGTCGGATACCACTTCATCCCAGCCTATGAGTTTCTTTCCGTTGGCAAGGAAAAATTTCTCCATGTCACGTACAAACCATGCCTGAAGTTCTTCTACCGAACCCAATTTCTCCGTACGAATCCGTTTCTGACAAAGAGGACATTTCTTCCAGTTGGCTTTTTCCACTTCATCACCACCCATGTGCACATATTCATAAGGGAAAAGTTCAAAAACTTCTTTGAATACATTCTGACAGAACTCCAGCGTTGTATCTTTACCCGGACAGATAGGAGAAGAGAAAGTTTCCCCCCACCCGATTAATCCGTCACACGCCAATTCCGGATATTGACCGATAGCTGCCAGGAAATGTCCCGGCATATCAATCTCGGGAATGACATCGATACCTCTTTGCGCAGCATAGGCGACTATTTCTTTTATATCATCATGAGTGTAATAACCTCCATACAGCGTATCTCCTTCCACAATGCGTATCTTATCTTCCGGAATCAGGAAATCGGTATTATCTTCTTCTTTCGCACGTGCCATACAGGTACGATCCTGCGTATTGAATTTACGCCAGGCCCCTTTTTCTGTAAGCAACGGGTACTTCTCGATCTCTATACGCCAGCCCTGATCATCGGACAGATGCCAATGGAACTTATTAAGTTTATACAAAGACATCAGATCTAATATATGCTTCACTTCTTTTTTATTCCAGAAATGGCGGGAAGCATCCAACATAAATCCACGCCACTCAAATCGTGGCGCATCTTCTATTTGCACGACAGGAATAGAATAATTCTGTTTCTCTCCCTGCACTTCTGTCACCGCAGGAAGCAACTGGCGAATAGTAGTAATAGCAGAAATAATGCCCGAATAGTCAGTTGCCTCTACCCGAATATACTCCGGCGTAGACTCAAGCTTATAAGAGCCGGGCTTTCCAGCAGTATCCTTCAACTGAAAATACATACCTACCTGACTCTTATCGGTAGTGACCTCAACAGAAGACGATACGACATTCCGAAGAATTTCCTGCAGGTATCCGGTAGCCGGAAACAACGACTGATCGGAAACTCCGATCTTCATGCCATCTTTTAAAACAAACGAGCCCGACTGCTCGGTCAGACTAACGGGGGTAGGCAGAATTGCAATTTCTTGCTTGACGGTAGGCGTGCAAGAAGAAAAAATACAAGCTGACACAATGAGAAAAGAGCTACTTAGTTTTTTGAACATGCGGTTAACTATTTAATAAATGATTTGTCTTGTTTTTAATTGACCATCTATATATAATACAACTAAAACGCATAAACTACTAAAAAGGCGGAAAAAGTTTTTCATAACTTCATATCACAAACTCCTATTAATGTTTATCTTTGCTCCCCCAATCCATTACAAAACAATTATAAAGGGTCACTTCAATGTCAAGAGAGAACATACTAATCAAAACCTCATGGATCAGCACAATCGGCAATGCAATCCTGTCCGCATCCAAAATCATAATCGGTTTATTTACCGGTAGTTTAGCGGTAATAGGCGACGGTATCGACTCGGCAACCGATGTCCTCATCTCTATCGTGATGATTTTTACAGCAAGAGTGATGAATCGTCCGCCTTCAAAGAAATATGTATTCGGTTATGAAAAAGCAGAAGGGATCGCGACTAAAATCCTGTCACTTGTGATATTCTATGCTGGTATGCAGATGTTGATATCATCCATCCAAAACATCTTTTCCGATGAAATGAAAGAGATACCGTCAGCCATCGCTATCTATGTTACTATATTCTCTATTATCGGTAAGCTACTATTAGCTTCATATCAATACAAGCAAGGAAAGAAAATAGACAGCTCCATGCTGACGGCAAATGCGATTAATATGCGTAATGATGTCATTATTTCGGCAGGAGTTTTATTAGGCTTACTGTTTACTTTCCTACTTAAGTTACCCATACTCGACTCAATAACAGGATTGATAATCAGTCTCTTTATCATCAAATCTTCCATCAGTATTTTCATGGACTCAAATGTAGAACTTATGGATGGTGTAAAAGATGTCAATGTATACAATAAGATATTCGAAGCCGTCGAGAAAGTGCCGGGAGCAAGCAATCCGCATCGGGTCAGATCACGAATGATAGGAAACCGGTATATCATCACTCTCGACATTGAAGTGAATCCTCATATAACCATCACACAGGCACACGAAATTGCCGGAGCCGTAGAAAAAAGCATAGAAGACTCCATAGACAATGTATATGATATTTTAGTACACGTAGAGCCTGCCGGAGAATGTCAGACAGATGAGAAATTCGGAGTGAACAAGGGTATGGTCTGATTAGTACAAATACAAAATCCTGCACGTTTCTCGTACAGGATTTCACATTACAGATTTAGCTAGGCATTTTTACAGATTTGTCTTCAATGTAACCTCTGTACTCATATGTAGTAAGATATCTTATTCTCATAATCATGAGCTTTTTACATTTATAAATCAGCCTCTGCTTTTCCATCATTAGGCAAGGTAGCAGGATTCCATGATTTTATAGTCGTATTTGACACATCTCATTTTGTCTTGTTTAGAGTCACAGTATACATATATTCTTTACCTGCTTCTGTTGCAAATACATTATCGCCAGTTAATAGTTCAGTATGAAGAGTATACCCATCAGTATTATCATATGTCAGGTCCACGCCCAGACCACCCTCAACAAATTCACCCGGACATAATATAAAAGTATAATAAGTAACTTTTTCATCCGTATCATAGTCTCCCCCATTAAAACCATTTTGGGAATAAACAAAATCCAGCTTCCCTACATCCTCCAGCGGCTCTACTTTCCCTGTTGCTATCTCAAATGAAACCTTAGAATGTAAACTTGAAAAACTAAAATTCCAATACGACGAGAAATTACCCGGTTGATACGACATGGTTTTATAACCCTCTCCCGGTACTAATTTCAAAGTCAATTTACTCATTTTATGTTCAAATTGAGTAACCTGCGTAAGCAAGTTTCTTGTGAGCTTTCCATCTTTTATTTGAATATTACTCCTTTATTTTCTGCATACGGATAATATGCTGTAAAAGAACCTATCTCAGCACCGTAATAAATAATATTCGAACTAGCCTCAAAAGTATTGCCACTTATCCAATTGTAACAACGATTCGAATACTCTAACTTACCACTTTTCCCAAAAATTCCCATTTTATCCCTTGTCTCCCACTTCGTATCTACCATACGCGTCTTCGCTCCCTCAATTCCGGCCAATACCTCAATTGCTACTTGCCCATCGTTAGCGACATTATCCATTTCACCATTATCACATCCCGCAAATATTGCAGCCAAAACAGCAACATAAAAATAAATCTTCTTCATAACTGTATTTTTTAGTTTATATTTATCATTAATCTTATTGACCAGTTAGTGTGCATCCACAGCACCTCCATTTTCCGGTGTCCAACCGGTGATACTAGCACTTGTTATTTCCACTTTCGTACGATGTAAACGGACCTCATACGTGTACTTGCTGCCTGCATCCAATGCCTTATCCATTGTCCAGGTGAAAGGTTCGTCATTTCCATTATTCAAATCAAAAGTCAGCACACGTGACTTAACTGAATTGGGTAATAGAATAGCCTCGCTCAAAGTGCCGGACTCGGTTGTAAACAATGTGATATCCGACTTATCCGCTCCGCACATAAGCGTACCGTTAGAAAGATTAAAAGTCGCTTTTATAGGTTGATTTCCAACTGTGACACCAAGATTTCTCAGATCAGCCGTATTCAATCCATCGCCCGGACTTATTTCCAATACTAATTTAGAAAGTTTATGAACAAAATTGAATCCTACTTTCGGATTATCCTTTGTACATCCTTCCACTTTGCCAGCATACATGAAGTCGACAGCTTCCTGACTACTTTGAACAGTCACATCCAACGGATAAGTATAATCCGTCAGCGGAAAGACAAAAGGATAATATGCATAAAAATCCACTGCACCGACAACGGGGAAATAGATAATATTCGTATTTTCCCCTGTACAGTCAATGCCGTGCGTCCGTCGGGTACAAGCGAGGATTCCGACTCATTATCCTTTCACGGATTGCTCGTCACTCATTCCTAAACGACCGGAAATACAAAGCAGATAGGATACAGGCTGCACAGACTCAGAGGAGCGGTCACTCCAATCTGTCGTCACCAGCAATGCTCCTTGTGTCGGGTGAGGAGTGTGATATACATCATCCTTAGCACAGGAGGACATCAGAAAAACAGCACCGCAAATGAGAGCGGCACATGAAGTTATTTTAATAGTTTCCATATCAGTGTGATTCCTAATTGGTTAATACCCCAATATTTTTTTGTCTTACAATCTTTGCGCACACGAACCTTATTGATAAGCGTGTATTCGTCATAATCGGCGTAAGTATAACCTACTCCGGCATGAAAGTCGAGCGAAAGATTACTGTTCAGTCCTAGCTGATACCCGCCTGTAAATCCCCCGCCCTGATAGTCACCCTGACAACCGATATTACCAAGTTTGTAGTGAAACTCGCCCGTATGATACATCGCTCCGAGAAAGCTACGACTTTTCCCGCCCAGATAGTAACGTATTTCAGGAGAAACCTTCCAAAGAGCGTAGCGACGGTTTTTATCATCCCAATTCCATGAGGTCCAACTACCGTTGACTAAAATACCCAAGTGGCGGTTTACACGCCATTCAACACCCAGTTCGGGGAGTCAGCGTAGCCCAACGAAGCGGGTTAGCGCGTAAAGCAAGGCGATAAGACGGATGTGTTTCAGATGAAGCCAGAGGTTTCTCCGAAGAAACGCCGACAGATGTTGTTCCCGGACAAGCTTCCTGTTCAGAATTTTCCGAAATAACCTCCATTACCTTTTCCTTTATTATAGATATTACAGAATCCTCTTTTACATTTGCCGCCGTCCCATTTTGGGGTAAACGAAGACGAACGATGACCACATGGCACAAATCCCCATAAGTTTCAGCATGATTACGAGTGATGAAGCAGTTTTCGTCGATTCCTTTGCTCAGGATAAGTTCCGATTTCACACGATTACTGCGAATTTTAGCTAGTTTCAGATTCTCCGCAACCGTGGGTTCCGAAACACAATAACCATCTACCAGCAAAGGAACTTCACCACTCAAAATAGCGGCTTTGTGGTTTTCTACAAGAGATAACAGATGATCCAATTGCGTACCGTTCCCTTTCCAAGGAATATAGAACATATTCTTATGAGAAACAAAACGAAAGACATAAAGAGTGTCGGGTGTCTGTGCCATAGAAACAGCAGGTAGTAAGAGCGACAGAAACAAAAGCAGAAGATAAAATTTGTGTATCTGCATTGTCGTTGAGTTTTTAATGAATATTCAGTCCTTTTCATTTTCCGTTACTTATAATTATTATTAATGGCCTTCACCTTTTTGCTATAACTCGTTATTCATAGGCATTAGCGGGTGAAGGGTGGCGTCTTCACCTGCAACACACCTCCGATTCATTAGCAGCAAACTTCCTTTTTTATAGGCACTAAACTTCTTTTCTATTATAGATAAACTTCTCTTCTTGCGAATATAAAATTCTTTTTCACTAATCACAATCTATAAACGCAAGTTGCGTTTATAAAAACAAAGATTGCGTTTATAAAAACAAAGGCTTCGTTTTTATAATCAAAGCCTTCGTTTATAGTTTATCTATAACCAAAAAGAAATTAGTTCTTATAGAAAGGAAGTTTAGATCCTATAGAAAAGAAGTTCATCTACAATATCCGGTCGCCATCAGACCAATTATCAGTATACATAGATAGCTTAAAAAGAGGAAAGCGGGTGAAACATACGCCCTTCACCCGCTAACGCCTATGAATAGGGTATTATAGCGAAAAGGTGAAGGGCGGTATAAAAAGACCAAATCTGTCGGAAGAGAAGCTATCGGGTAGCGTTGTATAACTTACCGAACAACCGAATTAATAACTGATTTTCACTCCGGCAAAGAAGCTTCTCGGCAAGGACGGACCATAGATATATCCGGAATCGCGGTCGGCTCCTTTATCAAAGTCATTCTGATAGGCATTGAAAATATTCTGTACTCCGGCGTTCACTTGCAAATTCACAGACTTGTAGAGTTTAAAGTCGTATGCAGCCTTCAGGCTTATGTCGAAGAAGTCCTTCGTATTCACCGTTATCGGATTTTCAAGGAATCCCGGAACAGGTTCGTGAGGAACCAGCATCGAACCGGTATATGTACCGGAAAGAGCAATAGACAATGGTTTTACCGGAGTATAAGTTGCTGTAAAATAGCCGTAAGTATTCGGCGTACGCATCATTTTCTTCACAGCCGGAGCGTCTGGATTCCACACGTGCGGTTCGTTGTAATGGCTCTGCTGCAAAGTGACTCCCGCCTGAACCTGGAATTTAGTCAGATATGCCATCTTTCCTTCCAATGTCAGTCCCATCACACGGGCTCCCGGTGCATTGTATCGTGTACGTGTCAGGATTCCATCCACCACCTCTCCGTCGGTAAGTGCAAATACATCTGATAACTTTGTATAAAATCCTTCTACCAGGAAGTTAACTTGAAACGCACCAAAACGATGGTAAATATCTGCCGAGGCACTCAAGCTCTGCGACCTTTCTTCTTTCAGATTATCAGCCAGTTCGACCATCGCTACATTACCGCCTACATTCTCCACATGCAAGTCTTCATCGAAAGCCTGCGGGGCACGGAAACCGGATGAGTAACTGAAACGAAGATTGATGTTTTCCGTCGGATTATAACGCAGATTGGCACGCGGACTGAATATCACATGGTCAATCAGGTTATGTTTATCCAAACGACCGCCAATCAGAAATCCCCAATGTTCATTCTTCCATTCATTTTGGAGGAAGGCACTACCGATATTCACTTTCTGGTCTACCGTACGATTATATCCCCACATATTATCTTCCAGTTTATCCTGATTGAATTCTATTCCGGCAGTCAGGTCGGACGGCATGAAAATACATTTCCCGAAACTATAGACATATTGCGATCCTGCCATCCAGTTCAAGTCGGTGGTGTTTCCGTAAGCATCTAACGGATCTCTATCACCCGGTCCATAATAGCTGTCACGATTGATATGCTGCGCTGATGCAAACACATTGAAACGATGTTTCTCGTTAGGAGAGAAATAATCAAATTTCAGTCCTCCGCCATTGATAGAGTGCTCGGTCTGCTCCGCCACATTCGCTTCGTGAGGCGGGCGGCTCAATAGGTCTCCTCCCCTACGGAATTCTTCCATGTGGTGATATTCAAAAGTCAGTTTCGAATAAGCCGTTGTTTTCAAAAATGAACGGAACCCGACTGTCTGCCCGTGCAACTTGGGTATTTCGGAATATCCGTCACCATCATGGTCATACGCAGAACGATGGCGGTTCTGCCCGAAAATATACAAACCGGCACGCTGGTCGTCCGTCACAAGTGATGCATTCAGTGCTGTACTGTTGTCAAAAGCATCGCCATCACCAATACCTGTTATGGTATGCGACAACATACCGGAATTACGTATAGGTTCTTTGGTAATGATGTTGATTGTTCCGGCAATAGCAGACGAACCGAATAAAGCAGATCCACCTCCACGCATCACTTCCACACGTTCTATCATGCTGGCAGGGATCTGCTCGATGCCATACACACCGGAAAGTGCACTAAAGATGGGACGGGAATCGAGCAGGATTTGCGTATAAGGACCATCCAGTCCATTGATACGTACTTGCTGGAAGCCGCAATTCTGACAATTAGACTCTACACGGACACCCGGCTGAAAACTCAATCCTTGCGCCAAAGTCGTGGAATTGGTATTCTCAAAGATTTTCAAATCCACCACATTCACCAGCGTCGGAGCCAGGCGACGGGTAGTCTCATTACGATTGGCAGATACTACTACACCATCCAAAGCAACCGCATCTTCTTCTATCTCGAAATCTTCTTCCAATGTGCGCCCTTTCTTCAGCGTCACATTCCGTCTGACGGTTTTATACCCCACCGAACTAACTTCGAGCACAAAATTACCTTCGGGAAGATTCTTCAAGAAATAATGCCCGGTAGCATCGGTTACCGTTCCGATGGTAGTACCTTTCAAGGCGACTGTTATATAGGGTAAGTGTTCCTTAGTGTTTTTATCAAGAATATGGCCAATGATATTGGCGTCCGATTTACGTAATTCAGGATGATTAGGATATTCATGAGCTTGTCCTTCAAGGGCAGGCAACAATGCGCAGCACAGGCAGACAAGCGAAAAGATGTATTTCTTCATTTTCCGTTTGTTATTTGTTTTCGTTTAATACTTGTATGTACATATAGATAATCCCCTGCCTCAAATGAGACATGGTACCATCATTTAAATGGCGAAAAGACAAATAGCAGGCGGAGCACGCAGTGCTGTCACTCCATGATAAGGAGCATGAAAATGTGTATGCGGCAAGCGTCCGAGCAGCAAACACAATAGAAAAGAAACGAAAAGGGGAAGGGCAAAAAC
This sequence comes from Bacteroides finegoldii DSM 17565, assembly GCF_000156195.1. Lineage (GTDB taxonomy): Bacteria > Bacteroidota > Bacteroidia > Bacteroidales > Bacteroidaceae > Bacteroides > Bacteroides finegoldii. The sequence goes on along the minus strand of NZ_GG688322.1, from coordinate 58,620 downwards.
AACAGTCGCACTATCCGCTATCAGATGAGACAGGATATGGATGTGCAACAATTCGACTGTTGAATGTTGATGCGCCGTCCCTTGCTTAAACGGGTGCGAATGGACAATTGTCACGCCATTAACCACATGGACGTGGGTAAAGAATGTAATACTTGCCAAATACGATATAAAAAGTATCGGCAAGAAATAGCGTGTTATATTTAAAACCAATCGTTTCACCTCATTTTCACTTTGGGACGGCAAAGATACAAACTATTTATTTCACAATCAATGATTAGACAAAATACTGTTAATATACCGCCGAAGCCATGATTTGTATAAACAGAATCAAAAATACCATAGCAATCGGATAAACAGTCGCGTAAGCTACACTAGGTATGTTGCTGTCTACCATTGAATCGGCAGCAGCAAGTCCCGGAGTACTCGTCATGCCTCCCGTTATCGTTCCCAGCAAATCAAGCAGACTGATTTTAAATACCAGACGTCCGACAATGGCGGCAACGAGCATCGGCACCAATGTGATGGCTGCACCTACGCCAAACATCAGCAATCCGCTTTCCTGGAAAGTGGCTACCAGATTCTTACCGGCAGAAGTTCCTACTTCAGCAAGAAAAAGAAGCAGACCTAACTGGCGCAGCAATTGATTGGCTGGTCCGGACATAGACCAGATGATGGGGCCCGTCTTACCAATCGCACTCAACACAAGGGCTACCATCAACACTCCACCGGTCAGTCCCGGAGAGAATGACAGACTGTCAGAGAAAGATATATTTATTTTGCCGAACAGCACTCCCAATACAATACCCATCGCAATGGGGAAGAAATCCGTATCAGACAGTTTCTTCGCATTGTTACCCAGCAGGCGGGCTACTCCTTTAAGTCCTTCTTTCTCACCGACAACCATCAATTTATCGCCAAACTTCAAAGCGAGATCGGGAGATGGAGACAAATCAATACCGCTTCGACGGACACGGGTCACTGTACATCCAAAGTTTTTCTGTAAGTTCAAATCACCCAACTGCTTATTTATCATGTCCTTTTTAGTCAATAGTAAAGATTCTATTTCCTGCGTTTTATCCAAAGGCAACTCACCTTCTTCACGCTTGCCAATCAACACGGCAAGCTGATTCAACGACTCTTCGCTACCTACGGCTTGTATATAATCTCCTTCACGCAGCACCGTATGGGCCGTAGGGATGGATATTTCATCATTATGTTTCAGACGTGAAATGACAGCGCCCGTCATGGCGCGCGCATTTATCTGCATCAGAGTACGATTGAACACATGAGAATTGGTAACCCGATAAATGCAAGTAATCAGCTCCGGAAATTGTCCACGACGTTCTATCTCCAAGCGGCGGGCTTCTTTATCCAAATCTACCCGCATAATCTTAGGCAGCAGTTTGACAAACAGAATCACGCCGATCACTCCAAACGGATATGCGATACCGTAAGCGATGGACGCCAAAGGAGAATGGGTACTGTCGATAGCAACCGCCAGACCCGGAGTACTGGTCAGCGCACCGGCAATCAGACCGACAACGCTCGGTGTATCAATATCAAATGCGTACTTCAACCCGACTGCAGTCAAGCAGGCAGAACAAATAATAAGCATAGTAATAAGAATGAGCGTCTTTCCTTTACTACGGAAAGAATCGAAGAATCCGGGCCCCGCTTGAATACCGATGGTGAATATGAAGAGCACCAAACCGAAGTTTCCTAATTCTTTAGGAATAATAACACCATAATGCCCGAAAAGAAGGGCAATGAAAATAACCGCCGACACATCAAGAGATAATCCTCTGATCTTTATTCTTCCCAGCATAAACCCCAACGCGACTATCAGGAAAAGGGAGAAATAAGAGGAATGCAATAAGTCAGTAAACATAAAAATAAGGTTAGTTAGTTAAGGGCGCGAAGGTACGGATTTTATTTAAGCCGTACAATATTCCTTCTCACAAGAAGCGACTTCCTCACGTTTAATACCTACATATAACTAAAGCTTGGTTATTTTTCATTTCTTTTAGGTATTTTCCATCCTTATAGTTCCCTATAACTTTGCAACCGAAAATTAAACAATCATTATCTATCAAAATTAACAGAGTATGAAAATCTTGAACTTTTGGATGGTTGCCTTTATGGCACTGTCACTCTCAACAACATTGACGTCTTGCAGCGATGACGACGAAAAGAAAGAAGAAACAGAGATGAAAACATTGACCGTTGACGCTACTGCTTATAATCAATGGGTATATGTAAATCTTAAAGATGGCAAGACCCAAACCGTAACTATGGAAGGAAGTGATGACGAATCTGCAGTTACCATTGACTGGCAGATTGCCATACATCGCTATACGGAAGTAAAAACCAATGGAGGCTCTGTTGTAAAAACAGATATGACGGATATGAGCAAGGTGACTACAATTCCGACAGGCGGATATGTCGCAGATGAAAGTGAACAGAACATACTCGTCAGATTCGCTATGCCGCCAACAGATGATTGCTACGTGAAAAGCCACTGTAATACTGCAATGGTATGGACCGAAGGTTCGGCTATGGCTGGAACATTGGCAACAACCAACAATGTGTTCGTTCTAAAATGTAAAGACGGGACATATGCAAAACTCCAGTTCACCGATTTTGCAAATGCGGATAATGTAAAAGGGCACGTCACGTTTAATTACGAGTATCCCGTTAAATAACCAATCATGAAAAGAATCTTTATGATGTTATTGGGTGTCCTATCCACGTTGTATACGACAGCGGAGACGGGGTACCTCTACGAAAATAATGAGAACGATAACGCTACTACGCGGTGTTTCAAAGGAGTTGTATTAGATGAAAACGGCACTCCCCTGCCCGGAGCGTCCATCGTTGTAATAGGTACGACAATCGGTGCCGGCACTAATACACAAGGAGAGTTTACATTAAGTTTAAGAGATAAAGGGTTTCCTATCTTGCGAGCCAGTTTCATCGGGTATACTCCTGTGGAATACAAGATTCAAAACAATGAACACAATAACATTGTCATACGCCTGAAACCGACCCAAAGCTCATTGGAAGAGGTCGTCGTTACAGGTACACGGACAGAAAAACCGCTCAAAGATGCCCCGATACTAACCAGAGTGATCGGGCAAAAGGAAATCCAGGCTTTAAATCCTATGGATATAGAGACCCTTTTACAGTATGAGCTACCCGGTATACAATTCAATTACAATTCCATGAGTAAATTGCCGGAAATCACTTATCAAGGAATGAGTGGCGAATACTTATTATTCTTGGTTGACGGTGAACGTATAAGTGGTGAAGGTTCGGATCATAACCCCGATTTCAGCCGTTTCAATATAGATGATATTGAACGCATTGAAGTCGTCAAAGGAGCTCAATCCACTCTCTATGCTTCAAATGCTTTGGGTGCTGTGATCAATATCATCACGAAAAGCGCCAACAGACCTTTTACAGGAAATGTAAACGCACGTTATGGCAATAACAGTGGACAAAAATACACTGTTTCAGGTGGAACCAAACAAAACCGTTTTTCTTCTTTCACTACCATATCCCACAGAAGAAGAGATACATACACAATTTCTGATGACAAAGAAACAGAAAGAACAGTCATCAATCCGGACGGTTCAATCACCATCGATAAAAGTGCTAACAGCAGTACCATTCGGGGATATCAGATCTGGGATGCCTCGCAGAAGTTCGGTTATGCTTTTACCGACCAGTTTAGTGCGGAAATAAAAGGAACATATTATCGGAATAAACGCGATAATGCTACGGCTAATGCAAAAACCAATGATATATTTTCAAACTACTCGGTAAATGGTAAATTAAAATATTTGTTTAATGTCAATCACAGGTTGGATCTTTCCTACATCTTCGATAGTTATAGAAAGGATATAGACTATTTTGTAGCAGGATATACCAAAAAGAACTACGATAACTTCGTGCAAACAGCACGTTTGAACTATACCGGAAATTTCAACGACCAACATACATTTACAGCAGGACTGGAAGCCAATCTTGAATATTTAAAACATTATATGTTTAAAGACAGTACCAATTATAACCAGCAATCATACGTGTTCTATGTGCAGGAAGACTGGAAAATCTCCGAGAAGTTCAATCTGATAGCGGGCATACGGACTGATTACCATTCCCAATACCACTTCCGTATGACTCCTAAACTATCGGTAATGTATCGGCCGGTAGAACTGTTAACCCTGCGTGTCGGCTATGCACAAGGCTATCGGACACCGACTTTAAAAGAACTGTATGAAGAATATGACATGGGAGGTCTGGGGATGTTTACCATTCATGGTGATGAAAATCTGAAAGCAGAGAATAGCCAGCAGTTTTCCCTGTCTGCCGAAATTAACAAAGACATCTTTTATGCCTCCATATCCGGCTATTACAATAAATTCAAGAATAAAATTACACTAGCTTATCTTGATAATATTGAAGACGGGAAAAGTATGCCGGACATGAAATACATGAATTCCGACAATGCTGAAAGTATAAGTATGGAAGCTATTGCACGAGTAAAAATGGATTGCGGACTGATGTTACAAGGTTCTTACGCATACGTCCATGAAAAAGAAGAATATAAAGGATACAATTTATCCATGACACGGCCTCATAGTTTAACATTCAATGCATCCTTTAACCGTAAATTCGGTAAAGTCAATACTTCCGTTTCACTGAACGGGCAGTGGAGTTCCAAATTACACACATACTCCTATTATTCCGTTGACAATACTATAACTGAATATAATTACTCTCCACGTACTATTTGCACCTTGAACACTAGTGCAAGTTTTCCTCGCGGTATCTCTGTGGGACTGGGTATAGACAATTTATTCAATTACAAAGATAAATCTGCCGATTATGGAATCCAGTTACCACAGCAAGGTATCGGCTTTATCGGAACTGTTTCAATTAATCTTGCCGATTTGTTCAGACTATAACGAGAGTTAAACTACATACAAAGCTAAAAATAAGAGAAATGAAAAAGAAAAGTAAAATCATCTTAGGTGTATGCATCGTTGCTGCAGCTCTGATAGGGATGTCCGTATGGAATACCTGGTTCAGTCCTACAAAGATTGCTTTCATCAACTTCCAGACCATACAGCAGGGAAGTATATCGAAAGCCAACGACAATTCATCCATCAAACTCAGTGAAGTATCGCTCGACAACCTCGACCGCCTGAACGGTTACGACATGGTATTCATCAACGGAATGGGTCTGCGTATCGTCGAGGAACAACGTCAACAGATACAACAGGCTGCCGACAAAGGTATTCCTGTATACACTTCCATGGCTACCAACCCGGCCAACAATATTTGTAATCTGGACAGCGTACAACAGAATCTGATACGAGGTTATCTGACCAACGGAGGAAAAACCAACTACCGGAATATGCTGAATTATATCCGTAAAGCTATTGACGGTAAAATCTCTTCCATACCGGAAGTGGAAGACCCGGCAGAAAGACCCAGCGACATGCTCTATCACGCCGGACTCACCAACCCGGATGATGAACTGGAGTTCCTCACCGTGGCAGATTATGAGAAATTCATGAAGGACAACCGTCTTTATAAAGAAGGAGCACGTAAAATCATGATAACCGGACAAATGGCTGATGCCACCGGACTTATTGAGGCTCTTGAAAAAGAAGGTTACAATGTTTATCCGGTTCAGTCAATGACGAAATTCATGTCATTTATTGACGAAGTGCAGCCAAACGCAATCATCAACATGGCACACGGACGCATGGGAGACAAAATGGTGGATTATCTGAAAGCTAAGAATATCCTCTTGTTTGCTCCGCTCACCATCAACAGCCTGGTAGACGAATGGGAGAAAGATCCGATGGGAATGGCAGGAGGATTTATGTCACAAAGTATCGTGACTCCGGAAATCGACGGTGCCATCCGTCCTTTCGCTCTCTTTGCACAATATGAGGATGAAGAAGGATTGCGCCATTCGTATGCAGTACCCGAACGCTTGAAGACTTTCGTATCCACAATCAATAATTATTTGAATCTGAATACTAAGCCGAACAGCGAGAAGAAGGTAGCTATCTACTATTATAAAGGTCCGGGGCAAAATGCATTGACCGCTGCCGGTATGGAGGTGGTTCCTTCCCTATACAATCTTCTGGTCCGCATGAAACAGGAAGGATACAACATATCCGGTCTGCCTGCAAATGCCGAAGAACTGGGTAAAATGATACAGGCTCAAGGCGCTGTGTTCAACTCTTACGCAGAGGGAGCCTTTAATGACTTTATGCAAAAAGGACATCCCGAACTTATCACCAAAGATCAATATGAAAGTTGGGTGAAAGAGTCACTCCGCCCTGAAAAATATCAGGAAGTAGTGGATGCTTTCGGCGAATTCCCCGGCAACTATATGGCGACTAACGACGGTAAATTGGGTATTGCCCGTCTGCAATTCGGGAATGTAGTCTTAATGCCACAAAATGCTGCCGGAAGCGGGGACAACTCCTTCCAAGTGATTCATGGCACTAATATGGCTCCTCCTCATACTTATATTGCTTCCTATCTATGGATGCAACATGGTTTCAAGGCTGACGCACTGATCCATTTCGGTACACATGGAAGTCTTGAATTTACTCCCAGAAAACAAGTGGCATTGTGCAGCAACGACTGGCCGGATCGCCTGGTTGGAGCAGTTCCGCACTTCTATATCTACTCTATTGGTAATGTTGGTGAAGGAATGATGGCTAAACGCCGTTCGTATGCCACCATACAGTCGTACCTCACTCCTCCTTTCCTTGAAAGCAGTGTGCGTGGTATTTATCGGGAGCTGATGGAAAAAATCAAGATTTACAATAACTCTCACAAAGAGAATAAAGATCAGGAATCATTAGCTGTCAAAACGCTGACTGTGAAAATGGGAATTCACCGTGATTTAGGTTTGGACAGCATTGCCAACAAACCATATACGGAAGATGAAATCGCCCGTGTAGAAAACTTCGCAGAAGAACTGGCTACCGAGAAAATCACCGGACAACTCTACACAATGGGAGTTCCTTATGAAGCGGAACGGATCACTTCTTCCGTCTATGCAATGGCTACAGAACCTATCGCATACAGTCTGCTGGCTCTTGACAAGCAACGTGGTAAAGCGACAGATGCCGTTAGCAAGCACCGCAGCCTCTTTACACAACAGTACTTGACTCCTGCTCGCCATCTGGTAGAAAAGTTGCTCGCTAATCCTGCACTGGCCACAGATGAACTGATTTGTCGTACAGCCGGTATCACCGCACAGGAACTAGCCAAGGCTCGTCAAATAGAGGCAGACCGCAATGCTCCGAAAGGTATGATGGCAATGATGATGGCTGCATCGGCAAAGAGTGAACAATCCGACGAAAAGAAAGCAGGTAAAGGACATCCGGCATCTGTCTCCAAAGAGGGTTCTCCTCATGGTCAAATGCCCGAAAGCATGAAAGAGGCCATGAAGAAAATGGGCGCCAACATGGATCCTGAAAAAGCAATGGAAATGGCTAAGTCTATGGGAGCAAGTCCGGAAGCATTGAAGAAAATGGAAGCCGGAATGAAAGCTAATAAAGAAAAAGCTGCCGGATCTTCTGACAAACAGGGAAACAGTGGAAAGCAAGAAAAGCATCAAGGTATGGCTGCCATGATGGCCGCTATGGGAAAAGCTCCGAAAGAATACAGTAAAGAAGAAATCGAACTGGCACTTGCCATCGCTGAAGTAGAGCGTACAATCAAGAATGTAGGCAACTACAAGAACGCACTTCTGAAAAGTCCCGAAGAAGAGTTAAGCAGTCTGATGAATGCATTGAAAGGTGGATACACCGCTCCTACTCCCGGAGGTGATCCGATTGCTAATCCGAATGCTTTACCAACCGGACGTAATATGTATGCTATCAATGCCGAAGCAACTCCTACAGAATCCGCTTGGGAAAAAGGTATCGCTTTAGCCAAACAAACGATTGATACTTACAAGCAACGTCACAATGATTCAATCCCACGTAAAGTGAGTTATACTCTCTGGTCTTCCGAATTTATAGAAACCGGTGGGGCTACTATTGCTCAAGTACTGTATATGCTGGGAGTAGAACCTGTTCGTGACGCATTCGGTCGTGTCAGTGATCTAAAACTGATTCCTTCAGCCGAACTGGGACGTCCACGTATCGACGTAGTAGTTCAGACTTCCGGACAACTCCGTGATATCGCCGCTTCCCGCCTCTTCCTGATTAACCGTGCAGTAGAAATGGCTGCGGCAGCGAAAGACGACAAGTTTGAAAATCAGGTAGCCGCCAGTGTGGTAGAAGCTGAAAGAGTGTTGACCGAAAAAGGTGTCAGTCCGAAAGATGCCCGCGAAATGGCTTCTTTCCGAGTATTCGGAGGTGCTAATGGCATGTATGGTACAGGAATTCAAGGAATGGTGGAATCCGGCGACCGCTGGGAAAGTGAATCGGAAATTGCAGATACTTACCTCAACAATATGGGAGCCTTCTACGGTGACGAAAAACACTGGGAAGTCTTTCAGAAATTTGCCTTTGAAGCAGCATTGAACAGTACTGATGTTGTCGTTCAGCCCCGCCAAAGTAACACTTGGGGAGCATTGAGCCTCGACCACGTATATGAATTCATGGGAGGTATGAATCTTGCCGTACGCAATGTTACCGGTAAAGACCCGGACGCTTATCTTAGCGACTACCGGAACCGCAACAACATGAAAATGCAGGAACTTAAAGAAGCAGTCGGTGTAGAAAGCCGTACAACGATTCTGAATCCTACCTATATCAAAGAGAAAATGAAAGGCGGTGCTTCTGCAGCAAGCGAAGTTGCCCAGACTGTAACCAATACGTATGGCTGGAACGTGATGAAACCTGCCGCTATCGACAAGGAACTTTGGGATAATATATATGATGTATATGTCAAAGACGAATACAAACTGAATGTAAAAGACTTCTTTGAAAAACAGAATCCCGCAGCTTTACAGGAAGTGACTGCCGTTATGATGGAAACTGCCCGCAAAGGATATTGGAAAGCTTCTCCGGAACAACTCTCCAATATTGCCAAACTACATACAGACCTTGTCAGACAATTCGGTCCTTCGGGCAGCGGATTTACCGGAGACAATGCCAAATTACAGCAGTTCATCGCCTCTCAAGTAGATGCGCAAACCGCAGCCAACTACAACAAGGAACTGAAACAAATGAAACAAGCCACCCTGGACGGAGAAGCGACCAAAGGAGGCATGGTATTGAAGAAACAATCTAGCGATGCCGTACAAGGGGCACAGGAAGAACAAAATTCTTTGAATGGAGGCCTTATCGCAGGTATTGTTCTGGTAGCATTTGTTGTCATGTTGCTAATACTTAAAAAGAAACGGAAAAAGTAATGTAATATGGAGTTAATCATTCACATATTAATGCTGTTTATCGTGATTAACTGCAGTTTCAAACTCAGTTTCTGGAAACTTTGGCAAACCGTAATATACAGCCTGATAGCCGGTCTTTTTGTAGCCGGCACCTGGCAGTATGCTATTCTCCAGTCAAAGACACAGATTGCTGATTATCTGCAGAACACGGAAGCATTGCAAAACATGGCTATTATCATAACGCTTGAGTCAGCACTCTGCTTCGGCTATTGCGTGGCTTTCCTGCGCGGACTTTATGGTAAGAAGAATTTATGGTGGGCGGAATTACTTCGCTGGTATCCCAGCTTGTTGCTCTTCCCCGTATTATTCTACTATCTCACAGAAGCTATCTTCCGGTTACCTGGCGTAGACTTTTCAGTGACAGCCTGGTCACTTGCAGGGATAGTGGTTATCGCCATCCCATTATTAAGCCGACTGATGAAGTATCTTGTACCCGAAGATGATCTCCGGTTGGAAGTTCATTTCCTTGTCAGCTTATTCATCTGTATCCTCGGACTACTGACCACTGTCAATGGGAAAACGACCTATGCCGCCACCGAAGAGGCGCTCAACTGGAAAGCGATTATCTTGTCCATCGGTCTGTTCGTTGTCCTGTTTCTCATTGGATTTGCCTGGAACAAGCTGAAATGGCCTTTATTACAACGTAAAGAATTAAAAAAAAGAAGTAAAATCAATCAATAAATATTATATGGAACTCATCTCTAAACTTTTATTCTGGGTAGCGAACAGTTTACTTATACCCGATATCATTATTTTGCTGTGCCTGTTCGTTCGTTCACTTATTTTGATCGGAGGCACCTACAACATGTACATGACCAAACGTAAAAATGACAAAGCACTGGACCAACTCATTAAAGATGCACGGATAGACGATCTGAAAGCAGCTTTACCCGACAAAGACAATTCACTATATATGGGTTATCTCCGCGATCTGCTCTACCATCCGGCCAGTGCAGATTACTCTGACTTCCTGATAACAAAATTCGAGAATGAAGCAGAGAAAGATGTGTCTCTTTCTAAAATGCTGGCTAAGATAGGTCCGGTTCTCGGATTGATAGGAACATTGATTTCCATGAGTCCGGCACTTGTGGGACTTTCTACAGGAGATATCTCCGGAATGGCATATAATATGCAGGTAGTATTTGCAACGACTGTTGTAGGTTTGGTTATTAGCGCTGTGGGACTGATATCCATGCAGTTCAAACAACGTTGGTATGCCAAAGATGTCAACAACCTCGATTATGTATCAAGAGTATTAAACGAAACAACCGGAGAGTCCAATAATGAAAAGAAATAGAAGAGTCAGCAAATTCCTCAAAGAAGAGGATACCGACCCGCTAAGTGTAGTAGTAAACTTGTTCGACGTAGCGATGGTATTTGCCGTGGCATTGATGGTAGCAATGGTGATGCACATGAATATGACGGAAGTTTTCGGACAGGAAGATTTCACCATCGTGAAGAATCCTGGTAAGGAAAATATGGAAATCATCTCCAAGGAAGGAAAGAAAATCAATACCTACAAGCCTTCCGGTCAGAAAGAGGAGGATTCAGGAAAAGAGGAAAAAAAGTGGGGATAGCCTACGAACTGGATAACGGTGAGATTATTTATGTTCCGGAATAAAAAACAAGCCATCGAAATGAGTCACTCATTCCGATGGCCTATCCCCTTTAAACACCTTTAAACAAAATGAAAATATGCCTCATATACTAACTAAACTAACTAACCCTCGAGGCATATTTTAAAGAGACTGTCGTATCAACCTCTTTTTATCATAGATAAGCTTTCGCTCTCTAATCTTATTTACGAGCTTCGGCAATATAGCCGAGAGCTTCTTCACATTTTGCAGTGACATAAGCCCAGTCTTCTGCTGCTACCTTATCTTTCGGGAACAGTTTAGAGCCCATACCTACGCAGAATACACCGGCTTTAATCCATGCAGTCAGGTTTTCCTTAGTAGGTTCTACCCCACCTGTTACCATCAGCTTAGACCATGGCATCGGAGCCATCAAGCCTTTTACAAAGTTAGTTCCATAAACATCACCCGGAAATACTTTGCAAAGATCGCAACCTACTTCCTGTGCAAAACCAACTTCTGACACAGAACCGCATCCCGGAGTGTAAGCAACCGAACGACGGTTACATACCTTAGCAATTTCAGGATTAAACAACGGACCTACTACGAAGTTAGCACCCAGCTGCAAGTACATAGCAGCAGTAGCCGGATCAACGATAGAACCGATACCGATTGCCATTTCAGGACATTCTTTTGCTGCGAACTTAACGATTTCAGCAAATACTTCTTGTGCGAAGTCACCACGGTTTGTAAATTCAAAAGCACGAACACCACCGTCATAACAAGCCTTTACTACTTTCTTTGCAACTTCCACATCTTTGTGATAGAATACAGGAACCATTCCTGTAGAGCCGATCTTATTCAATACGGCTATTTTATCGAATTTTGCCATCTTAATTTCTTATTTTAAATGAATTGGTTTTTCAAACTCTCAACTCTCCATTCTCAACTCTCAACTTATTTACCTCTGTACGCGACCGCTCGCGTCACCACCAGCCAATGCTTCTACTTCTTCAACAGAAACAAGATTGAAGTCACCATTGATAGTATGCTTCAAAGCAGATGCGGCAACTGCAAATTCAAGGGCAGCACCCTGATTAGGTTTAGTCATCAAACCATGGATAATACCACCGGAGAAAGAGTCACCACCACCTACACGGTCAATGATCGGATCGATATCATAACGTTTTGAAGTATAGAATTCTTCACCGTTGTAGATCATAGCTTTCCAACCGTTGTGAGTAGCAGAGAAAGATTCGCGCAAAGTAGAAACTACATATTTGAATCCGAATTCTTTCATCATTTGCTGGAAGATACCTTTGTAACCTTCAGCATCTGTGTGACCAGCTTCAACGTCAGCATCCGGTTTGAAGCCCAGACAAAGTTCTGCATCTTCTTCGTTACCGATACATACGTCTACAAACTGCATCAACGGTTTCATGATAGACTGTGCTTTTTCTTTCGTCCACAGTTTCTTACGGAAGTTCAAGTCAACAGAAACAGTTACACCGTGACGTTTGGCAGCTTCACAAGCCAGACGAGTCAACTCGGCAGCCTTGTCAGAAATAGCCGGAGTGATACCAGACCAGTGGAACCAGTCAGCACCTTCCATGATTGCATCAAAGTCGAAGTCAGCAGCGTCGGCTTCAGCAATAGCAGAGTGAGCACGGTCATAAATAACTTTGCTAGGACGCATAGAAGCACCTGTTTCCAAGTAATAGATACCTACACGGTCGCCACCACGGGCAATAAAGTCTGTCTTTACGCCATATTTACGCAATGCGTTAACAGCAGACTGTCCAATTTCGTGTTTCGGTAATTTAGTTACGAAATAGGCATCATGTCCGTAGTTGGCACAGCTTACTGCAACGTTAGCTTCTCCACCACCATATACTACATCAAAAGAGTCAGATTGAACAAAACGAGTATTGCCCGGAGTTGATAATCTAAGCATGATTTCGCCTAATGTAACGACTTTCTTTCCCATAATCTTATGTTTTAAATTCTAAGTTATTAATATTATGAACTTTCAATTTGTCATTTTACGCCTATTTCTAGGGGTAACACACTGATTATTTGTCTGTTAATCTATTATAAGGTCAACATCACATATCTTTCGTGTGCGGGCACAAAGATACAACAATTTTCGTAATTACAAAAATTGTTATATATTTGTATCGAAAATATTAAGATTATTATTGTGTGCGAGCACAAAAACCTATATAAATAAAGGTTATCGTATGAATAAATTGCCCGAAAGGATCAGAATCAAAGACATCGCCCGTCTGGCAGATGTATCAGTGGGAACAGTAGACCGCGTTATCCATGGACGTAGCGGAGTGTCGGAAGCCAGCAAGAAACGTGTAGAAGAAATCTTGAAGCAGCTTGACTACCAGCCCAATATGTATGCCAGTGCTCTTGCATCCAATAAAAAATATACATTTATCTGTCTTTTGCCGGAGCATTTGGAAGGTGACTATTGGACAGCCGTAGAACTGGGTATCCATGAAGCCATTGCTACTTATTCGGATTTTAATACCTCGGTAAAAATCAACTATTACGATCCATACGACTATCATTCTTTTGTCAACGCCAGCGAAGCGATCCTGGCACTTCAACCGGACGGGGTCATGATGGCTCCCACTGCCCCTCAGTACACCAAAGGGTTCACCGACCGGTTGCAGGCGTCAGATATACCTTATATATATATAGATTCAAATATCAAGAATGTTCCTCCCCTCGCCTTCTTCGGGCAGAACTCACGTCAAAGCGGATATTTTGCCGCACGGATGATGATGTTGCTGGCACGCGATGAAAAGGAAATCGTTATTTTCCGCAAAATACATGAAGGAATTGTGGGCTCCAACCAACAAGAGAACAGAGAAATCGGTTTTAGACAGTACATGGAAGAACATCATCCGTCTTGTAATATATTAGAGCTCGACTTGCACGCCGAACGCAATGACGAAGACAATGAAATGCTGGATGAATTTTTCCGTTCCCACCCGACTGTTAAGAACGGAATCACTTTCAATTCCAAAGTCTACATCATCGGCGAATACCTGCAAAGTCACGGAAAGAAAGATTTCAACCTGATAGGCTATGACCTTTTGGAACGGAATGTCGCCTGTCTGAAAGAAGGAAGTGTTTTTTTCCTTATCGCCCAACAACCGGAGCTGCAAGGCGCCAATGGAATTAAAGCCCTTTGCGATCACCTTATTTTCAAAAAAGAAGTGACCTGCATTAACTATATGCCCATTGACCTGCTGACGGTAGAAACAATAGATTATTATCATAACAAATAAAAGAGATACAACTTTACAAGTACATTACATGGAAACAAAGTATTTAAGAATTAATCCTGCCGACAACGTTGCCGTTGCCATTGTTAACCTCCCGGCAGGAGAGCATCTTTCTGTAGATGGCATTGAAATTACATTGAACGAAGACATTCCTGCCGGACATAAATTCGCATTGAAGAATTTTGCTGAAGGCGAAAATGTAATCAAGTACGGTTATCCTATCGGACATGCACGAATGGCAAAGAAACAGGGTGACTGGATGAACGAAACGAACATCAAAACCAACCTTGCCGGATTGTTGGATTACACTTACAACCCGATTCAGGTTTCTTTGGATATTCCTCATAAAGATCTTACTTTCAAAGGTTATCGTCGCAAAAACGGTGATGTAGGGGTAAGAAACGAAATATGGATTATCCCGACGGTAGGTTGCGTAAACGGTATCATCGGTCAACTGGCTGAAGGACTGCGTCGCGAAACCGAAGGCAAGGGAGTGGATGCCATTGTCGCTTTCCCACACAACTACGGTTGCTCACAACTTGGTGACGATCACGAAAATACGAAAAAGATTCTTCGTGACATGGTGCTTCACCCCAATGCGGGTGCTGTGCTGGTAGTAGGTTTGGGATGCGAGAATAATCAGCCGGATGTATTCCGTGAGTTTTTAGGTGAATATGATGGAGACCGTGTCAAATTCATGATTACTCAAAAGGTAGGTGATGAATATGAAGAAGGAATGGAAATCCTGCGTGATTTGTATGCAAAGGCTTCTAAAGATGAACGCACCGATGTGCCTTTGTCCGAACTGCGTGTAGGATTGAAATGCGGTGGTTCCGATGGTTTCTCCGGCATTACGGCAAACCCGCTACTGGGTATGTTCTCCGATTTTCTGATTGCACAGGGAGGTACAAGCGTATTGACAGAGGTTCCGGAAATGTTCGGTGCGGAAACAATTTTGATGAACCGCTGTGAAAACAAAGATTTGTTTGAACAGACAGTACATCTGATTAATGACTTCAAAGAATACTTCCTGTCACACGGAGAGCCTGTCGGTGAAAATCCTTCTCCGGGCAACAAAGCCGGTGGTATCTCCACTCTGGAAGAAAAGGCATTGGGATGTACACAAAAATGTGGAAAGAGCTATGTATCCGGTGTGCTGCCTTATGGCGAACGATTACAGAAAAAAGGACTCAACCTGCTTTCTGCTCCGGGCAATGACTTGGTTGCGGCTACTACTCTTGCAGCAAGTGGATGTCACATGGTGCTTTTCACCACTGGACGCGGAACACCATTCGGCACTTTCGTTCCGACTATGAAGATTTCTACCAATTCTACTTTAGCCAAAAACAAACCGGGATGGATTGACTTTAATGCCGGTGTGATTGTAGAAAACGAACCAATGGAAAAGACTTGCGAACGCTTCATTGATTATGTTATCAAAGTAGCAAGCGGTGAGTTTGTTAATAACGAAAAGAAAGGTTATCGCGAGATTGCAATCTTCAAAACAGGTGTAACTTTGTAAACAGCCCTTAGCCAATACAACAATTTATACCGAAGACAAAGATACATAGATAAAAATAATAGAGTTGCTACCCTCTACTCAACGATAAGTAGAACAGGCTAGCAACTCTTTTTGTATCCTCTCATATCAAAGCCTCATCCTATCACTCAATCACTTATGATCGAAATATTCCGGCAGAAAGTTTGTTAATCTTAAATCTTTTCCTTTACTTTGTATCACAAAGTTCTTTTTATATGGATAAAGATAAAGCATTAGAATCAGTTTTTGAGATAAAAGAGTTGATGGAAAAGTCCTCAAAATTTATCTCTGTCAGCGGCATCGCCGCAATCCTTGCAGGTATTTACGCATTGGCTGGTGCGTATATCGCGACACAAGTTATCACATCGGATATGTATCTATCCGACACTCTGAAATTAATGGCAATAATAGCCATGGCCGTATTGGCAGCAGCAGCCGTCACAGCCGGCATCCTATCCTATTGCAAATCCCAAAAGATGGGGCAAAAATTTTTCAGCCGCCTCACTTACCGGGCATTGTGGAATTTCTCTCTTCCGATGCTGACCGGAGGTGTTTTATGTATTTCCATCCTTATGCACGAGTATTATGACATTCTGGCTTCTGTCATGCTTCTATTTTACGGGCTGGCACTAGTCAACGTTTCCAAGTTTACTTATTCCAGCATCGTATGGTTAGGTTATGCTTTCATCTGTTTGGGCGTCGTAGACTGTTTTTGGGAAGGTCATTCATTATTGTTTTGGACCATCGGTTTCGGCGGTTTCCATATCCTCTATGGTATATTGTTCTATTTACACTACGAAAGAAAGAGATCATAAATGATAGAAGCATTCCAATATATTAATAAAGCATTCGAAAGCAAGGTCCGACTGGGCATCATGGCTATTCTGATGGTAAATGAGGAAGCTGATTTCAATTTTCTGAAAGAACAGCTCTCTCTGACCGACGGCAATCTTGCCAGCCATACCCGTGCCCTGGAAGAACTGGGATATATCGTATGCAACAAAAGTTTTGTCGGACGAAAGCCACGGACTGTTTTTCAGGCAACCCCGCAAGGCAGAGAAGCTTTCAAATCGCATATTGAAGCCTTAGAGAAATTTCTAAAATCAAAATAAATAATTTATCAAAACACTACTGGCTTATGGACGCTTTCAATGAAAATTCAAATGAACAACAGGAGCAGCAACCTATGGGATGCCTCCACCGTTTCTCCAAAACAATCAAGGTTGTCATCATCGGATTATTAATCCTTCTCCTGATGATCCCCATGTTTATGATTGAGAATCTTATTTCCGAACGGGGACGAACCCAGGAAGAAGCTATCGACGAGGTAAGCGAAAAATGGAGTCTTGCACAGACCATCACTGGCCCTTACCTGAATCTCCAGTATCCGGTTGTCACTGAAAACAACGGTGAGAAGAAGGTTTCCATCAAAGACCTGATACTTTTTCCTGACGAGCTTATGGTCAACGGACAACTGAAGACTGAAATCCTGAAAAGAAGTATCTATGAAGTCAATGTATATCAATCGGAACTGACATTGAAAGGGTCATTCAGTTCGGAAGAATTGAAAAAGAGCAGAATAGATATGGAGCAATTGCAGTTTGACAGGGCAGCTATTTGCTTGAATCTGACCGATATGCGGGGTATCAGCGAACAAATCAGCATCACCTTGGGAGATTCTGTTTATATATTCGAGCCGGGTATGGACAACAGAGGAATAGCTAACACCGGAGTTCATGCGATCGCTAATTTGTCGGAGTTGAAGCAGAACAAAAAACTGCCATACGAAATAAAAATCAAACTGAAAGGTTCACAGTCACTCAACTTTATTCCATTGGGTAAAACAACCCGTGTAGATCTGAAAGCCAACTGGAATACACCGAGCTTTACCGGAAACTATCTGCCTAACAACCGGAATATTACGGAGAAGGAATTTTCCGCACAATGGCAAGTTTTAAACTTGAACCGGAATTACTCACAGGTGATGGTTGACTTCAACACCTCAAATATCAAGGATATTGAGAGTTCCAGTTTCGGTGTGAACTTCAAAATTCCGGTGGAACAGTACCAACAGTCTATGCGTTCCGCAAAGTATGCTATTCTGATTATCTTACTGACTTTCGGAGTTATCTTCTTCACTGAAATCATGAACAAGACCCGCATTCATGCCTTGCAGTATTTATTGGTAGGACTGGCACTCTGTTTATTCTACAGCCTGCTCCTCTCCTTCTCCGAGCACGTCGGTTTCAACCCGGCCTATTTGTTATCTTCTGCACTGACTATTATACTGGTAGGCGGATATATGTTCGGAATCACCAAGAAAAAGAAACCGTCATTAATCATGTCCGGTTTGTTGGCTATACTCTATATTTATATCTTTGTGCTTATCCAACTGGAGACTTTCGCATTATTGGCAGGCAGCTTAGGACTGTTTATCATTCTGGCAATAGTGATGTATTTTTCAAAGAAAATAGACTGGTTTAATGAATAATCGGCTTTTCTTCTGAAACACTTGACAAATGGCTTTTTATTTTGTATCTTTGAGGAAACAAAAGCAATAAGAGGAATGAAAAATATAAGAAAAATATAGACATAGAAAGCCTTTAAACTGATACATTTCAGTATTAGTACAGATATATCATAGGGCAATGATCTAACGATCATTGCCCTATTTTGTTTATATTTTTACTTAATCCATTCTATAGAATCTCTAAAAATGCTCAAAATAGTTTTTAATAACTCTGATACCGTTTATAATAAACTATCAAAAAGTTTATTATAAACAGAAAGTACGTTTATTAAGAACGTAGTCCTTAATTGTAAAAATTGAGAAACATGTTTGCATACAATAGTAGCTCATTAGTAAGTCTATTTATTCACACAGTAATAGAAAAGGACATAATCATTATTTCATCCAAACGATTGGATAACCTAAATCTCTTTTGATAGCTTCCATTTCTGCACTATGCCACATTTCATGTTTAAAGCTCCACGACAATGCTTCATATTTAGTTTCCGCAACAGGATGTTTAAACGGGAGAGGCTGCAAGCACTCTGCCAAAACATCATCATTCAGAGTTTCCAGATTCTCGACACAGATTTGATGAACAATTTCCGTTTGTTCTCTCAATTCAGCAACTGGAATCAAGTCCTTTTCTATGGAACGATGCAATGTTCCCATGCCATTGAATATTCTATTATATTTTTGGATAGGCACTAACCGCCCCACCTTTTCGTTCACCCCGGTAACAGCTGTCAGTGTATGGAAATTCTGTGAAACAAGCAGATGTCCCACTTGCCAAATAAAGTTAGAATCTGTTCCTTCAGGAATAACATACCACAAATCTTCCGGCAATTCAGACATCAAACGATTCACAAATGTGCGAGCTTCTATAATCTGCTCCTTTAAAAAGTCAATTTTACTCATAACTATATGTTTTTTAATTATACATATAGTTAGTGGAAAAGCAAATGAGCTTTGTGACAACTTACTGCAAGAATTTCTCCCAATAATTTTTCCTCGGCAGTTCTTTTTCAAACTTCCTGTATAAATCGGCAAGCCTCATCATTCGTTGCACCATTATATATTCTTTATCCATATCAATAGAATATACCGGTTTGCAAATGCGACATTTACAAGCACCATCGGGATTATATAACGGGCAAGTATCATTCATAAAAGCTGTGATTTTCTGAATGGAACGATTATAGATTTGCCGCACATTACTTTCTTTCAGTTCCATGATTTCGCTAATCTGTCGATAAGGTAACCCAACATTTTCTCTAAAGATAAAAATCAGACGAGCATCATTATTCAGACAATGATTTAAAGCCGTGATACACCAGTCACACTTTTCTTTTATCCATTCCCGCTTCTCTTCTTCCCCACCGGAATATTCGATTTCCGGTAACGAACGGAAATATTCGATTTCTGACATTTTCACCTGTTTTTCACATGCTGCATATCTGCCAATAGTGCGACGAGCGATAGTATATATCCATGTAGAAATCTCCGAATCACCTTTAAAGCTACTAATACTTTTGCAAAGTTCATACCACACTTCCTGTGCTGCTTCGCGGGCGATTTCTTTATTCTGAATCATCCGGTGAGCAATCATGGAAATCATATTTCCATATTCTTTCACCAGACGATTGATATCTATTTCCATCGTTACACACTAAAATGTTTTCTTCAAATATATCATATCCACCAACTGCACACCATCCTCATACATCGGATGATCATAGTTGTCAGTAAAGAAATTCTTTATCCGGTGAGAAATCACAAAACCACAATGTTCATAGAAAGATCTGGAAGAAGGTACATCTCCTGTGCCCACCAACATTTCAGAGCACTTCCCCTGATAATATTCAAATAAAAACTCTATTAAACGTTTTCCGTACCCCTGTCGTTGGAAGAAAGGAACAGTAGCAATATTCTTGATTTCATAAACACCTTCCCCCTCACGTGTCACCACACAAAGAGCTTTCAGCCCGTCATCATAAAGAACAAACATATCACCGCGTTCCAAATATCGGTCAATCATACTTTCTTGTTCATCAGCCAAGAGTAACAAATCAAGGAATTCTTTTTTATCTGAAATAACTTTTTTTATCTCCATATTATCTAGTTTGCCATAAAGATATAAAAAACTAAAATACCATACTCTACTTTAACGAAACTTATCCTGATATTTGGAATAAATAGATTATCTTTGTCTAGGAAAATAGGAATATACAAATAATAGGAATCATGGAAAAAGAAAAAAAAATATCAGAAGAAAAAGAAGTCAAAGCCAAAGCGCAGAAACCGAAAAAAAAGAAAGTAAATAAGACATGGGAAGCATTTGGTAAACTAAAGGGAAGCCTTATAGTGAACGATCCTAAATTCTTACTATAAATGAGATATTTGATAGATACTAATATCTTTGTTTATGCAGTGATCGACAGAGACTCGTTAGATCGTGATGTAACAGCTATACTACAAGAGCCTGATACTGTACTTTATATGAGTGCAGAATCTGTTCGTGAATTGATTGTAGGATATCGAAATAAAGGTTTATGTTCCAAACGCTGGAAGTCAGTAGAAGCAATGGTCACTTCAATCGAAAAAGAGTTTTACATCAAAATACTTCCCCTGAAAAAAGAGCACATGCAGACTTATGCACGATTAGAAATTAATGAAGCACAAGGACATAAAGACCCTTCCGACCACGTTATCATCGCCCATGCCATTACCGAACATCTGCCACTTATCTCAAGCGACACCCGTTTTGAGTTTTATCGCACTCAAGGACTTGATTTGATATTCAATAAAAAATAAAGCACACGCTATACATGTATTTGTCTATGTTCTAAAATGGTATCCATATTCTCCAAGGCCCATTCCACCAGTCCTTCAATATGAGGAATCAATGTACCTCCTGTATCTGTCAAGCAATACTCCACACGGGGAGGCACTTCGGCATACACTTTCCGCTCCACCAATCCGTCTGACTCTAAAGTACGTAACGTAACAGTCAACATTCTTTGAGAAACATCTTCTATCGTTTTATGAATATCACTAAAACGCATCGTGCCATTGGCATTCAACGTAATAAGCACCAGCATCGACCACTTGTCCCCCAAGCGGCTTAGCACATCTCTTATCGGACAATTTCCTGTCGGATGAAAATTTTTCATTCTTTAACGTTTTGTATTTTATTGAAATTCAGCAATAGTTCCCTTTATGTAACTTCCTTATTTTCAAGTACGTTCTTGCATTTTTCAAACAAGAAAGATACATTTGCATCACAAAAGTAATAAACTTACTAATAATAACTATTGTTTCATTTAAATAATTATGATTATGGCAAAGAAAGTTGCAGTTTTAGCAGTGAATCCGGTAAATGGTTGTGGACTATTCCAATATTTGGAAGCATTTTTCGAAAATGGCATTTCATATAAAGTATTTGCCGTATCGGATACGAAGGATATTAAAACAAATTCAGGAATCAGCCTGACAGTAGATGACGTGATCGCTAATTTGAAGGGACACGAAGATGAATTCGACGTACTCGTTTTCTCATGTGGCGATGCAGTGCCTGTATTTCAGCAGAATGCTGATAAACCCTACAATGTAGATTTAATGCAAGTCATTAAAACTTTCGGAGATAAGGGAAAAATAATGATCGGACATTGCGCCGGCGCAATGATGTTTGACTTTACAGGAATTACCAAAGGGAAGAAAGTAGCAGTTCACCCATTAGCCAAACCAGCCATTCAAAACGGAACAGCTACTGATGAAAAATCAGAGATAGATGGTAACTTTTTCACTGCTCAAGATGAAAATACCATTTGGACAATGATGCCACAGGTAATCAAGGCGTTAAAATAGACATTAATCAAGTCCTATACCACTTAAAGCAAGTTTAACATAAAAAAGAGCCAGAGAATTCATATAATATAAGTATTCCGGCACATTTAATCATGGAAATAGTTTTTCAATCCGTTTTTTCATTACCTTTGTAACTGTAAAGGAAACAACCTATTAAAATATCACGGACAAACATTTCCCATGAATATAAAAAAAGGCTTATGGCTCTTTTTTTATGTTTCTTATCTGCGCCATCCATCCAAGCACAAAGAAACTATATAGATATTCCGAATTATATTCTATGTATTAACTCTTATGCCGAATCAACACCATGGAGTACCCGAATGATTTCGACTATATCAGAATACGTACAAAAAGCCCCCCCAACTGGCTTCGTATGCCGAACACATGAACACGAGACGAATACAGAAAACTATGGGGCGATATCCCCATTGTACTCTGTTCTGAAGAGGCGTTTCAAGGACCACATGAAGCCTATCTCCAAAAACAAGCAATCAAACTGAAAGACCGAACTCCGATCGCTCAATTCTCAAAGCCATACAATATGGCTTTCTTGCACTCAGAACTATTAATTACACTACATTACTCCGCAAAGGACTTTCCCCTTCCATGTGTCCCGCAGATACATATTTTCTACACAAACCACTCTCGTTTTGGGAACTAAACAAATACTTCATTATGGGTTCTTTATCCTTTATTTTTTTACTTGCATTATTTTTCTTTTACCATATTCACAACTTGAATATTATAAAAAGTATCATTGAGAATAATAACACCTTGTTATTACAACTTATAAGTGATATTTTGGACTTATCAAAAATAGAAGCCGGGACATTGGACTTTAATTATTCCAATGTAGAGATTAACGATTTAATGAGTGATTTAGAAAACAACTGCCAACTGAAACTAAAATCGGACAAGGTAAAACTGGAGTTCATCGCTCCCGAACAACCTTGTTGCGCATATATAGAGAAAAACAGACTATCCCAATTGATTATCAATTTTGTAACAAATGCAATCAAATTCACAACCGAAGGCAGCATCCGATTCGGGTTCTACATTCTGGTTTACATTACCTTATAAAGAAGCGAGTAACATAATAGAAAAAGCTCCCCAAAAAGAAATCCAGACCATTGAGATAGAAAAAGACAAACTGATTATCCTGGTAGCCGAAGATAACGAAAGCGATTATAAACTGTTTGAGTCTATTTTGAAATACGATTACCGCTTGATACACGCATGAGATGGACAAGAGGCTGTAAACCTATTCAAGGAGTACAATCCGCAAATATTCGGCCAAAGTACCTATCATCGCCATTACTGCCTTTGCTTTTGCCTCAGATGAATAGAGGGTAATGGAAAGCGGCTTTGACGGTTATATGCCTAAACCCATCAATGCCAACTTATTGAAGGTGCAGCTAAAAGACATCATGCAGAAACGCATTATCTTACTGTAAGTAAACTTCTAATAATTCAGCCACATCCTGAAAGAAGCCATCTTATCCTTACTGACAATAATTTTATCTTTGAAGGGAGGCAATACGTGTACGATTGCTTTCCCTAAAAAATAGGATTCAATACGTTGAATTGCATCAATACAGACAAGAGTCTGACGATTCGTACGAAAAAAACGGTCGGGATCCAGTTGCTCGCACAATCTATCCAAAGCCAAATCAATAAGAAATTCCCGGTTCTTATGTGTCACCGCAAAGGTATACTTATTCTCCGAATAAAAATAAGCAATGTCACTAACCTGCAAAGTCAGAAGTTTCTCTCCACTGGAAATCAGAAACCGCGTACGATACTTTTTATGCGCCGACGATAAAGCTTCCTGTGCAACAGAAAGCTGCTGCAAAACTTCCATCATCCGGCTTTCCGAATTGAAATCATGAATATTTTTCTTAGTCAGTCCCTCAAAACGTCGGATAGCCTGCAACAGACGTTCTTCATGAATTGGTTTTAGAAGATAATCAATGCTGTTGACCGTAAAAGCGCGTACGGCATATTCATCATAGGCAGTAGTAAACACAATCATGCTTTCCGGATGGGCTTGTTCAATAAAGAGAAACGAGTTGCCATCCGTCAACTGAATATCCAGAAAAAGAATGTCCGGATGGGGATGCTGAGCAAACCACTCTACCGCTTCCTCTATATTGCCCGGAAGTAACTGTACGTCCCAACCAGGACGCAGAGACAATAAAGTGTCGCGAAGCAGACGGGCGGCCGGAATTTCATCCTCTATTATAGCAGCTTTAATCTTATTCATAGAGCAAAGGTATTTTTACAGTAAACTCTTGCGAATCATTTTCTATCACAATATCACGACCGCACAACAATTTATACCGGACAGAAAGATTCTTCAATCCCGTACCGAAAGCTGTTGCACTTTTTTTCGCCTGTATCCGGTTTCTAACAACCAGCTCTTTTTCCTTTTCCATATAGATAAGTTCAATCGTCATCGGCTTTCCCATGTGGATGACATTATGTTTTATCACATTTTCAGCAAGTAGCTGTATAGTCAGTGGTGGAAGCTGGCATTCCAGACAAGACTCCGGAATACGATTATCAATATAAATACAATCCCCCAACCGCACCCGATGTAGAAAGACATAAGAATTCAAAAAGTCCAACTCCTCCCGTAAGGTTGTCAGCCGTTGGTTTTGGCATTGGAGCGTATAGCGGTATACGTCGGAAAGATGTTGGGTGAACAATTCCGCATTAGCGGGATTGTAACGAATTTCAGAAATCAATGTATTCAGACTATTAAACAGAAAATGAGGATTCAACTGATTCTGTAAGGCTGTGTAACGTGCCGTATTGTTTTCTTTTTGTAAGGCAGCCGCTTCCTGTTGCAGTTTCAAGGCATTCCGTATGGAACGGTTGGCCAACAGCAAACCTAAAATGACCAGTTCCACCAGCCATACCGTAATCAGAATCCGCCACCCTCCATTGGGAAACATGAACGGATGGGAAGCTCCGGCCAGCAGTTTAGCTGTTACCAGCAAACCGTAATTCAACAGGAAGAACATCCCCATCACAACGACATAGACAGATATCAATTTCCAGCGACGATGCAGATTCAGTGCATACTGATTATCCACCCACGTACTCAACCGCATCGTCGCATATCCCAACACGTTGAATGCCAGCACAAAGAAAGACAATGTACCGACAGAATGAAAAATGTCGGCAACCTTATCGGGAAAGGCGGCATAATTGATCAGCAACAGAAAAGAGAACACACCCAATCCTGAAAATAATGCGGTATAGAATAAGGTATTAAACTTCACATTCATAATATTGGCAGTTCTTTTCATACAAAGTTACTGTTTTTTACCGATAATCATAGCCATGAAGAGCTTTTATTAATTCCGAATAATGTCCCTGAGCGGCAGCTTTGGCCTGCACATAGTTTACCTGCGAGGTTTGCCGGTAAGTCTGCGCATCAATTACTTCCACCACAGACACCTTACCCTCATTATAGCGTTCCACAGCTTTCGCTTCATTTTCCTCTGCTTTTGCCAATGAACTTTCACTCAAGCGAACACGCTCGATAGCTTGTGACAAAGCTTTCCGTGCTACACCTATCTCCAGCTCAACCTGATCCATCACCTTATTCAGATTATCTTCCGCCATACCGACACGAAAGGACGACGCACGCTTCTCACTTTTCCGCTTTCCCCATTCGAAGATAGGGACGGACACTTTAGCATAAACAGCGTAATTGGGGTCTAAATCTTTTTTGAAATTATAACCGGGAGAAGAATAGCTACCATCTATTCCCACATAAAACTGCGGCTTAAACTGTGAATCATTCAGTTTCTTCGTACTCTCCGCTATACGGATCCGGTCATAGGCCATCCGGATTTCAGGACGTTCCGCACCTGTAGACAACCAGACAGAATCTTCAATAACGACCATCGGTATCTGATCATCCAGTTCCGTCGCATTTTCCAATCGGACTCCGATCATTGAGTTCAGTGCCATTCTACCTGTCTCGAAGTTACTTTGCGCCTGTAGCAATTGATACTCCGCTTCATTCAGTTTCACCTCCGCCATTAATAAATCCTGCGGATCTACAAGCCCCACTTCCACCCTTTCTTTGATGGTCTTTACCAAAGCTGCTATCGAATTACGAAAATCTTCGGCAACAGATACAACCTCCTGTCGCGCTACAGCACTCCAATATTGCATATCCGTCTGATAACAGACTGCGTCATTCAGTACCTCCGCCTGATTGCTTGCCAATGATTGTTGATGTTTCGCCATACGGATAGACTCCAATACACGTCCGCCCGTATAAATCGGTTGCAAAAGAGAAAGAGAGCCTCCATAATTCAATTGCTTTCCTTCCACCGTCTTCGACAATCCGATAGAAGGGGCATCCAAAGTCAACTCCAACGGGTTGCCTGTATATTGAAAGTTCGCAGCTCCCGAAAGTTTGGGTTTCAAATCCGCTTTTGCCGATTTCTCTATCTCCACACTAGCGGCAATATTCTTCTCAGCCGCTTTCAAATCATGATTATAATCCAATGCCATCATCCGGTATTTCTCCAACAAGGGACTTTGTTGCGCCATAAGAGGTAAAGACAGAAAAGCGCAACAGCAGAATAACGGATAAAATATTCTCTTTTTCATTTTTATTTTCCTTTTACTTTGTAGAACATAGCATATAATGCAGGGGTGACAAACAAAGTCAGTCCCGTAGCAAATGTAAGTCCGAAGATAATAGTGGCTGCCATACCGCCGAATGCGACATCAAACAACAGCGGTACCATACCAAAAATCGTTGTCGTAGCCGCCATCAATACCGGACGGGTTCGGGAAACCGTAGCCTCAACAATAGAAGTATATAGATCAATACCACTCCGATGTTGCACATTTATTTCGTCAATCAGTACAATCACATTCTTTATAATCATTCCGAGAAGTCCCAGCCAGCCGGCTATCGGAAAGAAACCGAAGTCAAATCCCGTCAGCAACATCCCCACAGCAATACCAATGAGCGACAGCGGCAAGATGCAGATGATAATAATCGGTTCACGGAAATTGCCGAACAAAGCAACCAGAATAAGCACCAGCGCAAGGAATGCCAACGGGAAATATTTAGCAATGGCCTGCATCGCTTCTCCCTGGTCCTTATATTGCGCATCCCAGAAGAAAGTATATCCCTCAGGGAGTTGCATTTTCTCAATCTCTTCCCTGATTTCTCCGTGTACTTCCGACATTGTATGTCCCGGCTTCACGCCACACATGGCAGCCATCGAAAGCTGACGGTTGTAAGTCCGTATCTGTGGAAATTCCCAAGTCGTTTCTATACGTTCCGTCACTTGTGAAAGCGGAGCCGACCTTTCACCGTTCCAGATAGAGAAGTCGCCTAAGGAATGTACATCGGTGATGTTCACATTACCCGATTTCAGAAGTACGGGAACTTTCTTCTCATCATCCCGGTAAATGCCTACAGGCAAGCCGTCATTAATAGATTTCACAGACTCCATCATAGCCGCTTTCGTAATCCCCAAAGCTCCGGCTTTCACCGGATCATAAACCGGACGGATAACCATTGCCATATTTCCCCACTCATTTCGCGCATCCGCTACTTTAGGATTCCGTCGCATCACCTCTATCGCCTGACCTACCAGCGAATCGAGTACGGCCGGGTCTGGTCCGAGAAAACGAGCTTCAATAACCGCTTCCGTCAATGGGCTCAATTCAAAATTATTCACTTTAATCAGAGGTTCGGGATACTTGATCGAAATTGAATCTTGTAAGCGTGTGTGTAATTGGCGGGAAAGTTTCGAAGTCTTGCACTTCACCAATATCTGCGCATAATTGGATTGAGGTCCGAAAGCCACATTAGACAAGTAATAACGCGGAGGTGTCCTCCCTATATAGGTAGATACCATTTCCGCTTCTTCTTGTCCGCGAATAAAGTCCGCCATCTCTGTCGCCATTTTATCCGTTTCTTCTATCTGTGTCCCTTCGGGTAACCACATATCAAGCGTGAAATATTGTTTATCCAATGCCGGCACAAATACTTTCGGGATAAATTTAAAACTCCAGGCGGACAACACCAACAATATAACCATACATCCTACAGTAGCATACCTGTGATGAATTACCCATCCCAAAGAAGAGCGGAACTTATCGTAATATTTACCTGAAAAAAGTGCCATCTTCAGTTCGTCGGGTCTTGGCCGACGGACAAACTCCTGAATAAAGAAAGGTGTTTGTGTCAGCGCAAAGACCCAACTGAACATCAGCGAAACGCCGATAACTACAACCAAGGATGACAATAACTCGCCGGTAATATGCGGCGAATAATATATTGGTAAAAAAGTCAGAATCGCAATCACAGTAGCTGCCAGTAGTGGCAATGCAGTCGAAGAACAGGCTCTCAATATAGCTATCCGTTTACGCATTCCACGCTGCATATTGACCAATGCCGAATCGGAAACTACGATAGCATTGTCCACCAACATTCCCATAGCAATGATGATAGCCGCCAATGACATACGCTGCAAAGCTATTCCTTGCACCAGCATGACTATCAATGTGGCAAAGATAGAAAACACTAATCCGCTACCAATCAGAATACCATTTTTGACCCCTATAAAGAACAACAGGATAGCAACGACCGTCACTACGGAAACAATCAGATTCAAGATAAATCCCTTATTCGCTACAGCGGATTCATATCCTTGATCATAAATTGACTGCAACTCAAAACCTTCGGGCATTGTCTCCGAAAATTGTTTTATCTCCACTTTGACCGCATCTGCCATATCGACTACATTGCCTGTGGGTACAGTGGAAATAGCAATTCCTATCGCCGGTTTTCCGTCAATGCGCATTTTATTGCTAGGCGGAGTCTGATAACTTTCTTTTATTTCAGCAATATCCGCCAATCGGAAATGTTCTCCTGTACGGGATACAATAGTCAAATTCCGAATATCATCCAACGAATAGAAGTTTCCGGTAGACTCGATACGTATTCTGTTGACTTCCGTGTCAATACCTCCGGCATCCACCACCCGGTTCTGAGCTTCAAAGGCACGGGAAATATCAGCCGTAGTAATACCACTTCTCGCCATGACGGAGGGACTGAGGATTACATCAATCGTAGGAGATTGTACGCCGTAGATTTCCACTTTTGCAACGTCTTTCACCTTCAGCACCTCATTTTTAATCAGTTTCGCCTGATCTTCGAGTTCCCGATATGAGTATCCTTCTCCGGTCAGCCCGTAAAAGACTCCCAACACATCGCCAAAATCATCGTTTACCACTGACGGACCTGCACCGGCAGGCAATTTAGATTGCACATCATTGACTTTTCGACGCAGTTTGTCCCAAAGTTGTTGCATCTCGTCCGCACGGATTTCTTTCTTTACATAGACTGTTATTTTAGAAAGTCCCGCACGATTTTCAGTTTTAAGATAATACAGTTCCCCCAACGACTGTATAGATTCCTCCAATACATCCGTCACCTGTGATTGAACTTCGGAAGGCGAAGCCCCCGGATAAGGCGTCAGCACCAATGCCTGTTTGATAGTAAACGGAGCATCTTCCAGCTTTCCCATCTTAACATAGGAGAACAGTCCACCACCCAATACCAGTAGCAATAGCAGAATAGTCACCGACTTCTTCTGCAAGAAATATTTAACGAGTTTCATACTTTCCTCTTACTTTTGAGCAGTTACCGGCATTTCCCGGTTCATTATTTCTATCGGAGTCCCTTCCGACAGGAAACGCAGTTTGCTGACAGCCACCGTTTCTCCCGCCTGCAATCCACCTTTTACTTCGACTTTTCCATTCGGGAGTAACTCACCCAATATCACCTTCTTCTTTGATACTTTTCTCGTAGCATTGTCCACTGTCCAGACATAATCCCCTTCAGTAGGCCGGTGACTAAGGGCAGTTTGAGGTACAGTCACCATTGCGACAGATGAAGAAGCCGGAAAGTCCAACAACATCTTTCCCGAAATACCGGCAGGCCATTTTCCCTGTTTATTCGGTAGCAATGCCGTCAGCAAGAAAGACAGATTATTCCGGGTAGTGCTTTTGGAAACCTCCACTACTTTTGCCGAATATACTTCCTCTGTACAGACATCAAAACGGACACCCACTTCCTTTATTTTTTCTGCCTGAAGCGCTATGTCCTGTGTGACATAGGCTTCTATTTTCAACTGGGTAATATCAATAAAAGACACCACCGGCTGAGTTGCTTTTACATCCTGAAACTTCTCGATATAGACTTCTCCTACATATCCGTCGAAAGGAGCAATCAACCGGGTATCGTCCAATTCATTCGTCGCCGTCTCAAAAGCTGTCTTAGCTGAAGTGTAGTCAGCACGCGCTTTTTCATAAGCACTGGCCGATAGGTTATCTTTTTCATACAGCACCTTTATCCGTTCAAACTCTGCTTTCGCCTGATTGTAAACAGCTTCCGCGCGTTCTTTTCGGATACGGAAATCACGGGAATCTATTTCTGCAATGATATCTCCACGATGATAAAAATTCCCGGCATATACTTCAAAACGGTCAATCGGTCCGCCAACTCTGAAAGAAAGCTCCGTCTCTTTAAAAGGTTTTGAAATAAACGAAAACTCGCGTTCCGAAGAAGGAACCAAAGTTTCCGCCTCTGCCACTTTCACCCGTATTGGTTCATCTGCCTTTTGTTCTCCTCTTCCACAGGAAGCAAACAGACAAAGGCAAAAAATACATAATGAGAATCTAGTCGTTGTCATTCTGTTCTAAAATAAATTATGTTATCAACGACACGAAAATAGACGAAAAAAGAAAAAGCAGCCGTTTTAAAGTTTCCAAGACGGAAAAGACAGGGATGAAACAGAAAAAGAAAAGATGAAATATTGAGCCTTTTATCGTACTTATGTGTTTCATTACTATCTTTGCAGCTCAAATAAATACTGCAATATTAATTTATGACTGAAGAAAAAACACATAAAGAACGGACGGGAAATTGGTGGGCATTAAGTCCTTTGCTCGTATTCTTATGCCTCTATTTGGTAACATCTATCCTGGTCAACGACTTTTATAAAGTGCCTATTACAGTGGCCTTTCTGGTCTCCTCCTGCTATGCAATCGCTATCACCAAAGGATTGAAGCTCGATCAACGTATTTACCAGTTTTCCGTAGGAGCCGCTAACAAGAATATCCTACTGATGATATGGATATTTATTCTTGCCGGAGCCTTTGCACACAGTGCCAAACAGATGGGAGCGATTGACGCCACCGTCAATCTGACATTACATATTCTTCCGGATAACCTGCTGCTAGCCGGTATATTTATTGCAGCTTGTTTTATCTCCCTGTCTATCGGAACCAGCGTGGGTACTATCGTAGCCCTCACCCCTGTAGCTGTGGGGCTAGCAGAAAAAACGGAAATAGCGCTTCCTTTCATGGTGGCAGTGGTAGTCGGCGGTTCTTTCTTCGGAGATAACCTATCATTTATATCCGACACTACTATCGCATCTACGAAAACACAGGAATGCGTCATGCGTGACAAGTTCCGGATAAACTCCATGATCGTTGTCCCGGCAGCCATCATCGTATTGGGCATTTATATCTTTCAAGGATTATCCATCACCGCCCCCACTCAGATCCAAACGATCGAATGGATAAAAGTGATACCTTATATAATAGTATTAGGAACAGCCGTTGCCGGAATGAATGTGATGCTTGTATTAATTATAGGTATCCTGACAAGTGGCATTATCGGCATTGCCACCGGAAGTTTCGGAATATTCGACTGGTTCGGAGCTATGGGAACAGGAATAACGGGAATGGGAGAATTAATCATCATCACCCTACTGGCAGGAGGAATGTTGGAAACAATCCGCTACAATGGAGGCATTGATTTTATTATCCGGAAACTTACCCGCCACGTCAACGGCAAGCGGGGTGCTGAACTAAGCATTGCCGCTTTGGTAAGTATCGCCAATCTGTGTACCGCCAACAATACTATTGCCATCATAACAACAGGACCGATAGCAAGAGATATCGCCCGGAAATTCCATCTCGACCGGAGGAAGACCGCCAGTATTCTCGACACCTTCTCCTGCCTGATACAGGGCATTATTCCATACGGTGCTCAAATGTTGATAGCTGCAGGACTTGCCAATATTTCCCCTATCAGTATCATCGGTAATCTCTATTATCCTTTTACAATGGGAGCCTGCGCATTGCTAGCCATCCTATTCCGCTACCCTAAACGATATTCGTAAAAAAATAGCGAAATGTTTGTCAATCAAAAGAAAAGCCGTATCTTTGTGCCCGCTATTACGAGATAATGGCATAATTCAAATCAATCATTAAAAACAATTATTAAAAATGGCAACTAGAATCAGATTGCAGAGACACGGACGTAAAAGTTACGCGTTCTATTCAATTGTAATTGCAGACAGCAGAGCACCACGTGATGGTAAATTTATTGAGAAGATTGGTACTTACAACCCTAACACCAATCCTGCTACAGTAGATTTGAATTTCGACGCTGCATTGGCATGGGTACTGAAAGGTGCACAACCAAGCGACACTGTACGTAATATCCTCTCTCGTGAAGGAGTTTACATGAAGAAACATCTTATGGGCGGTGTAGCGAAAGGCGCATTCGGAGAAGCAGAAGCAGAAGCTAAATTCGAAGCTTG
This sequence comes from Bacteroides finegoldii DSM 17565, assembly GCF_000156195.1. GTDB lineage: Bacteria > Bacteroidota > Bacteroidia > Bacteroidales > Bacteroidaceae > Bacteroides > Bacteroides finegoldii. The sequence goes on along the minus strand of NZ_GG688322.1, from coordinate 25,719 downwards.
GAAAAACAACAAACAGTCAGGTTTGGCTGCTTTGAAAGCTAAACAAGACGAAGCTAAGAAAGCTGAAGCTAAAGCGCGTCTGGAAGCAGAAAAGAAAATCAACGAAGTGAAAGCAAAAGCACTCGCTGAAAAGAAAGCTGCTGAGGCTGCTGAAAAAGCTGCTGCTGAAGCACCCGCAGAAGAAGCTGCTGCTCCGGCTGAAGAAGCTCCTGCAACAGAAGCTGCTGCTGAATAATTTTCAGCAGGTTCCGAATAAAAAATTAGGAAAAAGCAATAAATCCTCTTCGGTTCGCCGAAGGGGATTTTTTTTATTTTCTGCTATAAAACATAGTAAATAATTAGTCTCTTTCAAAATAAAATGCCTTTCTTTGCATCAGCATAGTTCAGCACGGTTAACTCTTATAATATTAGCATGAAACGAACTGATAAGAAAGCAACATTCGGACAACAGGCAACTAAGGTCACACAATTGGCAGACACACTTAGTCAGGCTATTTCCAGGAAAGAATTTCTTGAAGGAGATTCTTTGCCTTCCATCAATCAGTTGAGTGCACACTATGGAGTATCGCGCGATACGGTGTTCAAGGCTTTTCTTGATTTACGTGAACGGGGACTGATTGACTCCACTCCCGGCAAAGGTTACTATGTGACCAGCCAGGTGACTAATGTCTTATTGTTACTCGACCAGTATACCCCTTTCAAAGAAGCTTTATACAACAGTTTCGTCAAACGACTGCCTATTAATTATAAGGTCGACCTGTTGTTTCACCAATACAACGAGCGATTGTTCAATACCATCATTCGCGAATCCGTAGGAAAATACAACAAATATATAGTGATGAATTTCGACAACGAGAAATTCAGCACAGCCCTTAACAAAATTAATCCTGCACGACTGCTTCTTCTGGACTTCGGTAAATTCGAGAAAAGCAAGTATTTCTATATCTGTCAGGATTTTGATGAATCTTTCTACCAGGCATTACTGACGTTGGAAGACAAAATGTACAAATACCGTCAAATCGTATTCCTGTTCTCCAAAGGATTAAAACATCCGCAAAGCAGCAAAGAATATTTTATCCGTTTCTGCGAAGAACAAGGATTCTCATACGAGATACAGGAAGACATTGAAAATCTGGTAGTACAGAAAGGGGCAGCCTATATAGCCATCAAGCAACAAGACGTGGTAAAGGTGGTCAAACAAGGAAGATTGGAGGGACTGAAATGTGGAAAAGATTTCGGCCTGCTGGCATACAATGATATTCCTTCTTACGAAGTGATTGACGAAGGAATTACCTCATTGACTATTGACTGGGAAATGATGGGGAACGAAGCGGCAAACTTCGTTCTCAATGACGCCTCTGTACAGAAGTACCTCCCTACCGGAATCAGGCTTCGAAAATCCCTCTAATTTTTTTTGCCGCACATTCAGCACAGTTCAGCACAGAGTTCAATTAACCATATAATATAAAAAACATGAAAAAGTATCCGAAAATCGGGATTCGTCCCACCATCGACGGTCGCCAGGGTGGCGTTCGTGAAAGCCTTGAAGAAAAGACAATGAATTTGGCTAAAGCCGTAGCCGAATTAATCAGCAGCAATTTGAAAAACGGTGACGGAAGTCCCGTAGAATGCGTGATTGCCGACAGTACCATCGGCCGCGTAGCCGAAAGTGCAGCTTGTGCAGAGAAGTTCGAAAGAGAAGGTGTAGGTTCCACTATCACTGTAACTTCTTGTTGGTGTTATGGTGCGGAAACAATGGATATGAACCCGTATTACCCGAAAGCAGTCTGGGGATTCAATGGAACAGAACGTCCGGGTGCTGTATATCTGGCAGCAGTATTGGCAGGACATGCACAAAAAGGACTTCCCGCATTCGGAATCTACGGACATGATGTTCAAGATCTGGACGACAACACAATTCCCGAAGATGTAGCGGAAAAGATTCTTCGCTTTGCACGCGCCGCACAGGCAGTAGCCACCATGAGAGGCAAGTCTTATCTGTCAATGGGGAGCGTATCTATGGGTATTGCCGGCTCTATCGTCAATCCTGATTTCTTCCAGGAATATTTGGGTATGCGCAATGAATCTATCGACCTGACAGAGATTATCCGCCGCATGGAAGAGGGTATCTACGACCACGAAGAATACGCCAAAGCAATGGCATGGACTGAAAAGTATTGCAAGGTAAACGAAGGTGATGACTTCAAGAACCGTCCCGAAAAACGTAAAACCCGCGAGCAGAAAGACGCAGACTGGGAATTTATCGTAAAGATGATGATTATCATGCGTGACTTGATGACCGGAAACCCGAAACTTAAAGAGATGGGATTCAAGGAAGAAGCTTTGGGACATAACGCTATCGCAGCCGGCTTCCAGGGACAACGCCAATGGACTGACTTCTATCCGAACGGTGACTATCCGGAAGCCTTACTCAATACTTCCTTCGATTGGAACGGTATCCGTGAAGCATTTGTAGTAGCTACTGAAAATGATGCCTGCAACGGTGTAGCTATGCTGTTCGGTCACTTGCTGACTAATCGCGCTCAAATATTCTCAGATGTGCGTACTTATTGGAGTCCCGAAGCCGTGAAACGTGTGACCGGCAAAGAATTGAGTGGTCTGGCAGCAAACGGTATTATCCATCTTATCAATTCCGGTGCCACTACGCTCGACGGTTCCGGTCAATCGGTAGACGCGGAAGGCAATCCGGTGATGAAAGAGCCGTGGAATCTGACTGATGCAGATGTAGAAAACTGCCTGAAGGCAACAACTTGGTATCCGGCGGACCGTGACTATTTCCGTGGAGGCGGTTTCTCATCCAACTTCCTGTCAAAAGGTGGAATGCCTGTCACTATGATGCGTCTGAACCTGGTCAAAGGTCTTGGTCCTGTCCTGCAAATCGCAGAAGGATGGACAGTTGAGATTGACCCGGAAATTCACCAGAAACTCAATATGCGTACCGACCCCACATGGCCTACTACTTGGTTTGTTCCCCGCCTGTGCGATAAACCGGCTTTCAAAGATGTATATTCAGTAATGAACAATTGGGGAGCCAATCACGGAGCTATCAGTTACGGACACATCGGACAGGACTTAATCACTCTTGCCTCTATGCTCCGCATCCCTGTATGTATGCACAACGTAGAAGAAGACCAGATCTTCCGCCCAGCCGCATGGAACGCTTTCGGTATGGACAAAGAGGGTGCAGACTACAGAGCTTGTACAACTTACGGTCCTATTTATAAATAAGATTAAAACGCAGATTATGATTACCAACGAACATATTGAACAGTTTCTATCACAGGCACATCGCTATGGAGCTGCCAAGCTGATGTTATGCAGTAGCGGCAATCTCTCTTGGCGAATTGGTGAAGAAGCATTGATTTCAGGTACGGGGTCTTGGGTACCGACTTTATATAAGGAGAAAGTTTCCATCTGCAATATTGCCAGTGGCACTCCTACCAATGGAGTAAAACCGTCAATGGAAAGTACCTTCCATCTGGGCATTCTTCGCGAACGCCCGGATGTAAATGTAGTCCTCCATTTTCAGTCGGAATATGCAACGGCCGTTTCCTGCATGAAAAACAAGCCGACCAACTTCAATGTAACGGCAGAAATTCCTTGCCATGTAGGTTCGGAAATACCGGTGATTCCCTATTACCGTCCCGGTTCGCCGGAACTGGCCAAAGCAGTGGTAGAAGCCATGTTGAATCATAATTCCGTGTTGTTGACCAATCACGGGCAAGTAGTATGCGGAAAAGATTTCGATCAAGTATATGAACGGGCTACTTTCTTTGAAATGGCTTGCCGTATCATTGTCCAATCCGGTGGAGACTACTCAGTACTGACTCCGGCGGAGATAGAAGATCTGGAAATCTACGTATTGGGAAAGAAAACAAAATAGTATCCGGAAACACATACCATGAAAGATACGCATAGAAACACTTATTTAGCAGCAGACTTTGGAGGAGGAAGCGGGCGTATTATCGCCGGCTCTCTTCTCCACGGTAAGCTGGAATTGGAGGAAGTTCACCGCTTCCCCAATCGTCAGGTTAAACTCGGTAATCATGTTTATTGGGATTTTCCCGCCTTGTTTGAGGATATGAAGACCGGATTAAAACAGGCCGCACAAAGAGGGTATGACGTTAAAGGAATCGGGATCGATACTTGGGGAGTCGACTTCGGGCTTATTGACAAGGATGGTAATCTACTAGGAAACCCAGTTTGTTACCGGGATGCACGAACGGATAGAATGCCGACAGAAGTGTTCAAGTTCTTAAACGAACAGCAACACTATGCCGATACCGGTATACAAGTAATGGCGATCAATACGTTATTCCAGCTTTACAGCATGAAAAAAAGTAAGGATGCGCAATTAGACGCAGCCCAACGGCTTTTATTCATGCCCGACCTTTTCAGCTACTTTCTGACAGGAATAGCCAACAATGAATATTGCATTGCCTCTACATCCGAACTACTCGATGCACGGCAACGAACATGGTCTTTATCTACCATTCGTACACTCGGACTTCCCGAACACTTGTTCGGCGAAATCATCTATCCGGGTACTATCAGAGGAACTTTAAAAGAGGATATTGCCCAAGAAACAGGCTTAGGATCTGTAGACGTAATTGCAGTAGGTTCACACGATACGGCTAGCGCTGTTGCCGCAGTTCCCGCTACGGAATCTCCTATCGCATTTCTAAGTTCCGGCACTTGGTCGCTGTTGGGAGTAGAAGTAGACGAACCGATACTTACAGAGGAAGCGCGGCTGGCTCAGTTTACGAATGAAGGTGGCGTGGGAGGCCGTATCCGGTTTCTGCAAAATATCACAGGTTTATGGATTCTGCAACGTCTGATGAGTGAATGGAAAACACGTGGCGAAGAACAGAGCTATGACACGCTCATTCCACAAGCTGCCGAAGCAACGATTGCTTCCATCATCCCTGTAGATGATGCACTATTCATGAATCCGGTAAATATGGAAAACGCTCTTATGGATTACTGCCGACAACACGACCTTCCGGTTCCACAGAACAAAGCGGAAATGGTGAAATGCGTGCTCCAATCCTTAGCTTTCAAATATAAGCAAGCGGTGGAAAAACTCAACCGTTGTCTTCCTTCTTCAATTCGCCAACTCAACATTATCGGTGGAGGATCACAAAATAAATTACTCAATCAGTTGACAGCCGATACACTTGGCATTCCCGTATATGCCGGTCCGGTAGAAGCTACCGCAATAGGAAATATCCTGACGCAAGCAATGGCAAAAGGAGAGATATCCGATCTTCACGAACTGCGAGAGATTGTAAGACATAGCATAACACCACAAGTTTATCATCCTAAAAAATAGAATTATAATGACCATGAAACACACTAAACAGTCCATCATCTCAAAAGATGGCGTCAGTTATCTTATTCCCTTTATTCTCATTACCTCGTGTTTTGCGTTATGGGGATTCGCAAACGACATTACCAATCCGATGGTAAAGGCATTCTCCAAAATCTTCCGAATGAGCGCTACTGATGGTGCACTTGTACAAGTAGCTTTTTATGGAGGATATTTCGCAATGGCTTTTCCTGCCGCAATATTTATCCGCAAATACTCCTACAAAGCAGGTGTATTGCTAGGACTCGGAATGTACGCTTTCGGAGCATTCTTATTTTTCCCCGCTAAAATGACAGGGGAATATTATCCGTTCCTAATCGCCTACTTCATTCTGACTTGCGGACTTTCTTTCCTGGAAACAAGTTGTAATCCTTACATCCTTTCTATGGGAACTGAAGAAACAGCTACACGACGTTTGAATCTTGCCCAGTCTTTTAATCCGATGGGATCCCTTTTGGGAATGTACGTAGCAATGCAGTTTATCCAGGCAAAATTACACCCGATGTGTACCGAAGAACGGGTACTGCTCAATGATAGTGAGTTTCAAGCTATCAAAGAAAGCGACCTTACTGTTTTGATTGCCCCCTACCTTATTATCGGTCTGATTATCTTGGCTATGCTCATCGTCATACGGCTTGTTAAAATGCCTAAGAATGGAGATCAAAACCACAAAATAGACTTCTTCCCTACCCTCAAACGTATTTTCATGGAAACACGTTATCGTGAAGGTGTAATTGCACAGTTCTTCTATGTAGGCGCACAGATTATGTGCTGGACATTTATCATTCAATACGGAACACATCTGTTCATGTCACCGGATTTCGGCATGGATGAAAAAAGCGCAGAAGTACTTTCCCAGCAATACAACATCATAGCAATGGTCATTTTCTGTGTCAGCCGTTTTATCTGCACTTTTATCCTGCGTTATCTCAATGCCGGAAAATTATTGATGATTCTTGCTATCTTCGGAGGTCTTTTCACATTGGGCACCATCTTCCTTCAAAACATTTTCGGACTCTACTGTCTGGTAGCAGTTTCCGCCTGTATGTCACTGATGTTCCCAACCATTTACGGTATTGCCTTGAAAGGTATGGGAGACGACGCCAAATTCGGGGCAGCCGGTCTTATCATGGCTATTTTGGGAGGTTCCGTCCTGCCTCCGTTACAGGCATGCATTATTGACATGAAGGAAATCGGTTGGCTTCCGGCTGTCAATGTTTCATTCATTCTGCCATTTATCTGTTTCCTTGTGATTATCGGATACGGATATCGCACAGTGAAAAGAAACTGGTAAAATAAAGATAAATATCGACCTTTTACTTTGAAAGCAAAAAAAAGAGTATGCCTCTTTCGGAAGACATACTCTTTTTTTATACTTTTGTGAAATAACCATGTTATGTAAAAATGACTATAACGGAAAACATTCGAAAAGAGTTACAGACTTTAGTAGATTCCAAGTATCAGGAATTCCATTCTGCCCTAGTTCCCGGGACGGAAAATATTCTAGGTGTACGCATTCCACAACTGAGAGTAATGGCTAAAGAAATAGCCAAAAGAGATGATTGGCGTATATTCATCGAGGCAACCGATACCAAGTTTTATGAAGAAGCTATGCTTCAAGGAATGGTTATCGGACGATCTAAAACGGCACTTGACGAACAAATGAAATACGTAAAGAGATTTGTTCCCCGCATCGATAATTGGGCAGTTTGTGACATATTTTGCAGCGAGCTGAAGACTGCCGTAAAAAAAGGAAAAGAAACAGTATGGCAATTTATACAGCCTTATTTAAAATCCCCCCAAGAATTCGAGTTACGTTTCGGAATTGTAATGCTTTTCCATTATATAGATGAAGAACATATTGACCTACTGTTGAAATACACCGACTCATTCTGCCATGACGCTTATTATGCACGTATGGCTATGGCTTGGATGATATCAATCTGTTTCGTTAAATTCCCCGAAAAGACAATGGAATATCTGAAACATAGTAAGCTGGATAACTGGACCTATAATAAATCATTACAGAAAACGATCGAATCTCTCCGCGTAGATAAAAGAACTAAAGATGTTCTTCGAAGTATGAAAAGGCGTTAATCTGCGTTTTGTTATTCATTATGACCTCTTTATCTTTTTCCTTCTACTTCTGCGTCTCTGCTGCTTACGGCGACTGTAACGTTGCCATCTCTTATAAATCATCCAACCACTCATCAAGGCAACGACAACAAAAATAAGGATAGTGATACCGACTCCCAGATTATCTCCTTTGATACGCGACCAAATATCAAGAACTTCTTTTGTCTTATCACCAAAATCACGAATCATGGCACAACGTTCCACTACTTTGCGATCCGGATATTGTATCTTATCAATCTGTATACTATCGGCATCCGGCCCAAAGAAATAACTCAAGTCGGAAAAATATGTGAGAGTGGTGTCTTGCTTTTCTTCCAAAATCTCAGGAGTAGCAACCGAACTTACATAGCCGCAGAAATCCATATTGCGCAAAGCAATGTCCGGACGGCACATGAAGTTAATAAAATAACTGGCTGCTTTCGGATTCTTCGCATATTTAGGAATCACCCAACCATCGTACCATATATTACTCCCCTCTTCAGGAACCACATAATCCAAGTCCACTCCTACCGCATTGGCTTCCTCAATTGCCCATATCGCATCACCACTCCACGTCATATTCAGCCAAGCTTTGTTTTTTGTCATCATTTCCTTGCCAAAGTCCGCTTCCCAGCCGACAATATTCGGTTTCAACTCTTTCAGATATTTCTCCGCCAACTCCATCGCACGCGGAGAGTAATCGTTCATCAGTTCCTCCACCGTCACCGTTCCTTCTTCCAACTCTTTCGCATGGGCATAAATGATAGCAGTACCGTATGCATCACGATAACTATCTTTCATCAGTATTTTTCCGGCATACTTCCTATTCCAAAGACACTCCCATGAGGTTGCGACCGAATCGGGAATATATGCACGGTTATACAGGATTCCTGCTGTTCCCCACATATAACATACCGCATAACGGCTCGCTTCCTCTCCCGGTTGGCTCAGCTTATTGATTTGCTCACGGATAAATGGAGCTACATTCTGCATATAATTAGGAGAATGGGCAAAATTCGTATCAATGGGCAAAAGCAAATGTTTCTTCAACATACGCTCAATAATATATTCCGAAGGGCATACCACATCGAAGTCCTCATGGCCTTTCTCTATCTTTGTCAACATGATTTCGTTGATGTCGAATGTCTGATAAACGATACGGATATTCTCCCCCGTCTGCTCCTTATAATACGCTTGAAAATCTTCGAGTACACTATCTCCGATATAATCCGCCCAATTATAAATCTTGAGAATCCGCTCACGGGGCTCGCCGGAATTGTAACACCCGGCCAAACTCAACACTAACAGGATAACAGGAATTATCTTTTTCATCTTATTTACGTAGTAGTACATTTAGTAATCCGTTAATCTTTTTTCTTCGCTTTCCCTGCCCGATAATTAATCGCAATAAGCAATGCCAGCACTACAACAAAAATAATGGCTGAAAGCGGGCGAAGTTCCGGTGTCAGCCCTCCTTTACGGGCATCGGCATAAATATAGGTAGAAAGCGTCTCCAATCCTTGATTGCCGATGGTAAATACAGTCACGGCAAAATCATCAATAGACAGAGTCAATGCCAGCATGAATCCACTAATCATCCCCGGACGAATCTCAGGAACAATCACTTTCCACAGGGCTTGCATAGGAGTAGCTCCCAAATCGAGGGCAGCCTCATAAATATTCGGGTTCATCTGTTTCAGACGAGGTAAAACGCTCAACACAACGTATGGTGTACAAAAAGTGATATGAGCAAGCACTACGGTAGTATATCCTTGCGTAATCCCCACTGAAACGAACAAAAGGAAAAGCGAAATACCGGTAATAATATCTCCATTCAGAATAGGAATACTATTCACAAAACCAATCGCCTTACGCGAACGGGATTTCATGTTAAAGATGCCGATAGCGGCCACACTCCCCAACAACGTAGAGGCGGTTGCAGCAAGCAGAGCGATAGTGATCGTATTAATCAAGGCATTCATCAAAGAGTGATGTGTGCCCGTAGTGAAAAGCGAGGTATAAAGCTTAGTGGAAAAGCCCGTCCAGTTGCCCAGTACTTTTGCTTCGGTAAATGAATAGATGACAATAATCACAATAGGAGAATAAAGCAACAACAGCAATATCCATAAATAAGCCTGAGCCAGTATCTTCTTTACCATAATCCTCCTCCTTCGTTAGCGTTATCTTTATCATCCGTACTGAACAAGGAAGTAGCTGCAATCAGCAACAGCATGATAAGCGAAAGCGCCGCCCCGTAGTTCCACATACTATTATTGATATTCTCCTGAATCGTTGTACCGAAAAGTTTGATATTGTTCATTGTCAACAGTTCGGCAATGGCAAAAGTCGAAATCGTCGGCATAAACACCATCATGATACCACTCATGACTCCCGGCATAGAAAGTGGAAGAACCGCTTTCAGAAAGACTTGCAGAGGATTGGCTCCCAAATCTTGCGCAGCCTCAATATAACTATGATCCATCTTCTGCAAAGTGTTGTAGATAGGATAAATCATGAAAGGGATAAAATTGTAGACCATACCGAATATCAATGCCCCCTCACCCAGCGGCACACTGAAAAAGTCGAATAAGGCAACAGTAGCTAACGTACGCACCAGGATATTTACCCACATCGGCAGGATAAACAGAACCACCATCGTTTTAGAACGGTTCAGTTTACTGTTACTCAATATCCAAGCTGCGGGATACCCTAACAAAATACAAACAATAGTAGTGATAATAGCAATACCGATAGAGTAGACAAAGGTATTGATAGCTTCGGGATGTTCGAAGAATTTCTGAAAGTTGGCGAGCGTCAAATGACCGTTATCATCAGTAAATGCATACACAACAATTAAGAACAACGGTATGACCACAAAGATCGCTGAAAAAATAATGTAAGGGAGAGTCCAACTCTTACGTGATGACAAAAACACTAAAAACCTCTTATTCACTTCCTTTCCTGTTAATCGGTTATTTTAACTACACGAATGGCATCCGGGGGGATAGTGATACCTACGCGGTCGCCATCGTCCCATACATCATTCGTATCTACAAACACATTCTCGTCCCAGTCGGACAACACAGTCAAATGATAATGATCTCCTTTATAAAGGATAAACTTCACCTCACCTGTCAACGCCCCGTCTTCCTCGTTATCCTGAAGAATCACTTTATCAAAGTCTACTTCCACCTTAACGTTTGTGTCAGGTTCTATGTTTTCCACCGGAGTACAATCAAAGCTACAGCCAAGAAATTCCACATGAGTAGCATCCAGCATTTTCCCTTCGAAAGTATTGCATACACGCTCTTTCTTCATGATATGAATATCAAACGGTTTTACCAGCAGCCCCACTTCCACTCCTACTTCAAAATGATGATAATCCTGCACAAGGAATTCATAACCACCACAAAGTACCGTCATTTCATAATGTACACCTTTGAATATGGAAGTCTCCACCACTCCGGTCAATTGTGCCATGTCGGATACAGGGAAAATATACAAGTCTTCGGGACGGATCACGACATCTACCGGAACATTCTCACCAAACCCCTCGTCTACACATTCGAACTCCGTACCACAGAAACGAACGAGTTTATCATGAATCATTGTACCATTCAAGATGTTACTTTCTCCGATAAAATCCGCCACAAACGAGTTGATAGGCTCATTATAAATATCGATCGGCGTACCTATCTGCTGAATCTTTCCTTCGCTCATCACAACAATCGTGTCGCTCAGCGTAAGCGCTTCTTCCTGGTCGTGAGTGACGTACACAAACGTAATTCCCAAAGATTTATGCATTTCCTTGAGCTCCATTTGCATATCCTTACGCATTTTCAGGTCAAGTGCCGCCAAAGGTTCATCCAAAAGTAATACTTCCGGCTCATTGACAATGGCACGGGCAATAGCGACACGTTGTTGCTGGCCACCGGAAAGAGAATCAACATCACGATATTCATAATCCGTCATCCCTACCATCTTCAAAGCTGCTTTCACTTTCTTCTGAATGGTCTGTTTCGGTGTTTTCTTCAGCTTCAAACCGAAAGCAATATTGTCATATACATTCAAATGCGGAAACAGGGCATATTTCTGAAACACCGTGTTCACCGGACGCTTATGGGGAGGAGTTTGTGTTATTTCCTTACCCGAAATTCGGATCTCGCCCTCTGAAGCTGTCTGGAAACCGGCTATGAGACGTAACAATGTGGTTTTTCCGCAACCGGAAGGTCCAAGTATCGTAACAAATTCGCCCTTCTTCACGTTCAGACTCACATCATCCAATGCCGTTTTCTCGCCAAAATACTTCGATACATGGCTCACCTCAATGATGGATTTATCTTCTTGCATATTCATACTAAAGTTTGGGTTGCAAAGGTACACATTTCTGCGGTTTTCACCTACGTGTTAATCTAATATAACAGTGTTTTTCGAGGCCAGATAGAAAAATAATCTATCTTTGCATAAATATTTATTCACTAATCTTACAAAAGCATGAAAAAATTAAGTCATTTAGTCATTGCAACGGTAGCCTTAGGTATGGTAGCTTGTACCGGTGGAAACAAAGTCGGCTATGTTGTTACAGGTACAGTAGAAGGTGCAGCCGATGGTGACACCGTTTATCTTCAAGAAGCTAATGGTAGAAATCTGATCAAACTCGATACAGCTGTGATCTCTAAGGGTACGTTTACTTTCGAAGGAACACAAGATTCGGTAGTAAGCCGTTATGTCACTTGCGAAGTAAACGGAGAACCGTTGATGATTGATTTCTTCCTCGAAAACGGAAAGATCAATATTGCCTTAAGCAAAAAAGATGACTCTGCTACCGGTACAGCCAACAATGACGCTTACCAGGAACTCAGAGGACAGATCAATGATATCAACAAAAAGATGAATGCCATCTATGAAGCAATGGGTGACACTACATTGAGTGACGAACAAAAAGAAGCGAAACAGAAAGAAGGCGCTCAATTGGAGGAACAATATGACAATGCCATCAAAGAAGCTGTAAAAAAGAATATTACTAACCCAGTAGGAGTATTCTTGTTCAAACAGACTTTCTACAACAATTCCACTGCCGAAAATACAGAATTGCTGGAACAAATCCCGGCTAATTTTCAGAACGATGAAGCAATCGTGAGAATAAAAGAGCTGACTGACAAGCAGAAAAAAACTGCCGTTGGTACGAAATTCATTGATTTCGAGATGAAGACTCCAGATGGAAAACCTGTAAAACTATCGGATTACGTAGGTAAAGGTAAAGTGGTATTGGTTGACTTCTGGGCAAGCTGGTGCGGTCCTTGCCGTCGTGAAATACCTAACCTGGTAGAGACTTATGCCAAATATAAAGGTAAAAACTTCGAAATCGTAGGTGTATCTCTCGACCAAGATGACGCTGCATGGAAAGATGCCATCAAAAAGCTGAACATGACTTGGCCGCAAATGTCCGACCTTAAATTCTGGCAGAGTGAAGGTGCACAACTTTATGCTGTAAACAGTATTCCTCACACTGTTTTGATTGACGGCGAAGGTACTATTATCGCACGTGGTCTCCATGGAGAAGAACTACAAGCCAAAATAGCAGAAGTTGTAAAATAAGTCACCGCTATTAATCTGTGGTGGAACAACTGTGTTGAAGCTCTTTGTAGCAAACAGAAAAAATTTAGCCCCTGCATCCTCAGAGATTGCAGGGGCTAATTTTTATATCTAAAGTAGCAGGGAGAATCCTCCCCCCTACCTTACATTTTCAATTAAACAAACCAGCGAACATAGCAGAAGTCCTGACGATGTGGAAGTTCCGGATTTTTGGGAAACATACGGTAAGACACCTTGAAGCTACCTGCATTCGACAGGCTATGTTTAACCTGGAATGTATACAAGTCGCCTTCTTTCTTTATCACATTAAACGGCTCTACCGAGTAAACATGTTGTTTACCGTCTGCAGTCGTATAAGTAGTAACCAATTCCAGTCCTACTGCATCATTCAGACCTTTTTCATCGATTACATAAGTGATTGTATATTCTTTTCCGCTTTCGATATCGCCTTTCTTCAGTTCTTCTACCTTATCGCAAGATACGATTTCGATAGAATCCCATTTAGCAACCACTTCCTCTTTCCATGCTGCGATTTCTTTCGCTTTCGCATTGTCATTGGCAGCCAAAGCGTGGAAACGTTTTGCTTGCTTGCAATAGAATTTGCTATAATAGTCATCCAATTGACGCTTCATTGTATAATGAGGAGCGATTTGTGCGATAGAATTCTTCACAACTTTAATCCAGCCTTCAGAATATCCCTTCTTGTTACGAGCATAATACAACGGCAGGATTTCCGTTTCAAGGATACTGTAAATAGTAGCAGCATCCAACTGGTCTTGATGTTCCTGATTCTGGTAAGTACGTTTTTCAGTCAACGCCCAACCTGCACCTTCACGGTAACCTTCCAGCCACCATCCGTCTAATACAGAGAAGTTAACAACACCATTCATCAAAGCTTTTTCACCGGATGTACCGGATGCTTCCAACGGACGAGTCGGAGTATTCAACCAGATATCAACTCCGGAAACCAAACGACGAGCCAACTGCATATCGTAGTTTTCGAGGAAGATAATCTTACCCAAAAATTCCGGACGGCGAGAGATCTCGATAATACGCTTAATCAAACCCTGTCCTGCTCCATCGTGCGGATGAGCCTTACCTGTAAACAGGAACTGAACCGGATAGTCAGGATTGTTCACAATCTTAGAAAGACGTTCCAAGTCGGTGAACAACAGATGCGCACGCTTGTAAGTAGCAAAACGACGACCGAAACCGATCAGCAATGCATTTGGATTGATTTTATCCATCAATGAAACGATACGCGAAGGATCTCCCTGATTCTTCAGCCAAGTATCGCGGAATGACTTACGGATGTAGTCAACCAACTTATTCTTCATGGTCATACGAGTCTGCCAGATCTCCTCATCAGGCACATTGTAGATAGCTTCCCAAATCTTAGGATTAGACTGGTCGAACCAGAAGTTTTCATTGAAATATTTAAAGTACAATTTCTTCCATTCCGTTGCGCTCCAAGTCGGGAAGTGAACACCATTCGTCACATATCCCACATGGCTTTCTTCCGGGAAGTAACCTTTCCAGATAGAAGAGAACATTTCCTGAGACACTTTGCCGTGCAGCCAGCTTACACCGTTCACCTCCTGAGAAGTATTGCAAGCAAAAACAGACATACAGAAACGTTCGCCCTTGTCACCGGCATTGTTACGTCCCAAATCCATCAGGTCGTCCCAAGTGATACCCATTTTAGCAGGATAACCACCCATATATTTGCCAAACAAACCTTCATCGAAATAGTCGTGACCGGCAGGAACCGGAGTGTGAACCGTATAAAGAGAAGAAGCACGAACCAACTCGATAGCTTGATTGAAAGTCAATCCGGTAGCTACATAATCACAGATGCGTTGAACATTGATCAGTGCAGCGTGTCCCTCGTTACAATGATAAATATCTTTCTTGATACCTAGTGCTTTCAAAGTCAGGATACCACCGATACCCAACAGGATTTCCTGTTTCAAACGGTTTTCCCAATCCCCACCATAGAGCTGGTGAGTGATAGGACGGTCGAACTCGCTGTTCATTTCATTATCCGTATCCAGCAGATACAGAGAGATACGTCCTACATTTACACGCCACACGTTAGCATGAACATAATAATCCAGATAAGGAACGTCTACTACCAATGGCTTGCCGTCTGCATCGAGCACACGGTCGATAGGAAGCTGTCCAAAGTTCTGTGCTTCATAATTAGCAATCTGCTGTCCATCCATAGACAAAGTTTGCGTAAAGTAACCGTAGCGATACAAGAAACCTACCGCACACAAATCAACATTGCTGTCGGAAGCTTCTTTCAGGTAGTCACCGGCCAATACACCCAGACCACCGGAATATATTTTCAGGACACTGCTCAGACCATATTCCATACTGAAATAGGCAACAGAAGGACGCTGGCTATCCGGCTTCACATCCATGTAGTCTCTAAATTTCGTATAAACTTCATTCATCCTTCTCAGAATCACCTTGTCTTTTGTCAAAGCTTCCAGCTTTTCATAGCTCATGCGTTCCAACAACAGCACAGGGTTCTGTCCACATTCTTTCCAAAGTTCCGGATCTAGATCTCTAAACAGTTCTGTCGCTTCAAAATTCCATGCCCACCAAATGTTGCGTGCAATTTCAGACAACTTCTCCAACTCTACCGGTATACGTGATTTCACAGTAACCTCTTTCCAGTTGGGAATATTCACATTACTAACTTTGATTTTCATAATGTTTTTTAATTAACTTATTGATAATAAATTTTCTCTTAACTAAGTTGACGCTTCATTGCATTGCGCAAAGCAATGTCATAAGCCTCATAATAATATTGTATAAAGTGTTTCCACAAAGCCTGTTCCGCTACTTCTGCGGCACGCTTGCGGATTTCCTTCACTTCTTTTTCTGTCTTATCGGCAAATAGTGTAATTGTATCTTTAATACCATCCGCCACTTCCGAATAATTATAGTCCGAACGGCGCAGCACCTCCACTCCATCGTTAATGCCTCGTTGGTTCTTCAGGCTATTTACCCAAAGTCCGAATCCGGCCAGATCTGTAGTGATTGTCGGCACATGGAATGCAACGCTTTCCAACGGAGTATACCCCCACGGTTCATAATAAGAAGCATATACGCTCAAATCCTGTCCGAGCAATATATCATAATAATCCTTATTCATGATACCGTCACGACCATCCAAGTAGCAAGGAACGAATATCACCTTCACTTTATCCTCCGGACGATTGCCCATTCCAAGATATTTCAGCATATCCAACACCTGGTCATGCGTCATGTTATGCAGCCAATGGGTAATGAACGGCACTTCAAGCGGAGTATCAAAACTCTTCTTACTTTTCAGACGTTCCTGCAAATCTTCACGCGGATCACCTACCCAACCGGGGACATTGATAAACGCCAGCACATTCTTATGCAAGTTCTTATCCCTGTTCAGGCGGTTCAACGATTCCAGAAATACGTCGATTCCCTTATTCTTAAACTCATATCTTCCACTGGTTCCCACAATTAACGTATCATCGCCCAGATTTGTTCCCAACAATTTGTTCGCTACATTCAACATCAAGGTACGCGCACGTTTACGCTTTCCGGTGAATGTACCTCCTTTCGGCACAAAGTCATCCTCGAAACCGTTCATAAGGATTACATCTGCCGGTTTATCCAGCAATTCCTTACATTCGTTGTTGGTAATTTCGCTTACTGTCGTAAAGCAATCCACATAATGCGCTGTCTGCTTTTCAATCGAATGCTTCGACTGCATATTCAGTTCCTGAGCCATCTGGTCACCATTGTAAGCAAATAGATAATCATACAACGGTTTGTTGTTACCAGCAATTGAACGGCCGATAGAAGTAGCGTGGGTTGTAAAAATAGTAGCCACCTCAGGCACAGCTTCCTGTACATAAAGCGCTCCCATTCCGGTCATCCATTCGTGAGCCTGGTATACCACCTTATCCGTCTCTGTCAAGTTATAACGATAGAAACTCTCTACCACTTTTCCCGCAGCGTACGAAAACATGGAAGCTTCGTCATAATCGCCATAAGCGTGCAACGAATCTACTTGATAACGATTCCACATTTCAGTGTATATATCGTTCTTTTTCTCAAAAAAAGGTTGGAAATCAACAAGAATGACTATGGGTTCACCGGGGATATTCCATCGTCCGACACGAACAGAAAGTTCATCTTTCTCAAGCGCATGCTTCTTCCAAGCAGCACACAGATTATCCGACTCGATGAACAGAGGGTTTTCCTTTCCTTGCCACACATCGGGACCTATGAAAAAAATTCTGTCACGAAACTTTTCCTGCAATGTATTTGCCCGGGTCGACAAGACCGTATATATCCCTCCTACTTTATTACATACTTCCCAGCTGGACTCGAAGATATAATCGGGGGTTAATAAATCTTTTACCATATAATATATTAAAACTCTTTTTAGTATGCGGGTACAAAAGTACACATTATTCTTTGAAAAATAATACTTTATGCAAAAAAGATGAGTTAAGAAGAAGAAAGAAAGAACCTCATCCAGTAAAAAAAGAATATCCCCCTGCATATGCAAAGCTCCATATACAGGGGGATTGAATGTTTTTTATTAGGAATATTCCTGCAGAAAAAATTATGCTAATGCACTACCGATCAAGAAGGTTGCAGCTAGAGCAACGATAGCATAAAGTTCCGGGAATACAGCAAGAATCAATGTGTTGCTAAATACATTGTGTCCCTGACCGATAGCAGCGATACCGTTTGCACAAACCTGTCCTTGACGGATAGCCGAGAACAAAGCCACCAAGCCTAAAGCAATACCTGCACCCAAAACGGCAGACGCCTGAATAGCTGTAATCTCAGGAGTTAAAATACCAAAAATAGTTTGGAACATAAAATAACCGGCAAAACCGTAAAGTCCCTGTGTGCCCGGAAGGGCTGTCAATACAAGGAAGTTACCGAATGCACTGTCGTTCTTTTTCAATGCTCCGATAGCAGCGTTACCTGCAATAGTTACTCCGTAAGCACTACCAATGCCCGACAAACCAACCATAACCGCGATGCCAATATAGGCAATAAACAAATTCATTTCCATAATCTTATTCTATTTTTATTGTTTAATTCTTAAAATATTAATTTTTAGTTTTTAAAAGGTTTGTACTCTTTACCGCCTCCTTCGTATCCGGAATTCTTGAAAAACTCGACAAACGTCAGACGCATCGGGTGAACCATTGCACCGAGTACATTCATAAAGATATTGATGGCATGACCGATAACGAATATCAGTACCATCACGATAGGACCTGCTATTACATTATCCGGACTCATACCTACTGCCAGACTGTTGAACACTCCTGCCAGAATACCTCCGGAAAGTCCGAGAGCAAACAGACGGACGTATGACAGGACATCACCCAACAAACCGGTAGCCATATTGTACGAATCCCACAACCCCAGTCCGATATTCAGGAAAATGTTCTTTCCCGGACTGTTGTAAAGGAAGATCATAGCAGCCGAAATTCCCAGAATGATAAGGTGCACTGTGCCTCCCATCGGCATTACTTCCGGTAACAGAGCCGAAACAGCCATCGAAACCAACAAAATAATCCATCCTATTGTCGCCACCGCATATTTGAAGCCAAACTGAATCGTCTGATTTACCGCTTTCAGCACCATGCCGAACAAAATCTGGATAGCACCCAAAATCAACGACAACTGGAACATATCATTGTTATCCATCAGAACAGCGTGTTTCAAACGTTGAACGATAGGCCAGTCCAGATCGTAAATATTCGCTCCGAAGAACGTACCCGTCAGCAAACCGCAGAAGAAGGTCGAAACAGCCAATACTTGTATCAATGACAAGATTGATTTTGTAGACGGAGTCAGTTTCTTCGCTATCAACCGATATGCCGTAGCTCCCAAGAACAGAAATAAACCATATCCCGAATCTCCTAGACAAAGTCCAAAGAAAATCATAAAGAACGGAGCAAAGAACGGTGTCAAGTCCAGCTCATTATATTTCGGAAGCATATACAATTTACAAATCGGTTCAAACCAGGCAAAGAATCCTTTGTTGTTCAATCGGATAGGAACATTATCGCCCGGAACCGGATCAGTAATTTCATAATACACATGTGCGTCATTCAGGTAAGCCTCGATTTCCACTTGACTGAATGCAGGAGCCCATCCTTCAATCAACATCAGTTTATCACCGGCGGCCTGTTCGGAACTCAGCACGACTTTAGAGAATTCAATCTGTCCCTGCAATTCTTTCAAGGCAGCCTTCAAAGAAGGAATTTCCGTCTCAGACAATGCAACGAGCTTCTTCTCATTCTCTTCGATCGCCTGTTCCGTCGTATCATACATCGTTTCAAGGCGTGCCAAAGAGTATGCTGGAAGTTTTGCCTGCTCCACATCCAAGTCCACCTCCTGTCCGGCTTTCGTTACCGTGACAAAGAATACTTTGGAAGAAATACGGTTCACAATCATCGCATTGTATTCCGTCTCCCACTCTTCTTTGTAGTTTCCTTCCGAGCAGCTATAAAAACCGATCACATAACCAACATCTTTCAATTTCTGAATATCTGTCGGCTCAAAGTTTCCCCACGCTTCCAACGCTTCTTTTTCTTTCGCATAGCTTTGTAGCTGTTGAGACAACTTCCCGTGTTCCGTTTGCAAAGTATCCACTTCATCCAACACTTGCATCCCGCGTCCGGCTGTTCCACCTTCCGTTGCAATCACGGCATTCTTCTCATGCTTCTGATTCTGGAGCAACTTCATTGTAGCTGCCAAGCGGTTGGAAAGACGGATATTCTCCTGCAGTTCCGTGTTATCGGCAACCCCTTGCTGTTTTTCCACAATGTGGACTACACCAAGTTCACGCAGACTGTTCAGAAAATCTTCGTACTCCTTGTGATAAACCAGGAATGTGAGTTTCTTCATTTTCGTAATCATGCCTCTACCTCCTTCCTTTTTTCCTGATGGGACTTCATGATCTTTTGCGAAGACTTCGACAGATTCTCTTCATCTTCCATAAATCGCTTGATCTTTCGCAATGCATCCTGATAGCCCGGTATCTGTACCTTCTCAAAAAGATTCACTTTCTGAGTGGTCTTTTTCCTTGCATGTTCTAACAAATTCAGCTTGGCGAGCATAAATTCACGTTCAATGGCCGTATGTGCAAGCTCTTCCAACAAGTGTATACCGTCGGCATACCATTTGGGAGCGTTAAACATACTGTACGGACGTATCTCGAACTCTACATTTTCGAGCAACGGCACGCGCACACCCGCAATTTTCTTCACGCCAAGATGAACATCATTCACCTTTATTAATGAAGCATCAAACTCATTCCAAAGGGCGAACATGGCTTCATAGGCTTGAATCTGTTCTTCGAGCCTATCCTCCAGATCGGCAGCTTCCGTTTTACAGCGTTTCACTTCCATGCGGAGGGCGCTTTCCTTATTCTTGATGATAGGAAGCGTGCGCACCCGCACTTTCAGTTGCTTTTCGAGCTGCTGAAGAGAGGTCTTGTTATATTGAAACTTTATAGCCACGTTGTCAATTACTAATTATAAATTATTAATTACAAGTTTATTATTATTCGCCTTTTGGCCAGTATTGATCCACCAAGTCTTTCTTGATATTTACTTCTTCCGGACGGAAGTACTTACCAAACAAGCCCCAAGCCACATCCAGCATTTCAGTAGTATCCAGATTGACATCGATAGCCAACAACTGATTGGAATAATCTTTTGCAAAAGCCAGCGTACGCTCGTCGTAGTTCGTCAAGTCGAAACCGTTTTCCATCTTTGTCTTAGCGTTAGCAGCGTCGGCATACAGACGTACAGCGGCATTCATCACCTGTGGATGGTCTTTACGCGTCTTTTTTCCGGTAACCAACTGTTTCAAACGAGACAATGAACGGAACGGGTCAACAATAACCTTACCGATATCACTATCACGACGCAAGAACAACTGACCTTCGGTGATGTAACCCGTATTATCAGGTACAGCGTGTGTAATATCTCCACCGGACAACGTAGTCACTGCGATAATAGTAATTGAACCACCGGAAGGGAACTGCACCGCTTTTTCGTAAATCTTTGCCAAATCCGAATAAAGCGAACCCGGCATAGAGTCTTTCGAAGGAATCTGATCCATACGGTTGGATACGATAGCCAACGCATCGGCGTAACTGGTCATATCCGTCAACAGTACCAAGACTTTCTCATTATTGTTTACAGCGAAATACTCGGCTGCAGTCAATGCCATATCCGGAATCAACAGACGTTCCACCGGAGGATTCTCGGTCGTATTCATAAAACTCACGATACGATCGAGCGCACCGGCATTAGAGAACACATTCTTAAAGTACAGGTAGTCATCATTCGTCATACCCATACCGCCGAGAATAATCTTATCCGTTTCGGCACGCAACGCCACGTTTGCCATAACCTGGTTGAAAGGCTGGTCCGGGTCGGCGAAGAACGGAATCTTCTGACCGGACACCAACGTATTGTTCAAATCGATACCGGCAATACCTGTTGCAATCAGTTCCGACGGCTGTTTACGTCGAACCGGATTCACAGAAGGTCCGCCAATCTCCACTTCCTGGCCTTCAATTTCCGGACCTCCGTCGATCGGATCACCGAAAGCATTGAAGAAACGTCCTGCCAACTGCTCACTTACTTTCAATGTCGGTGATTTTCCGAGAAACACTACTTCGGCATTGGTCGGAATACCTTCCGTACCCTCAAATACCTGCAAAGTGACATCGTCACCGGCAATCTTAACCACCTGCGCCAGTTTACCATCCACAGTGGCAAGCTCGTCATACCCTACTCCCGTCGCTTTCAGCGAACAGGTAGCTTTGGTAATCTGAGTAATCTTGGTATATATCTTTTGAAAAGCTTTTGTTGCCATCTTTGATAATTAAAAATTATAAATTTAAGATTATGAATTGATACTTCTTTCGGCAATCAGTTCTTTCAGTTGTTGCCGGAATCCTTCATACTGCTCAGACTTGAACTTAGAATAGTTCATCTGCTTACAGATATTAATCATCTTCTTGAAGTAATCCATTACTTCGTTGAAGTTATCAAATTCAAACTCCGTATGACAAATGTCAATTACCATGTTCAGAATATCTTCCTGACGTTCCATCGGAGTTACCGCATCAATTTCGTCGAATGCATCCTGCTGCAGAATAACAAAGTCGATCAATTCCGATTTCCAGAAAATAACGTGATATTCTACCGGTACACCATCGTCACCAAGAATATTGATCTGCTCGGCAATCTCTTTACCACGCTGCAAACGTGTTTTCAGTTCATTGACCTTACCAATCCATTCACCGTTGATGTGCTCTTTGATGTATGCTTCAAATTCCGGATATTCGATATATTTAGAATAAGAATCGATCGGATTCACAGCCGGATAACGTTTCTTATCGGCACGGTCCTGTTCCAAAGCATAGAAACAACGTGCTACTTTCTTCGTATTTTCAGTCACAGGCTCTTTCAAGTTACCACCGGCAGGAGATACCGTACCGATGAAAGTAATCGAACCTGTTTCGTCATTGTTCAGTTTCACATATCCCGCACGACCGTAGAAGTTGGAGATGATAGCCGAAATATCCATCGGGAAAGCATCCGGACCAGGCAACTCCTCCATACGGTTGGACATCTCACGCAGAGCCTGCGCCCAACGGGAAGTTGAGTCAGCCATCAACAGAACCTTCAGTCCCATTGAACGATAATATTCCGCCAGTGTCATTGCTGTATATACGGAAGCCTCGCGGGCAGCCACCGGCATATTGGAAGTATTAGCTATGATAATGGTACGTTCCATCAACTTACGTCCGGTATGCGGGTCAACCAGTTCCGGGAACTCCGTAAAGATTTCCACCACCTCATTGGCACGCTCACCACAAGCTGCAATAATTACGATATCCGCTTCCGCCTGTTTGGAAATGGCATGCTGAAGTACGGTCTTACCTGTACCGAAGGGTCCGGGAATAAAGCCTGTACCACCTTCCACAATCGGATTCAATGTATCGATTACACGTACCCCCGTCTCCAATAATTTGAAAGGACGCGGCTTTTCCTTATAGTTCGTCATGGCACGTTTCACCGGCCATCTCTGAATCATAGTAACAGGAATATCGTTTCCTTCCTCATCTGTCAAGACTGCAATCGTATCTTCTATCTTATAATCACCTTCCGGCATGATTGTTTTCACGGTAGCCGTTCCTTTCATCGTGAACGGAGCCATCATCTTCAACGGCTGAAAGTTCTCGTCCACCTGCCCCAGCCATGCGGAAGCCTGCACTTTATCACCTGCATTTACCAACGGTACGAAGTGCCATACACGCTCTTTATCCAATGGATATGTATATTGTCCTCTTTTCAGGAAAACGCCATCCATTTTGTCAAGGTCATTTTGCAGACCGTCGTAGTTTTTCGATAACATACCCGGACCTAACGTCACTTCGAGCATGTGTCCTGTAAATTCGGCTTCAGCACCCACTTTCAGTCCACGTGTACTTTCAAACACCTGGACATACACATGTGAACCTACAACCTTAATCACCTCCGCCATCAACTTATCGCCGCCGGTCGAGATATAACAAATCTCATTCTGAGCTACCGGTCCGTCAACGACGAGGGTCACCATGTTGGCAATAACGCCACTAACAGTTCCTTTTGTTGCCATATATTTTTAATAATTTATTATCTGAATTCTGCAGGAATCTGCACTTCGTTCTTTAGTGATTCGATGATACTCCTGAACAATTGATTTCCTCTTTCCTTATCCAATGAAATCCACCGTTCAATCATTTCCAGCTTTAACAAGAAAGCGAAAATACGTTCAATGGTGAAATAATCGAAGAAGGTAGCATCTTCCATCCAGTTCCACCGCAAAGTGTCGAGCTTCTTCTCACGTTCCACCAATTCTGTAATCTCACTGATTTTCACCAACGACTCAAAAACATCCACCTCACCGGACAGTCCGAAATCACGGGCGCTCGATGTACGTAATGCCTCGCATACCTCCGTGTTTCCTACAATATTGGAGGCAATATCCCACTTGAATTTACGACAGGTAAATGCAACAAGAATATTATTGATGTTGAGGTTGAATTCAAACCAGGCGGAAACAAATTTATTTCCACATCTCATAGCATATTCGTAATACAATGCAGCCAAATAATCTTCCTGCAATACCGTACTTTCAGCCGGTGTATTCAAATAATCAACGATAAATGTAGAAAGATAAGCCGGAAAATCTTTCGGACTGATTTCTCCGCCTTCCCTTAGAATAGAAATATATTCGATAAGTTCTCCGGCAGAGTAGTTTCCCCGTTTGTCTATTTCCGCTTCTTTATCTTTGAGAAGTTTCAACACATTAGCATTATCAAACTTCAGATAAAACAAGTCGATCAACCTCCGGTCTGAAGCAGACAATCCGTTGTAGATTTCAGTTTTAAAATCAGCTACTGTGTAGCTCAGTTTACTGTCTTCCAGCGAAAGCTCCGGCAAACCTGCTACTAAGTAATAGTACTTACTACTCATAGTCGCTTTTTTTAAAATAGCATTTCTACTAACTGGGGACGCAAGAAAGCTTTGAAGTAATTCATGAATTCTTCTTCTCCGAAGTTCACTTTATAAGAACCGTCCGCCGGAGAAACAGTGAATAAAGTCTTGATACCGTTCACCTGCTGTATAGTCACTCCCTTATCCAACAATGCTTTTGCGTGAGCTGCAAAATACTTTTTCAGTGATTCCGCATCGGCAGTGGAAATAACAATGGGTTCATCCACACTCCATTTTGAAGCCAATGCAACGATAAACGCATTCAGATAATCTTTATCCTGAGCGAAGTCCTTCACGGAAGCAGTTACTAACTTGTCAGTTACCATAGTAGCAACCTCAGATTTGAGTGCATTTACAGCCTGACCGGCAAACAGTTTTAACTCTGATTTTGTATTTTCCACCAATTCGTCAGCAGATTTACGAGAGGAATTAACGATTGATTCTGCCTCTTTGCGTGCATCCTCAATAATTTTTTTTGCTTCTTCCTGAGCATTCGCGATAAGTCTCTGCGCTTCTTCGTTTCCTTTTTCCACGCCTTCACGATAAATCTTATCGGTCAACTCTTGAATTTTGTTTTCCATATCAACAGGAGTATTTAGTATTATTACTATATTAATTGTGTACCTTTCTTAGATTCTCGCCAAATTTACAAAAATCAATTTGATAAAAAAGAGAAAGATGGAAAGAAAAAAGGTAACCTTGCAAAAAAATCACAGTTATATACCAATTTTATTCCATTTTTTCCCTTTTCGTATAACAAAATGACATTTATATTACTCAAACGAGAAAGCAAATATAGTGAATCTAAAAGAGAGATGAAAACAAACAAATACCGAAACGGACAAACGGGACACTCAAACGGATATATCAAAGATTAAAAAACACAGAAAGCCCCTTGACTCGTTGCTGAATCAAGGGGCTTCTTAAAAACGGCGGCTACCTACTCTCCCACTGTTACGCAGTACCATCGGCGTGACGAGGCTTAACTTCTCTGTTCGGAATGGGAAGAGGTGGAACCCTCGTGCTATA
>NZ_GG688323.1:234867-280974 GCF_000156195.1 Bacteroides finegoldii DSM 17565 | reverse complement strand
ATTTTTCTCCTCAAGGTAGAACACAACTTCATTTACACTTTCCTTCACATCAACAAGATCAAAGTAGTCTAAAGTGCCTTCAGGAAGAAGAAGGCGATAACCGTTTAACTCCATAAGCTATGAATTTGGAGACAAAGATAACAATTTATAAATTTACCCCTCAGGTTTTTACATTGACCCATGAAAAGGTGAAGGGCGAACCTTTGTTAGATAAATATATCAGAAATTGATAATATCTCCTGTAATCAGCATTTAATATTCAGCTCATTCAAAACTTTACGAATAGCTTCAAACGTAGTAATGCGCGTAGGTACTAGTGGCAACCGAAGTTTATTTTCAATCATTCCCATTGCATTCAACATTGATTTCACACCGGCCGGATTCCCATCTACAAATAATAGATTAAACAATTCTGTAAATCTATGATGGATAGCCAGCGCGTTAGCAAAGTCTCCTTGAAGAGCCAGGCGAGTCATACGGCTAAACTCACGGGGAAAAGCATTTCCTATTACCGAAATAACGCCAACAGCTCCTAAAGTAATAAGAGGAAAAGTGATGCCATCATCTCCGGATATAACATTAAAATTCTCAGGTTTATTTTTAATGATATCATCCATCTGTGTAATATTACCGGAGGCTTCTTTTATAGCAATCACATTACTGAAGTTACGTGCGATACGCAAAGTCGTTTCAGCAGTCATATTCACACCTGTACGTCCCGGAACATTATACAACACAATAGGAAGTTCCGTTGCTTCGGCAATAGCCTTATAATGCTGATAAATACCTTCTTGAGAAGGCTTGTTATAATATGGCACAACAGACAATATAGCGTCGACTCCTGTGAAATCATCATTCTTCAATGTCTCCACAACAGCCCGAGTGTTATTACCACCTACACCTAACAGAATAGGGACTCTTCCGTTAACGCGGTCAATCACCATTTTTTTAATAGTTTTCTTTTCTTCCTCAGTAAGAGTCGGCGTTTCAGCCGTAGTTCCCAGCACACACAGGAAATCCGCATTATTCTGTAATAAATAGTCTACCATACGCATTAGCGCGTCATAGTCAACACTCTCATCCTCTTTGAAAGGAGTAATCAGTGCTACCCCCATTCCTTTCAATTTAGTCTGTATCATGAGTTTTAATTATAATCTCTAATTTATTTAGCCACAAAAGTACGAATATTTTTCATATCTTACGATATAAGTTTCAGAAATTCGTCTTCGCTTAATATGGTTATTCCTAATTTTTGCGCTTTTTCCAACTTTGCAGGTCCCATATTATCTCCAGCAAGAATAAAACTTGTTTTTGCGGAAATACTTCCCACATTTTTCCCTCCGTTTTTCTCAATAAGTTCTTTATATTCGTCACGCGAATGGTGGATAAACACACCGCTGATAACAATAGACTGTCCCGCTAACTTATCAGTATACCCACTCAAATCTTCTTCAGTACGATAAAACTGCAGCCCAGCCTCTTTCAACCTGTTCACCAACTCGCAATTAGCCTCATTTGCAAAATACGTAAGAATACTCTGGGCTATTTTCTCACCGATTTCATCGATACTTACTAATCTTTCAAGATCCGCCCGTTTCAACTCATCTATATTTTCAAACGACTTCGCAATCTTTTTTGCAACTGTTTCACCCACAAAGCGGATTCCCAGAGCAAAAATAACACGTTCGAAAGGAACTGTTTTGCTCTGGGCAATTCCTGTTACAATATTCTCAGCTGATTTTTCCCCCATACGCTCCAATCCTTTAATGTCGTCTATTGTGAGTTTATACAAATCAGCGGTATTATGAATTAAACCTAAGCGATAAAACATATCAACCGTCTCCGGACCTAAACCATCGATATCCATAGCTTTCCGACTAATAAAATGCTCTATCTTACCTTTAATCTGAGGAGGGCAAGCCGTTTCATTAGGACAGTAATGAGCAGCTTCCCCTTCATACCTGACTAATTTACTGCCACATTCAGGACAAGTAGTGATGAACCTGACCTTCTCACCAACCATAAAACTACGTGCATCTACATCCACACCCGTGATTTTAGGAATAATCTCACCACCTTTTTCCACATAAACCATATCTCCAATGTGCAAATCAAGTCCTTCGATTATATCAGCATTATGTAAGGATGCACGTTTCACGACAGTTCCCGAGAGCTGTACCGGATCCAAATTAGCCACAGGAGTAACAGCCCCCGTTCTACCGACTTGATAAGTCACTTTATTCAAACGAGTCAAAGCCCGCTCCGCCTGGAACTTGTAAGCAATAGCCCATCTGGGAGATTTAGCCGTAAACCCCAAATTCTTTTGCTGCCTCAAGCTATTTACCTTTAACACAATCCCATCCGTAGCAACCGGTAAGTTTTTACGTTCTACATCCCAATAATTTATAAATTCAAAAACCTCCTCTAATGTTTGACATTTACGCATTAGATCAGATATTTTAAAGCCCCATTTTGCCGCTTCCTGAAGATTTTCGTAATGTCCGTCGCAAGGCAGATTCTCTCCTAAAAGATAATATAAATACGCATCCAATTTACGGGAAGCGACAACTGAAGAATTTTGCAACTTCAATGTTCCGGAAGCTGCATTTCTTGGATTAGCAAAAAGTGGTTCCTCGCGGACCTCCTTTTCTCGATTCAATGCTTCAAATACTTCCCACGGCATAAGAATCTCCCCACGAATTTCAAATGAGGCAGGATAGTTATCACCGTGAAGCACAAGCGGAATAGAACGAATCGTTTTCACATTATCCGTCACATCATCACCTTTCTCACCATCTCCACGAGTAACCGCCCGAACTAATTTTCCATCCTCATAAGTCAATGAGATTGATGTTCCATCATATTTCATCTCACAGCAAATCTCAAAATCTTCATTAAGAGCCTTACGGACACGTTCATAGAAATCGGTGACTTCCTCCTCCGAATATGTGTTCGCCAATGATAACATAGGATATTTATGTGCTACCTGCGTAAAGTTCTTGTTCAAATCACTACCCACACGCATAGTAGGCGAATTCTCATCTTTATATTCCGGGTGAGCCTCCTCCAAATCCTGGAGTTCACGCATCTTGTCATCAAACTCCTTATCCGATATTTCAGGAGCATTCAACACGTAATAATTATAGTTATGCCGATGAAGTTCAGCACGCAATTCCTCTATTCTTCCTTTTATATCCATATTTCTTTGATTGTTTAAGGCAAAAATACGGGTTTATCTTTGAATATTTGTACTTTTGCGAAAAATTAAAGATTATGCGTATTGATATTATAACGGTTTTGCCCGAAATGATTGAGGGATTCTTCAATTGTTCCATTATGAAACGGGCTCAGAACAAAGGACTTGCAGAAATCCATATTCACAATCTGCGTGACTACACTGAAGATAAATACCGCCGTGTCGATGATTATCCTTTTGGCGGCTTTGCCGGAATGGTCATGAAAATAGAGCCTATCGAGCGTTGCATCAATGCTCTCAAAGCGGAGCGAGAGTACGATGAAGTAATCTTCACAACCCCCGACGGAGAACAATTCAACCAGCCTATGGCCAACAATCTGTCTTTAGCACAGAATCTTATTATCCTTTGTGGACATTTCAAAGGAATTGACTATCGTATCCGCGAGCACCTGATCACTAAAGAAATCAGTATCGGAGATTACGTCCTGACAGGTGGCGAATTAGCTGCGGCAGTCATGGCCGACGCTATTGTACGCATCATTCCGGGAGTCATCTCCGATGAACAATCTGCACTTTCCGATTCTTTCCAAGATAATTTGCTGGCAGCACCTGTATATACTCGTCCTGCCGACTATAAAGGCTGGAAAGTTCCCGAGATTCTTTTATCCGGTCATGAAGCCAAGATTAAAGAATGGGAACTGCAACAATCTTTGGAGCGCACCAAGAAACTTCGTCCCGACTTGCTGGAAGAATAAAAACGATATGTAAATAAAAACGACAGCAGGAAATAAGTTATTCCTGCTGTCGTTTTTATTATATCCTCCGCTTGGAGATTTTAGCTCTCACTCTTCACACTAAACACAAACATCTTATTCGTTCGCCATTTCATATTCAATTTCACAGATCAAAACTTGAAGGTAGAATAACATTTTTCTCATATATTTAGTGCGAATAGTTATTGTATGTTTGCAGTTATACCTCAAGCGCACCTATAATTTCCTTCACAGACTTATATCCATGTCTATCTAAGTAATTATTTATACCATCTTCCACTTTGATGGTAACAGCCGGATCTATGAAATTTGCCGTACCGATCTGGATAGCAGATGCACCCGCAAGCATGAATTCAACCGCATCTTTCCAATCCATAATCCCGCCTAATCCTATGACAGGAATATTTACCACTTTAGCAACTTGCCATACCATACGTAATGCGATAGGTTTTACGGCGGCTCCGGACATTCCACCCGTTATAGTGGATAAAATGGGACGTCTACGCTCCGCATCGATTGCCATTCCCAATAATGTATTGATTAATGATACACTATCTGCACCACTTTCTTCCGCTGCACGAGCTATTTCAGTGATATCTGTGACGTTTGGAGAGAGTTTTACGATAAGTGTCTTTTTATAAGCAGAACGTACTGCTTTCACTACTTCTGACGCACCTTTTGCTGACACACCAAAAGCCATACCACCTTGCTTTACATTGGGGCAGGAAATATTTAACTCTATAGCAGGAATTTTGTCAAGTTCATTAATAATTTCGGCTGTTTTCACATAATCTTCGATAGTAGAACCCGAAACGTTTACAATCATATTCGTTTCTATGTCTTTTATGCGAGGATATATATGTTCTACAAAGTACTCAACGCCCTTATTTTGCAGTCCCACAGCGTTTAACATCCCCGAAGGAGTCTCAGCCATACGTGGATAAGGATTCCCTTCACGTTTGTGAAGAGTAGTACCCTTTACAATAATACCACCTATTCGCGCTATATCAATGAAGTCAGAGAACTCTTCACCGTATCCAAATGTACCGGATGCTGTCATCACCGGATTCTTCATTTTCAATTCGCCAATATTTACATTTAAATCTGCCATAATAGTTTCTTTATATTAAAAACAGGACCTTCTTTGCATACACACAAGTGACCTTCTGTCGTATTTTCCACACAACATAAACATGCACCGATACCACAAGCCATCGTATTTTCCAAAGAGACTTCACATTCTATCTGATTACTTTTGGCATATTTTGCCACAGCCATCATCATAGGTTTGGGACCACAAGTGTAAATCTGCTCAAATTGTACTTTGCCTAATATAGAATGTTGAGTAACATATCCCTTTTCTCCGTAACTACCATCTTCAGTAGTAGTGTACACCTCACCATATTTAGCGAATTCTTCCAACTGCAAAAGATCCTTATCACTACGGGCGCCTAAAAGAAAGGTAGGTTTATGACCGT
Source organism: Bacteroides finegoldii DSM 17565 (assembly GCF_000156195.1). Classification (GTDB taxonomy): domain Bacteria; phylum Bacteroidota; class Bacteroidia; order Bacteroidales; family Bacteroidaceae; genus Bacteroides; species Bacteroides finegoldii. The sequence continues at coordinate 275,527 of NZ_GG688323.1, read as the reverse complement.
TTTTAGCCAATTGCTCACCCAAAAACAACATAGGAGCTGTTCCGACACCTCCACCCACTAGCAGGAGCTTATCAGAAGCATTGTGAGGCATTGTGTAGCCATTTCCTAACGGAAGTACCGTATTAATCACATCGCCTGATTTTACCTCTGCCAAACGCCTTGTACCATCTCCGACTAACTGGATCAGAAACCATACTTCATTTCGTTGTTTATCTACAAAGTTAATAGAAATAGGACGACGCAAGAATGTAGTAGGCGAACCGTCCACCCGGAGTTCGGCAAACTGCCCAGGCAACATTTCGGGCAACAACGATGGAGATGTCAATTTTAGCAATACATAATTAGTATGCAATTTAATATTCTCCGTAACCGTCAGATCTAAAATAAATTTCTTCATGTATGGATATAAAAAGTATAAATTCGTATTCCGGGTGCAAAGATACAGGAATTTGCTCAAACGAGCGATTTTACCTCTTATTTTTCAGGTCTAAACGTTTCATAGGTATTATCATCAAAGAAAATTCTTATTTCAGTGATTTTCCTAACAGGCTTTTCTATATACCTAATTTCCTGTTTTACAACCCCTTTAGCTACATTTTCAGTGCCTCTTAATGCAATTTCCTTGCGATTTTCCAGGCCAATCGTTTCTTTGGTCGAATTTACAGGATTCTCGTCAAACAAAGAAGGTTGATAATCTCCATTAGAAGATACCAATGAAGCACTTTCTGCAGAAGCAAGCATTTCACCTTTTCCATATAATAGCCATTCGAGATTTACATAGCTATAAGTCTGGTGAACTTTCATGACTACTTCCAGACTCGGTTTATTTCTATCATTTAAAATATGAGAAAGAGTAGACTGCTGAACACCGATTGTCTCGGCAAAAACTCTGGGGGGAACCTTTTCCCTTTCCATAATCATTCTAATTCTGTCTTTTATTTCCATACTGCCTTTATTGAAAGTTATAATTCCACGCACTAAATGATGTTTTCACAAAAATATATCAAAGTTTAAATGTAATACAAAAGTAATTATTTAAATTCACAAAAACAAATTACAACTATAAAATATAAATATTACAAAGTTATATCGTCATTCACATTTGAAATATTACGATTGTACACATAGATAAAAGAACCTATTTATATATCATAGTTATTATTTAATAAATACATATTACTATCTGATAATAAACAAATTACATAAAACAATAGTGAGTAAAAACAATGATATTCACAAAAATAAATGCCACATAAAGTTCTAATTTACAGTTCAAAATCAAATAACGGTATATATATAACTGATATTTAATGATATAACATACCTATAAATAACTATTAATCACTCTCCTACTACATTTATACTAAATACTCTATCTTTGTAAACTATCTATTTTACATTTATACAACCAGCTACTAAAGTACAAATGTATTGCATTCACAAGGGTATTAATTACAAATATATAACACGAAATACACAAGCGTAAATAGAAGAAGTTGCACTTGCAATAAAATAAAGAAAAAAAAGCTATTATTCACGAATGTATATTATGGTTTCTTCAAATCATATTTGACATTCTAACATAAAATACCAAATCCTTGCAATATTTCCGTCCATTAGCCCATTTCGATGTTTTTTTTCAATTCTAGAAAGGTCTAATTCTGCATAATACATTGTTATACAAATATTTACTTCAAATTTTATGATTCTGTTTTTTAGTTTAAATAGAGAAAAGCAAGAAAATCACCACTATTAATCTCCAAACTATCAAAATGATATTTAAAGCAAGATAGGAATTCAAATTTTTCTGTGAAGTTTCTTGTGAAGAGAAAAACGCCTATTCGATGAAAGAATGATATTGGGGACACCACCGAATAAAATTGAGATGAATGAATAAACGAAAAATTCCAAAGGATGAGGAAGTAGCCATGAAAAGATGAGGAAAGTATGTAGAAATTATTGTTCGTTTTTTTTATTCAAAATATAGACTTACACCGTCCAAAAGAAAACATATTTCAGAGGATATAGAAAAGACATCTACTTTATTCTATTTATAGTAAAAGTAGATGTCTTTTCTTTATATACCAAAAACGCTCCTACTAATGCAAAATATTAAACACTAATTCGCGAAGAATATCTCCATCTGTCATTGAACTGTTCTTTACTCCCTTTGACTTTGCATCCGCATATCGTATTTCACCAACGATTTGCATTGTCTTTACACCAGTATATTTTCTCATAGCAGCTATATAATCTTTAGCCTGCCAAGTCGTTTTCAGTCCTAACATATTAGCAACTCCCTGCTCTGATTTATCAGGCGCATAATATGCCAACATCAGATTAGAATAGAAGTTGAACAACAGTGACAAAGTCATCTGTATTGGATTCGTTTTCGGGTTTTCCTCAAAATATTTTATTATCTTATTTGCTTTAAGGATATCCTTTTCAACAAGTGCGCTCCGCAATTCAAAGTTATTATAATCCTTGCTTATACCGATATTCCTTTCTATCTGCTCAGGTGTTACACGTCTCTGACCAGCAGGTAAAGTGATGATTAGCTTTTCCAATTCCCCCGTCAGTCGGCTCAAATCAGAACCTACAAAATCAGCCAACATGGCTGTTGCCTTAGGTTCCATATCCACACCTTTACGCTTCATATAAGAAGATATGAAAGCAGGAAGTTGGGCCTCTTTTATTTTTTTCGATTCAAACAATACGCCCACCTTTTCAATTTCGGCTGCTAACTTCTTTCTACGATCCAACGTACCATGCTTATGGCATATTACCAGAATAGTAGACAGGAGTGGTTTTTGAAGATAATAAGACAACTCTTCCATATTGCGGATTACCTGCGCCTCCTTTACCACTACCACCTGATGTTCAGACATCATCGGATAACGCTTTGCTGCATTTATGACAGTAGCCACATCTGCATCGGCACCATATACCACGGTTAGATTGAACTCCTTCTCCGTTTCATTCAACACATTATTTGTTATATAATCCGCAATCAGGTCGATATAATACGATTCTTCCCCCATCAAATAATAGACAGGACGATATTGTTTAGCACCCAACTCCTTGAGAATATCATCACACGTCAGTTCTTGTTTTGCCATAATATCTTTCAAGACCGGGAATTACCAGTCAAATTTCAAGTGTTTTACAGTTTTCTTTTCATCAATAATCATGCGCAAAGAGGCAATACCTATTTCCACATGTTCTTCCACATAATTTTTGGTAACCAGGCTATCGCTCTTGTCTGTTTTCACCCCATCCGGAGTCATCGGTTGATCGGAAACCAACAGCAATGCACCGGTAGGAATATGATTGGCAAAGCCACAACTAAACAATGTTGCCGTTTCCATATCAACTGCCATTGCGCGAGTCTTTTTCAGATACTCCTTGAATGTATCATCATGTTCCCAAATACGACGATTCGTAGTATAAACAGTTCCTGTCCAATAGTCACGTCCATAGTCACGAATCGATGAAGAAACGGCACGCTGCAACATAAATGCAGGCAACGCCGGAACCTCAGGTGGAAAATAGTCATTGGAAGTTCCCTCGCCACGAATTGCCGCAATGGGAAGAATCAAATCTCCAAGATGATTCTTCTTGTCGATACCACCGCATTTACCAAGAAACAGACAGGCCTTCGGGCGGATAGCACCCAGCAAATCCATAATAATGGCGGCATTAGGACTCCCCATGCCAAAATTAATCATTGTAATTCCTCCGGCACTGGCAGAAATCATATTAGCATCCCTACCCAATATTGGAACATCAAATTGATTGGCGAAAATCTCTACATACTTGTTGAAGTTAGTCAACAGTATATACTCTCCAAAATCCTCCAAGTTACGTTTTGTGTAACGTGGCAGCCAATTAGCTACGATTTCTTCTTTTGTTTTCATAATTTCATTAAATTTGCGGTTCCAAATAAAGGAACCCGTTATTTAACTTACAAAAATAATAAATGTTATCGTTAAACCTACCAGTATTCGACACTAAAATAAACGTACGAAACGGAAAAAATGTAATTTTTGACGTAATTCGCAAACGATATGTCGCCCTTACTCCCGAAGAATGGGTACGGCAACACTTTGTACACTTTCTTATTGCACACAAAGGATACCCATCCGCTCTATTAGCTAACGAAGTAATGGTAAAGCTGAACGGTACAACTAAAAGATGCGATACAGTACTCTACCGGAGAGACCTCTCCGCCCGGATGATTGTGGAGTATAAAGCTCCCCATGTAGAAATCACGCAAGCCGTTTTCGATCAGATTACCCGATACAATATGGTACTGAAAGTAGATTACCTGATTGTCAGCAACGGAATGCAGCACTATTGCTGCCGCATGGATTATGAAAATCAGAGCTATACTTTTCTGAGAGATATTCCGGACTATGCTTCTTTATAAATCGATCATTACATGAAACCTACGGGATGATTATATCATCCCGCCACCTTCTTTTTCCCACCGAATTTTTCTTGCAATTTCTGCATCAGCTCATAGAAATTAGGTACATAAACCGTAGCCAGCAACGTATTCATTGCCATACCGAATACCACTGCAGCCCCCAGTGCGATACGACTTTCCGCACCTGCACCGGTAGCAAACAGCAACGGCATTACTCCCAAAACGAAAGCAAATGATGTCATTAAGATCGGTCGCAGACGAACATGTCCCGCTTCAAATGCCGCATCACGGATCGAATTCCCCTCAGCGCGGAAATCACGGGCAAACTCCACAATCAGAATTCCGTTCTTTGCCGAAAGCGCAATCAACAGGATAATACCAATCTGCGTATAAATACTTACCGGAGTCCCCATTATCAGACAACCGATCATCGCTCCCAACAATGCTACCGGCAAACCAATAACCGCCGCTACCGGACTGGTCCAACTTTCGTACTGCGCAGCCAACACTAGAAATGCGACAATCAAAGCCATGACCAGAACAATGGTCGTTGTATTCCCAGCCTGCGTTTCCTGGTATGCAACAGAAGTCCATTCATACCCGAATTCATCACCTAACTGTTCCTTGAACAAAGCCTCCATCTCTTGAATAGCCTGCCCCGTACTGCTTCCCGGAGCCACATTGCAGGTCAAAGCCGCAGTAGAATACATATTATACCGGTTAATCTGATCTTGCCCCAACTGTTCTTCTACTTTAGTAAAAGAAGAGAAAGGTACCATCTCTCCCGCAGAATTCGGCACACTCAATTTCAGCACATCATCGATCACCCTTTGCGCCTGATCACGCGCCTCGATCTTCACCTGATAGATACGTCCGAACTCTACAAAATCATTCACATACGCCGCTCCCATATAATATCCTAACGTAGAAAAGACATCATTCAAGGCAATACCCATAAATTGAACTTTATCCCGATCGATATTCAAAAAATACTGCGGTACATTTGCTTGATACTGGCTGGATATAGAAGCCAGAGCAGGTTTGGTATGGTAAGAAGCCAATAAAGCATCGATAGCCTGCTGCATCTCCGTAGATCCCAGGTTTTTCCTATCCTCTACCTGAAGCTGCAGACCTCCCGAAGCCCCTAATCCTGGAATAGCCGGTGGAACCATAGCAAACACCTGCCCGGCTTGGATTGTCATATACGCCTCACCGTTGAAACGGTTGACTACAGCGGCAGCCGTGTGCTCCTTCCCTTTCCTTTCGTTCCAGTTTTTCAGTACGACAAAATAAGTAGCCGAATTACTCTGCTCACCACCTCCCATAACGGAAAAACCAGTAATACCTATATAGTTCTGTACCTCAGGATACGAATCAAGTATGGCATTAATTTGATTTCCAACCGCTTGTGTACGCTCCAGACTGGCAGCAGGAGGCAATTGAACCACAGCAATGAAATATCCGTCATCTTCATCGGGAACGAACGTAGAAGGCCAGCGCATAAATAGAAGAACAGCAATAACTGTCAAAATGGCATAAGAAATAAAACTAAATCCCGGTCGTTTAAGCAGCCATTTAACGATTCCGTCATATACTCCCTGCGTTTTATCATAAGCCTTATTGAATCCCCGATAGATAAAAAATTTGGAAGGTTTGCTCTTTTCGAGAAAAAGCGCGCAAAGCGCAGGTGTCAACGTCAATGAATTAAAACCGCTCAACACGGTCGAAGCAGCAATAGTCAACGCAAACTGCTTATATAGCTGACCGGAAATTCCACTAATCAACATAGTAGGAACAAATACGGCAAGCAACACAAGAACCACACCGACAATAGGACCGGTAATCTCTCCCATCGCTTTTGTCACTGCTTCGCGAGGCGAATATTGTCCGGTTTCCAGTAACCTCGAAGCGTTCTCCACCACCACTATCGCATCATCCACCACAATGGCGATTGCCAAAATCAATCCGAACAACGTCAATGTATTGATAGAGAAGCCAAATGCCGCCATCACAGCAAGAGTACCAATCAAAGAGACCGGAATGGTGAGACAAGGAATAATAACCGCCCTCCAATTCTGAAGGAACAAGAAAATAACAAGCACCACCAGCAAAGTAGTCTCAAAGAACGTCACCATCACCTCATCAATGGAAGCATGAATCACATCCGTTGTATCCAACGTAACGTTATAAGTAACACCTGACGGAAAGTTCGCTCCCAATTCCTCCATTTTGGCTTTCACCCCTTTCGATACATCCAATGAGTTGGATCCCGGTTGCTGATAAATAGCAATGGCAGCCGTAGGTTTCCCATTCAGCCGGGATACCACTCCATAAGAAGCAGAACCCAGATCAATTCGTGCAATATCTTTCAGGTGAAGCATTGCTCCGTCCTTTTCCGTACGGATGATGATATTGCCAAACTGTTCCGGTGAGGTAAGTCTCCCCTGCACATTCAACGTATACTGAAACGCATTCTTATTATCCTGTCCGATAGGTTGACCGATATACCCGGCAGAAACCTCTACGTTCTGCGCCTGAATGGCCTGATAGACTTGCTGCGGTGAAATATTGCGAATCCGCATAGCTTCAGGATCCAGCCAGACACGCATAGAATAATCTCCGGCTCCCATGACATTTACCGCACCGACTCCCGGCACACGGGTTAACTGGTCGACAAGATTTAATTTCGCATAGTTGGTAAGGTACAAACTGTTATAGACAGAATCCTGCGAAGCCATTGTCAAGAACATAACGATGTTCGAAGATTGTTTCTGTACAGTCACTCCTTGCACCACCACCGGTTCCGGAAGTGATGATTGCGCGATACTCACCCTGTTTTGCACTTGCACAGTTGCCATGTCAATATCCGTTCCAACGGCAAAAGTGATAGTCAGAGAGTATGCTCCCGAAGATGAAGAGTTGGAAGACATATAAAGCATACCATCTACTCCATTCACCTGCTGTTCGATAGGAATACCTACCGTTTGGGCTACCGTCTCGGCATTTGCACCCGGATAAACGGCCGATACTTGTACCGTCGGTGGTGTAATCTCCGGAAATTGCGCTACCGGCAATATATTTAGTGTCACCAGACCGGCTACCACAATAAGCAGTGCAAGCACCGTAGCGAAGATCGGTCGGTTTATGAAAAATTTAGAAAACATAGATCTATAAGTTTAGGATTAATACTTGAAATGAAAGAACTACTCTTTAAGGTACAGGCTTTACCTTCATTCCATCTCTGACTTTCATCAGAGCTTCCGTGACATACCGCTCTTGAGGAGAAATGCCCTCCAATACCTGACGCAGGGTATCACCCATTAACTGCCCCACCTCAATATGACGGTAACGAACTACGTTCGAGTCATTTACGACATACAGAAATTTACCTAACTGATCCGTTCCTATAGAAGCTTCCTTCACCAATACAGCATTTGAGGCTTCGCCATAAGGAAGAGTTATACTCACATACAACCCGCTTTTCAGAAGCCCTTTCGGATTATCAAAATTAGCGCGTACCATCAATGTTCCCGTACTCATATCCACATTCGGGGATAAATAATCCAACACGGCAGGATAAGACTCCGTTCCATCCTTACCCAATTGTACCATAATCTTTTGCGGCAGGTTCTTTGCCGATTGATTGTCATTCATCGCCATGCCCAACCACTGATTGTCCGCTACATTAAAATACGCATACATCTGATTATCCTTATAGATAGTAGCCAAAGTAACGGGCTGTAAAGATCCGCCCACATAACTCCCTATGTCCACAGTCGATTTCGTGATAGTCCCGTCAAACGGAGCACGCACATAACAATATCCCAGATTCGTATGCGCCGTACTCAAAGCGGCTTCCGCATTATTCACAGCCGCGATCCCTTCTGTCACATTGGCTTCCGACTGTAGCAGTTGTATCTGACTCACCGCATCACTTTTGATAGCCTCTTTCATACGGCTGTAATTACTGCGTGCGTACTCCAGCTGCGCCTGAGCTGTTTGCAGATCCGCTTTCGCCTGTTCCACCTTATCCTTATATAATGTAGGCTCGATGACAAAAAGTAACTGTCCTTTCTTTACCCTTCCTCCCGGAGTATAGGAGGTGGACTGCAAAGTCCCGTTTACTCTGGCCACAAGATTTACCGTTTGCTCCGTTGTCAGGTATCCCGGGTAATCTTTCGTCAGAGTAATGTCCTTCACTACCGGTTTAGTCACGCTAATTTCAGGAGTAGGCATTCCTCCCATTGCTCCTGTGCTTTTCTTCTCCTTGCATCCTGTCAATATGGGCAGCGCAAGAAAGATATACATTAGTTTTTTCATATCCGTTCGGTTATATTTTTTTATTAGATTCTTTTTTATTCTCTCCAGCCTCCGCCCAATGCTTTATAAAGGGTTATCAGTTGCAATAATGAACTGCCTTCCGCTTGCACCAGCTGATTCTCATAAGATAGCAGAGAACGTTGGGCGTCGAGCACATTCTGGAACGGTGAAAGCCCCTGTTTATAAAGTTCTAAAGAAAGTTTCAACGTCTCCACACCTTGATTGCGCACCTCCCTCAACGCCACAATCTGCTTGATGGAATTACGATAAGCATTCATCGCATTATCCGTTTCCTGTACAGCAGTCAGAACCGTTTGATTAAATTGATTGATCGTTTCGTCCAATTGAACTTTTGCCAGTCTGGTGGCATTTACCAATTGTCCTCCACTGAAGATTGTCCAACTCAATGCCGGAGCAATCTCATAAGTCATACTTTTACTCTTCACCAGATCCTTTAAATCGCGGGCAGCATAGCCAAACGAACCTTTCAGAAAAACTTTCGGCAACCAGTCGGCCTTAGAAGCTCCGAGTAATGCTGCCTGCGCATTCACATTCCGTTCCGCACTCCGCACATCGGGTCTTCTCAATAATAAATCGACAGGCATACCCACTCCGATCGGTTCCATATAATCGGGTAAAATCCCCACCGTTTCCAGCACTGGGCGAATCTCCTGAGGATACATTCCAAGCAAAACGGCCAGTGTCGTGATATATTGGTTGATACCTGCTTCCAATTGTGGAATGGAAGCTCTCGTGCTATACAAAACCGACTTAGCCTGTGCCACGTCCAACTTAGCCACAAGTCCGGTGTTATAACGTACTTCCGTGATTTTCAGCACTTCTTCCTGCGAGGCGACATTCTTCTTCACCACCTCAAGCTGCTGCTGAAATTCCCGTAGATTGATATAAGCTGAGGCCACCTCGGCCGCCATAGAAATCATCACCCCCGTATACTCCTCTTTACTTGCAGCAAAATTCTCTTTCTGCGCTTTCACACGCTTACGGATACTGCCGAATACATCCACTTCCCAACTCATACTGAGTGATGCGCCATAATAATGTTCCGTAGATTGAGGAGCGGCACTGATATTACCGCTTGTCTCCTCGCGAGTCCATCCGGCATTCAATCCGACAGAAGGGAAAAAGTTACTGCGCTCCATCCAGAGATTGGCACGGGCAGCAGATATGCGGTTAATAGCCATCGCAACAGAGAAATTGCGGTCTACCGCCAAAGTGATCAGAGAATCCAGCTTGGTGTCTCGGAAAGATTTCCACCAATAATCATCCACAGGAAGCGTCTGTTGAAATACTTGTCCACTCTCCTCCCATTCATCAGGAAGAGGCGCCTTCAGGTAACAGTTTGCAGTTTGCCCAACCGCAGATACAGTAGAAAGAAACATAAAGAGCGATATGCCCCACATTCGTATATTCATATCAGTTCAGGTTTTTATGAAATGATATGATAACAACCAAAGGTTTGGTTTGTTTATTTTGGGTATGTTAAGAAAGGGAGATAAAAAAAGCCCCGCATGATGCGGAGCTTTGAAATATATAATCAAAAAGCGGTAGATTATTCTGCACTTTTTCTTCTGATCGCTCTTTTGGTTGTTGGTGCGGGAGCTTCTTCAGCCTTATGTTCAATCTGTACACCAGCCAATTCCGGGTCAATCATGATACGTCCGCAATATTCGCAAACGATCACCTTCTTACGAGAGCGAATATCCAATTGTCTCTGAGGCGGAATCTTGTTAAAGCAACCACCGCACGCGTCACGTTGTACATATACGATACCCAGTCCGTTACGAGAATTTTTACGTATACGTTTGAATGACTGCAATAGACGCGGCTCAATTTTAGTTTCCAGATCTTTGGCTTTGTCTCTCAACTTTTCTTCTTCCTGCTTGGTTTCAGAGATAATCTCATCCAACTCGCCCTTCTTCTGTTCAAGGTCTTTTTTTCTTTCATCCAAGACCTGTTCGTTTTTCACAACTTCACCCTCTTTCTCTTCTTTGTCTGCAGAATACTCCTTGATTCTCTTCTCACAAAGCTCGATCTCCAACGTCTGGAATTCAATTTCTTTTGTCAAGAAGTCATATTCACGGTTGTTGCGAACATTGTCTTGCTGTGACTTATATTTTTCAACCGAAGCCTTAGCCGTTTCAATCTCTACCTTCTTACCGGCAATAGCAGCTTTCAATTCATCTACTTCAGCTTTAATCTTATCGATACGAGTACTCAAACCGGCAATCTCATCTTCAAGGTCTTGCACTTCCAACGGAAGTTCACCTCTCAATGTTTTGATCTCGTCAATCTTAGACAACATAGTTTGCAGCTGGAACAGTGTCTTCAGTTTCTGTTCTACCGTCAACTCATTCGGATCTTTTTTTGCTTCTCTAGCCATTTTACTTATAAATATTTTATGGGATTCGTATTTATTTTACTCGATTGGAGTGCAAAATTTGGAAATAAATCCCGGATTATAGAATAAAAAATTTCTTTTGTATATTGTTCGCTTTCATAATGACCGATTTCCGCCATCAGAATATCGCCCTCATGACCAAAATAATCATGATATTTAATTTCACCCGTGATAAAGACATCCGCACCTGCCCGAATGGCCTGTGGAAGCAAAAAAGCTCCTGCGCCACCACACAACGCTACTTTCTGTATCTCCCTGCCTGTCAGTCTATTATGACGGACACAGCCTACCTCAAAAGTTTTCTTTATACGTTTCAGGAATTCAAGCTCTGTTTCAGGTTCATCCAATTCGCCCACAATACCCGCACCTGCCTGCGTCAAGTCGTCTTGCAGGCTGTTCTCTTTCGGTTCGAGCACTTGCAGATTCTTCAAACCTATTTTTTCAGCTATCTTATAGTTAACTCCCCCGTATGCATTATCCAGATTAGTATGCGCTGAATAGATCACAATATCATTCTTTATTGCCTTCAGTATGCAACGTTCCACATAATCTTTGCCCGTAATGGATTTATAGCCTTTGAAAATGAGCGGATGATGTGATATAACGAGATTGTACCCCAATGCGATAGCTTCATCCAGCACTGCTTCGGTAACGTCAAGACACAACAAAGCCCCTGTTGCTTCCACTTCTGTCAATCCGATTTGCAGGCCGACATTATCAAATCCGTCTTGCAATGGCAGAGGCGCGAATCGTTCAAGGGCGCTTACTATTTCCTTAATTTTCATTATTGATAGAAAATTTGGTCGCAAAGATAATAAATTAAATAGTTATGCGCATAACTTCCTCATCGTTTTTTTCGTGTGACTGTCATTTCTTGGATTCTTTAGTCACTTCCAACAGTTTTCCGTACGCATCGAACGAACGTCGTGAAGCCAATGAGATAGTAATCATCAACGACAACATGGATGCGGCGAAAGTAATCACCATAATCATCATTTGATATTTGATAGCGACATTCGGGCTGCTTCCCCCCAGAATCTGCCCGATCATCGTACCGGGAAAAGCAACCAGCCCCATGACCGCGATATTCGCAATCAAAGGACTGAAAGATTTAATAATGGCCTGCCGGATAAATGGAGCTTGGGCTTCCTGCCTTGTAGCCCCATTCCCCAATAAATACCGATACAATTGTTGTTCACGTTTCAGCCCGCTATAATAGGTATTCAAAGCGATAACATTGCTTGACAACATATTCCCCATCAGAATGCCGAATATCGGAATAAAATATTGGGCGCTAAAAATATTATCCAATTGAAGGACAACCCCGATAAAGTAAAGCCCTATTAACACAACACTACAGAAAAAGCCGACCGTAACGGGGATTAACAGAATACTTCGTTTCAACTGGGTACGTACCAATGCGGTTTGTCCGGCTACAAATATCATAACGACCACCCAAAGGAAATTAATAAAAGGATTATTCCATAAAAAGAGGTATTTCAGATACATACCGATAAGAAACAGTTGGATAATCATCCGTAATGTGCCAATCACAGCAGGTTTTAGCAGTCCTGTCTTGAATTTCCACAGATAAAAGAATGGAATGGCAAGCAGAAGCAAACCTACAAGAAGATTATAATATGATATGTCAATCGTTCCCACTATATAGTTTAGTATTCCATCTGGTTCTTAATTATAGTTCTATTACATAATGACATCCCGCTGCAAAGTCTTTGTCGTGAGATACCGCCAACACTGCCGCCCCTCTTTCTGCCTGCCGCCGAAAAAAAGACAATACTTTATCAGTCGCCCCCGCATCCAATGCAGACGTCGGTTCGTCAATGATAATCAACGGTTTATTAAGCATTGCAGCCACAGCCAATGTTATACGCTGGCGCTGTCCGCCGGATACCTCATTCACTCTCTTTACATATAATTCGTGTTCCAAGCCCAATTCGTCAAAACAAGCGTATAATCTCTCCTCCGAAAAGGGAACGGAACGATTCACTTTCAGCTCAAACGGAAGGGTAACCATATCTTTCACCCACTCAAACGGAAGTGCCAATTCTTGGGGAATCCATGCAATCTGTCGCCGGACGACATCTATGGTCGATATATCCAGCAACGTCCCTCCCACTTGAATGGTCCCTTCTCTTAACGGCACAAATCCCATCACCGCATTCAACAATGAAGTTTTTCCGCAACCGGACTGCCCCACGATACAAGCGGTTTCTCCCTGTTCCAGATTCAGATTAAAACCGGAGAAAAGCACTTCTGCCCCAAAAGCAATACAGGCATTATTGATATGCAACATGACTCATCTTTCTAAAATTCTCATCAAAAGTACATAAAAAAACACGACTTATGAATATAAAACCCCAATAATATCGCTAGTTATATATTTTGCTGTCTATAGAAGTAGGTTTACTATACCATTATTATCACATTTCTCAGCCATTCCGGAAAGCAATAAGAGTTGAAGCGCACACACCTTACATTTCATACAAAAGCTAACGGTAATTCATGTATCTATTAGCATACAATATATTGTATATCAACCAGTTTGTCACATTATCAAATAAACATTCAAACCGTTCTACTCTAGTGAACAGATCTGTTTACTAGAGTAGACAGCACTGTTCACTAGAGTGCACGAAACCGTTCACTATAGTGGAACGATTGAAATGCAAGCTAAATAATCCATCAATGATGGCTAAATAATCCGTCAATGGCGGCTAGATAATCCAACAATATAAGTAGCTTCACCTATAAACAACCGTTAGATTGTAATGAGAGATATATGAGAAATGCATGAGAGATGCATGAAAACAAAACATCTCTCATTGCAGTATATTGCTGATAATATGAACATTACATCAAATTTATGAGAGATATGAGAGATGAAAAAATAGATCTCTAGTAGTGCAGAATTCCCTAGGATTCATCAAATCCAAAATGCGACACTATTTCCTTTTATATCAGTGGCTTTTTCAATAACCTCTATTATTTAAACAAAGCACTTATACATCTCTTCGAATAAAATATTATCTTTGCCTGACTAATTAATTCTAGAAAAGTTATGATACTAAACGAAAGAGACGCTCGCCATGAGCACATACTGCAAGCAGCACGCCAGATAATGACCGCCGCACGCACTGCCCCCAAAGGAAAAGGGATAGATATTATTGAAGTGGCGCTAATTACTGATGAAGAAATCAAGCAATTATCGGACACTATGATAAAGATGGTGGAAGAACATGGAATGAAATTTTTTCTACGGGATGCAGACAACATACTAAATGCCGAATGCGTTATATTAATAGGAACGCGCGAGCAAGCACAGGGACTGAATTGCGGTCATTGCGGATTCTCAACTTGTGCCGGACGTACAGAAGGTGTTCCATGTGCCCTGAATAGTATTGACGTGGGTATTGCGATAGGTTCTGCCTGCGCAACAGCAGCCGATCTGCGTGTAGACACACGGGTAATGTTCTCTGCCGGACTTGCAGCACAACGTCTGAACTGGCTGAAAGACTGCAAAATGGTAATGGCAATTCCGGTAAGCGCATCATCAAAAAATCCGTTCTTCGACCGGAAGCCAAAACAGGAGAACAAAGATTGATATCATACTCGCAAAAAAGAAATGGATATAAATAACTAAATAGAAAAGTCTGATGGGAATCATGGTTGGATTGCCCAGCCCTAGCGGCTCGGAGAAAGATTTGCAATTAAACTTCGGTAAAAATATGACCGTACAGGTAGAAATGAGAGCACCTTATCTGCCTGCCGAATGGCATACGCAAAGCGGCATACAACTGACGTGGCCGCACGCTGGTACGGATTGGGCATATATGCTGGAAGAAGTACAGCAATGTTTCATAAATATCGCCCAAGAAATAGCAAAACGGGAACTGTTACTAATCGTCACCCCCGAACCTGAAAAGGTGAAGCAACAAATAACTGCTACCGTCAATATGAACAATGTACGCTTTCTGCAATGTGCCACCAACGACACTTGGGCACGTGACCACGGAGCTATAACCATGATTGACACAGGTACTCCCTCATTGCTAGACTTCGCATTTAACGGCTGGGGACTAAAATATGCTTCCGAACTGGACAATCAAATCACTAGGCAAGCTGTAGAAACCGGAGCTTTAAACGGCCAATACGTCAACCGGCTTGATTTCATACTCGAGGGCGGCTCTATCGAGAGCGATGGAATGGGCACACTGCTCACCACTTCCGAATGTCTGCTCTCTTCCAACCGTAATGAGCGTCTTAACCAAGTAGAGATAGAAGATTATTTAAAATCGGTTTTCCATCTCCAGCAAGTCCTTTGGTTGGATCACGGCTACCTCGCAGGCGACGATACTGACAGTCATATTGATACTTTAGCCCGTTTCTGCTCTACCGACACCATCGCCTACGTGAAATGTGAAGACAAAGAGGACGAGCATTATGGAGCGCTACACGCTATGGAAGAACAATTAAAAACATTCCGCACATTGGCCGGAGCTCCCTATCGTCTGTTAGCTTTACCTATGGCGGACAAGATAGAAGAAGATGGAGAGCGTCTTCCCGCCACATACGCTAATTTTCTGATTTTAAATGACGCCATCCTCTACCCGACTTACAATCAGCCGCAAAATGACAAGAAAGCAGGTGAAGTGTTGCAACAAGCATTTCCGGGACGGCAAATAGTCGGAATAGATTGTCGAGCCCTAATCAAACAGCATGGTTCTTTGCATTGCGTCACCATGCAATATCCAACAGGAGTTATAAAATAAATAATTATTCATCATGAGAAAAATAAAAGTCGGACTTATCCAACAGTCTAACACTTCGGACATTCGTGTCAATCTAATGAATCTCGCCAAAAGCATAGAAGCGTGTGCTGCGCACGGCGCACAGTTAATCGTGCTTCAGGAATTGCACAATTCGCTTTACTTCTGCCAGACAGAAAATACAAACCTATTCGACCTAGCAGAAACGATTCCCGGACCTTCCACCGGATTTTACTCGGAATTGGCGGCAGCCAATAAGGTAGTTCTTGTAACTTCCCTCTTCGAGAAACGCGCACCGGGACTTTATCACAATACAGCCGTTGTCTTCGATCGTGACGGAAGCATCGCCGGTAAATATCGGAAAATGCACATTCCCGACGATCCTGCATATTACGAAAAGTTTTATTTTACTCCCGGAGATATAGGTTTCGAACCGATCCAGACTTCTTTAGGAAAACTGGGAGTCTTGGTATGCTGGGATCAATGGTATCCGGAAGCTGCCCGCCTGATGACACTGAAAGGCGCCGAACTTCTAATCTATCCTACAGCTATCGGCTGGGAAAGTAGCGACACGGATGACGAGAAAGCGCGTCAACTCAACGCCTGGATTATCTCACAACGTGCTCATGCCGTTGCTAACGGTCTTCCTGTTATTTCCGTCAATCGTGTAGGTCATGAGCCCGATCCTTCCGGACAGACAAATGGTATCTTATTTTGGGGAAACAGTTTCGTTGCGGGTCCGCAAGGGGAATTTCTCGCACAGGCCGGAAATGACCGCCCGGAGAATATGGTAGTGGAAATTGATATGGAACGTTCTGAGAATGTACGTCGCTGGTGGCCATTCCTGCGCGATCGTCGCATCGACGAATACGAGGGACTGACTAAGCGATTTTATTGAAAAGTCAGTTTCTTATTAGCCATGAAGTTGACACCTCCGTAAATAAACAATCCCAAGAATTGTGCGAGGTATTCATTCACGTCTAATCCTTCAACCAATAAAACAAGAAACAGGAATTGTGCCGTGTAGGCCAGACCAAAAGCAGAACAAAAGAGCAGTATCTGTTTCCAGATACTGTTCTTTTTGTTTTCTATAGGGAATATCCAGTATTTACACCAAACGAAGTTATGGATTTGAGCAATCAGATACGCTGTTATATTAGCCACTATATAGTCACCGTTGAATGATATTTCCTTCATCATCAACCATACAACCAATGCCATTATCAAGGCATTCATCGTACCGATTACCATAAAACGAAATATACGTACCGATTCTTTCACTCCCACCCTTTGCTTCACTCTTTGATATCAACAATCAAATTCAGTTCGTCAAGTTGAGTCTGGTCAATTGCAGATGGCGCATCCAGCATCACATCACGTCCGGAATTGTTCTTCGGGAACGCGATACAGTCACGGATAGAGTCCAGACCGGCAAATAAAGACACCCAACGATCAAGCCCGTATGCAAGACCACCGTGAGGCGGTGCACCATACTTAAAGGCATTCATCAGGAAGCCGAACTGCGCTTCCGCCTTTTCCGGAGTAAAGCCCAGAATCTCAAACATCTTGGCTTGTAGTTTCGCATCGTGAATACGGATAGAACCTCCACCTACTTCGACACCATTGACTACCATATCGTATGCATCAGCACGCACTGCGGCCGGGTCAGTATCCAACAATGGAATATCTTCATCTTTCGGATGTGTGAAAGGATGATGCATTGCCATCAGACGACCTTCTTCCTCGCTCCATTCAAACATCGGGAAGTCAATCACCCAAAGACAAACGAATTTATTCTTGTCACGCAAGCCCAATTGAGAACCCATTTCCAAACGAAGTTCACAAAGTTGCTTACGGGTTTTCATGGCATCGTCACCGGAAAGAATTAAAATCAAGTCACCCGGCTTAGCTCCGAACGCTTCCTTCATTTTCTGAAGTACCTCTTGCGTATAGAACTTGTCTACGCTTGATTTCACCGTACCATCCGCTTCTATACGGGCATAGACCATACCTTTTGCGCCGATCTGAGGTTTCTTTACAAACTCAGTCAACGCATCCAACTGTTTACGGGTATAAGTCGCAGCACCTTCCGCACAGATACCACCGATATATGCAGCATTATCAAATACGGAGAATCCATGTCCTTTCATGATGTCCATCAATTCGACGAACTTCATGCCGAAACGCAAATCCGGTTTATCGCTACCATAATATTTCATGGCATCAGCCCAAGCCATTCTAGGGAACGGTTCGGTCAGTTCCACACCGCGAAGAGTCTTAAACAGATGTTTAGCCATCCCTTCGAAAGTAGTAATAATATCTTCTTGCTCAACAAAGCTCATTTCACAGTCAATCTGCGTAAACTCCGGTTGACGGTCGGCGCGCAGATCTTCATCGCGGAAACATTTCGCAATCTGGAAATAACGGTCGAACCCGGATACCATCAACAATTGCTTCAATGTCTGCGGAGATTGCGGAAGTGCATAGAATTGTCCCGGATTCATACGTGAAGGAACAACAAAGTCACGCGCTCCTTCCGGAGTAGAACCGATCAGAACCGGTGTTTCCACTTCGATAAAACCAAGGCTATCAAGATATTTGCGGACTTCGATAGTCATTTTATGACGTAATTCCAAATTGGAACGAACGGCATTACGACGCAAATCCAAATAGCGGTATTTCATACGGATATCATCACCGCCATCCGTATTGTCTTCAATAGTGAACGGAGGAGTCATGGCCGTGTTCAGCACATTCAGTTCGGAAACAATGATTTCAATGTCTCCGGTAGGAATATTTGCATTCTTGCTGAAACGTTCATTCACCGTTCCGGTGATTTGAATAACGAACTCACGTCCCAACTTATTGGCACGCTCACAGAGTTCTGCATTGATTTCTTCGTTAAATACTAATTGAGTAATTCCATAACGGTCGCGGAGGTCGATGAAGGTCATTCCTCCCATTTTGCGACTACGCTGTACCCATCCGGACAGCGTCACTTGCTTATTTGCATCAGAGATTCTCAGTTCTCCACATGTGTGTGTTCTGAACATATATTTTTTTTATTAAACGATTATCCACTCGCGTTTTTATTTTGGCTGAACCAAAACTCCGCAAAAGTACGCAATAATTTGTAATTCGTAATTAGTTATCCATTATTTTATCAGACTTTCTTCGTCAGCTTTTTCAAGATTTTCTTGTTTTTGTCTGTTATATTGTCAACAATAGCTTCATTCATCAATTTAATTCCATTCATATATTCTTGTGCTCTCTGAAGTACATTGGCCGCATCCTTCTCCGATGCGCGTGGCACTACTACGCGCAATCCTCTTTGAATCAACCTGATATCCACATCAGCGTCCGTCTCCATAGGATCTCCGTCAAAATGCACCACTCCGGGAGTAGCCCGACGAATACACAGCCGCCTACATCGGAAAGTCTTGATGCGGCTATTCTGGTCAATCGTCTTATTAAACAGTTGAAAAGCAAGCGAAGGCACGTCCAATACGGTAAACGGCTCGAGAATGGTCACATCCAGCAAACCATCCGTCAGCGTGGCTTGCGGAGCAATGTAGGCATTGTTTCCATATTGCGACGCATTTCCACAGGCAATAAGAAAGGCTTTATATTTGGATACTCCATTTTCAGTTTCCAGTTCGTATGTCTCCGGCTGGTATTTAAGGCTTTCTTGCAGCGTCTTTTCCAAATAAGTCAGCAACCCACGCTTACCGGCATGTGCAAACTTCAGACTGACAAACGCATCGAATCCGACACCACAGGTACAGAAAAAATCCGTTCCGTTGATCTTACCATAATCTATAATATCCGTGCAGCCTTCATTGAGCACTTCCAATGCCTTCTTCGGTTCCATAGGTATATGCAAGTGACGTGCAAGTCCGTTTCCTGACCCACAAGGAATAATTCCCAAAGCAGTATCAGTATGCACTAATGAACGAGCTATTTCATTGATTGTCCCGTCTCCTCCGATAGCTACCACCATATCCGTTTTTTCTTCCGCAGCTTGGGCAGCTATCTCTACCGCATGACCGGCTCTCTCCGTATACACTACTTCCCAAGAGTATTTCGTCTTGTCTATTTTTTCATCCAACAAACTAAGAATCAATTCTTTACTTTGTGTTCCCGAAATAGGATTGACGACGAATTTTATTTTTTTCATATTATCGTTCATGCTATTCTTGTCGATTGTAGACGACAAAAGTAATATAAATATCTCAAATTTTAATCTATTAGAGGTTTCGAATCGCATAGGAGCAACTTTTTTCTCTTAAAAAGAACATATGAAAGCAAAAATTGTTATCTTTGCCCCCTGTTTTAAACACTTGTTAAGATAAAAGTATATTTGATCGTCAGTGAACGATCTGAGTATGAGCATAATAAATTATAATTCAATGGGATTATTACAAGAGAAGTTAGCTAAGTACGACTTGCCACAACAATTTATGGCAAAGGGCGTTTACCCATATTTCCGTGAGATTGAAGGAAAACAGGGTACAGAGGTAGAAATGGGCGGACACGAAGTGCTGATGTTCGGTTCCAATGCATACACTGGCCTTACGGGAGATGAAAGAGTGATTGAAGCCGGTATCAAAGCTATGCACAAATATGGTTCCGGTTGCGCAGGGTCACGCTTTCTGAACGGTACACTTGACCTGCATGTTCAATTGGAGAAAGAGTTGGCCGCTTTTGTCGGAAAGGACGAAGCTCTCTGTTTTTCTACCGGTTTTACAGTAAACTCAGGTGTTATTCCGGCTTTGACCGACCGTAACGATTATATCATCTGTGACGACCGCGACCACGCCTCTATCGTAGATGGCCGTCGCCTCTCCTTCTCACAGCAATTGAAATACAAACACAATGATATGGCGGATTTGGAAAAACAACTTCAAAAGTGTAATCCGGATTCAGTGAAGCTGATTATAGTGGACGGTGTGTTCTCTATGGAAGGCGACTTGGCAAACCTGCCCGAAATCGTACGTTTGAAACATAAATACAATGCGACCATCATGGTAGACGAAGCACATGGCTTGGGAGTATTCGGAAAACAGGGACGTGGTGTTTGTGACCATTTCGGTCTGACTCACGAAGTTGACCTAATCATGGGTACTTTCAGTAAATCATTGGCTTCTATCGGTGGATTCATCGCTGCTGACTCCTCTATTATTAATTGGTTACGCCATAACGCACGTACATATATATTCAGTGCATCCAACACTCCGGCCGCTACCGCGTCCGCTTTGGAGGCTCTCCACATCATCCAGAATGAACCGGAAAGACTCGAAGCCTTGTGGGAAGCTACCAATTATGCTTTGAAACGTTTCCGTGAAGCCGGTTTTGAGATTGGCGCAACAGAGTCACCTATCATCCCTCTTTACGTACGCGATACGGAAAAGACATTCATGGTAACCAAACTGGCTTTCGACGAAGGTGTATTTATCAATCCGGTTATTCCGCCCGCATGTGCTCCACAAGACACATTGGTACGTGTGGCTTTGATGGCTACCCATACAAAAGAACAGATTGACCGTGCTGTAGAGAAATTAGTAAAAGCATTCAAGGCTTTAGACCTCTTATAATCAGCACTCGAAATCATAAATAAAAAGCAGAGGATGAACTCATCCTCTGCTTCCCAAGCTGTTCGTATCAGGATTTAATTCCCTGACAGCATCTTTTACCACCCTTTGAGTCGGATTCCTATAAGTTTCTGTCTGTTGTACAGGAACAATCTCATTCAGCATTCTCTCATATCCCTTCTGTTCCAACAAAGGCATTTCTTTCTCATCTACCTTCTTTTGATTTTTAGTCTTCATATATCTCCTTATTTTTATTTCTTATCTTAAGAACAGAAAATGATAAAAGATAGTTCATTGTTACACCAAATTATATCACTCTATAATATCTCTGATTTCTAACAAGAAAAAAAGTACAGGTACAAGAGTATGATATTCAATGAATTGAGAATTAATCAATAAAAAACATTCGTTTGCCTATTGTTAATTAAAAAATACTCCCTATCTTTGCACCGCTTTTGAAAAGAACAACCCTTCAAAAAGTAGCGGGGTGTAGCGCAGTCCGGTTAGCGCACCTGCTTTGGGAGCAGGGGGTCGTGGGTTCGAATCCCGCTACCCCGACTACAAAAAAGAGGGTTATTAAGTTCAAAGTTTTTCGGGGTGTAGCGCAGTCCGGTTAGCGCACCTGCTTTGGGAGCAGGGGGTCGTGGGTTCGAATCCCGCTACCCCGACGAAAGAGACAAATCGAAGATTATAAAATGAGGCTAATACAATAAATATTAGCCTCATTTGTTTTACATCTTCAAATAATACTCCCTAGTCAACATTATATATTCCTCGCTATATTTGTGACGTGCTATTTCTGTCAACAGCTCTTCGACCACACACTCCCGATTATCAAAAGAAAAAGCGATCAACACTCTTTTTGGAACACCTCCGGGCTTAGTTATCACATTCAGTTGGCGGGCTGCATACAGATTCCACATAGAAGCTATACCCTTTACCCTATCTGCCACATCTGCCGGAATCACAACCGTAAAAGTCCCATCCTCAGCCAATAATCCGGCAACTCCTTTCAATAGTTCCTCATAAGTCAAAGAAGTGGCATGACGCGCGGCATTCCTTTGTACATCCGGACATTTAAGTGAGCCTACAAAATAAGGAGGATTTGAGACAATCACATCAAATTTACCGGAAGAATGATACTGATTAAAATCTGCCTGAACCACTTCTATCTGTTCTTTCCAAAAAGAACGAGCTACATTTTCTTTAGCCTGCTCCACAGCTGCCGTATCTACTTCCAATGCTACAATTTTTACATCTGCCGGACTGCGTTGAGCCAACATCAGAGCAACCAATCCTGTTCCTGTACCTACATCCAATACCCGACGCGCTCCTTGAACCGAAGTCCAGGCACCTAAAAGTACTCCATCCGTGCCAACTTTCATAGCACATTTGTCATGCCACACTGTAAACTGCTTAAATTGAAAATAAGGATTCGACATTTTATTATTCGCTGATCTTAAAACCCGTTTTATTCCACTAATTTATTATGTACCGCCAAAAATAAATAATTATTATGGAAGTTACCCTTTATTACCCTACATTTTGGCATTGTTTTTGTGTTTTTATTCAAACCTGTGCTTCATTATTAAAGAGAATCAATTAACTTTGCAAACGATTTATGCATATTTGCATGGCATAAACTAAATTAAAACGAAAAGATGAAAGAAAGATACTTATTGGAAGATGTCAGTGACAACGGTTTCTCGTTAATTACCGACTATGATGGTAACGATGAACATGCATTTGATGTAAACATAAAATCTGGTGAAATTCTTCCGGTTCTCCCCCTCCGTAATATGGTATTATTTCCCGGAGTATTCCTGCCTATCACGGCTGGCCGAAAGTCTTCATTAAAGCTCATACGTGATGCTGAGAAAAAGCATAAAGACATAGCAGTAGTGTGTCAAAGAGCTGCGCATACGGAAGACCCCAAATTGGAAGATTTGCACAACATAGGTACTGTAGGACGAATTGTCCGGGTATTGGAAATGCCGGATCAAACGACAACCGTCATACTTCAAGGTATGAAGCGTCTAAGTTTGAAAAGTATTACCGATACACATCCATATCTCAAAGGCGAGGTTGAGATTTTGGAAGAAGAAATTCCTGGTAAGGACGATAAGGAGTTCCAAGCTTTGGTTGAAACATGCAAAGACCTGACAATGCGTTACATCAAGTCGTCAGATGCAATGCATCAGGATTCTGCGTTTGCCATTAAAAATATCAATAGTCCGATGTTCCTGATCAACTTTATCTGCTCGAATCTCCCGTTTAAAAAAGACGAAAAGATAGATTTATTAAGTATCAAGTCTTTGCGCGAACGTACTTATCACTTATTGGAGCTTCTGAATCGCGAAGTGCAGTTAGCCGAAATAAAAGCCTCCATCCAAATGCGTGCTCGCGAAGATATTGACCAGCAGCAGCGTGAATATTTCTTGCAACAGCAGATCAAAACCATTCAAGACGAATTAGGTGGCGGCGGTCAAGAGCAGGAAATTGAAGAAATGCGCAATAAAGCGGAGAAAATGCATTGGAATATGGAAGTTAAAGAGACTTTCCTGAAAGAGCTGGCTAAATTGGAACGCACCCATCCGCAGTCACCGGACTACAGCGTACAACTTAACTATCTGCAGACAATGCTTAACCTCCCATGGGGCATTTATACAACCGACAATCTGAATCTTAAGAATGCAGAGAAGACGTTGAATAAAGACCATTACGGATTGGAGAAGGTAAAAGAACGTATTCTGGAACATCTGGCTGTGCTGAAGCTAAAAGACGACATGAAGTCACCGATTATCTGCTTATATGGCCCTCCGGGAGTTGGTAAGACATCACTCGGAAAGTCCATCGCATCCGCCCTTAAACGAAAATACGTGCGTATGTCTTTAGGAGGAGTGCATGACGAAGCGGAAATACGTGGACATCGTAAGACATATATCGGTGCTATGCCGGGACGGATTATCAAGAGCCTTATTAAAGCAGGAGCCTCTAATCCGGTATTCATCTTGGATGAAATAGATAAAGTCAGTGCAGACCGCCAAGGAGATCCTTCATCTGCATTATTGGAAGTTCTCGACCCGGAACAAAACACTTCGTTCCATGACAACTTCCTAGATGTGGACTATGATCTCTCAAAGGTATTGTTCATTGCAACAGCTAATAACCTGAATACAATTCCCGGTCCATTGCTCGACCGTATGGAACTGATTGAAGTCAGCGGATATATCACAGAAGAGAAAATTGAAATTGCCCGTAAACATCTAGTCCCGAAAGAACTGGAAGCCACCGGGCTTAAAAAGACAGATATAAAACTTCCCAAAGATACGCTGGAAGCCATTATCGAATCGTACACTCGTGAAAGCGGTGTTCGTGAATTAGAGAAGAAAATAGGTAAGATTCTCCGTAAATCAGCCCGTCAATATGCAACCGACGGATATTTTGCTAAAACGGAAATTAAACCGGCTGACCTATACGATTTCTTGGGAGCACCGGAATATACACGAGACAAGTATCAAGGCAATGAGTATGCCGGTGTAGTTACCGGACTGGCATGGACAGCCGTAGGAGGTGAAATTCTATTTGTTGAGACGAGCTTGAGTCGTGGTAAAGGTGGACGTCTTACATTGACCGGTAATCTGGGAGATGTGATGAAAGAATCTGCCATGCTGGCACTTGAATACATCAAGGCACACGCTTCTATCCTTGACTTGGACGAAGACATTTTTGAAAACTGGAACATCCATATTCATGTTCCGGAAGGGGCGATTCCGAAAGACGGTCCGTCGGCAGGTATCACTATGGCCACTTCTTTAGCTTCCGCTCTGACACAACGAAAGGTAAAAGCCAACCTGGCTATGACAGGAGAAATCACCCTTCGCGGCAAGGTTCTTCCGGTTGGCGGAATCAAGGAAAAGATTCTTGCTGCCAAACGTGCCGGAATAAAAGAAATCATTATGAGCGCCGAGAATAAAAAGAACATAGATGAAATTCAGGATCTGTATTTGAAGGGATTGACTTTCCACTATGTGAATGATATAAAAGAAGTATTCGCCATTGCATTAACCAATGAAAAAGTAGCGGATGCCATTGATTTATCTGTAAAGAAACCCAGCCAGGAATGACATTTGAGTTACAATATACAGACACTAAAAGTAATGCCCGTGCCGGTCTGATAACCACTGACCACGGGCAGATACAAACCCCTATCTTCATGCCGGTGGGAACATTGGGCACTGTCAAAGGGGTGCATCTGACAGAATTGAAAGAAGACATCCAGGCACAGATCATTCTAGGGAATACTTATCATCTCTATTTACGTCCGGGATTGGATGTTATCGAGAAAGCCGGCGGCTTGCATCGCTTCAACGGTTTTGATCGCCCCATGCTGACAGACAGTGGTGGTTTTCAAGTATTTTCGCTAGCCGGAATCCGGAAACTCCGTGAAGAAGGAGCCGAGTTCCGTTCACATATTGATGGCAGCAAGCATATCTTCACTCCGGAAAAAGTGATGGATATAGAACGTACCATCGGAGCGGACATCATGATGGCTTTCGATGAATGCCCTCCCGGAGATTCAGACTATGCGTATGCTAAAAAGTCGTTAGGGCTGACCCACAGATGGCTCGACCGCTGCATACAACGTTTTAATGAAACCGAACCTAAGTATGGCTACAATCAGTCGCTATTCCCTATTGTGCAAGGATGTGTTTACCCCGATCTGCGCAAACAATCTGCGGAGTTTGTGGCTTCCAAAGGAGCGGACGGAAATGCTATCGGCGGATTGGCAGTAGGCGAACCCGTCGATAAGATGTATGAGATGATCGAAATTGTCAACGAGATTCTGCCTAAAGACAAACCCCGTTATTTGATGGGCGTCGGTACTCCTGTCAATATCCTTGAAGGGATAGAACGCGGCGTAGATATGTTCGACTGCGTAATGCCTACACGCAACGGACGAAATGGAATGCTGTTTACCAAAGACGGTATCATCAATATGCGAAACAAAAAATGGGAAACGGATTTCTCCCCCATTGAGGCGGACGGTGCTTCCTATGTAGACACACTGTACAGCAAAGCGTATTTGCGCCATCTTTTCCATGCACAAGAACTGTTGGCCATGCAAATTGCTTCTATACATAATCTGGCATTTTATTTATGGCTGGCAGGCGAAGCACGAAAACATATTATCGCCGGAGATTTCTCAACCTGGAAACCGATGATGGTCAGAAAAGTATCAACTAGATTATAAGGAATGAAAAGCAATCGATTCATAAAGCGGCTGGACTGGTATATCATCAAGAAATTCTTGGGAACATACGTATTTGCTATTGCATTGATCATTTCTATTGCAGTAGTATTCGACTTTAACGAGAAGATGGATAAACTGATGGAACATGAAGCGCCATGGAGCAAAATCATTTTCGAATACTACATGAACTTTATCCCCTACTTCTCCAATCTGTTCAGTCCGTTGTTCGTGTTCATTGCCGTCATTTTCTTTACTTCAAAACTAGCGGAGAACTCAGAGATTATCGCCATGTTCTCCACCGGAATGAGTTTCAAGAGAATGATGCGTCCTTATATGATTTCTGCGGCCATTATCGCATTAACGACCTTTATGCTAAGTTCGTACGTAATCCCTAAAGGAAGCGTCACCCGCCTGAACTTTGAAGACCGGTATATCAAACCCAAGAAACAGAATACGGCACGCAACGTACAACTGGAAGTGGATAGCGGTGTCATTGCATACATTGACAATTATAATAATGCCATGAAAACAGGCAACCGTTTCTCGTTGGATAAATTCGTCGACAAGAAACTGGTTTCTCACTTGACAGCACGTCGTGTAACGTATGATACAACCACCGTTCATAAATGGACAATTCATGACTACATGATACGCGAGTTGGACGGCTTGAAAGAAAAAATCACCAAAGGAGACCGGATAGACTCGATTATCAATATGGAACCGTCCGACTTCCTTATCATGAAGAATCAACAGGAAATGCTCACCAGCCCTCAATTGAGTGACTATATTGAGAAACAAAAACGAAGAGGATTTGCCAATATCAAAGAGTTTGAAATTGAATATCATAAACGAATCGCCATGTCGTTCGCCTCTTTCATCCTGACAATTATCGGTGTTTCTCTTTCGTCACGAAAGACCAAAGGAGGTATGGGTCTCCACTTGGGTATCGGACTGGGACTGAGCTTCTCATATATCTTATTCCAGACAATTACTTCTACATTTGCCATCAACGGTAATGTACCTCCTGTGATTGCAGTCTGGATTCCCAATATTCTTTATGCAGGTATCGCCTTCTTCCTGTATCAAAAGGCACCGAAGTAGATGACAAGATTCTCTTAATAGAAGTTCCGCCTATTCTTACCAAACAGCAAGTATAGGCGGAACTTTTTTGTTGTATCCATTTCCTCTTTTGTCTATTCTACATTGTCAACCAATCTCCTTTACATAAGCAGAAAGATCTGCAGCAGAGATGTTTTTGGCTATAATTACACCATTTCCATCCAATAAATAGTTAGTGAACCCCCGGTTCAAACGGTATTTCTTAAATAATCCGGAGTCCTCGCCTTCTGTTTCCACGAAACAAGTGGGCGTAACTATTTGGTCCTGACGAACGGTTTCCTTAAAAATTGACTGATATTCGTCAAACGAAATAGAAACCATTTCCACATTATGAGAAGAACGAAGCGCATTGCTTAAACTTACGTTTTGCATCCGGGATTGCGCGTCATAACTTGCCCAAAAACTTAGCAACACATACTTTCCTTTCAAATTTCCCAACTTAAAGGCAGGTTGCTCTTCCGATGTAGATTCGATTTTAAAATCTGGGGCTACATCACCCTCACTCAAACCTCCGGTAGGTTTGTCTTTCTCAACGAAAGCGGTCAAGGAACAAATTAGTAATACAACAAAAATCCACTTTACATACTTCATGTAACTCGGTTTTAGTTAATACTATCCGGGACTGTCCTTAAACAGTGGTTTCTTCCCGAAACGTTGTCTTTTCAGGCATCAGGCGAAGAGGAATCCGCTGATTATCAGAGCCTTTATTTTTGAAACCGGGTGCAAAGGTAAGTAATTATCAAATTAACTTCCAAAAGAATAAGCAAAAATCTCACTTTTCAGGTATAACTTTTTATGTTATTTAGCATAAAAACGAACTTTTTTCTCTACTTTTGCAGGATAAAAGTCTATTTCTTATGCAACCATCAAGTACAGAATTGATTCTGATTCGAGTTACCGGTGAAGATCGTCCGGGGCTTACCTCATCCGTGACCGAAATATTAGCTAAATACGATGCTACTATCCTCGATATCGGGCAGGCGGATATTCATAATACACTATCACTAGGTATTCTTTTCAAAAGTGAAGAAAGACATTCCGGATTTATCATGAAGGAATTATTATTCAAAGCTTCCTCTTTGGGAGTAACCATCCGGTTCGAACCAATTACAACCGAGCAATACGACAATTGGGTAGGTATGCAAGGCAAGAACCGTTATATCTTGACGGTGCTTGGCCGTAAACTGTCTGCGCGTCAAATATCGGCAGCCACCAGCGTATTGGCAGAGCAAGGAATGAATATCGATGCAATCAAGCGCCTGACGGGTAGAATCCCTTTGGATGAATGCGATACGGATGCACGCACACGCGCTTGCATAGAATTCTCAGTGAGAGGTACTCCCAAAGACCGCATCTCCATGCAAGAAAGCCTGATGAAGTTAGCCAGCGAACTGGAGATGGACTTTTCTTTTCAGTTGGATAATATGTATCGACGTATGCGCCGTCTGATCTGCTTTGATATGGATTCCACACTTATTGAAACCGAAGTTATTGATGAGCTCGCCATCCGCGCCGGCGTAGGCGATGAGGTAAAGGCCATTACGGAAAGCGCCATGCGTGGCGAAATAGACTTTACCGAAAGCTTTACCCGCCGCGTAGCCCTATTGAAAGGACTCGATGAATCCGTCATGCAGGAGATTGCAGAAAACTTGCCTATCACAGAAGGAGTAGACAGACTAATGTATGTATTGAAAAAGTATGGCTACAAAATAGCAATTCTGTCGGGAGGTTTCACCTATTTCGGCCAACACCTGCAAAAGAAGTATGGTATAGACTATGTATATGCGAATGAGCTGGAAATTATTGATGGAAAGCTCACCGGACGTTATTTGGGAGATGTGGTAGACGGAAAACGCAAAGCCGAACTACTCCGTTTAATTGCCCAAGTAGAAAAAGTAGATATTGCGCAAACCATTGCCGTAGGTGACGGAGCCAATGACCTCCCCATGCTGGGAATTGCCGGATTGGGAATAGCATTCCATGCCAAACCCAAAGTAGTAGCAAATGCCAAACAGTCTATCAATACCATCGGACTTGATGGGGTGCTCTATTTTCTT
Organism: Bacteroides finegoldii DSM 17565; assembly: GCF_000156195.1. GTDB lineage: Bacteria > Bacteroidota > Bacteroidia > Bacteroidales > Bacteroidaceae > Bacteroides > Bacteroides finegoldii. The sequence goes on along the minus strand of NZ_GG688323.1, from coordinate 245,551 downwards.
GGATTCAAAGATTCTTATTTGAATATGTAATTAGACCGAAAAATAAATTATCTTTGCGGACAAATAAAATAACAGAATGAAGTTTTCCGAACTACAATTAAACGCGAATGTGCTTGAGGCGCTTGACGCCATGCGATTTGACGAATGCACACCTATTCAGGAACAAGCAATTCCAATTATACTTGAAGGTAAAGATCTGATAGCAGTAGCGCAGACAGGTACGGGTAAAACCGCAGCTTTTCTGCTCCCTGTATTAAATAAACTATCCGAAGGAAACCATCCGGAAGATGCGATCAACTGCATTATCATGTCCCCTACCCGGGAACTGGCTCAGCAGATCGACCAACAGATGGAAGGATTCTCCTATTTTATGCCGGTATCAAGCGTCGCTGTATATGGCGGTAATGACGGCATTCTGTTCGAACAACAGAAAAAAGGACTTACATTAGGAGCTGATGTTGTTATTGCGACTCCGGGACGTCTGATCGCCCATCTGAGTCTCGGATATGTAGACCTCTCCAAAGTTTCTTATTTCATTTTGGACGAAGCAGACCGAATGCTCGACATGGGATTCTATGACGACATCATGCAAATAGTGAAATACCTGCCTAAAGAACGGCAGACTGTCATGTTCTCTGCAACTATGCCTGCCAAAATACAGCAATTGGCAAATACAATCCTGAATAATCCGTCAGAAATAAAATTGGCTGTCTCAAAACCGGCCGAAAAGATTATCCAGGCTGCTTACGTTTGCTACGAAAACCAAAAATTGGGAATTATACGTAGCCTTTTCGCCGACGAGGTTCCCGAACGTGTCATCATCTTCGCATCTTCAAAAATCAAAGTTAAAGAAGTCGCTAAGGCTTTGATGGCGATGAAATTGAATGTAGGAGAAATGCACTCGGATCTTGAGCAGGCCCAACGGGAAACAGTAATGCACGAATTTAAAGCCGGGCGAGTTAATATACTGGTAGCGACAGATATTGTGGCACGCGGCATTGACATTGATGATATTCGTCTGGTTATCAACTTCGACGTCCCTCACGACAGTGAAGATTATGTGCACCGCATCGGGCGTACGGCACGTGCCAATAACGATGGAGTAGCGCTTACATTTGTCAGCGAAAAAGAGCAGAGTAATTTCAAGAGCATTGAGAATTTCCTGGAAAAAGATATTTATAAAATTCCCATCCCGGCAGAATTAGGGGAAGCTCCGGAATACAAGCCACGCTCTTTCAGCAAAAGCAGGTACGGCAGCAACCCTAAAAGAAGAAATTTTCGGGGGAAAAACGGCAATAACAACAAAAGTAAGAACCGCCCCTCTCCCAGACAACAAAATTAGAACAGCATTTTTTATTTAGTGGAAGTGATAGTCAGTTTACCATCGAAACCCACTTCTATCTCCGCAATGCTATATACAGAACTTTCCGGAATGGCTAAAACTGCTTGATAATGAAAACCATTCCGGTCTACTTTTACAAACTTCGTATCAGATAGAATAGCCTGCGACAGGAAATCAGCAGGAATAACCTGAGCAAACATCTGCTTGGTCACATCACTGGCAAACAAACTTTTCTTGCCTTCGTACACACAAATGTGCATCACATTGTCGTAATACACATTGTCCATGCTAATCCCGTCTTCGGAATAAGTCGTCTTGACAACTCTAATTTTGGTAGGATTAATATATACATAAGCGCGATAGCGAGTGCCATTGTATGTCACCACACTATCCCGTTTTGTCACTTCCGTATAAGTCGGTATAACCACTTCACGACGAACAAATGACAACGAATCATTCGGATCCTCAGATTTATGCAGTTTGATTATGTTGTCCGTAATGGAATGAAACCAGAATATATGTTCCGCCTGCTTATCTATCTTGTAGTAAGCCGTATCATTTCCATACGTGTAAAGCGTATCCCGCATAACCTTAAATGTAATCGGAGCACTTTGGCTATCTGCATAATAGATCGTATCCCCCTCTACCCGCATCAACGGACTCTCCGTTTCATCGTCCAGCCAAATTCCCTGCAACAGTTCCTTAGCAGCTATATCCTCTTCCTCCAGTTCAAGAAAATTTGGATTTTTATTGCCGCCACATGACGCAGAAAAAATCACCATCAACGATAGCACTACATATTTCATCATTTGTTCCAGTTTTGCATAAAGATACTCTTATTTTTTCATTTACCAATGCAATAGTAAACGAATCCGAGTTCTTCCATCTCTTTCTTATCGTAAATGTTACGTCCGTCCAATACAACCTGCTGTGCCATCGTTTTCTTTATGACAGCCCATGAGGGTAGACGGAATTCCTTCCATTCGGTAACCAACATCAGCGCATCCGCATCAAGCACCGCATCATACATATCGCAAGCATAATAGACTGTATCTCCGATCCTACGCTTGCACTCCTGCATGGCAGCAGAATCGTACGCACGTACCTGACAGCCAGCCTTCAACAGCTTATCAATCAGGATCAAAGCCGGAGCTTCACGCATATCATCAGTCTCCGGTTTGAAAGCCAGTCCCCACAAAGCAACCGTTTTTCCTTTCAGGTCACCATTAAAATGCTTCACCAACTTTTCAAACAGAACACTTTTCTGTTGCTCGTTTACCTCTTCCACAGCACTGAGCACCCGCATTTTATATCCATTCTGTTCTGCCGTTTTGATAAGGGCTTTCACATCTTTCGGGAAACAAGAACCGCCATAGCCGATTCCCGGATACAAGAATTTACGTCCGATGCGCGTATCCGAACCGATTCCGCTACGTACCATATTCACATCGGCACCCACAATCTCGCACAAGTTTGCTATGTCATTCATAAAACTGATGCGGGTTGCCAACATTGAATTTGCCGCATATTTAGTCATCTCCGCTGACGGGATATCCATAAAGATAACGCGGAAGTTATTTAGCAAGAACGGTTTATACAGCTTCGACATCAGTTTCTGCGCACGTTCCGACTCCACTCCCACTACTACACGGTCCGGACTCATAAAGTCGCTGATCGCATTTCCTTCCTTTAGAAATTCCGGATTTGAAGCCACATCAAAATGGATATTCACCCCTCTCTTATCCAACTCCTCTTGAATAACCGCACGAACCTTGCCGGCAGTACCCACCGGAACCGTACTCTTGGTAACAACCAATTTATATTGTTTCATATTGCGACCGATAGTCCGGGCTACCTCCAACACATATTTCAGATCAGCGCTGCCGTCCTCATCCGGAGGCGTACCGACAGCACTGAATACTACTTCCACATCATCGAGGCAACTCTCCAGTGAGGTAGTAAACTTCAATCGTTTCGCTTTCATATTGCGAAGTACCATCTCTTCCAATCCATTTTCATAAATAGGAATGATACCCTTTTTCAAAGATTCGATTTTCTCACTGTTAGTATCTACGCAAGTCACATCCACGCCAATTTCAGCAAAGCATGTACCTGTCACCAGACCTACATATCCGGTTCCTACAATTGCTATTTTCATATCTTTATTTATTGTCTATACAGAAGTTATTCAAAATACACCGCATCTTTGAAAGCCATTCCCTCCTTGTCTTTAGGAGATAGCAACATCTGCGACTCGGCAAGCGGCCAATCTATACCCAATGTCGCATCATTATATATAATGGAAGCCTCACTTTGCGGAGCATACTTATTATCTACCTTATATGTAAAAATAGCTTCGTCACTCAATACGGCAAATCCATGCGCAAAACCACGTGGAATAAAAAACTGTCTCTTATTCTCTTCACTCAACAAAACACACACATGCTTTCCGAACGTAGGCGATGATCTGCGCAAATCCACAGCAACATCCAACACTTCTCCTTTGATAACACGAACCAGTTTAGCCTGGCTATGTTCACCTTTCTGATAATGCAATCCGCGTAATACCCCAAAGGAAGACTTGGATTCATTATCCTGTACAAAATCAACAGGACCGATATTAGCCTCAAACTCCTCTTTCTTAAAAGCTTCCATAAAGTAGCCACGTTCGTCGGAGAAAACTTTAGGCTCTATCAGCCATACTCCGTCTATTTCTGTCTGTATATAGTTCATTGTCGATGGTTATAAATAAAACGATGCAAAAGTAGTGATTTTTTCGTAGTTTTCTGGGATATATTCAATTTATCTCTTAATTTTGCACACATGATTGAATTAGCACAACATATAGAGGTTTTATTGCTGGAAAACGACTGCGTCATCGTTCCGGGATTTGGTGGATTCGTTGCACATTACGCACCTGCAACTCATGTAAAAGAAGAAAGTCTTTTCTTACCTCCTACCCGTACGATAGGATTCAATCCGCAACTGAAACTAAATGACGGAGTGTTGGTGCAATCATATATGGCCGTTTACGACACTAGTTTCGCTGACGCCAGCCGCATAGTAGAAAAAGAGGTAAACGAATTCATCTCCCTTCTTCATGAAGAAGGCAAAGCCCATCTGGAGAATATCGGTGAAATCCATTATAATATTTATGGCAATTACGAGTTCATTCCGTACGATTATAAGCTAACCACTCCTTCTTTATACGGATTGGATTCTTTTGAGATGCACGAGCTTGCCGCCTTGCCACAAAAGGAAAGAGTGTTAATACCACTCAATCCGGAGAAAGAAAAGAAAACTTATGAAATCAGTATCAACCGTACATTCCTCCGCAATGCAGCAGCTATGATTGCCGCCATTGTGTTGTTCTTCGCTTTTTCCACTCCGGTAGAGAATACCTACGTTCAGAAGAACAATTACGCACAGTTGTTACCTAACGAGCTTTTTGAACAAATAGAAGAACAGTCGGTTGCAATGACTCCTGTTCCGGTAAAGAACGATGTGAAACCACAGAGAGCCAAGAAAGCTAAAACATCAAAGCCCATTGCTGTGAAAGAAGTTAAAGTGGCGAAACCGCAAACAGTTCCTGCGCCATCGGTAAAGCCACAAGCTAATACGAATCACCCTTACCATATTATAGTAGCGGGAGGTATCAGCCTTAAAGATGCGGAAGCTATGGCAAACCGGTTAAATGCCAAAGGATTTGCGGAAGCAAAAGCGCTGAATACCGATGGTAAAGTACGTGTCAGTATCCGCTCATTCAGCAACCGTGAAGAAGCGACGAAACAGTTGTTGGAGCTTAGAAAAAACGAAACTTACAAGAATGCCTGGTTACTGGCAAAATAAAAATCCCTTTTAAAAAGCATGAAACGAGTTCTTTGTCCCAAATGTGAGAATTACCTTTATTTTGATGAAACCAAGTATAGTGAAGGTCAGTCACTTGTATTTGTATGCGAGCATTGCGGCAAGCAATTCAGTATCCGGCTTGGAAAAAGTAAAGTCAAAGCTCTCCGGAAAGAAGAGAATCTGGAAGAAGAGGCAGAATCCCATAAAGAAGAATTCGGATATATCACAGTAATTGAGAATATATTCGGATTCAAACAAGTACTTCCACTACAAGAGGGTGACAACGTGATAGGACGGCGTTGTGTAGGAACAGTCATCAATACTCCCATCGAAAGCGGAGACATGAGCATGGACCGCCGCCACTGCATTATCAATATCAAGCGCAATAAGCAAGGAAAACTAATCTATACACTTCGAGATGCCCCCAGTCTTACGGGCACATTCCTTATGAATGAAATCTTGGGAGATAAAGACCGTATCCGTATCGAAGATGGTGCTATCGTGACTATTGGAGCTACTACCTTTATCTTGCACACTGCCGAATAAATTTATATTCATTTTGGTACATATTTTTGCATCGTCCGGTAAAAACAATTGCCGTGCCGCTTTGATAAATAAAGGGTCAGTAGATTTTTAGTGGGGATATACATAAATTTTGACGATTCTATTATAGCCCTTGCTTTTCATCAGCCACTTTTAGTTCAATACCATCCATGAGTTTTCATTTTATATGTTTATGATCATAAGATAATCAGATATAAGGATACAGGTGACAGATGTTTTTCCAAAATAGTACCGGGTAGAGCGGAGTTGACGGCAATAAAAAAGTGAAAGGCGTCAAACCCATATTGTTGCAGACAAGAATGGCTTCCTTATTGCAGTGATGGTTACAGTAGCCAATATTCATGACAGCAAGGCTGCTTAAATATTTACACAAATAAACAGGCAAAAAGCAAAGGGTATCCCAATAGCCATAAGACTATCAAGACACCCTCTTGAATGAAAAACCAAACTCAGTTAAATTCAACTATTCGGCCTATCTCCGATATCTAAATCAAAGAATACCCTTCACAGTTTCAAGCATTCCCTTTTCTTGAATAGAATCCAAATCAGCTTTTACAGCTTCCGTCAATCCCGAAATTTTATTCAAATCTTCACCCCAGATAAATTCTGCGCCCAGAACACCTTCGGCTACTTTCTTTGTGCAACCAGTAGCCCACAGTTCTTTCAGCAGATTCATGATTTCAGGAGCGTCGTTCGGCACAATCTCAGCGCCATCCGCACGTACGCCACCCTTATAATAAGTAATGATAGCTGCCAAACCAAGTACAAGTCCTTTCGGAAGCTCACCTTTACGTTCCAGATAAGTTTTCAATCCCGGCAGATCACGAGTCTCATATTTCGGGAAAGAATTCAGCATAATGCTTGTTACCGCATGGTCTACAAACGGATTATTGAAACGCTCCAATACATCATTTGCAAATTTCTCCAATTCATCTTTCGGCAGGTTCAAAGTTTCCATTAACTCGTCAAACATCACCTTATGGACATATTTTCCAATTACTTCATGCTGGCAAGCGTCACGAACAATATTCACACCGGACAAATAAGCAACCGGAGAAAGAACGGTATGCGGCCCATTCAGCAAAGTAACCTTACGTTCATGGTATGGAGCTTCCGACGGTACAAACAATACGTTCAAGCCTGCCTTGTCAGCTGGGAATTCTTTGGCAATCTCCTGCGGAGCCTCAATAACCCACAAATGGAAGATTTCAGCCTGAACCACCAAGTTATCGTCATATTGCAGTTTTTCTTTGATAGCTGCAATATCCTTGCGGGGGAATCCCGGAACTATACGGTCTACCAACGTAGCATATACACCACAGGCTTCTTCAAACCAAGTCTTAAATTCTTCGCCCAAATTCCACAACTCAATGTATTGATAGATCGTTTCTTTCAGTTTGTGACCATTCAAGAAAATAAGTTCGCAAGGGAAGATAATCAGGCCTTTTGTCTTGTCGCCATTGAATGTCTTAAAACGATGATATAACAACTGAGTCAGTTTACCCGGATAAGAAGAAGCGGGAGCATCCTCTAGTTTGCAAGTCGGATCAAAGGCAATACCGGCTTCTGTAGTATTTGAAATAACGAAACGCATTTCCGGTTGTTCCGCCAGTTTCATGAATTCGTCATTTTGAGTATAAGGGTTCAATGCACGGCTGATTACATCAATCATTGTCAAGCTGTTAACCACTTCTCCTTTATCCAATCCTTGAAGATTGACATGATAAAGATCGTCCTGCGTATTCAACATATCGACCATACCTTTGTCAATGGGCTGAACTACTACAACACTACTGTTGAAATCTGTTTTCTGGTTCATGTTATAGATAATCCAATCTACAAAAGCACGTAAAAAGTTACCTTCACCAAATTGAATAATACGCTCCGGACGTTGTGCCTTAGGAGCAGTTTCTTTGTTTAATACTTTCATGTTAGTTGTAATTTATAAAGTTGATATTATACTAATTCAAAATAAAAATCGATGTTTTCTTTAATCAGGATATCAATAGGCATATATTTCACAGGATCGATATTTTTCTTGAACACGACATGATCACACAAAGCTTTCACACCACAATAACCTTGCAATCCCGGCCGCTGTCCGATCAAATAATGTACATCCCCCGATTTCAGCAACTCTACATTTGCTTTCAGGAGGTCATATCCTATCAATCCTTTCATGCTACGCCCTGCATGACGGAGATATTCTCCCAACTGATATACTCTGGAATTGAACACAACTCCGAGTACAGCTTTCGGGTATGTCTCAAAGAACCGGTCCAGTGTCCGACAGTTATTTTCCTGATTGGACTTATTCAATACTACTTCATGAATCACCAGACTATCGTATTCCTCAGTGATATACTGCATAAAACCTTCCAGACGGCGCTGCATCTGTATTTCAGCAGGGTTATCCTTGTTATTACTTAAAAACAGTACCAGTTCCTGTCCTTCTCCCACCGAATAATTACGCATCAATATCTTAGCCGCAATGTATCCGCTCTTATACGAATCTTGTCCGATATAGGTTAATGCATTCATTTCTTCCATATTGAAATCGACGAAAGCATACGCTATCCCATTCTCTCGCAGATAGCCCGTCAATGATAAGGTTTCTTCCCGGAAATTGGGAGCAATCAACACCGCATCCACATTGCTTTCCTTGATAGAACGACAGGCTTCCTGATAGCTGGCTTCATCTCCGTGATGGTAACACAGATAATCCACGCTCACATTGAAAGGACGCAACTCTTGCCGGGCACGCTCAATGCCACCCACTACGGAATGCCAATAATCGTGCTCTATATAATAAGGAATTAAGCAAACGAAAGAATATTTCTTTTTAGCAGCCAGTCCGATAGCAAAAACATTGGGCTGATAATGAATTTCATCCAGCACCTTCTGAACCTTAGCTTTGCTCTTAGGAGATACGTCACCGCGATTGTGCAATACCCTGTCCACCGTTCCGGCAGAAACGCCTGCCATACGGGCTATGTCTTTAATCGTATAATTCTGGTCCTCCATAGTGTTAAAACTTAAATATTATAAATAATCGCTGCAAATATACGAATTATTTTGTTACTCCAAGTAAAATTTCTATTTTTGTGTTCGATAACGGTTAATAAAACTAAAACAAGATTTACACCTAGTAGCTTTAAAATCAATACTATATAGGTATAAATACAGAAAGTAATAATTTTATATACTTAAAACACAGTAATAATGAAGAATTTCATGGACGAGAACTTCTTACTGCAAACAGAAACTGCACAGAAGTTGTATCACGAGCATGCGGCTAAAATGCCGATTATCGACTATCACTGTCATTTAATTCCACAAATGGTAGCCGATGACTACAAGTTTAAATCACTGACTGAAATCTGGTTGGGAGGCGACCATTACAAATGGCGCGCTATGCGTACAAACGGTGTAGACGAACGTTTCTGCACAGGAAAGGACACCACAGACTGGGAAAAATTTGAGAAATGGGCAGAAACCGTACCCTATACTTTCCGCAATCCGTTATACCATTGGACTCATCTGGAACTGAAAACAGCTTTCGGCATCGATAAGATATTAAATCCGAAAACCGCACGTGAGATATACGATGAATGTAACGAGAAATTAGCTCAACCAGAATATTCCGCTCGCGGAATGATACGTCGCTACCACGTAGAAACCGTATGTACTACCGACGATCCGATAGACTCGTTGGAATATCACATCAAGACATGCGAAAGCGGATTTGAAATCAAAATGTTGCCGACTTGGCGTCCGGACAAAGCTATGGCAGTAGAAGTTCCGGCAGATTTCCGCGCTTATGTAGAAAAATTGGCAGAAGTAAGCGACACCAACATTTCCAGCTTTGACGATATGATTGCCGCTTTGCGCAAACGTCACGATTTCTTCGCAGCACAAGGATGTCGCCTGTCCGATCACGGCATCGAAGAATTCTACGCAGAAGATTATAGTGATGCGGAAATCAAAGCCATATTTAATAAGGTATATGGCGGTACTGAACTGACGAAGGAAGAAATCCTGAAGTTCAAATCGGCGATGCTCGTAATCTTCGGAGAAATGGATTGGGAAAAGGGATGGACTCAACAGTTCCATTACGGCGCAATCCGCAACAACAACACCAAGATGTTTAAATTGTTAGGTCCCGACACAGGTTTCGACTCTATCGGTGAATTTACAACAGCAAAAGCAATGGCTAAATTCCTCGACCGCTTGAACACAAACGGTAAATTGACGAAGACAATCCTCTACAACCTGAATCCATGTGCAAACGAGGTGATTGCAACTATGCTGGGTAACTTCCAGGATGGATCTGTTGCAGGAAAAATCCAGTTTGGTTCTGGATGGTGGTTCTTGGATCAGAAAGATGGTATGGAAAAACAAATGAATGCCTTATCGGTACTCGGTCTTTTGAGCCGCTTCGTAGGTATGTTGACTGACTCCCGTTCATTCCTATCCTACCCGCGTCACGAATATTTCCGCCGTACATTGTGTAATCTGGTAGGACGTGACGTAGAGAACGGAGAAATCCCAGCATCCGAAATGGAACGTGTAAATCAAATGATTGAAGACATCAGCTATAACAACGCTAAGAACTTCTTCAAGTTCTAAGTAGTATATCAAAGTTATAAATGCCGCTGCCTGAATCCAACAATCAGACAACGGCATTTTTATAACGGGTCAATGTAAAAACCTGAGGGGTAAATTTATAAATTGTTATCTTTGTCTCCAAATTCATAGCTTATGGAGTTAAACGGTTATCGCCTTCTTCTTCCTGAAGGCACTTTAGACTACCTTGATCTTGTTGATGTGAAGGAAAGTGTAAATGAAGTTGTGTTCTACCTTGAGGAGAAAAATATCGTTCCTGAGAAGTATACAGATCAGGATACTGAGAGTAAAGGCTTTTATGAC
>NZ_GG688323.1:90855-234767 GCF_000156195.1 Bacteroides finegoldii DSM 17565 | reverse complement strand
GTATCACCTAATTAACCACCGAATTAGCGTCAACTTTTTTCGGATGGCATTTGTCAAGGGTCAATGTAAAAACCTGAGGGGTAAATTTATAAATTGTTATCTTTGTCTCCAAATTCATAGCTTATGGAATTAAACGGTTATCGCCTTCTTCTTCCTGAAGGCACTTTAGACTACTTTGATCTTGTTGATGTGAAGGAAAGTGTAAATGAAGTTGTGTTCTACCTTGAGGAGAATATCGTTCCTGAGAAGTATACAGATCAGGATACTGAGAGTAAAGGCTTTTATGACCCTGTTATTGTTCAGGATTTTCCTCTCCGTGGCAAGAAGGTCTTCCTTAATATTCGTCGTCGCTGGCTCTTAAAGAAGCATAATGAGTATATTTCTCGTAACTGGCGTATGGTGGCTGAAGGTACTCGTATGACGCAAGATTTTGCGTCTTTTTTAAAAGAACTATATTGATAGCTATCCGATCAGTTGCAAGCTCTTAGGTGTTTTATATGGAGTTGACGGGGATTTATTGGAGCGTCAATACCGTAACCATCTAAGTGGTTATCTCCATTGGGACCAACTTGTTCATGCAGAGGATTGGCTACTATTCGAAAAGAATATCGGTGCTTATATCTGTATTGATGAGGTAGCCCTCTCGCGTGGGGAACTCTATACTGTACTGACCAATAAAGAAGCTCACGGTGGTAAAGGTAGTATGATTGCCATCATTAAAGGTACGGACGTTCATACGGTCACTTCTGTCCTGCTTAAGCTCTCCCGTCGCCGCCGTTACCAAGTGCGCGAGATAACCTTGGATATGGCTCCTAACATGGAGCAGATTGCACGCATCTGCTTTCCTGCGGCCAAACGTGTTACCGATCGCTTTCACGTACAGAAGTTAGCTTATGAAGCTGTGCAGGAGATGCGTGTAAAAGCTCGCTGGGAGGCTTTGGATGAAGAGTCCACTCAGATTGCTTATGCAAAGGCCTGTGGAAAGATGTATCATGCACCTGTTTTCGCTAATGGAGATACAAGAAAGCAGTTGTTAGCGAGAAGTATTTATCTGCTTTACAAGAAGGAATCCTTATGGACTCAGTCTCAAAGAATACGGGCTGAAATTCTTTTCAAGGAATATCCCGATATAAAGAAAGGATATTATCTGTCTATGCGGTTAGGCTTAATCTATCATCAGTGTAAGTTTAAGGATATTGCTTTGACAAGGCTGGCAAGGTGGTATGATGAAGTAGATAAATCGGGGTTCCTCACCTTTGGAAGGGTCGCACGTTCTATACAAACACATTATCTGGATATAATCAATTTCTTTGAAAGGAGGGCAACCAATGCCGCAGCAGAGTCATTCAATGCTAAAATCAAAGCATTTAGAGCACAGTTCAGAGGAGTAAGAGATAGAGCTTTTTTCTTATATAGACTTGCTAAATTATATGCTTAAATATAGAATCCCTCAGATTGTTACGTTGACCCCTTTTTGAGGTCTTTTTTCTGTCGTAGGCGAGTAAGAAAAAAGCTCCTTAAACCACTGGTTTAAAGAGCTTTGTCTTAGTTTGTCGGAGTATTTTCATTTCTCCTAAGTGATCCGCCTGGGGCTCGAACCCAGGACCCCAACATTAAAAGTGTTGTGCTCTACCTGCTGAGCTAGCGAATCAATCCTTGTTTGCTTTCTTTCGAATGCGGGTGCAAAGGTAGAACATTTTTTTATAACTCCAAAAGATTTCAAACATTTTTCTTATCTTTGTGCCATTATCAACAATATACATTATTAATATATGGCTGCTGACGATAAAAAAATTATCTTCTCGATGGTTGGAGTAAGCAAAGCTTTCCAGCCCAATAAGAATGTGTTGAAGGACATCTACCTGTCATTCTTCTATGGAGCTAAGATCGGTATAATCGGTCTGAACGGCTCCGGTAAATCTACCTTGTTGAAGATTATTGCAGGTTTGGAGAAATCCTATCAGGGAGAAGTTGTATTCTCGCCGGGATATTCTGTGGGTTATCTGGCACAGGAACCCTATTTGGACAACACAAAAACGGTAAAAGAAGTAGTAATGGAAGGCGTTCAACCCATTGTGGACGCACTTACGGAATACGAAGAAATCAACCAGAAATTCGCTCTGCCTGAATACTATGAGGATCAGGATAAGATGGATGCTCTTTTCACCCGTCAAGGAGAGTTGCAGGATATCATTGATGCGACAGACGCATGGAATCTGGATAGCAAACTGGAGCGTGCGATGGACGCCCTTCGCTGTCCGCCCGAAGATCAGCCGGTGGCAAATCTCTCCGGAGGGGAGCGTCGTCGTGTTGCCCTCTGCCGCTTGTTGTTGCAAAAACCTGATATTCTGTTGCTTGACGAGCCTACCAACCACTTGGACGCAGAGTCTATTGACTGGTTGGAACAACATCTCCAACAGTATGAGGGAACAGTTATTGCAGTGACGCACGACCGTTATTTCCTCGATCATGTTGCCGGATGGATTCTCGAACTGGATCGTGGTGAAGGCATTCCTTGGAAAGGTAACTACTCTTCCTGGTTGGAACAAAAGACCAAACGTATGGAAATGGAGGAGAAGACAGCCAGCAAACGCCGTAAGACCTTGGAGCGTGAGTTGGAATGGGTGCGTATGGCTCCTAAAGCCCGTCAGGCAAAGGGTAAGGCACGTCTTAACTCTTACGACAAACTCTTGAATGAGGATGTGAAAGAGAAGGAAGAAAAACTTGAAATCTTCATTCCTAACGGTCCTCGTTTGGGCAACAAAGTCATTGAAGCCAAGCACGTGGCGAAGGCATACGGAGACAAACTGTTGTTTGACGATTTGAACTTTATGCTGCCCCCTAACGGTATTGTCGGTGTGATTGGCCCTAACGGTGCAGGAAAAACAACGCTGTTCCGCCTGATCATGGGACTGGAATCGGTAGACAAAGGCGAATTTGAAGTAGGAGAGACTGTAAAGGTGGCGTACGTCGACCAGCAACATAAGGATATTGATCCGAATAAGAGTGTCTATCAGGTTATTTCGGGTGGCAATGAATTGCTTCGTATGGGTGGACGTGATGTGAATGCGCGTGCATATCTTTCACGTTTCAATTTCTCCGGAGCCGATCAGGAAAAACTTTGCGGAGTGTTGTCCGGTGGTGAAAGGAACCGTCTGCACTTGGCGATGGCACTGAAGGAAGAAGGGAACGTGCTGTTGCTCGACGAACCTACCAATGACATCGACGTGAATACATTGCGGGCATTAGAAGAGGGATTGGAAGATTTCGCCGGTTGTGCGGTTGTTATTTCCCACGACCGTTGGTTCCTCGACCGTATCTGTACGCACATCCTTGCTTTCGAAGGCGATTCCAATGTATTCTACTTTGAGGGTTCTTATTCCGAATACGAGGAAAATAAATTGAAACGTTTAGGCAATGAAGAACCCAAGCGTGTTCGTTACAGAAAGTTAATGACTGACTAGAGAAAGTAATAGACTGAAATAATTCTAATACTTTCAGTTTCAAAATAAAAGGCTCTACAAGCATTGTAGAGCCTTTATTGTTTTATAACGCAATAAAATGTTTATCTCTCTTAAAATTTTGTGGTATAATCGTAATGTAGTTCTAAATAATATTAATTATATTTGCCGCAGTTTTAAGATCAAACAATTAGTATTAACTAATCAATTACATTATGCAAAAGAGAATGCGATCTTTTTTAGTAGTAGCGATGCTGATGCTTATGCTTATTGCTACAGTAAATGCACAAGTTACGACCTCCAGTATAGCGGGTAAGGTAACAGCGCAGAAAGAACCTATCATAGGTGCGACGGTAGTGGCCATACATGAGGCCTCCGGAACCCGTTATGGAGCAATAACAAATGTAGACGGGCGATTTACGATGCAAGGTATGCGTGCCGGCGGTCCTTATAAAGTTGAAGTTTCCTACGTGGGATATAGCACTGCGGTTTTCAATAAGATTAATCTTCAATTAGGAGAAACCTACCAGTTGGATATTCAGTTAAAAGAATCCTCAGAATTATTGGATGAGGTTGTTGTTACAGGTCAGAAAGGTGTGGCAGCCAGTCGTACTGGAGCTGCAACCAGCTTTTCTTTAAAGAATATAGAATCAGTGCCGACAATGAGCCGTAGTCTGAATGACATCACCCGTCTGACTCCGCAGGCTACTGTAAATTCCAATGGTGCGATTTCTTTTGCAGGTGCCAACAACCGCTATAATAGCTTCCAAATTGATGGAGCAATGAATAATGACGTGTTCGGCCTTACTTCCAATGGAACGAACGGAGGACAAGCTAGCGTTGAACCGGTTTCATTAGAGACGATTGAACAGATTCAGATAAATATCGCACCTTTTGATGTTCGCCAGTCAGGTTTTACCGGTGGTGGAATTAATGCAATTACTAAGTCTGGTACAAATAAGTTTCACGGTTCCGCATATTTCTTTGGAAATACACAAGCTTTGATCGGAACTACTGCCGGAGAGATGGAAGAAGGACAGAAACGTACAAAATTAGATAAACAGCATGATTATCAATGGGGTGTAACGATTGGTGGTCCTATTATTAAAGACAAACTATTCTTCTTTGCCAATTACGAAAAAACGGATAAATCTTATCCGACAGCATATAATGTTGGTGATGGTTCCGATTTCACACTTGAGGAGACGCAGCGCGTATTGAATATTTTGAAGGATAAAACAGGTGGTAAATATAATGCTGATTTTGATCCGAAAGATATCTATACACGTTCAGATAAAGTAGGAACAAAAATAGACTGGAATATAAATGATCGTAATAAATTTACGGCTCGTTATAGTTTTGTAGGAGCACAACGTTATAATTTCTCTCGTTCATACTCAAAACTGAATGCTTCCGATGTAGCGTTTGTTTTTACCAATAAGACACATTCACTGACTGCCGAATTAAATTCCCGTATTGGTGATAATATGAATAATGAAGCTCGTTTTTCATATGTACGTGTACGTGATAACCGTGAGCCTCAAGGGGATATATTCCCGGCAATCACCGTAAAGAAAGGGGCATCTTCAATGCTATTGGGTACGGAATACTCTTCTTGTGCAAATCGTTTGGATCAGGACATTTTTACATTATCAGATAACTTCTCTGTATTGTTAGGTAATCACTCATTGATATTCGGTACTCATAATGAGATGTATCAATTTGAGAATTTGTTTATTCAGAATCTCTATGGTGCTTATACTTTTAACAGCATTGATGACTTAGAAAATGGAGTCGTTAATAACTATTACTACGGTCGTTCAAAGGTTGATGTAACGGGTAGGGACGATTGGGCTCCTAGTTTCGGAGCTATGCAGTTAGGATTTTATGCTCAAGACACTTGGAATGCTACCAACCGGTTTACATTGACGTATGGTATTCGTATGGACATCCCCATTTTTTTTGGATACTCCTACAAAAAACGATACTTTCAACAATACGGATATAGCTAAAAATTATGGTGTTTATACTAATCGTAAACTGAGTAGTACTCCCTTGTGGTCTCCGCGTTTGGGATTCCGTTGGAAATTGACTGATGATGGAAGAGCCTTGTTGCGTGGTGGACTCGGTGTTTTCACAGGTCGTATACCTTTTGTATGGTTAAGCAATAGTTTCTCAAATACAGGTATGGAATTTGAGAAGTACTCTTTATATAGTAACGATATAAAGAAATTGGGTGATGCTTTCTATTTCAATACTGATCCCAAAGGACAGGCTGAAATGTTACAAAATGCAACGGCATCTACAACAGAGGTGGATGTCTTTTCTAAAGACTTTAAATTCGCCCAGAACCTTCGTGCTAATTTGGCTTTCGAATATATGCTTCCGGGCGATGTAAAGATGACATTGGAAGGTCTTTATTCAAAGACGTTGAATGATATATATTATCGCAATTTGAATTATGAGATGGATGGTGATGCTACTGTCGGTTCTACTTATCCGTCGCTTTCTTTTGATAACCGACCTATGTTTAAAAAGCAAAATGCCGGATACACTGACATAATGTTGTTGGACAATACAAGTAAAGGCTATACCTATAATGTGTCTCTTAAACTGGAAAAATCATTTAACTTCGGTCTGGATGTAATGGCAGCTTACACTTATGGAGAAAGTAAGTCTATCAACTCTGCGACTTCTTCCGTAGCCTATTCAAACTGGAGATATAATGAGACAACAGGTAATTCGAATGCTCCGGAGCTGAGTGTATCCGATTATAGCATCCCGCATCGCATTGTGGCATCTCTATCTTATGGCAAGGAATATGCCAAACGTTTTAAATCAACGGTCAGTCTGGTATATACAGGTCAGTCGGGTGCTCCATATAATGTGACTTATTACGGTGATTTGAATGGTGACGGTAGTAATGGTAATGATTTGGTTTTTATTCCTACAGATGAGCAGATTGATGCGATGCAGTTTAAGGCTACAGCGAAACTGGATGCAGATCAGCAAAAAGCAGACTTGAAAGCATTCTTGGGCAGTGCGAAGTATCTGAAAGACCATCGTGGTGAGTATTATGAAAGAAACTCAGACCGTATGTCTTTTGAGCATCATTTTGATTTCCGTTTCTTGCAAGATTTTAAATTCAGAGTAGCTAAAGAAACACATACTTTGCAATTCTCTGTTGATATAATGAATGTTGGTAACTTGCTTAATAGAAAATGGGGACTTGAAAGTTATATGTCCAATAATTCATATTCTCCTATCACATACTCAAAAGGAGGTGAATTTCAATATACTCAAGGAGATAAATACGATCCGTTTAAAGAGATCTCAAACATAAGTTCTCGATGGAGATGCCAACTTGGTTTAAGATATATATTCTAAGACGAAGTATATCATAAGGAAAAGCCGGATGGACAAATAAGTCTGTTCGGCTTTCTTTTTTATAGCTTCATCCTCATCACCACCGGATTATGATCGCTATAACTCCAGTCCGGTGAAAAGTAATCCGTACTTTTCAGTTCCGGAGAGTGGAGGACATAGTCGATTCTTAGTAAATGCTTGAAAAATTTGAAAGTATACATATAGCCATGTCCGCTTGTCTGGAAGCCATCTTGCAGTTTGTTACCTTTCTTGTTACCTTTCTTATCACCTTTCTTGTCACCTTTTATGGTGTGATAGACATAAGAAGACGGTAGAGAGTTGAAGTCGCCGCAAACGAGGGTAGGATGGGGGGAGTCGGCTATCAGTTGTTTGAGGACATCAGCTTGTCCGGCACGTTTCCGGAAGTTCTCGTGCAGACCGTCTATCAGAGTCAGAGCGGCACGTTCCGCTTTTTGGGTATCCTCCTTGTAAAGCTCTTTTTCCAGTTCTCTTTTGTTACGGGTCACTTCCGTTGTTTGCAGATGATTATTAAACAGGCGGATCGTGCGACCGGGTATTTCGATGTCACACCACAGGCTGCAATTCTTAGAGTCAGGATAGGTGATAAGACTCTGTTCCCTGATAGGATAACGGCTGAAAACAGCCAGTTGCAAAAGCTCCTTTCCTTCGGGAGCGGAAGGAACATACTGATACGGCCAGTTAGAAAAAGCGGCACATACACTGTCAATGTTAAATGAGGAATTGATACCGACCTCCTGCAAGCAGAGGATATCCGCTTGCAGATTCTGCATTTGAGTAGCAATACCTTTGCAGGAATACCCCATGTATTCGTGGTTGAAAGCATCCACATTGTAAGTCGCTACGGTCAATATTCCGGGTGTATAGGTTCCCAGCTTGGCTATCGGCTCCGAAGCCGGGCTGAAAAGAGGAAACTGAAGGACGCAACTTATATACCCCCAATTACCGAATAAAGCAATGAGAGAAAGGAAAACCCAACACCGCCAGCGGATCGTCCAATAAATGGCAAAAGCCAGATTAGCCAATAAAAGTACAGGCAACCCTAGACCGATAAAAGGGATAAGTTTGAAACTCTCCGGTGCAGTGTTTCCGGCAAAAGCACCCACTAGGGTAACACCTGCCAAAACACCTGTCAGCAGGATAGAAAAATAGTAGAACAGTCTATAAAAGGCTTTCATAATAATCTTACTTTATCCTTACACAATATTCTGATTCGGGCACAGCCGCTCTGTCGTCAGCCATTCGTAGTCATTCCGTCGTCAGCCATTCGTAGCCATTCCGTCGTCAACTATTTACAGTCATTCCATCGTCAACCACTTATTGATTACCTCTTTCAGTTTCGACTGAGCTATCGGTTTCGCTATGAAGTCATTGCAACCCGCTTCCATCGCGGCTTTCACATCATGCTCATAGGCAAAAGCACTCTGAGCGATAATAGGGACCGTAGCAGACAGTTCGCGAATGATCTTGGTAGCCTCCAGTCCATCCAGATTCGGCATTTTGATATCCATCAGAATCAGATCCGGCTTCACCTCATCGTACAAGAGAACCGCTTCCATACCATCGTTAGCACGGACGAGACGATACTGCTTGCCTAGAATAGCGTTCAGTAAATCATAGTTACTGTCCGTATCTTCGGCAATCAGGATACAGATCTGTTTCGTCATATGTATCTTTTCCTTTCCCGTTCCTTCATTCGCGGATATGCCGTTTCCACTCTGCGGCACCTCCTCTTTGTAGAGCACTGTCTTCATCTCCGAATCGACCTCTTTGGGCGTTTCCTGTGTGCTGTACGGCAAAGTAAACGTAAACGTTGTGCCCACGCCCACTATTGAACTGACGGAAATCTGTCCGCCGAGCCGTTCCACGATAGACTTGCAGATAGACAATCCCAGTCCCGTCCCTTGAGCATGATTATTCAATTTGGCAAAACGCTCGAACACACGTCCCACCTTTTCCGGTTCGATTCCCGTGCCCGTATCCGTTACATGAAATACGATCTGACCATCCACCAACTCATAACCGTACTTGATACTACCTTCCTTCGTAAACTTTACCGCATTCCCGATCAGGTTCGAAATCACCTGGAACACACGGTTCTTGTCCGTCTCTATCCGCAGGCTTTCGTCCGAAGGCTCATAGACAAGTTGCACACCCTCCGGTGTGCGGAATATATGCGCATCATGTATCTCCTGACACAAATTATGCAGACTCGTAAGTCCAAATGAAAACTCAATCGTTCCCGACTCAATCTTCGAAAGATCGAGAATCTCGTTAATCAGTTGCAACAGACGCTCGTTGTTGGCTTCCACAATCTGATAATACGTTTTCCGTTCTTCCGCGTCATCACTCTCAGTTATCAGATGCGAAAAACCGACAATCGCGTTCAGTGGTGTGCGGATCTCATGACTCATATTGGCGAGGAAAGCCGATTTCAGATTGTCGGACATCTCCGCTTTCTCCTTCGACGACTGGAGTTCCCGCTTGATCATCTCCAGCTCCGTGATATCCCACTCAATACTGACGATGATAGGAGAGGACAACTCGTCACCATCCACCTTAATCTTCCGTTTATCAAGAATAATCAGATTCCCGTTCCTGTCCTTTCCCTCAGCGATCCAATGCAGTCCTTTTCCGGTAGCAGCTACCTCAATATCCTCCTGCCTCTTCTTTTCCGCTACAATCGGCGGATAGAAGTCATAGTCATTCTTACCCACCGGATTATCACTGAAATGATCGCGGTTGTACGATTCGCGGTTCCGATACACATATCTGAAATCATTGTTAATCTCTTTCACCACAATCCCTGCGGGAAGGTTATTGATCGTCGTATCCATAATCCGGTTGAGCCGTTTGATCTGCGCCTCATACCTCATTCTTTCCGAGATGTCATGAGCGAACGACCAGAAACTCTCCTCGCCGGAATCACTGATAACGTTGTACATCGTACATTCGTAAGCCAGAATATCCTTATGAATTCTGGAGGGATGATGCGCGATAAACGTATTGCTGCCGTTCTGCACCGCATTCCTGCACCGTTCCTGCCAAGCCTCTTCGGTCGGCATATCTGCAACGATATTATAGATTTTCAGCCGGCTGATGTCCGTATTATCCACCAGACCGTGATTGTACAGAAAACGTCGGTTGGCAAAGATCACCGTACCGTCGGGTTTGGCGGCAAAGATACTCTCTTTCGCATTATTAATGGCATGAGTCAGTGTATTGATATCATTCCTCCGGTGTTGGAGAACAGTGATATTCTGGATATACCCTTCTATATTGCAACTGCCGTCGGGCAATTCCTCCCGCAGATAAGTCTGGATACGCACATAGAAAATATCCCCGTCCAGCCGGATCCGGTAACTGATACTTTCCTGGTTGAATTCCGACACATTCTTTTCGCACCAATTCTCGAAAGCCGGGTGATCCTCCTCCATTATTAACTGCTTGTACATATCGAAAGAGATATGCTGCACATCCTCCTTGCACAATACTCCCGTGTATCCTGTATAATGAAACACATTTTCCGCCGTATTATACGTCCAGTGTCCGATTTGCGCCACCTTCTGAATCTCGCGCAACGTGCGGTTTGCCTGCTCCAACTGGCGTTTCACGTTACTTCTTTGCGTGATATCCCTATATTGGCAAAGCACCATATCATCATACGGATGCATGAGACACTTGAAATAGAATGTCTCATTCTTCAGCTCCAGCTTGAAGTTTTTGCTGACACTCCGGTGTTCCCCGATCACCGTCTCGAACACCGGCATTACCTTATCCCTTGTCCGCTCTGGCAAAAGTTCGAAGATATCCTTCCCTAAAAGAACTTCTTCCTGCAGAAACCATAAATCGCAATGAGAATCGATATCCACGCAGATACCATTCCTGTCTATCAGCAACATTGTGTCTGCCGTCAGTTCCAGAATTCTTTGTGCATTGTTTGCATTGTGTAATGTTCTGTCCATGTATGATTTTTTTATAAGATAACAAAAGATATCTCAAATTGTTTTTACTTCTCCGACCGTTTCGCTTTTTCCCATGCTCCGTTTCCTTTTTTCTTTTTCAGGTAACGGATCCCTTTCAACACATTGATATTCATAAAAAGAAAATAATAGGGGATGAAGAGTATCTTGTTCTTAATCTGCCTGGCAGACAGATAATAGCCCCAATATCCCAACCCGTAGAAGAGGAGCTGCATCCCAAGCAGCACCCCGTAGAATGCCGTCGGACCGCCCGACAGCAGAATCGCCACGTTCAGTGGCAGGAGTGCGAACAGCAGGAACGGAGTGACCGACCACCTCAACACCCGGTGCGACGTATATTGAAAGCTGAGCACCCCGTAGCGGAACGGGTTCAGCAATGGGCGCAGCCGCCAGATAGACTGCAATCCTCCCGCAGCGATGCGCACCTTTCTTTTTTCCTCCTCCCTCATATCCGCCGAACCGCTTTCGATGGCGTAGGCATTGGTGCGGTAAGCAATCGTGTACCCCTTCATCGTGATGCGCAGCGATAGGATGAAGTCGTCGAGCAATGTGTCCGGTTCCATCGCCTCGAACAGTTCGCGGCGTACGGCAAACAGTTCACCCGCAGCCCCCACCGCCGAATATAGCCGTGCGTCCAACGCTTTCAGCGTCGACTCATACTTCCAGTAAATCCCTTCGCCACCGGCGGCAGCCCCGTCCTTCGTCTGCACGGCAATCCGTTTCTCTCCCGCCACGCATCCCACTTTCGGATCCTGAAAAGCGAGTACAATCTCCCGTATCGCTTCCCGGTTCACCATCGTATTGGCGTCCGTGAAGACAACGAGCGGTGTGTCTACAAGCGTCATTCCGCGCGTCATTGCAGCCGTTTTCCCTTGCCGGAGCGGTTGGAAATGCACCGTCGCCTTTCCCTGCCAGCGTGTCTGCAAGCGTTCGTTCGTCCCGTCATTGCTGCCGTCCGTCACCCAGACAATGTGCAGCTTATCCGCAGGATAGTCCAGCTCAAGGCAGTTCTCCATCTTCTCGTCCACCACCTCCTCTTCGTTGAAAGCCGTGATAAACAGCGTCACCTCCGGCAGTTCCCCGTCCGTTGCCGGGAGCGAGCGTCTCACTGGTTTCACGAAAAACTCTTTCAGCTTGACAAGGATGTAAAGCAGGATTCCGTAGCCCAGATACGTGTAGAACACAACAAACAGGGCAAACCAGAAAAGAATTTCGAGACAAAGAGTAAGTGTATCGTTCATGATTTTTTAGCTTTTATTCTTTTAGTCGCATATACTCCTCCAAGCTTATCGGAGAGTGCTTATGGGTTTTATTTTTTACTTTATTTTTCACAATATAATATAAAGCGGTACCGATCTTTGTCAGCTCTTTCATCGCGCTTCTGCGCGGATACATCTGTTCCACCATCTGTCTGCTCCACGGCTTAGTGAAAAAATCGGTATACTTTTCATCTGTCGGATTGATGATAAATTCGATATCATCTTTCCATTCGCATCGGTTCAACATCAGATTCCCTTCGGTAAACCACAATAGCTTATACGTCAGCGATTGGTATGGCAGATAATTCAGAAACAGTTCCCCATAGTTATTCTCGTAATTTCCCGGCATTCTGGATTTCTCAAAAAGGATCAGTTTGTTGTCCAAGTAAAGAACCACCCATTTGTGGGATTTCTTGGGAAAGAGAAATTCGCCCAGCAAACTGGGAGTCTCCATGTATCCCCTTTTCGCTACCCTGTATTGCTCATGGATAAACTCTGCAGGGTTTTCCACGTGCTCAAGTACTTGATTGCAAATCACATAATCGAATGCCTTATCTTCAAACGGTAAATTCTCACCGTTCGCATTGACCAACTCCTGATGCGGGTATATCTTCACGTTTCCGCAACGATGGAAATTACTGTCCAAATACTGCTCAACGATAACGTTGGCTCTGAAAGTCGGATTATGACCGGGACCAACTTCCAATACCTTGTCCTTCTTTCCGATCTTCAAATCATCTCTGTCATACGGGATACGGGTAATCATAATGCTATATATTATTTGTTTGGGTTATTTCTCTATATCTTTCCTTTATTTCTTTTTCACGAGATTGCTCTCCTCATCCTTATATTCCTTTTTCTTGGTGAACAGTCCTCCGATCCCCCTCAGCCCGTTGGCCACACGAACCTTGAAACTGTTGAACAGCGATCCGTCGGCTCCCACCGTGCCATATCCCGTGACGGCACGTGCGCGGCGTTTTCTCACAAAAGCGATTTTCCCGAACTGTTTCAGTTGCAGTGCCAGATACCCGTCCTCGCCCCGGATGATGTCTGTGCGGATGCCCGTTTTCCGTGCCAAATCCGTGCGGTAAGCGAACACCAGCCCCCGCACACTCAGCTCCGGACGCTTGAACGATTGCAGCCACAGATGCAGGTCGCGGGTAGCCTCATACAGCTTCAGTCCCCACCGGGAATGCTCCTCGTCCGGAATGTAGCTCCATAGCGAGCTTACCCCGACAACGCCCGGACGCTCCAGCGCATCCACCATCGTCTCCACATATTTGGGCGGGTACATCGTGTCCGAATCAATGTTGATGTGATACTTCCCCCGTGCGTGGTTCAGCCCGCAAAGGCGGGCAAAACCGCAACTATGCTGCGTCTCCGTATAATAAGGTACGCCGCACGCCTGAAAAATCTCCGCTGTGCGGTCCTTCGATTCATTATCCACCCCGATGATCTCTAGGGGATATTTGCACTGCATCTCGCTCAGCGACCACAGACAAGCCAGCAGATGTTTTTCCTCGTTGTAGCCTATCAGCGAGACGGTAACCACCGGATTCTCGCTCTGAAGCCCGGCGATCTTCTGCCGCACTTCCTCCACCACTGCTTGGGGAGCTTCCGCAAACGGTCTCTCGTACACCTGCAAATATTTCTTATACCAAACTCCCATAACTCACTTCCTGATTTATTAAGCGTACCGCTTATCTGTTTATTTTTCCAAAGCCTCCTCGAACAACTCTTTCCATTGCTCCGCGATATGCTCGATCCTGAAACGTTCCACATCCACCCGTGCCTGCCGTCCCATCTTCCTGCGCAGGTCCTCATGCTCAATCAGATAACAGATCTTCTCCGCCAATCCCCCGATGTCACCGTTCTCCACCAACAACCCGTCGCGGCCGTCTGCGATGATGTCTCTCGGTCCGCACGGGCACGTGAACGAAACGGGGGGCACCCCGCACGCCATAGCCTCGATGATGACCATTCCGAACCCCTCATAGCGCGAAGACAGAACAAATACAGAACTCTCACAATACTTATCCACGATATTCTGCACCGTGTGTTTGAGCAGGCAACTCGAAGCCACCCCTTCCTCATCCACCTGCCGTTGGAGTTGCTCGCGCATACCGTCCCCGTAGATCGACAGCGTCCAGTCCGGATGTTTCCGGCTGACGATGCGCCAGGCACTCACGAGGCGGTCGAATCCTTTCTGCGGCATATACCTTCCTACGGCAATCACCTGTTTTTGCGTGCCGTCCGACTGTTGGTCGGGGAGGAAAGGAAGCGGGTTGTGAATCACCTTCACGTTGTCCAGTTCCGTCCATTCGGCTGCGTCCTCGTTGCTCAGCACGACGAAATAGCGCACTTTCCGCAGTTGCCGGATCAGTTGCCGCATCCAATACTGCTTCACCATTCGCTGCACGAATCCGGGAAGGCGGTTGTCGGTGAACTCGCGGTAGTTGGACTTGTTGAAATGGATTTCTCCCAGCTTGACACTGCCGTCCTTCATATCGCAGATGAAGTTGATCTCACGCCGCAGCAGAGACACCGTGATATCCGGACGGATTTCGCAAAGGCACTCGTTCAGCCGCTTCTTGTAAAGCCGTTGTTTCTTCGAATATCCCGAAATACGTTTCAGCAATGAACGCCCGTACATTTCGTCGTAATTGATACTGAGTTGATGAAGCGTGATGGACGGATGCAACGGATAGTAAGGCTCTTTCCCTTTTCCGTCCGTCAGGATAATATGTATGTCATAGCCGAAATGCTCTGCAAAGTAATTCGCTTTCAGAGTCAGTGCCCGTTCCATACCGCTGGGATAATAAAGCGAAGGAATGCAGTAGGCTATTCTTAATTGTTTATTCATCAGTTGTTTTTTTAAGTCCTACCTCCTCAATCACCTTTTGCATCTGCGCTTTCCATGACAGTGGGCGGACCGACTCCCGGATCTCAACCGGCGAAATCTTCAACGACCGTTGAAACGCAATCAGCTTCGGGACGTCCACCGCCGACTCATCTGCAGGCACCTTCCACACATACGGCATAGCGTCAAAATCCGCATCCGTCTCCGAGTAAGTGAAGGCAAACCCGCGTGCCGCGTACTCCCGGTTTTTCAGTGTCTTGATTTCCGTGATACCGCTCCGGTGGCGTCCCAGACTGCCGATGGCAAAGTCCGCGCGTTCAAACTGCTCGTCGAGTTCCTCTCCGTGCAGGGGTCCGTGCAGAATCACGTACTCCTCCAGATGATGGTCGCGTATCACGGGAAGAATCTCCTCCCGTTCCCGTTCGCCCGATAGCGGACCTACGATATGGAAATAAACCTTATATTCCGGATTCGTCCGGTAATACTCCGCGAGGCCCCGTACCAGGCGGTCGAACCCGTGCCAATAGTGCACCTCCGCCACACCGATCAGGTGCAGCTCGTGCGAAGTGTCGTTCTGTCCGCTCCGCATCGGGGTAGCGTCGAAATCGATCCCGTTGGAAATCCGGATCGTCCTGCCTCCGAAAATCGTTTCCGCGCTGGAGAAAGTCACGATGCCGTCCAGCAGCTTCGCCATCCGGTGGCGGAAACAACGGTCCACAGCGAGCGAAGCCCTCATAGACCATGAGATGTACTCCTGATCGTAAGGATATGTCGGTATCTCCACCGTCACTTTCGCCCCCGTCTTTTTCAGGCGTTCCACCAGCCGCAGCGTGAAAGGGTTGGCGTTGTGATAGGAACGGATGTACACAAAGTCGATCTTCTCTCGCTGCGCATACTTCACGATAGGCGAGTAGTAGACACGTTTCAGCAACTTCGCCATCGTCCCTTTGCCGAAATCGGCCATCACCTCGTCGCCGATCATCAGTCGCCGGTTGCCGAAAGGCGTGGTGGCGTAGTAGCACAAGCGGACATCCGCGCCGCACTTTTCGAGTGCCTTCACTTGGTAATGTATCTTCTTGCTGATTCCGTTTGCTTTGTCGAAACCGTGAAATATCAGAAATAAGGCTTTCATGCGTGCTCTTTGTCTTGATGTATGTTGTCTATTCCGTTCATTTATTTTCCTTTTCCCGCCATGCTTCGTATTTTCCCCAAGAGGTCGTACTCCCGCGTAACTTGTATATATCCCCCAAAGATAGTAAAACTTACTATACTTTTTACAATTATTGTAAGAAAAATATTTATTCCTTCCGTCGCGTACTGTATCGGCAGGAGAATGGCCGCCATCAGCAGGCTTACCGCCATCGGAGAAAGGAGCTGACGGACGAACGGCAGGACGCTTCGCCGGAAAGTCACCCGGTACATCTGCCAGTAGCATTGCGCGAAGTTGACGGTGAACGTGACGGCGATGCAGCTTGCCACTGCCGTCAGCGTGCCGAAATAGAAGATTCCGAGCAGCATGCCCGCCACGTTGAGCGCGGACGAGAACAGTCCGCACACGAACAGACTCTTCGTGTCGCCCGCCGCCTGGAAGATGGAGCCGGAAGAAGACAGTATGATCTGAATCCCTACGGACAGTGACAGAATCCGGAAAACGGGTACGGACGGGAGCCATTGGTCGCCGAAGATGATCAGCGTCACTTCCTCCGCCGTGAAAAAGAGCAGCACGCTGAGCGGCAGTCCGATGAAGGCGAGAAAGCGCAGGATCCGTTCGTAGGAGGTGGCGAGCTTCCCTTTGTCGTCTTGAAAATCGCTGAATATCGGGTGCATCACGGGGGTGATCACTTGTGTGATGTTCTGCAGGGGAAGCATCATCAGACGGTAAGATTTTTCGTAGTATCCCAAGTCGGACATTCCCATGTATTTGCCGATCAGCAGCTTGTCAAGGTTGCGGCTGAAATAGTTGATGACATTGAACAGGAACTGGTAGGCGGAATAGGAGAATATCTTGCGCAGCACCGTCAGGCCCAGCGTGAGGCGCAGGCGTTGCGGATAGCGTTGGTAGGAGATGGCAAATATCAGTATGCTGGATACGATCGGGTTGATAATCAGCGCATACAGTCCCGCTCCGCAGAGTGCTGCGGTGACGGCTGCCGCCCCTGCCGAAATCTGAATGACGAAGCTCCGCACGGCAATGAACTTGAACTCCTTGTTGCGGTAGAACAAAGCCCCCGGCACGATGGTGGCGGAAGCGAAAAACAGGTTGACGGACAGCAGTTGGCACAGTGTCCGCAGGATGTCGCTGTTGTAATAACCGGCTATCAGCCATGACGCGGCGAAGAAGAGGGCGCTTATGCCTATGCCGGTCCACACGGTGAACGAGAAAATATCCGACAATTCCTCCCGTGTCAGCGTCTTGTGCTGCACGATGGCGGGGGATACACCCATGTCCGTGAACAGGTTGAAGAAGGCGATGATTACGGTGGCTATCGCTACAATGCCGAAGTCGTCCGGCGAGAGCAGGCGTGCCAGTACACCCGCCACCACAAGCGAGATGACGACACCGCTGTATTTGGCGAGCGCTGTGTAGAACACTCCGGAGAACAGCTGACTTTTGAGATTATCTGCCATTTATCGCGTCTTTATAGACTTGTGCATACTCGCGTCCCGTTTTTTTGATATTCATGTTTTCGATGGCGTAGTCGTAGTTTGCCTCCCCGTGTTCGTAAGCGGCATACCGTGCGCCGGTTTCGAGCGCGTGGACGATATCTTCCCGGTCGTCGGGGTCGAACGAGGGGTTTCCGGTGATGGCCAGCAGCTCGCCGTTATTCCCCGTGTCGGGACCCACCACCACTTTGTGGTAGAGGAAGGCGAGGGGGATGTTGCCGGAATTCAGGATATCTTTGCGTGGAATCATTACCAGGTCCGAAGCTGCTATATAATAAGGTAGGTCGCAACTGTCCACCAGGTCGTCGTTACCTCCGGCTCTCAGATGCAGCCAACGGTTGAGCAGGGGCCTGACCACGTAGTAGCCGAAGCGCGAGAGCCATCTCTTGAGGAAGTTCTTGCCGTACCTGTTGCGTCTGGAGAAAGGGTAGAGACGGGGAGCGAGCAGCAGTTTATGCGGCCGTTTCCATGCATGGAATGCTCCGAGCACCATGCGTATCTCTTCCCGGTTGCGGAATTTGCCGAAGGCGGTGACGATGAACGCGTTCTGCGGCAGATTGAGATATTGGCGTGCGCGCGCCTCGCTGATGTCCTCCTGATAAGTATATTCATAGATATGGTGGAGAATGACGACATTCCGGCTTTGGGGGTATCTGGCGGCAAAGTCATCCGCGCTGAAATGTCCCATGTGTACCACGATGTCGCTTTGCGTCTCGATGATGTCGTAGGCGCGGCTGATGATGTCGTTTGCGTAGTGCGGGCGCACATTGTGCCGCGTGTAGACGAAATGCGCCCCGCGCGAACGGAAGAAACGGATGCGCTCTTCGAGCCGGCGTATCACGTCGGGGTCTTCGCAGTTCCAGCCTACTACTTCTTCCGGCCATTGGAAGTGTATGATGTCATACGCCGTGTCTGATTCCCAAAATGCTTCTTTGGAACATCGTACGTCAATACCCGTCATGCGGATAGCATCGCATAGAATAGGAGCGAACAGATTGTCCGTATCACTTATTTCTCTGAATACTATGAGCGCTTTTATTGCCTTGCCATTCGTCTCTTCACAATCGTTCATGTCCTTGCTTTTGTATCCTTCTTGTGCTACAAAGGTAGTAAACTTATGATAACTTTCTCTTTTTTCCGATTTCTTTTTTCCCTTATTTCCTTTATCTTTCTCTTTTTTCTTTCCTTTTCCCTTTTTCTTCTTTTCATTTTCCTTTTCCTGTTCTTGACTTTTGCTTATCCGCAGGTGCATGGATTTGCTCAGTAACGCCTCTCTCGCCTTTGTCCTCCGCTCCAGTTCTTCCGCGTCGGGGTGCTGTTCGAGGAGGATTTCGCCGGGAAGGTAATCGTCCAGTTTGTCGGGATCTACGGTTTTGATGATGACGCACTGCCCGTTTTGAATCGCTTTGATCATCGCCTTTGAGAGATGCAGGACGTAGAAATTGCACTTCAAGGCTATGAAATGCGTGTAGATCACTTGCGCGTACGATAATATGCTGTAATTCCGGACTTGTTCCATGTTCCATGTCGTGCTGGAATTGATGGTGGTCTGTCCCGCCACTTTCTCGTGCGACAGGGGCGATACGGTGCGTTGGATGTTCAGAAAACGTCCTAACGTGATGTGGACACAATATTTCAATCTCTCTTTGATTACTTTGTCGTCATTCAGGATGACATTTGACTTCATTTTCATTTAAAAAACATTTTTATTTATGGTTATTATATTGCTGCAAAGGTTGTTAAAAGAATCGTAATAGCCCTCTGTTTTTTTCAACAAGTGTAACCAAAACATTTAAAATACCTTTGCGCTCACTGAGTTAGCTCGTCCGAAAAGGATGATTTTCGTGAATAATTTATTAAAATAGAAAGAAT
This sequence comes from Bacteroides finegoldii DSM 17565, assembly GCF_000156195.1. Lineage (GTDB taxonomy): Bacteria > Bacteroidota > Bacteroidia > Bacteroidales > Bacteroidaceae > Bacteroides > Bacteroides finegoldii. Next base: position 215,263 of record NZ_GG688323.1, on the reverse strand, counting down.
AATGAAGAAGGATCAGTATTTTAATCTGGAAGTAAATCTGCTGAATGACGATAATATCGCCGGTATGATGTCGGAACTGGATGCGGCGGAAGCGCTCGGCATTTATGTGATGTTGCTGTTGCACCTGCGCACGAAAGATAATTATGAGGCGTCGTGCACTCCGCTTCTGTTGAGGGCGTTCGCGCGGCGGCATGACCTTGAGTTGGATATGCTGGAAAAGGTGCTCCATGATTATAATCTTTTTGAGGTGGACGAGGAGCGGCAGACGTTCCGGGCTCCGTATCTCGACCGGGTGATGCAAAGGCTTGAGGAAAAGTGGAGAATGGATACCGAAAACGGTAAAAAAGGAGGGCGCCCGAAGAAGCGTGCGAAATGCGCTGAAACGCCCGCCACCAAAGGGCGAAAACCCAACGAAACCCAAGAGAGGAGAGAAGAGGAGAAGATAGGTATTACTCCTGTTGTAAACAACAGCAGCAATACCCTCGCGGGAGGAGCTGCTGACGCTGCTATGGTTGTGGCGGAAACGGAGGAGAAGATTTCTGCTTCGGGGAGTTCGGAAACTTCGGAAGTCCGAACTGCTTCTTCCGTTCCTGTTGGAAGGGGAATGAGGATTCGGGCGGTGGATGAGGAGGGGCAGCAACCGTTGCAGCCGGTGCTGTCTTGGGAAACGCTGGTAGACCGGCTTGCCGACTCACGCTTGTATATGGAGCTGGCGGGGCAGCGTTCCGGTCTGGGACGGCTTTTTATCGACCATCAGCAGCAGATTATCGGTCTGTTCAAAAAGCATATCCTTCTCTACGGAAAGGAGAGCGGCTTGCTCTTCTTTGAGGACGTGAAACGCTATTTTTCCAATTATATCGCTGCCGGATCGCCTACTTGCCGTATGCTGCGCGAAGAGTTGATGCGGGAAATCAAGGAGCGGGAGAGCAGGGATGTGAGCCGTTTTGAAAGTGTTGTGGATGGAAAACGGATGTATCTGGGACGTCTTATTCCCGACAGCGCACCGCCAAGACCCGACAACTCGGCGGTGTGGGATGATGCGCACAAAAGATGGGGGCATTAGTTCATCCTACGTTTGAACACCATTCATCCTACGTCTGGACACCATTCATCCCACGTCTGAGTGCCGTTCACCCCATGCTTGAATGTCATTCATCCCACGTCTGAGTGCCGTTCACCCCATGCTTGAATGTCATTCATCCCACGTCCGAAAGCGGTTTATCCCGTATTTGAAAGTATCAATCTCTCCGTGTTCTACACGAAGCGTTTGTCTTCCTTTCCCTGTGTGTGGGAAATATAATTATTCATTTAAAAATAAAGCAAGTTATGAGAAATTTTGCCAGTTACGATGTCGATGTCCGTTGGAGGACAAGCGGCGTAGTGAAAACTGTTTGTAATAAATGTCAGGCCACGCGCCACAACAAACGCGACCGTTCGCTGCGTGTCAACGTTGATACGGGGCATTGTCACTGTTATCATTGCGGGGCGGACTTTTACGTCCCCGACGAAGCGGAAGAGCGTGAGAAAGCCGAACGGCGTGCTGCCCGCCAGCGTCGTGCGGCAGCCGTTCCCCGTCATTTCCAGCGTCCGGTGTTCGATCCGGCACGGACTACGCTTTCCGAATCTGTAGAACGTTGGCTGGTGGAGACACGTTGCATCCCGCAGGGCGTCATCGCCGGACTGCGCATCACGGAACAGGAGGAATTCATGCCGCAATCCGGTCAGAAGGAGCGTTGCGTCTGCTTCAACTATTTCGAGGACGGACAACTGGTCAACACGAAATTCCGTAGTGTGGACGCGAAGCATTTCAAGATGGTTCAGGGTGCCGAACTGATTCCCTACAACATCGACTCCGTGCTCGGACAGACTTCCTGCATCATCCACGAAGGCGAACTGGATGCCGCCTCTTCCCTTGCCGCCGGATTCAAGAGCGTGATTTCCGTCCCTGCCGGAGCCAACTCGAACTTGTCCTGGCTCGACCGTTTCATGGAGACGCATTTCGAGGATTTGACGGAGGTTATCATTGCCGTCGATACCGATTCTGCCGGACTGCAACTGCGTGACGAATTGATCAACCGTTTGGGTGCCGAGCGTTGCCGTGTGGTGGCGTACGGGCCCGGCTGCAAGGATGCGAACGAGCATCTGTGCAAATACGGGGTTGCCAGTCTGCGGGTAGCCATCGAGCAGGCGGCGGAGGTTCCGCTCGAAGGGGTGTTCACGGCCACCGACCTGCACAGCGACCTGCTTGCTCTTTTTGAGAATGGTTTCGGACCGGGCGCGGAAACCGGCTGGGAGGAAATGGACAAGATCTGCACTTACGAACGGGGGAGGCTTATCATCCTCACGGGAGTGCCGGGTGCGGGAAAATCGGAGTGGCTCGATGAGCTGGTGTTGCGGCTTTGTCTGCGCCATCAGTGGAAGATCGCTTTTTTCAGTCCGGAGAATACGCCGATTGTCTATCACATCCGAAAGTTGGTGGAGAAGCTGACCGGACACCGTTTCCAGAAGGGGTGCGGCATTTCGGAAGGGCTGCTGATGCGGTCGGAGGAGTTTCTTACCGATAACGTGTCGCATATCTCTCTGAAGGGGAACGCCACGCCGGAGCGGGTGCTTGCGAAGGCGCACGAGCTGGTGTTGCGGCGGGGGTGCCGTATTCTGGTGATCGACCCGCTCAACCGGCTTGACCACACTCCGCAGCCGGGACAGACGGAGACGCAGTATCTTTCCAATTTCCTGAATATGATTACGGAATTTGCGGTGCAGCATAATTGCCTGGTGGTGCTTGTCGCCCATCCGCGCAAGATGAACCGTAACCCGGTGACGAACACTACTCCGCGCGTGGAGATGTATGATATCAACGGCTCTGCCGATTTCTTCAATAAGGCGGATTATGGTATTGTGGTGGAACGTGACAAGGGGGTGGGGGTGACCCGTGTGTATGTGGATAAGGTGAAGTTCAAACATCTCGGAATGGGTGGGATGGTGACTTTCGCGTATGATCCCGTGAGCGGGCGTTACCTGCCGTGCGTGGAATCGCATGATCCGGCTGTTCCCGTAGAACAGCGCGTCGGAGGTGTGACGTTCGACTCCAGTTGCTGGCTGCCGGATAAGGAGCTGTTTGAGTCGTAAGCGGCACTCGTACTCAGGGTTCTTGCAGTACTTCTACGATTAGCCGTACTTGTGCGGGGGTATAGCTTCTGCTTCGGGGATTCATGCCGGTGGCGATGAGTCGTTCTTTCAGTCCCGGAGCGGCGGCTATCCATTTGTTGAAACGGTCTACCGCACTCTGTTGTTGTATGTCGGGGAGGTACAACATGGCAAGCTCCCCTTTTCCGTAGCTTCGGTATTCAAATGTTTTCTCTTTCTTTTCGTCATCGGTCGGCTCTGCATCTGTCTTCATTTTCTGATTGTTTTTAGTCCGTATTTATAGAGTGTAAAGTTACGCTTTTTTACCGGATTTGCCAAGCTGTTCAGGCTGTTTTTGGGGATGAGATAAAAAGAAAATGAAAGAAAATATAGGTTTTAGCTATTCTTTTCTTAACTTTGTGGGAGAGGAGGAAAATAGCTTATGAAACGTACAGATATTGTTCATCGTATTGCAGAGACAATGCATCGCATAGCGCCTACGGCACGTACCATACTTTATGGCTCGGAAGCTCGTGGGGAAGCCCGGCATGATTCTGATATAGACTTGCTTATCGTAGTGGATGAGAAGGAACTGACACCGGAAACCGAGCTTACTTTGCGCCGTCCTTTAAGCGAACTGGAAGCGCAAACGGGGGTAGCTATTAATACATTGGTCGTGTTGAAACGTGTATGGGAAAATATTACTACACCACTGACACTTAACATTAATCGGGAAGGCATTGTGTTATGAAAGTATTATGCTTGTTATTATGCCGCGTCTGCTCTGTTGTTGAACCGTCATATTGAGGCTAATACCCATAATGGAGTAAAAACACAACTTTCAATGCATTTTGTCCGGACGGGTTTGCTTGATTTGGAACATAGTACAACTTTCGGTTTGCTTTTTGATAAACGCCATAGTAGCGACTATGGTGACTTTGCTTATTGTGACGCTGCTCTGGTGGATGTGCTTCGTCCGCGTGCGGAAGCATTCATTAATGCTGTGGAGCAATTGGTAAGAAGTGAGCGCACAGCTTAAAAAAAACTGTTTTTTGCTCTTATTCCTTGTTATCCTTTTTTAATCCTTTCTAATCCCTCCTAGTCCGGTGTAATCCGTTAATCCGTCTTTCGGTTGTCGTACTTTTGTTGTACCAACAGAAAGGAAGAATGTCCTTCTTTTCGTAGAAACAACAATTTTTATGGCAACAGTTACAGTGGTGCGCTATAAGCGCAGAAAACGAATCAGCGATGCGGATTCGCCGATGGTATTTGCCCTCAAACCTAAGTCGGGGGAGTCAAAAATCTATTCAATAGAGGCGCTGGCGCGCGAAATCGAAACGATCGGTTCGCTTTCGGTGGAGGATGTGTCGCACGTCATGAAATCCTTTGTCCGCGCGATGAAGAAAGTCCTTGTGGCAGGCAATAAAGTGAAAGTGGAGGGGTTGGGAATCTTCTATACCACGCTGACCTGTCCCGGTGTGGAATTGGAGAAAGACTGCACCGTGAAAAGCATTACCCGTGTCAATCTTCGTTTCAAAGTCGACAATTCCCTCAGACTGGCAAACGACAGTACGGCCACTACTCGTGGCGGAGATAATAATATGGTGTTTGAGTTGCTCTCGGATAAGAAGAACGCTGCGGGAGGTGATGGCGGCAGTCCGGACAACCCGAATGGTTCTGGCGGAGGAGAGGACGGAGATAACAATGGGGAAGCTCCGGATCCGGCGGAGTAATCCGGCGGGGATGTTCAGTGAATAAATAATCAATTAAAAATGCAAAGCTATGGTTGACAAAATCTTGGAAGTTGTATTGGAAGTGTTGTTTTTCTTTCGCAGAAAGAGAAAAGCTAAAAGAATGAAAGGACAGGTTGATGAGGAAGATTGACCTGATTGTGATCCACTGTTCCGCCACTAGGGCGGACAGGGATTTCACGGAAGACGACCTGGACGTGTGCCATCGCCGTCGTGGTTTCAACGGTGTGGGGTATCATTTTTATATCCGAAAAAATGGCGACATCAAGTCTACCCGTGAAATAGAACGTATCGGAGCTCACGTGCGTGGCTATAACGCCCGTTCGATTGGCATCTGTTATGAGGGTGGGCTGGATTGTCACGGTCGTCCCGCCGATACCCGTACCGAGTGGCAGATTCATTCCATGCGTGTGCTCGTTCTCGCGTTGCTGCGTGATTATCCCGGTTGCCGTATCTGCGGTCATCGTGACTTGAGCCCCGACCTGAACGGAAACGGGGAGATAGAGCCGGAAGAGTGGATTAAGGCGTGTCCGTGCTTTGAGGTGAAAGAATCCGACTTCTTCTCCGGTCAAGAGTAGAATGGAAAAACAAGACTTGCAACACTGGTAGCTGAATACCGGTGTTGCAAGTCTTTTTATATATTTTCTTTTTCAAATGAGGAAAAGTGGAATTTTATTTGTTACTTTGTTGATAGGAAATCTAATTTTGATGAGGATGTTTTTCGACAATTATAAGCAACATACAGATGCGCAGATACGTCAGTCCCTATTTTGGGAGTATGATATGTCACGTTTTGATTGGGAGAAGATGCGTACGCTGGTCGTTCAGCGGGTGATTGAACGGGGGCGGAAAGATGATTTCTTTGCCATCTTAAATAGGTATGGAGTGGAAGGAGTAAAGGAAAGTATCAAGGAAATTCCGACAATGAACGCGAAAGACATTTCTTTTGTCTGTGCCGTGTTTGACTTAAAAAAGGAGGATTTAAAATGTTACACAAGGAAACTGTCTCACCCTCAACATTGGAACTCTTGACAACGTTAATGAAAGACTGCCGACTCAAACACTTTGTATTGGTGGGTGGAACTTCATTATCCTTGCAGTTGGGGCATCGTATAAGTGTTGATTTGGATTTGTTCTCAGATTTGTCGTTCGATGAATCCGAACTGTCTTCCTATTTGGTGGAAAATTATGATTTAGAGTTGGATTTTATTTCCAGAAGTACGCTGAAAGGGGAAATTAGAGGGGTCCAGATAGACTGTATTTCGCACCAATATCCTTGGTTGTCTCCGTGTGTTGAGGAAGATGTTATCCGTTTGGCTTCTCCTGTCGATATTGCTGCTATGAAACTGAATGCTATTGCGGGCAACGGCACTCGTATAAAGGACTTTATCGATTTGGCCTATCTCTCCACTTTGCTTTCATTGGGAGAAATGCTGGAGGCCTATGAACATAAATATAAAGCAAATGTAATCATGCCTCTGAAGGCCCTTACATATTGGGAAGATATTAATTTTGACGAACCTATAAGAATGCTGGGCTCTGCACCTTTCAAATGGAAAAAGATAGAAAAGAGATTGTTGCAAATGCAGAAATATCCACAAAAGAGATTCGATCTTTTTCCATAAATCAGAGCTTTGTCCAGCGATACGGTTATACGTGCTTTTCCAACGCCATATTCCTATAAATATCGAGCAATGCTTTCGCACTGTTCTTCCATGAGAACAGTTTGCTGCGCTCCACTCCGCAGTCCGCTTGTTGCCGGTAAAATTCCGCATCTCCTTCCAACTGAAGAATCTTCGCCGTGATGTCCTCCGAACTGAACGGATCAGCCAGCAAAGCCCCTTCACCCGCTATTTCGGGCATTGCCGAAGTGTTTCCGGCAATGACAGGCGTACCGCAGGCCATTGCTTCGAGCATAGGGATACCGAAACTCTCGCGAAGAGAAGGATAAAGGAATGCGAATGCACCGCTATACAGTGCCGGAAGGTCGGTGTTCGCAATGTATCCGGGAAAACGGAGGTAGCCTTTGATGTCCGTAATCTTCTCTTCCCCCAGTATCCGGTCGATAGCGTCTTCCTTGAGGTCGGCTATGAGCAGCGGGAGCTTCTTCTGCGAACGTTTCAGATAGTCACTGTACGCTTTCAGCACTCGCGGCGTATTCTTTTTCGGATCAGTATTTCCCAAGAAAAAGAGATATTCGTCCGCATCTATATACTTCCGGGTGATTTCCGGAGCTTTGGGCTGAAGATGGAAATGGCTGTTGAATCCGTTGTATACGGCAACCAACTGTTCGTCGGACAGGTGCAGAGCATCGAGGATACGCTGACGTTCAAACTGGGAAACTGTAATGATTTTCTTGCATTTGGGGAGTATGCGGGGCACTATCAGGCGGCGGTAATGCCATCCCATCTCCTGATATAGCGACAGGCTGGACGATTGGCGTTTCTCCAGATAAATGATGTCGTGCAGCGTCAGCACCAACGGCACGGGGCAGTTCAACGGAGCCGTATTGCTGGTACAATGCAACAAGTCGGGGCGGATGCGCTTCACCGCTCGCGGAAGAGCCACCTGTTCCCACAACGGATAGGTAGCGCATTTCAGTTCGATGACGTGCATATTCTCCGAACTCTTCAGGCATTTGTCTTCACCGGGACTGACGAAAATGAAATACTCGTTTTCGTGATCCATCTTCTGTAACTCACGGATTGTTTCAAGAGCGACGAAATCCATTCCATGTTTGTTGGGGCGGAAGATGCGCTGTGCTTCAATGGCTATTTTCATTGCTTCTTGTTTGGGATAATGTGTTTATGAATGAGAGTGATGTTCACCGTGCTCTGTATGGATGAACTTCTTATTTGCTCCTTTAAGTTTGAATAAATTGCCTGTCATGGTGACAGCCAGCATGGGTACCTTCATGATGGCTTTCCCTACCTCTTTGGTAAACAGTTGCCCTCCCGGTACGGGTAGAATCATGGCGGAGACCTGTGCTACCGACAGAATCCACCATTTGATGGCCATCGTCCATTCATTTCCTCCATTGCGCAGGCTCATGACAAGACCGATAACGGTAGAAAACGAAAGTCAGTCCGAACACTCCTGCCAACTGTATCAGGCGGGGAGGCAGCATCCATTGGAATATCTTGTCGCAATAGTCTATATTGCCTTGCAGCAGGGCTTTCGGCAGGTGGGGCAACGAAGCGCGGAGTGCTCCGAACTGCGCCGCTATCCAACGTTTGCGCTGGTTGCTGATCGCTTCTTTTTTCTGTGTCTTCTCATCGAACACAGGGAGGTCGTTCAGATAGACTGTATGGATCCGTTGCTGCAACAGCATGGATTCCAGTTCTTTGTCTTCGCCTGCCGTTTGCAGGTATTGCACATTCTGTTGAAACCATTTTGCATCGAAGGCCATTCCCGAGCCGGATAACCCGGCGGAAAGTCCGAGCGCGTTGTGCCCGCTCCGGAAGAAGCCGTTGTTGATCTCTTCGCTTGCGCTGTCCAGAATGGAGATATCGGTATTCAGATTCTTACCTGTCCGGTGAGCCTGTATGGATCTTACGCCACTGTCGAACGCACGGTTGATGCAGGACAGGAATTCGGGGACGGTCACGTTGTCGGCGTCCATGATAACCACTATGTCATAGAGATCAGTGTCGATGTTGTTCATGGCCATAGCCAGCGCTTTGGCTTTGGAGCTTTCCGTGTAATCCGCCATCAGTAGCCGGATGGGGAGCGTGCGTAAGGCTTCGTTCGTTTCCGGTTGCATCTGGTCGGAAATGACGACAAGGTCGAACAACTCCTTCGGATAGTCCTGCTCGAGAAAACTGCGGACCGAAGAGAGTATCACACGGTCTTCCTTGTAGGCGGGGAAGAGCACGGCAATGTGCCGGAGCGTACGGGCTTCGGGATATTGGGGAGCCCGGTAGAACTTGGAGGCGATGGCGTAAAGCAGCAAGTAGCATACGCATAGCGTGAGGGGGATGTAGAGAACCCAGTCAATGATGTTCATAGTATTCGTTTTTTTGTTCTTTTGTTTCTTTGGTGGCCGACGGAAGGATCAGTCCTGAATTGACGCCTCTGCAGACGGCCAGGAAGAGATCGAAGCGTCCTTTTAAAGCATAGAGCAGACCGTTCTTCAAGGCTGCGACAGTGCTTTGATAGAGCACGGAGCCCAGACGTGCGGCTCCCCTCAGGTTGCGGCGGGCGTAGAGCAGGCGGTTGCGGGTCAGATAATAGGTACGCAGCCGACTGAGTTGTCCGGTACTCTGGCTTTCTTTGTGGAAGACCGTGCAACGGGGCTCGTACCATAGCTCGTAGCCGACACGTGTCATGCTTGTGCTCCAGTCCAGCTCTTCGTAGTACAGGAAAAAGATCTCAGGCATCATCCCCGCTTTCTCGACTACCTCACGTTTGATCATCATGGCTGCGCCATGCAGGTAGGGAGTGGGGTGGGGAGTGTCGTATTTCCCGTCATCGGGACAGCCGAACCCCAACATATGGTTACGTAACGTGATTCGCGACAAGGGGGTGAAGCCTGCGAACTGTATGTGCTGCGGCGGGAAAGCGAAACGTATTTTCGGCGATACGCCTCCGATTTCGGGACGGCTTTCCAGCCGTTCTACCAGGCAGGAGATTGCGTCTGACTCGATATAGGTGTCGTTGTTAATGAAGAAGAGGTATTTTCCTCTTGCCGCACGGATTCCGATGTTATTGCCGCCGGAGAATCCTCTGTTTACCTCGCTGCGGATGGCGATGACTGAGGGGTATAGTCTGGATATCTTGGCAGCCTCGTCCTCGTGCGAGGCGTTGTCTACCACAATGATCTCGTAGGTTACGGAATGCAGTTTCTCCTGTAACGATTCTATCAGCTCGCAAGTGTCTTTGAAACCATTGTAGCAGATCGTGATAAATGATATGTCCGTCCGGTGGCTGTCTGTCATTTTTTTATTCGTTTGGTTCTTTAATCAGGTGCGGTTCTTGTTTCTCACTTTCCTCCGGATTTTTACTTTCCTCCGGCTCCTCACCGATGTGTTTGTCTATATAAGGTGCGGCGAGGCAGAGGGCGAAGCCTGTGTATACAGTCAGTTGGTTGGGATATTGCATCACGTCGTTGACGTAGGCGGCAATGAAGAGTCCGGCATTCATGCAAAGCCATGCCGCCGCCAGTCCTCGTAGATTCTTATTGCGTACTTTGAACATCAGGAGCCATGAACACCAGGCGAAGAGAGTGCCGTGTATGGCAAGATAAAGTATCAGCCCTACAATTCCGGTTTCCACCCAGACGGCAATCAGCCACGAGTCGGGTGGATAAGGCATTTGTTCTTTCGAATCGAAGTTTCCCGCTTTGGCCAGCCCGATTCCATAGCCTATCGGTTTCCTTGCCATCAGCTCCTTCATCCGCTGGCGGTTTTCGACACGCACGAGGTAGGAGGCGTCTTCGGTGGGATGGAAGGAGGAGCGCATCTTATGGATATACTGGTTGCCGCTCCCGATATTGGTGTAATAGAAAAATACGAAAATGCCGATAGATATGAATATTCCCCCTAGCAACGCTTTCCAGTTCTTGGCTATGATAGTAATCATCAGCATACCGCCCATGAGCACTCCCATAGCGGAACGGGTTCCGGAAATACCCATGCCGTAGATACCGCACAAGGCTATAAAAAGGAAATAGAGGCGCTTCCATCTGGAGTCGACAAAGAATGCGGAGATGGAGAAGGTGACGGCTGCCATCGCTGAGTGCACACCGTAGTTTGCCGCGTCCGAAAAACAGGAAAAGTATCGTATGCCCGACCAGATGATGTGGGTTCGCGCACCGCCGAGAACGTGCAGGAAGTAAAGGTCTTTGGTGCTGAAACCGTGATTTTTCTGCCAGTATCCTTTGAGGGTGAAGATGATGACGAACACGGACCATACGAGCAATAGCAGTTCTATGTCTTTCCTGGTACGTATGACGACCGGAACGACAAATGCGCATATCAGGGGAATGAGCGCGTAGGGCGTGATGTTGATGTTCCATGCCTCCAACACGCAGTTGGGGTTCATGATCTCCATGATATAGTACAACAGCCAGACGATGAACAGCCAGGTCATGATGTTTTGCCCGCGCTTCCATTCGGTGGACTTGCCGTTACTGAGCTGTATCAGGCAAACGGTAGTGAGCAACAAGATAAGAACCATTGAGAACAGTCCTGTCTTGACGTTTACAAGCATACTTACCGCTATTAGCGCGAATTGTGCGGCAAGCAGGATATGGAAAGTAGTGTTCCTATTCGTCATCGTCCTCGTCTTCTGCTTCCTTTGCTTTTCTTCTGAGGTTGAATATGATTTTTTCTGTCAATGACAACTGGCTGAAGTGATAACTGAACCTGCGCAACAGGGTATATGGCGGCAACTGTCCGGTGAAGTCTTCGGCGGCTTCACGGCTGGCGTTGGTCAGGCAGATACGGAAAGGCACATTGCTCTTGCCCAACTGCAACATGAGCTGCTCGCATAGTTGCTTGTCTATCGTTTTCCATCCGCGATTGGCCGGAGTCACCAGTATATTGGCGTTGGTGTCATGCAACAGGGCACTCGATATGCTGCTCTTTGACAGAGGAGGATAGGCGACGATCAGTACGTCTTCTCCTTGCGGCGTATAGAAATCCGTGACGCTCCTTGCAAGCAGGTATTGGGTGGATGCAATGTCAAAATCTTTATTGTAGCAGATGAACTTCGTGTTCAGTTTGCGGCTTTGCATGAATCCGCAGATCAGTGTCCCGATTATGTCTTCTCCGGAATCCTCGCTAGTGCTGAACAGGTTGATGATAAACACACCGGGGGATTTCCGCTTGGTCAGGAAGCGGAGCAGGGAGTTGGTCAGCTCTCTTACGGAAAGTTGTATGTACGTTCTGGTCAGTCCTCCGTAGCGGGCGGTCGAAAGGCTGGGAACGGCACCTATCACCTTATATCCCGTCACCCGCAGGGTGCGGCTGGCGTCACGCAGTGTTCTGTCAAGCAATTCTACCAATACCAGCAAAGCTATGATAATCACGAAGATGGCAATACAGGCTGCTATGACGATCTGTTTCCGGTTGGTTGAGTTGGCTCCGATCGGATAGGTAGGCTCATTGAGGACTTTCAGCGTGGCGGAGGTCATCTCCAGATTCTTTTTCCTCAATAAAGCTTCGTTGTAACTTTGCAGGACGGTCAGGTAGCTGCGTTCCGTGAAGTTGATGCTACGTTCTTTCTGCTTGATGGTGGTACCCACAGGTGCGAAGAATACGTAACGGTTGTTCAAGTCGCGACGGGCGCTTTGTACGATTTTCAGTTCGGCTTTCGCCTTCTCGTAGAGCAATGTCTGTTCCAGCCATTGGTCGATGATATTGGTGCGCGACGCACCTTCTTTGGTATATTTGTGACCTACGTATGAGGTAGTCAGGGCGTTCAGTTCTTGTTTAAGCTCGTTCAACCGCTTTTTGTCTCCTTCCAGCGAATGGAGGTCTTTCTTGCTGGAATCGGTCATTGCTTCGGCTTCCGATATCTTGCCGGTGATGTTGGAGGCTTCGCGCAGCTTGTCTACGAATTCCATGTTTTTCAGTACTTGCCTGGCGTTGTTGTCCATGTGTTTTTCCAACTCTTTGAGCATGGACGCGGTGCTGTTGAATGCGAAAAGCGCATCCTGTTCTCTCAGCTCGAATTCCTTGCTGATGGCGGCTATTTCCTTGGTCTCGTCGAGGTAGTTGATAATGCGTTTTTGTACATTATACTTCGTCAGGTCTTCTTCTTCCGCTCTCAGTTGCTTGCCGATACGTTTCAGCTCTTCTTCGAAATACTTGATCACTTTGTCCGTCTCTCCGTAACGGATACGGCGGTATTCCTCGACAAACTCGTGCATCAGGATACTTACGGTGTTGTAGGCGATACCCGGATCACCGGAAGTATAGCTGATGTCCAGCAGGTCACTGGTGAGGCGGCGCTGTACCTTTACGTTTTTCAGAGCACCGTAGCTGTAATAGGGATGGGAATAATAAAAGAGCCCGTAGATGTAATTGTCCTTGTGCGGGCGCATATATGCTTCCAGATTGGCTACTGTCTTATCTTCGCTCGATTTGTCGATCAGTTTCAGTATCTCGTCTCCCGGAGGGCTGTTTTTCAGATGGTTGTATGTGTAGTTGTAGCTGGCAGGGGTGATTCCGTCATTCTCTTTTTCAGGATTCCCTTTGATCAGTATGCGGGCGAACAATCGCAGACTGACTCTTTTCAGCGTACTTTCGGCCTGCATGATACTGATGAGGTTGTCCATGGAGTTCTGCACGGTTGCCCAATCGGTGCGTTTGTCACTTTCGAGGTTGTAGCCCGAAGCAACTCCTGTGTAAAGGGTTGCTTTCACATCATACCCGCCTCGCATATGGCGTGTGTAATAAATGACCAGTAATGTGAAGAGAGTGGTCCCTATCAGTATCAGCCAACGATGCCGAAATAGGGTCCGTATGATGGAAATGATGAGATTCATATCTTAGTCTTTTATTTTCGTATAATGGGCGTGCGTGAAATAATTTCAAGCATCATGAGACTCTTGGTTAACTCGAACTTGCTCTTTTCATATGCTTCACGGGCTTGCGACTGCCTTTCCTTGTCTGTCGCCAAGTCGATGGATTCGATGGTTCCGTTAGCAAAATTCTTTTCGGAAATCTCATATTGCACGTTCGCCAGCACCAGACCCTCGCTTCGCATCTGAAGGACTTTGATCTGTGATGTAGCCATCGCGTACATTTCGATTATGTTCTTCTTGATCTCATCGTATTTGATTTCCCGCTCAAGCTCCGCGCTTTTCAGATTGAGCTTCTGACGACTGACACGCGCTTTGAGGTCAAACAGGTCGTCCAATGGGATGCTGACTCCCGCTCCTACCGTATATCCGTTCTGGGCTTGGGTGGAGTAGGTGGGGTATGGCTCTACGTAAACGTCCGTATAGGTGGATTCATTGCCGAAAGTACCGTATTGGTAGCTTCCCCGCAGACTGAAGAATCCGAGAAATGCACGCTTTTCTTTCGCCAGCAGTTTGCGCTCTACCGCCGCTTTGACATCTGCCATCTCATAGATGGGATTGTCTTTGGCATTCTCAAACAGGACGGAGAGTGGGGGAAGAGTGATATTGCTGTAATCTTCTTCGCTTAATTGAGTATAATCACTGACCTCTTGCGCAACAATCGGTGTGTTGGAGGTGAATAGAAGGAGTAATCCTAAACAGATATATATAATTTGTTTCATAAAATAACCCTGTTATTTGCTTCTGCTGTGTTTTGTTGTGACATAGCTTGCGCAAATATAAGGATTAATTTCATTTATGAACAGTCTTTTGTTGTCTATTTTGCATTCTTTCTTGCTAATTTGTGCTAGAAGGGCCCTGACATTGGAACTAGAAGGCCTCTGTTACGTTGAACTAGAAGGCCTCCGTCATGTTGAAATAGAATAAATTCTGCTTGTTCACCATGTCTCTTCCCAAGTCGAGACGAACGTTCATGCGGGGCTGGACTTCAATACGCAGGCCGACTCCGAGATTAGGCAGGACGCCTTCTATCTTTCCCGGTGTGGGTCCCATGAATCCGCAGCCTCCCCAGGCCACATATCCTATGTGGCTCAACATCTTTTTGATCCATGTGCTTTTGTCTGTATTTATCATCTGGCGGTATTCAGCCATCATTACATGAGAGGACTTGTCGCGGAACTGTCCCATGTAATAGCCGCGAAGGTCGAAAGGGGTTCCGCTCAATACATATTTCGTCAAAGGAACGTCTCCGAATGCGTTTTTGCTTTGTACGGTCCAGGCGAGAACTTTCCGTTTTCCGACCGTTTTGTATTGACGGTAGTCTATCTCCAGACGGTAAAAATTGTCGTCACCTCCGAAAGCTTTGCTGTACATCATCCCCCGAAAGTCGAGGTAAGTGCCCTGATAGGCATTGGCGGGCACATCGCGTGTGTCGTAGGTCAGCAGGAATCCGAGTCCCGAACTGAAATTGGTGTATCCATGCTCCGTACCCCCTGCTGCGATATATGACGGTTGCTCAATCATTCCCGCCGCAGGTTTGGTAATCTTGTCGTAGTTCAAGTCAACCTGAGGACCTGCGAAGAGATCGCTTTCCCCCAACCGGAACAGAAACCACGGATTCACCTGAATACCGCTATATCGGTATTCACTCGTATCTTCCCCTCGCGGATAGTCCTTGTTTGTGTTATATCCGATACCGTAGAAGTTTTCGATGGTGTTTTTGTAGGAGAAAGTGCCGAATATGCGGAAACGGTCGCCTTTGAAGAAGAGTTGCGGCTTTGTCATGAGATTGAGCCCTCCTTTGAATATCAACGCGATGGACATGGGTACGACGGAACGTCTCTGGGTGGTGTCGCTCGGATTCATCCGGAACGTCATCAACGCGCTACCACCCACCAGAAAACCGAAATCGGGTGTGTAGCTGGGACCTCCCAGAATGTTGTAATGCAAATTCCGCTTCGCCACACGCTGGCGGCGTAACTCGCGTTTGGTATCTTTTACCGTCCTTGTACTGTCTGTCTGTGCCAGCATGACACCGATAGGCAACAACGCCATCCATATACCTATTATATATTTCTTCATCTTGTAGAGCTTCGGCTGTTTCATATTCTTTCTTAATTTCAGGATACAAAGAAAACGCTTTTATTCTGATTAGTTTTCATATTCATAGATAATAAATGTAAATTCGCTCTTTTTCTTTGCTTTCGGGAGAAAAGAAAGATGGGGTACGTGTGCGAGCACGAAGATAATTACGGAAAAATCTCCGTAATTACTCCCTTTTTTCCTCCCGAATCCCAATCTTATTTATTACTTTTGCGGCAAATTTATGAAACCATTATTTTATATAGCATGGCAAATGTAATAAAGTTACGCAAAGGCCTTGACATAAACCTGAAAGGTAAAGCTGCTGAAACGTACACAACAGTGAAGGAGCCGGGTTTTTACGCCCTCGTGCCCGATGATTTTCCTGGTGTGACACCGAAGGTGCTTGTAAAGGAACAGGAATATGTGATGGCCGGTGGACCCTTGTTTATCGACAAGTATCATCCTGAAATTAAATTTGTTTCGCCCGTGAGCGGCGTAGTGACGAGTGTAGAGCGTGGAGCTCGTCGTAAGGTGTTGAACATCGTGGTAGAAGCTGCTACTGAGCAGGACTACGAGGAATTTGGCAAGAAGAATGTGGCAACGATGGATGCGGAGGCTGTAAAGAACGCTTTGCTGGAAGCCGGTCTTTTCGCATTTATCAGACAACGTCCTTATGACATTATCGCAGATCCGACGGTGACTCCGAAAGGTATCTTCGTTTCTGCTTTCGATACCAATCCGCTGGCACCCGATTTTGAGTTTGCGCTGAAAGGTGAAGAAGCAAATTTCCAGACAGGACTCGATGCGCTCGCCAAACTGGCAAAAACTTATCTGAGTATCAGCGTGAAACAGAATGCTGCCGCTCTGACGCAGGCCAAGAACGTTACAATCACCGCATTCGACGGACCGAACCCCGCCGGTAACGTGGGCGTTCAGATCAACCATCTCGACCCTGTCTCTAAAGGAGAAACGGTATGGACTATTGATCCGCAAGCTGTTATCTTCATCGGCCGTCTTTTCAATACCGGTCGTGTGAATTTCACCCGTACGGTGGCAGTGACAGGTTCCGAAGTGCTGAAACCTGCTTACTGCAAACTTCAGGTAGGGGCGCTGCTCACCAACGTGTTTGCCGACAATGTCACCAAGGACAAGGACTTGCGCTATATCAGCGGTAATGTGCTGACTGGAAAGCAAGTGTCTCCGAACGGATTCTTGGGAGCGTTCCACAGCCAGTTGACGGTGATTCCCGAAGGGGATGATATTCATGAAATGCTCGGATGGATCATGCCGCGTTTCAATCAGTTCAGTGCCAACCGCTCATACTTCAGTTGGCTGATGGGCAAGAAGGAGTATACATTGGATGCCCGCGTGAAAGGTGGCGAACGCCATATGATCATGTCCGGTGAGTACGACAAGGTATTACCGATGGATATCCTGCCCGAATTTCTGATTAAGGCTATCATCGCCGGTGATATCGACCGTATGGAAGCGCTTGGTATCTACGAAGTCGCACCCGAAGATTTCGCCCTCTGCGAATTCGTCTGCTCTTCGAAGATGGAACTGCAACGCATCGTTCGTGCCGGACTCGATATGCTGCGAGCTGAAATGGCATAATCGCCCGACTGTCGGCAAATAGTAAATTGTAAATAGTAAAATAGTAAATATATTAATGAAAGCGTTAAGAAATTATCTCGATAAGATAAAGCCGAACTTTGAAGAAGGCGGCAAATTCCACGCATTCCAGTCGGTGTTCGACGGCTTCGAAACATTCCTGTTCGTGCCCAGCAAGACTGCGAAAACGGGAACGCACATACACGACGCAATCGATAGCAAACGCATCATGTCGATTGTGGTTATTTCGTTAATACCGGCTCTCTTGTTCGGTATGTACAACGTAGGTTATCAGCATTTCACTCACACGGGCGCTACCGGTAGTTTCTTTGAGATGTTTATCTACGGATTCCTGGCAGTGTTGCCGAAAATTATCGTATCATACGTGGTAGGTCTGGGTATTGAGTTCGTTGTGGCTCAATGGAAGAAGGAGGAAATTCAGGAAGGATTCCTCGTTTCCGGTATCCTGATCCCGATGATCGTTCCGGTAGACTGTCCGCTGTGGATTCTTGCCGTAGCTACCGCATTCTCTGTGATCTTCGCAAAAGAGGTTTTCGGCGGTACAGGTATGAATATCTTTAATGTGGCATTGATCACTCGCGCATTCCTGTTCTTCGCATATCCGACCAAGATGTCCGGTGATGCCGTTTGGGTGTCGGGCGACAGTATCTTCGGTTTGGGACAGACGGTGGATGGATTGACGGTTGCCACTCCGCTCGGTGTGGCCGCTACGACAGGCGCTGCTCCTGAGTTCAGTATGGACATGGTGACAGGGCTGATTCCCGGTTCGATCGGTGAAACCAGTGTGATCGCTATTCTGATTGGTGCGGTTATCTTGCTTTGGACAGGCGTTGCTAGTTGGAAGACAATGATTTCCGTATTTGTAGGTGGCGCGTTCATGGCATGGGTATTCAACGCGATCGGCATGGAAGGCAATGCTATGGCAAATATGCCGTGGTACGAACATCTTGTGCTCGGCGGTTTCTGTTTCGGCGCCGTATTTATGGCTACCGACCCCGTAACGTCCGCACGTACTGAAAAAGGCAAGTATATCTTCGGATTCCTCATCGGTGTGATGGCTGTTGTCATCCGTGTGCTGAACCCGGGTTATCCGGAAGGTATGATGCTCGCCATCCTGTTGATGAACATCTTCGCTCCGTTGATCGACTACTGTGTGGTACAGGGCAATATCAGCCGTCGTGAAAAACGTGCTATCAAGTCTAACCAATAAATACCGAATGAAAATGAATACAAATAGTAACAGTTATACTATCATTTATGCTTCGGTAATGGTTATTATCGTTGCATTCCTTCTGGCATTCGTCAGCTCTTCACTGAAAGCTACGCAAGACAAGAATGTACAGTTGGATACGAAGAAGCAGATTCTTGCCGCATTGAATATTAAGAATGTGGAGGATGCGGATGCTGAATATAAGAAATATGTGAAAGGCGATATGCTGATGAACGCTGACGGTACGTTGACCGAAAACACAGGAGACTTTGCTACGAACTATGAGAAAGAAGCGAAAGAGAAAAAACGTCTTCATGTGTTTGTCTGCGAAGTGGACGGACAGACGAAATACGTAGTTCCTGTTTACGGTGTAGGTCTTTGGGGCGCTATCTGGGGATATGTCGCACTGAATGAGGACAAAGATACTGTATACGGTACTTATTTCTCTCATGCGAGTGAAACTCCGGGGTTGGGTGCTGAGATCGCAACTGACTGGTTCCAACAGGAATTTGTGGGCAAGAAAACATTGGCGAATGATAGTGTTGCCTTGAGTGTGGTGAAACATGGTAAGGTGGAGAAAGCTGATTATCAGGTGGATGGTATCTCCGGTGGTACAATCACTTCGGTAGGCGTGGACACTATGCTGAAAAAGTGTTTGAAAGAATACGTGAAATTTTTAACTAAATAATGAGGAGGAGAAAAATAGAATATGGGACAATTGTTTTCGAAGAAGAATAAAGAAGTATTCTCTGCTCCGTTGGGAATAGACAATCCGGTAACCGTACAGGTGCTCGGTATCTGTTCCGCACTTGCCGTTACCGCAAAACTGGAGCCTGCTATCGTGATGGGACTTTCGGTTACGGTTATTACGGCGTTTTCTAACGTGGTGATTTCATTGTTGCGCAAAACCATTCCTAACCGTATCCGTATCATCGTTCAGTTGGTTGTGGTAGCTGCGTTGGTGACTATCGTAAGTGAGATTCTGAAAGCATTTGCATACGATGTAAGCGTGCAGCTTTCTGTATATGTAGGTCTGATCATTACCAACTGTATCCTGATGGGACGCCTGGAAGCATTTGCCATGCAGAACGGCCCGTGGGAATCTTTCCTGGATGGTGTAGGTAACGGATTGGGTTACGCCAAGATTCTTGTTATCGTTGCGTTCTTCCGCGAACTGCTGGGTTCGGGAACATTGCTCGGTTTCAACATCTTGAACTACGAGCCTATTCAGAAAATCGGATACGTGAACAACGGTCTGATGTTGATGCCTCCGATGGCGCTGATTATCGTCGCTTGCATTATCTGGTACCAACGTTCACGTCACAAAGAACTGCAGGAAGAAAGTAATTAATTCTTCATTCTTAATTCTTAATTAAAAGATATGGAACATTTATTAAGCTTATTCGTCCGCTCTATCTTTGTGGACAACATGATATTCGCGTTCTTCTTGGGTATGTGTTCATACCTGGCTGTATCGAAGAATGTGAAGACTGCCGTAGGACTGGGTATCGCCGTGACTTTCGTGTTGCTGGTGACGCTTCCGGTCAACTATCTGTTGCAGACTAAGGTGCTGGCTGCCAACGCTATTATCGAAGGTGTCGACCTTAGTTTCTTGAGTTTTATTCTTTTCATTGCCGTTATTGCCGGTATCGTGCAATTGGTGGAGATGGTGGTGGAACGTTTCAGCCCTTCGCTCTACGCTTCATTGGGTATCTTCCTTCCGCTGATTGCCGTTAACTGTGCTATCATGGGTGCTTCTCTGTTTATGCAACAACGTATCAACCTAGGTCCGAGCGATCCGAAATATATCGGTGACATCTGGGATGCTATCTCATACGCGCTGGGTTCGGGTATCGGTTGGTTGCTGGCTATCGTTGGTCTGGCTGCTATCCGTGAGAAGATGGCTTACTCTGATGTGCCTGCTCCGTTGAAGGGTTTGGGTATCACATTTATCACAGTAGGTCTGATGGCAATCGCATTTATGTGTTTCTCTGGTTTGAACATCTAAAAAGAAAGGAATAAGACAATGGATATGAATTTAATATTAGCGAGCATTGGGGTATTCCTTGTGGTTATTCTCTTGCTTGTGGTTATCCTGTTGGTTGCCAAGAACTTCCTGGTGCCTTCAGGTGACGTGAAACTGACAATTAATGGCGAAAAGGAACTGGAGGTGGCTTCCGGCTCTACTTTGCTGAATACGCTGTCTGTGAATGGTATATTCCTGTCATCCGCTTGTGGTGGTAAGGGGTCTTGCGGACAGTGCAAATGCCAGGTGCTCGAAGGTGGTGGAGAGATCCTTCCTTCGGAAATTCCTCATTTCAGCCGCAAACAGCAACAAGATCATTGGCGTCTGGGCTGCCAGGTGAAAGTGAAAGGGGATATGTCTATCAAGATTGATGAGTCTATACTTGGCGTAAAAGAGTGGGAGTGCGAGGTTATCTCCAACAAGAACGTAGCTACATTTATCAAAGAGTTTATCGTTGCTTTGCCTAAGGGCGAACACATGGACTTTATTCCGGGTTCTTACGCGCAGATCAAGATTCCTAAATTCTCAATGGACTATGACAAGGATATTGATAAGAGTCTGATCGGTGACGAATACTTGCCTGCATGGGAGAAATTCGGCCTGATGGGATTGAAATGTAGAAATGACGAAGAGACGATTCGTGCCTATTCTATGGCGAACTATCCTGCCGAAGGTGACCGTATCATGTTGACAGTACGTATCGCTACTCCTCCGTTCAAACCGAAAGATCAGGGACCTGGATTTATGGATGTGATGCCGGGTATCGCTTCTTCTTATATCTTTACCCTGAAACCGGGTGACAAGGTAATCATGAGTGGTCCTTACGGAGACTTCCACCCGATCTTCAATTCCGACAAGGAAATGATGTGGATCGGTGGTGGTGCCGGTATGGCTCCGTTGCGTGCGCAAATCATGCACTTGACGAAGACGTTGCATACTACCAACCGCAAGATGTCTTACTTCTATGGTGCCCGTGCCTTGAACGAAGTGTTCTACTTGGAAGACTTCCTGCAAATCGAAAAGGATTTCCCGAACTTCTCATTCCATCTGGCACTTGACCGTCCGGATCCTGCTGCCGACGCCGCAGGTGTGAAGTATACCCCGGGATTCGTTCATAATGTGATTTATGAAACTTACTTGAAGAATCACGAAGCTCCTGAAGATATTGAATACTATATGTGTGGTCCTGGCCCGATGTCGAAAGCCGTTGAGAAAATGCTCGACGATCTCGGTGTTCCGGCACAGAACTTGATGTTCGATAACTTCGGAGGATAGTATCTGAGAAGTGTCAAACCGGTCGGTAGGACGATCGGCGGATAATATAAGACAGAGCGGGAAATCTGAAAAAGCCGATGTGCTTCTCAGATTTCCCGCTTCTTTTTGCTATCTTTGTCGCCATGTTAGAGAAAAATGAAATTATACAGTCAGCCCTTCACAACCTGAAGATTGAAGAGTTGAATCCGATGCAGGAAGCGTCACTGGAACAGGCTACCGGAAGGAAAGACGTTATCTTGTTGTCGCCGACCGGGTCGGGAAAGACACTTGCCTATTTGTTGCCTTTATTGCTCACGCTGAAACCTGGCAATGACAATGTACAGGTTTTGATTCTGGTTCCTTCACGTGAGCTGGCTCTGCAAATTGATAGTGTATTTAAGGCAATGGGAACTGCTTGGAAGACCTGTTGTTGCTATGGCGGACATCCTATCGCGGAAGAAAAGAAGAGTATATCAGGCAATCATCCCGCTATTATTATTGGTACTCCGGGACGTATTACCGACCATCTATCTAAAGGAAATTTCAATCCCGAAACGATTGAAACTTTGATCATCGATGAATTTGATAAATCATTAGAATTCGGTTTCCATGATGAGATGGCAGAGATTATCACGCAACTGCCCGGACTGAAAAAGCGGATGTTGCTTTCTGCAACCGACGCAGAAGAGATCCCGGAATTTACAGGGCTGAACCGTACAGTCAGACTGAACTTCTTGCCGGATGCTGCCGACGAACAGGAGTCCCGTTTGAAATTGATGAAAGTATTTTCTCCGGCAAAAGATAAAGTTGATACTTTATACAATCTGCTTTGCACATTGGGAAGCAGTTCGAGCATTGTTTTCTGCAATCATCGGGATGCGGTGGATCGTGTGCAAAAACTGCTGGCGGATAAGAAACTGTTTGCCGAACGTTTTCATGGCGGTATGGAACAGCCGGATCGTGAGCGGGCATTATATAAGTTCCGTAACGGCAGTTGCCACGTGTTGATATCTACCGACTTGGCTGCCCGTGGACTGGATATTCCGGAGATTGAGCACATCATCCACTATCACTTGCCCGTGAATGAGGAAGCCTTTACGCATCGGAACGGGCGTACGGCACGTTGGGACGCTACCGGAACTTCTTATTTGATTCTTCATGCCGAGGAGAAACTCCCTGCCTATATCCCGGAAGATATGGAAACCGTCGCATTGCCTGAAAATCCACCCCGTCCGCCCAAATCTGTTTGGAGTACTATATATATAGGTAAGGGCAAGAAGGAAAAACTAAGCAAAATGGACATTGCCGGATTCTTGTATAAGAAAGGTAATCTGACTCGTGAAGATGTAGGAGCGATAGATGTGAAAGAGCATTATGCTTTTGTCGCTGTCCGGCGTGCAAAGGTCAAACAACTCCTGAATCTGATTCAAGGCGAGAAGATAAAAGGTATGAAAACCATTATTGAGGAGGCAAAGTAGGATAGGTTGACATCTACGGATAACAATATGGTGTATATATCCTGTATAAACCAATAAAAAGAAAGGAAAATCTGCTTTAAAACAGTATTTTTATAAGGAAAGATTTGTGCGGCGGAAATAAATTCGTAAATTCGCAAGGTCAAAAGACAAAAGTAACGAAATTGTTAAACCAAAAACAAACTTCAAATGAAAAAGCATAATTTCAATGCAGGACCTTCCATTCTTCCGCGTGAGGTGATAGAGGATACAGCGAAGGCTATTTTAGATTTCAACGGCTCTGGTCTCTCTTTGATGGAAATCAGCCACCGCGCCAAAGACTTCCAACCTGTGGTTGACGAAGCAGAGGCATTATTCAAGGAATTACTTAATATCCCCGAAGGCTATTCGGTACTGTTCCTGGGTGGAGGTGCTAGTATGGAGTTCTGCATGGTTCCTTATAACTTCCTGGAAAAAAAGGCTGCTTATCTGAACACAGGTGTATGGGCTAAAAAAGCGATGAAAGAAGCTAAAGGATTTGGTGAAGTTGTAGAAGTTGCTTCCTCTGCTGAAGCTACATATACTTATATCCCCAAAGACTATACAATCCCGGCAGATGCAGATTATTTCCACATTACTACTAACAACACCATTTACGGTACGGAATTAAAGAAAGATCTTGATTCTCCGGTTCCTATGGTTGCCGATATGTCTTCTGACATTTTCTCACGTCCGATCGACGTTTCCAAATATATCTGTATTTATGGTGGTGCACAGAAGAACCTGGCTCCTGCCGGTGTGACATTCGTAATTGTGAAGAATGACGCTGTGGGAAAAGTTTCCCGCTACATCCCGACAATGTTGAATTATCAGACTCACATTGATGGCGGTTCTATGTTCAATACTCCTCCTGTTGTGCCTATCTACGCTGCATTGCTGACTTTGCGCTGGATCAAAGCACAGGGTGGTGTGAAAGAAATGGAACGTCGTGCTATCGAAAAAGCTGATATGTTGTATGCAGAAATCGACCGTAACAAAATGTTCGTGGGTACTGCCGCTAAGGAAGACCGTTCACGCATGAATATCTGTTTCGTAATGGCTCCCGAATACAAAGACCTCGAAGCCGACTTCTTGAAGTTTGCTACTGAAAAAGGTATGGTAGGTATCAAGGGACACCGTTCGGTAGGTGGTTTCCGAGCATCTTGCTATAACGCTATGCCGAAAGAAAGCGTGCAGGCATTGATCGATTGTATGCAGGAATTTGAGAAACTTCATTAATATATTATTTTCACCACAGATTACACGGATTGGCACAGATTTCTAAGGTTCTATAATCTGTGGAAATCTGCGTAATCTGTGGTGAGCCTTTATAAATAGAATCAGAATATGAAAGTACTTGTAGCTACTGAGAAACCGTTTGCTAAAGTGGCAGTAGACGGTATTCGTAAAGAAATAGAAGCAGCCGGATACGAGCTTGCTTTACTTGAGAAATATACAGATAAAGCCCAGTTGCTGGATGCAGTGAAAGATGCGAATGCCATTATTATCCGTAGTGATATCATTGACGCGGAAGTGCTTGATGCCGCTAAAGAACTGAAGATTGTAGTTCGTGCCGGTGCTGGCTACGATAACGTGGATTTGGCCGCTGCCACTGCCCACAATGTATGTGTGATGAACACTCCGGGACAGAACTCGAATGCTGTTGCCGAACTGGCTTTGGGTATGATGGTATATGCTGTCCGCAACTTCTACAACGGTACTTCCGGTACAGAATTGATGGGTAAGAAACTGGGTATTCACGCTTATGGAAACGTAGGCCGTAACGTAGCCCGCATTGCCAAAGGTTTTGGAATGGAAGTGTATGCTTACGATGCATTCTGCCCGAAAGAAGTAATCGAGAAAGACGGTGTGAAAGCGCTGGATTCTGCAGAAGAACTCTATAAGACTTGCCAAGTAGTGTCATTGCATATCCCTGCAACTGCCGAAACGAAGAATTCTATCAATTATGCTCTGTTGAAGGACATGCCGAAAGGTGCGATGTTGGTCAATACAGCCCGTAAGGAAGTTATCAATGAGGCTGAGCTGATTAAATTGATGGAGGAACGTGCCGACTTCAAATATATCACAGATATTATGCCTGCCGCTAATGCGGAATTTGCAGAGAAGTTTGCCGGACGTTATTTCTCTACTCCGAAGAAGATGGGAGCGCAGACGGCCGAAGCCAATATCAATGCCGGTATTGCTGCCGCTAAACAGATTGTAGGCTTCTTGAAGGACGGTTGCGAAAAATTCCGTGTGAATAAATAATATTTCATAGAAATAAATAGTATATTTGAGCCACAGATTTTAAATAAGTCTGTGGCTTTTATTTTTTACATCTAAAATACTAATATCATGGCAATAATTAAACCTTTTAAGGGCATTCGTCCTCCGCAAGACCTGGTAGAGCAGGTCGCTTCACGTCCTTACGACGTATTGAACTCCGAAGAGGCCCGCGTAGAAGCGGAAGGTAACGAAAAGTCTCTTTATCATATCATTAAACCGGAGATTGATTTCCCGGTAGGTACAGACGAGCATGATGAGCGTGTGTATGCCAAAGCTGCAGAAAATTTCCAACTGTTTCAGGATAAAGGCTGGTTGGTGCAGGATGGCAAGGAAAACTATTATATTTACGCCCAGACCATGAACGGGAAAACCCAATACGGATTGGTAGTCGGCGCATACGTTCCCGATTATATGAATGGGGTGATTAAAAAGCATGAACTTACCCGCCGTGACAAAGAGGAAGACCGTATGAAGCACGTTCGTGTGAATAATGCCAACATCGAGCCTGTTTTCTTCGCTTATCCTGATGATGACAAGTTGGATGCAATCATCAAGAAGTATACGGCAGAAAAACCTGTCTACGACTTCATCGCTCCGGGTGATGGCTTCGGTCATACTTTCTGGATTGTTGACCGGGAGGAAGACATTGCCCTCATTACCGAAGAATTTGCTAAAATGCCGGCTCTTTATATTGCCGACGGTCATCATCGTTCTGCCGCCGCCGCATTGGTCGGTGCAGAAAAGGCGAAACAGAATCCTAACCATCGTGGCAACGAAGAGTACAACTACTTTATGGCTGTCTGTTTCCCTGCCAACCAACTGACCATTATCGATTACAATCGTGTAGTGAAAGATCTTAACGGGTTGACTCCCGGACAATTCCTTGATGCGTTAGGCAAAAACTTTATCGTAGAAGAAAAAGGGACAGATATCTACAAGCCTTCCGGTTTGCATAATTTCTCTCTTTATCTGGATAGCAAATGGTACAGCTTGACAGCTAAAGCAGGCACATATAATGACAATGATCCTATCGGTGTGCTGGACGTTACTATCTCTTCCAATTTGATTTTAGATGAGATTTTGGGAATCAAGGATTTACGCTCGGATAAACGCATCGACTTTGTGGGGGGTATCCGTGGTTTGGGAGAGCTCAAGAAGCGTGTGGATAGCGGTGAAATGAAAGTGGCTTTGGCTCTCTATCCCGTATCCATGAAACAGTTGATGGACATTGCCGATACTGGTAATATCATGCCGCCGAAAACCACTTGGTTTGAACCCAAACTCCGTTCGGGACTTGTGATTCATAAGTTGGATTAATAACCGTCATCTTATAACAAGAGCTGATATCTTATAAAATTGAGCGGTCGATCTGTTGCAATCATACGGTTAATTGCGTCAGATCGACCGCTTGTTTCGATGAAAAAGAGCGGTTGTTTATAGCGAAACGACTGCTCCTTTGTGCCACATCAACCGTATATTTGTGGCAAACGTATCATTTAATATTTCCAAACGACAGATGGTATTTTCCGTGTAAAGCCGTATCTTTGCAACATGACTGCTGAAGATACTTATAAAACCATCTCCGAACCCTCTGAAGGTATTTATACGGAAAAGCGAAGCAAGTTTATCGCTATCGCTCTTCCTGTGCGTAGCCTTGATGAAATAAAGGCGCATCTTGAAACGTATCAGAAGAAATACTATGATGCGCGCCATGTGTGTTATGCCTATATGCTCGGAGCAGCACGCAAGGATTTTCGGGCCAATGATAACGGAGAGCCTTCGGGCACTGCAGGAAAACCGATTCTCGGACAAATCAATTCGAACGAGTTGACAGATATATTGATCATTGTAGTCCGTTATTTCGGTGGAATCAAGTTGGGCACAAGCGGATTGATTGTAGCTTACAAGGCTGCTGCTGCCGAAGCCATTGCTGCCGCTACAATCATAGAAAAAACGGTGGACGAGGAAGTGACTGTTATGTTTGAGTATCCTTTTATGAATGATATAATGCGTATCGTGAAGGAAGAAGAACCGGAAATACTCAATCAGTCGTATGATATGGATTGCAGTATGACATTGCGCATTCGTCGTTCGATGATGGCGAAACTGCGTGCTCGGCTGGAAAAGGTAGAAACGGCTCGGATTTTGGATGAAGAAGAAAATCATTGAATGGAAAAGTGCCAGTTAATATACTGAAAGTAGAATAGGAGAGAAAGAGAAATTGAACCGGATGAGAAAGAAATACTACATGATATCGAGATTACTTTTGGTTTTTCTTGTGTGGAACGGTGTACAAGCCTGTGCACAGGAAGCTCAAAAGTTCGCTCCCAACAACATTCCTGTTCCTTGGTATTCGCAGAAAATAGCGGGATACCCTTATTCGCATTGTTCTCTGGCTTCCTCGTTAATGGTCTTTGATTATTTTAAAGGGATGACGGCTGATACGCAACGCACAGCTCAGGATGCAGAACAGAAACTGATTGAATATCAGCGGAATTACTTTCTGAAAAAGCGTGCTCCTTTCCGTCGTCGCACTTCGATAGGGCAAGGAGGATACTATTCTTTTGAAATTGATTCTTTGGCACGCTATTATGAAAACATGATAAGTGCCGAACATTTCCAGCAGAAAGATTATCGGATATTGAAAGATTATATCGATCGTGGTATACCTGTGCTTGTGAATGTGAGATATACAGGTGCGGTTCGTGGTTTGCGTCCCGGTCCGAGAGGACATTGGATGGTACTTCGCGGTATTGATGACAAATATGTGTGGGTGAATGATCCCGGACGTTCACCGGAGATGCGGAGCAAAGGGGAAAACATCTGTTATCCTATTAAGAAACAGCCGGGCAATCCTTCTTATTTTGATGGTTGCTGGACGGGACGATTTATCGTAGTCACTCCCGGAGAATGGATACGGAACTCCCTGTTTGCACAAGTCGGCAAGCTCCCTCCGTTGGAAGAGGTGACTCATATCCTTCCTCCGGTTGTGCCGTCTGCAATTTTGCCGCAGGTTATCAATCAGTAGGAGTTGCTTATAGCCTATATATAATAAGGAAGATAGCAGTCGCAGAGATAGGATAAAATTAGATTAAGATAAAAACAGTTGTAGCAAAATAAAGAAAAAATATATGGCATTCGAAGCAACTAAAAAAGAATGGTGTGAACTTTATACTTTCTTCCGTTTGTTGGCGGACGGGAGAGTAGCGTTAGGCACGGCGGAAGCAAAGGCAGGAGATATATTCTGGCCTGTTGCAATGATTCAGAGGGAAGAGCACGACGGGACACGTCGGTATTATATTGAGGAAGAGACGATTCGCATAGAAGGGGAAACAGGAGTTAAAACTATGTCTCGTGAAGATTTCGGTATCGTAGCGGACTTGATACTGAAAGCGGTTAAATCCTCTTCGGAAAACGATGTGACCTCTCCGGATGGAGTAGAGGAGTTTCTGGATGAAGCGGCTATCTTCGACTTGGAGGCAAAAACGGAGGATCGCACCGATTTCTCTATTGCATTCTGGCATTCGGAAGCGCCTTTGAGAGGATTTAATGTCCGTTCGCGGTTGAGTGCCATGAATCCATTGTTGGATGGAGGGCGTGCGGCGAATCTTAAGCTGGAGCAGACCGGGATTAAATTTGCTACTCCGACAGTAAACAAGATCAATGCTTTGCCGGAGAGCCCTAATGAAGTTGCCGAGCGTATGATGATGATCGAACGTTTGGGAGGAGTACTTAAATATTCGGATGTGGCCGACCGTGTATTTCGTAGCAATCTTTTGATGATTGATTTGCATTTCCCGCGTGTACTGACAGAGATGGTTCGTATTATGCACCTTGACGGCATATCGCGTGTGAGTGAGTTGACGGAGATTATCAAACAAATGAATCCGCTGAAGATCAAGGATGAGCTGATAAACAAGCATAAGTTCTATGAATTTAAAATAAAGCAATTTCTGATGGCACTGGCATTGGGAATGCGTCCTGCAAAGATTTATACCGGGCTGGATTCGGCAGTGGAAGGTATTCTGCTGGTAGATGGTAATGGAGATGTGCTTTGCTACCATAAATCCGAGAAACAAGTGATGGAAGATTTCTTGTTTCTGAATACTCGCTTCGAAAAAGGATCTTTGGAGAAGGATAAATACGGATTTTTGGAGAGGGAGAATGGGGTCTATTATTTCAAACTAAACGCAAAGATCGGATTGGTCAAACGGTAGGAAAAAGTACAAAGTATTGAGACTGTCAAACTAATAATGATGATATACTTATATAAAACACTTGTCGCCCATGAAAACAAATGAAGTTTTAGAAAACATCAAGGCGCGCCGTAGCGTGCGTGCTTATACGGAGCAACAAGTTCCGGAAGAAGATTTGCGGACAATCCTGGAGGCTGCAACGTATGCTCCGAGTGGAATGCATTTGGAAACATGGCATTTCACTGCTATCCAGAATGTCAGTAAACTGGCAGAACTAAATGAACGCATAAAAGGAGCTTTTGCTAAAAGTGATGATGTCCGTTTGCAGGAACGTGCCCGCAATAAGGCTTATTGCTGTTACTATCATGCCCCGACTTTGGTAATCGTTTCGAACGAACCTACTCAATGGTGGGCGGGTATGGATTGCGCTTGTGCAATAGAGAATATGTTTTTGGCTGCACAGTCTTTAGGTATCGGCTCTTGTTGGATCAATCAGTTAGGTACGACTTGTGATGATCCCGGAGTACGTGAATTTATCACTGCATTGGGAGTACCGGTTAGTCATAAAGTATATGGCTGTGTTGCGTTAGGATATGGCGATCCGAAGATTCCAATGAAAGAGAAGAAGGTAAAAGCGGATACTGTAACTATTGTTAAGTAGAAATCATACTTTCAGATTTACACTTGGACTTATCTTCTATGTCACAAAGCATAAGCCTTGGGGAAATCAATGTTTCTCCAAGGCTTCAGTTTGTTTGCCCCCTTGGCTTATAGAAATAAGCCCACACCTCAAGGAATGTGAGCCCCGGGCTTACTCAAAGGTATCATAGCGAGTGGGTAGCAACTTACGGTCTCCCAATGTGTTGTCTACACGTGCTACATTTGCCCAGAATTTATTATCGCGTACACTCTCTATCGGATAAGCTGCCTTCTCACGTGTGTAGGAATGTTCCCAACGGTCATTCACAACCTCGTATTCCGGATGCGGCGCGTTAGCCAATACATTATCGTTCTTGTCCGCTTCGCCATTCTTCACTTCCTGAATCTCTTTCCAGATATTCAGCATGACAGCTACGAAGTTATCCAATTCCGCCAAACTCTCGCTTTCCGTAGGTTCAATCATCAATGTGCCGTGAACAGGGAATGAGAGGGTAGGGGCATGATAACCGTAGTCCATCAAACGCTTGGCGATGTCATTTTCGGAGATACCGGTCTCTTCGTACACTTTGCGGCATTCCAGAATCATCTCATGACCAACAAAACCATTTGCTCCACGATAGACAATGCCGTATGTATCTTTCAGACAGGCAGCCAGATAGTTGGCGTTCAAGATCGCTATTTTTGTAGCTTGGGTGAGTCCTTCCGTACCCATCATCCGGATATATCCGTATGTAATGGGGAGAATACCCGCACTACCGAACGGAGCGGACGATACCTGATTCTGTGTATTGCCGAAGATACCGTGTCCGGGCAGGAAAGGAACCAGATGTTCCGCTACACAGATAGGACCTACTCCCGGACCTCCGCCACCGTGTGGTGAGGCGAATGTCTTATGAAGATTCAAGTGGCAGACATCCGCGCCGATGAATCCCGGATTAGTCAATCCCACTTGCGCGTTCATATTGGCTCCATCCATATATACTTGCGCTCCGCAAGCATGGATAATGTCGCAGATCTCTTTTATTTCCGTTTCAAATATACCGTGGGTGGAGGGATAAGTGATCATCAGCGCAGCCAATTCCTCCTTGTTCTCTTCGGCTTTGGTACGTAAGTCATCCATCTTCACATTTCCGTGCTCGTCGCACGCGCAGGTGATTGTTGTAAATCCCGCCTGGATAGCCGATGCAGGATTCGTTCCATGAGCCGATGCGGGTATCAATATCTTGTTCCGGTGTCCTTGACCTATACTTTCCAGATAGGCACGAATAACGCGAAGGCCCGTATATTCTCCCGCAGCCCCCGAATTCGGTTGTAGGCTGACACCGGCGAAGCCGGTAATAATCTTCAAGTCGTCACTCAAATTCCTTATAAGTTCACGATACCCTTCCGCCTGGTCTTCCGGAACTAACGGATGCATTCCCATAAACTCGGAACGGCTTAAAGGCAACATTTCTGCGGCTGCATTCAGCTTCATGGTGCATGATCCGAGAGAGATCATGGATTGCGCCAATGAGATATCCTTTCGATCCAAGCGTTTGATATAACGCATCATTTCCGTTTCCGTATGATATTTTCTGAACACTTCATGGGTAAGGAAAGGAGTCGTACGTTTCAAGGCTTTGCTGATCGTATTTCTTTCCGGGATGTCGTCTACCTTCTGATAGTCCTTTCCGGAGGCAATGGCGAAAATGGAAAGCAGCACATTAACGGCTGCAATGTCCGTTGTTTCGTCAATACTGAAACCTACGTCTCCGTTCTCGTAATACCTCAGATTAACTTCCTTGCTAAGAGCAATCGTGCGAATCTGTTGTGCGGAAACGTGTTCGGGCAATTCAAAACGCAGTGTGTCGAAATATTGTGCATTTACTTGCGTGTAACCGAATTTCTTCAGTTGCTTGTCGAGAAACACTGTGATACTGTGGATGCGGGAGGCAATGGTCGAAATTCCTTCCTGTCCGTGGTAGACTGCATAGAAGCCTGCCATTGTGGCCAACAGAGCCTGTGCCGTGCATATATTTGAGGTCGCTTTTTCACGTTTGATGTGCTGTTCGCGAGTCTGCAATGCCATCCGGTAACAGAGTTTTCCATATTTATCTTTAGACCATCCGATGATTCGTCCCGGCATATTCCGCTTATACTCATCCCGTGTGGCGAAGTAGGCTGCAGACGGACCGCCATAGAACATGGGCGTACCTAAACGTTGCGTTGTT
The DNA here is from genome assembly GCF_000156195.1 of Bacteroides finegoldii DSM 17565. Taxonomy (GTDB): domain Bacteria; phylum Bacteroidota; class Bacteroidia; order Bacteroidales; family Bacteroidaceae; genus Bacteroides; species Bacteroides finegoldii. The sequence continues at coordinate 182,807 of NZ_GG688323.1, read as the reverse complement.
CCAAACACGATGTCCGCTCCCCATTCTCCCGGAGGAGTCAGCAGGGCAAGGCTCAGAATATCGGCAGCAACAGCCACTTTGCATTCTGCCGTATGCGCTTTCTCTGTGAATGCGGCATAGTCTTCCACATTTCCGTTGGAATTGGGATATTGCAAGAGGCAGGCGAATATTTCCGGTGAAGGTTCGAACTCTTTATATTTGCCGACACGCAGTTCGATACCTTGAGGAACGGCACGTGTTGTCATAACAGCCAATGTCTGCGGGAAAATATTTTCGTCCACAAAGACTACATTGGCGCCGGACTTTTGCTGTGCGCGTGAGCGGAGGGCATACATCATACTTACGGCTTCGGCAGCGGCAGTACCTTCGTCGAGCAATGAGCAGTTGGCTAGCGGCATGGCGGTGAGGTCACATACGGCAGTCTGAAAGTTCATCAATGCTTCCAGACGTCCCTGTGATACTTCCGTCTGATAAGGAGTATAAGAGGTGTACCACACCGGATTCTCGAATACATTCCGTTGAATGACGGCAGGAGTAATCGTATTATACCAACCCAATCCAATATAGGTCGTATAAAGTTTGTTTTTACCAGCCAATGTGGCTATGTGTTTTCCAAATTCGTATTCCGTCAACGGACTAGTCAATGCAAGCGGTTCTTTCAGCCGGATATTGGCAGGAATTGTTTTGTCAATAAGTTCGTCTAATGATTCTACACCAATCTTGCGAAGCATTACGGCTGTGTCTTGTTCATTGATGCCGATGTGACGGCTAGCTAACAAATCGGTTTTCATAATTTGTGGGGGATTATATTTTATCTAAAAAAAGGGTTTTCTGCTTTTTCCATTCCGATGGTCGTAGGAGCACCGTGTCCCGGATATACGACGGTTTCGTTAGGGAGTACGAACAGACGGCTGCAAATGTGCTCTATCAGTTCGTCGAAGTTACCTCCTGTAAGGTCTGCACGTCCGATACTGCCTTGAAACAGGACATCACCGGAAAACATACAGTGCTCTTCTTTGCAATAGTACACCAGACTGCCGGGAGAATGGCCGGGCACATGGATTGCTTCCAGTTGGGTATGTCCGAAGGTGATAATATCTCCATCATGCAAGTATTTGCCCAATGGCACAGGGGCTTCCTGCAACTGAAAACCAAACATCCTACTTTGCTTCGGTGCTTCGTCGATCCAATATTCATCCGCTTTGTTTGCTTCTGCCGACAGACCGAACTCTTTGAGCATGAACGGGTTTCCGAAAATGTGATCCAAGTGTAGATGAGTATTCAGCAGATGTTTCACGTTCAGTTCATTTGATAGAATGTAATTTTTTTAGTACCTGCTTTTCTTCTTCGTAAAAGCAGCCCGGATCGATAACAACCGCTTCCTTTGTTTCATCCCATAAAACATAACAGTTTACGGGAAACATATTAAACTCAAATCTCTTTATTTTCATGGTTCTCTATGATTTATCTTATATATCAAGCATATAGTTTCTAAATCGGAACATATACCACTTTTTTGGTTTCAAAGAACTCTTCCTTAAAATTGTCACTTAGGTTGTGAATGACCGTCTTATGTTTGAAAGGCATTGTTTCGTGTTCCAGCTCACCGCCTTTAAGGCAGATCAATCCGTTTGGCAACGCATTCTGCTGTTTGGAAGAAATGTTTTTCTTGATGATCTTTATCAGATCCGCCAGAGGCATGACTGCACGGCTGACAACGAAATCGAACATTCTCTTCTCTTCTTCGGCACGGGCATGGCGGAAAGTGACATTTTTCAATCCGATGGCATTTGCCACTTCAGTGGCTACGCGCACTTTCTTACCGATACTGTCAACCAGATGAAATTGGGTTTCCGGAAATAATATTGCTAAAGGAATGCCCGGAAAACCTCCGCCCGTACCTAAATCCATAACACTGGTGCCGGGACGGAATTGAATTACTTTTGCAATGCCTAACGAATGGAGCACATGATGTTCATATAAATTCTCGATATCCTTACGGGAGATAACGTTGATTTTTGAGTTCCAGTCGATGTAGAGGTCATATAGAGCTGCAAATTGTTTACGCTGCTCTTCTGTCAGATCAGGAAAATATTTCAGTATGATTTCCACTGCTGTTTCGTTTTTTATGAAGTTTAATCTTTTAGTTCTCCCAGAATCGGGTTACTGCCTAATAAATGCTCCATCATCGGGAACGGCACGGTCACTTTCACAGGACCCATAGCGTATGGAGTGATATCGTAGACATTGTAATAGAAAGTTACCCCTTCTTTGCTTAAATAGAAATTTTCGGTTGGAGTGATGTCTCCGGTAGAAGCATAGCCCATGTCTTCCAATGCTTCGTGAGTCGTCACTTTATTATCAGCCATGAGCTGGTTCCATATTAAGTCGGTCAGCGCATCTTTATATTCTCCTACGAAGATGTCATCGAGACGGAGCGGACGCATCAGTGTGAGGTCCATATTCAGATAGGTAGTCATGTAAATGCCGTGTGCGCCTCCGGTATATTCGTTATAGTCGATGCGATATACAAGCAAGTCCTTTTCATATAGTTGTACATGGCTTTCTATACCTTTATAATATGAATACCAGGCACCGATGGAGGATTCGTCCTCTTTGTCTTTTTCGTCTTCGGCATACATCGGTTCCAGATCACGGCGATATTCGTTGACATAATTCTCTGTATATTGCTTTATAACCTCCTCCGGCTTTTCTCCGATATACTTGTCGCCGAAACAAGCGGATATGAAATAGGCATTCAGACTGTCTTTCAGCATATCATCCGTTGACTTGTCGGAATAGGTGAAATTGATGATGATGTTACATGCCGGTTTGGCTGTATCATTAAAGAGGTGTACCGTCTCATTTACCCGGATACTATCGAACTGTAACGCACCAGTGTTTTTGTTCATCTTGTCATGACAAGAAAAGAAAAAGCCGCTTACTGAAAGTATAATAGCAAGCAAACTGACATATTGTTTTTTCATACTCGTTTTTTCTATAAATTCTACATTTGTTCTATCATTCACTATTGACAAATATAGATGAAATTCATGAATCGGACGAATAAAAACAGAAAAATATTCAGGTATTCGCTCTTTCGGTAAGCTGCTTTTCTTGTAGAGTGCGGGAATTAGGCTTAGTGGTTGCAGACTTTACTTATGTCTACTGTAAACCCATTTTCTACCGGCATGAATTTTCCTTTCTTCTTCAGAAATTCGATGAGGGTATCCACATCCATATCTTCTGCCGAACAGGCATAGAAATGCTGTTGTTTACCGAATTTTTGAATGATTGCTTCCCGTAATGATGCTTCCGAGTAGCTATTGCCTTCCATCATTTTTTCTGCAAAGATAAGGCAGAGATTGCCCGGAGGTTGTAACATATGTGACAATGTTATATTAATATTCATTGAAAATTGAAAATAACCATTTCGCCATGTGTCCCTATTCTGAAGGGTGGTCCCCATAGAGACAATCCGGAAGATACATATATATGTGTGTTTCCCCATTGGCGATAACCGTGGCTTTGCATATATAATCAGTCACCCAATTGATAGGCCATGTTTGTCCGTGGTGTGTATGCCCTCTGAATTGCAAGTCGATGTCGGCAGCTTCCGTTTCTTTCAGGGTAAAAGGTTGATGATCCAATAATATACCGGTACACGGGGCAAAAGGATATATCGGAATACGTTTTAATTTAGCTAGGAATAGTGAGTAAAAACAGGAAATAGCGAACAAAGAAACTTGAAAAAGAAAAAAAGAAAGGTAATCAAAAGACTGATAAGAAGTAATTGAACAAATACCTGTGTTAGCTTGTTTCTATTAATAAACAATGGTTCTTTCCCGACTCCTTTTAAGGAGTCGGGAAAGGCGTAAACTATAATTATATGGGTAACACAATAAAGAAGGCATTTCCTGTGCTTAATATGCACTGTGCAGGATGTGCTAATAATGTAGAAAAAACAGTGAAAAAAATGCCGGGAGTTATCGAGGCTTCCGTTAATTTTGCTACCAATACGTTGACTGTTTCTTATGAGAAGGATCAACTGACTCCCGGAGAAATCCGTGCGGCTGTGCTTGCGGCAGGTTATGACCTGATTGTGGAAGAAGCCCACAGGGAGGAACGCCGGGAAGAGGAGCAGCATAAGCGGTACACTCGTTTGACGTGGAAAGTGGTTGGGGCTTGGATTTTGATAGTACCGTTGCTGGTGTTTTCCATGATACTGATGCATGTACCATACTCTAATGAGATTCAGATGGTACTTGCTATCCCTGTCATGGTCTTTTTCGGAGGTGGTTTCTTTACCGGGGCTTGGAAACAGGCTAAACTGGGACGGAGCAATATGGATACACTGGTTGCACTTAGTACTTCCATTGCTTTTCTGTTCAGTCTGTTCAATACGTTCTTCCCCGAATTTTGGTATGCTCGTGGATTGGAACCGCACGTCTATTATGAGGCTTCTGCAGTGATTATCGCTTTCGTTCTTACCGGAAAATTGATGGAGGAGCGTGCTAAAGGCAATACCTCGACTGCTATTCGCAAGTTGATGGGAATGCAGCCTAAAGTTGCCCGGGTTCTGCGCAATGGAGCGGAAGAGGAGATTCTGATCGAGAACCTCCAGATAGGTGATATGGTTGTTGTACGCCCGGGAGAACAGATACCGGTGGACGGTCAGCTTTCCGAAGGCGATTCGTATGTTGACGAAAGTATGATTAGTGGTGAACCGGTTCCGGTAGAAAAGAAGAAAGGCGATAAAGTCTTGGCAGGAACGATCAACCAGCGTGGCTCGTTCATCATATATGCCACACAGGTAGGTAGTGAAACGGTGCTTGCCCGCATCATTTCCATGGTGCAGGAAGCACAGGGCAGCAAAGCTCCCGTACAACGTATTGTCGACCGCATTACCGGAATTTTCGTACCTGTCGTATTGGGGATTGCTATCCTGACATTTGTTTTATGGGTTGCCATCGGTGGCAGTGAATATATCTCTTATGGTATTCTGTCGGCTGTTTCTGTCCTTGTCATTGCTTGTCCGTGTGCTTTGGGACTTGCTACGCCTACTGCATTGATGGTGGGAATAGGCAAAGCTGCCAGCCAGCATATTCTGATTAAAGACGCGGTAGCTTTGGAACAAATGCGTAAAGTGGATGTCGTTGTACTGGATAAAACCGGGACATTGACCGAAGGACACCCTACTGCTACCGGATGGTTATGGGCACAATCGCAGGAACCTTATTTCAAAGATGTGCTTTTAGCTGCGGAAATGAGATCGGAACATCCGCTTGCCGGTGCTATCGTGTCTGCTCTTCAAAACGAGGAGAAGGTAAAACCCGCTGCATTGGACAGCTTCGAGAGTATTACGGGAAAAGGAATCAAGGTCTCTTATGAGGGAGATACCTATTGGGTAGGTAGTCATAAACTCCTAAAAGATTTCAGTGCGACAGTAAATGATGTGATGGCTGAAATGCTGGTTCGCTATGAATCGGATGGCAATGGTATCATCTACTTTGGACGTGAAAATGAATTATTGGCTATCATTGCTGTTTCTGACCCGATAAAGGCTACTTCTGCCGAAGCGGTAAAAGAACTGAAACGTCAAGGTATTGACATCTGTATGTTGACGGGTGACGGGCAACGGACGGCATTAGCTGTTTCTTCCCGTTTAGGGATTGAACGTTTTGTCGCTGACGCTCTGCCGGACGATAAGGCCGAGTTTGTGCGTGAGCTTCAAATGCAGGGAAAGAAAGTCGCTATGGTAGGAGATGGTGTCAACGATTCGCAGGCTTTGGCACTGGCTGACGTGAGCATTGCCATGGGGAAAGGAACTGATATTGCTATGGACGTAGCTATGGTAACTTTGATGACATCGGATTTATTGCTGCTTCCTAAAGCTTTTCAGTTGTCAAAGCAGACAGTTAAACTGATTCATCAGAATCTTTTCTGGGCGTTTATTTATAATCTGATCGGCATTCCTATTGCTGCCGGTATCTTGTTTCCATTGAACGGTTTGTTATTGAATCCGATGTTGGCAAGTGCTGCAATGGCCTTCTCCAGTGTGAGCGTAGTGCTCAATTCATTGAGCTTGGGAAGAAAATGAGTAAGCGACTGTAAAAAGAAAACAAACTGTAAGTAAATAATAAACGGTGAATACTTTGCGGATTATGCGCAACTTGTTCACCGTTCGTTTTTTTGGGGTCGTTATTTATAATTTTATCCTCTATCGCTCTTCACAGGAATTATCTGTTCCTGAATTCCAATGGTGTCATTCCTGCGTACCGTCTAAAATACTTACCAAAGAATGAGGCACTGGGGAAATTTAGAGAATAAGCTATCTCTTGAATAGTCATATTAGTTCCTTTCAGTTTCGCTTTGGCGTCCATGACCACAATATACGCAATGGTATCCAACACACTTTTGCCTGTCACTTGTTTTACGGTTGTACTTAGATGTTGAAGCGATATTCCTAGTTTATCTGCGTAGAATTGTGCACGACGTTCATCTCTATAATTCTCGGTGATGGCTTGAATCAATTCCCGGCAAATTTCCTTTTTACGGTTCGAACTATTGTTTTCACCCGGAAATTTACGATATATCAACCGTATGCTTGTCAAGATAGTCTGAAGAGATAATTCAACCAATTCAGAATCCATTTCAAAGTTCTCATTACAACTGACACGCGATAATAGAGCAAAATAGTCTTTCAGATAGCTGGCTACTTCTTCATTGAGAGGGATTACCGGCTGTTCTATCAGTTTTGGATATTCATTACCGATGTTTTTCATCAGATTGATTCGTTCGGCACAATAGGCGGAGAAACCGGCAAAGCAGAGGCATACTTTTTCTGTTTTCTCCCGAAATTGGATGATTGTTCCCGGTAACAATGTTATCAGGTCATTAGGACGAATTTCATAATCAAGCAGATTGATGGAGGCTTTCATCGAGCCTTCGGTGCAGATGGCAACAATACATGCCTGCAACCGACACGATTGCTTATAAATATTGAGAATGTCTTCCGTAACATTCGTCCATGCTAATACTTCGGTAGGCAAGTCTACCTGTGGGAAGTCCATTTTCATAGTTGTGTTTGTTATATTTACAGTGCAAAAGTACATATTTTCTTTTTATTTCTTACCTTTGTTTTTATGAAAACAACTTTTATCGATTGGAATTTAATACCGTATGCCGAAGCATGGCAACGGCAGGCGGAGTGGTTTGACGGTGTAGTTCGGGCAAAAGCCCAGAGTGAAGTCTATGAGAACCTCATTATTATGTGTGAGCATCCGCACGTTTATACATTGGGGCGCAGTGGAAAAGAAAATAATATGTTGCTGAGTGATGAGCAGCTGAAGGCGATTGGCGCTACTCTTTATCATATAGATCGGGGAGGGGACATCACTTATCATGGTCCCGGACAGTTGGTGTGTTATCCGATATTGAATTTGGATGAATTTGCATTAGGACTAAAGGAATATGTTCATTTGTTGGAAGAAGCGGTGATACGTGTATGTGCTTCTTATGACATTGAAGCGGGGAGGTTGGAGAAAGCTACAGGCGTATGGTTGGAAGGTGATACCCCTCGTGCCCGTAAGATTTGTGCGATAGGAGTAAGGAGCAGTCATTATGTTACAATGCACGGGTTGGCATTGAATGTAAATACGGATTTACGGTATTTCAGTTATATTCACCCTTGCGGGTTTATTGATAAAGGCGTCACTTCTCTTCGTCAGGAATTGAAACGTGAGATACCTATGGACGAAGTGAAGCAGCGCCTTGAAAATGAATTTAGAAAACTACTCCGAATCCCAGTTGCCAAGTTTGGTGCATAAGGCAATCCTTATCGGCCAGTGCATAAGAGAAATCGACGCGCATTGGCCAGAAATTAATTCCACAACCCAGCGCACCATAGTTACCTATTCCTTTATCATTGTCTCCGAAATGATATCCTGCGCGGACTACTCCATATTTCAGGAAGTTATATTCGGCTCCTATTCCTGCTTGCAAATGCCGGATTTCGGAAGGAAGAAGATAGTTGAAGTCAAGTGCTACTTGCAAACGATTCTCCACGCTGAATGGAAGGTCGACACTACCTCCCAATCCCAATCGTGCAGGCAATTTCTGACCATCCAGCTTTTTGCCCAAGTTGGCGGCTTGGAAACCGATAGACCAAGAAGCCATTCCATCCAGAAGATCCGTATTCCGATAATAGGTGGCACCAAAGTCAAGAGCAACACTGCTCTTGCTATCTGCTTCCTTTGCTACTTTTTCTTGCAGATATCTGAATGTCAATGACAGTGATAAGTTCTTGGCTACATTCCTGAAGTAGGCAGCTTCCAAATCCCATATACGGGGACGGTAATCCATTATTTTAGGATCCTTGAAGTGGCGGAATCCCAAAGCAAATCCATGAATACCTTCTCTTCCGATCCGATAGAAAAGAGATGCGCTGTGCAGCGCACAGTCCTTGTTGATATCAGCGTATGAATAACTAGCGCCCATTGCTTCCTGTGAGAAAGCGATTGTAGAGGCGTTATGAAAGATAGCTGTGCTACCGTTATCGGTGATAGCTAATCCTGTACCTGCCATACCTGCCGATTGGGCATCCGGAGTAAGTTCCAGAAAGTTGGCATTTGCCATTTCTTGTGCTCCCAGCAAAGCGGGGAATAAGCACGAGGCTAGAAGGAAATGTTTAACTCGTTTCATAATTCGTTATTTTTTTAGTGAGACATTCGGACAACACGTATACCTGTCCACGATTTATTATTGTTAAGCATATGATTGAGGGGCTTATCACTGACAACTACTTTTCCCAGTGTAGAGGAAGCATGTAGCAGATGCAGTTTCCCTTTTATATATTGCGCTATCCCAACGTGAGCAATGTCCAGCCCGGGAAGTTTCGTTGTGATGGCGATAATATCTCCGTCCATAATCCAGGATAATCCATTTTCCGGTAATTCGCTTTTCGGCAGCCAATGTACGATTTTCCCGGATAATGCTTTCTCGTATTCGGTCATTCGGGTTACGTTTTCCGGAGAATTGGCTAGCTTTTTATATAGTTTTGGGTGAGCGGACATATAAGAGAGGCTTAATTGAAGAGTTTGTACGCTGTTCTCTGCCGTCACATCCGTAAGGAATCCTTGACGGATACCATTCTCGATCCAATCGGAGGTGTAATGCAAACGGGAAGGATATCCGTCGATAATTCCATCTCTGTAGCGTATCTTTTGCAGGTTCTCAGTAAAAGAAGATCCGAGAGCTTGCGCCAGTGTGTATTCTACAAAAGTGAGGCAATCCACTGCATCGGTCCGGATAACCAGCTCTTCTTCTCCATCCCGGTCTAGCGTATTGGCCACATATTGGGTTCCCAAATAAGACTTTCCGATTTGCAGCATCGTTCGAGAGTCCTGCGGAGTAAGCTCCGCAGGCTGTTGTTGGGCAAAAGTCATTGCACTTATAAACGATACTATGACGGATAAAAGTCTCCTCATGTTTGCTTATTTAATTTTCATTGAGGCTTTGATAAAATAGAGAATCAGTAGGGCGTATGCCCCTAATGCCAACACTTCCGACCAAGTATTGTTCAGCCATGCTTCGTTCACCAAGTTGATTCCACCGAAGCGCATTGCGGCACTGATAACCCCCATTAACGCGCCACCGGCAATGAAACCGGAAGCCAGCAATGTTCCTTTTTCTCCTCTTTCCGTATTGATAGTCGAATCTTTGCTGCGGCTGGTCACAAACCAATTGACAGCTCCGCCTACAACCAACGGCACATTCAGTTCCAATGGAATAAACATACCTAGTGCGAAAGCTAATGCAGGAATCTTGCAAAGAGTCAGAATAATCGCTAAGACAGCACCGATGCCATATAATAACCAGGGTGCGCCTACACCACTCATCAACGGTTCGATAACAGCAGCCATCGCATTTGCCTGTGGAGCAGCTAATGCTCCGCTCGTAAATCCATATGTCTTATTCAGGATAATCATTACACCGCCTACAGTTGCAGCCGATACAATTGTTCCCAAGAACTTCCAGGTCTCCTGTTTGGCAGGGGTACTTCCCAGCCAATAACCGATTTTCAAGTCGGTAATGAAACCTCCGGCCATTGAAAGTGCGGTACATACCACACCGCCCATCACTAATGCTGCAACCATGCCTGAAGGGCCTTTCAGTCCTACGGCTACCATTACTACAGAGGCCAGAATCAGTGTCATCAATGTCATACCCGATACGGGATTTGTACCGACAATTGCAATCGCATTGGCGGCTACCGTAGTGAACAGGAAAGAAATGCCGGCAACTAGAAGAATCGCTACCAATGTGTGTAGCAGATTTCCTTGCATTACATCAAAGTAGAAAAACAGTACGATGAGTATCAAAGTGATGATAGAACCGATTGCAATAATCTTCATCGAGAGATCCCGTTGTGTACGGATGATGTTTTTCTCTACATTGCCTTTACCGCCCATCTCTTTGGCAGCTAGCCCAACTGCACTTTTAATGATTCCCCATGAACGGATGATACCAATGACACCTGCCATAGCAATACCGCCGATACCAATGCTCTTAGCGTAATATTTGAATATTTCTTCCGGACTCATCATTCCTACAGTGGATGTAATCTCCGGATTCCATGCATTCAGCACACTGTCTCCCCAAATAGCGGACATGCCCGGAATGATAATCCACCATACAGCCAATGAACCGGCGCAGATGATGGAAGCATATTTTAATCCGACTATATAACCTAATCCCAATACGGCAGCTCCGGTATTTACCTTGAATATCAGTTTGGCTTTTTCCGCCAGCATTTCTCCGGCACTGCACACACGGGTCGTAAAATTCTCATTCCACCAACCGAATGTGGCTACGATAAAGTCATATAGTCCACCAATCATTCCCGCTATCAGCAAGGGTTTGGCTTGGCTTCCGCCTTTTTCTCCGGAGATCAATACCTGTGTGGTAGCTGTCGCTTCAGGGAAAGGGTATTTGCCATGCATATCACTTACGAAATATTTCCGGAAAGGAATCAGGAACAGAATTCCCAGTACACCACCCAGCAGGGAACTGATGAATACCTGCATGAAAGTAACTGTCATCTCTGGATATTTTGCCTGAAGGATATAAAGAGCAGGAAGTGTGAAGATCGCTCCGGCCACAATCACTCCGGAACAAGCTCCGATAGACTGGATAATAACATTTTCTCCTAACGCATTTTTTCTTTTGGCAGCTCCGGAGACTCCTACAGCAATAATGGCGATAGGAATAGCCGCCTCGAATACTTGGCCTACCTTTAATCCCAGATAGGCTGCGGCGGCTGAGAAGAGGATTGCCATAGCAATACCCCATGCTACCGACCAGAAGTTAACTTCCGGATAATTTTTTGAGGGACCCATCAACGGGTTGTATACTTCCCCCGGTTTCAATTCTCTAAACGCATTCTCGGGCAACCCGGTGAATTTGTCTTCTTCTTGTTTCATAGTTTTATAATTTGCTAATGTGTCAATTTACGTTTCCGTCTTCAAAGTAAACAAAAAAAAAGGAGAACCGAAAGATTCTCCTTTATGTAATAGCCTAAAATTTTTTATTTAGCGTCTTTTGCTACCATATCGCCCTCAATATACAATCTTACCATCTCTGTTTTGGCGTTGGTACGCAAAGTGATTGATTTCTTGAAATGTCCCGGATATTTGCCTGTTCCGTTATAAGTCACTTTGATTGTACCTTTTTTGCCCGGCATGATAGGTTCTTTCGTATATTCGGGTACAGTACATCCGCATGAAGCTACCGCCTGGTGGATTACCAAAGGAGCGTCACCGATATTAGTAAAGGTAAATGTACAACTAACTACCGGACTGTTTTCTGAGAGCTTGCCGAAGTCGTGAGTTGTTTTGTCAAACTTAATATCTGCATTTGGTTTGAGCAAATGACTAAAACTTCGCCCCCATTACTGAACAAAGTCATAAAAAAAAGTATCTTTTTCATTTTTCCTTCTCTTTTTTGATTACAAGTGCCAAAGGTAATGCTTTTTCCCTTAAAATATACTTTATAGAGTGCGAAATAGTATTAAACGGATTGTATTTGCTATTTGGCAAGCTCGAATCCAAGCATCATTCCGTCATAGTTATCGGCCAGAGAACTAACGGTTTTGAGTGCGGTACTGTTGCTTTTACTACCGATAAACGCCATTAATTTTAGCAATTTATCCGAGTTGAATAACAATTCCAGTGAATTAGAACTGCAATTCACTTTAGCGTGCAGGTTCAGCAATCGCAAATATTTCAAGTCCACTTGTTTGGTGGAAGCATTGTAGGAGTAAGTTCCTTTCAATGTTTTCTTTCCCACTGTGCTGGTGAAAGTACTGTCTGCATTGAACGTGAAACTCATTTGCCCGTCCTTAATGCCAATCTTGCTCAACTGCTCGTTCAACTTGTTTTCCGCCATTGTCGCTGCGGCTGCACCTCCTGCTTTCATCAGCAGATTATCCGATTCGAACTCGACGGCTGAGCTTTTGTAACTCCATGTTCCAGTCATGTCGATCGTTTCAGTGTTTCCTGTAATGGCGTTCACAACTTTTGAGATGTTGTCCTTATTCAACAAGTCCGCCCATGATTGTGCCTGGCTGTTAGTTGCCGTCAGCATAAATACCACCATCAAGGTAGCAGATAAAAAATTCTTCTTCATTTTCATTTTATATTGAGATCTTTGTTTATGCTTTCTATATAATCAAGTATTTCTGTCCGTCCGGTGCGGTTTTCCGAAGAAGAAATAAAGTAGGGAGGGAGTTCTTCCCATTGTTTGCTCAGTTCACGGAGATAAGCATTGATATTCATCTTCAATCGTCCGCTTTTCAGTTTATCGGCTTTGGTGAAAATGATAGAAAAAGGAATGCCGTTTTCCCCCAGCCATTCCATGAATTCGAGATCAATCTTTTGAGGTTCCAAGCGACTGTCTATTAATAAAAAAAGGTTTGTCATCTGCTCCCGTTCAAGAATATAATCCTCGATTATCGTGCGTATCTGGTCTTTCCCTTTCTGACCGCGACGGGCATAGCCATATCCCGGAAGATCGACAAGATACCAGTTTTTATTAATCAGGAAATGGTTGATAAGCATAGTTTTTCCCGGAGTGGCAGAAGTCATAGCCAATCCCTTGCGGGCGGTCAACATATTGATAAGACTCGATTTTCCTACATTAGAACGACCGATGAAAGCATATTCGGGAAAAGTGCCTGCCGGACATTTCTTCACGTCTGTGTTGCTAATCACAAATTCTGCGCTTGTTATTTCCATTTTCTAGTCATTTGTTTCTTTGACATCAATATTAGCCCTGCAAAGGTAAGTGTTCCATTTAACATTAGCAATTCATAACCGAATTTATATCCGGTTTCTTTTCCAATCCACCAATCGGCGAGGTAACAGAGTAGGGGTGAAAGGATAGCTATCAACGGAACCCACCGATCGTTGGTTTGTCTGCGGGTAAAAAGTCCGAAAGCAAACATTCCTAATAAGGGACCGTAAGTATAAGAGGCGATGATATAGATCGCGTCAATTACACTTTTATTGTTTAGAGTTTCTACGAGGCAGATGAAGAAAGTCAGTAAGACTGAAAGGGATAAATGTACCTTATTCCTTTTGCGGCGTGCCGTTTCTTCACTGTCTTTTTCCGTATTCAGCAAATCCACGCATACGCTGGTTGTCATGGCCGTCAGTGCGGAGTCCGAGTTGCTGAAAGCGGCTGCGATAATACCGATTGTAAAAAGTATCAGAACGGGTTGTCCCAGATAGCCTTGCGCTGCAAACATGGGTAAAATATCATCATTCATAGCAGGTAATGCCAATTGCATTTGTCCGGCTAATGTAATCAGTAATATTCCCAGACACAAGAATAGAAAGTTTAGCGGAATAAATGAGAATCCGTAACAATACATATTCTTCTGTGCTTCGCGAAGATTACGGCAAGACAGATTCTTTTGCATCATGTCTTGGTCGAGTCCGGTCATTACAATCACGATGAAGATACCGCTAAAGAACTGTTTAAAGAAATTTTGCCGGGATACCCAATCATCCATGACAAAAATTCTGCTGTGTTCATTGTGCTGAATGGTCTGGATAATGCCGTTAAAATCCAGTCCTAATTCTTGAATTGTAAAATAGATAATAAAAATCAGTGCTGCTATCAGACAGAAAGTCTGCAAAGTGTCTGTCCATACAATCGTTTTTATTCCGCTTTTGTGGGTATACACCCATACTAAGGCAACCGATCCGACAGCGATTATCCAAAAGGGAATATGCATCTCCTGAAATACATAAGTGTGGAGAATGAGACAAACCAGATAGAGTTTGGCTGCCGTTCCCAACATACGCGACAATAAAAAGAAAAACGAGCCGGTACGATAGGCACGCGTTCCGATGCGTGTGCCGAGATAGCCGTATATACTTGTCAAGTTGAGTTTATAGTATAAGGGAAGCAATATATGCGCTACCACCATATATCCGAAGAAAAAGCCGAATACCGTCTGCATATATGTCATATCCATGCCACGCACCATGCCGGGAACAGAAACGAAGGTCACTCCGGAAATAGAGGCGCCGATCATGCCAAAAGAAACCACATACCAAGGAGATTTATTCTCTCCCTTGAAGAACGCTGCATTCGATCCGCCTTTATATCCGGTGATACGGGCTATTAATAATAATACCGCAAAGTAGCATATTATAGTGACAAGTATCATCATATCGACTGCAAAGGTAGTGTTTTTTGTAGGTATTATAACAATAATCTGTATCTTTGCGCCAAAATATCGATAGAACCGTAATTATTATCTATGAATCAACAATATCCTTCCATATTACTCGAAAAGGCGGTCGGTGAATTTTCCAAGTTGCCGGGTATAGGACGTAAAACGGCCATGAGGCTTGTTTTGCATCTGCTTCGTCAGGATACGGCCACCGTAGAGGCTTTCGGAAATTCCATCATGACATTGAAACGAGAGGTGAAGTACTGTAAGGTATGTCATAACATATCTGATACTGAAATTTGCCAGATCTGCGCCAATCCACAACGGGATGCTTCCACTATTTGCGTAGTAGAGAATATCCGCGACGTGATGGCGGTAGAAGCAACCCAGCAATATCGGGGGCTCTATCATGTTTTAGGAGGAGTCATTTCTCCAATGGACGGAGTGGGACCGAGCGACCTTCAGATTGAAAGTCTGGTGCGGCGGGTATCCGAAGGAGGAATTAAGGAGGTAATTCTGGCTTTGAGCACAACGATGGAAGGAGATACTACCAATTTCTATATCTATCGTAAATTGGATAGACTAGGGGTTAAACTGAGTGTGATTGCGCGTGGCATATCCGTTGGAGATGAATTGGAATATGCCGATGAAGTAACTTTGGGGCGTAGTATTGTGAACCGGACTCTTTTCACCGGAACTGTATAATTTAATATTTAGAAGTTTAGAACGAACATGGAAGAACAGATAAAACGTGCTGTCAGGAATTTGAATATAGGTTATGTTTTCTTTTGGGTATTTCCGGCTTTTCTGCTTGGAGCAGGGGAGTTCGATCTCTTGCCCGTAGGAAATCTGGTAGATAATGTACAGGCTACTTATTATTTTGAGACTATCGGCATTCTGTTGACGGCACTTTGCGTACCTCTTTCTTTGAAGCTATTCAGCTTGGTGCTCAAAAAGAAAATAGACAATATGACTATCACGCTAGCACTGAAACGTTATGTGCAATGGAGCATTGTCCGATTGGGAATACTTGAAGTTGCCATTGTAGCCAACATCCTATGTTACTATTTGACATTAAGCAGTACCGGCAATCTTTGTATGCTCATTGGCTTGACGGCTTCTCTTTTCTGTCTGCCCAGTGAGAAAAGATTGCGTAACGAACTTCACATCACAAAAGACTAAAGCGCATGAAACAATCTTATCTGACAAACGAGCGCATCTATCTTCGTGCAGTAGAGCCGGAAGATATGGATATTATGTACGAGATGGAGAATGATCCTTCTATGTGGGATATCAGCAATTTCACAGTCCCTTATTCCCGTTATGTACTGCGCCAATATATCGAAGGCTCACAATGTGATGTCTTTGCAGACAAGCAATTACGCTTGATGATTGTGAGTAAATCCGATCATGACATACTAGGCACTATTGATATTACTGATTTTGTTCCGCTCCATTCGCGTGGAGAGGTCGGTATTGCCGTGCATAAAAACTATCGTCGGCAAGGCTATGCAACCGATGCGCTGAAGCTACTTTGCGAATATGCTTTCGGTTTTCTGTCCTTGAAGCAGCTCTATGCACACGTGGCAGTGGACAACGAGGTCTGTCTGAAACTATTTGCATCGTGTGGCTTTACCCAATGCGGACTCTTAAAGAACTGGTTACAGGTAGAGGGATGCTATAAAGATGCCGTACTTCTTCAATGTCTGAATCCCCGAAAATAACTGAATTCCTATAAGATAGGTAATGAAAGCCTAAATGTCAGTTCAGCGTAGGCACTTGTGGAAAACGTGACCACGTTTCATACTTGCTGCCTAGCTTTTCCAAAGCCTCTTTCCACATATCTTTGGTGTCGTTTCTCATCAGATATGAGTTCTCTTCTTTGGATACCAGCCATGTGTTTTCCTTTATCTCACTATGTAACTGATTGCTTTCCCAACCGGAATATCCCAAGAAAAAGCGGATACATTCATTCACTTTATTCCCTTGCAATATATATTTCTTTATTTCTTCAAAATCACCGTTTAGGAAAAGCCCCTTACTGACAGGGATAGAGCCGGGAATTTTCTCTAGAGTATGGAGGTAGAATAAAGTATCAGTCGCTACAGGACCACCCTTGTAGAGAGGTATTTCATCCAAATACTTAAATTCCATGACAACATCATTGAGAAGCAGTGGCAATTGTTTATTGATGACCAATCCCATAGTTCCTTCCTCCGTATGATCGACCAGTAGAATTACGGATCTGCCAAACGTTGCATCGCGTAAAAAAGGTTCGGATATCAAAATCTTTCCTCTTGACGGCAATACATTATTCGATTGAATCTTAAATATGTCCAGGTTGATATTCATGCCCCTAAATTAATAAAAAAACGGAATAATTATCGTTATTTCCGTTTTTTTTGATTTAGCAGGGTGCTTTTATGGATGTCTTACCGCAAACGTCAGGCTACCGGATGATTTTCTGCAAATAATCTCATTCTTTCATCAAGTTGTGCATATTGATGGTCTTTAATAAAAGAGGTACACGCGCGCAAACCTTCCTGATGGCTTCCGGTAGTCACTAATGAGATAGCGCTTACACCGTAGTACATCAGCTCCTTGGCAAGCTCACCGCTAGTCATTCCCGGATATCCGATTGTGAAATAAAATCCGTCTGCAATAGGATCACCCAAGTCATTGTCATATACCAGATGGAACCCGTGATGCAGGAAGATATCTTTCAACTTCTTCGCTCTTTCACCATATATTTTCACTTCATTGAGGAAATTGTATTGTCCTTCATTAGCTGCTTTCAGCATGGCAGCCATAGCGAACTGTGCAGAATGACTCGTTCCGGAAGAAAGTGCATAGAGCACCCGATGAATGAAGACGGTCCCGAAAGTTCCGCCGCCGTACCGTTTTGTCAGTCCCGGATAACTTCTGTGATATAACTTGTCGGAAATACAACTTACACCGATACGTTGTCCGGCATAGCTGAACGCTTTCGAACCGGAAATCAACAAGACATAATTATCCGTATAATGAGCTACCGACGGCTGGTAAGGAGCCTGATACGGCTTGCTCAAATCCTGACGGAAGTCCATTGCGAAATAGGCCAGATCTTCCAGTACAATCACATCATATTGCGTAGCCAGTTCACCGATAATCCTCAACTCTTCATCTTTCAAGCAGATCCAACTAGGATTATTGGGGTTTGAGTAGATGATTGCAGATATATTGCCTTTCTTCAAATAACTCTCCAATTTTTCTTTCAATTTGTCGCCTCGGTAATCGTATACATCGAATGTCTCGTATTTCTGCCCCATCACAACCAACTGCTGCTTCTGCACCGGAAAACCGGGATCGATAAACAGAATCGTATCTTTCTTTTCATCACATTGGCTGCAAGTGAGGAAAGAAGCGAATGTGCCTTGCATAGAACCGGTAACAGGTACACAGCCTTCCGGGCTTAAATCCACATTAATAAATGCCTTGATAAAGTTAGAAGCCTCCTTTTTCAATTCGGGCAGTCCGTTAATGTCCGGATATAGGCTGGCTATCCCTTTTTGTAGCGCTTCAACCTCTGCTTTCACCCCAACGGCAGAAGGAGGAAGTCCCGGAACACCCATTTCCATCTTGATAAACTCAACCCCTGATGCGGCTTCCGCTTTTGAAGCAATAGCTTTCACTTCACGAATGGTTGCTTTAGAAAAATCGACAATTTGAAACTCATTTATGGTTTCATCAATCAGATGTCGTTCAATTGGTGTATTTTTCATTCTATTTTCTATTTTATGTAATAGCTGCAAATGTACACGATAATTCTTAATAAACCCACTTTTTCAGAAAAAAGATATGAAAGCTATTGTAGGTTTCAAAAAAATATCTACCTTTGCATCCGCAATCAAGAAGATTGTGATTGTCAAATGATATTTTGGTGCGTTAGTTCAGTTGGTTAGAATACATGCCTGTCACGCATGGGGTCACGGGTTCGAGTCCCGTACGCACCGCTTCTCAACCAAGAAAAAATAAAAAATCCCTCTGATTCATTGAGAATCAAAGGGATTTTTTATTACTCTCTTCTATTATTCTTTATTTCCGTTGTACCCCCATTTTACATAAATGGCTCCCCAAGCGAATCCGGCTCCAAATGCTGTGAAAATCAGGTTATCTCCCTTTTTGAACTTATTCTCAAAGTCCCAGAGGCAGAGCGGAAGTGTACCGGCACTTGTGTTGCCATACCGTTCGATGTTCACCATGACTTTCTCCGGCGGTATTCCCAACCGTTGTGTGACTGCCGCGATAATGCGTTGATTAGCTTGATGGGGAATTACCCAATCGATCTTCTCCTTGCTAAGATGATTCCTTTCGATCAGAGCCTCGCAAGCATCGGACATATTGGCTACTGCATATTTGAACACGGTGCGTCCTTCCTGATAAATATAATGCATCTTGTTATCCAACGTATAGTAGGAGGGAGGACATACCGAACCGCCTGCTTTTATATGTAAGAAAGGCAACCCTTTACCATCCGTTCTCAATACCGCGTCCATAATCCCCACATTCTCCGTTGTTGCCTCCAGCATGACAGCACCACCACCGTCACCGAAGATAGGACAAGTAGCACGATCTGTATAATCTATGATGGACGACATCTTCTCGGCTCCTATTACGATTACCTTCTTATAGTTTCCCGAACGGATAAAATTAGCCCCCGTCTCCAATGCATATAAGAATCCGCTGCACACAGCCTGCATATCGAAGGCAAAAGCATTTTTCAATCCCAACCTTTCGCATACGATTGAGGCGGTTGAAGGGAAACGATAGTCGGGTGTGGTGGTAGCGACGATAACCAGATCGATGTCGTCCGGATTGGTTTTTGTGCGTTGTATCAACTGTTTGGCCGCTTTACGCGCTATGTATGAAGTACCGAGTCCCTCTTCTTTTAAGATACGCCTTTCCTTAATGCCGATACGTCCCATAATCCATTCGTCGGTGGTATCCACCATCTTGGAAATTTCATCATTGGTCAGGATGTAATCGGGCACATATCCCCCGACTCCTGTAATTACTGCGTTTATACTCTCCATTGTTTTAAATTGATTTTGCTGTTTTTTTAGAATGAGGTAATTAATCCCAAATGATAAATGCGGGCGCAAATATATAGAAAAGAGAATAAAATCCAATGACTGTCTATGTCACAGCCACCTTTTTAAATAATAAAAAGGAATATTATGCCAAATTTTTCCAAAAGCGTTAATCGTTTTCTTGTGTTTGCAGGAAGATGTGCGTGGACGGTTTTTAGTAATAAGTAAAAAGTTTTTTGAATTCTTTATTGAGTCTGTATTTTTTTATTTATCTTTGCGGCAAAATTATCCGGTAGCTCTTTGGGCGACGGGGTGATCTTTATAAATAATGAAACTTACTTCTGAACGCGTAACGACTAAGGTTTTACCTGCACATGTGACAGGTAACGGCGTAGCCTTGTCTAAAAAGCGTTGGTTGGTTGCTCAAGTTCGTATTTATCACGAGAAAAAGACAAGCGAGCGGCTAACAAAAATGGGCATAGAAAACTATGTTCCGGTTCAAAGAAAGACCCATCTGTGGAGTGATCGTCGCAAGCAGATCGATCACATCGTAATTCCGATGAAAATATTTGTACGTGTTGATGCACAAGAACAGAAAGACGTTCTTATGCTATCGGCCGTCAGCCGTTATATGGTGCTTCATGGTGAGAGCGCTCCGGCTGTTATACCCGATACCCAAATGGAGAAGTTCAAATTCATGTTAGACTATTCGGAGGAAGCAGTCAATATGAGTAATACTCCATTGAGTCCGGGTGAGAAAGTACGTGTCATAAAAGGCCCGTTGAGAGGACTGGAAGGTGAGCTGGTTACTTTGAACGGGAAGACAAAAATTGCCGTCCGGCTGGATATGCTCGGATGTGCCAGTGTCGATATGCCTGTGGGATATATCGAACGGGTGGTGTAGTAATTTATTAATTGGGGTATATATGAAGAACTTATGTGAGCGCTCTGCCGCATAAGTTTGTAACAATCAATGTAATTTTATTGGGGAAATCATGATTATTGCTTATCTAGCAGGCATATTCTTACTATCCATACTGCTTGCCACTGTAATTATTCCGCGTATTTTATTCATCTCCTACAAGAAACGTCTTTTTGATGTTCCTGATAGCCGGAAAGTCCATAAAACTCCGATTCCTCGTCTGGGCGGTCTTTCTTTTCTTCCTGTCATCCTGATAGCCTTATGTTCTGTCACGGGGATCCGTTATTATACCAATCATCCGGTCGATATGCTATGGGCTTCCGATCTGTTCATACAATATTTATTCTTAATAGTAGGCCTCACCCTTTTGTACCTGGTAGGAGTTGCCGACGACCTTGTCGGAGTAGGCTATCGTTATAAGTTTGTCATACAGATTCTGGCAGCTCTTCTTTTCCCGTTGTCCGGTTTGTGGATTAATGATTTGGGCGGATTGCTGGGGCTGCATGAGATACCGGCTTATATCGGAATGCCGTTGACAGTCTTTCTTACTGTATACATCACGAATGCCATCAATCTGATTGACGGTATCGACGGTCTGGCTTCTGGTCTGAGCTGCATTGCACTGGGACTGCTTATTATCGTTTGTGCGCTCGTCGGCCAATGGACTCATGCTTTTCTGGCGGCAGCGACATTGGGAGTCGTCATTACCTTCTATTATTATAATGTATTCAGCGTTTCCGGCAGGAAACTATTCATGGGCGATGCAGGAAGTCTGACGTTAGGTTATATACTCAGCTTTCTAGTCCTGCATTTCTGGCAGAAGACACAGCTTTGGGACCCGTTTACGATGAACCTGAATATGGTGACCGTCTCCACACTGCTGATTCCCCTGCTCGATGTCGTGCGTGTGTTCTATTCCCGTGTCAGTGAGGGACGCAATCCCTTTACACCGGACAAGAACCACATCCACCATCGCCTGTTGCGTACAGGCATGAAAGTACGTACCGTGATGATAACCCTGCTCATGCTGTCACTGTTTTTCGTTGTCTCCAACTTTATATTATCATTCTATATCAATACCACTTTCATGCTTTTACTGGATTTGGCTTTCTGGCTGACTACTCATTTCATCATCCGTTATTTCATCATGAAACATGAAACTGCCACAGGCAGGAAATGGTATAAGACATATCGGAATTTCTTTTGGTAATCAAACACATACTTACTTTATACATACATCAACAAATAATGAAAAAGATAAACTTCGGACTTTTATTATTTATCCTACTGACAGGAACTTCCTGCATCTCTTCCAAGAAGATGATCTACCTGCAAGGAGTTGATTCATTGGCAAATCCCGCTCAGGTGATACAGCAGGACTATGAATTACGTATCAAACCGGACGACCAGCTCTATATCATGGTGAGCAGTAAGGAGCCGGAACTGCTTGCTCCCTTTGCCAATACGCAGATACTAGGCTCATCCACATCCGGTGGAGGCACGAATATCCAGGAAACCACCGGAGTCCAGGTAGACAAGAACGGAAAGATAGACGTACCTGTCTTGGGTGAGATACAGGCAGCGGGACTGACCCGCCTCCAACTGGCGGACGAAATCAAAAAACGTCTGGAAGAAGGACAATATATCAAAGCCCCCGCTGTGAGTGTCCGCATCAAAGGACTGAAAATATCGGTAATGGGCGAGGTAAGCAATCCCGGCGTGCATGAGATGGCTGGCGACCGCATCACACTGCTCGAAGCGCTTAGCATGGCAGGCGACCTGACACCCACGGCCAAACGTACCAATATCCTCGTACTTCGTGAAGAAGAAGGGAAAAGACACACCTATACGGTCGATCTTACTTCCGGTCGGGATGTACTTGAGTCTCCCTGCTATTATCTTCAGCAGAACGATGTGGTATATGTAGAACCCAACAAATCCATCAACGTGAAAGGAAGCTCCGCATTGTCATATTTGGGAGCGGGAGCAAGTATCATTTCCGTATTAGCCTCCATTGTATCCCTGATTGTCGTACTAAGCAAGTAAAAAGAAAATATGGAATATATTCAGGAAAACGAGAGAACACCCAAGAAAGACGAAGGAGGAATCAATCTTCGTGATGTCGTCGAACTGATCATAGCCAACTGGTACTGGTTTGTCCTGTCCGTTTTAGTATGCGTGGGATCAGCTTATTTTTATGTACTGACCATTCAGCCGGTCTATCAGCGCCAGGCAGTGATGCTGGTGAAAGATAAAGAAAAATCCGCTTCGGACATGTCCGCCATGCTCGAAGTGAGCGGAGGCATAACAGGAACCAGTGTCGATAATGAAATCTATATCCTGCGTTCCCACCAGTTGCTTCGTGAAGTAGTCAATCGCCTTCATCTGGATGTGGGTTATGCCAAAGACGGCATACTGCGTGATGCTCCCCTTTATGCGGAATCACCGGTAGAAGTTCATTTTATCGACCCTTACAATCAGCCAGTGTCATTCAATATTACTCCCCTCAACACGACAAAGTTCCGTATATCCGACTGGAAAGTGGCGGGAGAAAAGGGCCGAATGCAGGAGCAGGACCTAACGTACAATGACACCATCCGGACAGAAGCGGGAAGAATCGTCGTGCAGTTGCGTCCGGAAAACTTGTCCGCCTATCTTTCCCAACCGATATCAGTCAGCCGTATCAGTCCGGAGATAGCAACAAACATTTACCAGTCCAAGATAGCGACCTCATTGGCAGGCGAACGCACCACGTTGGTACAGATAACCTGTTCCGATACCAATATATCCCGTGCCGACGCTATTCTGGCCGCTTTGGTGAAAGTATACAGCGAGACGATCATAGAAGATAAAAACCGCATTGCGGCCAACACAGCTAAATTCATTGACGAACGTATCTCTATTATCAGCCGTGAACTAAGTGACGTAGAAGAAGACCTCACCGATTTCAAGCAACGCAATCAGATTGTAGATATGAGTGCCAATGCCACGCAATACTTGGCTGAGAGCAGTAAAGTAAAGGAAGAAAGCGCACAATTGGAGACAGAGTTGTCTATTGCGCGGTCCATCAAGACCTACCTGGCGGATGTTACCCGCAAAGACCAGCTGATTCCGAACGTGACAGGAGTGGGAGATGTCAGTATGCAGAGCCAGATTACCGCCTATAACGAACTTATGTTGCAACGCAACCGCCTGAAAGAAAGTTCGGGCGAGAAGAATCCCGTAGTTCAGGCAGCGGATAAGAATCTGGAAGGAATGCGTGCGACAATTTCAGGCTCTATGGACAATTATATGAAAACCTTGCGTCTTCGTCTGGATAAGGCAAAAGCAGTGGAGAACCGCCTGGCGTCAAGCATTCAGGCAGTACCCAAGCAGGAAAAGATGGCGTTGAGCATTATGCGCCAGCAATCTATTAAAGAGACCCTCTATACCTTCCTGCTCAACAAACGTGAAGAGAACGCCTTGCAACTGGCCATTACCGAAGCCAATATCCGGGTGGTTGAAGAACCTTTCGGCTCCTATTCACCGGTATCTCCCGCACGTTCTTCCATACTGGCTGCTGCCTTTATAGTAGGGCTGCTGATACCATTGGGAGTACAGGTCATCATCCTGCTGTTGAACACATCCGTCCGCGGACGTAAGGATATTGAAGAATACACTACCATTCCGATTGTCGGTGAGATTCCGGCACGCAAAGATTCGGAAGGAGACGATGCGATTGTAGTAAGTGATAGCAGAAACGACCGTATCTCCGAAGCTTTCCGTATGCTCCGTGTCGATCTGAACTTCATAGCGAAAGAAGCCCGTGTCCTGATGTTCACCTCTACCTTGTCCGGCGAAGGAAAATCATTTGTCTCCCGCAATCTGGCGGTTGCTTTAGCTATTTCCGGAAAGAAAGTCATATTACTCGACACAGACCTGCGCAAACACACTCAAAGTAAATTGGCGGGAGTAAACAGGAAAGAAGGATTAAGTACCTATCTGTCCGGTCTGAATTCAAATCCGGACACTCTGATAACCGTCGGAGCTTTCCATCCTCAAGTCGATACCATCTTTGCGGGAATCATTCCTCCCAATCCGGCAGAACTGCTGATGAATGAACGTTTTGATCAGCTGATCGACGAACTGAAGAAACGGTATGATTACATCATCTTGGATAATGTCCCCGCTTTGGTGGTGGCAGATGCGGCCATCGTCAGCCGTGTGACAGATCTCACAATCTATGTTATTCGTGACGGAGTGTTAGACCGCCGTTACTTGCCCGAACTGGAACGCTTGCATCAGGACGGCAAATTCAAGAATATGTGTATCGTGTTGAATGACAGTCAGGTAGAAAAGAAGAAGTACGGCTACGGTTACGGGCAAGGTTATGGATATGGCTACGGATACGGGCATGTAAATGGGTATTATTCAGAAAAAGAATAATTTAATTACAATTTATGTCACAAGAATCTCGCGTAAGGAAATCCTTGCTTAACGCGCGTGTCAATCTTATTTTTTATTTCCTGACTCTAGCATTATCTTTCTTTTCTCGAAAGATATTTCTTGATACGTTAGGAGCGGATTTTGTCGGATTGACAGGCACATTGCAAAATCTGTTAGGTTTCCTCAATCTGGCAGAATTGGGTATTGGCAGTGCTATTGGTTACGTACTTTATAAGCCGTTATTCGATCACGATGAAACAAAGATCAATGAGATTATTTCTGTATTTGGCTACTTATACCGTTGGATAGGAAAAATTATATTGATAGCCGGATGTATATTGGCTTGTTTTCTTCCGCTTATATTCCCCAATACAGAGTTTGATTTAGGACTTATTTTCTTTGCTTATTTTTCTTTTCTCGCTTCTTCTTTAATTGGTTACTTTGCTAACTATAAACAGACTTTGTTGGGAGCTGACCAGAAGAATTATGTAGTTACTGCTTATTTTCAGACGGCCACTATTATAAAAACAATCATTCAAATGGCTTTAGCCTATTATACAGGAAACTACTATTTGTGGGTGATTGTTGAACTCTCTTTTGGTATTATCTATTCCTTTATATTGAATTGGAAAATAAATCAGGTATATCCGTGGTTGAGATCAGAAGTCAGTCAGGGAAGGATTCTTTTTAAGAAGTATCCGGAGGTGATGAAATACACGAAGCAATTGTTTGTACATCAAATTGCAAACTTTGTGCAATTTCAATTATCACCATTTTTTGTTTACGCATTTACTTCATTACAAATCGTAACATATTATGGAAATTATACTTTAGTAATAGATAAATTGAGTTTGTTAATGAATAGCTTCTTAAACAGTACAAGTGCTGGGATTGGAAATCTTATTGCAGAAGGTAATAGGAAAAAGATAATTGAAGTTTTTTGGGAATTAACGTCTATTCGTTTTTGGTTTGCCGGATTAATTGTAATTCCTATTTTTTATTTAATGGATTCATTTATAATTATATGGTTAGGGGAACAGTATGTGCTTAGTAGGATAACTCTTTATCTAATCCTTTTTAATATTTTTATTAGATTGACACAAGGTACAATAGGACAATTTTTATATGGATATGGATTATTTCGTGATGTATGGTCCTCAATTATTCAAACAATTATATTTATTATAGTAGCAATTATAGGGGGATATTATTGGTCTTTAAACGGTATTATATTTGCAAATTGTTTTAGTTTAATTGTTATTTTATGTGGATGGAAACCTTACTATCTGTATAAGAAAGGATTTGACGCTTCTTTATTACAATATTGGATTAAATGGCTTAAGTGTTGTTTTCCTTTAATGATTGCATTTTTGGGCATTAGATCTGTAAGAATAGGACTAAGTGTTAACAATCCGAAGAGCATATTAGATTGGTCTCTTGACGGATTTATGATAGTAATAACTTATTCACTATTGTCAACAGTTGCCATGACTCTAATTTTTAAAGAATTTAGATTTTTTCTTTTCCGTATTTTAAAAATAAAAAAATAATGAAAGCTATTTTAATTTTGAAAGAAATAATATATTTGCTCTTCAATCGAATACCTCGGTATTTTGTTGGAAAGTATTTATTTCACAATTTAGTAAAAGTTCATTGGGGCAGAGGTTTAAATAATTTTGGTGATTGCCTATCTCCATATATATTGAAACACTATGGATTGATGCCAGTTTATGTTACATCTTATGTAAAATCAGATATAATTTTAGCAGGATCTATATTGCAATGGATTCCCAATAATTTTTCAGGGTATATTATCGGTACAGGCGGAGATGAAAAAAAATACGATTTTCCTAATGCTACAATTTTGGCAGTAAGAGGAAAGATGACTCTATCCAATTTGAAACAAAGAAAAGAAGATATTAGATTAGGAGATCCTGGAATTTTAATGCCTTTAATTTTTAATGAAGATGTTAACCGCATTTATCGTCTTGGGGTTATAGCTCATTTTGTTGATATGGATTCACCTAAATTGACCTTATGGCAACAAAAATTCAGTAATGATACTCTATTTATAAATGTTTTAAAAGATCCTAAAGATGTAATTACCAATATAAGAAAATGTGATGCAATTGCATCATCTTCATTGCATGGATTGATAATCGCTGATTCTTATGGCATACCCAATATCCGATTTGTTGATCGTAATACAATGCCAACAACTTTTTATGACTATAAGTTTAAAGATTATTATTCTTCTCTTGGGATTAATGAAGAGTTTATAGAAATAACAGGTTTGGAAGATGAGGACTTTTTAATTGCTAAAACGACATTAAAGCCCATTGAAAAAATTCGCGATATGCAAGAAAATCTTAACCGATTAATGTTGAAAGTAGCAGCAAAGTTTAATTGTTAGAAATTCACTTAAATAATAGAAATGCATATTCTTCAAATAGCTTCCGGTAATTTCTTTTCTACTTATGGAGGTGGGCAGGTTTATGTTAGAAATATTATTGATGAAATGAATAAGCAACAATGCTTGCTTACTATATTTTCTTTTCTCAATAATTCTATTGGCATAAGCAAGAAATCTTATAAGGCTATTGATTTGTATGAAATTGGCAATATAGAGAAAGAAGAACTACAACAATTGATACAAGCTATCCAACCTGATATCATTCATGCTCATAGTCAGAAAGCTTTAATGTGTACCATTGGACAGGCCTTACATATACCTGTTGTTGTAACGTCCCATCATGGTGGAATAGTTTGTCCTGCGGGAACATTGTTAAACTTCAAGGACGAAATTTGTAATGTTTCAGTATCTCATACAAACTGCCTGCCATGTGTATTACGGAATGTTCGGAGTGGGAAGTATTGGTATCCATTTATGAAACAGTTATCAATGGAGCAATATATTTCTTTAGGGGAGAAATTGCAGGCTAAGCCTTTTATCCCTTTTATTACTCCTATTGGACAGTCTGCGTTATATATAAATTGTAAACAAAAAGAATGGCAAAGCATTGTAGAAGGATGTACCCGCATGATAGCTCCTTGTCATGCGATTAAAGAAGCGATGATACGCAATGGGTTGGATGAAAAAAAGATTATAGTAATTCCACATGGTATTCCTCTACCTTCCAATGTCTCTTCTCTCTCTTCTATCGGAAATGAGTGTGTTAAGTTTTTCTATGTAGGACGTATTTGTTATGTAAAAGGTATTCATGTCTTGCTGCAAGCTTTTAACAGCTTGGCAGAAGGTAATGTGGAATTACATTTGATAGGTGGTGCGGGTAATAAGGGAGAACGCAGATATATGGCTCAATTACAGAGAAAATATAAAAAAGATTCCCGTATTATTTGGCATGGAAAAGTTGAACCAGAACAAGTGTTTGATGAGATAAAAAATCTGCATGTTTTAGTATTACCCTCTATTTGTTTAGAAATCTTTGGGTTAAATATCTCCGAAGCATTAGCTATGGGAAAATCTGTGTTAGCAACAAGATGCGGAGGTGCGGAAATGCAAATTGAAAATGGAGTGAACGGATGGTTGGTGGAGCCTAATGATGCGAAAGCCTTAAAAGCTAAGATGGAAGATATCATCAATGACGTTTCAATTATTCCTTCAATGGAGATGTCAGGAAGAAAAAGTGTAATATCTATTGAAGAACATTGCAAGACTTTAGTAAACTTATATAAAGAGAGTAAATTGTGAAAAAGAAGAAACTTCTCATTGATGTAAATTCCATAGTTCCTTATTATGTGTCAGGCAAGGTAAATGGCATAGGGCGTACTACATTGGAATTGCTACAAGCATTGGCAGATATAGATAATTTACCTTTTGAGATAGAATTGTATTCACAAAACATGAAAGGCATTGGTGGACGTAATACAGGATTACCTTTCAGTTATTCACATCTATATTTGCCGTATCGGGAGAAATGGAATAAGATACTATCAAAATTTCCAATACGTGAATGGTTTACCGGATATGATATAATGCACATACCTCATAACTTTGAATATGTACATCGTCCGGAAAAATGTATAGTAACGATTCATGATGCTATGTTTTTTTCTTATCCGGAAGATTTTTTAGGTCATGGCTATGCTCGTAAACATTATCCTTTGCTTGCACAAAAAAGTAAGGCTGTCATAACATGCAGTGAAAACTCCAAAAAAGAAATCGTGGAATATATGCATGTAGATGAAAACAAGGTTTATGTTTGTCCTTGGGGAGTTGATCATCAATTGTTCAGACCTCGAACGAATATATCTAATAAATATACACAAAATAGACCTTTCTTTTTATCTGTATCATGTGACATTGGACGTAAAAATACAATTTCAGTGTTGAGGGCTTATGAAATCTTCTTAAAACATCATCCTGAACATGATTTGATTCTAGTATGGAGAAACCCGCCTATGGATATTGTCGAAAGATTCAGTAAGGATGAAATGAAGAATAAAATTCATTTCATTTCAGACATTGAAAATAAAGAATTGGGTGAACTATATTCAAGTGCTAGCGCAACATTTTTTCCTTCTAAGTATGAAGGATTTGGATTACCGATATTAGAATCTATGGCGTCAGGAACTCCAGTTATTACTTGCCGTAACAGTTCCTTATCTGAAGTGGGGGGAGAAGCAGCTATCTATGTTTCTCCGGAAGATATACAATCTATGAGTGAATGGATGGAGCGATTTGAAAACAAATCTATAGATATTTTGTCATTAAAAGAATTAAGCACGGCACAAGCTTCCAATTTTACATGGGAGATATGTGCAAATAAAACATTGGAGGTATATAAACAATGTTTGGAATTGTAAAAGATGTAATTAGACTACTACGAATAGGAATAATTCGTATGATGGCTTCAGTGAGGTCCGATATATTTACAATTTTATCAGGTTCTAAAGTTTTGATTGTGGCTCCTCATCCTGATGATGAAATAATCGGTTGTGCCGGATTGATGCAGTCTTTGTTAAAAGCGGGTAAAGAAGTTCATATAGTAATACTTACAGGTGGTGAAGGCTCCCATAAGGGATGTTGTTCCAAATCAAATTCAGAACTAATAGAAGCTCGTAGAGATTTGGCTGCTAAAGCAAACAAACAAATAGGAATTACTAAAGAAAACCTCTATTTTTTGCATTATCAAGATGGAAACATCCATTATGAGTATCAGGAAACAGAAAAATTGGCTGATTTAATAAAAGGTGTTCAACCTAATTCAATTTTTGTTCCTCATAAGGGAGAGGGATGGAATGATCATTTACAAGTTAGAAATATGATACAAAAGCTAATAAAGAATAACAGTGATATTCGACTTTATGAATACTGTGTGTGGTTTTGGTATTATAACACTTGGAATATAGATTGGAAGAATGCTTTTACCCTTTCTATGACAAAAGCAGAGCATTTGCTAAAGAACCAAGCTATTGATACATATATATTACCTAAAGCTCCTTGTGGAAATCCGTGGAGTGGTGTATTACCGAAAGTTTTTATTAAAGCTGCCCGTTGGAATAAAGAACTATATTTCAGGATAAGATGAGAATGAAGAAGACATCTAATAGTGCCATAATTATAGGTGATTCCACCAATAATACATTAAGTATTGTCCGTAGTTTGGGTGAGGCTAATATCGAACAGACTTTAATCCTTAAATGTGATGAAGATGTTTGTTTTGTAGCTGAAAGCAAGTACCTTAAAAACAGTTCTGTATATCGTATAACTGTGATTGAAGATTGCATGCCGATATTAGAACAATTGAAGAAAGATACGGGCAAAAAAAGATATTTGATTTGTAGCTTTGACGAAGCGGCGGTTTTCATTGATGAAAATGAGCCTATACTAGCTTCTTTCTTTTATACGCCAGCACGAGGGAAACAGATTGGGGATTTATTTAATAAAGATAAGCAATGTAAGCTTGCGAATGAATGCGGATTAGTTGTTCCTAAATCACAAAATTTTCATAGAACAGAACATCTTGATGATTTGGTATTGGATTATCCCATTTTGCTGAAACCTTTAAATAGTACCAAAGGTGAGAAAAGTGACATTCATATTTGCAACAATAAAATAGAGATGGAGAAAGCTCTGTTGGCGGAGAGTCATTGTTCTGATTTTATTTTGCAAGAGTTTATAGAAAAAGAATATGAAATAGATTGTATTGGAGTAAGAACTGAAAGAGAAATGTATTTGGCAGGAGGAATAAGAAAAATTAGACATTATCCTGAATTAATAGGAGCGGGTGCGTATGGCTTGTTCCAACCTATTAAAGAATATGATATTAATATTTCAGGCGTAGAGAAATTCTTAGAACGAGCTAATTATTATGGTCCTTTTAGTGTGGAATTCCTTCATAAAGGAAATAAAAACTATTTCATGGAAATAAATTTCAGGAATGAAGGTCTAGCTTATGCTGCAACAGCTTCTGGAGCCAACCTTCATGCTTTGTATGTAAATCCGGATATGGAGATTGATAGAAAACAAATCCGTAAGGTGTATATGATGAATTATTCCATTGATTTTCTTTATGTTAAGAATGGAGCGTTATCACTGTCGACGTGGATCCGTGATTTAT
Organism: Bacteroides finegoldii DSM 17565; assembly: GCF_000156195.1. Taxonomy (GTDB): domain Bacteria; phylum Bacteroidota; class Bacteroidia; order Bacteroidales; family Bacteroidaceae; genus Bacteroides; species Bacteroides finegoldii. The sequence goes on along the minus strand of NZ_GG688323.1, from coordinate 151,064 downwards.
TGAGGACACGTTGTTTCATAAATATTAATTTAAAAGATCTGAATCCTACAATTTGTTATTATAGAAACAAAATAAGAACGAAAATTCAGGCTTTTAGGGAACGTCGGTAGATATTAATATTACATGGATTCTATCCGCAAAATATGTTAAAATACAACGCTTGCTATATTTTCTTGCTATATTCGCACAATAGTTTATCTAAAGACTAAGTGATGGCAACAATACAGATTAAAAATATAGGTCCGATTACTGATACAGGGATAATACCTTTGACTTCAGTTATGTTAGTGATTGGTAAACAAAGTTCCGGTAAAAGTACATTTCTGAAGATTTTATGTTTTTGTAGATGGATGGAAAAACTGATTATGGTATCTGATGAAGAAGCTATATCTCAATATACACATAATCTGAAATTCCTGAAAAGCATGAAACAGTTTCATCGGTTTAATGACTCTTATTTTTCATCTGCAAGTTCTATCCGTTATGAAGGCGATACAATCACAATCACGATGGAGAATATTCTCAGTGATGTGAAGATTCTGCGGAAACCGGAGTTTGAAACAGTCAGGTATAATACTAAACTAAGTTTCATTCCTTCGGAACGTAATTTGGTGTCTGTAATTAGAAATATAGATCAATCGTATCGGTCTGCGGAAAGTGATGTGCTGTTCAATTATATTTTTGAATGGGGGGAAGCGAAAGATTCCTATACGGCAGAACATCCTAAGCGATTGTCGTTTACAGACAATATAGAATATATCAATGATGGTGGAAACGATTTGGTCCGACTGATTAATGAGAATAAGATGATACCGGCTTATTATGCTTCCAGTGGCGTGCAGTCTGCCATGCCGTTAGATGTAATGGTTGATTATTTCACCGGTCTTGTGGGTAAAAATGCAAGTGTCAGTAAACACGACTTGGCAAACACATTGGCAAGGTATTTGGGCAAAGATAAGGAACTGACTAATGAAATGCTTAAAAGCATATCAAATAAGATGAAATATCAGTCGGTTCAATTATTTATTGAAGAACCGGAGCAGAATCTTTATCCGGATTCGCAGAGGAATCTTACTATCAATCTGGTTTGTGCTTTGAAACAGGCCATGCCTAAAGGTAGGGGAGATAGTATGTTGGTTATGACTACACACAGCCCTTATATACTTTCCACTTTGAATGTTCTTATAGCCGAGGCGTATGCGATGGACGCGAAGCCAAAGTCTGACAAATTGCGGAATATAGTAAATAAAGAGTGTCTATTCCCTTTATCTGCTTATTCTGCCTATTATATTCAGGAAGATGGCAAGTTTGCGGATATTATAGACAAGGATATTACGATGATTAGCGGAAATGAATTGGACGGGGTTTCCGATTGGGTGGATGACAAGATAGCTCGGATAAATGCAGTGCTTTATGGCGAAGATTAAAATGAAGCAACATGCCAACACTTATGAGGTACTGACTAATGCCGGTTTTACTCCCTCGCAACCTTTGCAATACCGTAAAGTTTTAGCTACATCTGAACAAGGACGTAAATATACGCTTGAAGTATCAAATAATCAAAAAACGACTTTGTTTAATGTGGATGGTTATATCATTACGAAAGGACAGAAATGCGATAAACTGATTCTGGTCGATAAAAATGAAGAAGGTGATGATGAAACCTGGAACGAAATATTTGTTGAATTGAAAGGGAAAGATGTTTCTCATGCGATAGACCAAATACGTGAGACCTTAAAAAATCCTTTGTTTGCTCATCCGAGTAATAAAATTATAAAAGCAAGAATTGTAGCGGCTTCCTTTCCTGCTAATAAGTCAAATCCTATTATGGAAAAAGCAAAAAAAGAATTTGCAGCGTCTCCCTATTTTTGCGAATTACGGGGAATGAAGAACGGTCAAAAAGATAAAATATAACTTCATATAATAATCTTATTTTTTTAGGATAGCGTTCCTGCATTTAATTATTCATCTTCTGTGAAAATTTTAATAACTATACCGTGCCTTCTTACCGGAGGCACGGAGATACAAACACTGAATCTTGTGCGTGCATTAGTACAAGGAGGACATCAGGTTATAGTAGCCTGTTACTTTGAATATACTCTGGCAATGGTACAATGCTATCAGGATAATGGTAGCAAAGTAATTTGTTTAAGCCCGGATGGTACACGAATAGGAGGCTGGAAAGGTATCCTGTTTTTATTTAAGGGCCTAAGGGAAGTCTTAAAAAATGAGAGACCGGATATTGCCCATGTACAATATATGGCTCCGGGAGCTATCCCCATTTTTCTTTTACGGTTGTTGGGCATGAAGAATATTATTGCCACCACACATACGGCAGCAGATATTTATCCAAATCTTCGTTTGATACACTTTGTTCAGAAGTACTGTGTGCGTGTGTTCACCTGTATCACTATGCGTGCGGAAAAGTCTTTTTTCGGGAGTGCAGAACTCTATAACTCAAGCACAATATTGAAAAAACGAAATCATTTCACCATTTACAATGCCTTGCCACCTTATATTCATATTCGCGAGGAACAGAAACCTTTTTCTGACGGACAAATCACATTAGGAGTAGTTAGCCGTTTGGAACGGATTAAAGGGATGGATTTGGTTGTCCCCGCATTTGCCAAATTGAAAAAACAATATACGGACATTCGGCTATTAGTGGTGGGGGACGGTTCGCAAAGGAGTATAATGCAAGAGCAGGCGATAGAACTGGGAGTGAATGATAGTGTTGAATGGATGGGACGACAGGAACAGTCTTGTCTGCAATCATTGTATGACCGGATTGATATTCTCTTAATGCCATCACGTAGTGAGGGATTTGGACTGACTGCTATTGAAGGTATGGCTCGCGGTTGCGTGGTAGTGGCTTCAGATACCGGAGGATTGCCGGAAGTTGTAAAAGATGGAGAAACAGGACTTTTGCATCAGGTAGAAGATGTCGAAGATATGACTGCCAAAATACAATCCTTATTGGAAAGCAGGATGAGGACTATCCAGCTTTCCCGAAATTCAGTTTCGTATGTATCACAATTCAGTTTTGCGAAATATGCCACGGCATTTTGTAACTTATACGAACGTATAAAACATATAAATTGATTTATCCGGATGTATCTATTGAATTATTTTTATTTCATTATTATCACAGGCTTTGGCATTAAGTTTCTGTTTCAGCGTGCAGGAAAAGTGCGCCACCCTTTAAATAAGGAGCAAATGCTTAGTTTCGATGGTCCGGAGTTGTTTTGGACGTTAACTTTCTCTACCGGCTTGTTAGCGCTTTCTGCTCCGGGAGCACTCGACTTGATGGCTATCCGGCTTTTAGTACTTGAAAGCCTTTGTTTGATAGGTTTGTTTGTGGTGAAACGGAAACCGGTATGGAGTGCGGTGAGTATTTTCTATTTGCTTTATATCGCTTGGTTACTGATAGGACTTTCTTATTCTCCTGCTCCTTCCTATGGCTTCCGGATTATTCTGAAATATCTGTACCCATTGTGTATTATGCTGTTTGCTTCGGCTGTGGTACGTGACGGGGAAGTGTTTCTAAAAGCAGGATTGTATGCTCGATGGGTAGCGGTAGTTTGCCTTATTTTTGCTGTGGTTCCAGGAATAGGTATTCTCGTACCCGGTGTGTTCTGGTATAGTACCGCTAGTGCTATTCACTTCATTTCTATGTGTATATTTTCGTTGGCTCTTTTTTACCATAGTGGACATAAGAAGATCAATTTCTATTTAGCTATATTATTTATGATTCCATGTATACTATGGGTATTTCGTACAAGTATTATGGGAACTACATTGGCTTTGATGGTCTTTTTCTTTTTTCGGTATAAACTGAAGTCTATACCTGTCATTGTTGGCTGTCTGTTTTTATTCATTATTACAATTTTCTTTATTCCAAGTATCAAAGAAAAGATGTTTTATAAAAATGATAATAAAAGTATCCAAACACTACGAAGTGGAGAGATTAGTATAGATGATATAAATAGTAATGGACGTTTTGCTATGTGGGAGTGGTCATTGAATAAGTTTTATCAGAATAGAGAGTTGTACGGAACAGGGACCGGAAATTTGCAAGAGACATTTTATGCATTAAGACATCCGTTTGGTACTATTAGAATATGTCATAATGATTATGTACAGATCTTATGTGATAATGGGATAATAGGAATTGCTCTTTTTGGGGGGAGTTTTTTGTTTCTGATTTTCCATTGTTTTAGCGTTTATCAAGATAAACGTTATGGAATAGCCGTGCATATCTGCGCTATTACAGCAGGAGCTTCTTCTGCCGGAACATTATTGACTATGTATACAGATAATGTGATTAATTATACAATGGCTACACTTTCTTATCCTTGCGGCTTTTATGGAATGATGTTGGGATTGATTGTAGGTACTAAAATGAAAAAAGATGTTGTTTAATACTCCTCAATATTTATTGTTTCTCCTAGTGATATTAGTTATGCTGTGGATAACTAATAAGTGGGCGGGGTTACTTTTTAGAAATACCTTGCTCTTAGTAGCATCCTATTATTTTTATGCCAATTTACATATAGGATTTGTTGGATTATTAGTTTATATCACTTTAGTTAATTATTTTGGGGGAATATGGATTATTAGTGAGCAGAAAAGAGGATCAAGTGGTAAAAAAGCAGTTGCAGTCAGTATTTTGCTATCATTATTGGTTTTGATTTTTTTCAAATATGCTTATTTCTTTAATGATTCTATTTTATTGCCGATAGGACTGTCTTTTTTCACTTTTCAAGCCCTGTCATATAGCATTGATATTTATCGTGGAAAAATAAAACCTGAAACTAGTTTTATTAATGTGGCATTATTTGTTGCATTTTTTCCCAACATTACTTTCCGGTCCTATCGAAAGGGCAAGGAATCTGTTACCACAATTGCGAGAGAGGCTATTATTTAATGAAGATAATATTATAGCAGGAGCAAAATTATTTATATGGGGACTTTTCAAGAAAGTTGTTATTGCAGACAGACTTGCAGAATATGTGAATATGATTTACGGTAATCCGGAGGCTCATACTGGAAGTACGCTAGCTATAACTGCTGTTTTTTACAGTTTTCAGATTTATGCTGATTTCAGTGGTTATGCCGATATGGCAATTGGTTCAGGTCGGATGATGGGGATTAAATTGATGGAGAACTTTAATCTTCCTTATTGCGTCAATTCTTTTAAAGAATTTTGGAGAAGATGGCATATTTCTTTAACCTCTTGGTTTACCGAGTATGTATATATATCGATGGGAGGAAATCGCGTCAATAAAGCACGTTGGATCTTAAATATTTCTACGGTCTTTCTTTTAAGCGGAGTTTGGCATGGAGCTACCTATTCTTTCATTTTATGGGGAATGATTCATGCGTTACTCTATTTATTGGAGTATTATTGTGGTCCTAAACGTCCGAATATTATTTACCATTTGTATGTATTTATAATGATAACATTTGCCTGGATATTCTTCCGTATAGAAGATAGTGGTACTGCTTGGAATACGGTTGTGCATATCTGTACAAATTTAATCTCTCCTTTTTATTGGGGAAGTTCTATGTTTACTACTATGTTGACTATGGCTCTATTGCTTATTTTTATTTTGCGGGAGTATTTGTCTTATAAAGAAATAGGTAAGGAGAAGAGCAATTATGAAGTTATAATTCTATTATTGAGTATTGCTCTGTTTGGGGTAAGTAGTGAACAATTTGTTTATTTCCAATTTTGATACAAATGAAGAAAATTCTATTATGTTTTTGGTATATAATAGCGTTTATTGCTGTTGATAGGGGGTTGGGAATATTTATAAATGAAGGTTTGAATCGCTATTTTGGTCTCAATCAACATTCGGAAGTGCTGTTGATAGGGCATTCACATCTAATGTTAGCCACTGATAAAGCAAAATTAGAAACTGCATTGAATTGTAGAATTTCAAAATATTGCAGGGAAGGTGTTAATGTAGCTGACCGTTACCAGATGGTGAAACAATATCTTGAATCCCTTTATAGTGATTCTTTGAAAATAGTACTTTATGGCGTTGACCAGTTTATGTTTACAGGAACAGGATTAAGTAGCAATTCCTATAAATTATTTTATCCTTTTATGGACGAAAAAAATATTGATCAATATATTTATGATAATACAGACCGATACGATTATTGGCTACACAAGTTGTTTTGCTTCCACTCGCTATTCTGATGCACTTCTTAATAGTTCGATAAGGGGATGGCGGCATGATTGGAGTAATTATAAAAGTGGATTCTTAAAGGTAGAGGATTTGAGAGAACAGATAACGAAAGGGCAACAAAGGCATATAGCTTTTGAACCGGAATTGATGGAAACTTTTGAACGAACTTTGCAACTATTGGTTGAAAAAAATATAAAAGTGATATTGGTGAATACTCCTATTGCGAATTTATTAAATCAATATGAACCAGAACAATATGAAAAGATAATAAACTATTTCCATGATAAAGCGAAGAGTTCTCCTTTTATTTATTATTGGGATATGAATCCGGAGTATTCAGAGCGATATGAATTATTCTTTGATCCTATCCATTTAAATCCTCAAGGTCAAAAAGTGGCTAGTGACAAAATTATAGAATTGTTTGAATGTGATTTATGATATCAGTAGTAATACCTCTTTATAATAAAGAAAAACAAATAGTAAATACACTACATTCTGTATTGCGGCAGACTTTCCAAAATTTTGAAATTGTAGTAGTAGATGATGGTAGTACAGATAACAGTGTACAGGAAGTAGAGAAAGTGAACGATATTCGTATTCGAATTGTTCATCAAAAGAATGCAGGAGTCTCTGCTGCTCGTAATAAGGGGATTGAAGAAGCACGATATGATTTAATCGCTTTCCTTGATGCGGATGATAAATGGGATCAAGAGTACTTGCAAACTCAGTATGGATTATATGAAAAATATTCAGATTGCAGTGTTTATGCTTGTAATTATGTATTTCAGGACGTTAGTGGAATAATGAAAAATACGATAATTCGTAAGTTACCTTTTCAGGAAGAAGAAGGAATCTTGACTAATTATTTTGAAGTGGTAAGTTGCTCGCATTCTCCAATATGGACTTCTGCAATAATGGTTAAGAAAGAAGCTATACAGGCCATAGGCGGCTTTCCTGTCGGTATAAAATCTGGAGAGGATTTGCTGACTTGGGCGCGATTGGCAATTCACAATAAAATAGCTTATTCCAAACGCCCTTTAGCCTATTATATTGAAACGGCTTCAGATACAGATGTTAGTAAAATAAAAATGAGGTCAGGAGGGGAAAAATATATATTGAATGAACTGTTACGTTTATATGCTGATATGAAAGAAGGAAGCTTTAAACAACAGTTTAAGGCATTCATTATAAAATGGTATAAAATTTACGCAGTGACTTTAATTGAAGTAGAGAAAGGACATCAGGCTATTAGCGTTGCATTCCATGCTGTTGTATTTGGAGGAACATTGAAGTCCTTTTTTCCTATAGTCTGTTTAGGTTTATTGCCCAATAAACTTTCTCTTTATTTGTTTTATAAATTAAGATAATATGCATATTGTTTTTGTTTGCCGAGAATATCCACCTACTTTGCGAGGTGGAGGGATAGCTTCGTATATACATGAGATGGCTATAAATTTGATACGTCGGGCACATTCTGTTACAGTCATTTGTGCTTCTGATGATACACGTGTTTTCAGTGACCGGAAAGAGGATGGAATAAGAGTGATCCGGTTATCCGGTGGAGATTTTATATTACCACAAATAGAAAAATCTTCTTTAATCAAGAAAATGCGTTGTTTATATCGGTTTTTCTCTTACAGAAAGAAAATACTACGGCAGATAGAACAATTGAAAGACGTAGATATAATCGAAGTGGCAGAATATGGTGCAGAAGCATATTATTTGTCAAAGTGCCATGTACCGGTTGTTATCCGCCTTCATACACCAACTTTGCTTGACAGGAGTAATTTTAGTATAAAGAAGTTCAATATTCGAACTTTTTATGATTATTGGATCGGTAAAAGGGAACTTTCTATTTTATCCCAATTTAAATATGTTACCTCTTGTTCTGCCAGTCTGAAAGATTGGTTTTTAAAATATGTTCCCGACATGACCGGCAATATAGAAGTCATATATAATCCTATCGAAATTTCAAAGTGGAAAACGGAGAAAATAGATTATGTCGAAAATTCAATCCTATATGTAGGAACCGTAATGGAAGGGAAAGGGGTTGGAGATTTAATCGAAGCTTGTCGTATATTGAGAGAACGAAATATTCCGGTGACTTTGAAGATTGTCGGGAAATGGGGGACTTATGCGATGAAGTTGCAAGGTTATGTGACAGACAATCATTTTGATTGGTGCTCTTTTGAAGGAAATTTACCTCGCGAAGAATTACAGAACCTCTATTCAAAAGCTAAAATATCTTGTTTCCCGTCGTGGTGGGAAAATATGCCTTTAGTTTGTTTGGAGGCTATGTTGGCGGGTAATGTAGTAATAGGTAGCCGAAATGGAGGAATGACTGAAATAGTAACAGATAAAAAAGATGGTTTTCTGATTGAACCTCATGCTCCGAAAGAATTGGCAGAGTGCATTTATAAAGCATTGATGATGAACAAAAACAGTGTGACTGAGATGAAAAAGAACGCATTGTACAAAATACAGGGGAAGTTCTCATTTGAAGCTGTAATGCAATTTATGGAAAACTATTATGTGAGTGTAATAAAAGATTATAAAAATGAAAAAGGTCCTTTGGGTTAATCCTTCTTTTTTAGACTATCGTATACCTTTGTATGATGAGTTGAATAAATTATATCAAAATAATTTTCATTTGATATATAGTAAGCAACGAGTACCTCAAAGATGCATTGACAAGATAGAAAGTGTTTTAAAAGGAAATGCTTTAGGTTTATTGACCGAAAAAAATGTATCTATTGGGAAAAAGGATGGTTTTGCAAATTCCGGAATATCTTTACCTTTTCCGAAGGGGCTGTATCGGTTAATTAAATCAGTAAAAGCTGATATTGTTATTGCAGAAGGCTTTTTCCAGTTTACCCCATGGGCTTTGGCGTATGCTATTTTTAATAGAAAACCTATACTGATAGCTTATGAACGCACTGCTCATACAGAGAGAAATTGTCCGGCATGGAGACGAATGTATCGGAAATTTGTTAACTTATTTGTAGATGGTTATGTTGTGAATGGAATTTTAACCAAACAATATTTGGTATCACAAGGAGTTTCTGAAAATGTGATCTTTACAGGAGCAATGTGCGCGGATAGTTTGCATCTGGCGGAAAAGGTAAAGATGATAAAACCCGAAGAACGATTGTTTTTTAAAAGGGAACTACATATCGAAAAGAAAGAAATTATATATTTATACGTTGGTCGATTAATAACTCTGAAAGGAGTTGCTTATTTATTGGATGCATGGAAAGAGCATATTCTGAGCCATCCTAATGACCATCTTCTAATTGTAGGAGAAGGTCCTTTGTTTGATGATTTCGTACAAGGATATGGCTTTATGAATTCTATATCTTTTGTTGGAAATATTGATTACTCTCGAATAAGTGAATATTATGCCGTTGCTGACGTCTTTGTGATTCCTACATTGGAAGATAATTGGAGCTTGGTTGTTCCAGAAGCAATGGCCTGTGGACTCCCTATTGCGTGTTCTGTATATAATGGGTGCCATCCGGAACTAGTACATGAAGGGAAGAATGGGGTGTTGTTTGATACCTTGAACAAGGCTTCTCTATTGTATGCTTTGTCTTATTTTCATTCAGTTGATTTGGAACTTTTTGGGAAAGAATCTATGAAAATTGAACAGAAATATAATCCACAGAATACAGCAAGAAATATATTTAAAGCCATTGAAACTGTGGCTGAAAAATAAAACCATATACCCTTAAACTTTTAATGAAAATTCTTCTCGTCCACAACAACTACGGTAAATATAGCGGTGAAGAGGCTGTGGTTGATAAAATGGCTTCAACGTTCCGTGAGCATGGACACGAAGTGTGTTTCTATCGCTTAACCACAGAAAGGAGTCGTGAGAGTTTATCCGGAAAGATAAAAGGTTTCCTTTGTGGCATTTATTCCCCATCAGGGGTGAAGGGCTTGCGGGAGATATTGGAACGGGAAAAGCCGGATGTTGTGAATGTACACAATCTTTATCCTTTCATTAGCCCTGCCGCTTTATTTGAATGTAAGAAGGCGAAAGTACCGGTAGTAATGACGGTTCACAATTTCCGTTTAATTTGTCCGACGGGGCTATTTATGCGTAATGGCAAGCCTTGTGAGGTTTGTCTACAAAAGAGAAATGAGTGGAGCTGTATCCGATATAACTGTGAGCATTCCTATCTCAAATCTGTGGGATATACGTTACGAAATGTATACGCTCGCTGGACGGGGGCATATAAAGATAATGTAAATACATTTGCTTGTATTACGGAGTTTCAGGGAGAGAAACTGATGGAAGCCGGATTTGATAAAAACAAAATAGTTGTGATTCCCAATTCGATAGATGCACCATCGGGGTATGAAGCAACCTTGGGAAGCTATGTAGCATATATCGGCAGGTTAAGTTACGAAAAGGGATATGACTTGTTGGTGGAAACAGCTCGCAAACATCCGGAAATTCAATTCTGTTTAGCAGGGGCAAAGAGAGAAGATACTAATATCGCTTTCCCTGAGAACGTGCGATTAATGGGGTATTTGAAGGGGAAGGAGTTGGAATCTTTTATAAAGAACGCCCGTCTGGTGGTGATACCGAGTAGATGTTATGAAGGTTTTCCTATGGCTATTTTGGAGGCGGCACAGTTTGGCAAACCTTGTATCGGTCCCGATCATGGTGGATTTACTGAAATTATAGGCAAAGGAGAGAGTGCTATCGGACGATTGTTTGAACCGAATAATCTGAATGACTTGGAAAAACAAGTCCTGACTTTGTGGAATCAACCTGTATTAACAGAGGAACTTGGACGTAAAGCCTATGAAAAGCTCCGGAAAGAATACTCATCGGAAGTCGTTTATAGGAAATGGGATGAATTGTTTACTAAGATACTTTATGGATAATATGCCCTTAGATTTAGATATTAGTGAGCTTTTGCCAATGGATATACACGAATGGGATAATTTGCGTAATACTCCATTGCCTTATTGTTTTTCTGACGAAGAATTTGAAAAAGAAATTGAAGAATCAGAAAAGAGTGGATGGGCAGAAGACAATGATGTGAATACATTTATAATTAAGTGGAAGAACTTAAAATAAAATCCCTAATAAATCAATGAATAATGAAAATGAAAACACAAACCTCTGTAACTTTGAGGGGGGGGGGACAAAAAGCGTGCCAAACTACGTATTCTTGGTCTTGATATTATTAGAAGTCTGGCAATCTTATTTGTAATAGCCGGACACTTTTTTGTCTTACATACTCCGTTTCGCTCTACTAATTTTGAAGGCTTATCCTTGTTCCTACAAGCAGGGATTATCCCTTTGTTTCAAACGGGAGTTCCATTATTCATTATGCTGACCGGATACCTGAATACAAATAAAGTATCAGAGAAAAAATACTATCGGGGAATATGGAAGGTGCTGATTGCCTACGTTTTCTTTTCAATATTGACCCTTGTTTTTAGAAAATATTATTTGTATGAGGATCTTTCATTATTCAAATCAGGACTCAAAATTCTTGATTTCTCGGCAATCCCTTATGCGTGGTATATTGAGATGTGGATTGGTCTATTTCTTTTCACTCCATTTTTAAATCTTTTATATAAGGCTATTCCCACTCAAAAACAGAAAATGGTGTGGATAGGGATATTGTTTGCGATGACAGCTATTCCTGATTTGTTTAATCGTTATGGCTTTCATCTGGTTCCCGGATTCTGGCAGACTTGTTATCCTTTGATGTTTTTCTTTATTGGGAGTTATGTAAAAGAATATCAGCCTAAAATTAATCCATTATGTGGATGGGGAATAATTATAATATGTTGTTTGATTAATCCCGTCTTCAATATATTGTTCGTCCATAATCGTCCGTTGATTCATATAGCGGGAGATCCTTCCGGTATGTTTGGGACCATCATAGCCGTTATCTTCTTTTTGTTAGTTTATCAGCGGGATATTCAAGTTCCGTTGATGAGGAAAATATTTACCAAAGTTTCTTTATTGTCACTGGACGTTTATTTGTGTTGTTATATATTCGATGCAATTTATTATCCGTGGTTTAAGGAACATTATTTTATCAACCAGTCTCAATTCGGAATGTTCTTTTTTGTGATTGTTCCTTTGGTATTTATTTCATCGTTGGTTTTGGCGCAAATAAAAGAATGGCTGTTTAAACTATCCGAATCCCATACATCAAGAAAACGGATTGCTTATCGGTGAATACCTATGGGATATACGTAACTATATACTTTTTTCTTTATGGAAAAATACTTCAACATCAACTACGAATTTGACAAACAAAGCGTTTTCTCTTCCATCGACCGCCAACTGCAAACTTCCTCTCCCGGCTACATCTGTGTGGCGGACGGGGTTATACTGAACACGGCCAACAGGAAGCCGGACTATCTGGAAGTGGTGAACGGCAGTATGTTCTCTATTTGCGACAGCAGTTATGTGCCGCTTTATCTGCGCTGGCTCTATGGAATTGAGCGGAAACAGTATTGCGGAAGTGAAATCTTTATGGACATCATCCGGCAGAAAAAGTACCGGATGTTTTTCATGGGGACTTCACAGGGCACTTTGCAAGGGCTTAGCTATCATCTTTCACAGATTGACGAACGTATCAATGGGATGACTTTTTATGAACTTCCGTTTTGTAATGTAGAAGACTTCGATTATCCCGGAATTGCACGGATGATAGATGAAGATGGTGCGGACATCATCTGGGTGGCTCTGGGTGCTCCGAAACAGGAGATATTCATGAGCCGTCTGAAGCCTTATCTGAAAAGGGGAGTGATGATTGCCGTCGGAGCCGCTTTTAAGTTTTATAGCGGGACAGACGTGAAGCGTGCTCCCCATTGGATGGTTAAGATGCATCTTGAATTTGTCTATCGTATCTTTAGTGAACCTAAGAAACAGTTGAAACGCTGCGGATGGATTGTATATACACTTCCCGGATTGTTGTATCGGGAATGGAGAAAAAAGAAACTTGCTACCAATTTCATTCGATAATCACCCAACACCCTGATTTATTACTCCCTTCACGCCTTATATAACCTGCGTCACGAAGTTCCTTGATTTTCTTTTCAATAGCACGACGTGTCACAGAAAGAGTGTCAGCTATTTCGTCAAGTGTTATGCTTGAGTTATGACGAATCAACTCAATAATTTGTCCCGAACTTATCCCGAATTTAACCCGAACTTTATCCCGAACTTCAGAGTATTCGCTCTGGGGCAGAGGACTTCCTTGATGATTTTTTAAAGCATCCAGAATCTCTTGCAGCATAAAGTCAATGAAAGGTCCGGAATTGGCTGCTGCTGTGCTGGCTTGAATAGCGTTATAATAAGCCTCTTGGTTGGCATACACCATATTTTCCACAGGGAGATGTTCAAATAGAGGGTGTAATTTCCCTAATATGAGTGATTGCCATAATCTGCCGGTTCTTCCATTACCATCACTAAATGGATGTATAAACTCAAATTCATAATGGAATACACAACTGCGAATGAGCAAATGATCTTTTGCCTCTTTAAGCCATTCGAACAAATTGATTATCAATTCCGGAACTCTATTGGCAGGAGGCGCCATATGGACCAATCCTTTCTCAGAGAATACACCAACGCCACCACGTCGGAATCTGCCTGCATCATCGGTAAGCGCCATCATCATCGTACCATGTGCTTTTAATAAATCGTCTACACTGAATGGATTCAAGCTGCTATATAACTCATACGTCTTTATCGCATTCTTTACCTCTTGAATCTGGCGTAGTGGCGCTATAACAGTCTTGCCTTCTATGATATCCTTCACTTCATCTTCGGATAAAGTATTTCCTTCTATGGCCAACGAACTGTGAATTGTTCTTATCCGATTAGCTTTTCGCAATTTCATCGCATCACTCTGTTCCAAACGGATGGCATAACGTTCTATCTGTCCGGATATTTCCGCAATCAGATTAATGGCATGAGCAGATATGGTGAAAGGAGGTGTATACATATCAGTTGAATGATTCGGTTCATAATAGATGGAACAAAAATATGAAAAAATATCAGTTTATACAAAATAAAAAGGCGGTTCATCCATCCGAACCGCCTTTATTATCCACATACCTCTTATTTTAAGAGGAACCGCTATTCCTACAAATCTTCATACTCTTTCCTCGCATCGAAGCATGGGCACGCTTTATGAACATTCGCGCTCAACTGATAATGCCCTACAATCTTAGCTTCGGGATACAGTCCTTTCAACTCACCCAATACCCGGCGGAGCGTTTCTTTTTGCGAAGCGGTTCTGGTATCCGTCGGCTTACCCAATTCATCCAGTCCACCTTCATAGCAAATCGATAAACTGTGCAGGTTGAATCCGAGCGCGTGTGCGCCAATCTCACTCATTGGGCGGGTGTGATGCAGCGCGCCATCCTTCGTCACATAAAAATGATACCCGATACATTTGAAGCCACGTTTCAGATGGCATTGGAGCAACTGCTCCTCCGTGAAGGGAATATTCGCACGGGTAGCACTGCAATGCACAACGATATACAGAATGCTGCGCGGCACATATTCCTCCTTCAACGAGAACTCTTTCAACTCTTTCATTCGATCCGGCCGTTTAGATATGTCCCATACAAGACGTTACACCTAGAGCAGATACGATTGAAGTAGCTACTGTAATAATGATCTGTAAAATTTGTTTCCAAATAGACTTTTTCATAATTCTTGAATTTTTAAATTAATACCACCAAACATCCTAGATCTTATTCTGCCGGATCCGGAGCTTCTCCATTATTGCCGTCGTCCGGGTTTCCACTGCCACCGTTTCCGCCATCCGGCTTCCCGTCCGGATCGGGGACAACCGCTTCATCGCTTTCCCCTTTTTTGACCAGCGTATACTTCATCGCCTTACACATATCCAGCAGCATATTGCCCGGACGGAAGCGGACACGCGAGGTCTTGATACAGGTGGCCGCCTTAAATTTTTCTGCCGTTTCCGTTGCATTGCCGGTGGCAATCGTTACACGGAAACTGCCCATATCGCCCAGAAGGACAATATTACCCAACGCCAACTGATTCTTCATCTCCAACAAAAACTCCGTAATGCAACCCTTCAACTCACCGATAGAATAAGAGGAACGCTCCGACACACGGCTGATTACCTCGTCCGTATCCACTCTGCGGTTGCTGCGTGCCATCGCATAAAACTTAGCTGCTTCTTGTGGTTTCAACGGATTCTTACGCTCTACCACTACATACTTCTGTGCCATAAATCTAATTTTTTTAATTGATAATTTTAATAGTTCTGTAATCGATTACACTGCAAAGATACCACATCCGAAAGGGGGAGTGGACGACACCGAACGACACTGAACGATGGTTATTGTTTTTGACTGAACATTTGCTTCATTGCATAAAAAAGAGTACCTTTATGGCATTAACCAAAGAATAACTCAATAGAAAATGGAAGAAGAAAAATTTCGTGTGAGATGTTACGATAAGAATGAGTTGGCGAAGATGTATTTCCCCAAGCTGAGCGATCATGTGTCTGTGGCGAAACTCCGCCGTTGGATGCGCAACTGTACCCCTCTGATGGAAGAGCTCGCAACGGGAGATTTTCATCCCAAACTGAAAATGTTCAGCGCACGGGAAGTACGCCTGATCGCGCGCTATCTGGGCGAGCCGGATGGATATGTACCGGCACAGGGACATCCGGACATCAATTGACTGCATTTTCAGAATAAAACGACTGCTTCTTCCGGATAAGACAACGGTACTTCCCGAACGATACGACCGCTCTTTTCACTTGAAAGGAGCGGTCGATTTGTTAGATAAATACGGTTGATTTCAAGCAGGCAACCGCTCGATCAGACACAAAGATACGGTCGTTTGCGCATAGTCGATTTCCCGGCTGGCCGACACCTAACGGGTGGTATTTTTCTTCATCCATTCCAAGTCGGGCTCGTAATCCACCAGCTTCGTCATACTCTTGTCGTGGCGGAAGTAAATCTCACCGGTAGGTCCGTTACGATGTTTGGCAATATCGATTACTCCCAATCCTTCAGTCGGGTAACCGCTTCTACGGTCTGTCTCACGACCGGACAGGCTGGGACGGGAAAGCATCAGTACGAGGTCAGCGTCCTGTTCGATAGCCCCGCTCTCACGAAGGTCGCTCAGAGCGGGACGGCCGTCGGGATGTCCCTCCACGTTACGGTTCAACTGGCTGAGAAGTATCACGGGGATATGCAACTCTTTAGCTATCATTTTCGCTTTCCGGCTCGCTTGAGCCACCTCCTGTTCGCGGTTACGGTTGTGCTGGTCGCTCTTCATGTCGCAGAGTTGCAGATAGTCGATGAAAAGACAATCGCAATCTCCCTTACTTTGTAGCAGTTTGGCGGACGTGCGGACATAATCCATGCTCACCGACGGATTATCGTCGATGTAAATAGGGAGGCGCGACAGCTCCGTCGATGCCTCATGGACCTCCCGGAGTTCGGACGGAGTAAGCGCCCCGCTCAGCAAGTGGGCGGGAGAAACCTCCTTCGTAGCCGCCAGCAGCCAACGGTCTCCCAAGCGTTCCCCTTGCATTTCGAGACTGTACACGGCAATGTGATAACCGGCGGAAGCGGCGGCACGTGCCAGATGCAGCGCAAAAGCCGTCTTTCCCACCGACGGACGGGCGGCGACGATTATCAGGTCGCCCGGTTGCCAGCCGCACGTCAGGCGGTTCAGCTCGTTGAATCCCGTCGGCAAGCCGGTAACTCCGTTCTTGTTCGAGGCGACACGTGTCTCTATCAGTTCCACAGTATCCTCCATCAATTGCAGCATGGAACGGAGATGTTCGGACATCCCGCATTCCTTTTCCAATTGGTCGAGAAGGGTATGCGCATCCGCCAGCGTGTCGGCTATGTCCGTTGTCTCGTCGGCAGCCTGTGCCAGCAGTTTATGGAATCCCAAGATCGCTTCACGGCGGATATACTTCTGTTGCAGGATACGGGCATGGTACTCCAGATGTGCGCTGGACGCTACGCGTGTGGTAATGCTTACCAGTGCATAAGGACCTCCGATGAAGTCGAGTTTGCCCCTTCGTGTGAGTTCTTCCTTTACAGTCATAAGGTCTATGACCTGCCCTGCACGGTACATACTCTGCAGGGCGGCATAGATTTCACGGTTCTTCTCAATGTAGAACACTTCCGGGCGCAATATTCCGGCAACCAATGTGATCGCCTTGCTCTCTATAAGGCAGGCGCCGAGTACGATTTCCTCGAGCTCGGCGTCCTGCGGATTTACAATGTCATCCATGAATCGTTTCAATAATCATATTCATCCAGAAACGCTTTGTCCGACAGATAAGTGCTTGCCTGCATACAGTATTTCGTATCCGTCAGATGATCGTAATACTCGTCAATCTGCCGTATGCTCATACTGCGTTCGCGGGGAGAAAGTTTCTTCCATTCCCGTCTGGCACGGCCGATATTGACCCTTTGTTTCTGGGTTACCTCGTGATATTTCTCCCAGAAAACCTCGAAGGTGACACCACCCGTTTCTTCACGTGCCGCCTCACGGCGTCTCTGTCCGATCAGCAAGTCATAGTCGGGGATACGGATGTGCGTGATGTACGGATTGACCACTCTTTCAATGATCCCTTCTTCGTACATCCTATCGAAGAAACGGCGTGTGCGGCTGAGTTTCCATCCGAACACTTTCGCCCAGTGGGTGAGGGAGATCACCGATTCTCCCCTCCGGCATTCGAAGGTCTGACCGTTGACGCGACACGTCACAGTGCTGTAATTGACATGGGTTAATACCAAGATGAACGCTTCGAAACTGCCCGTTGCGTTTTTAGTCATCTTCATTTGTTCCTCGAATAAGACTTTAGGGAAGAGGATGTAGCCCTTTTTCAGCATTTCTGCTATTGATTTGTTCATAACTGAATATTATTAATTCGGCTCAAAGGTATACCGTTTATTTGAACCGGGCAATTGTGCGGTTCATTCCGGTTCAAAGTGATGTTTTCGGCTCACGCCCGGAGGGGCTTTATGCCATACGTGGGAGGGGTTTTCGGGGCCATATTTAGCGGCACCCCTCGCGGCACCCCTTGAAAATCTCTCAAACGCCTTGTAGGAAGGGGAATCCGGACGCACGTTTTTTGCGTTCCGGCACCCCATCCGGCAACTAATATATATAATAAATAAAGAATGTATTAAAATACATTATATCTTTTTCCTCATTTTGGGGATGGCAAGATAGGGATTTTCTTTAATCATTTCATATACCAGCGCAGGCGTTCCCCAACATCTCACGATGGCGGCAATCTGTTGGGGAGTAAGTGTCTGGGTGTGCGGGGTGAATCCCGCTTCCGTCAGTTGTTGCGGCAATGCCGGGTGTTCTGTTATCGTCCGGCGAAAAGCTCGCACCGCTGAACTGTTGTACTGAAAGTTCGGAAAATAAGCGATTGCCACTTCGGACAACGCATGGCAGCCACAAAGCAGCCAGTCATAGGATTTAATTTTCATGTTCCTTTATTCATTTAATTACGGCGCAAAAGTATGCTTTCTCCGAATGATGGGATAAACTGTTATTTTTATTGTCGGTAATTTCAATATGAAATTAGTTGGAAAATATTTAAATAAAAATCTAATTATTTAAACAATCTTTTCTATATTTGCACCCGGTATTAGATTTTATATGGCATTTCTGTTCTCTTATAGACAGTAGTGCCCAGTTTAAATAAAAATAAAGGAATTAGGATGTCGAAAAGAACAAAAGAGGCACAAAAACATTTACAGCAGAAAAGGGAACAATATCATCGTCAGGAAGAGAAGATAGAGGAAATGAAATGTACAATGCAACATACGGAAGAGGAGATCAAGCAATTGGAATATGTGCTGGAAGTAATGAAAAGCGCGGAAAAAGGCCGCAAGCGGAGAGTGATCACTCATGATAAGATAAAGGAGTACTTTGCTTCTTTCAGCCGTTTCTTCGACTTTCTGCAGCACCGCTTGAATCTGTTCGTGCATTATGAACTGGTGTGCGAGATCATCTTTGCGCGCTACCGGTTCCGAAGCAGGTCGCGCACTCCCGGAAGGGAATATCTCAGTTTCGCTACCGTACTGACTTACTTTAAAAATGAAAGGAGTATGGTGAGCTGATAGTACGAATAAAATAGAAATCTAAAGATAAAAGCATGAAAAACAAATGTTTTAGGAACAGAAATGACTAAATTGATATTTTTTCCTTATTTTTGTATGTCCATTTTTGAATGATATGATACAGATAATACAATTAAAAGGAAAAGACAAACGTTTATATCGGCTGCTGGCACCTCTGGTTATGGATCCTGACGTGATACGTGCCAACAACAATTATCCGTTCAAAACGGGTGAAGACTACGTCTGGTATATCGCGGTCGATGGAAAAGAAGTGAAGGGATTTATCCCGGTGGAACAGAAAAGCAAGAAAAAGGCTGTAATAAACAATTACTATGTAGGAGCTGAAAATACGGAGCGGGAAGAGATCTTGTCTGATCTGCTGCCTGCTATAATAAAAGATTTCGGCCCTGAGAGCTGGCTGCTTCATTCCATCACACTTGTACAAGACAAAGAAATATTCGAAAAGTTCGATTTTACATCCATGGATAAGAAATGGACACGTTACGTTAAAATGTATAGATAGGAGGCTTATGGGGAAAAAAGTTGCAGGCGCTAAAAATGTATATGAGCTGGCACAAGAACGATTGAAAGTAATATTTAGCGAGTTTGATAATATATATGTATCATTTTCCGGAGGTAAGGATAGTGGGGTATTGCTGAATATGTGTATTGATTATATCCGGAAAAATAATTTGAAAATACGTTTGGGGGTCTTCCACATGGATTACGAGATCCAGTATAAGATGACCATCGACTATGTAGACCGGATACTGGAGGCCAATAAGGATATTCTGGATGTTTACCGAGTATGCATTCCTTTCCGGGTGTCGACCTGCACATCTATGTATCAGTCTTTCTGGCGTCCGTGGGAGGACAGCAAGAAGAATATATGGGTACGCTCCATGCCCAAGAAGGCGATGACAAAGGAGGATTTCCCTTTTTATAATACGTCAATGTGGGATTACGAGTTCCAGATGCGTTTTGCGCAATGGCTGCATAATAAGAAGGACGCGGTGCGCACCTGCTGCCTGATCGGAATCCGTACCCAAGAGAGTTTCAACCGCTGGAGATGCATCTACATGAGCCGCAAATTCCAGATGTATCATAAGTATAAATGGACTTCAAAAGTAGGTAACGATATTTACAACGCGTATCCTATTTATGACTGGAAGACGACGGATGTATGGACGGCCAACGGAAAGTTCCAATGGGATTACAATACGCTGTATGATCTGTATTATCGGGCAGGTGTCAATCTGGAGCGCCAGCGCGTAGCGAGTCCTTTCATCAATGAGGCACAGGAGAGCCTGCAACTCTACCGGGTGCTCGATCCCAACACTTGGGGCAAGATGGTCGGGCGGGTGAACGGAGTCAACTTCACCGGTATGTATGGCGGTACCCACGCTATGGGATGGCAGTCGGTGAAACTTCCTGAAGGATACACATGGCGGGAGTTTATGTATTTCCTTCTGTCCACGTTGCCGGAGCGGGCACGGAAGAATTATCTCCGGAAACTGTCGGTAAGTGTGAATTTCTGGCGGACGAAAGGAGGCTGCCTGAGCGACTCGACCATCCAGAAACTGATTGACGCCAAAGTGCCGATTGTCGTGATGGACAACAGCAACTATAAAACGTTGAAGAAACCCGTGCGCATGGAATATCAGGATGACATCGACATCCCGGAATTCAAGGAGATACCTACCTACAAGCGGATGTGCATCTGCATCCTGAAGAACGACCATGCCTGCAAATATATGGGATTCTCGCCTACAAAGGAGGAAATGAGCAAAAGAAGTCAAATAATGGAACAATATAGAATCATAGTATCATGAGTGTAGATAAAAGCCCTGTTTATGAGGTAAAGGCGGTGCCTGTGGAAAAAGTGTATGCCAACGATTATAACCCGAATGTGGTGGCTCCGCCTGAAATGAAGTTGCTCGAACTGTCTATCTGGGAGGATGGATTTACGATGCCCTGCGTATGTTATTATGATAAGGAGGCCGACCGCTATATCCTGGTGGACGGTTACCACCGCTATACGGTACTGAAGACATCGAAACGGATTTACAAACGCGAGAACGGGCTGCTTCCGATTGTCGTGATAGACAAGGACCTGTCCAACCGTATGAGCTCGACCATCCGCCACAACCGTGCGAGAGGTATGCACAACATCGAGTTGATGTGCAACATTGTTGCCGAACTTGACAAGGCGGGGATGTCGGATCAGTGGATTATGAAGAATATCGGTATGGACCGAGACGAATTGTTGCGTTTGAAACAAATTTCCGGGCTTGCCGACCTGTTTGCCAATCATGAGTTCAGTATTCCGGACGAAGTTGCCCCGACGGAAACGGAGCGTAAAGTGTTGTAACCAGGCAATTAGATATGTATGCTATTGTTAATTTGTCTTTTTTAGAAAATAACCTTTCTGAAAATTGTATATATTAATCAAATCGGTTACATTTGTAACCATAAACAAAACAGAGACAGCATCTATATTAGTAAACAATAGAATACATAAAATGAAAAGAATTCTGGTAAGTGGAGGGGCCGGCTTTATTGGTTCTCATCTTTGTACGCGGCTAATAAACAACGGTCACGAAGTGATATGCCTGGATAATTTTTTTACGGGGTCGAAAGACAACATCGCTCATCTGATGGGCAATCACCATTTTGAAGTAGTGCGGCATGATGTCACTTACCCATATTCTGCAGAGGTGGATGAAATATACAATTTGGCTTGTCCCGCGTCTCCCATTCATTATCAGCATGACCCTATACAAACGGCCAAGACGTCGGTGATGGGGGCTATCAATATGCTGGGATTGGCGATGAGACTGGATGCAAAGGTGTTGCAGGCTTCTACGAGCGAGGTGTACGGTGACCCGATTGTGCATCCGCAGCCGGAGTATTATTGGGGGAACGTAAATCCTGTGGGGTACCGTTCCTGCTACGATGAGGGGAAACGCTGTGCGGAGACATTGTTTATGGATTATCATCGACAGAATGATGTACGTGTGAAGATTATCCGCATATTCAATACGTATGGTCCGCGTATGCTGCCGAACGATGGGAGGGTAGTTTCAAACTTCGTTCTGCAGGCATTGAACAATGAAGACATCACGATATATGGAGATGGAAAGCAGACGCGCAGTTTCCAATATATCGATGATCTGATAGAGGGAATGATAAGGATGATGGAGACGGAGGACGATTTTACCGGTCCTGTGAATCTCGGCAATCCGAATGAGTTCTCGATACAGGAGTTGGCGAAAAAGATAATCGCCATGACGGGTTCTTCTTCGAAGATAGTGTTCAAGTCATTGCCGAACGATGATCCCAAGCAACGACAGCCGGATATAACGCTGGCAAGGAAAAAACTCGGTTGGGAGCCTACCATCGAACTGGAAGATGGGCTGAGCCGCATGATTGAGTATTTTAAGGGATCTAAAACGAATAAATAAGGTGATAATTATGAATGTAAAAATTAATCCTTCCGAATATAAAGTCCTCATTGTGGACGATGTCATTTCAAATGTACTATTATTGAAGGTGCTATTGAATAATGAGAAATTTCAGATTGTAACCGCCAGCAACGGTACGGAGGCTTTGGCGCAGGTGAAGAAAGAAAAACCGGATCTTGTGCTGTTGGATGTCATGATGCCGGACATCAGTGGATTTGACGTGGCGAAGCAGATGAAAGCTGATCCCGAAATGTCTGATATTCCTATCATTTTCCTGACTGCGCTGAATAGCACGGCGGATATAGTGAAGGGATTCCAGGTGGGAGGTAATGACTTTATTTCCAAGCCGTTCAATAAGGAGGAACTGATCATCCGTGTGACGCACCAGATTTCGCTGGTTGCCGCCAAACGGATCATTGTGGCGCAGACGGAGGAGTTGCGTAAGACGATCATGGGGCGTGACAAACTGTATTCTGTGATTGCGCACGACTTGCGTTCGCCGATGGGTTCTATCAAGATGGTGTTGAATATGCTGATTCTGAATCTGCCCAGCGAGACAATCGGTGAGGAGATGTATGAGTTGCTGACAATGGCGAACCAGACCACTGAGGATGTGTTCTCACTGCTCGATAATTTGCTGAAATGGACGAAAAGCCAGATCGGTAAGTTGAAGGTGGTTTATCAGGAGCTCAATATGGTGGAAGTCGTAGAGGGTGTAAGTGAGATCTTTACGATGGTGGCCGGTCTGAAGAACATTAAAATTGTGCAGGATATGCCTGTGGTGCCCGTGGTTGTCCGTGCGGATATAGATATGCTTAAGACGGTGATCCGTAACCTGATAAGTAATGCAATCAAGTTTAGCAATGAGGGCTCGGAAGTGCTGGTGTCACTGACTGAGGAGGACGGTATGGCTATCGTCAGCGTGAAGGATAGTGGCTGCGGCATCGATGAGGAGAACCAAAAGAAACTGCTGCATACGGATACGCATTTCAGTACCTTCGGCACTAACAACGAGGAAGGTTCGGGACTGGGATTGCTGCTGTGCCAGGATTTCATCGTCAAGAATGGAGGCAAACTCTGGTTTACTTCGAAGAAGGGAGAGGGATCTACATTCAGTTTCTCGGTGCCGCTGCTGGAGAAGTAAGTGTTATAATTATACAGACTAAAAATAATAAACAGGGCATAATTTGCATAGATATGTAAATCATGCCCTGTTTTATTGGTATATTCTACTTTCGTCTATCGCTTACAGATTGCCTTGAAGTCGCAATACGCACATTTCTTTATGTCCTCTGTCTGCGTGAAAAGTTCTTTCTCGTCAAATATTTCTTCTAATAAAGCTTGCAGACGTTCACGGAACTCGTCTTCAAAGAAAGCGAAGTTGTTCACCGGTATCTTCGGTTTGCGGGGTTCTCCCATTTCAATGACAGGCGAATAGCTCTCTGAGGCGGCACGATGAATATAAAGCAAGGCGGGAGCTACCATTAAAGGCTGTTTCCGGCTCATGATGGCGGCATACAGGAACGTCTGGAAGATATAATTGGGACGCGTTTCCGAAGGAGTGAACAGTTGCTCGATATTGGCAGGAATCTTCGGGCTTCCTCCTGTTTTATAGTCTACGATACGTAATGTACCTTCTTTGGCGTCCATGCGGTCGATTGTTCCACCGAGACGGAGCGTTAAAGGGCCTAAGGCAGTCTGTATGGTTATCTTCTCCGATACCTTTTTCTCCATAGCGACCATCTCGAAAGGAGTGTATTGGAGGTCGTTACGAAGCAACTGTTTCAAGTAAGAAACGATTACTTTGGAATTGATGAGCTGCACACCGTTGTATTCGGGCTTCTCTTCCGGTGCGACTTTGAACAGTTCCTGCTTGAAGGCTTGGTCTACATAACCTTGCAGCTTTATTTCGTCACGCAGCAGACGTTCCAAGTCCTCTCTCTGAATCATTTTTCCGTTGGCTGTCAGGTCAGTGTAAGCCAGTTGGGCGGAGAGGTGGAAGATCGTTCCGAACAGGGCGGAATCGATTTCCGCACTTACTTCATCCGGCGTTTTCAGTCCGGCAACGTATCGGTAATAGAACCTCAGCCGACAATCAAGATAAGTGTTGAGAGCAGAAGGAGAAAGGATGACGGATTCGGGCTGGGCAGTATCGTAGGCACGATAAAGCCGTCTCAGTATTTCCGGAGTTTTTTCTATTTGTATCTCCAGCGTGTTTTGCGGAGATTGTCCGGCTTCCAGATACTCGCGGGTGATCTCGTGCGGACCTTCCACCAGCAGTTGCAGCATGAAACGGGACTCTTCGCCACGATTCAGTCCGTCCGAAGAGGTGTTGTAGAGCAGCGTGATATTCTCTGCCCGTTGAATCAGACGGTAGAAGTAGTAAGCGTATACTGCGTTTTTATGTTCGATGGTCGTCATACCGAAGGCTTTGCGGAGGTTGTAGGGGATGAAGGAGGACTCTCCACCGGCTTTCGGAAGTTGCCCCTCGTTGAGCGACAACATGATAAGATTGCGGAAATCGAGGTTACGTGTCTCCAGCACTCCCATGATTTGCAGTCCGATAGCCGGTTCTCCGTGGAAGGGGATATTGGAAGCGGTCAGCACTTTAGTAATAAGACGTTTCAGGGTATCGGTACGCACGCTTAATTCTCCGCTTTCTATCAGGCTGTATAATCTGTTTATTTTCAGGTGACTCTGGAAGATGGATTCCCGATATAGCTGGTTGAAAATATCGTCATATTCCCCTTCTTTGCGATAGAGGATGGATATGCTTTTGATTAATCGGAGCAGGTAGTCGCATAACTCCCTGATATTGCTTTGCGGAGTGAAAAGGATAGTCAGAAAATCATCTTTTTTCAGTTCCGACGGGAGCGGATAGAAACGGTTGGTCTTTGTCAGCTCGCGTTCCAGACGGGTGGCATGATCCGATAGTTGCCGGGTGTAGGGGTGTTTTAATATTTTTGATACGGCTTCGTAGGTGAAACGTCCGGTATCCGGTCGATAGCCGTTGGTCTGTAATTCCATAGCTGCGTTGATGAAGCTGTACACCGGAGTTTGCGCCAATGGAAATCCCATAGTGATATTTACGTTTTGCACATCCTGTGGGATGGAGTGAAGCACGGGGAGGAGCAGGGCTTCGTTGCAGAGCACGATGGCATTTTCCTTTTCGCTGACTATCTGCGTTGTGTGAGTCTGGGTTGCTTTTACCCATTCGGGCAGGAAGCGGGCTTGTGCATTTTCGGTGGAAGCAGAGATATAACGTATCTTTTTCGGCTTCCGGAAGATGTCGAAATAACTTTCCGGCAGTTCGTTGGGGAAGTCGATGAGGTTGCGTTTGATAAATTCTCCGGCTTCGTGCTTGGAGATTCGTTGGGTATAGAAGAGGTCGTAATCCCAATAAAACATGGCTTTCCCGGCTTTTTGCAGCTTTTGGAAGAATTCTTTCTCTACTTTGTTCAGTACGTTGAAACCGACGAATACGTATTTATCGTATTTGAGCCGGTCGGTATCGAGTTGTTCGATAACGTTCCGGTAGAGCATACCTTCGTAGGCAATGCCAAGTTCGGCAAGCTTCTCCCGATAACGATGATAGATAATACCCAGTTTGTCCCAGAGGGATATGAATTTTTCCTTGAGTTCGGTACGCCGTTCGATGGAGAAGTTCTGAAAGAATTGCCGGATGGCTTCTTCCTGTTCTTCATCGAGGAATTCGTAGTCGTCCATCAGGTTCTTCAGGTCTTGCAGATTGCTGAACAGTTTGTCTGCATCCACCATATTTTTGTCTACGTCGTCGAAATCGCTAATCAGCAGTTCACCCCAGAAGTAGAAATCGTCCAGCGTCTCCCGACTTTCGGTTTCTTCTTTGAATACTTTATAAAGCTCACAGACCAAACGGATCGGATCCCCTGCCTTTTGTACGGATAGTTTCTGCAACAGGTCACTGATACTCATGGCGGCAGGCGACCAGATAGGTTGGTCGGATTCTTCTGCCAGGTATTCGTTAAAAAACAGGTTAGCGCGTTTGTTGGGGAAAACGAGCACGGTGCGCGACAGGTCGTTTCCTATTTTCGTATATAAGTCATGGGCGACTAGTTGGAGAAATGGTTGCATATCGGATATATAATTGTGGGATGTATATTGATTATTTTAATAGTTTTCTGTTTCCATTCTCTTCTAATACCCGCATTTGTTGAATTGCCACTTGGTTGAGTTTTATAAGTCGTTCACCTTGTGGTATACCTTGTTCAATGAATACGGCATTAAGATTTTCCATATTGGAAAGACAAATCAGCTCATTAATAGAGGCATAATCACGTATATTTCCTTTGAGCTGAGGATATCGTTCACGCCACATCTTGGCAGTTATACCAAACATAGCTACATTCAACATATCAGCTTCATCAGAGTAAATGATACTCGCCTGTTTGGCTGTTACTTCGGCAGGGATGAGGTTTTGCTTAATAGCATCGGTGTGAATGTGGTAATTAATCTTAGAAAGTTCTCGTTTTGCTGTCCATCCAAGTTGGGCTTGTTCCTGTTCTTTCAATCGTTGGAACTCTTTTAACAGATAGAGTTTGAATTGCGGCGATACCCAAGATGCGAATTCAAAAGCTATATCTTTGTGTGCATAGGTTCCACCGTAACGACCTGCTTTGGCGATAATACCTTTCGATTTAGTCTTTTCTACCCATTGTTTTACGGAAAGGATAAAACGGTTTAACCCTGCTTCATTTTTAATTCCCTCGAATTCGGGGGAATTAAATTCAGGATTATACATTTCTTCCCATATTCCAAGAAACTCTATTGTGTTCTTATTGCGTAACCATTTTTCAATAAGAGCCAACCCGTTTTCTATATTACGTACCATGTCGGTCAGGGAGATATAGTCTTTCTCATCGTATGTGATGATGGTTACTTCTGTATTTTGGACTTTAATTTTAGCCATATATTTTAATTTTCCTCAGTATTTATACTTTTTCTATTCTCTCCTCATCCACATACCACAGATAACCGGTAATATTCTCGTACCCCATCTTAGAAAGTAACTGCATATATCCCTTCACCTGCTTGTTATATTTAGGATTCTCCTTGCCAAACTTAAAGTCTACTACAACCACCTGATTCTCTTTCATCATCACACGGTCCGGACGGCGGGTTTGCAGCACACCTTTCTCCTTGTAGATGATGGCACATTCGCTGAATAACGTCCATTCTCCTGAGTACCAATCCTGTATTTCGGGGGAAGAGAAAGCCTTTTGCACCACTTCGCGCACCATTCCCTCTTTTTCATCATCCCGGATAACCCCTTCAAAGACAAGGCGGTCGATAGCGGAATCGATGTCTTCTTCCGTCTCAATGGCGGAAAATAAGGTATGCAACAAACGGCCGCGATTGATAAAACGATCGTCGGAATCTTCCTCCTCAATGCCCTGAATAAAGTCCGCAGAACGGTTGGATTGGCGGAACTCGATGTCGTGCCGCATGGATTCCATACGGATAGGACGTTTCTCCGGTTTTTGAGTAAGTTTGTTGGTCGAAGTCTTGGCCTTTTCTTCTTCCGAAGAACAAAGTTCACCCTGCTCGTAACACTCTTCGTCCCATTCTATATCCTCTTTCAGCGCCACTACCGGAAGAACATTCGCCAATACTTCCGACATTGTACCCTTTTGGCCTTTCTTGCTCCAGATGATGAGATTCTTTCCTGCACGGGTGAAGGCAACATAGAGCAGATTCAGGTTATCCACCCAAAGTTGCAGGCGTTCGTTCAAGTAATCATCTCCGTAGATAGATTCCGCCATTTGTGTGGAATAATTAATGGGAAGGATATCCAGCCCATCGAACGGGGCCACCTGCGGGGTACACCACACAAGCTGACCATTCGTCTCGTTCTCCAACTTCCAGTCGCAGAAAGGAAGAAGTACCGTATGGAACTCCAATCCTTTGGATTTGTGTATGGAGAAGATGCGGATACCCTCCACCTCACCGCTTGGAATCGTCTTGCCGCACAACGTTTCGTCCCAATAGCGGATGAATCCGTCGAGCTCGGAAGAGTTGCTTTGCAGATAATCCGTCACCGCATCGAAAAAGGCGAACAGGTAAGCGTCCTGATCGCTGATGCGGTTCATCTCGAAGATACTGAAAAGTTCCTCCAAAAGTTCGTAGAGAGGCATTAACCGCAGTTCTTCCAGCTTCTCAAGGAATGCGGCAGGAAGATAATTCTCTACGGGAAGGAGTAGGAGCGTGTTCCAGTCCAGCCCTTTCCGCAGCACTTCGTTCTGATAAGCCACAGCAAGTTGGGCACGCGCTATCTTGTTGTTCCCGTCGGAGAGATAACGCAAGGCGTCCAACATCATGCAGATAGCGAGCGAGGCGTCAAGGCGGAAAGCTTCGTCCGACACGATCTTATAATGCAGCTCCTTGTCAAAGTAATCGGCAATGCGGGGAATGTTCTTATTCTTCCGCACGAGAATCGCTATATCATTCAGCCGTACGCCGGAGGAGAGAAGACGGTTCACCTCTTCACCTAAGCTGATCAATGTCTGTTCGGTATAGTCATGTTCCTCATCGGGTTCGAGGAACGAAACCTTCACGTAACCCTTTTCCGTTTTCTTGGAAGATTCCTGCACGACATCAGCGTAGGCTTTCTGCAAATCCTTGCAGTCTTCGCCCAACTGACTGCGGTATATCCCGTTCAGATAATCGGCGGCGGCAGTAAAAATACGGTTGTTGAAACGGATGATATTGGTTTCGCTCCGCCGGTTGGTAGCCAATGTCCTTACATGGATGGGGAAATGCTCAATGCGGTCGTTCAGGCTATTCAGAATCCCCCAGTCACCATTCCGCCAACGGTAAATGGACTGTTTGACATCTCCCACAATCAAGCTGTCCGCTCCTTGCGAAAGCCCTTCGAGCAAAAGCAGTTTGAAATTCCCCCATTGCATTCGGCTGGTATCCTGAAACTCGTCTATCATCACGTTGCGGATATTGGTTCCTATCTTTTCGAATACAAAAGAGGAATCACCGTCTTTCACCAATTGATGAAGCAGGGCATTGGTGTCCGACAATAAGAAACGGTTGTTATCGTGGTTCAGTTGGCGCACTTCCTCGTCGATATTGGCAAGAAGCTGCACTTTATTGAGATGTTGCAGAGACAGTCGGCAACTGTTCAGCAACAGGTTATTTTTTGAACGGAGCTTTTCCGCATCCTCCAGGATATGTATCAGACTGGAATCTGCCAAAGCGATGATGTCCGCGTAGCGGGAAGAACTTTTTGCCGCCCAGTTCTTTGCATCTTCCAGACACTTCTCCACAGTCGCATTGCGGATATCGTTTCCTAAGATACCATTATTCAGTTTACGGAAATAACTGCCGATTCCGCGTGAACCGTTTTTCAGATCGTCGGCGGTTAGCGCATGGCCTTCCAATTCCTCCTCAAAATGATCATAGAAACCTTTCATTTCTTCCAGCACTTCGGCTTCCAGCTCTTTCAGTTGCTTACGGTATTCCTTGATGGTGTCCGGATTGCGCAACCGCTTCCGAAGTCCTTCTCCTTTTTCAATATAGCCCTCGTCAAAGATATTGCGACCGAAACTTTTCACCTCATCCGATACATTCCAACGCTTGTCATCGGCAATCCGTTCGTTGATATAGTCCAGCAGCCACGCGAGGACAGGAGAGGTGGGACCGAGTTTCTCAATCATGCTGTCTACCGCATCGCTGAGTACTTCGGTATTGTTCAGCTCGATATTCAGATTCGGGCTGAGTTCCAGTTCCCGCGCCAGGTTACGCATGACGGATTGGAAGAACGAGTCGATGGTTTCCACCCGGAAACGGCTGTAATCGTGCAACATATAGCCGAGAGCGACTCCCGCCGCTTCCCGTATTTCCTGCTCCGCCCTTCCGGTTTCTTTTTTTATCCGGTCGAGATAGGCTTGGGAATCTCTGTCACCTATCTGAATGCCATATAGCTGGCTGAGAATACGCTCTTTCATTTCAGCCGTTGCCTTATTGGTAAAGGTAACGGCCAGAATCTGACGGTAGGCACGCGGATTGAGGATTAATAATTTAATGTATTCCACTGCAAGGGTAAACGTTTTACCCGAACCGGCGGAAGCCTTATATACTAAAAGTTCACTCATGCTTATTGTAAATCTGTTAATAGAATTTTTTCATAAAGTCCGGTCCGAAATAGAATAGGAATAAATGTAAGACAAAAATAAGGAAAAGAAGTAGAGAAAAGAAATAAAAACACGAGATTTTTTTAGGAGGAGTAATCTTACATCGTGAAAAGATTAAGTGAGCGCATGGTTGAAATGATAATAAATGAAAAAAACAAAGGGAAGACGTTAGTAGTTTCCTCCCTTTAGTTGTACTATATATAGATTGGTCAGAAAAATGAGTTTATTCATCTATATACTATGATTTATGCAACAGAATAAAACTGCTTCTCAACGAAAGACTATTAACCCGGCTTGCTGGGTTCCCACTGCTTACTTTGCAATGGGACTTCCCTTTATTGCCATTAATCTGGTTTCCGTATTTATGTTTAAGGATCTGGGAGTGTCGGATACACAAATCGCATTCTGGACTTCCCTTATTATGATGCCTTGGACGCTGAAATTCTTGTGGAGCCCTTTTCTTGAGATGTTCCGGACAAAGAAATTCTTCGTACTGGTGACCGAATTGTTGAGCGGAGTGTTGTTTGGAGTGGTGGCTTTTTCTTTATTCTTCGACTATTTCTTCGCTATCAGTATTTCGACGATGGCGGTGATTGCTTTTAGCGGCGCGACACATGATATTGCTTGCGACGGTGTATATATGGCGGAACTGAACAAAGAGGATCAGGCGAAATATATCGGTGTGCAAGGTGCTTTCTATAATGTAGCCAAACTGGTAGCTAACGGTGGACTGGTCGCTATGGCAGGTGCATTGGCGGAACATTTCGGGGCGATAGAGGGAGCTTCAATCGATGCCAATAAAGGTGCGTATTCGTCTGCATGGATGATTATTTTCGCAGTAATCGCAGTGATAATGGTATTGATAGGTATCTATCATATAAAGGTACTGCCTTCTACACAGATTCCCTCAACAACGAAAAAAACGACTTCGGAAGTGGGACGGGAATTGGTAGGTGTGATTGCTAATTTCTTTACTAAAAAGCATATTCTTTATTATATCTGTTTCATCATCCTCTACCGTTTGGCGGAAGGATTCATAATGAAGATTGCTCCGCTGTTTCTGCGTGCGTCGAGAGAAGCGGGCGGGTTGGGACTGTCTTTGAAGGAGATTGGTACATTGAACGGAATTTTTGGTTCTGCCGCTTTCGTGTTAGGTTCACTGTTGGCAGGTATTTATGTATCTAAGTTCGGATTGAAGAAGACTTTGTTCACTCTCTGCTGCATCTTCAATCTTCCGTTTGTGGCTTATACTTTCCTTGCGGTGGTGCAGCCTACCGATGTGTATCTGATAGGAACGTGCATTACGATGGAGTATTTTGGCTATGGCTTCGGGTTTGTCGGATTGACGTTGTTTATGATGCAACAGATTGCTCCGGGAAAACACCAGATGTCGCATTATGCTTTTGCATCAGGAATCATGAATCTGGGAGTCATGCTCCCGGGAATGGTTAGCGGGTATTTCAGTGACCTGCTGGGCTACCGGAACTTCTTTATTTATGTTCTGATAGCAACTATACCGGCTTTTCTGATTACTTATTTCATACCGTTTACGTATGACGATTCAAAAAAATAACAATATAAACAATCAAAGATCATGAATAAAATTCAAATTCCTTGGGAAGATCGTCCTGTCGGATGTACGGACGTTATGTGGCGTTACTCACAAAATCCAGTTATCGGACGTTATCATATTCCTTCATCCAATAGTATTTTCAATAGTGCCGTCGTTCCTTTTGAGGATGGTTTTGCAGGCGTATTCCGTTGTGATAACAAAGCTGTACAGATGAATATCTTTGCAGGTTTTAGTAAGGACGGAATTCATTGGGATATCAATCATGAACCTATTCAGTTTAAAGCCGGCAACACGGAGATGATCGAATCGGAATATAAATATGACCCCCGTGTGACGTGGATTGAAGACCGTTATTGGGTGACTTGGTGCAACGGTTATCATGGTCCTACCATTGGCATTGCTTATACTTTCGACTTTAAGGAGTTCTTCCAATGCGAAAATGCTTTCCTGCCTTTCAACCGTAACGGTGTGCTTTTCCCGCAGAAGATAGACGGTAAATATGCCATGCTGAGTCGTCCCAGTGATAACGGGCATACTCCGTTCGGTGATATATATATCAGTTATAGCCCGGATATGAAGTACTGGGGAGAACATCGTTGCGTGATGAAAGTGACTCCTTTCCCGGAAAGCGCCTGGCAGTGTACGAAGATTGGTGCAGGTTCAGTTCCTTTCCTTACGGATGAAGGCTGGTTGCTGTTCTATCACGGTGTGATTACTACCTGCAACGGTTTCCGCTATGCAATGGGAGCTGCCATACTCGATAAGGATCATCCGGAAAAAGTGCTGTATCGTACCCGCGAATATTTGTTAGGTCCGGCTGCCCCGTACGAACTGCAGGGAGATGTGCCGAATGTAGTATTCCCTTGTGCCGCATTGCAGGATGGAGAACGTGTAGCTGTTTATTATGGCGCCGCCGACACTGTTGTGGGTATGGCCTTCGGATATATTAAAGAGATTATCGACTTTACTAAACGGACAAGTATCATTTAATAAAGCCATGAAACGTATTCTATTAACTTACACACTTGCTTTCGCCCTTCTTCCCGTATATGCGGGGGAGGGTGGAAGTCCCCCCGCTGATAAGAGTCTTCCGGTTGATTACGTAGATCCTTTTATCGGAACGACCAATTTCGGCACGACCAATCCCGGAGCGGTGTGTCCGAACGGAATGATGTCCGTGGTTCCTTTTAATGTGATGGGCTCTTCGGAAAACACGTATGATAAAGATGCACGATGGTGGTCTACTCCATACGAATATACCAATTGTTTCTTTACAGGATATGCTCATGTCAATCTGAGCGGAGTAGGTTGTCCGGAATTGGGGTCTTTACTTTTAATGCCCACTACCGGAGAGCTGAATGTGGATTATAAAGAATACGGAAGTAAATATAAGGATGAGCAGGCTTCACCGGGTTATTATTCCAATTATCTGACAAAATATAGCGTCAAGACAGAGGTTTCCGCTACTCCACGTACAAGTATCGCCCGTTTTACTTTTCCAAAAGGCAAAAGCCATATATTGCTGAATTTAGGAGAGGGACTGACGAACGAAAGTGGTGCTATGCTCCGCCGTGTCAGTGATTGCGAGGTGGAAGGCATGAAACTGCTCGGTACGTTCTGTTATAATCCTCAAGCTGTTTTCCCTATTTACTTTGTGATGCGGGTTAAAAAAGTCCCTTCTGCAACCGGCTACTGGAAGAAGCAACGTCCGATGACGGGTGTGGAAGCCGAATGGGATGCGGATCAGGGGAAGTATAAACTCTATACCCGCTATGGAAAAGAAATAGCCGGTGATGACATCGGGACTTATTTTTCTTTTGAAACGGAAGAGGGAGAACAGGTAGAAGTGCAGATGGGAGTTTCCTTTGTGAGCATTGAAAATGCCCGGTTGAACCTGAACCGTGAACAGGAAGGAAAGAATTTTGAGCAGATTCTTGCCGAAGCGCATGCTAAATGGAATGACGACTTGTCACGTATCACTGTAGAGGGCGGAACGGATGCGCAGAAGACTGTGTTTTATACGGCACTCTATCATCTGCTGATTCATCCTAATATCTTGCAGGATGCCAACGGAGAATATCCGGCAATGGAAAGCGATAAGATTATGACGACAAAGGGAGACCGCTATACAGTATTTTCTCTTTGGGATACGTATCGCAATGTTCACCAATTGTTGACACTGGTTTATCCGGAACGCCAGATGGAGATGGTACGCACCATGTTGGATATGTATCGTGAACATGGGTGGTTGCCGAAATGGGAATTGTATGGGAGAGAGACATTGACAATGGAAGGCGACCCTAGCATTCCGGTGATTGTAGATACATGGATGAAAGGTTTGCGTGACTTTGATGTGGAGCTGGCATACGAAGCAATGTACAAATCGGCTACACTGCCGGGAGCGGACAATCTGATGCGTCCTGACAATGACGATTATCTGTCGAAAGGATACGTGCCCCTCCGCGAACAGTATGACAATTCGGTATCTCACGCTTTGGAGTATTATATTGCAGATTTTGCACTTTCCCGTTTTGCAGAGGCTTTGGGTAAGAAAAAGGATGCGGAACTGTTCTATAAGCGGTCTTTAGGGTATAAACATTATTATAGCAAGGAGTTCGGAACGTTCCGTCCGATATTGCCTGACGGTACTTTTTATAGTCCGTTTAATCCGAGACAGGGAGAGAACTTCGAGCCGAATCCCGGTTTTCATGAAGGCAGCTCCTGGAATTATACATTTTATGTGCCGCATGATGTATATGGACTGGCAAAGTTGATGGGGGGCAAGAAACGTTTCATTGACAAGTTGCAGATGGTGTTTGATGAAGGACTTTATGATCCTGCCAACGAACCGGATATTGCATATCCTTATTTGTTCTCTTATTTTAAAGGAGAGGAATGGCGCACGCAGAAAGAAACGCAACGGTTGTTGGATAAGTATTTTACAACGAAGCCGGATGGTATCCCCGGAAATGATGATACGGGAACGATGTCTTCATGGGCTATTTTCAATATGATAGGTTTCTATCCGGATTGTCCGGGATTGCCGGAATATACATTGACGACTCCGGTATTCGACAAGGTGACTATTCGCCTGGATCCGAAATGGTATAAAGAAAAGGAATTAGTGATTGAAAGTAATCGCGCCCAACCGGGAACTCTTTATATCAATAAGGTGTTACTGAATGGAAAGAAATTCAATAAATATCGTATCACACATGATGAACTTGTTCATGGTCAACACATATATTTTGATTTGAAATGACGCACAGTGTTTCATAGGTATCGTTTTTGGGTTGACAGGGCTGTCGGACATTTCAGGGTCCGGCAGCCCATTTTTCTTCTCATTTTTCTTCTCATTCTTTTCTCTTCTTCTCTCTTTCCTTCTTTTATTTTCTTCTTTGTGTTATAAGCGATTACAAAATTCTCTTTCATTCGTCTAGTACATAAATCGTGTATAAAATAGAATGATAATGAAAAGGAATTTGTTGAAGTGTATCCTATGGGTATTACTGCTTGCCGGATGTTTCCCTCTATTGGCCGTTGCCGGAGCGCAACAAAAAGAACAGCGTTATAAGATTGCCGTATGCGACTGGATGATTCTGAAACGTCAGAAAATCGGTTCTTTTCAATTGGTGCATGAATTGAAAGGGGATGGCGTGGAACTGGATATGGGCGGTCTTGGCAAAAGAGAAAGATTTGATAATAAGCTCCGTGAACCTCATTTCCAGCAACTGTTTCGGGAAACTGCACAGAAATTCCAAGTAGAAGTTTCATCTATTGCCATGTCCGGATTTTACGGGCAGTCTTTTTTAGAACGGACTAATTACAAAGAATTGGTCCGGGAATGTTTGGACGCCATGCAAGTGATGGGGGCTAAGGTCGCTTTTCTTCCATTAGGAGGTATTAAGGCCGGATGGGAGAATGAGCCGGAACTTAGAATGGCAGTAGTAAAACGTTTGAAAGAGGTAGGAGATATGGCAGCTTCCGAAGGTCTGGTCATCGGTATAGAAACTCAGCTTGATGCAAAAGGGGAGGTGAAACTGCTGAAAGAGATAAATTCTCCCGGCATCAAGATTTATTTCAAATTTCAGAATGCATTGGAGAATGGACGGGATTTGTGCAAAGAGCTTAAGATTCTGGGGAAAAAGAGAATTTGTCAGATTCATTGCACAGATACGGACGGAGTTACCCTGCCGTTCAACAAGCGGCTGGACATGAATAAGGTAAAAAAGACGCTCGATAAGATGGGATGGAGCGGATGGCTGGTCGTGGAACGCTCGCGAGATAAGGAGGATGTAAGGAATGTGAGGAAGAATTATGGAACGAATATCGAGTACTTAAAGAAGGTGTTTCAAGAGTGATAGGGTTGGGGAGATGTGTAGTCCTTAGTTTGAATGAAAAGATTTTTTCATTTTACTCTTTTTAAGTGATTACAACTTTCTTAGTTATACGTCTTAATATTGAATATATTATATATTAATTTAAATATTTTACGTGATGAAAAACAATTTAAAATTCTTGCGTAGGAAGAGTATAGGCATGGCTTTAATTGGGGTGCTGACTTTTTTTACAGCTTGTGACAAAGGGATTGATGCCGATGAAGTTTTTGTCCCGAATGTAACAAACTCGACTTTGGAGTCACCTAAGGCTGATGATGTTACGATAACACTATCTCCGGATGGGACTAAACTAGTAGTAGCATGGCCGGTAGTAGACGGTGCCGGTGGCTATGAATTTACACTTTACAATGTGGATAATAATGAAAATCCGATTGTGGTAGGTATTGAAAAGGAAATAGTAGATGGTTGCAGTGTGAGCAGAATAGTAGAGTCGGATACTCAATATAAGGCTGTGATTCGTACTTTAGGCAATGCCAAATATAACAATAAAGAGGCTGAAGTTGCATCTGAAGTACCTTACTCCACTTTAGCACTTTCTGATGCCACTATAGAGAGCGGTAGCATTAACGAATGGTTGAAAGCCAATCCTATTCCTGAGGATAAGATCGGTCAGGAGTATACTATCGACCTCGTGGGCGGACAGGAATATACACTGGACGATGTTATTGATTTTGCTGATCAGCAGGTTACTATTCGTGGTAGCAAAGTGAATCATGCCAAAATTAAGATGACCGGCAATGCGTCGTTTCTTACGAACAATGGTTTCAAACTGAAGTTTGCAGATATTGATTGTAAGAATTTAGAGAGTGAGACGTTGTTGGGCACCAGCACTACTCCTGATGAAGGATCGCAGGTGGCGACAGGAGAATATGTTGTAAGCAATCCTATTATGCTGCAAGGATGCAATGTGACCGGTTTGAATCGTTATTTGTTTTATGATATGAATAAGGTAAAGTATTGTATCGATTATTTGGGTTTCAGTGATTGTAATATTCAGGTGCAGCAAAATGATATATTGGTACGTGCAGCTAAGAGCTCTATTATCCGTATGGATATAGTAAAATCTACCTTGTGGAGTACACAGCAAGCCGGTAAGCATTTTATGCAAATCAGCGGTCAACGTCCAAATAAAATATCCGGTCGCACGGGTGCCGAGTTTAATTTCCTCAATACTACATTCTATAATATAGCTTACAGTAAGGATTTTGTTAATTGGAATAATTATCGCGGACAATCTTGCGTATTTTTGAATTTCCAGAATACCCTTTTTGTAGATTGCGGTAATAATGATATTACTAACAAGATGCAGGGTAATGCTAACATGAAGCATGATTACAAGAATAATGCTTATTGGTATAATAATGCGGAAGGTAAGGATAAATACGATACTACAGCTACCTTTAGCGATCCTCAGATGAAAAATCCGAAGAAAGGCGACTTTACTTTGAGTAGTACTGAGCACATAGCCAAGCGAATTGGTGATCCCCGTTGGCTTCCTGAAGAAATAGTAGAATAATGACTCATATTAGAATTTATACTAATGAATAAAAAACAATTTATAAAAAGACTGTGTTTGGGCGCAATGCTTTCGATAGCTACGTTTACAGTTTTTGCGCAGGAGCGTGTGGTAAAAGGACAAGTAGTCGATGAAACCGGTGAGCCGGTAATGGGTGCCACAGTTGTGGTGGAAGGTTCGACTAGCAATGGTGTGATTACCGATATTGATGGAAACTATACTATTACGATATCGGGTAAAAAGAATCTGGTGATTTCATTCATCGGATATACTACGCAGGTTATCAGCGATTTGAGCCAAAAGAAAATAGTACTGAAAGAGGATGCCCAACAGCTCGACGAGGTGGTAGTAGTAGGGTATGGTGTGCAGAAGAAAGCTCATCTGACAGGTGCTATTGCTACTGTGACTATGGATGATATTCAGGATTTGTCGGACTCGGGGCTGGCTTCTTCACTGAGCGGTATGGTTAATGGTATGAGCGTGAGTGGCGGACAAAGCCGTCCGGGCGAGAATGCTAAAATCTATATACGTGATACAAACTCATTTGGTGAAGTGGGTAGCACGGCGCAAGAGCCTTTGTATGTAATAGACGGTTACATCTATCCCGATGATATCAAGGTAGGTAACACACGTGAAAATCTAGGTGCGCAAGCATTCAATAATCTCGATCCTTCGGTTATTGAAAGTATCTCTGTATTGAAAGATGCGGCAGCTGCTGTTTATGGTGCGCGTGCGGCTAATGGTGTAATTTTGGTAACTACTAAAAAGGGTAAAGCCGGTGCTCCTCAAATTTCTTATAGTGGCAGCT
The DNA here is from genome assembly GCF_000156195.1 of Bacteroides finegoldii DSM 17565. Lineage (GTDB taxonomy): Bacteria > Bacteroidota > Bacteroidia > Bacteroidales > Bacteroidaceae > Bacteroides > Bacteroides finegoldii. The sequence continues at coordinate 111,792 of NZ_GG688323.1, read as the reverse complement.
TTGGATTTACCGATGAACTTTCGCGTCCTAAGATGTTGAGCGCCTATGATTACGGACGACTTTATAACACTTGGGCAGCCGGTGATCCTGCCAATACTTCGCTTAACCTGAAGACTGATCTCTATCAAGCAGATGAACTGGAAGCTATGAAAGGGCTGAATTTCGACTTGCTCGACAAATATTGGAAGACCGGTTTCACTCAGAAACATAGCGTTAATATCAGTGGCGGTTCAGAAAAAGCCAATTACTTTGCCGGTGTTTCGTATTTTGACCAAGACGGTAACTTAGGTGACCTCGAGTACAATCGTTGGAACTATCGTGCCGGTGTAGATGTAAAGATTAGCAAGTGGGTGAAAGCGAATCTTACTGTATCGGGTGATTATGGCAAGAAGAACAAACCGAATGTAAAAGTGGGCGGTTCGAGCGATGAAAAAGACTACAACCTGTTACTCACTCGTCCGACTTATATTCCCGAAACCGTGAACGGATTGCCTATCTCGGCTTTGGGTATCACCAACTCCGTACAAAATGATGACCAGACTTATTCTTTCTCAGTGCTTCAGAACAACGGTGACTATAATCGTAGCATGAATTCGAATATGACTGTTAACGGTAGTTTGAGCTTAGATATGGGATTTGTAAAAGTCTTGAAAGGCTTGGAACTGAAATTTAATTATGGCAAGAGTATCAGTACTGATAAGAATAATCAATACGGATCCAGCTATTCTATCTATCGCATGGTCAATCGTACCGGTAGCGGTAACCACCTCTATACTCCTGTGGATGGTCAGGATTATAATGACTTTTTGGCGGAAGATAATTTTATTCTCTCTACAATTGCTAATGGAAGCCCTTCTTACTTGCAACGTAGCACTACTCGTTCGGACAGTTATCAGATGAACTTTACCATGAACTACTCTCGCTCTTTCGGTGAGCATACCGTAGGTGGCTTATTCTCTATCGAACGTTCGGAGGCTGAAAGTGAATATCTTATGGGAAAGGTGAATGAGCCTTATGAATTTACTACCGGACAGTCCAATTCGGCTACCGGTGACAAAAATACTGTATTCTCCCGTTCTGAGTCTGGCTCCTTGTCATACATCGGTCGTGTGAACTATGCTTATCAGGATAAGTATTTGGCGGAGGTACTGTTCCGTAGTGACTCTTCTACCAAGTTCGCTCCTGAAAACTATTGGGGATTTTTTCCTTCCATGTCTTTGGGTTGGATTGTGTCACAAGAGAAATTCATGCGCCTAAAGTGGGTAGAATATCTGAAAATTCGCGGTTCATTCGGTTTGACCGGTCGTGACAATACCGCTCCTTGGCAGTGGATGCAGATTTACTCTACCGAGTCGGGCAAGGGTCCTGTATTTGGTACTACCGGTAATATTAATGCTTCGAAACCCATCTCTATTAACAAATATAATTCAGCGGTAAACCGTGATGTGCATTGGGACAAGTCGTATAAAGCAAACTTTGGTATTGATTTTACTACACTTAACAGCCGATTGGCTTTCAATGTAGACGCTTATTATACTTGGAATAGAGAAATGTTGATGAATATCGAACAGACTGTTCCTACTACTGTCGGTACACAATCGGCCGCTGTCAATCTGGGTGAGATGGACAACTATGGTATTGAAATCTCGGCAACTTGGCGCGACCGCATCGGCAAGGATTTCAAATATAAAATCGGTATCAATACCGGTTATAGCGATAACAAAGTACTGATGATGGACTTTGAAGAAGAATATCTATATCGTCAAATCACTAAGGGAGACCGTTCCGACATCGGTACTTGGGGAATACAATGTATGGGTATGTTCCGTAGCTTCCAGGATATCGAAGAATACTTCAATACATATCATATTACCGATTATATGGGGTTGACTAAAGACGAAGTTCGTCCGGGTATGTTGATTTATAAAGATGTGCGTGGAGCCCAGCAACCTGATGGTACTTATGCAGCTCCTGATGGTATAGTAGATAAAGATAATGACCAAGTGCATCTCTCTAACCGTAGCAATCCTTGGGGATTCACTACCAACCTTAGTGCTGAATGGAAAGGGATCTCAATCGCAGCTCAGCTTAGTGCTAGTTGGGGAGGCTATAGTATCATTCCCGGTCAGGCATTGAAACCCGGCAAAAGCATCGAGTACACCAATATGCCTTCGTTCTGGAAGCCCGACAATGTATATGTGTACAATGATATTTATGATGCTTCCGGCAATTTGCTAATGCCTCAAAACAGAGAAGGCTCACTACCTAACTTGAAATATTCAGATATAAATGCTGTCACTTCTTCTTTTTGGAGAGTCAATGGCACACGTGTAAGTTTGAATCGTATCACTTTGGCTTATGCATTGCCCAAGCATTGGATAAAGAAGGTCGGTTTGAGTAGCTGCCGTTTCAATATCACAGGTCAGAACTTGCTGAGTCTCTACAATCCTTATCCAGACCACTTTATGGATCCTCAATGTAGCTACGGTTCATATCCTCGACTGAGAAAGTTCACTATTGGTGTGAATGTAGGTTTCTAAGTTTTATAATGCTAAATGAAAAGAAAAGAATGAAAAGAATAATATTTAGCGCTGCATTAATGGCAGCATTAGGTCTCTCTTCTTGCAGCGACCAGTTCCTGGAGGATAAGCAGAATTTTGATAATGTAACTAGTGAAGTATACAACGACTATGCAGGTGCTAGTGGCCGTGTACTCGACCTTTATTGGTGGATTTTACCTGATCCCAATTCGGATGCAAATTGGAAGTACCCGTGTACCGGTAAAGCTGATGGGATTTCTAAATCAACCGAAGAGTATAGTGGATTTGGTTTATTTGTAAATCCACAGGCTGAGCTCTCGGTTTTGGGTAGCAACAAAGTACCCGATTATTTTCATAATCAGAGTAACAACATCCGTGAGTCGGTATGGGGGCGAATCCGCAATTGCAATGATGTGATTGCCGGCATCAGTGGCAGCAGCCTTACCGAAGAACAAAAAAACGAACTGTTAGGTCAGGCGTATTTCCTGCGTGCATGGTGCTATTATAGTATGGTAAAGTGGTATGGTGGTGGTGTGCCTATAGTCACTAAGGTACAAGATCCTGTTGAAAGTTCTTTCGTTCCTCGCTCTACAACGAAGGCATGCATTGAATTTATTTGCAATGATTTAGATATCGCTGCCGATATGTTACGTGCAAAGACCACCAATGGTGGATGGAATGGCGACAACTACGGTCGTGTTACTACTGCTTCGGCTATGGCGTTAAAGGGGCGTGTGTTACTGTTGTGGGCAAGTCCGCTTTTCAATCGTGCCAACGATGAGAGTCGTTGGGCTGCTGCTTACGAATATATCAAAGAATCTATCAAAGATATCAATGCTTGCGGTAACCATCTTTATACTACAGGCAATAATATCAATGGTTCGGACTTTGCCAAGATGTTTACTGTTATTCAGAATCCGGAGATGGTATTTGGTACCTTGCACAATATGAAGCAAGACGATGATACAAAGAAGAATAATAACTGGGAACGTTTCATCCGACCGAAGAATACCACAGGACAGGGTTTAGAGGCATCGGCTATGTTTGTAGATATGTTCCCCATGAAGGATGGTAAACGTCCGCGCGGTTTGAATACCTATAAAAAGCTGAATGAGAGCGAAGACGAGGCGAATATAAAAGACTATCCTTTCATGAATCGTGATCCGCGTTTTTACCGTACCTTTGCCATGCCTGGTTTCCGTTGGGCTTACACAGGCGATCCTGTTCCGGCGGATGCGTTCAACCCCAGCTATAACAGTGGTAAGGATTATGTATTGTGGAACTATGTGTGGTATGCCGATCCGGAAGATGTGAATGATCCGGAAAGTGGTAACGCTTATGGCGCTGATAATCTGTTGAAAAATAGAAAGGGTGTATATGTACGAAAACGTAGTAACGATGGTGACATTTCTGAGCCCCTTTATTCATTTAATGCTACTTATGATAATGGTGGTTTTGCATATTCTGCAGCTCCTTGGATGGAAATTCGTTATGCGGAAGTATTGCTCAACTACGCCGAAGCCGCTTGCGGTGCAGGGCACATGGGTGAAGCGGTAGAGCAACTGAAACTGATTCGTCAGCGTGTCGGTTACTCAGGCGATTGTGGCTTGCAGGAAAACCTTTCTACCGATCAGGCTGCTTGTATGTCCGCCGTACTCTATGAACGTCAGATTGAGCTGGCTTACGAAGGCAAACGTTTTGATGATCTTCGTCGTTGGATGCTTTTTGATGGTGGTACGGATAAAGTAGATGGTGCGCCGGCATCATGGACGCTTACCGGTTGGGGTGGTAACACTTGCACATGGCTCGGTTTTACCGAACTCAATAAAAATCAGCGTCGTGATAATATGGAGTTCCGTCTTAATGATACTAAGTATGGTGTAGGTGGTACTACCGGTGATACAGATAGTGATCCCTTGTTGAAAGCAGGTGTAGAACGTCCGAAAGGTATCGACTTCCGTAAAGAAATCAGCGATGAAGAAGGAAACCAATTAACTCAACTTCAAGAATTTTACAACGAACATTTTGTTCGTAAGGAGAAGAAAGGTGACGCTTATGCAACAAACAAAGACCCCTTATATATAAAGTTCTTGCCTCGCTACTACTTTCTCGGTTTCAGTCAAAGTGCTTTAAATAATTGTAAAGGTATTGAGCAATGTATTGGTTGGGAAGATTCGAACAACGGAGGTAGTAACGGAACATTTGATCCGTTAGCCGAGTAATAGTTTCTCTACTTCTTTTTTTGAAGTGACATAAACGAGAAAGTCACCACTTCCTAAGTCTTTCTTTTGAAAGATGATAGGAAATGGTGACTTTCTCATTTACGCACCAAATAAAACAAAACCATATGAAAATGCTAGAATCAGTAGTAACTGATAAAAACTATTTGATTAATTACAAACAAGAATATACAGGAATAAGATGGAAGAGATTGTTAGGCGTTATCCGATAGGTGTACTGAATTTTGAAGATTTACGTAATACAAATTATGTCTATGTAGATAAGACTGATTTAGTTTACAAATTGGTACATTCTAAATAAAGTATATTTTCTTAGCCGCCCCCGACGTTTCGGCAAGAGTTTGCTTGTGTCCACATTAGAAGCTTATTTCAATGGAAAAAAAGAACTGTTCAATGGTTTGGCAATGGAACGTCTAGAAAAGGAATGGAATGTTTATCCGGTGTTACGCATGGATTTCAGTATCAGCAAATTCAGCCAAATGAGCATATTCTATGAGTTAAATAATTTACAGAATATCAGTTTGCGGGATGAATATAGTGCTATATGCGGAATTACTGAGAAAGAATTACGTAGCGAATTGAAAACGGATATTGAGATTATTACCCAAGCAAATGAAGAAACGTATGAAGAGGCTTGTGCTCATTTGAAATTACAGTATGACGGTTATCATTTTAGTAAAAGATGTGAGGATATTTACAATCCGTTTAGTTTGTTCAATGCTTTTGTCGGCAAAAATTATGAAAACTTCTGGTTCTCTACAGGTACACCCACCTTTTTGATAGAACTATTAAAACAAAGTCAATTTGATATTCGTGAATTGGATAATACGACAGCAACTGCGGAACAGTTCGATGCACCTACCAACGTTATTACTGACCCCATTCCTGTACTCTATCAAAGTGCTTATTTGACTATCAAAGGATATGATCCTGATTTTGAACTTTATACACTTGCATACCCTAATAAAGAAGTTCGTAAAGGCTTTATCGAATCGCTTATGCCAGCTTATGTACATTTGCCAGCCCGTGAGAATACTTTTTATGTGATGTCTTTTATCAAAGACCTGCGTGTTGGGAATATAGGTAGCTGTTTGGAACGTATGAGAAGTTTCTTTGCTTCTATACCCAATCAGAACAATAAGGAGGAAAAACATTATCAGACTATTTTCTATTTGTTGTTCCGTTTAATGGGGCAGAATGTGGATGTGGAAGTGAATACTGCTATAGGACGGGCGGATGCGGTTGTAAAGATGCAGAATGCCATTTTATGTTTTCGAATTTAAAGTGGACGATACGCCGGATGATGCTTTTGCACAGATAAACAGTAAGGGATACAGTATTTCATATCAGGCAGATCATCGGGCGGTTGTTAATATTGGTGTAAATTTCGATAGCACTACACGGACCATTGGAGGTTGGAAAATAGTTTCTGCCCCCACATCTAATAAAAAATCACCATTACTGATTACAAATCTTTTTCTTTTTCGTCTTATTATTGTATTTTTGAATTAACAACTTCACAAAACCCAATAAAAAATGAAGAAGAAATATGTACTTTTAGCAGCTTTTGCTGCGGCAATGTTGACTCCGAGCGTTGTATGGGCACAATACCCACAGATAACAGACGAAGCCAAAGAAAATTATAAAAAGATGATGACTGAAGAACGGAAGCGTTCTGATGAAGCATGGGCAAAAGCGTTGCCAATCGTTCTGAAAGAAGCCAAAGAAGGTCGTCCGTATATACCTTGGGCCGGTCGTCCGTATGATTTGCCCCAAGCTGATATTCCTGCATTTCCTGGTGCAGAAGGTGGTGGAATGTATAGCTTCGGTGGCCGTGGAGGTAAAGTGATTACCGTTACCAATCTGAATGACCGTGGTCCCGGTTCTTTCCGTGAGGCTTGTGAAACAGGAGGTGCACGCATTATCGTATTTAATGTTGCAGGTATCATTCGTTTGGAATCTCCGATCATTGTACGCGCTCCTTATGTAACTATCGCCGGACAGACAGCTCCGGGAGATGGTGTCTGCATTGCCGGAGAATCATTCTGGGTAGATACGCATGATGTGGTTGTACGTCATATGCGTTTCCGTCGCGGTGAGACAAAGGTCTGGCATCGTGATGACTCTTTCGGAGGAAATCCGGTAGGAAATATTATGATTGACCACTGTTCATGTACTTGGGGGTTGGATGAAAATATATCTTTCTATCGTCATATGTATGATCCTAGCGAAGGACAGTATGAAAGCAAAGATTTGAAACTCCCTACTGTAAATGTAACTATTCAGAATACTATTTCCGCAAAAGCATTGGATACTTATAACCATGCATTCGGAAGTACGTTGGGAGGAGAAAACTGTGCGTTTGCCCGTAATCTGTGGGCTAGCAACTCAGGCCGTAACCCTTCTATCGGTTGGAACGGTATATTCAATTTCGTTAATAATATAGTGTTCAACTGGGTACACCGTTCTTCCGATGGAGGTGATTATACAGCGATGTTCAATATGATTAATAACTACTACAAGCCGGGACCTGCCACACCTAAAGATTCCAATGTAGGACACCGTATCTTAAAACCGGAAGCCGGACGTAGCAAGCTGGATCATAAAGTATACGGACGGGTATACGCCGACGGAAATATCATGGAAGGTTATCCCGAGATTACAAAAGATAACTGGAACGGCGGTATTCAGATTGAGACTCAGCCGAATACCGACGGATATACGGAGTATATGAGAAGCTACCAACCGTTCGAAATGCCATATATTAATATTATGAGTGCAAAGGACGCATACGATTATGTATTGAAACATGTAGGTGCAAATATCCCTTGCCGTGACATTGTAGACGAACGCGTTATCGAAGAAGTAAGAACCGGTATTCCTTATTACGAAAAGAAACTTCCGAAAGATGCATACGGTGATTTGACAGGATTGGCTCCAAAGTCAATGGGTGAAGACGGACAGTTTAAATATCGCCGTCTGCCGAAAGATTCATACAAACAAGGAATCATCACAGATATTCGCCAGATGGGCGGTTATCCCGAATACAAAGGTACTCCATACGTAGATACAGATGGCGACGGTATGCCGGATGAGTGGGAAAAAGCGAATGGATTGAATCCGAACGATCCGAGTGACGCCAATAAGGACTGTACCGGTGACGGATACACTAATATCGAAAAGTATATCAATGGTATCAGCACTAAGCACAAAGTAGATTGGAGAGACTTGAAAAACAACTATGATACTTTGGAGGAAAAAGGGAAGTTAATGTAAATGATGAAGTTAACGTAAACTAAGGTGCTGAAATGTCATTATTATACTAAAAAATAATATCAATGAAAAAGATACTGATAATTTCTCTGTTACTGCTCTCTACTTGGATGTCCGCCGGAGCAGTTGACCTGAACAAAGAGAACCGTGATCCGAAATATGTGGAGTCTATTGTCAACCGTTCTCAGAAGATTGTAGATAAGTTGGGACTCACAGATAAACAGGTTGCTGAGGATGTCCGGAATATCATTGCCAACCGTTATTTCGAATTGAACGATATTTATGAGATACGCGATGCGAAAGTCAAGAAGGTAAAAGAATCCGGATTGACGGGTGAGGCTAAGAATGAAGCATTGAAAGCAGCCGAGAATGAAAAAGATGCGGCTTTATACCGTTCCCATTTCGCATTTCCCGCCAATTTATCTCTTTTCCTTGACGAGAAGCAGATAGAAGCGGTGAAGGACGGAATGACTTACGGGGTTATGAAGGTGACCTACGATTCCCACCTCGACATGATTCCGACACTTAAAGAAGAAGAAAAAGCGCAAATATACGCTTGGTTGGTGGAAGCTCGTGAATTTGCTTTGGACGCTGAAAATTCAAATAAAAAACACGCTGCTTTTGGAAAATATAAAGGACGTATCAATAATTATCTGGCTAAACGCGGGTATGACTTGAAAAAAGAACGTGAAGAATGGTACAAACGTGTGAAAGCACGTGGAGGATCCTTATAAGATTCTCTTCCCATAATAAAAATGGTTAGTTTGTTTGATGACGGAAAGGGTGGCTCGGAGAGTCGCCCTTTTATCGTATATAAAATTCAATCGGAAGATGAAGATTCTTCGTTTATATTTGAGTACAAATTAGTCCTTTTATCGTCTCCTTTGTATAAAGGATACAATTTATAGATTATAATAGCAATGAAAAGGTTAAAAGATACATTAGCGGCAATAGGTATTTTATTTTTTGTTTCTTGCGGAGGAAGCAAGGACTATTATATGTTTACTTCGTTTCATGAACCTGCTGATGAGGGCTTAAGATATTTATATAGTGAAGACGGAATGCATTGGGACAGTATTCCCGGTATCTGGCTGAAGCCCGAATTAGGACAACATCAACTGTTGCGGGACCCTTCGATGGTACGTACTCCCGACGGAACTTTTCATCTGGTCTGGACGACAAGCTGGAAAGGCGATCTAGGGTTCGGCTATGCAAACTCCAAAGACCTGATTCATTGGTCAAAGCAACAGATGATACCTGTCATGACAGAAGAACCGACCACGGTCAATGTATGGGCTCCGGAGATTTTCTATGATGAAGATAGTGAACAGTTCATGGTAGTATGGGCTTCTTGCATTCCCGGCCGTTTTGAGAGAGGAATAGAAGAGGAAAACAATAATCATCGTTTGTATTATATCACTACGAAAGACTTTAAGACTATTTCTAAAGCGAAAGTCTTGTATGATCCGGGATTCAGTTCGATTGATGCAGTCCTTGTAAAACGGGATAAGAACGACTATGTGATGGTACTTAAGGATAATACCCGCCCGGAACGCAATCTGAAAATCGCTTTTGCCGATTCCCTGACAGGACCTTACTCACCTGCGTCGCAACCATTTACCGAATCGTTTGTAGAAGGTCCTACTGTAGAAAAGATAGGAGAGGAGTATCTTGTTTACTTTGATGTCTATCAGAAAAAGATATACGGTGCTATGCGCACAAAAGATTTTATAAATTTTACCGATGTGACGAGTGAAGTAAGTGTACCTGCCGGACATAAACACGGAACAATATTCAAAGCTCCCGAATCGGTAGTAAAAGCGTTGTTGACACATACCCGCCTTAATCACTAATCATTCACCGATAATCACTAAATAACATGAATAACTCTACAAAGATTCTCTTTGCATTGGCTGCCGGATGGTTGACATCTACGGTTGCAGCGCAAGACAGAATTCATTACACAGGAACAGAATTATCGAACCCTACTTATCACGACGGACAGTTGTCGCCGGTGGTAGGAGTGCATAATATCCAATTGGTACGCGCCAACCGGGAACATCCCGATCCGTCGAACGGCAATGGATGGACATATAACCATCAACCGATGTTGGCCTATTGGAACGGCCAGTTTTATTATCAATATCTGGCTGATCCTTCGGACGAACATGTACCGCCTTCCCAAACATTTCTGATGACATCAAAGGATGGCTATCAATGGACGAACCCGGAAATAGTATTTCCGCCTTATAAAGTTCCGGACGGATATACCAAGGAATCTCGTCCGGGTATGCAAGCCAAAGATCTGATTGCTATTATGCACCAACGTGTAGGTTTCTATGTCTCCAAGTCCGGCCGATTAATAACAATGGGAAATTACGGAGTTGCCTTAGATAAGAAAGACGATCCGAACGATGGAAACGGTATCGGTCGGGTAGTACGCGAAATAAAAAAGGACGGTTCGTTCGGTCCTATTTATTTTATTTATTACAATCACGGATTTAACGAGAAGAACACCGATTATCCGTATTTCAAGAAAAGTAAAGACCGCGAGTTTGTGAAAGCCTGCCAAGAGATTCTTGACAATCCGCAGTATATGATGCAATGGGTAGAAGAGGCAGACCGTGAAGATCCTATTATCCCCTTAAAGAAAGGATATAAGGCATTTAACTGTTACACACTTCCCGACGGAAGAATTGCCAGCCTTTGGAAGCACGCGCTCACTTCTATCAGCGAAGACGGAGGATATACTTGGGAACAACCGGTACTCCGTGCTAAGGGATTTGTCAATAGTAATGCGAAAATCTGGGGACAACGTTTGAGTGACGGCACATACGCGACGGTATATAATCCTTCGGAATTCCGTTGGCCGTTGGCTATCTCATTGAGTAAGGACGGACTGGAGTATACAACGCTGAATCTGGTGCACGGCGAAATCACGCCGATGCGTTACGGTGGTAATTATAAATCATACGGTCCTCAGTATCCTCGTGGCATACAGGAGGGGAACGGGATACCTGCAGATGGCGATTTATGGGTTTCTTATAGTGTGAACAAGGAAGATATGTGGATCTCCCGCATTCCTGTGCCGGTGGAACTCAATGCCTCTGCACATGCCAACGATGACTTTTCAAAATCGAAAGCAATATCGGAATTGACTGATTGGAATATTTACTCCCCGGTTTGGGCTCCGGTTTCCCTGGATGGACAATGGTTGAAACTGCAAGATAAAGATCCTTTTGACTATGCAAAAGTGGAACGGAAAATTCCCGCTTCTAAAGAATTGAATGTCTCCTTTGATTTGCAAGCCGGACAGAATGATAAAGGTACGCTTCAGATTGAATTTCTGGATGAGAATGGAATTGCCTGCTCCCGTTTGGAACTGACACAGGATGGTGTTTTTCGTGCAAAAGGTGGTTCCCGGTTTGCGAATATGATGAAGTATGAAGCAGGAAAAACCTATCATGTAGAAGCTGTCCTTTCAACGGCTGACCGTAATATTCAAGTATATGTAGATGGCAAGAGGGTAGGGCTGAGGATGTTCTATGCTCCGGTGGCAAGTATCGAAAGAATAGCTTTCCGTACAGGCATACCACGTACATTCCCGACAGTGGATACTCCGGCCGACCAGACATACGATTTGCCCGGTGCCGGTGAACAGGAGCCGATGGCCGAATATCGTATAGCTAATGTAAAAACGTCTTCCGCAGACAAGGATGCATCTTCCGCTTTCTTGAAGTATAAGGATTTCAGCCATTATGCGGATTATTTTAATGGAATGGAAGATGAGAATATCGTTCAAGCGATTCCTAACGCAAAAGCTTCGGAGTGGATGGAAGACAACATTCCTTTGTTTGAATGCCCGCAACGTAATTTTGAAGAGATGTATTATTATCGTTGGTGGTCGTTGCGCAAGCATATCAAGGAAACTCCGGTTGGATACGGTATGACGGAATTTCTGGTTCAGCGTTCTTATTCGGATAAATATAACCTGATTGCCTGTGCAATCGGACATCATATTTACGAAAGCCGTTGGCTACGTGATCCAAAATACCTGGATCAGATTATTCATACTTGGTATCGCGGTAATGATGGAGGACCGATGAAGAAAATGAATAAGTTCAGTTCATGGAACGCAGATGCTGTTTTGGCTCGTTACATGGTAGATGGTGATAAGGACTATCTGCTGGATATGAAGAAAGATCTGGAAACCGAATATCAGCGTTGGGAACGTACAAACCGTTTGAAGAACGGATTGTATTGGCAGGGTGACGTACAGGATGGTATGGAAGAATCAATCAGTGGCGGACGGAGGAAGAAATATGCCCGGCCGACAATCAATAGTTATATGTATGGCAATGCCAAAGCACTTTCATGTATAGGAATTCTTTCCGGTGATGAGGGGATGGCTATGAAATATGGCATGAGAGCAGATACTCTGAAAAATCTGGTAGAAAATGAATTGTGGAATACACGTCATCAGTTTTTTGAAACGATGCGTACGGACTCTTCTGCGAATGTGCGTGAAGCAATCGGATATATTCCCTGGTATTTCAACCTGCCGGATACCACCCAAAAGTATGAAATTGCCTGGAAAGAAATTATGGATGAAAAAGGCTTCTCTGCTCCTTATGGACTGACAACCGCAGAACGTCGTCATCCGGAATTCCGTACACGTGGAGTAGGCAAGTGTGAGTGGGACGGTGCTATCTGGCCGTTTGCTTCCGCACAGACATTGACAGCAATGGCTAACTTTATGAATAATTATCCGCAGACTGTATTGTCTGACAGTGTATATTTCCGTCAGATGGAATTGTATGTGGAATCACAGTACCATCGTGGTCGTCCCTATATTGGTGAATATTTAGATGAGGTGACCGGTTATTGGCTGAAAGGAGATCAGGAACGTAGCCGTTATTATAACCATTCTACTTTCAACGACTTGATAATTACAGGACTGATCGGACTTCGTCCGCGTTTGGATAATACGATTGAAGTGAACCCCTTAATTCCTGCCGACAAGTGGGATTGGTTCTGCTTGGATAATGTATTATATCACGGCCATAATCTGACGATTCTTTGGGATAAGAATGGTGATCGTTATCATTGCGGAAAAGGATTACGCATTTTTGTAGATGGTAAGGAAGTAGGGCAGGCGGATACATTGACAAAAATCATTTGTGAAAATGCACTCAAATGGTAAGTTCACCACAGAGGACACGGAGGATGCAGAGCTCTTCTCTCTGTTTCCGTAAGTAAAACAGAGAGACAAATACGATTATAAATACGTGAGACTCTGTGTTACTTATAGCGAATAAAAAAGATTAAACCTCTGTGTCCTCCGTGTCCTCTGTGGTGAACTTACCATTTATCGAACAAATAAAAGATACTTGAAAAATGAAATTCAAAAAGATTCTTCTTTCATTGCTAATTTGTTTGTTTTGTTTTGTACAGGCAAAGAATATAACCATCAGTCGTCTTACCTGTGAGATGCAGGAGGGACTGGTAGTGGTCGAAGGTTCACCCCGTTTGGGCTGGGTGATGGAATCGCCGGAAAATGGGACGCGACAATCTGCCTATGAGATTGATATTCGGGAAGCTTTTACAGGGCGTTCCGTTTGGAATAGTGGGAAGGTTTATTCTTCGCAGAGCCAGTTAGTTTCTACAAAGGGGGCAGATATACGTCCTGATAACTCATTTAATTATAGTTGGCGCGTTCGTGTTTGGGATGAAACAGATACACCTTCCGAGTGGAGCAGTGAAGCGAAATTCCGGGCAGTACCCGAAAGGTTATCTTCGGGGCAGTGGATTGGAGCTATTACCCGACAAAATGCTCATTTACCGGAAGGGCGTAAGTTCCACGGTGGAGAGTTGAAGAAACCGGAAGTGAAAGCAGCTTGGGAAGCAGTGGACACTTTGGCAAAGAAAAGTATTTGTTTGAGAAGAACATTCCAGGTAGGAGATGCGACAGAAGGGGCGGCAAACCGAAAACCGGGTAAGAAAATAGTGGAAGCAACGGCATACGTTTGTGGTCTGGGATTCTATGAGTTTTCTTTGAATGGCAAAAAGGTAGGTAACAGTGAGTTTACTCCATTGTGGAGTGATTATGATAAAACTGTTTACTATAACACATACGATGTGACGGAACAATTGCGGCGTGGTGAAAATGTCGTAGGAATCTTATTGGGGAATGGATTCTATAATGTGCAGGGGGGGCGTTATCGCAAATTACAGATCAGTTTTGGTCCTCCCACACTTTTATTTGAGCTGGTTATTAACTACGAAGATGGAACATGTACGACAGTTCATTCAGATAATGACTGGAAATATGATTTTAGTCCGGTAACCTTCAATTGCATATATGGAGGGGAAGATTATGATGCGCGTCGTGAACAGAAAGGATGGAATCAGATTGGCTTTGATGACAGTCACTGGCGTCCGGTAGTCATACAGGAAGCTCCTAAAGGAATACTTCGTCCACAGATGGCGGCTCCGGTGAAAATCATGGAACGTTATGATATTCAAAAGGTAACTAAACTAAATGCGGAACAAATAGCATCGGCTTCCATATCGACCAAAAGAACAGTCGATCCTTCTGCTTTTGTGTTGGATATGGGACAGAATCTGGCTGGCTTTCCGGAAATAACAGTACGTGGCAAACGTGGTCAGAAAGTAACTCTGATTGTAGCCGAAGCATTGACAGAGGAAGGTGCTTGCAATCAGCGTCAGACAGGGCGTCAACACTATTACGAATACACTCTGAAAGGGGAAGGAGATGAAACATGGCATCCTCGTTTCTCTTATTACGGTTTTAGATATATCCAGGTAGAGGGTGCTGTCTTAAAAGGACAAAAGAATCTGCAGAAGTTACCTGTATTAAAGAATATTCAATCCTGTTTCGTATATAATTCAGCCAGGAAAGTTTCCACTTTCGAATCATCCAACCGGATATTTAATGCTGCCCATCGATTGATCGGGAAAGCGGTTCGCAGCAATATGCAATCTGTGTTTACGGATTGTCCGCATCGTGAGAAACTTGGGTGGCTGGAACAGGTACATCTGAATGGTCCGGGTTTGTTGTATAACTATGATTTGACAGCATACGCTCCGCAGATTATGCAGAATATGGCAGATGCACAACATTCCAACGGGGCTATGCCGACAACTGCTCCAGAATACGTGGTTTTTGAAGGTCCGGGTATGGATGCTTTTGCCGAATCTCCGGAGTGGGGTGGTTCTCTGGTTATTTTCCCTTTTATGTACTATGAGACTTATGGAGACGACTCGCTGATTAAGAAATATTATCCGAATATGCGTCGTTACGTGGATTATCTCAAGACTCGTGCAGATAAGGGTATTCTGTCTTTCGGATTGGGAGACTGGTATGATTACGGAGATTTTCGTGCGGGATTCTCACGGAATACACCCGTTCCTTTGGTGGCTACTGCGCATTATTACATGACAGTCATGTATTTGGTAAAAGCTGCGAAAATGGTAGGTAATGACTTTGACACTCGTTATTATACTTCGTTGGCACAGGATATAATGGCTGCATTTAATAAATGTTTTCTTCATAAAGATACTGCACAATATGGTACAGGAAGCCAATGCAGTAATGCACTTCCGCTGTTCCTCCAAATGACGCAGAATGCAGATGAACAAGGTAACTACCAATCGGATGCAGATTTGCATGAGAAAGTATTCACGAATCTGATAAAAGATGTGGAAGCACATGGCAACCGTTTGACTACCGGTGATGTGGGAAACCGCTATCTGATTCAGACATTGGCGCGTAATGGAGAACATGAACTTATTTATAAAATGTTCAATCATGAAGAAGCTCCCGGATATGGTTTCCAGTTAAAATTCGGCGCTACAACTTTGACCGAGCAGTGGGACCCCCGTCAAGGTTCTTCCTGGAATCACTTTATGATGGGACAGATTGATGAATGGTTCTTTAATTCACTGGTCGGTATTCGTCCTTCTACCACTCCAAAACAAGGTTATCAGAAGTTCATCATCGCTCCCCAACCTGTGGGAGATTTGAAATACGTCAAAGCGTCGTATGAAACTTTATACGGTACCATTAATGTGGACTGGACTTGTGAGAATGGGACTTTCACTTTAAACGTGTCTGTTCCGGTGAATACTACCGCTGTTGTTTATCTCTCGGGCGAAAAAGAACCGAAAGAAATACAGAGCGGAACATATCAATTGGTTTGTGCAAAATGAAAGAACCTTTTTGTATATATTTGTAGAATAAAAAAAATATATGCATGATTTTTTAGAAGACAATGATAAAATATAATTTAATAATATCGATTATGAATTTACGAACAACTCTTATTGTCTTTCTTTGCTTCTGTGCAACCACAGTTCTTCGTGCCGAGCGTGTAGATATGCTGAAGGCCGGTGCAAAAGCAAATGGCAAGACTCTTAATACAAAGCTAATCAATTCAACGATTGACCGTCTGAACCGTGGGGGCGGAGGTACTCTTTTCTTTCCTGCCGGGACTTATCTGACGGGGAGTATCCATCTGAAAAGTAATATTACACTGGAGTTGGAAGCCGGAGCTACCTTGCTCTTTTCTGACAACTTTGATGACTATCTTCCTTTTGTCGAGGTTCGCCACGAAGGAGTGATGATGAAAAGTTTCCAGCCTTTGATTTATGCGGTAGATGCCGAGAATATTACGATCAAAGGAGAAGGAACTTTAGACGGACAAGGAAAGAAATGGTGGATGGAGTTCTTTCGTGTCATGATTGATTTGAAAGACAATGGCATGCGTGATGTGAATAAATATCAGCCCCTATGGGATGCAGCAAACGATACGACAGCGATTTATGCTGAAACGAACAAGGATTATGTAAATACATTGCAACGTCGCTTTTTCCGTCCTCCGTTCATTCAGCCCGTTCGTTGTAAGAAAGTAAAGATTGAAGGAGTGAAAATCATAAATTCTCCCTTCTGGACGGTCAATCCGGAGTTTTGTGACAATGTAACCATAAAGGGGATCACCATAGATAATGCACCCTCACCAAATACGGACGGAGTGAATCCGGAATCCTGCCGCAACGTACATATCAGCGACTGCCATATATCAGTAGGAGACGATTGCATCACAATCAAGTCGGGAAGAGATGCGCAGGCCCGTCGTTTGGGAGTACCTTGCGAGAATATCACTATCACCAACTGCACCATGCTTTCCGGTCATGGAGGCGTTGTTATCGGCAGCGAGATGAGTGGGAGTGTGCGTAAAGTTACTATTTCCAATTGCGTGTTTGACGGAACAGATCGTGGAATCCGTATTAAGTCGACCCGTGGAAGGGGAGGAGTCGTTGAAGATATTCGTGTCAGCAACGTCGTAATGAGCAACATTAAACAGGAAGCTGTTGTATTGAATTTGAAATACAGTAAAATGCCTGCCGAACCTAAGAGTGAACGCACTCCGATATTCCGTAACGTACATATCAGCGGAATGACTGTGACAAACGTAAAGACTCCGATCAAAATAGTGGGCTTGGAAGAAGCGCCGATATCTGACATCGTTTTGCGTGATATTCATATTCAGGGAGGGAAACAGAAATGTATCTTCGAAAATTGTGAACGTATCACGATGGATGACGTAATCGTCAATGGTGAAAAAACAACTAGCATAAATTAAAAATAAATGAAACGAATCCTTTTTACTATGCTTCTTGCCGCATCTCTTTCGGCCGAAGCCCAGACGCAAACATACGAGACGGAATTTGCCCGTCCCTTGAACGAAGTACTGACGAATATACAGAACCGTTTTGGAGTCCGTTTGAAATATGACATTGATACGGTGGGAAAAGTGCTGTCTTATGCCGATTTCCGTATTCGCCCTTATTCCGTGGAAGAATCCTTGACGAATGTATTGGCACCTTTCGATTATAAATTTGTCAAGCAGAAAGGAAATATGTATAAGCTGAAAGCATACGAGTATCCACGTCGTACAGATGCAGACGGAGAGAAGATGCTGGCTTATCTGAATACACTCTATACAGACCGACAATCTTTTCAACTTCGTGCCGATTCTCTGAAAAAAGAGGTACGTCAGCGTTTAGGTATTGATACTTTGTTGGCTCAATGTGTCAAAACCAAACCTATTCTTTCAAAGATACGTAAGTTTGATGGCTATACCGTGCAGAATTTCGCACTTGAAACACTTCCCGGATTATACATTTGCGGTTCTATCTATACGCCCCAATCAAAAGGAAAACACGCATTGATAATCTGCCCTAACGGACATTTTGGTGGCGGACGTTATCGGGAAGACCAACAACAACGTATGGGAACTTTGGCACGTATGGGAGCTGTTTGTGTAGACTATGATTTGTTCGGATGGGGAGAGTCGGCTTTGCAAGTTGGCAGTGCAGCACACCGTAGTAGTGCGGCACACACTATTCAGGCAATGAACGGCTTACTGATTCTTGACTACATGCTTGCTTCCCGTAAGGATATTGACACCAGCCGTATCGGTACGAATGGTGGTTCGGGTGGAGGTACCCATACTGTATTGTTGAGCGTATTGGATGATCGTTTCACCGCTTCAGCTCCGGTGGTGAGCCTGGCTTCTCACTTCGACGGTGGCTGTCCCTGCGAGAGCGGAATGCCTATTCAACTATCTGCAGGAGGAACCTGTAATGCGGAATTAGCCGCTACTTTTGCTCCTCGTCCACAACTGATCGTATCGGATGGCGGCGACTGGACGGCCAGTGTTCCTACTCTTGAATTTCCTTATCTGCAACGAATCTATGGATTCTACCAGGCAAAAGATAAAGTAACGAATGTACATCTTCCCAAAGAGAAACATGACTTTGGCCCGAATAAGCGGAACGCTGTTTATGACTTCTTCGCAGAAGTATTCAAGTTGGATAAAAATATGTTGGATGAAAGCAAGGTCACCATTGAACCGGAATCCGCTATGTATAGTTTTGGCGAAAAAGGAGCTTTGCTTCCTGAAGGCGCCATCCGTTCTTTTGACAAGGTAGCTGCTTATTTTGACAAGAAGGCTTTTGCTAATTTAAAATCAGATGCTTCTCTCGAAAAGAAAGCCATCGACTGGGTAGCTTCTTTAGAGTTGAACGATGATAAAAAGGCAGGTTTTGCAGTAACTGCCATTTATAATCATCTTCGTAAAGTGCGTGACTGGCACAATGAGCACCCTTATATAACAATTCCCGAGGGTATCAATCCTCTGACAGGCAAACCGCTTTCCAAGCTCGACCGTGAAATGATTGCAGATTCTGCTATGCCGAAAGAAGTGCATGAAAGGCTAATGAAAGATTTACGCAG
Organism: Bacteroides finegoldii DSM 17565; assembly: GCF_000156195.1. Classification (GTDB taxonomy): domain Bacteria; phylum Bacteroidota; class Bacteroidia; order Bacteroidales; family Bacteroidaceae; genus Bacteroides; species Bacteroides finegoldii. Next base: position 92,419 of record NZ_GG688323.1, on the reverse strand, counting down.
AGTATTGACGGAAGAACAGATTGAACAAATCCTGGATAAATACACGGTAGGTAAAGTTGCTTTTACCTTGAAAGGTTATCAGGCCATTGTGCCCAATATGACAGAGGAGGAAACAGCTTTCGTTCTGGAACAGTTGAAATTGGCTCGCGAACAAGCTATTGACTACAAGAATATGAAGCAGATTTCTGCTATCTTTGAAATTTATAAAACCAAATGCGAACAGTATTTCAATGAGCATGGTCGCAACTGGCGTCAGATGTTCAAAGAGTATGTGAATAAGCGAAACGCAGAAAAGAAGGCTCAAGGAAAGAAATAAAATGAGGGTAAACCCTTAACCTTCTACATAACCGGAAAATCTCCGGGATAATAAAAGAATATAATAGAGCTATGCTTTGCAACTGACAAAGCATAGCTTTATCATATCTAAAGCTATGCTTTAGTTCCCCTAAAACACTGCTATAATTTATTTCTTCACGATTACTAAACATCTTTTTCGCAGAAAATGTGTTATTTTGTAGATGGCTAACAGAAATGTATATGATATGGATAAGCAAAAAGTAGCATTAGTCCTTTCCATGGGGGGAGCACGTGGAATAGCACATATAGGAGTAATTGAAGAATTACTTCGTCACAACTTTGAGATTACTTCCATTGCAGGAAGTTCCATGGGAGCAATGGTGGGAGCAATGTATGCTTCAGGAAAAATGGAAGAATGTAAAGAATGGCTGTTTAGTTGGGACAAACGCAAGATGTGGGAATTGGCGGATCTTACCTTAAGCCGGGATGGATTAGTGAAAGGTGACCGTTTTATTAAAGAACTGAAACAAATTATTCCGGATATGAATATCGAAGACCTGCCTGTCCCTTATGTAGCGATGGCTACGGATATTGTCCGCGATCAGGAAGTCAGGTTTGACAGAGGGAGCTTACATGAAGCTATCCGTGCGTCTATTTCTATCCCTATGCTTTTCCGTCCATTAAGAAAAGACGGTATGGTATTGATTGATGGAGGTATTCTGAATCCTCTTCCATTGAGTCATGCGCAACGTACTGAAGGAGATATTCTGATAGCTGTCGATGTGAATGCACCCATTGAAACCGGAAAGAAAAAGAAAATATCTCCTTATAATCTGTTGACAGAATCTTCCAGGATGATGATGCAACAAATCACCCGTTACCAGATAGAACGTTGTCAGCCGGATATCTTAATTCAAATTTCCGGCGATACGTATGATATGTTGGAGTTTCATCATGCAGCTTCGATAGTGAAGACAGGAGTGGAAGTCACCCGAAGCGTGTTGAAAGAGTCTCATGGCGATTAATGATATAATAAAGACATATCATTGTATCTGATAAATTCTCAAATTACTCCGGGATATTCCTAAAATAATAAAATTTAAGGCAACTACTTCATTGCGAATTAGTTGCCTTTTTTGTATCTTTAAGCATTCCCCCCAAAAAACGGTTTGACGGCCAAAACGGGGGTAATCTAAAATAAAAACACATGGTAAAGATACAAAAAATCTCAGAAATCGAACCTTGTTTAGGTTTTACCGAGTTCGAT
>NZ_GG688323.1:20462-90755 GCF_000156195.1 Bacteroides finegoldii DSM 17565 | reverse complement strand
AAAAAAAGAAAAGGCAGCATAATCTGACTAAAATAACAGGAAAAACAGGAGAGGTTTTAACTTCCCCTAAAAAAGACATGTACATAATGCATGGGTGGGAAGGAAAAAACAAGAATATGTAAACAATATTCTACAAAAAAGATAGAAGACTGGGAGAGTTGAACGAAAAAATCAAGAGAAAAGCTTTGCTTTACGTGAGCTTTTCTCTTGATTTTTTAGAAAGAGGAACATTTACTGAATATCCCTACTCCAGATAAATCATCTTTTTCGTCATTCCTCCGTCAATCGTGATATTTTCTCCATTGATGAAATCATTGTTTTCTTCACAGAGAAACAAACACATACGGGCAATATCTTCCGGTTTGCCTACCCGTCGCGAAGGATGTTGTGAATGATCTTCCGGTTGGAGTTGGTCATAATCATGAGTTTGTATCCATCCCGGAGCAATAGAGTTGACGGTGATATTCCATTCGGATAACGATAAAGCCAGTGCATGAGTTAAAGAATAGATACCGCCTTTAGAAGCTGCGTAACCTTCACTTCCTGGTTCACTCATCAAGTAACGTGTGGAGCAGATATTGATAATCCGACCGTATGGGTTAGGAGAGGACTGTTCTTTACGACGTATGGCAAGCAGGCGGGAGGTGATAAATACAGGACGTAGGTTGATAGAAAGTATTTTGTCGAAATCCTCTACGCTTGTTTCGGTGATAGACGAAAATTGACTGATACCGACGTTGTTGACAATAATATCAATATCATTCCATTCGGAAAGAATACGTTGTATACAACTTTCAAGTGCATCCTTATCGCTGACATCGACTTTATGGAATATAGATCCGGTTGCTTTTGCAGTCTCTTGTCCCGCTGTTTCGTTTATATCACAAAAAGCGACTTGATCGCCGGACAGGCAAAAAGCTTCTACTATTGCCTTGCCTATACCTTCCGCTCCTCCTGTTATAAATACTCTTTTGGAGGAGGTCTCTGGTTTTGAGGCCATTGGAGTACACGAAGCCGATTTGACCGGATGAACGGTTGTAGATTTCTTCTTACCATATTTCTGTGCTTGTTTCCAAGCAGCCTTTCTGGCTTCATATAGCTCTTGCTGTTTTTCTATATAGTTGTCTGCCATCGTTCTTTTTATTTATTGCAAATGTAAAACATAAAACGGATAAAAACAAAGAATCGACCGCTCATTCGAATAGGAATGAGCGGTCGATTTATGTAAAATGACTATTCGATTTTTAGAACTTCAGCGGATCTATCTCGGCATATTTTATCCGTTGACGACGCCAAGTGTAAATGGCATGCAGCTTTCCATCTTTACCTTCAATAATGCTAGGATAAGAATATTGACTGATCGGGCTATCCTCCAATGTGAGAACAGGCTTCCAGCTGATTCCATCCTCCGATATAGCTACACAAAGCGGTGTACGAGGCCCTTTCGGAGTTCCGGGCAATGTAGAGAAATTATTATAAATAAGCACATGCCTGCCATCTTTCATTGTCACAGCGTCTGTACCGGAATTATTATTCGGAACATCCAGCAGCGTTACTTTGCTCCACGTATCACCATTGTCACTGCTCCAGGCTGTTGCAATCTGTGCATTGCGCGTACGGCAGAGTATCTGCAATTTTCCGTCCTTATGCTTTAAAATACTAGGTTGTATCGCATAAATAGGTTTAGCGCCTTCCCCTTTGATGGCTTCCCCGCCTTCCTGATCATCCGTATTTATTCCTCCTTTTTTACGGTTCTGAGTCGGTACGGACAGTTCTGCTTCCAAAGGTCCTACCATTTTCCAGGTTTTTCCTTTATCATCAGAAATCTCGAAATGAACACGCCAGCCCTTACTCCCTTCCGTACTGGAAGGACAGATGATACGACCGTCGATATATTCCGGCTTATTCTTGATAGGACCTAGAAAACCTTTAGGAAGAGGTTCACGCTTGCTCCAGGTCTTTCCTCCGTCACGCGAACGAACCAACCATCCTGTCCAGTCACTCACTTTCAGACCTATTTTGTAGAAGAGAATCAAATCTCCGCCCGGAACTTGAAACAGTACCGGATTCCAACACGCTTTCCGACGTGCGATGAGTTTCCCTTTTGCATCTTTTACCGGTGTACAGGTGGAGTCGATTCCCGCTAATATAGCTTGCGGATCTTTGAGTAAAAACACACCATCGGCAGCAAGTTTGGGAGCACTCCACTCTTTGGCGCCTTTCGGCTTACGGCATACCCAAATACAACAATCGGGATTGCGTTCTTTCGTTCCTCCAAAGAAAGAGGCGACAAGATCTCCGTTCTTCATCTCTACAATAGTAGCTCCGTGACATTCGGGGAAAGCGGCCTTTTCGTACAGAAATTCATCACTTAGAATGGCTGTGTTCTTAGTCGGTATATCTATACTAAAATGATGTTTTCCCGAACCGATCTTCTCTTTTCGACCATCTGGCAAATGTACTTCGCCTGTTGTATTGGCAGGCAATTCAATATCCCATTCCAGATGCATGGGCGTTTTCTTCCATCGGCTGGTTATTTTTCCATAGATACTCATATAAGATGCATCTACATTGCTTAACTCTTGAATCTCAAAAGTCGGCTGGAAAATAATATGTTTGTAACCGGACTTCCAACGGTCTGCACGGATACCTGCCAGATTATTGAAACACCAAGGCAATAAATCTCCTAAAAGCATGACATGGTTGCCACTGTTCATTTCTGGATTTGCCGTATCACCATTCCATAATTCCCAAATGGTGGTAGCACCTTTTCCAACCATATACCCCCACGAAGGATACGTTTTGTTGGTAGCCAGCAAGTAAGCCACATCGGCATAACCACGACGGCTTAATTCACGCAACAGCCATTGCACACCAATGACTCCGGTGCTGATATGTCCCTTATTGGTGGTAATAATGGAAGTTACGGCATTTTTGGCAACCTCATGGATGTAATTCTTTGGCACTAACCCGAAAGCAAGTGGCAGAATATTGGCAGTGACCGTATTATTACCATAGTAGATACTGTCCGGATATAATGTATGTCCCGGCACATGGGATGTTCCCTCTTTTATATGCAAGAAGCGGGCATTGAATGCGTCTTTCATACGATGTTCCAGTTCTTCCCATTCTTCTGCATCGGCTTTCAGTCCTTGCAGGCTGGCAAAACGATGCATCAGTTGCAACACTTTCAAATAATAGGCAGTGGCGATCAGCGCACCGTCAGTCTTGCGGGAAGGATCCTTACTGTGAATCAGTTCCAAAGATTCGGGAGGAACACACCAGTCACCATATTTATCTTTAGTTATGATATATTCCTTTGTCATATAGTATTCACGGATATGAGCCACCCATTTTTTGATAGCCGGATAATTCTCCTCTATCGGACGTTTATCTCCGAAATTGGTAAAAAGCATATCACAAGCCATAGGCAACGCCGCGGGCCAAGTCACATTGTCCGAGTAATAGTTCCAATAGGCCGGAGCGACATCGGGAATACAACCGTCTTCACGTTGTGCTTCGCGGATATCACGTGTCCATTTGGTATACATTGCGTAATTATCGAAAAGCATACTCTCTCCCCAACATCCCATGGTGCGGTCGCCCAACCAAGGCTGACGTTCATTCCGTTGCGGACAGTCTACCGGCATACCTTTATAATTACTCCGGATTCCCCAAAACGCATTACGGACAATCTTATTCAATGTCTCGTCAGAGCAACTGAAAGATCCTGTATGCGTCATCTCGTCTTCCACGACTTCAGCTACGAAGTCTCCAAGTTGCGCATCCGGATAATTGCTGACCTCCACATAACGGAAGCCATGATACACGAAACGAGGTGCCCACGTAGTGTCCTTCACTTCGCGTCCGCTTACGATATACGTATCTGTGGAACGGGCGTCACGTAGATTCCGAGTATAGAGTTCCCCATTGGCCTGCAAGGTTTCTGCGAAACGGAGACGAATACTGTCACCGGCTTGTCCTTTAATGCGGAACCGCATCCAACCAGCCATATTCTGACCAAAATCAAGGATGTACTTATCACCAAGTTTTTGGATGGAAACAGGTTTTAATGTATCCATTACTTTCATACCCGGCATTATTTGGGCACGCAATGTTCCTGAAGGAATACTGACTCTTTGTGCCGCTATCCAGCTTTTGTCGTCATAACCGCTTTGTGTCCAGTTGCCCAATTCCTTGCGGGCATCATATTCTTCGCCGTCATATTCGTTATTGCTACGGATAGCACCTTCGGTTGTCAGTTTCCATGAAGTGTTTGTAGCAATCGTTTCTTTACTGCCATCCATATATTCCACAATCAGATTCAGGCGGAGTTTGGGATAGCCGAATGTCGGTATCTTGTACGGTTTGTAATTCTGGCGCATCGTATAGAAACGTCCGTTGCCCAATGTCACACCAATAGCATTCTCTTTTCGAAGTTGTGGCGTCACATCGTAAGTGTTGTACAGAATTGTTTTCCGATAGTCGGTAGGAGCGGGGGCCAACACTTGATCGCCAATACGCTGTCCGTTAATAAATAATTCATAAAGTCCCATTCCAGCAATGTGTACCGTTGCACGTTTCACCTCTTTGCTCAACGCAAATTCTTTGCGGAGATAACGGGCTGCCAAGCGGCTCCATTGGGTTTCACTGTCACCGGGAGTGGTACGGTCCAATCCAATCCACTGGCCTTGCCAGTCCGCTTCATTCAGCAATCCCATACTCCAAAAGGCCGGAGCACTCCAGTCCGCTTCCCCTCTATTAGTATAGACCTTCACTTTCCAATAATAGCGGGCATTACGCTTTAGCGGTTTACCTTGATAAGCAATCCATTGGGAAGCGTCGGACTCTATCTTTCCTGAATCCCAAATATCTCCCTTTTCTTGCGCCAGCAAGTCGGCAGAAGAAGCAACAAGAATGTGATACGCTGTTTGCATCACATTCTGTTCATCCGATTCGATGCGCCAACCCAATCGGGGCTGGCGCACGTCAATACCTAGCGGATTCCTTAATTGCTCCGTTCGCAGTTCGGTTATGCCTATGGCTGCATAGACTGAACCTGCTAAAAACAGAAACGCAAAGAATGCTACTATAAATATTCTCTTATTCATCATTTATCGCTGATATATTTCAGTTGGGCATCGGGAAGTTCCGTCCATGTCTTACCGAGGTAGTTTTTATTGCTGTCCACCACAATCAGAATATGATCGTTTCCACTGCAATAACCGCTATCGTGCTGGAAGGTATGCACACCGTTATTAAATTCACCGATATATTCCAGCTTACCGTCCTTTGTCGTATACCACCAGGCATTCTTCTTTGCCCCGCTAATCTTGCTGAAATCAACTTCCATCGGACGTCCGGTATAATTATACACCATCAGATAATCATTACCGCGTGTAGCGATGGCACGGTCGTAACGTTCTCCGTTCTTACCTGCGATGACAGACTGATCCGGTATACGTTCGAAGAACGGGAAAGTCAGCATCAGGTTTTTCAAATATTTCATTTGATTATAACCGGGATCATTCAATGCTTCATACCAAGGCTTCTTGGCTCCGTATGCACCACCCACACCCGGTTTGATAAACTGCATAATGGAATTATGCCCATACGTATGCCCGAAAGAACCGGCGAATACAGACCAATAAGCATAGCGGCGTACATCGTAATCTTTCCATAACAACTCGTTCTCGTCATGCAGGCCGTGAGGAATTTCTTCATAGATAGGTTCTCCATCGATAACCGGTTTCATGGGTTTCATAGCCATACTGCGCTCAACGAAACGCCAGTTGTCTTCTTCCGTATTCTCTTCGATAGGATAGTCGCCGTCACCAAAACGTTGTCCGTAACGACGGTGTCCGCTTTGAAACATATTGAAGTCCAGCCAGGAAGCGTTGTTGAACCAAGTTGCTGAGGTTGTTCTGCCACGCGGATGGAAGGTCATCAGGTGATTCTTGTCGATTGCTTTGATAGAAGTTGCCAATGCCTCCCATTCGGCTGTTTTCACATCACCGCGAATGTCTCCACCGATAAACCAAATGATATTCGGTTCGTCCTTATAACGTTCCGCCAGGAACTTTCCGTATGCTTTCGCCTGTTCGACAGTCATTTCTCCACGATTCACGGGACTTCCCCAGATACAAACCATACCGATATACAGTCCTTTTTTTGCAGCCGTACGAATGATATAATCCATGTGATCCCAATAACCATATACACCTTTCCGGTCGATGTTCTTGAAGTTATATCCATCTATCATGGAATATTGTCCGTAGATATTCATGGATGGCACATTATTCAAGGTCTGAACTTGAATTACATTGTATCCGCGATGTTTGCACTGTTCCAGATAATATTCGGCTTCGTCACGATTCAGACGCTCTGGGAGCAACCATCCTGTTTCCCCCAACCAGAAGAAAGGAGTACCGTTTTCGTGTTTCAGATAACGCCCCTCTTCGGAGACAACAAGTTTACCGTTGCTCCAGGGAATATACGTTTTCTGTGTTTTCTTTTGTGCCGCCACTGAAGTACTCAAGCTCAGCAGTAGCAGTAAAAAAGGAAGAATCTTGAATTTTTTCATTGTTTTTTTATCGTTTTTGTTTATTCCAGTTCACCACAGATTATTTCTCAATCATTTTTTCAAATTCAATTGCAGCCAGGATAAATGCTCCTACTGACTTCGGATCATTCTCGATAATCGGTTCGCTGATATAATACTCAAATGAACCGTCACGGTATCTTTTAGAGTCTCCGCCCAGTCCGGCTACGGCACAACAATTGGTGATAGTATAACTTCCGTCTTCCTCCAAAAGGGTGAAATTTCCGGTCATGCCGTTGAAAGCTTTTCTTACTGGTTCGATATATTCATTTCCGATATATCCTTTGTTAATGGCTTTGGCGAGCGTATAAACAAACAAAGCGGTTGCCGAAGACTCTAGGTAATTACCTTTACGTGCACCTTGATCTGTCACTTGATACCATGTGCCGGATTGAGGGTCCTGATATTTTACAATCGCTTCGGCCAGCCTTTGAAGAATCTGTATGACGCTGTCCCGTCCTGCTGTTTCTTGTGGCAGATAATCCAGAACATCCACTATCGCAGCACCATACCATCCGATACTGCGGCTCCAGAAATTCGGAGAACACCCGGTTTCGGGATTTGCCCATTTCTGTTCACGGCTTTCATCCCATCCGTGATAGTAAAGACCGGTAGCCGGATCATACGTTTTACGGGCAATCAAAAGTATTTGCTTCACCGCTTCGTCAAACAAAGCCGGTTCCTGGAAAGTCGCACCATATTGTACCAGATAGGGAGAAGCCATAAAGATACCGTCCAACCACATCTGATGGGTATATTTCAATTTGTGCCAGAAGCCTCCTTCGCTGGTACGCGGCTGTTCGGTCATCTGCTTACGAAGCGTATCCATAGCCGTTTTGTAACGTTCATCTCCCGTCTTTGCGTAGAGGTCGAACAAAATCTTACCGCCATTTACATTGTCGATATTGAAAGAAAGATATTTCATGGTCTTTATACGTCCGTCAGTGTCAATCAGACTATCCGCATAAATCTTGGCATACTCGTAATATGTACTGTCGCCCGTATGTTTCCATGCTTCGAGCATTGATTTTACCACAAGGCCATGCGTATATCCCCATCGTGGTTTTTTAGCTTTTTCAATCATCCAGGGCTCTGGGAAACGTTTCATTTCGGAACGTGCCATGCGTTCACTCCACTTTTCGGTTTCTGCTTTCTTGGTAGTCGTACAAGCAATAAAGCAGACAATTCCGCAGGCAATAATCGCCTTAAATAAATTTTGATTCATATAGTTGAGTTTTTATTTTCCGATCAGGATATATTCTTTTCCCGCTTTTGTGGGCAGGTCATACAAATAGGTTTCCGTCAGCTCTATTTTATTCAATTTTGCTTTCCCGTTAATCAATGGTTTGGTAATAGCGGGGACGGCAAAGAGAGGATTCGGGTTCTCGCCTTTGGCAGGTTTCAGTCCTTTACCTTTTAGCGGGTTGAGTGAGCGGAGACGACAGTTTCCTCCTTTGTGGGATTTTACTATCAGATGATTTACTTTTCCGTCTTTCCAACTCAAGTCAAGCTCAAAACCACCACGTGCGATAATACCTTTCACCGAACCTTCCTTCCACAAAGTAGGAAGGGCGGGAAGTAAATAGATGAATCCGTCATAACTCTGCATCAGCATTTCTACGATTCCTGCCGTACAACCGAAGTTCCCGTCAATCTGAAAGGGTGGATGTGCATCGAACAAATTAGGATAAGTACCACCTTTTTTCTTTTCGTTGCGTACAAGAGTCAACTGATCTGTTATCAGCTTATAAGCATGGTCACCATCAAGCAGACGCGCCCAAAGACAAACTTTCCATCCCATACTCCAGCCGGTAGACGGATCCCCGCGATGGATGAGCGAGGTGCGTGCCGCATCAAACAATTCCGGTGTGCGGTATGGGGAAATCTGATTGCTGGGGAACAATCCGTAAAGATGGGAGACATGACGATGTACGTCCTTCGGATCATCCCAATCGAACATCCATTCTTGCAATTGTCCCCAATGACCTATTTGCATAGGAGGCATTTCTTTCAAGCGTTGCTTTAGATGAGTTGCGAAATCTTTGTCGGTATCCAGAATTTCGGAAGCTGAAATAATAGCCGTCCAAAGATCGAAAATCAACTGATTATCCATCGTACATCCGGCGGCTGTCGTTGCCTTTCCGTTATTGCCCGAATGTACATTCTCCGGTGAATTGCTAGGACAAACCACCAACCAGTTGTGTATCGGTTCCTTTACCATGATTTCATCGAAGAAACGGCCGGACTCTTTCAGTATAGGATAGATGGAACGCAGAAAATCGGTATCTCCGGTATATAAATAACGTTCCCATAAATGACGGCAGAGCCACGCTCCACCACTAGGCCACATGCCCGAAGGAGCTTTGTCAATTGCTCCTGTGACGCGCCAGATATCTGTGTTGTGATGGAGTACCCAGCCATTCGCTCCATACATGATTTTAGCCGTTTCCTTGCCTGTCTCGCTGACCTCCTTTATCAGCCGGAAAAGAGGCTCGTTCAGCTCGCTAAGATTGGTAACTTCAGACGGCCAATAGTTCATCTCCAAGTTGATGTTGCAAGTGTATTTGCTGTCCCAAGAAGGAAATAATTTATCATTCCAGATACCTTGCAAGTTAGCGGGTTGTCCGCCAGGTTGTGAAGAACAAATCAATAGGTAACGCCCGAACTGGAAGTAAGTAGCTACCAAATGAGCATCATTTGTATCTTTGAAGTTTTCTACACGTTTATCGGTTGTGATGTTTTCATATCGGTTTTTACCTAAGTTCAAAGATACTCTGGTCAAGTATCGGCGATAGAAATCAGTATGATTTTTCTTGGCTTCCGGAAATGGATGTTTCATTGCTTTGGAAAGATAGTCTTTAGTCCGTTCTATCTGATTTCCTGTGATATCCAGATAATTATTGAAATTGGTGGCTATTGACACGTAAATGATAGCTTCATCAGCTCCTTCTACCGATAGAATTCCATCTGCACATGCTATTTTTCCACCTCTATTCCGTGCAGTCAACCGTCCTTGAAATTCCACTTTCCCTTTGAGACCTTCATGCCAGGAAGAGACACCGGAAAGCGTAACGCAATTTCCTTCCTCAGAGGAAATCATTACATCCTGATGAGGAGAGGTCAGTTGGGCATTAAAGGTTATTTGTCCCGGACGGCTGGCTGTCAGTCTGACCATTACCACTTGATCGGTAAATGAGGTAATCGTTTCGCGTTGGTATTGTACTCCGTCTACCTCATATCGCACGATGGCGCGGGCGGAATCCAGACTTAGCTCCCGATAGTAGTCCGAATAACGGGTATGTCCGGGAAAAGCGATTCGCAAGTCCCCGAAACTTTGATAAGGCATTCCCGAGTTTGTCTTAGCCATCACCTTCTCGGTAGCAAGAGTTTGCGCTTCGAGATATTTTCCTGCAAAGACCAGTTCACGCACTTTGGGAATATACTCAAGTGCGTTCGGATTGGCGTTGTTGTTAGGGCGTCCTGCCCAGATAGTTTCTTCGTTTAGTTGTATTTGTTCTGTACCCGGTATTCCATATACCATAGCTCCCAAACGGCCATTGCCCAAAGGCAGGGCTTCCGTCCATACCTGTGCGGGACGGTCATACCATAACTTATATTCTTGCGTAGAAGCGTTCGTTTCTTGTGCATGAATAGAAGTTACAGACAGCATGACGAGCACATATCCGATCAATCTCTTTTTATTCATTATCATCTAACGTCTTTTATACTTTTATAAAAGGACGGTTGAACGGACTTTTTGTACCCAATAAGTCGCTAAAAGAATATAATTACTCGGACATTATTTTTATCTTTTCAATCGGCTGCTGCCTGACGGTATCCATTGGAACAGCCCGATAATGCACTTTGGAAAAATCAATAGAGCGCAAATCAATGCTGCGGATCGTACTGTTGTACATCGTTCGGAAATAGATAATCCGGTTATTCATATCCGTTGCTGATGTCCATTGCGTGGCACTTGGAACGATCGTTTTTTCCATAAACAAATTACTTGATAATAGTTTGAAAGGAGACTGTCATATCCTCTGTATTTTCTTGTCATTTGAAATATACTTTCCTATATTTGTCAGTAAAATCATTAATCATTTCCGTTGCGAACGGAAATGTTAGCACAAACCGTTACTCCAAGTAAGAAGTACATCACAAGGGAAGTAAAGAATGTGAGCAATATTTTTTAAATTTGAAGAAGAAAAGAACAATATGGAAACTATAAAGATTACACGATATCAATCGCCTGTGGGCGAGATGCTTGTCGGTTCTTACGGAGATAAGCTGTGTATTTGCGACTGGGCGGTGGAGAAACGGCGAGGTACGATAGACCGCCGCATACAGCGACATCTGAATGCGAAGTACGAAGAGGGGACTTCCGACATCATCGAACGGGCAATCGGGGAACTCGAAGAATACTTTGCCGGACACCGTAAGATATTCGACATTCCTGTTGTCTTTACCGGCTCTGAATTTCAGTGCACTGTATGGGAAGAACTGATGAAAATACCCTATGGAACGACCATATCTTATGGCGAGCTTGCCCGCCGCATCCATAACCCGAAGGCTGTGCGTGCAGTTGCATCGGCCAATGCCACCAATCCTATCTCTATCTTTGTTCCCTGCCATCGGGTAATCGGCAGCAATCATAAACTTACGGGGTACGGAGGTGGTCTCGATGCGAAAAAAGGATTATTGGAGTTGGAATGTTCTAAAACGATGGGGCTCGGTTTATGGTAGATTTAATATACAAAATCACGAAAAGTGTCATTCACGCAAAACGAGGGGTGGCACTTTTTATTATTTTTCAGTGAAATAAATGGCTATATGCCTGTATTTGGACTTGCAGGGCGTACCGAAATAGGGGCTTCGTTTTTTTGTTTTATTGAGTACAAAATACGGATAATTGCGTCTTTTTATAAAGATATTGTGTAAATTTTAAATTATCCATATTAATGAAACAGATAAAACTGTTACTTCTTTTAGCTTCCGCCTCCGTTACGGGAGCACTTGCGCAAAGCAATGGATTGACGGATATGAGTCAGAGCCGTTTTGCGAAGATGGTGAATACCGGAATCGGCGCCGTACATTGGACGGATGGATTCTGGAGAGATCGCTTTCAGGTATTTAGCCAGACTTCCCTGCAAAGTATGTGGAACACTTGGAACACGCCGGAGATCTCTCACGGTTTCCGTAATTTTGAGATTGCTGCCGGAGTATGCAAAGGAGAGCATTGGGGACCTCCATTCCATGACGGAGATATGTATAAGTGGATGGAAGGAGTGGCTTCTGTCTATGCAGTTAATAAAGATCCGGAGTTGGACAAGTTAATGGATAACTTTATTACTTGTGTTGTAAAAGCCCAACGTGCAGACGGTTATATACATACGCCTGTTATTATCGAAGAACTGAATAAAGGGATTGATTCCCATACAACAGCATTGGGTGATCAGTATAAACAGACGGTCATTGGAACGAAAGTAGGTGATGAGAATGAAAAAGGAGCTTTTGCCAATCGGCTGAACTTTGAGACTTATAATCTGGGACACTTGATGATGGCGGGTATCGTGCATCGTCGTGCTACCGGAAAGACTACTCTTTTCGATGCTGCTGTGAAAGCAACGGATTTCCTCTGTTATTTTTATGAAACGGCTTCTGCCGAACTGGCTCGCAATGCTATTTGTCCCTCTCATTATATGGGGGTAGTCGAAATGTACCGGGCTACCGGAAATCCCCGTTATCTGGAACTTTCAAAGAATCTGATTGATATCCGTGGTATGGTAGAGAATGGTACGGACGATAATCAGGACCGTATTCCTTTCCGCGATCAATATCGTGCGATGGGACATGCGGTACGTGCCAACTATCTGTATGCCGGAGTAGCGGATGTATATGCAGAAACCGGTGAGCAGCAATTAATGAAGAACCTGACTAGTATCTGGAATGATATCGTGACCCGGAAAATGTACGTGACCGGTGCTTGCGGCGCTCTTTATGATGGTACATCGCCTGATGGAACGTGTTATGAGCCGGATAGTATTCAGAAAGTGCATCAGAGTTATGGACGTCCCTATCAGTTGCCGAATAGTACTGCTCACAATGAAACGTGTGCCAATATCGGTAATATGTTGTTCAACTGGCGGATGCTAGAAGTGACAGGGGATGCGAAATATGCCGATCTTGTGGAGACTTGTCTTTATAATAGTGTATTGAGCGGTATTAGTCTGGATGGAAAGAAGTATTTCTACACGAATCCGCTTCGTATCAGTGCCGATCTTCCTTACACGCTTCGCTGGCCGAAGGAACGGACAGAATATATCAGTTGTTTCTGCTGTCCTCCGAACACATTGCGTACGCTGTGTCAGGCACAAAACTATGCATATACATTGAGCCCGGAAGGGATTTATTGCAATTTGTATGGGGCAAATACATTGACAACGACTTGGAAAGAGAAGGGAGAAGTAGCTCTGACGCAGGAAACGGATTATCCTTGGGATGGAAATATACGTGTAACGTTGGATAAAGTTCCTCGTAAGGCAGGTACTTTCTCGCTCTTCTTACGCATCCCTGAATGGTGTGAAAAGGCTACGCTTAGGGTGAATGGACAGCCGTTGCAAGTCAATGCGAAGGCAAATTCGTATGCGGAAGTAAATCGTGCATGGAAGAAGGGGGATGTAGTGGAGTTAGTGATGGATATGCCTGTGCGTTTGCTCGAAGCTCATCCGTTGGCAGAGGAGATTCGTAATCAGGTGGTCGTGAAGCGCGGACCGTTGGTTTATTGCCTGGAAAGTATGGATATTGCAAACGGGGAAAAGATTGATAATGTATTGATTCCTGCTGATATAAAATTGACTCCGAAGAAAATCACGATTGAGGGTAGTCCGATTGTAGCGCTCGAAGGTAAAGCGCGTCTGGCACCTGCAATTTCTTGGGAAGGAGTACTTTATCGTCCGGTGGTTCAGACAGAGAAAACGGTGGATATTCGTTTGATTCCTTATTATGCCTGGGGAAATAGAGGAAAAGGAGAGATGACCGTATGGATGCCTCTTGCCAGATAATCATGATACAGAAATGAAGAAATCAGGAGGAAAAATAAAGAAATGAGGATGAGAAAGTTATTTTTAACGGCTATATGTATTTTGTGTAGTCATTGGTTATGGTCCGGTGAGATATGGGTTTCTCCCAAAGGTAATGACTTTAATGATGGAACCCGCCAGTCTCCCAAAGCAACGCTGACTGCTGCTTTACGGCAGGCACGTGAATGGCGGAGGACGGGAGATGACCGTATGCAGGGAGGAATCACTGTTTATATGGAAGGGGGAACGTACGCTCTGTATGAGCCGGTTTTTATTCGTCCGGAAGATAGTGGGACAAAGGAATCCCCGACTGTGATCCGTTCGGCGATCAATGAAAAGACTGTGATCCGTTCGGCAGCCGATGAAAAGGCGGTGTTGAGTGGGGGAGTCCGTATCAAGAATTGGAAGAAACAAGGAAAGCTCTGGGTAGCAGATGTACCGGTATTTAATGGACGTCCATTGGATTTCCGCCAGTTGTGGGTGAATGGAAAAAAGGCAGTTCGTGCCCGTGATGTGGAGGATTTCGAAAAGATGAATCGCATTTGCAGTGTGGATGAGAAGAATGAAATTCTTTATGTACCTGCAGTTTCCATTCGCAGACTTATTGATAATAAAGGGAATTTGAAAACTAAATATGCCGAGATGGTATTACATCAGATGTGGTGTGTTGCCAATCTTCGGATTCGTTCAGTTGAAGTGCAGGGAGATAGCGTGGCAATACGTTTTCATCAACCGGAAAGCCGGATTCAGTTTGAGCATCCCTGGCCGCGTCCGATGGTGACGACGGACGGACATAATTCTGCTTTCTATCTGACAAATGCCCGCGAATTGCAGGATGTACCCGGAGAATGGTATCATGATATAGATGCCCGTAAAGTATATTATTATCCACGGGAAGGAGAGAAGATGCAGGAGGCGGAAGTGATCGTGCCTGCTGTTGAGACATTAGTACGGGTGGAAGGAACTTTGGATCGTCCTGTGTGTCATATTCGTTTTGAGAAAATTACTTTTTCCTATACTACGTGGATGCGTCCGTCAGAAAAAGGACATGTACCTCTTCAGGCAGGTATGTATCTGACAGATGGTTACCGGATTGATCCGAAAATGCAACGGAACTACTTGAATCATCCGTTGGATAACCAAGGATGGTTGGGACGTCCCGCAGCTGCTGTTCGTGTGGTTGCTGCAAGGCAGATTGATTTCGAACGTTGCCGATTCGAGCATTTAGGCTCAACCGGATTGGATTATGAAGAAGCGGTGCAAGGCGGTGTTGTTCGTGGCTGTCTCTTCCGCGATATTGCCGGAAATGGTCTGTTAGTCGGCAGTTTTTCTCCGGCTGCCCATGAAACGCATTTGCCATACGATCCTGCTGATCGTCGGGAAGTATGCACACAGCAACAAATCAATAACTGCTATTTCACGGAAATAGGCAATGAAGATTGGGGATGTCTTGCCATTGCTGCGGGATATGTAGGGGACGTCAATATCGAGCATAATGAAATCAGTGAAGTGCCTTATAGTGGCATCAGCCTTGGTTGGGGATGGACGCAAACTGTGAATTGTATGCGTAATAACAGAGTACATGCCAATCTGATTCATCATTATGCGAAACACATGTATGATGTGGCAGGTATTTACACACTCGGTTCGCAGCCGAAAAGTTATGTAACGGAGAATTGCGTGCATAGTATTTATAAGCCGGGGTATGTACACGATCCTAATCACTGGTTCTATCTTTATACGGATGAAGGTTCTTCCTTTATTACTGTACGTGATAATTGGACAGAAGGAGAGAAGTATCTGCAAAATGCCAATGGTCCGGGAAATGTATGGGAAAACAATGGCCCGAAAGTGGATAGTGTTATTCGTGAACGTGCAGGACTGGAAGCAGGATATAAGGATTTACTAAATATTCAGTAGGTATTGACAAGTCATTTAACTGTAATACGTGATTCGTTCCACAGATATGGAACTAAAGGAAAACAATTGTAGAACTAAAGGGAAACAGATGTGGAACTAAACGTCAACCACTGTGGAACGAATTATTTCTTATGATTCAGTTTGTTAGTAATAGAAAGAAAAATGAAAAAGAAATATATGATATTGCTTAGTGCCTTGTCTTTGGCAAGCAGCACATTTGCCCAGACTTGGATATGGTATCCGGGAGACTACGAAATCTGGTTGGGAAATCAAATGAATAACCGTCGTACGGAACGAGGTGCATTTTTCCCTCCTTTTTGGAAAACGGACAGCCATTATGTTGTCGTAGAATTCAGCAAGCAACTGAATCTTTCCGAGCCGGAAGAAATCTTTATTGCTGCCGAAGGAAAGTACAACGTCAAACTGGATGGAAAGCTCCAGTTCGGTATGCCGGAAACCATGTTGCTTCCGGCCGGAAAACATAATCTGAACATTAAAGTCTGGAATCAGGCTACTCCTCCCACAATTTATGTGAAGGGAAAAACAGTGAATTCAGACTCTTCCTGGCGTGTGACTTACGAAGATAAAGAATGGATTGACGAGAGCGGAAAAGCCAGTGACACATCTGCCACTATCTATATGGATGCCGGATGCTGGAACTTTGACGGAGCTACCCAACGTCCTTCCCAATTCAGTCTGATGCGTGAACCGCAGCAACCTGTTACGAAGTCAGAACAGTCCGAAGGAGGTATCCTTTATGATTTTGGAAAAGAAACATTCGGATTCATCACATTGAAAAATCTTTCCGGAAAAGGAAAAATAGAAATTTATTATGGTGAAAGCCCGGAAGAAGCAAAAGATAAAGCATATTGCGAAACTTTGGACAAACTGTTGTTAGAGCCGGGACAAATGACTAACCTCGCCATCCGCAGCACTTCTCCCTTAAATAGTTCTGATAACGAATATACGTTGGAGAACAGTAAAGCTTTTCGATATGTCTACGTTACCCACGAACCGGGTGTACAAATAGGAGAAGTATCCATGCAATATGAATATCTTCCTGAAGAGTATCGTGGAAGTTTCCGTTGCAATGATGAAGAATTGAACCGTATTTGGGAAGTGGGGGCCTATACCATGCATCTCACTACCCGCGAGTTCTTTATTGACGGTATCAAACGCGACCGCTGGGTATGGAGTGGTGATGCTATTCAAAGTTATCTGATGAATTATTATCTTTTCTTCGATAGTGAATCCGTGAAACGTACAATCTGGCTGCTTCGTGGCAAAGATCCTGTGACCAGCCATAGCAATACGATTATGGACTATACTTTCTATTGGTTTCTTAGTGTATATGATTATTATATGTATAGTGGCGACCGCCACTTTGTCAACCAACTGTATCCACGTATGCAAACGATGATGGATTATGTATTGGGACGTACAAATAAAAATGGCATGGTGGAAGGTATGACCGGTGACTGGGTATTTGTGGACTGGGCGGACGGCTATCTGGATAAAAAAGGAGAACTTTCTTTTGAGCAGGTTTTATTTTGCAGAAGTCTGGAAACAATGGCTTTGTGTGCTGATTTAGTTGGGGATGAGATTGAGAAGCAGAAGTATGAGAAGCTGGCCGCTGCTCTGAAAGCAAAGTTAGAACCTACTTTCTGGAACAATCAGAAACAGGCATTTGTACATAATCGTGTGAATGGTCGGCAAAGTGATGCTGTGACGCGTTATGCCAATATGTTTTCTGTATTCTTCCAGTATCTGAACGCAGATAAGCAGCAAGCCATCAAGAAGTCTGTTCTTTTGAATGACAGCATTCTAAAAATCACAACACCTTATATGCGTTTTTATGAATTGGAAGCTCTTTGTGCTTTGGGTGAACAGGAGGCTGTCATGAAGGAAATGAAAGCTTACTGGGGTGGTATGTTGAAGGAGGGTGCTACCTCTTTCTGGGAAAAATACAGCCCTGAAGAAACCGGAACACAACATCTTGCCATGTACGGCCGTCCATACGGCAAGAGTCTATGTCATGCCTGGGGAGCAAGTCCTATCTATTTGCTCGGCAAATATTGTTTGGGTGTGAAACCTGTGAAAGAAGGGTATAAGGAGTTTGCTATTGCTCCTGTATTGGGAGGACTGAAATGGATGGAGGGTACTGTACCCACTCCGAATGGCGATATCCATGTCTATATGAATGGCAAAACGATGAAAGTGAAAGCTACAGAAGGGGAAGGGTATTTGACGATCAATAGTCATCGTCCACCCAAAGCAAATATCGGAACACCGGAGAAAGTATCGGAAGGAGTATGGCGTCTCTGGATTGATTCACCCGAAGAAAGAATTGTTACCTATCATTTATAATTCATGGTTAATTAGTGGAGTACTGCTATTCATTTCGCAGGCTATAACCCTCTCAAACTGTCGGACAATAGACCAATTAGCGGTGATTCTTCGGAGTTGCCGCTAATTTTATATTTATACTAAAATAGTAAGCCCCTTGTTCTCTTGATTTAAAAAGGAGGTAATATGAAAACAGTAGAAGTGATTGTAGAACATGCAGGAAAAAATTTGAGTGCCTATATTGAAGGTGCTCCGATTATCACTGTAGGCAATGGCATGAAAGAGATTGAGGATAATATGAAGGAAGCAATTGAGTTGTATCTGGAAGATAATCCTAATCCTTGTGAAGTGTTGTCTGGGGAGTTTGAATTGAAGTTCAAAATAGACGCTGCTACATTTATCAACTATTATAGTAGTATCGTAAAAGATAAGATTATTACTGAGCTAAAAAACATTATTGACTGTCTTGTCATTTTTTTAAATCAACAGAAAGACCAGGTGTGGCAAACATTATTAAAAATCTCCAAATGAACAAAGAAAAACTCCATAGGCTATGAAGTTGTAGTGTATCTAAAAGTATTTTTCAAAATCAATTTGTAAATTAATTCATTCTTTATAATTTGTATTACGACGAGTGACAATGATAGTAACTTATGGCAGAACGCAGTAATTAGCACAGTTGCCAAGTCATTACCTCAAAAACGGGTAATTCTCCCAAAGTCCTTTGTATAAGACACTAAGAAAAATCTTCTAGAATTACCAAAAAACAATTGATGTACGAGTCAAACGTACTGACTTCAGTAAATATATACCGGCTTGCATACATGATTTACGATCCATACCAAAATCAAAAAACAAGCAATTCATTAAATACCATACGTACAATACCATAAATGATACTTTACTAAAAAAATACTTCACCAATGGGGAGATGGCTTTGCAATACATTATCCGGTATAAAGAAAAAGAGATAATTGCTGGAAAGACGAAAGTGGAAGTATGGTGTCGAAAAATGAAAAAACAGACAAATGAGTACAAACAGAGGATTATTTCGTCTTTCTCTTAGTGAAGAAGTGAATTATATAATCTATAATATATATCAGAAGAATGAAAAATACCAGATTATTCATGTTTGCGGCATGCACACTTTTTTTGGCAGCGTGTGGCAGGCAAACCGTGAAGATTATGACTCCGCCGGATGCGTCAAATCGTGTTTTGTTTGGTGCGGAGCAGTTACAGACTACCTTGGATAAAGCCGGTTATCAGGTAATGATGCAACAGGGAGACACGACATTCTCCGATCCCGAAATCAAAACGATTCTCTTGACGGAAGTAAATGACACGACGCTCAAGAAAGAAGGTTTTCATATTTCGACGACGGGCAATCTGACCAGAGTGTCCGGCAGGGATGGGAGTGGTGTCATTTACGGATGCCGTGAACTGATTGACCGTGTGAATGATTCGGATGGTAAGTTGAACTTCCCGGAGGAACTGAAAGACGGTCCTGAAATGGTATTGCGTGGCGCATGTGTAGGATTACAGAAGATGACCTACCTGCCGGGACATGGTGTATACGAATATCCGTATACGCCGGAAAGTTTCCCCTGGTTTTATGATAAAGAACAGTGGATTAAATACTTGGATATGCTGGTTGCCAACCGCATGAATTCACTGTACCTTTGGAACGGTCATCCGTTTGCGTCATTGGTGAAACTGGAAGATTATCCGTTTGCACTGGAAGTAGATGAAGAAACGTTCAAAATGAACGAAGAAATGTTCTCTTTCCTCACAGAAGAAGCGGACAAACGCGGTATCTTTGTCATACAGATGTTTTATAATATCATTCTTTCCAAACCTTTTGCTGAACATTACGGACTGAAAACACAGGATCGTAACCGCCCCATTACTCCTCTGATTGCCGATTATACACGCAAGAGTATTGCCGCTTTCATTGAAAAATATCCCAATGTAGGATTACTGGTTTGTCTGGGTGAAGCGATGTGTACAGTGGAGGACGATGTGGAATGGTTTACTAAAACAATTATTCCGGGAGTGAAAGACGGATTACAGGCATTGGGACGTACGGATGAACCGCCTCTTTTGTTGCGTGCGCACGACACGGACTGCAAACTGGTGATGGACGCTGCCTTGCCGCTCTATAAGAATCTTTATACGATGCATAAGTATAATGGTGAATCGTTGACTACCTACGAACCTCGTGGTCCCTGGTCGAAAATTCATACGGATTTGAGTTCGTTGGGTTCCATTCATATCAGTAACGTACATATCCTGGCAAATTTGGAACCGTTCCGCTGGGGTTCTCCGGATTTCGTACAAAAGGCGGTCACTGCCATGCACAATGTACACGGTGCCAATGCGTTGCACCTTTATCCGCAGGCCTCATATTGGGACTGGCCTTATACGGCGGACAAATTACCAAACAATGAACGTGAATTCCAGTTGGATCGCGATTGGATCTGGTATCAGACCTGGGGACGCTATGCGTGGAACTGCCATCGCGACCGTACAGATGAAATGGGTTACTGGGACCATCAGTTGGGCAAGTTCTACGGAACCTCTGACGAAAATGCAAGTAATATCCGTGTAGCATACGAAGAAAGCGGAGAGATTGCTCCGAAGTTGTTACGTCGTTTCGGTATTACAGAGGGAAATCGCCAAACGTTATTACTGGGTATGTTTATGAGTCAGCTTGTCAATCCATACAAATATACGATCTATCCGGGATTCTATGAAAGCTGCGGACCGGAAGGAGAGAAGCTGATAGAGTATGTAGAAAAAGAATGGAAAAAGCAACCTCATGTAGGTGAAATGCCTTTGGATATTGTTGCTCAAGTAATAGAACATGGAGATAAAGCAGTAGCGGCTATTGATAAAGCAGCTGGTTCCGTCTCTTCAAATAAGGATGAATTTGCACGTTTACAGAATGATATGCATTGTTATCGTGAATTTGCGTATGCGTTCAACCTGAAAGTGAAAGCTGCCAAACTGGTATTGGATTATCAATGGGGAAAAGAGATTAAGAATCTTGAAGAAGCTATTCCTTTGATGGAACAAAGCCTGGAACACTATCGCAAATTGGTGGAACTGACGGACGAACATTACTTGTATGCCAACAGTATGCAGACTGCCCAACGTCGTATTCCTATCGGTGGAGATGATGGAAAGAACAAGACTTGGAAAGAACTGCTGGTACACTATGAGAAGGAATTGGAGAATTTCAAAGCCAACCTCGCTTTGTTGAAAGAAAAACAGAATGGAAATGCAGTGACTGAAACTGTCGAGATTGCTGCCTGGACTCCTGCAAACGTGAAACTGATCTCTAATTATCCGACAGTGAAAGTAGATGAGGGTATTTCTTTATTTGTGGATGTTCCAGGTAAGATAGAAGCAATAGCTCCGGAATTGAAAGGAATGAAGGCGCTCCGCTTCAATGGAAATGAGCAGAGAGAGAAAGGCACAAGCATCACTTTCGAAACGGATGCTCCGGTGAAATTGTTAGTCGCTTATTTCAAAGACGACCAGAAAAAATATGCAAAAGCTCCGAAACTGGAAATCGATGCGTCAGCCAATGACTACGGTCAGGCGGAACCTGTATTGACGAATGCTGTCCGTATCAATGGAATGCCTTTGGCAAATGTGCATGCATATAGTTTTCCGGCTGGAAAGCATACGTTGATGTTACCCAAAGGCTATCTGCAAGTGTTGGGATTCACGGCTGCGGAAACGAAAGTTCGTAATGCCGGGCTTGCCGGGGATGAAGAAACAATGGATTGGTTGTTTTATTAATGATAATTTATATTTCACCACAGAGGACACGGAGGACACAGAGTTCTTCTCTCTCTCTTTTCCGCAAGTAAAACAGAGCGATACATACGATTATAAATACGTAAGACTCTTTGTTACTCTATAGTGGATAAAAATGTGTCCTCTGTGGTGAAATATTAAGTATTAAACGATTAGAAAAAGTATCATGAAGAAGTTATTGCTGGCAGTTTTTAGTATAACCACCACTTTCTCTCTGTATGCGCAACGGGAAGTTCCGCAGGAACGAATGGAGCAGATTTATGAGGAAGTAAAGACACCATACAAATACGGGCTTGCAGTTGCCCCGGCAGACAATTATCATAAGATTGATTGTCCTACCGTTTTTCGCCAGGGAGACAAGTGGCTGATGACTTATGTGGTTTACAACGGTAAAGGTGGAACCGATGGTCGTGGTTACGAAACGTGGATAGCAGAAAGTGATAATCTGCTCGAATGGCGCACTTTGGGACGGGTTCTTTCTTATCGGGATGGAAAATGGGACTGCAATCAGCGTGGCGGATTTCCTGCATTGCCGGATATGGAATGGGGTGGAAGCTATGAGCTTCAGACTTATAAAGGTCGCCATTGGATGACTTATATCGGTGGTGAAGGAACGGGTTACGAAGCTGTAAAAGCCCCGCTTTATGTCGGACTGGCATGGACGAAAGGAGATATTTCTACGGCACATGAATGGGAATCTCTGGACAAACCGATTTTGAGCATCCATGATAAAGATGCCCAATGGTGGGAAAAACTGACTCAATATAAGAGTACTGTTTATTGGGATAAAGATAAAACATTGGGGGCTCCGTTTGTGATGTATTACAATGCGGGCGGGCGTCATCCGGAAACGGATTTAAAGGGCGAACGTGTCGGCATTGCGCTTTCCAAAGATATGAAAACATGGAAACGCTACTCCGGAAATCCAGTCTTTGCGCATGAAGCAGATGGAACCATAACAGGAGATGCGCATATCCAAAAGATGGGAGATGTGTATGTGATGTTTTACTTCTCTGCTTTTGAACCTTCGCGTAAATATAAAGCATTCAATACATTTGCCGCCAGTTATGATTTGGTGAACTGGACTGATTGGAAAGGGGCCGACCTGATTATTCCCTCCAAGAACTACGATGAACTGTTTGCTCATAAGAGCTATGTGGTAAAACATGATGGAGTGGTTTATCATTTCTATTGTGCGGTAAACAACGCAGAGCAACGTGGCATTGCCATTGCTACCAGTAAGCCGATGGGACGTTCGACTGTCCGTTTCCCGAAACCGGAAATCAAGAACCGCCGGCAGATCACTACATTGAATGAGGGTTGGAAAACCTGGATTACAGAGGCAACTCATTTGAAAGGTAATTTTATGATGCGTGCGAAAACGGTGAACATTCCTCATAACTGGGACGATTATTATGGATACCGCCAGTTGACACATGGAAACCTGCATGGAACAGCTATGTATGTGAAAGATTTCACGGCAGATGTAAAATCCGGGAAACGGTATTTTCTTCGTTTTGACGGAGTGGGTACATACGCCACCATTACAGTGAACGGAAAGAATTTCGGTCGCCACCCCATAGGGCGCACCACATTGACTTTGGATGTCACAGATGAATTAAAACAGGGAGTAAATCGCTTGGAAGTGAAAGCCGAGCATCCTGAAATGATCGCCGATATGCCTTGGGTATGCGGGGGATGTTCGTCGGAATGGGGATTCAGTGAAGGTTCCCAGCCGTTAGGTATCTTCCGTCCTGTGGTATTGGAAGTAACAGATGAGATTCGTATAGAACCTTTCGGTGTACATATTTGGAATGACGAAAAAGCTGCTAACGTATTTGTTGAAACAGAGATAAAAAATTATAGTAAAGCAACAGAAACGGTAGAGTTAGTCAATAAACTAAGCAATGCCAATGGAAAACAAGTTTTCCGTTTGGTTGAGAAAGTTACTTTAGCTCCGGGAGAAATGAAAGTGATTCGCCAGCAGGCTCCTGTTGAGAATCCTGTCTTGTGGAATACGGAAAATCCATATCTCTATAAATTGGCCAGCATGATAAAGCGTGATACGAAGACGACGGATGAAATTTCGACACCCTTCGGTATTCGTACCATTAGCTGGCCGGTAAAACGAAACGATGGAGACGGACGTTTTTACCTGAATGGAAAGCCGGTGTTTATCAATGGAGTATGCGAGTATGAGCATCAGTTCGGACAAAGCCATGCGTTCAGCAATGAACAGGTTGCTGCAAGGGTAAAACAGATACGTGCGGCCGGTTTCAATGCATTCCGGGATGCTCATCAGCCCCATCATCTCGATTATCAGAAGTACTGGGATGAAGAGGGAATCTTGTTTTGGACACAATTTTCCGCTCATGTGTGGTATGACACTCCGGAGTTTCGTGAGAACTTTAAAAAGTTGCTTCGTCAATGGGTGAAAGAACGTCGTAATTCTCCGTCAGTGGTGATGTGGGGATTGCAGAATGAAAGCACTTTGCCTCGTGAGTTTGCACAAGAATGCAGTGATCTTATCCGGCAGATGGACCCGACTGCCAAGACAATGCGTGTCATAACAACCTGCAATGGCGGTGAAGGTACAGACTGGAATGTGATTCAGAATTGGAGTGGTACGTATGGAGGAGATGTGACGAAATACGGTCGTGAGCTCTCTCAAGCGAACCAATTGTTGAATGGAGAATATGGAGCGTGGAGAAGCATCGACCTGCATACGGAGCCGGGAGATTTCCAGGTGAACGGAGTGTGGAGTGAAGACCGTATGTGTCAACTGATGGAAACTAAAATCCGTTTGGCAGAACAGGCTAAAGATAGTGTTTGCGGACAATTTCAGTGGATATACAGCAGTCATGACAATCCCGGACGTCGTCAACCGGATGAAGCGTATCGCAAGATAGATAAAGTAGGTCCGTTCAATTATAAAGGATTGGTTACTCCGTGGGAAGAACCATTAGACGTATATTATATGTATCGCGCCAACTATGTTCCGGCTGCAAAAGACCCGATGGTTTACCTGGTATCACATACATGGGCCAACCGCTTTGAAAAAGGACGTCGCCGTGCCACTATCGAGGCTTACAGCAATTGTGATTCTGTATTGCTATACAACGATCTGACAAATGAAAAGGCAACCTTCCTCGGACGTAAAAAGAACAACGGAACAGGCACTCATTTTATGTGGGAAAACCGGGATATTCGTTATAACGTACTTCGTGCAGTAGGATATTATAAAGGTAAACCGGTAGCAGAAGACCTGATCCTATTGAATGGTCTGGAGCAAGCCCCTAACTTCGAACTTCTTTATCAGGATGATAAAAAGATATTGAAAGGAGAGGCAGGATATAATTATCTGTATCGTCTCAACTGTGGAGGGGATGATTATACAGATAGTTTCGGACAGCTCTGGTTGCAGGACAATACGAATTATTCCCGTTCATGGGCGAAGAATTTCAAGGAACTGAATCCTTATCTTGCCAGTCAACGTACCACCAATGATCCGATTCGTGGCACTCGTGACTGGACGTTATTCCAACATTTCCGCTTCGGACGTCATCAGTTGGAATATCGTTTCCCTGTGGCAGACGGAACATATCGTATTGAACTGTATTTCACGGAGCCGTGGCATGGTACGGGCGGAAGCGCTTCTACCGACTGTGAAGGACTGCGCATATTCGATGTTGCCGTGAATGATTCTGTTGTATTAGACGACTTGGATATTTGGGCTGAAAGCGGTCACGACGGAGTTTGTAAGAAAGTGGTATATGCCACAGTGAAAGGTGGAATGTTGAAAATTCATTTCCCGGAAGTGAAAGCAGGACAAACCTTGATTTCGGGCATTGCTATTGCCAGCACAGATCAGGAACTGAAACCGACGATATTCCCTGCATCCGGTTGGAGCTGGGAAAAAGCGGATAAAGAAGTGATGGAAAAGACTCCGAAAGAATTGCTTCCTGAAGATAAAAATACTCGTGTCAGTATATCATACGAAGCGGAAATGGCTGTACTGAAAGGCAAATTCCAAAAGAAAGAACATCGCAAACAGATCGGAGTGTTTTTTGGTAAAGGAAAAGGCAACAGCATTGAATGGAATGTTTCTACCGGGTTGGCACAAGTGTACGCCCTTCGCTTTAAATATATGAACACTACCGGAAAGCCAATACCTGTCTTGATGAAATTCATTGATTCAAAAGGAGTGGTATTGAAAGAGGACATATTGAACTTCCCGGAAACACCGGATAAATGGAAGATGATGAGCACCACTACCGGAACCTTTATCAATGCCGGACATTACAAAGTATTACTTTCAGCAGAAAATATGGACGGAATTGCTTTTGATGCATTGGATATTCAATAAATAAAAAACGGGACACTTGGAAGTATACATAACTTTTCAGTGTCCCATTATTATTTCTTTCTTTATTTGGTAAGTTTTATCCCATTTATTTGCCAATCTTTTTTGGCTGTTCCTTCCGTGAAATTGAATAATTTAGTTTTGAGAGGTAATGGTTTGAAAGTTAGGGAAAATTCGGCTTCTCCGCTTTCAGGCAGAAAGAAATGCTCACCGGGAGTAATGCCGTCAGCTTTTTGTAATGTGTATGATACACCTTGCTCGTCTACTAATTGGGCGTTTGCACTTACTTGTATCCAGTATTTGGGTATGTAATATGCATAGAAATGAACGATAGTGGCTGTGTCAGTTAATTCTACCTGCTTCACTTCAAGAATATCAGTATTGGTCGATTCAAAACTTGGATGGTTAACGACTTTTCTATTGGTGTCCCCGGTGATACTCATCTCACGCTTTGGCGCATCCAAATATCTACGCATCTTTAATTTCAGGCTGCCTTGACCATAACCCGACCACATTTTCACTATTTTACCTTCAGGAGAGATAAGAACATAATTCGGAATACCGTTGACATCATACACAGCATATAGTCCTGCAGTTTGTTTCAGATCACTTAAGTTTTGCCAAGTCATTTCATGTTGCGCAGAAGCAGCTTTCCATCTATTTTGCGTATCCGAACTCAAACTGATGATAGTGAGTCGGTCTTTATATTGCTCCTGAATCTCTTTCATTTCAGGTAAAGCCATGATGCAGGGACCACAACCACTGCTCCAAAAATCAAGTAACATATATTTCCCTTTGAAGTCAGCCAAATGATGAACTTTTCCATCTAAATCAAAAAGATCGGCATCTGCCATGTCATCTCCTTCTTTCACCGTTTTAGGAGGGAAGAGATTAACCTTGATTTCTTGTCCTTCAATGGAAGCTTTCTGTTCTTCGTTTAATCTGTCATACAAAGCCAATATTTCTTCTTTATGGGTAAACTTGGGATTGTATTTCAAAGATATACTCAAACGGAGCAATTTTTCCATCCAGACACTGGAAATAGGGACTTCCTTCATCAAATTCAATTCCCGCTGGCTGATAATAGCTAATATACTATCACTCTTTGTTTGAAGTGCTTCCCGTTCCGCTTCGGAAGCCGATCGCATGCCACTCTCTTTGATTGCTATACGTTGAAATTCGTCCCATAAATCACGAGAATCCTCGATAAATCTATTATGTTCTTGTTGCTCTTTTACCGGACTGTCTACCCTCCATGTATAAATCAGAGGGTTTGTGCCCGTTACTTTTATTTTTGCGCCCGGAGTTGCATAAACATCTAACGCCATTGGAGGAAAATCCGTATCGCGACACATGAGAGACAGATGATCCATACCACTTTCTCCTGCATTTCGCTTAAAAAAGAAAGTTCCATTACGTATCGTATCCGTGCCAACTACGCTTCCTACACGTCCATCCGTCAAAAATAAGGAAACATGAGTTCCGTCTTTCACTCCTTTTACCTCACCTTTAATTGTGTACTCGTGTTGTGCTTGTGAAACGAGACTGCCTAATAAAAAGAGGCTGCTAAATAGTAGTTTTTTCATCATCATAATATTAGAAGTAATTATACGCCACAAGGTAAAGCTTTTCTTTATAGAGTGTTACTCCTTTTATTGTTCTTTAATATTTCTGTAAAAGAAAGGGGTACAAAATGCCCTTTCGTCCGTCTACTTGATATGAAGAAAAAAGAACGAATGAAAATATATACTTTACTGCTTGGCGCATTGTTTGTAAGTCCTACACAGGCACAAACAATGCATGATTGGGAGAATCATCATGTTCTCCAGATCAACCGTGAACCGGCAAGAGCCGCTTTTACCCCTTTCTCTGTACAGAAAGGAGACGGCTCAATCTCTTTAGACGGAACCTGGAAATTCCGTTGGACTCCCGTTCCCAATGAAAGAGTCGTGAACTTCTATCAGATAAATTTTGATGATAAAGATTGGACGGATTTTCCTGTTCCCGCCAACTGGGAAGTGAACGGATATGGCACGCCTATCTATGTTTCAGCAGGCTATCCGTTTAAAATAGATCCTCCACGGGTGATGGGAGAACCGAAAACTGACTATACCACGTATAAAGAAAGAAACCCGGTAGGGCAATATCGCCGCACTTTTGTATTGCCGACCGGATGGGAAGTGAATGGACAGACTTTTCTACGGTTTGAGGGCGTAATGAGCGCCTTTTATGTTTGGATCAACGGTGAGCGGGTAGGGTATAGCCAAGGCAGTATGGAACCGAGCGAATTTAATGTCACGAAGTATCTGAAATCCGGAGAAAATCAGATTTCACTGGAAGTCTACCGATATAGTGACGGTTCTTATCTGGAAGATCAGGATTTCTGGCGTTTTGGTGGTATTCATCGTAGTATTCATCTGATACATACACCGGATATTCATGTCCGTGATTATGCGGTACGCACTCTTCCCGCATCTGTGGGTGATTATAAAGACTTTATTTTGCAGATTGATCCGCAATTCAGTGTATATCGAGGGATGACCGGAAAAGGGTATGTCTTACAGGGAGTATTAAAGGATGCTTCAGGCAAAGAAGTTGCCACATTGAAAGGCGATGTGGAAGATATTCTTGATTTGGAGCATAAAGCAAGCCGGATGAATGAATGGTATCCGCAGCGTGGCCCGCGTAAGATGGGACGCTTGTCAGCTATTATAAAATCACCGGAAAGATGGACGGCAGAAACGCCCTATCTCTATAAATTACACTTAACTCTCCAAAATGAAGAAAGAAGAGTCGTAGAACAGATAGAACAGGCCGTGGGCTTCCGCTCTGTAGAAATCAAAAAAGGACAACTGTTAGTGAATGGTAATCCGGTTCGTTTTCGTGGAGTGAACCGTCACGAACATGATCCACGGACGGCACGTGTCATGAGCGAAGAACGGATGCTTCAGGATATTCTTTTAATGAAACAGGCGAATATAAATGCCGTACGCACCAGCCATTACCCCAATGTCAGTCGTTGGTACGAGCTATGCGACAGCTTGGGATTGTACGTGATGGACGAAGCGGATATAGAAGAACACGGATTGCGTGGAACACTCGCAAGTACCCCCGACTGGCATGCA
Source organism: Bacteroides finegoldii DSM 17565 (assembly GCF_000156195.1). GTDB lineage: Bacteria > Bacteroidota > Bacteroidia > Bacteroidales > Bacteroidaceae > Bacteroides > Bacteroides finegoldii. The sequence continues at coordinate 61,493 of NZ_GG688323.1, read as the reverse complement.
GCATTTATGGACCGTGCGGTTCGTATGGCGGAACGTGATAAGAATTATCCATGTATTGTAATGTGGAGCATGGGAAACGAAAGCGGTTACGGACCGAACTTCGCTGCTATTTCGGCATGGCTGCATGATTTCGATCCCACTCGCCCTGTACACTATGAGGGGGCGCAGGGAGTGGACGGAAATCCTGACCCGAAGACGGTAGATGTTATCAGCCGCTTTTATACCCGGGTGAAACAGGAATATTTAAATCCCGGTATTGCAGAAGGAGAGGATAAAGAACGCGCTGAAAATGCACGTTGGGAACGGTTGCTGGAGATTGCGGAACGCACCAATGACGACCGTCCGGTAATGACGAGCGAATATGCACATTCCATGGGAAATGCATTAGGAAATTTCAAGGAATATTGGGATGAGATATATAGTAATACCCGTATGCTGGGTGGTTTTATATGGGATTGGGTAGATCAGGGAATCTACAAGACTTTACCCGACGGTCGTACCATGGTGGCTTATGGTGGTGACTTTGGCGATAAGCCGAACTTAAAAGCTTTCTGCTTTAATGGATTACTGATGAGTGACCGTGAAACTACGCCTAAATATTGGGAGGTAAAGAAGGTATATGCACCGGTTGAGTTGAGAGTTGAGAATGGAGAGTTGAGAGTAACCAACCGGAATCATCATATTGATTTATCACTTTATCGTTGCCTGTGGACATTATCAGTGGATGGTAAGGAGAAAGAACGGGGAGAAATAACATTGCCGGAAATAACTCCAGGCGAAAGTAAAACGATTGATTTGCCGGCTTTCCGATCATTAAAAGATATTTATTCTCTTTCCGATTGCCAACTGAAAGTAAGCATTGTTTTAAAATCGGATGCTCTTTGGGCAAAGGCAGGAAATGAAGTAACTTGGGAACAATTCTGTTTGCAAAAAGGAGATTTAGCTTCTGCTGATTTAATTAATAAAGGAACGCTTCAAGTGGAAGAGGATGATAAATCTTTATTGATTAGCGGACGCGGTTTTTCTGTTCAGTGGGAAAAGAAAGTGAACGGAAGTATGACCTCCCTTATATATAAGGGCAAAGAAATGCTGGCTCACTCCGATGATTTTCCGGTTCAGCCTGTCACTCAAGTTTTCCGTGCTCCGACAGATAATGACAAGAGCTTCGGAAACTGGTTGGCTAAAGACTGGAAATTGCATGGAATGGATCATCCGCAGATAAATCTGGAATCTTTCCACCATGAAAAACGTGCAGACGGGGCGGCCATTGTCCGGATTCAAACAAGTAATTTATATAAAGAAGGAAAAGTGGTGACTACTTCTGTCTATACGGTCTTTTCAGATGGAACGATTGATCTGGAAACAACTTTCTTGCCACAAGGAGTTCTTCCTGAAATTCCCCGTTTAGGTATCGCATTCTGTCTGGCGCCTGCTTATGATACATTTACCTGGTATGGCAGAGGGCCACAGGATAACTATCCTGACCGCAAAACATCTGCTATGATAGGGCTTTGGAAAGGAAGCGTTGCAGAACAGTACGTACATTATCCACGTCCGCAGGATAGTGGGAACAAAGAGGAAGTGCATTATCTGACCCTGACCGACAAACAGAATAAAGGTATTCGTGTTGACGCGGTAGAAAACGTATTTTCTGCATCTGCCCTGCATTACACCGTACAGGACATCTATGAAGAAACTCACGATTGTAATTTAAAACCACGTACGGAAATCATTCTTAGTATGGATGCTGCCGTACTTGGATTAGGAAACAGTAGTTGCGGACCGGGTGTATTGAAGAAATATGCCATAGAGAAAAAAGAACATACGCTGCATATCCGCATCAGTAGTAAACAATGATAGCAATAAATAACTAACACTATTATAAAAGTAACAATGAAAAAAGTAACCACTTTATTATCGACCTTAGCGTTGGCAACTACCCTGGCTGCTCAAAACCTTCCACAAACGGAAAGGCAATATCTCTCCGGTCACGGATGCGACGATATGGTTGAATGGGACTTCTTTTGTACCAACGGACGCAATTCCGGCAAATGGACGAAAATTGGTGTACCTTCCTGTTGGGAATTGCAAGGCTTCGGCACTTATCAGTATGGGATCACTTTCTATGGAAAACCATTTCCTGAAGGTGTTGCTGATGAAAAAGGTATGTATAAGTACGAATTTGAAGTCCCGGAAAAGTTTCGCGGCAAACAGGTCAGTCTTGTATTTGAAGCTTCAATGACAGATACAGAAGTAAAAGTGAACGGACGTAAAGTTGGTTCCAAACATCAGGGAGCCTTCTATCGTTTTTCGTACAACGTCACGGATTTCCTGAAATATGGCAAAAAGAATTTACTGGAAGTCACTGTTGCCAAAGAGAGTGAAAATGCCAGTGTGAACCTTGCCGAACGTCGTGCTGATTATTGGAATTTCGGCGGTATCTTCCGTCCGGTGTTCTTGGAGGTGAAACCAGCCGTAAACCTGCGGCACATTGCCATTGACGCAAAGATGGATGGAACTTTCCGTGCCAACTGCTACACAAATATCTCTAATAACGGAATGAGCATCCGTACACAGATTTTAGATAAAAAAGGGAAAAAGATAACGGAAACCACCGTACCCGTAAAAGCTGGAGGCGACTGGACTTCCCTGCAACTGAATGTATCTAATCCCGCATTATGGACAGCGGAAACTCCGAATCTTTATAAAGCGCAATTCTCTCTATTGGATAAGGCTGGTAAGGTTTTGCATAGTGAAACGGAAAATTTTGGTTTCCGCACGATTGAAGTACGCGAAAGCGACGGACTTTATATAAACGGAGTACGTATCAATGTACGTGGTGTCAATCGCCATAGTTTCCGTCCTGAAAGTGGCCGTACGTTGAGTAAAGAGAAGAATATAGAAGATGTTCTTTTGATGAAAAGCATGAATATGAATTCTGTCCGTTTGAGCCATTATCCGGCTGACCCGGAATTTTTGGAAGCCTGTGATTCTCTCGGACTTTATGTGATGGACGAATTGGGAGGCTGGCATGGCAAGTATGATACCCCCACCGGAGTGCGTCTGATTGAAGGCATGATAGAACGTGACGTGAATCATCCGTCTATTATTTGGTGGAGTAATGGTAATGAAAAAGGATGGAATGCCGAATTGGATGGAGAGTTTCATAAATACGATCCCCAGAAACGTCCGGTTATTCACCCGCAAGGTAATTTCTCCGGTTTTGAAACTATGCATTACCGTTCTTACGGAGAAAGCCAGAACTACATGCGCTTACCGGAAATCTTTATGCCTACGGAATTCTTGCATGGTTTGTACGATGGCGGCCATGGTGCCGGATTATACGATTATTGGGAAATGATGCGCAAGCATCCCCGTTGTATCGGTGGCTTCCTTTGGGTATTGGCAGACGAAGGTGTGAAGCGTGTAGATATGGACGGATTCATTGATAACCAGGGAAACTTTGGAGCAGACGGTATTGTAGGGCCACATCACGAAAAGGAGGGTAGCTACTACACAATCAAGCAGTTATGGAGTCCGGTACAAATCATAAATACTTCTATCGACAAGCAATTTGATGGCAAATTCTCCGTAGAAAACCGTTACGATTATCTGAATCTGAATACTTGCCGTTTCCTTTGGAAGCAAGTAAAATTCCCGTTGGCAACAGATGCTTCCAATGCCGCTGTTCAAGTACTGAAAGAAGGTGAAGTGCAAGGCAGTGACGTGGTTGCTCACTCGGCAGGCATTTTGGATATAAAAACAAATATCCTCCCCAATGCAGACGCCCTCTTCCTGACAGCAATCGATCCATACGGCCATGAACTTTGGCGCTGGACTTTCCCGGTCAACAAACTGAATCAGCAGACAGAACAGCTTTCTCCCTTGTCCAGTCGTCCTACTTATACAGAGACAGAAAATGATCTTACTGTGAAAGCGAATAAGCGTACATTCATCTTCTCAAAGAAAGACGGACAACTGAAAGGGGTATCTGTAGATAACCGTAAGATTAGTTTCGCCAATGGCCCCCGTTTCATTGGAGCCCGTCGTGCAGACCGCTCATTGGATCAGTTCTATAACCATGATGATGAGAAAGCAAAAGAAAAAGACCGTACATATAGCGAATTCCCTGATGCTGCCGTATTTACGAAACTGGACGTAAAACAAGATGGAGGTGATCTGATTGTTACCGCCAATTATAAACTGGGTAATTTGGATAAAGCTCAATGGACAATCAACCCGAGTGGGGATTTGGCTTTGGACTACACCTACAATTTCTCCGGTGTCGTAGACTTGATGGGTATTCGTTTCGACTATCCTGAAGATCAGGTAATCAGCAAACGCTGGCTGGGTGCCGGACCTTACCGTGTATGGCAAAACCGTATTCACGGTACACAATACGATATATGGGAAAACGACTATAACGATCCTATTCCGGGTGAGACTTTCACATATCCCGAATTCAAAGGATACTTTGGTAATGTTTCCTGGATGAATATCCAAACGAAAGAAGGCACTATCAGTCTAACAAACGAAACTCCCGACACGTATATAGGAGTATATCAGCCTCGTGATGGCCGCGACCGTTTGCTTTATACTCTTCCCGAAAGCGGAATCTCTGTCCTGAACGTGATTCCTCCGGTACGTAATAAAGTAAACTCCACCGATTTGTGTGGTCCCTCTTCACAACCCAAATGGGTAAATGGGCCACAAACCGGACGAGTCATTTTCCGGTTTATGTAAATGAATCATATAAAGGTATCCACATTGCGTTGGGTACCTTTTTTATTTAATCTTTTGAAGTTCGGGAATGAAAATGGCTACAAAATTCTTTTCCATAAAATAAATTTTCTATATTTGGAGGCAAGAATTCTTATTTATTGGGGGGGTACGAATTTTCTAATATTCAAGCACGATGAAACACTATTATTCCTTTCTGATAATAACCTCATTGTTATTAGCCGGATGCGGGCAAAAAGACCGGGCAAAATTTCAATTCGAATCATCTGTACAGACAGAAGAAAGTTATCCGTTAGCGAAAGAATATATTAAAGAGGCTGTTATCACAGGAAAAGTGTTGAACCGGGATTTTTATCCTCAAGAAAAGGAATTAACTCTCATCATTCCATTTTTTTGGAAAATGGAAAATCAATATCGTACCCCCATACAAGAAGATGGCTCATTTTCATTCCGCTTTCCGGTTTATGCAAAATTAAGAGAAGTTTCCATTCGCAATTATGCAGAACATTTGTATATCCACCCGGGAGATAGCATACACGTGGAAATAGACTTCAAAGATCTTTTTCATCCCAAAGTAACAGGTGATGCAGAAAAGTTGAATCAAGAAATACTGGCATTTACAGAAAGCGCCTACTATTACATACAGAATTATAGTATAAACCCGAATTTGAATATTAAAAATTTTGAGGCTGAATTAAAGAAGGAATATGATTTTCGTTTGGAGCGGAGAAATGAATATCTGACGAAGTATAAGCCAATGGAAGATGTTACGTTATTTACTGAAGAGTTACTGAAACAGGACTATTATTACGCTTTGTTATCTTATGGTAATCAATGCCAGTTTAAAACAAAAAAAGAAATGGACCGGTATCATAAACTTCTGCCTGCAATCAATAAGCTTTATAATAAAGGGATTCTTTCGGCACGTTTATATGATATTGCCGATGAGGTAGAACGCTATATAGCTTATGGAATAACTTACAAAGATAAAAAAACTCCATCTGTAGAAGAGATAATGTCGGCAGTTGGAGAGAATGAACTGAACCAGTATATATATACCAAAATGACAGTTGGCTCTTTGGGTGCTAATGACACACTTGCTTTGACAACGAGGCATACACAGTTTGATTCGATCGTAAAAATGCCGCATTTGCGTGCACAAGTGATGCAGATATATAATCAGACTAAATCTTACCTGGAAAATCCGCAACCAGTTTCCAATAATTTATTATATGGTGAGTTTCACGAAAACTTAAAGCTAAAAACATCTATGCCTCACATGGAACCCATCTATAATATACTTGAGAAGCATCACGGGAAAGTGATCTATTTCGATTTTTGGGCTAGGTGGTGTCCACCATGCCTGGCAGAAATGGAACCTTTGAAACAATTGCGAAGTAAGTATTCCACCAAAGACCTGGTCATATATTCCATATGTGTAAGTGAACCCAAGGAAGAATGGGAAGAGTGCCTGAATGAGTATTCATTGAAAAACCGGGGAATTGAATGTATTTATGCATCTGATTATTTTGGGAAAGATAACTTACAGAAAATTCGCAAACAATGGAAAATAGATAGAATGCCCTATTATCTGTTGATTAATAGAAAAGGGCAAATTGTAGATTTCGGAACTACAGCACGTCCCAGTAATCCGCAATTTGTATCTCGAATTGAGGAAGCCGTAAAGGACAGCAAATAATGTTGTAAGAGAAATAAGGCAAACAAGAAAAAGTATAACAACCCACACAAAAAACATCAAATACTTCTGATTTATCATATATTAATATATGTTGCTGTGTTGAATTAATTTAGGATAGTTCAAGAACTATCTATCAACACATTGATTCTTTCCATATTGCATCTTCGTCAAATATTTGGTGTGCAATAGGGAAGTGTTGGGACTGTTTTCAATAAGTCACGAAATTATATTAATAGTGAGTACAAAACAGACCTTTTTTCGTCTTCTTTATTGTAAAAATATAGATTGGAATGAAAAATCGACTGAAACAACGAATATTTGCACTTTCTCTATTAGCATGGACAGCCGTATGCCCTGCCGATGCACAACAAACACGCTCACTTAGGGAGCAATTTCAAAATCCGTCAGACGAAGCAAAACCCTGGACCTTTTGGTATTGGATGTATGGTGCCGTGTCTAAAGAAGGGATTACAGCAGATTTGGAGGCAATGAAACATGCTGGATTGGGAGGTACTTATCTGATGCCGATTAAAGGTATTCATGAAGGCGCCCAATACGATGGCAAGGCGCAGCAGCTAACTCCCGAATGGTGGGAGATGGTACGTTTCAGTATGGAAGAAGCAGATCGTTTGGGGCTGAAATTGGGAATGCACATCTGTGATGGTTTCGCATTGGCGGGAGGTCCCTGGATTACTCCTGAAGAATCTATGCAGAAAGTGGTTTGGAGCGATACGATTGTAAACGGAGGAAAGCTGATGGCTATTCGTCTGCCACAACCGGAAGCCTATGAAAATTATTATGACGATATTGCATTATTCGCTTTGCCGGTAGAAGACGCAGCGGATGAGATGCCGACAAAAATCACCTGTGTCAACCTAGCTACGACAGGAAACGTAAAAGCTGCTCAAACAGTGAATATGGACGCGGCAGGAGTGATCCGTTCATCCTATCCATTCTATATCCAGTATGAATACGGACAACCTTTCACTTGCCGGAACATCGAAATCGTTTTAAATGGTAATAATTATCAGGCACACCGCTTGAAAGTAATGGCCAGTGACGACGGAGTGAATTATCGTTTGGTTAAGCAGTTGGTCCCTGCCCGTCAGGGATGGCAGAATACGGATGAGAATTCAACTCATAGTATTCCTCCGACTACCGCCCGTTTCTTCCGTTTCTACTGGACTCCTGAAGGGAGCGAACCGGGAAGTGAAGATATGGATGCTGCCAAATGGAAGCCCAATCTGAAAATAAAAGAATTACGCCTGCACCGGGAAGCCCGTCTGAACCAATGGGAAGGAAAAGCCGGACTAGTATGGCGTGTCGCTCAAGCTACTAAAGAAGAGGAAGTCGGGAAACAGGATTGCTATTCACTTTCACAAGTCATTAATCTGACAGAGCAATATACCGGTCATTTGAATGGAAAAACATTGACTGCCACTCTCCCCAAGGGAAAATGGAAATTACTACGCATGGGACATACGGCTACCGGGCATACCAATGCAACAGGCGGCGGAGGAAAAGGACTGGAATGTGATAAGCTCAATCCTCGGACCGTCCGGAAACAGTTTGACAACTGGTTTGCACAGGCTTTTGTAAAGACTCATCCGGAGGTGGCACGTCGGGTACTGAAATACATGCACGTAGATAGTTGGGAGTGTGGCAGTCAGAATTGGAGTGATAGTTTTGCAAAGGAGTTCCGTACACGTCGCGGGTATGACCTGCTACCTTATTTGCCTTTGTTGGCAGGCATTCCGATGGAGAGTGCCGGACGTAGCGAAGAGATTCTGAGAGATGTCCGTACGACTATCGCTGAACTGGTAGTGGATGTATTCTATCAGGTGTTGTCTGATTGTGCCAAAGAATATGATTGCCAGTTCTCGGCAGAATGTGTAGCTCCGACGATGGTAAGCGATGGTCTACTGCATTATCAGAAAGTAGATCTTCCTATGGGAGAGTTCTGGTTGAACAGTCCCACTCATGACAAACCGAATGATATGCTCGATGCCATCAGCGGAGCGCATATCTATGGAAAGAATATTATTCAGGCGGAAGGATTCACCGAAGTGCGTGGAACATGGGACGAATATCCTGCTATGTTGAAAACATTGCTGGACCGTAACTATGCGCTAGGTATCAACCGACTTTTCTATCATGTCTACGTACATAATCCTTGGCTGGACCGTCAGCCGGGCATGACTTTGGATGGTATCGGACTTTTCTTTCAACGTAACCAGACTTGGTGGGATAAAGGAGCAAAAGCATTTTCCGAATATGCTACCCGTTGCCAGTCGTTGTTACAATATGGTCATCCGGTAACGGATATTGCTGTGTTTACTGGAGAAGAGGTTCCCCGACGTTCCGTATTGCCGGAGCGGTTGGTTTCCTCACTTCCGGGACTTTTCGGTACGGAACGGGTAGAAAGTGAACGTATTCGTTTGGCGAATGAAGGTCAACCTTTGCGTGTGCGTCCGGTAGGCGTCACTCATTCCGCTAATATGGCTGATCCCGAAAAATGGGTGAATCCGCTTCGTGGATATGCTTACGACAGTTTTAATAAGGATGCGTTACTCCGTTTGGCAAAGGCGGAGAATGGCAGAATGAAGTTGGCGGAGGGAATGGGTTATAAGGTGGTCGTCCTGCCGCTTTCACGCCCTATGAATCCGGAGCCGGTGCTTTCTCCGGCAGTGCGGAAAAAGATGGATGAATTAAAAGCCGCGGGAGTCATTGTACCTGCTCTTCCTTATACAGAAGAAGATTTCTCGGCATACGGACTGGAACGGGATATGATTGTGCCGGAAGATGTCGCTTGGATGCATCGGAGTGGCGAACTCGGTGATATTTATTTCGTTGCCAATCAGCGAGAAGAAACACGTACGTTTACGGCAAGTATGCGTATTAATGGAAGAAAGCCCGAATGCTGGAATCCAGTAACGGGGGAAATGAATACTCATCCTTCTTATCGCATCCACGACAACCGGACAGAGGTTACGCTGACGTTGGCTCCGAATGAATCCGTATTCATTGTCTTTCCGACAGAAGAAGCTGCTGATAAAGAGAGGACATCGACAGATAAGAGAGAACCGTTGAATAGGACATTGGAAACAGAAGAATATACCGTAACATTTCTGGCTACGGGAAAGACTGTGGTCAGGAAAGATCTTTTCGATTGGAGTAAAGAAGAAGACGAGCAGATCCGCTATTATTCGGGAACAGCCGTTTATAAGGCCACTTTCCGCTGGAAGGATAAACTCAAGAAAGGACAACCCGTGTATCTGAACCTGGGGAAAGTCTGCAATCTGGCTACGGTTCGTGTAAACGGAATAGATTGCGGGACTGTCTGGACGGCTCCGTATCGAGCAGACATTACGTCCGCTTTGAAAAAAGGAACGAACGAACTGGAGATAGAAGTCACCAATACATGGGCGAATGCGCTGAAAGGAGTGGACGAAGGAAAAGCACCGTATGACGGTATCTGGACAAATGCCAAATACCGAAAAAAAGAAGATACTTTGCTTCCGGCAGGTTTACTGGGCATATTGACAATAGAAAATTAGGATAGACTTGAAAACTTATATAAATAGAATGATGAGAAGTTCAGTAATTAAAAAAGGCACATGGCTGGCTAGCTTTATGTTGGCTGTTTGCTTATGCGCACATGCAGAAGTAAAGCTGCCCGCTATATTCTCCGATGGGATGGTGATGCAGCAACAGACAAAAGCGAATCTTTGGGGGACGGCCACCCCTAATAAGAAAATAACGGTTACTACCGGATGGAATGGAAAACAATATGTGGCAACAGCGGACAAGAACGGCGCATGGAAACTTTCTGTTTCCACTCCCGAAGCAGGAGGTCCTTATTCCATTACTTTCAACGATGGAAGCAAAAAAACATTAAATAATATCTTGATAGGCGAATTGTGGCTATGTTCCGGACAAAGCAATATGGAAATGCCCATGAAAGGATTCAAGAATCAGCCTGTAGAGAATGCCAACATGGATATTCTTCGTAGCAAGAATCCGAATATTCGTTTGTTTACGGTAAAACGTACTTCTACCTTCACTCCGCAAACGGACGTAGCCGGCACATGGAAAGAAGCCACACCGGCGAATGTCCGCGATTTCAGTGCGACAGCTTATTATTTCGGCAGATTAATCAATGAAATACTGGATGTTCCTGTGGGATTGGTGGTCGCCGCTTGGGGCGGTTCGGCTTGCGAGGCATGGATGACAGCCGACTGGCTGAAAGCGTTCCCCGACGCAAAGATACCCCAGTCCGAAGCGGATATCAAATCGAAAAACCGGACGCCGACTGTCCTCTACAACGGCATGTTGCATCCCTTGATTGGCATGACGATGAAAGGGGTTATCTGGTATCAGGGAGAAGATAACTGGAATCGCGCGCACACGTATGCGGATATGTTTACTACCTTGATTAACGGATGGCGTGCCGAATGGAAACAAGGCGATTTTCCTTTCTATTATTGTCAGATAGCTCCCTATGATTATGGAATTATTACGGAAAAAGGAAAAGAAGTGATAAATTCTGCTTATCTTCGGGAGGCGCAGGCAAAAGTAGAACATCGTGTGCCTAACAGTGGCATGGCGGTATTGCTGGATGCAGGCATGGAGAAAGGGATTCATCCCGCCAAGAAACAAATAGCAGGAGAGCGGCTGGCACTGCTGGCGCTGACAAAGACCTACGGAATAGAAGGGGTGAACGGTGAAAGTCCATATTATAAGAGTATGGAAATAAAGAATGATACGGTCATTGTGAGCTTTGAACGGGCAAAAATGTGGATTAGCGGCAAGAATTGCTTTGAATCGAAGAACTTTGAAGTAGCCGGTGAAGACAGAGTATTCTATCCTGCCAAAGCATGGATTGAACGCAGCAAGATACTTGTGAAAAGCGAGCATGTCCCGCATCCGGTAGCCGTTCGTTACGGATTCAAGAATTATGTAGAAGGAGATGTTTATTGTGACGGACTGCCTTTGGGATCTTTCCGTTCGGACAATTGGTGATCCTGCTCACCACACTGTGGTGAGCGAAACAAACTAATGAAGTGATAAATTTATGAATTATTTACGTCACATTTTTGTTCTTTTATTCGTATTTGTTAGCGTGTCAGCTCTTTGGAGTCAGCATGCTAATGTCATTTGGAACACTCCCAGTCGGAATTCCTCCGAATCCATGCCCTGCGGTGGTGGTGATATCGGCATGAATATATGGGTAGAGGAAGGTGATATACTATTCTATCTGAGTCGTAGCGGTACATTCGACGAGAATAACTGCCAACTGAAACAAGGACGTTTTAGGATTCGTCTGTTTCCTAGTCCATTCAAAGATGCAAAAGATTTCCGACAGGAACTGAAATTGAAAGACGGGTATGTAGAAGTATCGGCAGGAGGCACACAGATACAGTTGTGGGCAGATGTCTATCATCCGGTAGTCCATGTGGAAATCACCAACGCACAACCTTTGCGGACAGAAGTCTCTTATGAGAACTGGCGGTATAAGGAACGAATGATCAGAAAAGGAGAGGGGCAACAATGCTCTTACAAATGGGCACCCCCGAAAGGAGCTGTTACCACTGCCGACTTTGTTTCTTTATCTTCCAAAAGGGAACTACCAGGAATGACAAAAAAAGAAAACTTGCTTTTATTCTATCACCGCAATCCCGAACAAACAGTTTTTGACATTGTCGTAGCGCAACAAGGAATGGAAAATGTCAAATCTCAAATGATGAATCCTTTAAAGCATCTGACTTTTGGTGGCTATCTTTTCGGGGATAATCTGGAATATACAGGTACAACAGATAATATCTATGCCGGTACAGACTACCGTGCCTGGAACTTTCGCTCCTCAAAAGTTTCCCGGAAGGAGCAGTTCTGTATCGTCCTGCACACAGAACAGACGGCAACAGTAGAACAATGGGAACAAGACTTGCAAATCAATCTGCAAAGAATAGCCCCACAAGGAAAGATTTCGTCAAAAATTGTATCACAGGATAAAAAACAAACTCGCCTGTGGTGGAATGCCTTTTGGCAACGTAGCTTTATCGAACCTATTGGAGATACAGAAAACAAAAATGATAGCGATATAAAAGAAATTACCCGAAACTACACTCTTTTCCGCTATATGCTAGGTTGCAATGCTTACGGTAGTGTCCCGACCAAATTCAATGGTGGATTATTTACCTTTGATCCCTGTCATATAGACGAAAAACAGGCGTTCACTCCTGATTACCGCAAATGGGGAGGAGGTACAATGACCGCACAGAATCAGCGACTTGTATACTGGCCGATGTTGAAAAGCGGAGACTTCGATATGATGTCTTCCCAATTCGATTTCTACAACCGAATGCTAAAAAATGCAGAACTCCGTACCCAAGTATATTGGCAACACAATGGAGCATGTTTCTGTGAGCAAATAGAGAACTATGGTTTGCCTAATCCTGCGGAGTATGGCTTCAAACGTCCGGAATGGTTTGACAAAGGAGTGGAATATAATGCATGGCTGGAGTATGAGTGGGATACTATACTGGAATTCTGTCAAATGATATTGGAAACCAAGAATTATGCAAATGCAGACATTACTCCATATCTGCCTTTAATTGAAAGCTCGCTGACATTCTTTGACGAACATTATCGCCAACTTGCTTCCCGTCGAGGACGGAAAGCGCTGGATGGTAACGGACAGCTTGTCCTGTTTCCGGGCTCTGCCTGTGAAACATATAAGATGACTAACAATGCCAGCAGTACAATTGCCGCTTTGCGGACTGTATTGGAAAATTATGGGAAGAAAGATGAAATGCTGAAAACGATTCCTCCGATTCCATTGCGGTACATAGAAATCAAGGATTCCTTGAATCCCACAGCTTCACCCGAACTGAAGCAAACGATTTCTCCTGCTGTAAGCTGGGAACGAATCAATAATGTAGAAACTCCGCAATTGTATCCTGTATTTCCCTGGCGCATCTACGGAGTAGGAAAAGAAAATCTTGAATTGGCCCGTAATACTTATTTCTATGATCCGGAAGCAATCAAATTCCGTTCTCATGTCGGGTGGAAACAAGATAACATTTGGGCAGCTTGTCTGGGATTGACCGAAGAAGCCAAGAGGTTGACCCTCGCCAAACTGTCAAACGGACCACATCGTTTTCCTGCTTTTTGGGGACCGGGATATGACTGGACACCCGATCACAATTGGGGAGGTAGCGGTATGATAGGACTTCAAGAAATGTTATTGCAGACGAATGGTGAGCAAATACTCCTTTTTCCCGCATGGTCTAAAGAATGGGATATACATTTCAAACTTCATGCACCAGGTGAAACGACAGTAGAAGCAACCTTGAAAGACGGAAAAGTTACAGACTTGAAAGTTCTTCCCGAAAGCCGGAAAAAGGACATAATAATAATGATTTAAAAAGTCTACATCCCTATATTATGAAATGAAAGAAGCCATAAATAAAAGTATTATGAATAAAAGACTGTTTTTAATTTTATCAGCTTTTCTATTGTTATTCTCACTGATAGAGAAAGGGTGGACAATAGAAACTTACCGCCCCGAAACATCAGTTGCCGGATTCATTCAGCTCCCCGGTAGCGGACGACAAGTGTATAACTTCAATCCGGGATGGAGATTTTTCAAGGGGGACATTTGTGGAGCCGAATCCGTTGATTTCGACGATTGTTCCTGGACAATTGTTTCCACCCCTCATACAGTAGAGTTAATGCCTGCCGAAGCTAGCGGCTGTCGTAACTATCAAGGCCCTGCCTGGTATCGCAAGCATTTCGTACTTCCTGCGGAAACCAAAGGAAAACAGGTCCTGCTCCACTTTGAGGCAGCGATGGGAAAGCAAATCCTTTACTTAAACGGAAAGCGTATTCAAGAACATATTGGCGGTTATCTTCCTTTTACTTTGGATTTGACAGCCAATGGTGTACAGGCAGGAGACTCTTGTCTGCTTGCCGTTTTTGTAGACAATAGCAATGATAAATCCTTTCCTCCCGGCAAGCCCCAATATACGTTGGATTTTGCCTATCATGGCGGTATCTACCGTGATGTATGGATGATAGCTAAATCACCGGTATCCATTACTGACGCAATAGAGTCCCAAACTATTGCAGGTGGTGGAGTTTTTGTTCATTTCGACAAGATCAGTGAAAAGAGCGCACAAGTTTATGTAAATACGGAACTACAAAATAAGGATCAGCATTCCGAAACCGTTACTGTGGAAACGGCTCTGACAGATACTGATGGAAAGGTTATCAGACGAGCTTCCGGCAAGCTTTTCCTAAAACCCGGAGAAAAGAAAACGATCCGGCAGCAGATAGAGATAAAGAACCCTAAACTGTGGTCACCCGATTCACCTTATTTATATAGAGTGCAATCACGGGTTAAAAAAGGTAATCAGTCCATTGACGGAGGCATCACACGTATCGGAATCCGCCAAGCGGAATTTCGTGGTAAGGATGGTTTCTGGCTGAACGGAAAGCCCTTCGGTCAATTAGTAGGCGCCAACCGCCATCAGGACTTTGCATACGTAGGCAATGCCCTGCCTAATTCTCAGCAATGGCGGGATGCAAAACGCCTGCGGGATGCCGGTTGCACAATTATCCGGGTAGCACACTATCCACAAGATCCTGCTTTTATGGATGCTTGCGATGAACTCGGTATGTTTGTTATCGTAGCTACTCCGGGATGGCAATATTGGAACAAGGATGTGAAATTCGGAGAATTGGTTCATCAAAACACCCGCGAAATGATTCGCCGTGACCGTAATCACCCATCTGTTTTGATGTGGGAACCTATTCTGAATGAAACCCGCTATCCGCTCGACTTTGCCTTGAAAGCACTCGAAATAACCAAAGAAGAATTTCCTTATCCGGGACGTCCCGTAGCTGCTGCCGATGTGCATTCCGCCGGTGTGAAAGAACATTATGACGTAGTTTACGGTTGGCCGGGAGATGACGAAAAGACTGATAGGCCGGAGCAATGTATTTTCACCCGTGAATTCGGAGAGAATGTAGACGATTGGTACGCTCACAACAACAATAACCGTGCGAGCCGCAGTTGGGGGGAACGTCCGCTGCTCGTACAGGCGCTGTCTTTGGCTAAAAGTTATGATGAGATGTACCGTACTACCGGTCAGTTTATCGGTGGAGCACAATGGCATCCGTTCGATCATCAGCGCGGTTATCATCCCGATCCTTATTGGGGAGGTATATATGATGCTTTCCGACAAAAGAAATATGCCTACGAAATGTTCCGTAGTCAATCACCCGCCAATCTTCACCATCCGCTGACAGAATGTGGACCAATGGTATTCATTGCTCATGAAATGTCACAGTTCTCCGATAAAGATGTAGTGATATTCAGTAACTGCGACTCGGTGCGTCTTTCTATCTATGATGGGACGAAATCATGGACTAAGCCTGTAATTCATGCCAAAGGGCATATGCCGAATGCACCTGTTATATTCGAAGATGTATGGGATTTCTGGGAAGCACGCGGATATAGCTATACACAAAAGAACTGGCAGAAAGTAAATATGGTTGCTGAAGGTATCATTGACGGAAAAGTGGTGTGTACACAAAAGAAAATGCCTTCCCGTCGGTCTACCAAACTTCGTTTGTATGCAGATACTCAAAAAGTAAATTTGATAGCGGACGGTTCGGATTTCATTGTGGTAGTTGCCGAAGTGACAGATGATAGCGGTAATGTGCGTCGTCTGGCAAAAGAAAATATTGTGTTCACTGTAGAAGGAGAAGGACAAATTATTGGTGACGCTACCATTGGCGCCAATCCTCGTACTGTAGAATTCGGTTCGGCTCCTTTGTTGGTCCGGTCTACTCGGAAAGCCGGAAAGATTAAAGTGAAAGCTCATGTACAATTTGAAGGAACACAGGCTCCTATGGCTGCCGAATTGGAGTTTGAAAGTATCCCGGCCGAATTTCCTTTCTGCTACAAAGAACAAACAATCACTTCACCTACAATGAAAACCGGTTTGTCGGAAAGGAAATCGGAAGGAAAGCTACAGCTCACCGAAGAAGAACGCCAACGAGTATTGGACGAAGTAGAACGCCAACAGACCGAATTCGGAACTGAAAAATAGCACAAGAAACAATAAGAAGATAGTGATTCCAGTCACTATCTTCAAAAAAAAGACTACCTTTGGGAGCATTAAAACCTCTATTATTATCATAAATGAGAAAACGGAATATTCTAATACTATTATTATCGTTGGCGGGTGTATGTGCTTTTGCCTATCCAAATATGATTGTAGAACATTATACGGCTGAACGTGGTTTGCCCAATAACATCGTCAACTGCACTTTAAAAGGGACAGATGGATTTGTCTGGTTTGGCACATGGTACGGATTATGCAGCTTTGACGGAGCTAAATTCCGTTCGTATGATAATCGGGACGGTTTTTATTCTGCAGATATTCCTCCTCGCAAGATTCAGCGTATTGTAGAAGATAAGAATGGTTTTCT
This sequence comes from Bacteroides finegoldii DSM 17565, assembly GCF_000156195.1. Classification (GTDB taxonomy): domain Bacteria; phylum Bacteroidota; class Bacteroidia; order Bacteroidales; family Bacteroidaceae; genus Bacteroides; species Bacteroides finegoldii. The sequence continues at coordinate 44,554 of NZ_GG688323.1, read as the reverse complement.
ATGGCTCAAGACTATTGACCGCAAACTATATTTATTTGACAAGAAGCATGAAACTTTTCATGCCGTCTATGATGATGTAAAAGAATACTCCGAGAATATTCAGATTATCAAGATTCAAACGACAGAAGACGGAGACGTTCTACTGTTGACTAAAGATAAAAGTTTGTTGCGTGCACATACCGATAAAACAGGCAAGATTACAATGAAGCAGTTGCACGACTCACGCCCCAATGTGAACGTATATGATATGCGTTTGAAACATAATGTGTTTTGTGAAACTGCTGAATTTATTAATTGGATAGGTATGGATTACCAGATTCTGTCTCTTAGAAAAGGAAGTGCCTTGAAAGATAAACCTTCCGATTTTATACAAAAAAAAGTTTCTGCCGATCCCAAATTGTTCACTTGCGCTTCTTATAATTCCAAGTTCCTGTGGCTGGGAGATCAAAACGGGCATATCTATAGCATTGATCCTCAAAATGGGGTTGTGAATCGTTACGAGATACCGGAGATCAAACAGGCTATCTCTCGTTTACTGGTCACCGAGTCCGGCTTGATGTATATAACTACCAATGACGGAGCATACGAATACAACATCGGTTACAAACAGCTAACCAAACTACCGTTTACAATCCCCCAAGAGGATAGTGGCATCATATTCTATGACAAATATGATAAAATATGGTTTCAGGAAGGCAATCACGCATTGATATATTATGATCCTCTGAATAAAAGTAGTCATCGTTTTACTTTTCCCAATCAGAATACCATTGGCAATTTTGAGATGCAGGATGCAGGTGAGCAAGGAATGTTTTTTCTCACTCCGGGCGGAGAAATTCTTCTTTTCGACAGGGATAAGCTGGAAATGACCCGTATCAATCAAATGAAACCTTTCTCTGAGGATCTTCCCAATCAACTTTTTTTTCATTTGTTATTGGATAAAGATGGAATCCTTTGGTTAGCATCTACCGGTAGCGGGGTGTATCGAGTGAATTTCCCCAAAAAACAATTCCAGTTACTGACCGATATATCTCCCGTTCCAGTTTCTACAGAAAAACAGACATCCTGGAATCAAGGAATCCGTGCTCTCTATCAGGCACAAAACGGAGATATTTGGGTAGGAACCCGATGGCAGGCTCTATACCGTCTTGATCGTAACGGACAAGTGAAGCAGATTTTCTCGGACCATAACTACCTGTTGGGAGCAGTCTATCATATTATGGAAGATAAAGACGGAAATCTATGGTTCTCTACCAAAGGTAATGGATTGGTGAAAGCTGAACCGGATATGAACTCACCTCATGGACTGCGTTTTACCCGTTACAAGAATGATCCGAAAGATTCAAACTCCATTAGTAATAATGACGTATACTTTACTTACCAAGATAGTCAGGAACGCATTTGGGTAGGATTATTGGGAGGAGGATTAAATCTGATTGCCGAAGAAAACGGAGAAGTTGTTTTCAAACATAAATACAACGGACTGAAACAGTATCCTCCTTATGGACTATATATGGAGGTACGCACAATGACAGAAGATGAAGACGGTCGGATATGGGTAGGAACAATGGATGGTTTAATGTCTTTCGACGGACATTTTGCAACACCCGAACAGATACAATTTGAGACTTACCGTCAAGTCAGCGAACGATCCAATGTCGCTGATAATGATATTTATGTGCTATATAAGGACACTGACTCGCAAATCTGGGTAAGCGTATTTGGTGGAGGTCTGAACAAACTTATTCGATATGATAAAGAAAAGCATGAACCGATCTTTAAATCATACGGCATACGTGAAGGAATGAATAATGACGTAGTCAAGTCAATTGTAGAAGATAAAAACGGAAATCTCTGGTTTACAACAGAAATCGGTTTGTCCTGCTTTAATAAAGCTACCGAACAGTTCCGCAATTATGATAAATATGACGGTTTCCTAAACGTAGAATTGGAAGAGGGAAGTACACTTCGTACATTAAACGGAGATTTATGGCTCGGTACACGACAAGGTATATTGGCATTTTCTCCGGATAAGTTGGAAACACAACACATGGACTATGATACACGTATTGTCGATTTCAAAGTATCCAATCGCGATCTGCGGAGTTTTCAGGATTGCCCCATTCTAAAAGAATCCATTATTTATACCGATGCGATTCAACTGAAATACAACCAGTCCATGTTCACAATAGAATTCGCTGCTCTGAATTTTTATAATCAGAACAGGGTATCTTATCGTTACATACTTGAAGGATATGAAAAAGAATGGCATTATAATGGAAAGAACCGGATTGCTTCTTATACTAATGTGCCTCCCGGTGATTATACTTTCCGTGTAGAAACGCTGGATGAAGCCAATCCCGAACTTGTTTCGAGCCGAACTTTAGCCGTTACGGTTCTTCCACCCTGGTGGCTGAGTTGGTGGGCAATGATTATTTATGTCATACTTGGATTGGCAGCTCTTTATTTCGGTTTGCGCCTGGCTTTCTTCATGATCAAAATGAAGAATGATATCTATATCGAGCAAAAAGTATCGGAAATGAAAATTAAGTTCTTTACCAATATTTCCCATGAACTTCGCACTCCCTTGACATTGATAAAAGGACCTATACAGGAACTGAAAGAACGGGAAAAATTATCCCCGAAAGGATTGCAGTATGTTGATCTGATGGAGAAGAATACCAATCAAATGTTACAATTGGTGAATCAGATATTGGATTTCCGGAAGATTCAGAATGGCAAGATGCGCTTGCATGTTTCTTTGATTGATTTTAATGAAATGATAGCTTCTTTCCAGAAAGAATTCCGTGTACTTTCAGAAGAGAATGAAGTTAGTTTCACTTTCCAGTTACCGGACGAATCTATTATGGTATGGGCAGACAAGGAAAAATTAAGTATTGTCATCCGCAACATTATATCCAATGCGTTTAAGTTCACGCATTCCGGTGGAAGTATCTACGTCACTACCGGATTGACGGATGACGGAAAACGCTGTTTCGTACGGGTAGAAGATAATGGAGAGGGCATTCCACAAAGTAAGCTGACTGAAATATTCGAACGCTTCTCACAAGGAGAAAATACTAAGAATCCATACTATCAAGGTACAGGCATTGGTCTGGCACTTTCTAAAGAAATCGTAAACCTGCATCATGGTTCTATTTATGCTGAAAGTCCCGAAGGACAGGGAGCCGTATTTACAGTTGAACTTCTGATGGATAAGGAACACTATCGTCCGTCGGAAGTCGACTTCTATGTCAGCGACACGGAAACTGCTCCAACCGCTTCCGAAGAAGAAGCTGTTACGAATATTTCTTCGGTAGAAACTACAGAAGAAGAACCGGAAATAGACTCTTCACTACCGACCCTGTTATTAGTAGAAGATAACAGAGATCTTTGTCAACTGATAAAATTGCAATTAGAAGACAAATTCAACATCCATATTGCCAATAATGGAGTAGAAGGTTTGAAGAAAGTCCATCTTTACCATCCGGACATTGTGGTGACAGATCAGATGATGCCTGAGATGGACGGGTTGGAAATGTTACAGTCTATCCGTAAAGATTTCCAAATCAGCCATATTCCTGTAATAATACTGACTGCAAAGAATGATGAAGGTGCCAAGACAAAAGCCATAACTTTGGGTGCCAATGCTTATATAACTAAACCATTCAGCAAAGAATACCTGTTGGCACGAATCGACCAGTTATTGTCTGAGCGAAAATTATTCCGTGAACGTATCCGGCAGCAAATGGAGAACCAGACAACGACGGAAGAGGATAGTTATGAACAGTACCTGGTAAAGAAAGATGTACAGTTCCTCGAGAAAATCCATCAAGTGATCGAAGAGAATATGGATGATAGTGATTTCAATATAGATACAATAGCTTCCGGTATAGGTTTGAGTCGTTCGGCATTCTTTAAAAAGTTGAAGAGCCTAACCGGGTTAGCCCCCGTAGATTTGGTTAAAGAAATTCGTCTGAACAAATCTATTGAATTGATTAAGAGTACGGATTTAAGTGTCTCTGAAATTGCTTTTGCTGTCGGATTCAAGGATTCCGGCTATTATAGTAAATGTTTCCGGAAGAAATATAACCAAACTCCCCGCGAATATATGAATGAATGGCGGAAAGGAGAGAAATAACCGGTTACAAAACGCTTTCTTAATCGTCTTTTTAGAAAACCTATTAAGATTCGAAAGAATGAACAACATCAAGAAAGTATTATCAGCATGGATGCTGGTTGCCTGTATATTACCTGTGGCAGCGCAGTATCCGGTGATTCCGGACTCTGTAAAGGCAAGAGGGGCAAAACAAGAAGCCGAGTTTGAACATCAATCAAATGTAGCATGGGAAAAAGCTCTGCCGACAGTTTTGGAAGAGGCACAAAAAGGACGTCCCTATAAACCGTGGGCTTCAAAACCGGAAGATTTGGTAAAAAGTAATATCCCCGCTTTTCCCGGTGCGGAGGGAGGGGGAATGTATACTCCCGGTGGTCGTGGAGGGAAAGTAATCGTAGTCACATCGCTCGAAGATTCCGGTCCCGGAACATTCCGTGAAGCTTGTGAAACGGGGGGGGCACGTATTATCGTTTTCAATGTATCGGGCGTAATACATCTCAAGAGTCCTATCAGTGTACGTGCACCGTATGTGACCATTGCCGGACAAACGGCTCCGGGAGACGGCATATGTGTGGCAGGACAGTCTTTTCTGATTGATACACACGATGTTGTTATCCGTCATATGCGTTTCCGTCGTGGTGCACAGGATGTTGCCTTTCGTGATGATGCGGTAGGCGGAAATGCAGTCGGGAATATCATGATAGACCACTGTTCGGCAAGTTGGGGACTGGATGAAAATATGTCTATCTACCGACACGTATACAATAGAGGTGCAGATGGACACGGACTGAAACTTCCGACTGTAAATATCACTATTCAGAACTCTATATTCTCCGAAGCGTTGGACACTTACAATCATGCTTTCGGCGCTACCATCGGCGGGCATAACAGTATGTTCTGCCGTAATCTATTTGCTTCCAATATCAGCCGTAACAGTTCGGTAGGGATGGACGGAGATTTCAATTTTGTTAATAATGTCGTATTTAATTGGTGGAATCGTTCTGTGGACGGAGGAGATAATAAAAGTTTCTATAACATGATTAATAATTACTTCAAACCGGGCCCCATTACTCCATTAGACAAACCGATCTCATATCGTATCCTTAAACCGGAAGCCGGACGTGACAAAAACCGTCCTTTATCTTTTGGAAAAGCTTATGTCAACGGAAATATCATTCATGGAAATGCAAAAGTGACAAAGAACAATTGGGATGGCGGTGTACAGCTTAAGGATGGCGTAGACTCAGAAAAGTTCCTTCCGCAAATTAAATCGGACGAAGCATTCAAAATGCCTCCTGTCACTATAATGGATACTCCAAAAGCCTATAGCTTTGTATTGGACAATGCAGGAGCTAACTTTCCAAAACGTGATGCAGTCGATTCCCGTGTGATCAAAACAGTACGAATGGGTAAAGCCATTTATGTAAAAGACGCTCCGGAATTTGTGTCACCATATGTAAAGAGACGTTTACCGGCAGACTCTTATAAACAAGGAATTATTACAGACATCCGTCAAGTAGGCGGACTTCCCGAATATAAAGGAGAACCGTATGCCGATACAGATAATGACGGGATGCCGGATGTTTGGGAAGTTGCTAACGGGCTGAATCCGAACGATCCTTCCGACGCAGTGAAAGATTGTAATGGGGACGGCTATACTAACATTGAGAAATATATCAATGGTATCGATACAAAGAAGAAAGTGGATTGGACAGATTTGAAAAACAATCATGATACACTTTCTAAAAGGAAAAGTCTGTTTTAGCCAAATAAATTGATAATAAAGTTTATTGTAATGAATATACAAATAAGAACTATCCTTTTGGGATTATTAAGTATCGGGTTTGCGCAGAGTCATGCGCAAACCTTTGCTTTACAAGTAAAAGACGACCGGATTACTTACCTTAATGACGAATTGGGAAATAGGATTCTCGATTTCTCAACGTGTGGTTATCAGGCTTCGGAACAGGATATTCCCTCCGTTCGGAATGTCGTATTTGTATCTTGGAAACCCGGAGACAATACAACAAGAATTCAACGTGCCATAGACTATGTAGCCTCCTTGCCTCCTGATATTTCAGGTTTCCGCGGTGCTGTGTTATTGGATAAAGGCGAGTTTTCCCTGTCCGGAAGTATCCGCATTGCTACATCCGGAATCGTATTACGGGGAATGGATAAAGAAAGTACAATATTATTAAAGAAAGGAGTGGATCGGGGTTCTCTTATCTATATGGAAGGAGAAAACGACTTGGTAATAAAAGATACATTACAAGTACTCTCAAACTATGTTCCGGTGAATACAAAAACGTTGGAAGTCGCTTTGGGGACTTCTCTGAAAAAAGGAGACCGGATTATGGTAACCCGTCCTTCCGGTAAGGAGTGGATTGCTTCTTTAGGTTGTAACATCTTTGGAGGAGGAATCAGCGCCTTAGGATGGAAAGAAGGGGATATGGATTTAACATGGGACCGGGTTGTTAGCGATATTAATGGTAACCTGCTTACCTTAGATGCACCGTTGACTGTGGCATTGGATGCCAAATACGGTGTATCTACCATTATGACATACCAATGGAACGGACGTATTGAAAACTGCGGTGTAGAGAATCTGACATTGGTCTCAGATTATGATAAACACTATCCGAAAGACGAGGATCATTGTTGGACAGGGATTTCCATCGAAGCTGCAGAAAACTGCTGGGTAAGGCAAGTTAATTTCAGGCATTTTGCAGGAAGCGCTGTAATCGTTCAACGGACCGGTTCTAAAATCACTGTCGAGGATTGTATTTCGAAAGATCCCGTTTCCGAAATAGGAGGGATGCGCCGTTGTACTTTCCACACATTGGGACAGCAGACTTTATTCCAACGTTGTTATTCGGAACAAGGCATTCACGATTTCGCGGCCGGATTCTGCGCTGCCGGCCCTAATGCTTTCGTTCAATGCGATTCGTACCAATCTTTAGGATTCAGTGGTTCTATTGATGCTTGGGCGTGTGGTTTACTGTTTGATGTCGTCAATATCGACGGACATAATCTCACTTTTAAAAATTTAGGGCAGGATAAGAATGGAGCCGGTTGGAATACAGGCAACAGTCTGTTCTGGCAATGTACCGCTGCAGAAATAGAATGTTATACTCCGGCAAAAGATGCACAAAATCGTGCGTATGGTTGCTGGGCACAGTTCTCGGGAGACGGAGAATGGGCACAGTCCAATAATCATGTCCAGCCGCGCAGTATATTTTATGCCCAATTAACGGAACGCCTGCAAAAAGAATGCGCAGAACGGGCACGTATCCTGCCTAGAAACACAAGTGCAACAAGTAGCCCTACCGTAGAAGTAGCTATGGCATTGGCAAAAGAAGCTTATAATCCTCGTTTGACATTGGAGCATTGGATCGAAGAAAATAAATTTATCCCTTCAGTCGTGCCAACAGGAGTCAAATCAATCGATGATATTAAAGAGAAAAAGACTATTTCAAACAAACAACGGACACAACCGGAAATAAGTATCGTCAACGGACGTATTCAAATGGATGGTGTATTGCTTGTAGGAGGCAGTCATACAACTCCTTGGTGGAATGGAAAACTTAAAACCAACTTTTTGAAAAAAGCAAGCCCTGCCATCACCCGCTTTGTGCCGGGACGCGAAGGATTGGGACTGACTGACCGTATCGACTCTGTAGTCAGCTTCATGAAACAGAAGAACATACTTGTTTTTGACCAGAACTATGGACTGTGGTATGACCGCCGTCGGGATGACCATGAACGTATCCGCCGCCGGGATGGAGATGTATGGGGTCCTTTTTACGAACAGCCATTCGGACGTAGTGGTCAGGGAACAGCTTGGGAAGGTTTAAGCAAATATGATTTGAAACGCCCCAATGCCTGGTACTGGTCGCGCTTGAAAGAATTTGCAGAGAAAGGAAGCAAAGATGGACTGCTTCTATTCCACGAAAACTACTTCCAGCATAATATTCTGGAAGCCGGAGCACATTGGGTGGACTGTCCGTGGAGAAGCAGTAATAATATCAATGAGACCGGATTTCCGGAACCCGTTCCATTTGCCGGAGACAAACGTATTTTCGTAGCAGATATGTTTTACGATATCAGTCATCCGGTACGCCGCGAGTTGCATAGGCAATACATTCGCCAATGTCTCAATAACTTCTCAGATAATTCGAATGTCATTCAACTGACAAGTGCAGAATTTACAGGGCCATTGCACTTCGTACAGTTCTGGTTGGATGTCATAGCCGAGTGGGAAGCTGAAACCGGAAAGAAAGCTAAAGTAGCATTGAGTACGACAAAGGATGTGCAGGATGCTATTCTTGCAGACCCTAAACGGGCTGCTGTGGTAGATGTTATTGATATTCGTTATTGGCATTATAAGAAAGATGGAATCTTTGCGCCGGAAGGTGGGAAAAACATGGCTCCCCGCCAGCATATGCGTAAGATGAAAGTAGGAAAGATAACCTTTAATGAAGCTTATAAGGCAGTGAGCGAATACCGCCGGAAGTTTCCTCAGAAAGCAGTAACTTTCTATGCGCAAAATTATCCTTCTATGGGATGGGCAGTATTCATGGCAAGTGGCTCGTGTCCTGTTATTCCGTGTAAAGACAAGGCTTTCTTAAAGGATGCGGCAGTTATGGAAGTGGAAGAGACCAATACTGATCAATATAAGAAATTGGTAAAATCTGATACAGGAAATATCATTTATTCCAAGTCTGGAACAGAAATTCCCATTCATTTATCGTCCGGAAAATATGTATTAAAGTACATTCACCCTGATTCCGGGGAAGTGAACACAATAAATAAATCGCTGAAAATAAAAGGACTATATACTTTAAAGGTACCAGATAAGAAAGAAGGCATTTATTGGTTTCATAAGCTATAAGATAGAAAATCCCGTTGAATGATCTTCAACGGGATTTTTGTTTTATATAGGTAAATTCTAATAAAAGAGTGTTATAAAACATGATACTTATTTTTTCAATCCACAAACCAGATTTTACCTAAGGTTGTGACGGATACTGCCTAGTTTTGCAACATCAAATCAATCGAATTAATGCTATGATGGGACAAACTAATAATTCAACCGAAACTTTATTCGCTTCATTTCAAGCGGGGAATATGGCAGCTTTTTCTCAGCTATATGATTTATATATCAATATCCTTTTTAATTATGGGCTAAAGCTAACTTTGGATAAAGAGTTATTGAAAGATTGCATCCATGATGTTTTTGTGAAGCTTTATACTAAGAAAGATGAACTAGGAACTATTGATAATCTGAAATCCTATATGTTCATCTCATTAAAGAACAAGTTGTGCGATGAACTTCGTAAACGTATGTATATGTCCGATACAGCTATTGAAGAAGTCAATATGCTGGCTCCTACAGATGTAGAAAATGATTATGCGGAAAAAGAACAGCGCAAAAATGAGTTTTTCCTTATTAAGCGTTTACTAAACCAACTATCCCCCCGCCAGCGCGAAGCACTCACTCTATATTATATAGAAGAAAAGAAATATGAAGATATCTGCGAAATTATGAACATGAATTATCAGTCTGTACGCAACTTGATGTATCGCGGATTGACAAAGTTACGTGATTTGGCAAGTTAATTATGGTAAAAAGAATGCTTTATTGAGTACATATACAGGATAACACCGTCCTATTTACGTAAACGCTTAAAAAGGATGTGATATGTATTCTAAGGTAAAAGATTTTTTGACGGATGATGACTTTATCAACTATGTGCTGGGGGTGGTTCCACAGTCAGCCTCCAAATGGGAGGCTTATTTCAAGGAACATCCGGATGAACTGGCAGACGCGGAAGAAGCCAAGGCAGTATTAATGGCTCCGACAGATGTTGCCTGTGATTTTACAATGGCTGAAAGCAAAGAATTAAAAGATAGGATTGTTAGTAGTATAAAAGATTTTTCGGGTATTTTATAATTAGGTTAGGTAGTTGCTATTTTTTTTGTACTTTTGCGCCCAATTAAAAATATCACATTCATGAAGACAAGCGAATCTTTATTATCGATAGGTAAATTTATAGCAGAATATTCGGCCCATTTAATGGGCGCAGGAGTACATACTTCGCGGGTAGTGCGCAATTCCAAACGTATTGGAGAAGCTTTCGGACTAGATGTAAAGTTAGGCGTATTTCATAAAAACATCATTTTGACAATTGTAGATAAAGAGACGAATGAAGCTTGTAATGAAGTTATCGATATCCCCGCACATCCCATTAGTTTTGAACACAACTCAGAGTTAAGCGCATTAAGTTGGGAAGCGGTAGACAATCATCTGTCATTGGAGGAACTGACAGCCAAATACAAGAAAATCGTTTCCGCCCCGATGATACATCCTCTCTTCGTCTTATTGTTAGTCGGATTCGCCAATGCATCATTCTGCAAATTGTTCGGTGGCGATTTAATATCTATGGGAATTGTCTTTTCTGCTACCATCACAGGATTCTATCTGAAACAACAGATGCAGAAGAAAAAGCTGAATCATTACATTGTTTTTATCGTTTCAGCTTTTGTTGCTTCCCTTTGCGCTTCTACAGCCTTGATTTTCGATACAACTTCAGAGATAGCAATGGCTACCAGTGTACTTTATCTTGTTCCCGGTGTTCCTTTGATTAATGGAGTGATTGATATAGTCGAAGGATATGTACTGACCGGATTTGCCCGTCTGACAGAAGCCTCCTTGCTGATTGTCAGCATTGCTATCGGACTTTCTTTCACATTACTAATGGTAAAAAACAGTTTAATTTAATATGATAGCACTCGACATTTTTACTGACGGATTTTTTGCAGCAGTGGCAGGTATAGGATTTGGTGCGATTTCCGATCCTCCTTTGCGGGCATTTAAGATGATTGCCTTATTGGCGGCATTGGGACACGCTTGCCGTTTTTGCCTGATGACTTATTTAGGGGTAGATATTGCTACAGCTTCTTTATTTGCCGGCTTAGTGATCGGTTTTGGTAGTTTATGGTTAGGGAAAAAAGTATATTGCCCGATGACAGTACTTTATATTCCGGCTCTGCTTCCGATGATTCCGGGCAAATTTGCATACAACATGGTATTTTCACTTATCATGTGTTTGCAGAACGTGAATGACCCGGAAAATCTGGATAAGTTCATGTCAATGTTCTTCTCCAACAGCCTGGTAGCAAGCACGGTTATTTTCATGTTGGCAGTAGGAGCCACTTTCCCGATGTTCCTATTCCCACATAGAGCTTTTTCATTAACAAGACATTAAAACTACTTTTATGGAGATTTTTTGGAGAACAATTGCATATTATAATTCAGCTACTTGGCTTTTACAGACAGTCATCATTCTGATTGGTATTGCATTGACCGGATTGCTTATCAGTAAACCGCGCACATGGGTGAAGATGGCGATGAAGTTTTATATGATAGGACTTTATACATGGATTTCGGTAATCTACTATTATGTCTATTGCGAAGAACGTAGTTACAATGGAGTGATGGCTATGTTCTGGGGAGTAATGGCTATTATTTGGATATGGGATGCGATTACGGGATACACGACTTTCGAACGTACCCACAAATACGACATCCTGTCCTATGTCTTGTTGGCAATGCCATTCATATATCCTTTAGTATCATTAGCGCGCGGACTTTCCTTTCCGGAAATGACTTCTCCGGTAATGCCTTGTTCTGTGGTTGTGTTTACCATTGGGCTATTATTGCTGTTTGCTCACAAAGTGAATATGTTTCTAGTCCTTTTCCTTTGCCACTGGTCATTGATCGGATTATCCAAAACTTATTTCTTCCAGATTCCGGAAGATTTCCTGTTGGCAAGTGCCACAATTCCCGGCCTGTATCTTTTCTTCAGAGAATATTTCCTGAACAATCTGCATGCCGACACCAAGCCGAAAGCCAAATATATCAATTGGCTATTGATAAGCGTTTGCATCGGACTGGCTGTGTTGCTGACTACTACCATGTTTTTAGAATTAGTTCCGAAGAATTGATCTAGAACACATAGAAGATATTCAAATCAAAAAAGTCTTTCTAGCTTTAATGGCTATGAAAGACTTTTTGCATTACTTCAGGATAACAGTCATTTTCTCCCGCCAATCTTCACCATTCTTCGGCTGGAAAGTTTCAAATCCCAGTCCTTTACCGATTTGGATATTCGAGGCGCCGTCATCTACAAATAAAGTTTCAGAAGGAATGATATTGCAATCATTCACCATATAATCGAATATTTCCGGTGCAGGTTTTGTGTGACCGACTTGATAAGACAGATATAGTTTATCACAGTAATCATTCAACGGCTTTTTCCTTGACGAGAAATCAGGGCTGCATGCCCATGACATAACGAAAGGATTAGTATTACTTAAAATATACACATGATATGATTTTCTCAATTCTAATATATAATCGAGTTTATTTAGATTCACCTCATTGAAAAATCCCAGCCATGCCTGTTTGGTTTCCTCCATCGTCAATGAACGGCCACATAAATTCCCCAGTTGTTTTCGAAACTCATCCGCACTTAGCTTACCTTCTTCCAGTTCTTGAAAGATGCCAGTCTGGTGATATTTATCCAGACGGGTGTCGGCATCTGCCAGTCCCAGTTTGATAAATGCTTGAACCGCTTTGTCACGGTCAATATCCACAATCACACCACCAAAATCAAATACAATGTTTTTAATCATGATATATCATTTTTAATTTACTACAAAGATATTATAAAATCATTAGAGACTTCTTCATTTTAGTACAGAAATAGTAACCTTTTATGCAATCGGGTAGTAGTCCCGTTATAACATGACAATAGTCACCTTATAGGATGACAAATGGCACGTTACAAGGTGATATTTGTCATTCTGCAAAATGACTATTTATTTTCAGAAAGATGAGGAACTTTAAATATACGAAATTAAATAGTAAAAAACAAGAGTGGCACTTACTTTTCCTAATGCCCCAATGAGCTTTTCATAGTTGGTATATTTTCGTTTAAACAAGCACTTTCAGTAATTCGGGTATAATAATCTGTAATATATATAGTTGAAAAATAAGTTTCCTTGATTAACTTTGCAAAGTTAAAACATCATCAAGTTTAATTCTGACGATGTAGGACATTGACATTTAGATCTAACTACTATAAATTGAAAATTAATTAGTTTATGCTACGTACTATCAGACTTACAGCCGCCATTGTGTGCTTTACACTTATTACCCTGCTTTTTCTCGACTTCACGGGTACATTGCACACATGGTTCGGATGGTTGGTGAAAATTCAATTTCTGCCGGCTTTATTAGCCTTAAACATAGGTATCGTATTGTTTTTAGTTGTACTTACATTTCTGTTCGGACGTATCTACTGCTCTGTTATTTGTCCGTTGGGAGTGTTTCAGGACATTGTTTCGTGGGTATCCGGCAAACAAAAGAAAAACCGGTTCCGTTATTCACCAGCAATGAAATGGTTGCGGTACAGCGTTTTAGGAGTATTCATTATCATGATGGTTGCAGGTTTGAACTCTTTGGCTATCTTGCTGGCACCGTATAGTGCTTATGGCCGGATAGCTTCCAATCTTTTTGCACCGGTCTGGCAATGGGGAAACAACCTGTTGGCGTACTTCGCCGAACGAATGGATAGTTATGCTTTTTATGAGGTAGATATATGGATAAAGAGTCTTTCAACGATGCTGATTGCCATTGTTACCCTTGTTGTTCTTTTCATTTTGGCATGGCGCAACGGACGAACCTATTGTAATACGATCTGCCCCGTAGGTACTGTATTAGGGATTATATCCAAATATGCGATCTTCAAACCTATAATTGATACTTCCAAATGCAACAACTGCGGTTTGTGTGCCCGCAATTGCAAAGCATCGTGTATTAATCCGAAAGCTCATGAAATAGATTATAGCCGTTGTGTGACTTGTATGGATTGCATCGGAAAGTGTAAGCATGGAGCCATTACATACACAAGATGGAAACCTAAAAACGAAACAGCAACGAATGAAGATACAAAAGCAAAGACTGCCACAGCCGGACAGGTAGATAACGCCCGTCGCAGTTTTCTTTCAGCATCAGCCATTTTTGCTACAACTTCTGTACTGAAAGCACAAGAGAAAAAAGTAGATGGAGGATTGGCTACTATCGAAGATAAAAAGATTCCCAAAAGAGAAAATCCTATCTATCCTCCCGGTGCATTAAGCGCACGCAATTTCACTCAACATTGCACAGCCTGCCAATTATGTGTCTCTGTTTGCCCTAACCAGGTATTGCGCCCATCGGACAACCTATTGACATTGATGCAACCGGAAATGTCATACGAACGTGGGTATTGCCGTCCCGAATGTACTAAATGTTCGGAAGTTTGTCCTGCCGGTGCTATTCATCTCACCAGTCTTGCCGAGAAATCAGCTATTCAGATCGGACATGCCGTATGGATTAAAGAGAACTGTGTACCTTTGACAGACGGAATGGAATGTGGCAACTGTGCCCGCCATTGTCCGACAGGTGCCATACAGATGGTAGCTTCCAATCCTGAAAAAACAGATTCTCCAAAGATTCCGGTAGTAAATGTAGAAAAATGTATCGGTTGTGGGGCGTGTGAGAACCTTTGTCCGTCCCGTCCTTTCAGCGCTATTTATGTGACAGGACACCAGATGCATAGAATTATTTGATCTAAATCAGTATAAGATTATGGAAGATAAAAATAAGAAAGATATAAATAGAAGAGATTTCATTAAGATTGTAGGTATTAGTGCTGCCACGTCGACAGGGCTATTATACGGATGCTCTTCAAAAGGTACTTCCTCTTCAAGCAGCGCAACAGGAGAAGGAGAGGTGCCTACCGATAAAATGACTTACCGCACGTCTCCGACTACCGGTGACCGTGTTTCACTCTTGGGATATGGTTGTATGCGTTGGCCTCTCAAACCTACTCCCAACGGTAATGGTGAAGTAATCGACCAGGATGCCGTGAATGGACTGATTGATTATGCAATCGCTCACGGAGTAAACTATTTCGATACATCTCCGGCATACGTACAGGGCTTTTCCGAAAAGGCAACGGGTATTGCATTGAGCCGTCATCCCCGTGACAAATATTATATTGCCACCAAGTTATCCAATTTCTCTCCCGATACATGGTCTCGTGAAGCATCGCTCAAGATGTATCATAAATCGTTTGCAGACCTGCAGGTAGATTACATTGATTATATGCTGCTTCATGGCATTGGCATGGGAGGAATGGAAGCCCTTAAAGGACGCTACCTGGATAACGGAATGCTTGACTTTCTGGTGAAAGAACGGGAGGCAGGACGTATCCGCAATTTGGGATTCTCCTATCACGGAGATATCGAAGTGTATGATTATCTGCTTTCACGGCACGATGAATTCAAGTGGGACTTCGTACAGATACAATTGAACTATGTAGACTGGAAACATGCCAAAGAAACCAATACCCGGAATACGGATGCTGAATATCTGTATGGAGAACTGCATAAACGAGGAATTCCATCTATCATCATGGAACCGCTTTTAGGAGGTCGTTTGTCTAAATTGAATGACAACCTGGTGGCACGGCTCAAACAACGCCGTCCGGAAAGCAGTGTCGCTTCCTGGGCTTTCCGTTTTGCCGGTTCATTCCCGGACATTCTGACTGTGTTAAGCGGCATGACTTATATGGAGCATCTGCAAGATAATCTCCGTACTTATTCTCCTTTGGAACCATTGACAGATGAAGAAAAAGAGTTTCTCGAAGAAACGGCACAATTAATGTTGAAATATCCAACGATCCCTTGCAACGACTGCAAATATTGTATGCCATGTCCGTATGGGTTGGATATACCCGCTGTGTTGTTACATTACAACCGTTGCGTCAATGAAGGGAATGTCCCCAGGAACGGGCAGGATGAGAATTATGCAAAAGCCCGGCGTGCTTTTCTAGTCAGATATGACCGTAGCGTGCCCAAACTTCGTCAGGCAAGCCATTGTATCGGTTGTAACCAGTGTGTGGCACACTGTCCGCAGAACATTGATATTCCGAAAGAGCTGCATCGGATAGATCAGTTCGTAGAACAATTAAAACAAGGTACTTTATAAAAGAAAAGATGGAAGGATTAATCAATTTACTACATACGGGAGGATATTCCTGTACTATTGCCAACAAAGGAGAAATCCGCACTTTCACTCAACGCGGTGTGACTGATATCTATGATTTACTGACCCAGGAACCGGAGTTTCTTAAAGGAGCTTCGATTGCTGATAAGGTGGTTGGGAAGGGAGCTGCCGCCCTGATGATTCTGGGAGGTATCAAAGAGTTATATACTGATATTATCAGTACCAAAGCTCTGGAGTTGCTTCAGAAATCAGATATAAAAGTTAGTTTTACAGAGAAAGTACCTTTTATCCGGAACCGTAACCATACAGGAGGATGTCCTGTAGAAACAATGTGCAGCGAAGTGGAATCAGCAGAGGAGATATTACCGCTAATTGGTGATTTCCTCGAAAGAATCAGAAGTAAAAATAGAAGAGTAATTTGAACTTAAAAAACAATAAACATGGAAACAACTACTGTAAAGTTCTATTCACTAAATTACAACGATGTGAAAACCTATTGGGCAGCCTTGTTATTCATCGTTGGTAATATTCTTTTCCCACAATTATTCCATCTCATGCCTCAAGGAGGAATAATCTGGCTACCAATCTATTTCTTCACACTGATTGGAGCTTATAAGTACGGATGGAAAGTCGGCTTATTGACAGCTATTCTTTCACCTATTATCAATTCCTTATTTTTCGATATGCCCGCCCCTGCAGTATTACCCGCAATTTTACTGAAATCCATACTACTTGCCATAACTGCCGGTTGGGCTGCACAACGTTTCGGACGTATTTCTATCCCGGTATTGATTGGTGTAGTACTTATTTATCAGGCCGTAGGTACTTTAGGAGAATGGATATATAATGGTAATTTTTACAGTGCTATTCAAGATTTCCGTATCGGAATTCCCGGGATGTGCCTGCAAGTATTAGGAGGCTATACATTCATCAAGTATCTGATTCGCAAATAAATCAATCGGTCGCCTCTTCCTCTTCGGGTTCATCTTCTACTACAACAACAGAGGAGAGGCTTTTCCCTTCTTTAGCGTACGTGCTAGGACTCATTCGATAATATTTTTTAAATACTTCCCGAAAATACTTTGTTTCCGAGAAACCACTCATATCTGCTATTTCTCCGATATTATGTTCACCTTCTTTTAATAATCGTGCTGCATATTTTAAACGAGTCACCCGAATTAATGCTGTCGGAGATTGTCCGGTCAACGCTTTCAATTTACTATATAAACTAGTACGGCTCACGCCCTGTAATTCACAAAGCTTGTCAACGCAAAAATCAGTATTATCGATATTCTTTTCAATATTTTTCTTGACCTCCGATATGAATTTCCAGTCGAGACTATTCATTCCATTTGCTGATGGTACAGGCTCGGAGTCTATTTCAAGATTAGCATACCGCTGACGCAATAAAGCACGGTTGGACAAAAGGTTGGCAATATTCGCCTTCAATAACTTCACACTGAAGGGTTTGACGATATATTCATCTGCACCGATTGTGAGTCCATCAAGAATATTTTTCTCATCCCCCAAAGCTGTAAGTAATAATACCGGAATGTGTGAAGTTTCAACATCCTTCTTAATAGCAGCACAGAGTTCATCTCCTTGCATTTCAGGCATCATAACATCGGAAAGAATAAGTTCCGGCCAGAATTCTTTTACTATCACTAAAGCCTCCCTGCCATTACAACAGGCTTGCACATAATATTGGGGAGAAAGCAGACTAACCAAGTAAGAACGTAATTCATCATTATCTTCTACAATAAGGATACGTTGCATTTCTTTCTTGGCTGTGACAACTTCTGTATTTGCTACATTTGAAAAAACATTCGGAACTGTTAGTTCCGGTGTTTGTAGCTGAATCTTAGGGGAGGAAGCCGAAGTTGCCTCCTGAGTACTCTTATTGTTTTTGGGAAATATAATTTGAACAGTCGTCCCTTGATGTTCCACACTTTTAATCTGAATCTTACCCTTGTGCAGACGAACCAACTTTCCAACCAACATTAGTCCTATGCCACTGCCCGTGACTTTAGAATTGATGGCATTACTGGCACGGAAATGAAGTTTGAACAACTTCCGTTCTTCAGAGGCAGGAATACCGATACCTGTATCACTAATAACCACCTTCCAAAAATCATTCATATCAGAGACAGAGACACTGACCTTGCCATTTTCTGCTGTATATTTCAATGAATTCGATATAATATTTTTCAGTATAGAATCCATTTTCTCTTTATCAAACCATACATTCAAGTAGTTGAAATTACTCTCATAAGTAAAATCTATATGTTTGATAGTAGCATACGAAGAGAAACTATTACATACATCCTTCAAATATGTGTTCAATTCATATTCTGAGATGCTCAACTCGGAAGAATATACGTCAGCACGTTCAAAGTTGATAAGATTAGTCGCCAATCGCAAAAGGGAGTCTACATTCCTTAATGCAGCCTTTGTACGGGTTATTCCGGTGTCAGTAAGCGGTTCTTCGTCTAGAAGTTCTTCCAAAGGCGCTTTTATCATAGTAAGTGGAGTCCGTATATCGTGAGCTGTATTAATAAAAAATTGGGTTTTCTCATCTGATATGTTCTTTTGTTTCCTGAGATTTATCACACGTAAAATAAAAGAGAATCCCCAAATAACCAATGGTACATAACATAGGATAGCCCACCAACTCAACCAAAAAGGGTGTGCGATAATGACTTTCATTGTACGTTCTTCAAAAATAACATCATGCTCTTCTCTGGATATAGCGCGTACGTGTAAAGTATATTTTCCCGGAGGCAGATTGGTGAAACGTATCAGACTATTTGTTCCCGGCTGTGTCCATTTTTCATAGAACCCTTCCAACTTCCAGGAATAAAATGTATTACCCGGAGAATCATAATTGATAGTGGAGACTTTTAGAGAAAAGGTATTTTGGTCATGTTTCAGTTTCAATACATCTGTTTCGTCTATACATTCTTTTAAAGGAGAGTCTTTGCCGTCCGGATAAACAGGCTGATAAGATACATGAAAATCACTGAATATCATTCTGGAAAATTTATAAGAAGGGAACTTTACATTCTCCGGAACTTCAATAGCCCCGTCCGTACTACCAAATACAAAACTTTTATTCATACGTAATGTACCCGAAGAAGCATTAAAATAGGCAGGTAACAATCCTTCTCCTCTAGTCCAATTATGAAAATGTTTCTCTTTTACAAAAAAACAAGTAATACCATTTTCCGTACTCATCATAATACGACCGTCCACTTCAGGTAAAATTGTAAAAATCCGATTGGAAACTAATGCGGAATTGTCTGTATAATAGTGCTCAAAAGACTGTTTCTGTATATTGTATACAAATACTCCTGCTCCATTCGTGCCAATATATAGCAATCCATCATTTGCCTGGTAAAGTGAATTGATATATACACCTTCCAACTCTGATCCAGCATATTGATATTTACCGGAATTTCTATCCAATAAGTATAATCCGGAGGCTGTTCCAATCCACATATGATCTTTGTCATGTTCAACAATTGAAGTGACAGATGACACTCCCGGATATAGGCGTACCTCATTCGTTTCTAAATCAAAGCACTTTAGATTATAATATCCCCCGGACCATATATTTCCTTTCGAGTCTTTTATCATATCACGGATATATTTATCGGGGCGCATATTAACGGAAGTAAGCAGGTATGGAGAGAAATATTCAACGGACAATTTATGCTTGTTTATTTTATAAATTCCCGAAGTATAGCCTCCTGCCCAGATTATGCCGGGAGAAACTTCACACAAAGTAATAAAGATATGATTTTTATCTTTTAATTGACGGTCAAAAGAACTTAGGAATGAATGCCATTGTCCTGTGGAGGAGTGGTATAAACTAATTCCATTGCTGGTTCCAAACCATAAGTCTCCATCGCTATCCTCAATTACCGCATGCACCTGATCATTGATTAATGATTGTTTATTACCCATTGAATGTTTCATCCAATGATAATTTTCATACCGATAATCTATAACAGTGATTCCGGTAGGGTAGTTGGAAAGCCAGATTCTCTTTTCTTCATCGACAAAAACATTATTAATATTATTACCATTCATTTCATTATAGCTTTGATAGTTGGCTACAATGTATTGCTCCATCTGGCAGGTATTTATATTAATCTTATAGACTCCCATGCCTTCAGTTGATATCAATAACTGTGATTCATCCAATGGTGCCATGCAGGTAATACTTACATCACTTAAATCAACTTCGGGCTTTATTATTTCCCGGTTATTCATATCATATACAAATAGACCTCTCTCAAACGAACCGATAAGCAGTCGTTTTGATGCTTGATGGTAATATAATTCGTTTACCTGCACATGGAAATAATCCAATGTTTCGGCAGGAATAATTTTCAAAATACCATTTTCCAATTTAAGATATCGAACACCAGTCTCCGTTGATATAAAAAAATGATGGTCGTCCACTTGTTCGATTGCAGTGATGTTGCTGTGTAGAATATTGGTAAATTGAAGTATCTGAGCATTTTCTGTGTTATACAATAATATGGAGTGTTTACGGCATAACCAAATATTATTATTCCGGTCCATATAGCCGTAACTAATGGTTTCCAGACTATTCGGCAACTTATATACCAGCTTGAAATCATCATATTTCCTTTCATATTGGAAGACACGTCCTTGTTTGCCAATCACCCATGTTCCTATATGGGGATTGGTATATATCCATCCTAAATGAATAGGAGATTCCAGAGAATTATCATCTTTATTCAGTCTATAATGTTTGATATCCTTGCCATTGTAGCGATCCATGCCTTCATTGGTAAGAAACCACATATATCCTTCAGCGTCTTTTTGTATACTGAATATCCTTCGATTGCTCAAACCTTCTTCTATCCCTATATATTTGTATGTTTGTGCAGTGACCCAAATAGGAAAAAAGAGGAGAATATAGATGATGTATTTCATATAGGCATTTGTTTTTAACGACTTCTAATAAGCATTGGGAAATAAAAGTTAACAAACTTATACAAAAGCAATGAGAAAAACAAAGAAATATAGAATATTCTATTAAAAACTTTCATTTAGAAAGTTTTTTGTTACTAAAGTTGTTTTTTTGACTTGCTAAGTTGCTTTTATAGACCCATATGCTAATAATGAAATAAACAATCGTCTGAATCCACAAAGTTATATATTCCGGTTTTATGTCTGCCATATCGGCACCCATAGAGTTTAGCTTTACAAAGGCAAGTGTACCCGGTGCAGCCGGAAGAATATAGTGTACTATTTTCCAATACCACGGCATTAATTCCATAGGATAAGAAACTCCGGAAAGAAATATTAATCCAACCGAAAAAAAAGCAATCATGAGTAATGGAGCTTCCGAATCTGTAAAATATCGCGAAGCAGCCAATCCTAAAAAAGAAGTGGCCATCAGATAAGGTATTAACAATAATATAATGTAAAATCCATTTCCAATATTAGGAATACTAAAGAAATAGGGAAGGAGTCCTAATAAGAAAAAAGAAAAGACTGCATATAAGGCACAATATACAAAAGTTTTTCCCGTCACCAAACGAATGGCAACTCCCCAGCCATACCCAAAAGGTGTATAAGCACGAATTCCTCTGTTGGCATGTTCGTCACCGGTCAACATACCTATCACCATTAGCAAAGTCTGGAAAATAATGATCATCATGACTGCCGGAATCAGATAAGAGCCATATCCTTCCGTATAATTATAGAGTACAGTTCCCACTACATTTATCGGTTTTGCCATAGCTACTGCCAATAATCCTTGAGGGGGTAAAAAAACAGCACCATCCGACCGATATTTATCATTGATAGCTAACATGACACGTGAAGAAGCGCCTTGTAATGCTTCAAAATAGAGGAAGGCATCGGTCGTTGCATATAAAGAAAATACAGCTTCATCTCCGCGAAATACCCGCTCCTCAAAATCATGCGGCAAGTAAAGTATTCCTTGCACTTTTCCTTCTTTCATCCACTCTTTGGCTTCATGATAGTCAATTGCCTGATCATAAATTTCCGCTTGAGGGGTCGCATCCAGCCATCGAATAAAATTACGACTCAATTCGCTGTGGGAATTATCAACAACGGCAACAGGAACATCCGTTACAATATTAGGAGCGTACATATAATTATAAAGCAATCCATACATGAAAATTCCTCCCATCAACACCAGTAAAACAGCATAACTAGTACTTATGGCAAGAAACTCCCGACGGATAACAAATGATAGCTGTTGTAATTTACTTAATGTTTTCATATTTATGACTTTCTATAGCTCGTTTTAAATGGGGTAGTAATGACAAAGCCAGCAAGGGGAAGATGCAGAGTATCACCATTGACGGCCAAAGATAGATGAATCCACCACCTCCGTAAAGCATGGTTTGTATCATCTCTGTAAAATGACGGACAGGGAACAGATAAGAGGCATCTCTTACTAACGGATACATATTAGAAACCGGAAAAGTTACTCCAGATAAAGTAGCCCCCAATGAACCTACCATAGAAACAACACTTATTACCAGAGAGACTGCCGGGAACAGGGAAAATATGAATAATCCGAGAGCCTGTGTAGCAATAACAAAGAGTACGGTTATCATGTTTATCAGCCACCAGCTTCCTTGAAAAGGAATATGCAGGATACCGAACATGACATAATTACCCAGCCATCCTATCAGAATATATATAAAGGTATAGGGGAGTAGTTTACCCAAAACGGCAGTTATCATATTGCCTTTAGCAGTAGCCAGCCAATCTGTAGCTGTGCGGAACTTGATTTCAATTCCGACTGTATATACGGTAGTCAGGAGAATCAATACCTGAAATAATACGAAAAAAAACGGCTGGCTCAGATAAACGGAATAATCCAGGCTCGGATTATATATCGGGTGGTTGTTGGCTTGTACCGGTAACAGGAATGTAGTAATTTGCTGTTGGTCTGCCCCAAGAGATACCGCTTCCATTATAATGGGAGATAAGGATACGGGAGCCAATGACGTTTCAAAGGCAGCCATGAGCTCACCACCTACTGACAACAAGGCATAATGATAATAATAGGAAAGAGTTGCATTCTTTCCGGTGATAGCATTCTGTTCAAATCTCGGAGGTATGGAAAGATACCCGTAGATTTCTTTTTTCTGTACGGCCTCGCGGGCTGCAGCCTCATTTATATAATGTTTTACTACCTTAAAAGTGGGCACTGCAGAGATATTCCGTGTAATAGCCCGTGAAGTAGCAGTATTGTCTTGGTCGATAATGCCTATCGGGATATTCTCCATCTGCCCGTTACCGAAAATGGTAGCCATAAAAAAGAGAGTAAACAACGGCAGGACAATACAGACACCGAAATAAAGGCGTCGTGACGTCATTCGCCGCCACTCTCTGAGCAGTACGGAGCGAAAAGGTGAATATGTTTGTGATAAATCCATTCTATGATTAATTTTATTTGCCGATTAATTTAGCGTTAGCAACACAGACATACCGGGACGCAGATCATCTACCTTTTGCATCGGACGAGCATGAATCTCAAATGTGCGCAAATCATAACTTCCGGTTTGCTTGGTTGATTTCCACGTGGCGAAGCTACCTAGCGGACTAATATAGTATATCTTAAATTCAACATCTTTTTACCGTATAGCAGGTATATCTGCGATGAAAGTTTCCCCCATTCTTAAACTGCGGCATCAGATCTTCACGCACATTGAGAACAACATGTACATCATCCATTACTACCAAATTCATAATAGGAGTACCCGGTGCAACCAACTCTCCACGTTTTGGGAAGATGCTTGCTATTTGCCCGTCCTCCGGTGCTGTCAGCCGTGCATC